>CAWEFM010000006.1:0-16028 GCA_963808345.1 uncultured Actinomycetota bacterium | reverse complement strand
AACGTGTCGGCGGGGGCCCGGAGGCGGGCGCGCGCCACGTTGACGCCGCGATCGGGACACCGGAAAGCTGGCGCGCCGCTCTCGGGTCCTACCGGGCCACCGCCCGTAACGCCCGCCCGCCGGCGCATACGCCGACCCGCTCCTTCGCACACTGGACGGAGAAGGTGCTGCCCCCAAGGCGGCGACGTCGCGATCGTCGACCACGCGGCCACTTCCTGCAGTCGATCAGCCGGAGCAGGTAGCCGAGCTGGTGCTGAAGTTCATCGGCTCGCCCGGTTAGCGTCGTAAGAACAGACGACGAAGGACGCAGCGACCCACGTAGGCTCGCACCAGCTATGGCCGCCCGGATGACCGCCGTCGACGCGCAGTTCTATTGGATGTTGGCCAAGGTGCCCGATGATCAATTCCTCCTCTACGCCTTCGACGGCGAGCCGAAACCGCTCAGCCGTGCGATCGACGAGGTTCGCGGCCGTGCCCACGCCTGTCTTGACTTACCTTGCGGGTCGACGACGGATGCCTGTTGACCTACCCGGAGTGGGTGTCGGGCGCCGACGTGCCAGCGCAGGTCGTCGTCCACGAGCTTGCCGACGATTCCTGGGACGGCTGCCTGGACGCCGTGGTCGGCCTTGCCAATCAGCAGCTCGACGTTCGACGGACGCCCTGGCGGCTGCACCTATTCACCGGTGTTCGAGCATCCCGACCGGCCTTGCGCCGGGCACCGTCGCGGTCATGCAAGTCGGTCATGTGCTCGCCGACGGCACCCGCGCCGCCGCCCTGGCCGGGTGGCTGTTCGGCCGGGCCGCGCCGGTGCCGCCGGTGTCTTCGCCGTCGCCGGGCTGCCTGCCGCGGCGGGTTGTGGACGCGGCCCGCACCCATCGCGAAATGGTCAGCGATATTCGCGACGGGTTGTTGGTCCGGCCGCCCGTACCCAGCCCGCCGCTGACCACCAACGCCCGACCGGCCGGCGCCCGCCAAATGCGCACCCTGGTGCGGCGCCGCGGGCAACTGCGCGGGCGGACCGTCACCGTCAGCGTGCTGACCGCGGTGTCCGCTGCGCTCGCAGAGCACCTCGGTGGACACGTCGATCAACTCAGAGCCGAGGTACCGATGGCCAAAAAAACGATGCGGCAGGCGAATAACCATTTCAGCAACGTCACGGTCGGGCTGTATCCGCAGCTTTCGACCGACATCCGCGCTGAGCGGATCGCCACGGATTTGGCCAACGGCCGACGCCGCGCCGCGCACCCCGCAGTCCGCGCGGGTGACCGGGCATTCGCCGCCATACCCGCGCCGCTGCTGCGCTGGGGCGTCGCGCAGTTCGATGCCGAGGTTCGGCCAGCACGGGTGTCCAGCAACACGGTGGTGTCCAGCGTGAACCGCGGGGCCGCCGATCTGCAGTTCGGCGGTGCGCCTGTGCTGTTCACGGCCGGCTGCCCCGCGCTCTCACCGGTGATGGGCCTGACCCACGGGGTGCACGGCATCGGCGAGACGGTGGTGATCAGCGTGCACGCGGCGGAGTCGGCCCTCGGCGACCTCGACGGCTACCTGCACCGGCTTGACCGAGCTCTTTAGCTCAAGGTTATTGCGCGTGGCCGCTTCTGGCTTCCGCCTCCCGAGTGAGCCCGGCCGCGGCGATCAGCTCTTCGTGCAACTCGAACCACACAGTGTGGTAGGAGTCGACAATCGGCCGGGTGAGCCAAGTGGTGTCGCCGGCCTTGACCTTATCGAGCGCCTGCTGCAACTTGACGGAGTAGCCGCTCAGCCGCGGCAACTGTGCGGCGGCCGCCGCCAGGGTCGGCAGCACCGTTCGGTGCACGCTGTCGATACGGGCGACTATGGCCGCGTCGTAGTCGGCGTCGTCGTGGCTGTTAGGCTCGCCGTCCTTGAGCTGCCAATCCGTGACAGCGGCTTTGAATTCCGCATTAACGTTGCGAAACATATTGTGGGCGTTGGTAAGTGCAGCCCGGTCGACGTGCCGGCGTTCGGCGGCGAGTAGTTCGGCGAGCCGGGCGCGACCCTGGCCGCTGAGTCTGAACGTCTTGTCGCGGACCAGCAATCCCGCCTCGGTCAGCCGCTCGACGGCGTGGTTGACGGCGGCCGCGTCTTCGCCCAGGGTGTCGGCCAGGGCAGCAACGCTTACCCGGCCTTTCAGCCGGACCGCCTGCAGCACCGCCAATTCGGCGATATCGGCACGGGAGGTCACCGGGTGCCCTTATCGACGGGCCGCAGCGAAGTAAGCATGGCGAGCAGCGACTCACCCTGAGCATGCGCATTCAAAGGTGTTACTCGCTTGGCGATGTCAGCCAGTTCGCGCAATTCCGGTGTCTCGGCTTCCGACCACCCGGACAGCTCGAGAACCCCCTCGCGCACCTCGCCGTTGTTGCCGTCGACGGTCACGAACTTGCCGGTGAGCGCGGCGGCTGCACCTTGGCCGCAACCGACCACGGCGACCCGGCCCAGTTCGCGGCTGACCACGGCAGCGTGGCTGGAAGCACCGCCGACCTCGGTGACGACACCGCGCGCGGCCAGCATGCCGTGGACGTCGTCGGGGCTGGTGTGGTTGCGGACCAGGATGACGTCCTCACCCGCTTCGGCCGCGGCCAGCGCTTCGTCGACATCGGTGTAGGCCCGGCCCGACACCACCCCCGGACAGGCGGGCAGCCCCTTGGCCAGCATTGTTGCGCCGAGCTGCTTTTCGGGTTGCAGCGACGGCAGCAGCAGCGTTTCGACGTGCGTCGGGGTAACCCTGCGCAGGGTTTCCTGCTCGTCGATGAGCCCCTCACGGCACAGTTGCAACGCCACCCGCACGGCCGCTTGGGCTGATCGTTCAGCGGCACGGGTTTGCAGCAGCCACAGCTTGCCCTCTTCGACGGTGAACTCGATTTCCTGGATGTCGCACTCGAGCCGCTCCAATGTGTCGGCGGCGGCTACCAACTCGTCGTAGACCGAGGGTTGTTTCTCGCGCAAGGCGGCGATGGGCCGCACATCGAACGTCCCTGACACCACGTCGTCGCCCTGGCCGCCGGGTAACCACTCGCCGAACCGTTCCGCGGAACCGGTGATCGGGTTGCGGGAGAAGAACACTCCCGCACCGGAATGGGCGCTTATATTGCCGAAAACCATCGCCTGCACCACTACCGCTGTACCGCCGAGGTCATCGATGCCGTGGTGGGCGCGGTAAGCGGTTGCGCGGACTGAGTTCCACGAGGCGAACACCGCTTCAATCGCGATGCGCAACTGAGCGTAGGGATCGGTGGCCACGTCGCTGCTGGCTACGACACGCCGATACATCCGGGTGAATCGCTCGCGGGTGTCGTGGGCGAACGCCGGCGTGCTCGCCGCGGCGAGCGCCTGTTCGACAGCATCGTCTATGCCGAGGTCGAGAACGGTATCCATCATCCCGGGCATTGACCGCGCGGCACTGGAGCGCACGCTGACCAGCAATGGACATGAGCCGCGCCCGAAGGTGCGCGAGGTCTCGGTCTCCAGCCACTTGATCCGGTCCAGCACGTCTTGCCAGACGGCGTCCATGGTCGCGGTGGGGTCGGCGAGATAGCGGACGCCCACCTCGGTGGTGATGCAGAACGCCGGAGGCACCGGAAGG
Organism: uncultured Actinomycetota bacterium; assembly: GCA_963808345.1. GTDB lineage: Bacteria > Actinomycetota > Actinomycetes > Mycobacteriales > Mycobacteriaceae > Mycobacterium. The sequence continues at coordinate 12,424 of CAWEFM010000006.1, read as the reverse complement.
CCGTGGCTGCGCATCGCGTCGATGCCGTAGCCCTTGTTGCCGAGCGTCTCCCGCGGCAGCCCGGCAGTGCCGTCCAGCAAAGTCACGGTGCATTCGCACGATGACCCGGTGAAGGCGTGTCCTGACACGCCCTGAGGTTACCCGTCGGGCCTACGCCTCAACGCTTGCCTGCGGGACGTGCCGCAGCCGCCTGCCCCGGTGTAGCCGCCGCCACGCCCGGGCGCGAGGTGTTCTAGGTTTGCGGGTATGACTGCCTATAACACTGCCTTCGACGTGGGGCTATTGATCCTGCGGCTCGTGCTGGGGCTGACGCTGGCGGCCCACGGCTTCAACAAGTTCTTCGGCGGCGGGCGGATTCCGGGGACCGCGCGCTGGTTCGAAAGCATCGGTATGAAGCCCGGGAAGTTTCACGCGGCGGTCGCCGCCACCACCGAGGTGTCGGCCGGGTTGGGTATGGCTGCCGGGTTGCTCACCCCGATCCCAGCCGCCGGCTTCGTTTCTCTGATGCTGGTTGCCGCGTGGACGGTGCACCGCCCCAACGGGTTCTTCATCGTCAAGGAAGGCTGGGAGTACAACCTGGTGCTCGCGGTGGCCGCCGTCGCGGTGGCAACGACGGGTGCGGGCAGGTTCAGCCTGGACCGGGTGCTTTTCGGCTCGCACTGGCCTGACTGGCTCTACGGCTGGGGCGGTCTGCTGGTGTCGGTGCTGTTGGGTCTGGCCGGTGCACTGGGTCTGTTGCTCTTCTTCTACCGGCCGCCGGTTAAGCAGGCTCAGTAGTCGGCGAATAAGGTAGGTCGCTGCTGATGTGGGGATCGACGCGCACGGGCCGCCCGAGGTAGGGGAACGCCCGCTGCGGGCATGCCGACCGATTGCAAATTTTGCAGCCGGCCCCGATCGGCACAATCGCCTCGGTGTCGGTGAGTTCCATGCCGGCTTGCCCGTGCAGCGCTTCAAGCTCGGCGGTGGTGTCGTGCATGCGTCGCTGCAGGCTCACCGGGGTCTGCCCGATTCCGGGCATCCGGGCAACTAGTTCTTCGATCTGCGTCGAGGTCACCTGGCTATCAGTGAGGACGCCGCGCAGCGCTCAATGTCCTGACGCGCTCTATCCTGACACCGTGTTCTCCAAGGTTCTGGTCGCCAATCGCGGGGAGATCGCGATCCGCGCTTTTCGTGCGGCCTATGAACTCGGTGTGGCGACTGTTGCGGTGTATCCGTATGAGGACCGTAATTCGCTGCACCGACTGAAGGCCGACGAGTCGTATCAGATCGGTGCAGAAGGCCATCCCGTCCGGGCCTATCTGTCGGTTGACGAGATCGTCGAGACGGCGCTGGCGTGCGGCGCCGACGCGATCTACCCCGGCTATGGCTTCTTATCGGAGAATCCCGACCTGGCGGCCGCTTGCGCGGCGGCCCACATCACTTTCGTCGGCCCGAGCGCAGAGGTCCTGGAACTCACCGGCAACAAGTCCCGGGCGATCGCGGCGGCGCGGGCCGCGGGCCTTCCGGTGCTGATTTCGTCGGCACCCTCGGCCTCGGTGGACGAACTGGTGGTAGCCGCCGAGTCGATACCTTTCCCATTGTTCGTCAAGGCGGTCGCCGGCGGTGGTGGCCGCGGCATGCGCCGGGTCACCGACGCTGCAGCGCTTCCGGAGGCCATCGAGGCGGCCAGCCGCGAAGCGGAATCGGCGTTTGGCGATCCGACGGTGTTTCTCGAGCAGGCGGTGCTCAACCCGCGGCACATCGAGGTGCAAATCCTCGCCGACAGCGGCGGTAACGTGATCCACCTCTTTGAGCGGGATTGCAGCGTGCAACGCCGGCACCAGAAGGTGATCGAGATCGCGCCCGCACAGAACTTGAACCTTGCAGTGCGCGAGAGGATCTGCGCCGATGCGGTCGCGTTCGCCCGTCAGATCGGATACAGCTGTGCGGGCACCGTGGAATTTCTGCTCGACGAGAACGGCCACCACGTATTCATCGAGATGAACCCCCGCATCCAGGTCGAACACACCGTCACCGAGGAGATCACCGACGTCGACCTGGTGTCATCCCAACTGCGGATCGCCGCCGGGCAGACTCTCGACGAGCTTGGCTTGAGCCAAGATTCGGTAGTTGCGCGCGGCGCGGCGTTGCAATGCCGGATCACCACTGAGGACCCGGCGAACAATTTCCGCCCGGACACCGGACGCGTCACCGCCTACCGCAGCCCGGGCGGGGCGGGTATCCGACTGGACGGGGGCACCACTCTCGGAGCGGAGGTCAGCGCCTACTTCGATTCGATGCTCATCAAACTGACCTGCCGGGGCCGTGATTTCGGCGCAGCCGTCCGTCGTGCGCGTCGCGCGCTGGCGGAGTTCCGCATCCGTGGCGTCTCGACGAACATCCCGTTCCTGCAAGCCGTCCTCGAAGACCCGGATTTCCAATCCGGGCGTGTCACCACGTCGTTCATCGACCAACGGCCGCAGCTACTGACCGCGCGCAGCTCGGCCGACCGCGGCACCAAGATTTTGAACTACCTGGCCGACGTCACGGTCAACAAGCCGCACGGGGAACGTCCGTCGGCGGTGTATCCGCAGGACAAGCTGCCCGACATAGATTTCTCGGACTTGTCGTCCGACCCGCCGGCGGGATCGAAACAGCGGCTGACCGAACTCGGACCCCAGCGATTCGCAGCCTGGCTGCGTGAGTCGCGCGCAGTCGGCGTCACCGACACCACCTTCCGTGACGCGCATCAATCTCTGCTGGCGACCCGGCTGCGCACCACCGGCCTGCTGATGGTGGCGCCGCATATCGCCCGGATGACGCCGCAGCTGTTGTCCATCGAATGCTGGGGCGGTGCGACATACGATGTGGCGCTCCGCTTTTTGAAAGAGGACCCGTGGGAGCGGCTGGCTGCGTTGCGCGAAGCACTGCCCAACATCTGCCTGCAGATGCTGCTGCGCGGACGCAACACCGTCGGCTACACACCTTACCCGGAGACGGTCACGTCGGCGTTCGTGCAGGAGGCCGCGGCCACCGGCGTAGATATCTTCCGGATCTTCGACGCGCTGAACAACGTCGACTCGATGCGTCCGGCCATCGACGCGGTCGCCGAAACCGGCACCGCCGTCGCCGAAGTCGCCATGTCCTACACCGGTGATCTGAGCGATCCGGCCGAAAACCTTTACACGCTTGACTATTACCTGAAGTTGGCCGACCAGATCGTCGAGGCGGGCGCACATGTACTGGCGATCAAGGACATGGCCGGTCTGCTGCGGGCGCCTGCCGCCGCGACTCTGGTCAGCGCGCTGAAGTCGCGGTTCGCCCTGCCGGTGCATGTGCACACTCATGACACGCCGGGTGGCCAGCTGGCCTCCTATGTGGCCGCCTGGCACGCCGGTGCCGACGCCGTCGACGGTGCTGCCGCGCCGATGGCCGGCACCACCAGCCAGCCGGCGCTGAGTTCAATCGTGGCCGCGGCCGCGCACACCGAATACGACACCGGGTTGTCTTTGCCGGCGGTGTGTGATCTGGAGCCGTTCTGGGAGGCGCTGCGAAAGGTGTACCGGCCCTTCGAAACCGGACTGCCCGCGCCGACCGGCCGCGTCTACACGCACGAAATCCCGGGCGGACAGTTGTCGAATCTGCGCCAGCAGGCGATCGCGCTGGGGCTGGGCGACCGGTTCGAAGACGTCGAAGCCAATTACGCTGCTGCTGACCGGATGCTGGGCAGGCTGGTCAAAGTGACGCCATCCAGCAAAGTGGTCGGTGATCTCGCGCTGGCCTTGGTAGGAACGGGTGTCTCCGCCGAGGAATTCGCCGCCGACCCGGGACGCTACGACATTCCGGACTCGGTGATCGGCTTCCTGCGGGGCGAGCTCGGCGACCCGCCGGGTGGCTGGCCGGAACCGTTCCGCAGCAAGGCCCTTGAGGGCCGTCGTCCCGGGAAGCCAGAAAAGGAGCTCAGTTACGAAGACGAGGCCGCGTTGGCGAAACCCGGCACGTTGCGGCAGGCCACGCTGAACCAACTGCTGTTTCCCGGGCCGACGAAGGAATTCCTGGCTCACAGCGAGGAATTCGGCGACACGTCACGATTGAGCGCCAACCAGTTCTTCTACGGCCTGCGCCACGGCGACGAACACCGGGTGCAACTGGAGAAGGGCGTCGAACTGATCATCGGGCTCGAGGCGATCTCCGACGCTGATGAGCGCGGGATGCGCACCGTGATGTGCATTCTCAACGGCCAATTGCGCCCGGTACTGGTGCGCGACCGTAACATCGCCGCCGACGTACCCGCAGCCGAGAAGGCCGATCGCGGCAATCCCGGCCACATTGCAGCGCCGTTCGCCGGGGTTGTCACCGTGACCGTCGCCGCGGGTGACCAGGTCGAGGCCGGCCAGACCATCGCCACTATCGAAGCGATGAAGATGGAAGCCGCCATCACCGCACCGGAAGCCGGCACGGTGCAACGCGTCGTCGTGTCGGCCACCACGCAGCTCGAAGGTGGCGATCTGCTGGTCGTACTCGGCTGACAGCAACGACTTACACCTTCCCCGCCACACATCGGGTGGGGGTCGTCATTCGCGCCCCGGCGTCCGCGGGCTGTTGCGGCGTGCCAACGCCTCGTTACATGATCCGCCACCGGATTCAGCAGGCGGCGGGATGTGACTGGCAGTAGGGCGTCGTCCCGGGAAAGCGATGCCGATTTGCCGCCACCCAGCGGTAGGCGATGTCTTCGACGAATCGGATGCCGGGAACTCGGTACACCAACAGCGGCAACCTGGTTCCGATCGCACTCGACAACGCCGCGTTGGCGGCTTCCGCGCCGGAATAGACCTTCCCCGAAGAGTCCAACCAGCGGACGGCGTCAAGCAGATGTGACGGTTCGACGCCGAGTCGTTCGGCTGCTCCGGCGCTTTGCAGCGCTTCGGAGCGGAGCCCGCCGGTTTTGTCAACGCGCAACAGGAAGTCATGCGTCCGGGTGCACATGCCGCACGTGCCGTCGAAGAACAGGATGCCGGTGACACCCCGATTCTGCACTGCCTCGACACCGGCGAAGCCGAAGACCAGGGCGGTGCTGATTTCGGTCAGGGCCGATAACCAGGAGAACCAGTTCACGTTGATGTGGGGCGCCGAGATGAAGCTGTCCTGATAACCCCTCAGGACGGTCGGCAGCAGGTGGGCATAGCTGAATCCAACCGCGCTGCCGAATCCAACCAGCACAGCCGCCATCGGCGCACGGGAGCGGTGGGCGACAACCATGACCAACGCGACCGCGACCAGCACACCTTGTACGGCACCGATGGCCATGATGAACGGCGGTGATGCCGACATGCCGCGGCGCAGATGGTCGAGGGCGTGAATGCCCCACCCGATGAAGAAGGCGGCCGCCGCCCAGCGCAGGAACGGATGTCGCGGGTACCGGTGTTGGTCGGTCATCGCGGATCACCACCCTCGGTGCGAACGAACCACGGTGTCCGCCGCTGAAACAACAATTACTACTACTGACAGTAGTAGTCAAGGCTGCGTTTGTTGCCACGAACCCGGCCACACCAGCTAGAACACGTTCTAATCTTTCCGCCATGGGATTCCTCAAACAGGACACTCCGCAAATCGACTTCGAGGAGTGGAGCAAGGGCACCCGCGCTGAGCGAATCGTCCCGATGGCCCGGCACTGGGCCGAAGTCGGCTTCGGCACCCCGGTCCTGCTGCACCTGTTCTACGTCGTCAAAATCGGCCTGTACATCCTGGTGGCGTGGCTACTGGCGGTGACGACCAAGGGATTGGGCGGGTTCAACGATGTGGCGCACTGGTACGCCGAGCCGATCGCGTTCGAAAAGGTGGTGCTGTTCACCATGCTGTTCGAGGTGGTCGGTCTGGGCTGCGGCTTCGGGCCGCTGAACAACCGGTTCTTTCCGCCGATGGGCTCCATCCTGTACTGGTTGCGGCCCGGCACCATCCGGCTGCCACCGTGGCCGAACCGAATACCCCTCACGAAGGGAGACAGCCGCACCGCGATCGACGCGCTGCTCTATGGCGCACTTCTGGTGCTACTCATCATCGCGATCTTCTCCGACGGCACGGGGCCGGTTCCCGCGTTGGGGACGACGGTCGGGGTGCTGCCATCCTGGCAGATCTGGTCGGTGCTGGGCGTGTTGGCGGTATTGGGGCTGCGCGACAAGGTCATCTTCCTGGCCGCCCGTGGCGAGGTGTACGCCTCGTTCACCGTCGCGTTCTTGTTCGCCGGTTTCGGCGTGGACATGATCATCGGCGCCAAGCTGGTGTGCCTGGTGATCTGGCTGGGCGCGGCGACGTCCAAGCTCAACAAACACTTCCCGTTCGTCATCTCGACGATGATGAGCAACAACCCGGTGTTTCGGCCGCGGTTCATCAAACGCAAGTTCTTCGAACACTTTCCGGACGACTTGCGTCCCGGCCCGACGTCGCGCTGGCTCGCACATGTCAGCACAGCGATCGAGGGGTTGGTCCCACTGGTGCTGTTCTTCAGCCATGGTGGCTGTCCCACCACGATCGCCGCGGCCGTCATGCTGTGCTTCCACTTCGGCATCCTGTCGTCGATTCCGATGGGAGTGCCGCTGGAGTGGAACGTCTTCATGATGTCCAGCGTGCTGGCGTTGTTCGTCGGCCACGCCTCCGTCGGGCTCGGTGACCTGACCACACCGCTGCCGATCGCGCTGTTCGGTGTGGTGGCGGGCACCGTGGCGTTGGGAAACCTGTTTCCGCGCAAAGTGTCCTTCCTGCCGGGCATGCGCTACTACGCGGGCAACTGGGACACCACGTTGTGGTGCATCAAGCCCTCTGCTGACGAGAAGATCGCCGAGAACATCGTGGCGATAGCGAGCATGCCCGCCGCCCAGCTGGAGAAGTTCTACGGCAGCAAGGAAGCCGCGCAGATCCCGATGTTCATGGGATACGCGTTCCGCGCCTTCAACACTCACGGACGGGCGCTTTTCACGCTGGCGCACCGCGCGATGGCCGATCACAACGAGGACGACTACGTTGTGACCGACGGCGAGCGGATCAGCAGCACCGCGATCGGATGGAATTTCGGTGACGGGCACTTCAGCAACGAGCAGTTGATCGCGGCCCTGCAGAAACGCTGCCATTTCGAGCCGGGGGAGGTGCGCGTTGTGCTGCTCGACGCGCAACCCATCCACCGCCAGACGCAGCAATACCGGCTGGTGGACGCCGCCACCGGTGAATTCGAACGGGGCTACGTCCAGGTGGCCGACATGGTCACTCGCCAGCCGTGGGCCGACGACGTGCCAGTGCACGTGCTGTCGAGCGTCACGCCAGCGTGATTGCGGAAGCCGACCGCCACGCTGGCGTGACGCTCGGCGTCCTCCCGCGAAACTAGCTGCCGGCTCGCACTTCCTGCGCCGCAGCGACCAGGTTGGTCAGCGACGCAGACACCTCGTTAGGATTACGGGTTTTCAGCCCGCAGTCAGGATTAACCCAGAGTCGTTCCGCTGGAACGGCTTTCAGCGCCGCGCGCAGCGACGTGGCGATCTCGTCGGTGCTGGGCACCCGCGGTGAGTGGATGTCGTAAACGCCGGGGCCGACGCTGTTGGCGAAGCCTACCGAGTTCAGGTCGTCGAGCACCTCCATGTGCGAGCGGGCCGCCTCGATGGAGGTGACGTCGGCGTCGAGGTCGGCTATCGCGCCGATCACCTCACCGAACTCCGAGTAGCACAGGTGGGTGTGGATCTGCGTGGAGTCCGAGACACCAGACGTCGCCAGTCGGAACGCGCCGACCGCCCAGTCCAGGTAAGCCTGCTTGTCGGCATCCCGCAGCGGCAGCAGTTCGCGCAGCGCGGGCTCGTCGACCTGGATTACCGCGATCCCGGCCGACTGCAGGTCCACCGTCTCGTCGCGGATGGCCAGCGCCACCTGATTGGCGGTGTCGGCCAGCGGCTGGTCGTCGCGGACGAACGACCAGGCCAGGATCGTCACCGGACCGGTGAGCATGCCTTTGACCGGCTTGTCGGTCAGCGACTGTGCATAGGTGATCCACTCGACCGTCATCGGGTGGGTACGCAAGACGTCTCCGTAAAGGATCGGCGGACGGACGCAGCGGCTGCCGTAGGACTGGACCCAGCCGTTCTGGGTGGCGAAGAAGCCGTCCAACTGCTCGGCGAAGTACTGCACCATGTCGTTGCGCTCCGGCTCGCCGTGTACCAGCACGTCGAGGCCGAGGTCCTCCTGCAGTTTGATGACGTCGGCGATCTCCTTCTTCATCCGGGTCTCGTACTCTCCCTGGTTGATCTCGCCAGACCGGAATGCCGCGCGTGCCTTGCGGATCACCGAGGTCTGCGGGTAGGAGCCGATCGTCGTGGTCGGCAGCGGCGGCAGGTGCAGCCGCTCGTTCTGCGCCTCGCGGCGCTGTGCCGCCGGGCCCCGCTCGGTGCCGCCGGACGTGGCGATCGAGTCGATGCGGGTGCGAACCTGGCCGTTGTGCAAACGGGGATCTGAGCGACGGGATTCCACTACCGCGTTGGACGCCGCGATCTCGTCGGCGACGGCGTCACGGCCGTCGCGCAGTGCCTGGGCCAGCGCGGCGACTTCGTGCACTTTCTCGGCACCGAAGGCCAGCCAGCTACGGAGGGCGTCGTCGAGATCGGTTTCCAGCTCCAGCGAGTAGGGCACGTGCAGTGTGGAGCAGGACGTAGAAACTGCTACCGTCGCCGCGCTCCCGAGCAGACTGGCCAGCCGGCCCAGTGCGGCCTCCAGGTCGGTGCGCCAGATGTTGCGTCCGTTGACGATGCCTGCCACCAGCGTCTTGTTAGCCAGCTCCGGGATCGAGGCGATCGAGTCCGCAGAGCCGCGCACCAGGTCGACGCCGATCGCCTCGATCGGGGTGCGCGCCAGCGCGGGCAGCGCAGTGCCCGCGTCGCCGAAGTAGGTGACGACGCTGATCGCCGGACGCTTGTCCACCGAACCCAGCGCGGTGTACACCCGCTCAGCAAGCGCGGCCGCGTCGGCGTAGATGTCGGTGACCAGCACCGGCTCGTCGAGTTGCACCCAGGCGGCGCCGTTCTCGGCGAGCAGCCGGAGCAGCTCGGAGTACAGCGGGATGAGCTCATCGATGCGCTCGACCGGTGCCCCGGCACCGTTGACCGCCTTGCTCAGCAGCAGGAAGGTAATCGGACCGATGATCACCGGGCGCGCCGGAATACCTTGATCATGGGCTTCTTTGAGCTCGGCGAGCACCTTCTCGGGGTGCAGCGAGAACTTGGTATCGGGACCGATCTCCGGGACGATGTAGTGATAGTTGGTGTCGAACCACTTGGTCATTTCCAGCGGCGTGACGTCTTCGGTGCCGCGGGCTGCCGCGAAATACCGGTCCAGGTCGTCGGAGACCTGCTGCACGCGATCCGGCAGTGCGCCCAGCAGCACGGCGGTGTCGAGCACCTGGTCGTAGTAGGAGAAAGTGTTGATCGGTACCGAATCCAGGCCGGCTGCGGCCAGCTGCGACCAGGTATCGCGGCGCAGAGTTGCCGCAACGTTTTCCAGCTCGGCTCGGCTGGTCCGGCCCGCCCAGTAGCCCTCGGTAGCGCGCTTGAGTTCGCGGCGCGGACCGATGCGAGGTGATCCGGTGACGGTGGCGGTAAACGGTTTAGCGGTCACAAATTGATCCATTCGCTCGACGGGTGGTCACCGCCGGCAGACGCGCAGCCGAGGGTCGCGGTGCCTTGCCAGCAAAACACCACAACCTGCACGGCTTCACGCCCATTCCACGAGGCGATGAGCCGCCAGGCGCGGGCGCGCCCGGCACAGCCGGCAGGTCTTCGGACTCGCAGGCACGCACAGCTCGTGCTCCTAATGGCCGTCGCTTCCCAGTCGCGGTGAGGCGTCCAGTGCTGAATGACGGCGGTCGTTCCTGCTTACCGCTGCGGGACAGTCCCGGACTTTCACCGGGTTCCCTCTCGCGACGCATGGTGAACATGCCCCGCTCGATGCCGACGCCTTACGACGACGGCAGACCAGCTGCACAGACGAGGTTACAACTCGTCGGCTATTGCGCCGCCAGCGCCTCGGCAACAGGCACGTCGCCGTTGTTGAAGTCGATCGTGCGGCCGACGGTCGACTCGTCCGCCAGCACCGCGGCCGCCACCAGCGCGACATCCTCCCGCGACACCTGGCCGTCACGCGCCTCCGCGCCCACCGCGATGCGGCTGGTCGCCGGGTCGAGGGTGAGCCGGCCCGGCCCGAGCACAGTCCAGTCCAGGTCGCTGTCGCGAAGGTGGGCGTCGGCGGCCGCTTTCGCCTCGGCGTAGGCGAAGAAGGAAGAGTCGGGTGAAACTCCGTGGTCCGGGCCGGCGCCGAAGTACGACACCATCACGAACCGCCGTGCGCCGGCCTGCACGGCGGCGTCGATGACGCGGATCGCGGCGTCGCGGTCGACCGCGTAGGTTCGCGCCGGGTTCCCGCCGCCGGCGCCGGCGGCGAACACGACCGCATCGTGGGCGGCCAGCACATCGGCCAGCGCGCCGGTGTCTGTTGTCTCAATGTCGGCGACGAGCGCGTGCGCGCCGGTGGCAGCGACTTCGTCGGCGTGATCCGGATTGCGGAACACCGACGTCACCTGATCGCCGCGTTGGGAGAGGATACGGGCGAGATGCAATGCCACTTTGCCGTGGCCGCCGATGACGGCGATGCGTGCCATGGACGCCAACGTACCGCAGGTGCGGACGCTGACAGGAGCGCCGCCGGAGACCAGAAAACATGGCGAAGGCGGTCGAATGTCAAAGCAGGTACGAGATATTCGGGAGCTGGCCGACGATACCGAAGCCTACCTAGAGACTTCTTAGGCGCCTCGGTTACCTTGTTGCCGTGATCAAGCCGCGCCGATTGGCACTGCAGTACGCCGGCGGGCTTGCCGGCGCTCACCTGCTCGCTGTCGCCGACGCCGCCGCCATCGTGATCCCCCTCAACGGTCACACGGTTGCTGGAGCGCAGGCATATTTCGGTCCAAAGAATTTGATGGCGGTTGTATGCCTCGTTGTCTTCGGAACCATTGCCATTGCGATAGGCGGCGTTGTGAACCTTGCGCCCGCACTGCGGTGGTTCGTCGATGGCGAAGTGCCGAACGCACATCAAAGCCGGCACGCGATGAAGCTCGTCGCCCGCCAGTCGGTGCTGCTGTGGACGACATGGGCCGTGACCGGCACGGTGGTATTTCTGCTGAACCTCGATGGGCGACTGGCCGTCGCCGTGCCGACGCTTTTGGGTGTCTTCTTCGGCGGAACAGCGGCAGCGAGCATAGGTCTTCTGCTCACACAGCGCCCGCTTCGCCCCATCCTCGTCGCCGCCGCCCAGGGATCGGGAGCCGGAGTAACGGCGCCTGGCGTGCTTGCCCGGCTGATGAGCATGTGGCTGCTGTCGAGTGCTCTTCCGTGCGGAATCATCCTGGCCCTCTTCTTCATCCGATCGAACGGTTGGATCATTCCGAGGACCGCATCGGTAGCCGGTCCGGTCATCGTGGTGTCGCTTGCCGCGGTACTGATCGGACTCCCAGTGGTGATTCTGACCTCGCTATCGATATCCGACCCGATACGGGAGGTCGTCGACGCGATGGCAGAAGTCGAACGGGGTCGGATCGGGCCGATGGTAGGAGTGTACGAGCGCTCCGAAATCGGTCGTCTGCAAAGCGGCTTCAACCGAATGGTCAACGGCATCAGCGAACGCGATCGACTGCGAGACCTGTTCGGGCGGCACGTCGGCACAGATGTTGCCCGGCGCGCATTGGAGGACGGCGCATCGCTGTCCGGGAACACACTTGAGGCGGCGGTTCTGTTCATCGACTTGGTCGGCTCGACGAACCTGGCGGCGAGCCGACCGCCCGAAGAAGTTGCGAAAGTGCTCAATGACTTCTTCCGGATCGTCGTCAGCGCCGTGGAAGACGGACAGGGTCAGATCAACAAATTTCAGGGCGATGCCGCGTTGGCGGTTTTCGGTGCGCCGCTGCCTGTGCCGCAGGCCGCATCAGCGGCGCTGGCAACGGCGCGCAATCTGCGTTCCGGACTTCGCGATATACCGCATGTCGACTTCGGGATCGGCGTGTCCGCGGGCCCGGTCTTTGCCGGGAACATCGGTGCCGAGAACCGCTACGAGTACACCGTGATCGGTGACGTCGTCAACGAAGCTGCACGACTGGCCGATCTCGCGAAATCTGTTGAGACGAGGATCGTGTGCTCCGCAGTCGCCATAGAACGCGCCGATGCCACCGAGCGTGCGCACTGGGCGTCTCACGGCGAGAAGGTGCTGCGTGGCCGCGTCGACTCCACCACCCTGTGGACTCCGCCGGACTGCTAGTCCGGACGTCGCTGACTGGTCAGGCTAACGCATCAGAGGGGCCTGCCCGGCTTCAACCATACTAAGGTGGGTATTGATCAGTGGTGAGCAACCTGTCCGACGCCCAGATAGA
>CAWEFM010000005.1:0-1238300 GCA_963808345.1 uncultured Actinomycetota bacterium | reverse complement strand
AACGCCGCCCCGGGCACCGGCGAACCGATCGGCACCGCACCCGCACCCGGTGTCAACGGCGCACTGATCGATGCATAAACCGTCGTCTCGGTCGGGCCGTAGGCGTTGATCATCACCCGCCCCGGCGCCCACCGATCCACCACCTCGCCCGGGCAGGGCTCAGCGGCCACCATCAACGCCGCCGAGTCCAAACCCTGCGGCGAGAGCACCCCGACCGCCGACGGGGTCTGGCTTAAGACGCTGACCTTTTCCGTGACTAGTAAGGAATGAAAGTCTTTTGGGGAGCGCGCCACCTCTTCGGGCACCACCACCAACCGCCCACCGTGTAGCAGCGCACCCCAGATCTCCCACACCGAGTAGTCGAAGGCCAAAGAATGACACTGCGTCCACACCTGTCCCGGCGCTAGTTCCAGGCCGACATCCATGCAGTCAAACAGCCGGGTGACATTATGGTGGGTGACCGCCACCCCCTTGGGCACCCCGGTGGTGCCGGAGGTGTACATGATGTGGGCGATGTCATCGGGAGCCGAGGCCGCCAACGCCGTGCTGGGTTGACTGGCAACAGCAGGGTCATCGACATCGATGACCACCAGCTCACACCCGTGCAGCCTCGACCGCAGGCCTGCCGTGGTGATCGCGGCGATCGGCGCGGCATCATCGAGCATGAAACCGATACGGGCCGCCGGCAGAACCGGGTCGATCGGCAAATACGCCGCCCCGGCCTTGAGCACCGCCACAATCGCCACGATCGCCTCGACCGAACGCGACAACAACAGCGCCGTACACTCACCCGCACCCACGCCCTGCCCAACCAGCAAGTGCGCCAACCGATTAGACGCCTCATCAAGCTCGCGATAAGTCCACGAGACCTCACCGCACACCAACGCCACCGCCTCGGGTGCGCGGGCCACCTGCGCGGCAAATAATGCCGGAATCGACACCCGCGTGGGCGCCGGCGCCGTCAACATCGCCCGGTTACCGATCTCATCCAGGAGGGCGTGCTCACCGGCATCAAGCAGATCCACCGACGACAACCGCCGGGTCGGGTCGGCGGTCAGCGCCACCAACACCCGCCGCAACCACTCGATCAGCGCCTGGATGCTGTCCGCGTCGAACACGTCGGTGCGAAATTCCACCGCCCCGCCGATTCCGGCCGGCTCACCGACCTCGCTCCAGCGTTCCCCCAGGGAAAACACCAGATCCACGCGGGCGGTGTGGGTGTCCGCCGGCAGCGGCGTGACCTGCAGATCACCCAAACCCAGCGCGGCTGAGGGATCATTGTCCTGCCCGGGGAAGTTCTGCCAGGCCAGCAACACCTGCACCAGCGGGTGATGGGCCAGCGATCGCGTCGGGTTGAGCCGATCCACCAACACCTCAAAAGGCACATCTTGATGCTCGAAGGCGGCCAGGCTGCGCTGTCGCACCTGAGCGAGCAACTGGGCGATAGTGGGATCACCGGCCAACTCCACCCGCAGCGCCAAGGTGTTCACGAAAAACCCCACCAGCTCATCGAGCGCAGGATCGCGCCGCCCGGCGATCGCGATCCCCACCGCCACATCGGGGCTGGCGCTGACCTTGGACAGCAGCACCGCCAGGGCTGCCTGGATCACCATAAAGCTGGTCGCGTTGTGCTCGCCGGCCACACCGCGCACCCGCTGCTGCAGCTCCGCCGGCCATGCCACCGTCACACTGGCGCCGCACTGATCGGCGACCGGCGGATAGGGCCGATCGGTGGGAAGCTGCAGGCGCTCGGGGATCCCGGCCAGCACATCCTCCCAGTAGGCCAGCTGCGCGGCGATGGGGCTGTCGCCATCGGCCAGATCACCCAAATGCGCACGCTGCCACAGCGTGTAATCGACATACTGCACCGCCAACGGCGCCCAGCCAGGGGCCTGTCCCGCACACCGGCTGGCATAAGCCACCCCCCAATCACGCACCAGCGGGGTGATCGACCAACCGTCAGCGGCGATATGGTGCACCACGGCCACCAGCATGTGCTCGTCCTCGGCGACGCGGAAAAGCCGTGCCCGCAAAGGGATTTCAGCCGCCAGGTCAAACGGGCGACGCGCCGCGGTGCCGACGGCCTCCTCTAGCCGGCTTGCCGACCAGCCGATGGCATCGACGATCTGCCAGCCGAAGTCTGCCCGCTCGACAGGGATAACCAGCTGATGGGGTATCCCGTCGGCCGCCGCAAACAGCGTACGCAGGCTCTCATGGCGGCCCACCACATCGGCCAGCGCCGCACCCAGCGCCCCGGCGTCCAGGCGCCCGCGCAGCCGCAGCGCCACCGCCATGTTGTAGATCGGTGACGGCCCGTACAACTGGTCCAGGAACCACAACCGGCTCTGCGCAAACGACAACGGAACCCGCTCCGGGCGCGGCATCACCCGCAACGGCGGGTGCGCAGGGCCGCCCCGATGCCGGTGCAGATACTCGGCGAGATCCCCAACAGTGGACGCGTCAAACAGATACCGCACCGGCACTTCCCTGCCCAACGCCAACTGCAGCCGCGCGCTCACCCGGGTGGCGATCAACGAATCCCCACCCAGGGCGAAGAAATCATCATCGAGCCCGATCCGATCCACGCCCAACACCTCGGCGAACACCCGGGCAACGATCCTCTCCCTCTGGGTCTGCGGCGCCCGGAAGGATGTGGCGGCAAACACCGGCGCCGGCAGCGCTTTACGGTCGGTCTTGCCCGAGGAGGTCAACGGGAACGCCTCAAGCACCACAATGTGCGTCGGCACCATGTAATCGGGCAACCACGCGCTCAACTGCTGACGCACCGCACTGACTTTGGTGTTGGTCTGGGGGTCGTTGGCGTGGGTGGTGCTTTGGTGGGCCCCGGCGGGGGGCAGATACAGGTCGGTCAGCGGCGCGGTGTGCTGGCCGCCGGGGTCGATTGGGCTGATGAAAACCGCATCCAGGGTGCCCAGTTGGGCGCCCCAGCTGACCGCGACGCGGTATCCGGTGGTTTCGCCGAGGCGGTGCAATTCCTCGGGGACTGCGGCGTCGGGACTAGCGGTGGCGATGACTTGGGCTAGTGCCTCGGCCATAGGTAGCCCAGCGGCCAGGGCGGCTTCGATGCCGACGTCAGTGATCACTCCAGCGCGGGGGATGCCGGAGATGCGCATGGTGCTGGGACGCTGCGATAGCAACCGGGCGTGCAGTCCGCCCAGGCTCCCGCATTGGGCCCAGACCCAGCTGGGGGCGACGGCCAGTGAGCGTACCGGCGTGGGGGTTTTGTAGACGATGAGGTCATAGCGATACCGACTCAGTTCGTTATCGGCCACTCCGCGTTTGACTTCGATGTCAAGTCCAGCCACCGACGCATGGTCGCCGGCCCAAGTGGTGAAGAACTCTGGGGCAAGCAACAGTTCGGCTTCACCGAGCACGGCGCGCTGAACTCGCTGGCGGATCTCGGCGGCATCGGTGGCGTTGGTGCGGGCCAGCGCGACCGCGGTTTGGAACGCACCCTGCAGACTGCGGTTGCGCACATCACCGATAAACAGTGCCCCGCCGGGCGCCAGCAGATCCATGGCGTTGTCCATGACCTCCGCCAGATATCTCCCGTTGGGGAAGTACTGAATGACCGAGTTGAGAATGATGGTGTCGAAGTGGCCCCGCGGCAGCCGGTCCGTGACGTGGGCGGGCTGGGTCAGCAACTCGACTCGGTCACGCCATTCAAACTGCAACTGCTCCAGCGAGCGAGCCAGGTTGTCGATGGCCACCGGCGAAAAATCGGTGGCGACATACTGATCGCACTGCGGGGCGATCTGTGACAACAGCAATCCCGAGCCGGCGCCGATCTCTAGCACGCGCCGCGGCCGCAGGCCCATGATCCGATCCACGGTGGCGGCACGCCACTCCACCATCTCCTCAAGCGGAATCGGATCGCCGGTGTAGCTGCTGTTCCAGCCGCGGAAGTCCATGCCAAATCGGGACCCGAGGTCGCCGTCGTACAGGTCGTCGTACAGGTGTTGCCACTCTTCGACGTTTTCCACGTCGTGGTCGGCATTGGTGTTTCGATCGAGGGTGACGTAGGCGACCAGATGAGACCCGGTGGCGCTGTCGTGCACCGTCACGGCGGCCTGGGTGACGTGCGAGCAGGCCAGCAGGGTGTTTTCGATTTCGCCCAATTCGATCCGCTGTCCGCGCAGTTTGATCTGGCTATCAGCGCGGCCCAGATACTCCAGCGTCCCGCCGGGGGTCCAGCGCACCAGGTCGCCGGTGCGGTACATCCGCGCCCCGGCGCCCCCGTACGGGTTGGCCACGAACCGTTCCGCGGTCAAACCCACCCGGCCCAAATAGCCATGCGCCAGCGCAGGCCCACTCACATACAATTCACCGACCACCCCGATCGGGGCCGGGTTCAGCCGCGCATCAAGCACCAGCGCGCACACCCCGGCGATCGGGGCGCCGACGGTCACCGGCTGCCCCGCCGACAGCGGCGCACAGGTGACCCAGATGGTAGTTTCGCTGGGCCCGTAACCGTTGAACATCTGCCGACCCGGCGCCCAGGCGGCCACCAACTCCCCCGGGCAGGCTTCGCCGACGGCGATCAGTGTGTCCAACCCGTCCAACCGGGCCCGATCCAGCGACGACAGCACCGTCGGCGTCAAGACGGCCGCGGAGACATGCTGTTTTTGCATCAGTGCGGTCAGCGCATCGCCGGCGTACACCTGCGGCGGCGCCACCACCAATGCCGCCGCCGACCCCACCGCCAACAACAGCTCACAGATCGACGCGTCAAAGGTAGGTGCGCCCACCATCAGCACCCGCGCATCCGCGCCCAACCCGAACCTCTCGCGTTGCGCTGCGGCCCAACCCAGCAGACCGGCGTGGCTGACTGTCACCCCTTTGGGCACACCGGTGGACCCCGACGTGAAGATCACATAGGCGGTGTTATCCACACTCAGCGGCGCCAGCCGGTCGGAGTCGGTGATCGCCTCCGCGCTCCGCCGGGACACATCCACGCCGTCGACGCGCAGCACCGGGCGCGCACCGGCCCCGGCCACCGTGTCGGCGCCACACGTCAACACGCACACCGCGTCTACCGCGTCCAATATCGTGGCGATGCGCTCGACCGGATGGGTCAGATCCACCGGCGCAAACACCCCGCCGGCTTTGACCACCGCCCACCAGGCCACCACCAACTGCACACACCGGTTTATCGCGACGCCCACCGCGCGCTCCGGGCCCACCCCCACGTCGATCAGCACCCGCGCCAACCGCGTCGACCACGCATCTAGCTCGCGATACGACACCCCCCGCGCACCATCGAGCACCGCCGCCGCGTCCGCATGGGCGGACACCGCGGTCGCCAACAACTGCGGCGCCACCCCCACCGGCGCCCCCACCCCAGCACCGGACCACCCCGACAGCACCAGATCACGCTCACCGCGGTCCAGAAACGCCACATCGCCCACCACCACCGATGCATCCGCGATTACCGCCTCGATCACCCGCCCGAACCAGGCGACCAACCGCTCGATGGTGGACCGGTCATATAAGTCCGTGGCATACGACACCGCCCCGGCGGCCATCGGCGCGGCCGGGTCCTCGGTGGGCACCTCACTCAGCTGGATATCCAGGTCGAACTTGGCGGTGCGGGTAAACACCCCCAGCTGCTCAACGCCGACCCCATCGAGCGCCATCTCGGGTCGCACATTGTTCTGGAAGGCCAAGATCACCTGAAACAGCGGATGATGCGCCGCAGAACGCACCGGGTTGAGCTGCTCGACCAGCAGCTCGAACGGCACATCCTGATTGCTGTAGGCATCTAGCGCCTTCTGCCGCACCCGCTTGAGCACATCGCAAAAGCGCTGCCCGGCACTGACATCGACCCGCAACACCCACGTGTTGACGAAAAACCCGACCAGATTTTCAAGCGCGGCATCCAACCGCCCAGCGATCGGCGCGCCCATCACCACGTCCGCACCGGCCCCGGCCCGGTGCAACACCACCGCCAACACCGACTGCAACACCATCGAGACCGTCGCGTTATGCGCCGCCGCCACTGCCTTGACCCCCGCCCAGACCTGCGGGTCGATTCGCAACTCCACATCATCACCGCGGTAACTGGGCACGGGCGGGCGGGGCCGGTCCGTCGGCAGCGACACCACCTCGGGCAGATCGGCCAATTGCTCACGCCAATAGGCCAACTGCGCGGCAATCACACTGTCGGGATCAGACTCGGTCCCCAACCAATCCTGTTGCCACAGAGTGTAATCGGCATACTGCACCGGCAACGGCGCCCACTGCGGAGCCAGGGCCTGCCGCCGCGCCTGATACGCCACGCCGATATCCCGGGCCATCGGGGCCAATGACCACCCATCAAAAGCTATGTGATGCAACACGATTGCGAGCACATACTGCTCAGGTTTCTCCGCGTAGATCTGCGCACGAATCGGAATCTCGGCCGACAAGTCGAACCGATACCCCGCCAGCGCCACCAACTCGCCGGCCAAATCGGACTGCGGCATCGACACCACCGCCGCGCCCCCGCGACGCCACATCCCCGCCTCAGCCGGCACCACCTTTTGAACCGGCACACCATCGATATCGGGGAACACCGTGCGTAGCGATTCGTGGCGGGCGATCACATCATCCAGCGCCGCATTAAGCGCGTCGACATCTAGCGCACCACTGATCCGCAATGCGGTCGGCATGTTATAGGTCGCGGCGCCGCCCTCGAACCGGTTGAGAAACCACATTCGGCTCTGAGCAAACGACAACGGAATCACTTCGGGCCGCTGGCCGGCCAGCAACTGCTTGCGCCGGCTCGTCTGGGCACTGATACAGGGCGCCAACTGGGCGATTGTGGGGGCGTCGAATACGGTGCGCACCGCGAGATCGGCGTCCAGGCTGGTGTTGACCGCAGCAATCACCCGCATTGCCGACAGTGAATCCCCGCCCAGCTCGAAAAACGAGTCATCCACACCCACGCGCTCAAGTCCGAGCACCCTGGCGTAGATGCCGGCCAGGATCTCCTCGACCGCGCTGGCCGGGGCGCGGTAACCACCACCGGTGTGGTGGTACCCGGGTGCCGGCAGCGCGCGGCTGTCGAGTTTGCCGTTGGCGGTGCGCGGCAGCGCCTCCAACACCACCACCGCGGCCGGCACCATGTAGCCCGGCAGCCGCTCGGCCAGCCGGGTGCGTATCTCGGCTGGGTCTGCTGTCCCAGTGATATAACCGACGAGACGCTTGTCACCGGGGCGGTCCTCGCGGGCGATCACCACCGCCTGCCCTACCCCAGCGCAGCCGGCCAGCGCGGCTTGAACTTCACCCAGTTCGATGCGATACCCGCGGATCTTGACCTGCTCATCGGCGCGGCCGACATACTGCAGCTGCCCATCAGCACCCCAACGCACCAGATCCCCGGTGCGATACATCCGCGCCCCAGACCCCCCAAACGGACACGCCACAAACCGCGACGCAGTCAAACCCGCCCGCCGCCAATACCCCACTCCCACACCGCGGCCGGCTACATACAACTCACCAACCACACCGGCGGCCACCGGGCGCAACCACCCGTCCAGCACAAACAACGCCGCCCCGGGCACCGGCGAGCCGATCGGCGGCGCATTCGACCCCGCCGTCAGCGGCGCGCTGATGGCCACAATCACCGTGGTCTCGGTGGGACCGTAGGCGTTGACCATCACCCGCCCCGACGCCCACCGATTCACCACCTGGGCCGGGCAGGGCTCAGCTGCCACCACCAACGCCGCCGACTCCAAACCCTCAGGTGATAACACCCCCACCGCAGAAGGGGTCTGGAGAAGCATGTTGACGTCTTCAGTGACCAGCAAGGCGTGCAAGTCGTCTGGTGAGCCGGCGACCGACTCGGGCACCACCACCACCCGCCCGCCATGCAGCAGTGGAGCCCAGATCTCCCACACCGAGGCGTCGAAAGCCAACGAGTGACAATGCGGCCACACTTTCAACGGCGGCAGCCCGGCATCCAGCGACTCCATCAGCTGGGTGACGTTGTGGTGGGTGACCGCCACTCCCTTGGGCACCCCGGCGGTGCCCGAGGTGTAGATGAGGTGGGCGATGTCATCGGGGGCCGGCGGCGGCAGCGCGGTGCTGGGTTGGGTGTCAATGCGGGGGTCGTTGACATCGATGACCGCCACGTCGCACCCGTCCAGCCGCTCGGCCAGCCCGGCGGTGGTGACCGCGGCGATCGGCGCCGCGTCAGCGAGCGTGTACCCGATCCGCGCCGCCGGTACCACCGGGTCGATCGGCAGGTACGCCGCACCGGTTTTGAGCACCGCCAGGATCGCCACGATCGCCTCGGCGGAACGTGAAAGCAGCAGCGCCACGCACTGTCCCGGGCCCGCACCCTGAGCGGCCAGCAAGTGCGCAAACCGGTTGGCGGCCTCATCGAGCCCGAGGTACGTCAGTGAGCGGCCGTCGAAGGTCACCGCCACCGCATGCGGGGTCCGCGCCACCTGGGCGGACCAAAGCGCCGGAATCGACACCGGCGTCGCGGGCTGGGTCAACACCGCCCGATTACCCCACCCATCCAACCGGGCCTGCTCACCGGCATTGAGCACGTCCATCGACGCCAACCGCCGTGTTGGATCGGCAGTCATGGCCATCAACACTTGCTGCAACCGCCCCGCTAGATTCGAGGGGTCAAAGTTCGAAAACGGCTGCCCAGCGCCTGCCGTGCTGAACAGCTGCTCATCACCGGCTCCAAGTAAGAACAGCCCGAAGTGCCCCACCCGGCCAAACGTCGTGTACGTCGCGGTTCCTGCAACGTCAGCGAAGTTCAAGGTGAGCCTGGCCGGGACGAAATTGAGAATCACCCGGTTCGCTGCCCGCCTAGAGCCGCCAAGGTCACCGCCGCCCTCGAGAACGTGCACCGGAAACCGCTGATGTTTCAACGCTTCTCGCGATCGCGTGTCGACATGTTTGCAGAAGTCAGCGACTGAAGATTCCGGCGACGCCTGCAACACGAGCGGTACAACTCCGGCAACCATCCCGGGAAGCAGCTTTAGTTCCGGATGCACTCGCCTGCTGACCGGGAAGTCGAGCACCACCTCTGAACCGTCAGCGCTAAGCCCACGGACGAGAAGTGCACAGGCCGCGGTGAGGACCGCTGTTCGGGCTCGGCCGAAAATGGACGGGTCCAATTGAACCGGCGTAGAAGGGTAATGCGAATCCTCCGCGTCCACGGCTTGAGACAATGGATAATCCGGCCCGCTTTCCGATGGAAGGTTGCCGGTCCAATAGGCCTGATCTTTCAGATATTCGGTGGAGGCTTCGTACTCTAACTCGCTGTTCACCAGATCCCGCAGCGAGCTAAAAAAGGCAGGGGGAATGGGTTTCCCAGAAACAATTGCGGAGTAGATGGCTGCAATTCGATAACCTACCAGCGCAATGCCCGATCCGTCTACGATTATGTGGTGGCAGCATGTGAACCAGTAATATTCATCGGGCCGCGTCCGGAATAACGCAAATTTAAACAGCGGGCCAGCGAACGGCAAGGGCGTGCGTTGAATCGATCGAGCTCTCGCGCGGGCTTCCTGCACGGGATCGCTCGAACGACTCAGGTCATAAAAAGCCAGCTCGACATCCGGGTAATCGATCACCCTTTGGAAAACCTGGCCATCCATTTCAAAAAAAGCGGCCCTCCATGGTTCAGCCTCTTGCAGTGCTATGCGGATCGCCTGCTTAAGCAAATCGGGCTTGATCGTGCCCTCGAATCTCACGAATACGCCGAGCTGCCATTCCGTACTGGAGTGACCCGTTTCCTGCGCAAGCCATATGTCGAGCTGTCCGCGCGTCAGCGGAAGTGCCCGGTCATCAAGCTCCATCCGAACGCCCCAACCGTGACGGCTTAGTTATCGGAAGCCCGACCCGCTGCCAGCGTCTCGCGCAGACTCTTCGGCCGTACATCGGGCCAGCTCTGTTCGATGTAGTCAAGACACGCCGGCGGGGTCCGCTTCGCCGTGAACCAACCGCCAGCCACCTGACACTTCGGCGAAGGCCGGCAACCGACTGTGTTGCTCTTCGTCGTTGACCAACACGAAAAAGCTGCCATCGTCATCGTCAAACAGATTGATGCTCACCGGTTTTCCAGACCATCTAGTCGAGACGGTTGAACCGTTTCAAACCATACTGGAGAACAACGGGGTCGGTCCGAGGTTTCGACGAAGTTCCTGATGTGACCCAGCAGGAATCCTGACAGCCCCAGGGACCCGTGCCTGAGGCTACCGTCTGCCAGCCGTCTATTTTTGCCGACACGATCATGCGCACCATCGAGCCGGGCGTGACGATCGCCGACGCGGCCGTCGATGAGAAGACCACGACGATCTTCTGCACACCGGTGGCCCGTGGCCGCCCCGCGGGCGTCCAGGATGCGCAGGTGTTCCCGGTATGTGTTGTGCCGGTGCATGATCGACTGCACCACGATCGCGGCCATCGCCGCTGAACTAGGTGCCACTTGGCATCCCGTCAGCTCCACCACGTCGCGGGAGCGATGGCTTCGTCACGTTGATCATCGACTTGACCCGACTCGCGATCAGACCGGCCAGCACGGCTGCTCGACACGTTGGCAGAACGGTCAAGGGCGGCACTGACCATGTGCTGGCCAGCCAGCTAACAACGTTCCGTGACCAGGTCGACGTCGTAGCCGTGGACGGATTCGGTTTGGCTACAAGGCCGCGGCCACCGAGGTGCACCCTGAGGCGGCCACGGTCATGGACCTCGTCCATGTCGTCGCGTCGGCCGGGGCCAAGCTCGACCTGACCCGTTAACGCATTCAGCAGCTGAGCTGTGGGCACCGCGGCCGCAGCGGCGAACAGCGCATCATCGCCGCCTACGACACCCCGATCGGCGTCGCGGCAAGACCAAACGATGACCGCGATCATCGAATCACTCCGCACGCAGCGCGCCTGCCGTACTCGAGGAATTGGCACAGCTGCGCTGCTCCCTGTGGCGCCGCCGCACTAACATCCTGGCCTTCTTTGATCACCACGCCACCAACGGGCCCACCGAAGCCATCAATGGGGACACGCGACCCCAATCTGTCCTCCAGCGAAGCGACGCTCGATCAGTCGGTCACTGCGGCAAAAGCTCGACTCGAGCGCGGACGGGAGCTAAGGCAAAGGAATTTCCACCATCCACTCAAACGGGTCGGGTCGCCGACCGTATTGAATATCGAGGAGGTGATCCCGCAGTGCTAGGCACTTTGGCCCTGGCAAACCGTCGGACACGATAAAATCACACTCCGGGCCCTTGACCCCAATAATCGGGTTCACCACAGCCGCGGTCCCTACGGCGAAGATCTCGCGAATCTTGCCCGAAATGCACCACGCTTTTAACTCGTCGAACGAGAATTTACGTTCGACTGGGGTCAACCCATGGGCGGTCGCGAGCGAAAGAATACTCGCTCGTGTCACCCCCCCTAGAATTGTGCCCAGGCCAGGAGTAACGAGCTCGCCTTCAGACGTTATGGCAAATATATTCATCGTGCCAGATTCCTGGACATAGCCATCATTGTCGAGGTACAACACAAGATCGCAGCCATGCGCCACAGCTTCACTTTCCGGCACAAGATTTGACGAGTAGTTGCCACCGAATTTAACACTTCCTGTACCGCCCTGCCAGGCGCGCGGGTAGTTTCCTACCCATAACCACATTCCGTTGATTCCACCTGAATAGTATGGCGCTGCCGGGCTCGCGATAACCGCGTAGATCACGCGCGGACTTGGCCGGACAGCGAGTCCAACCTCTGAACCGAACATGAATGGTCTGAGATACAAACTGCATTCACGATCATCGGTGGGTACCCACGCACGGTCCACTTGCACAAGCGAAATCAGGCTTGAGAGGAAGAGGTCGTCGCTTAGCTGTGGAAGTGCCAACCTTACAGCTGATTCGCGGAAGCGACGAGCATTTCGCAGCGGTCTAAACAGCCAAACGCTTCCGTCAGCCCGACCATAAGCTTTCAAGCCCTCGAAGACCCCCTGCGCGTAGTGGAGCGCAACACATCCCGGGTGAAGAGTAAATGGTCTAAGCTCGGTGATACACGCCCCGTGCCAACCTTTGTTTGCATCCCAATAAATGATCGACATATGATCAGAGAAAAAACGCCCGAATCCTGGGTCCGCCAGAATCTGTGCCCGCTCAGCGTCCGATAACCGTGATGAGGAAACATCGAACTGAAAAACATCCGACACCAGATCTGCTTGCTGATTTATCGGCATTTAGCTACCCCTTGACGAGACCAGTCGGACCTATACTAGCGGCGCGTAGAAATACGTATGCCGTTTTATTATGAGTCCGTTTGGGCCGGGCCAGAAGAAGTCGGCAAATTTAACTTCGGCATTGGCTCCCCCGCGCACGGTGCCCTTGAAGCTACCTTCGACCGCAACTGTTTCAGAATCAGAAACGATCGACTCGATATTGTGTACACCCGATTCAATGATGCGGTCATCCACGTAGAACGATCTGATCGCCTCTCTTCCGCTCATATGCGCAAACCCGGGCCGAAAGTATTCTGCGTCAACTTCGAAGAGTGCGACAACTTCGTCAACATCCCCCTTATCGACCTCCGCGTAGTACTTCCGTACGACATCGGTAAAATCGAGGTGTTGCATCGAAACTCCTAGAACACTTGCTATTTGGACCGCTGGGCAAGAAGTCGCGTATCGGCTGGCTAGTGCACGATGAATACGCCAAGCTGCTCTTCCGTACCGGAGTGACCCGTTCCTGCGTAGGCCATATGTCGAGCTGTCCGCGCGTCAGCGGAAGTGCCCGGTCATCAAGGTCCATCCGAACGCCCCAAACCTGACGGCTTAGTTATCGGAAGCCCGACCCGCTGCCAGCGTCTCGCGCAGGCTCTTCGGCCGTATATCGGGCCAGCTCTGTTCGATGTAGTCCAGACACGCGGCGCGGTCCGCTTCGCCGTAAACCACCCGCCAGCCAGCTGGAACGTCGGCGAACGCCGGCCACCGACTGTGTTGCTCTTCGTCGTTGACCAACACGAAAAAGCTGCCATCGTCGTCGTCAAACGGATTGATGCTCACCGGTTTTCCAGACCATCCAGTCGAGACGGTTGAACCGTTCCAAACAATACTGGAGAACAACAGGGTCGGTCCGGGGTTTCGCGAAGTTTCGGATGCTGGTTGCAGTGGGGACAAACCAGTGCGCCGCACCCGCACCGTCGCCAGGTTCGAGAATACAGAAGCTCCAACGAGGCAACGGTTGGCGCAACCTTCGACGCAGAGCGGAAAAGCCGAGGTCACAAGGTTTGCAGTGCCCGGTGCGCGGACACAGACGATAAAGCCGAGCGGGCACAGACATCCGCACCGACAAATCCGGCCTGGCGCAGACCGTGCAGGGCACGCCGAAAACCTAGCCCCAACGGGAGAACGGGTGGTGACGTCGCTTGAAGCGGGCGCGCGTAACTTCGCGCCGGCCAACACTATGCCTGACAAAAAATCGACGCGCGTGAACTTTCCAGCCCCGCCGGACGTCGTTTTCCACATAGGAGGCGGTAATGATGCGCAGCTCAGACCGAGCGTGGGTGGCACTGGCCAGTGGCGTGGCAGCTTACGACCTGATCGCCACCGATGACGAGCTGCTCACCAACGCAGCCCGGCGGTACTTCAAGTCTCAGCCGATCGCCACCGTGTCGACGATTCTGGTGACGAGCCTGCACTTGATCGGCGGGCTACCGCCGTGGTGCGACCCGATCACGCTGACGTTCGCCGCGTATCGGCGGCTGCTGCGGGGGTTCTGGTACTCGTAGGGCACGAACTCGTGCCAGACCCAGTCGAAGTTCGATGGCACGTCTGACGCGACAACGGACCGGTCACCCGAGAGACACCGCACCAGGACGTGCTGATCAAGAGGTCGAGGAGACACCGGCACGGCCTCGCCCCGCGTCGCTCGCTTTCCGGCAGACGACGAGGGCCTGTACGTAGTCCCAGCGATAGCGTTCGGGGGTCTCGGCGACGCGCTTCTCGAGCTCCCCGAGGAAGTCGGCGAGAAGTCCGGCAGCGCGTGCCTCGCCCTCGCGCGCGAAGGCACGGCGGAGGAGCGGCCCTCCCCATGCGGCCACGCTCTGAACGTAGTCCCGCGCGAACACCGCGGGGTCGTCGTGCCAGTAGGGATTGTCGAGACGGAACACGTCGGCGCTCTCGAGGTCGAGGCCGGCGAAGCGCCCGCCACCCGCCTCAAAGGGAGCCCGGAACTCACCGAGTGTGCGCGACCAGACCGGAACGACGGCCGTGGCGACAGTGGCGCCGTCGATGCGCCCTGTGCGCCGCCAGTCGGCGAGCAGCAAGTTCATGTCCCCGACGATCTCGACGTAGAGCCCCGTCCTGTCCGGGCAAGGAGCGGGGGAGGCCGGGATGGCGGCGATAAACCACCCTCCTGGCGCCAGCTCCAGTGCGCGAATCTCGAGCATTCGCTCCCACTGCCGCTCCGCGGCGGCGCGCCAGGCGCGTCGCTCTTCGTCGTCCGCGTGGTCCGGGTAGCCGGGGAAGACCGAGCCACTCGAGGCCAGGCCGGCGGCGTCGGCGACCCAGTGCATGGTTGTCCCGGTCACCGCGATGTGCACTGTGCCTCGTGGAAGCGATGGGGCCTGGTGGAGGGGGATTCCGGCCATGGCGACGACCGTGGCGGGAGGCGGGTCATGATCGAACGCTCGCTGACAGGCCTCGCCGTGAGCCTCCGGCAAGGCGTAATGGGCGCCCGTGCCCCTGTCGGCGACCCCGGGGCCGGACTCGTCCGGCGCAGGGATCACGACTATGGCGCCCTGGCCCGCCGCCGAGCCGAAGGCGTCCCGCAGGTGGGCGGCGGCGACCCGCCACGCGTTTGTCGGGAGATCGACGAGCGAGTAAATCAGCGGCCGGCCGGCGCGCTGCGCCACGAGATCGCGGATGAGGCCGTGAGAGTTAACGCCGTCGGCGGCGCCCAGATCGGCCACGCGGAGCACGGGCTCGCTCGCCAGCCGCCCCGCAGCGGCCATCACGGCCGGGTGGGTCGCCTCGAAGGAGGCGCGCTGGGAGAGGGCGTGCCGCCCGTAGTCGTCCGCCATGCTCGAGAGCTCGGGACGACGTGACGGCGTGGTGCTTCCCTCCCGCACAGCGCCGCCGCGGTCCGGACGGCTTGACGGAGCCTACCGTGCCACGCGGCCGCCGTGCCCACCAAGCGCGACGACACAGGGTCCACCCGGCGCGTCCGACGCCGCAATTACCGGCGAAGTATCGCGATGGCCGAGGCGGCGGGGCGCGCCCGTTCCGGCGAGATTGCATGCTCAGGAGAAGCAGAAGCTGAACAGAATTGAGGGCGTCGGCGCAGGGACAACAGCCACTACGGCAGTCGGCGATTCGGCCGATTCGTCACCACCTTCCGCGCCTGTGCGCAGCCGGCGGTTGGTCCTCGCGAGACGGGTCAGCATGTGCCTACTTGGCGGCTGCAGGGACCACGGCGCGGGGCAGGGTGCCGATGTTCTCGAATGCCATCGAGCGGCTTACCGACGGCGATCCGGGCGACCTCCACCGCGAGATCGTCGGCAGCGATCGGGCTAAATCAGCGCATCCGCACCCGCACCTGTTCGCCCACTGTCATCGACGGGGCAATGCCGGTGAACTCCGCGAATTGGTTTGCGCGCACGATCGGATAGTTGGTTATCGATTTCGTGAAAAACTTCATTACCGGCCCGTCGTCGAAGGAGAGCGAATTGGCCACGCCGACAACCACGTTCGCTTTAGTCAGGACGCAAGGGAGGCCGTCACCGGTAAGCGCATTGACTCCGGTGCGCGGCGACGCAGCGACCGCGTCGTGACCGCGGTCGCTCAGTTTCTGCACCACTTTCGACCCCAGGACTCTGGTGCCGCCAATGACGACGATTTTAACGATTTTCCTTTTCAATTCTCCGATTTCGGCCACGGTCGTGTCCGACGAGTATCCGCAGCCAGCAAGGCTGCTGCGTCACTTCTGCTTGAACACTTGACGTCACCGTCCGTGGAACCACCCTAACCACGTTAAGACACAATTACTTAACTTTTCTGTAGTCAAGTAAGTGCCAGGTAAGTGGCGCAATTTCATTCCGCTGAACACTCGTTAGGAGCACACTCGACACGTGTGGACTACCGACTCCGGCCGGCCGCCGACACGCCACTAGTTCAGCCAAGTAGCTAGGAGTACCCGATGAAGTACGTCATGGCATGGACCAGCCGCATCCAGAGCTCCGGTAGGGAGAACGAAGAGTCCGCGGCACGTGCCTTGCAACTGTTCTCCAAATGGCAACCGTCCGCGGGCGTGACGTTTCACCAGTTCGTCGGAAGGGTCGACGCGGAAGGCGGGTTCGCGGTGGTGGAGACAGACCATCCCGCCGAACTGCTGAACGACACCGCGAAGTTCGCCCCTTACAGCGTCTTTCAGATTTATCCTGTCGTCGACGCTGCCGAATGGGCGCAGCAGGCGCAGGACGGTGTCGAGTTCAGGGAGTCGATCAGCTGACCGAGATCAGCGATTGACGTCCCATTGCCCGTAATCGGCCGCCAAGACGTCGTCGAGATCCACGTTGATGCCGCCCAGCGGAATACCCGGACTTGACGGGCTGTCGACTACAGCCTGATAGAGCACCGCTCTGGATTCTCGTGCCCCGTGCGACCACGCGCTGGTCTGCCACGCCCACCGGTGGCCCGCGGTGGTGGAATGCCCGATCACACCGTCGTCGATCGCCCAACCGCATGCCCGGGCATGGCCGTAAATGCCGGTGCGCTCGACGCCCAGCACTGAATTGAGACCTCGAAACCATTCGATTGCAACGCTTTTCCAGGTGCTGAGGTCGATGTCGTCATCGACGCTGAAAAGGATGGGCGCTGAATCCGCGCCACCGGCGGCGGCATGCAGCTGTCGGGCGGTCCGGGCGTCGGCGACGCCGCCGTCGAAACCGCGGGTGTAATCCGACGGGTCGGGCCAGCCGGGCTTGCCGTACTGATAGTTGCTCACGAGGTGCAGACCGGCAGCGCGCAGCGCATTCGCGTAGTCCCGAGTAACGGGTTTCGCCTCGAAGTCAGCGCCCGGCCGGCACTGGGACACCCACACCACTACGCCGTCATACCCGGCCGCCTTGATCTGGTCCGGTGCGATCTTTCGTTTCGCGAAATCGATCACCTTGCTGTCGGCCGCAGCCGCCTGCCCGCTGCTGATCGTTGCTCCCAACGTGCCGAGGCCCAGCAGAACCGGTGCTGCAGCGGCGTATCTCAGAGCTTCCCGACGAGAAAAGGACCCCACCGCGCGATCCTAACAATGGCGTATCACCGTCCTGGCTTGAACAGACGTCGCTGAACTGTGACCGGACGCCGCAGCAAGCTACCGCATACTGGACGTCATGGGCGGCGACCGACCACCGCAAACACCTACCGGCGGGCCGCGGGGCGTCGAGTTGGTCGTCAGCGGGCCGGAGCAGTCGAGCCGTCGCCACCGTCACCGGGCACCCCGTCCGCCGTCGCAGACCCGCCGCAAGCTGGCCCGCGGCGTCATGGCGTTGACGTCGGCGGTGGCGGTCGTCGCGACCGGCGCGGGATGGTGGGTCGCACACGGCGCGCTGGGCGGGATCACTGTGTCGTCGGCGCTGGGCACCGCTGACCCCCGGTCCAGCGGCGGGGAGATGAACATCCTGCTCATCGGGCTGGACTCCCGCAAAGACCAGGACGGCAACGACCTGCCCTCAGCGATCCTGGACCAACTGCACGCCGGGGATTCCGACGCCGGCGGCTACAACACCAACACGCTCATCCTGGTTCATATCGGAGACGATAACCGTGTGGTCGCGTTCTCCATCCCCCGCGACGACTGGGTGCCGTTCAACGGGGTGCCAGGCTACCGCCACATCAAAATCAAGGAAGCGTACGGGCTGACCAAGCAGAACGTCGAACAAAAACTCATCGATCAGGGTCTGAGCGACCAACGACAACTCGAGACGCGGGGCCGTGAGGCGGGCCGGTCGGCGACGCTGCGCGCGGTCCGCAGTCTGACCGGCGTCCCGATCGACTACTTCGCCGAAGTGAACCTGGCTGGTTTCTACGACCTGGCCGAACAATTAGGCGGTGTGCAGGTGTGTCTCAAGCACGCCGTGTACGACTCGTATTCCGGCGCCGATTTTCCCGCCGGTCACCAGACGCTGAACGCGGCACAGGCAATGGCATTCGTGCGGCAGCGGCATGGTCTGGAGAACGGTGACCTCGACCGCACGCACCGCCAACAAGCCTTCCTGGTGTCGGTCATGCACCAACTCGAAAGTTCCGGCACTTTCCGCGACCTCGGCCGGCTCAAAGGCCTGATCGCGGTGGCACGTAAAGACGTTGTGCTCTCCGCAGGCTGGGATGAGGAGCAGTTTCAGCGGATGGCCGCGCTCGCCGGCGGCGATGTCGAATTCCGGACGCTTCCGGTAGTTCGTTACGACTTCATCGACGGCCAAGATGTCAACATCATCGACCCCGCGGCGATCAGAGCTGAAATCGCAGCCGCGATCGGTACCACCGCGTCGACGACCACCACGATGTCGACAACCGCGCCGCCCAGCCCGTCCACTGTCGTGGACGTGATCAATGCGGGGAGCATCTCCGGACTGGCCACGCAGGTCTCACACACCCTCAGGCAGCACGGCTACACCATCGGCGCGGTGCGTGACCGCATGACCGCCGATCCCAACACCATGGCAGTGGCCTACGGGCCCGGCATGGAGACCGATGCGCACAACGTGGCCACCGTCCTGGGCATCGGCGTTCCCGCTCAACAAAATTCAGCCCTCAAAGCCGGTCACATCGAAGTCGTCGTCGACGACAACTACGCGACACCGTCGCAGGACGAGGAAACCGGCAGCACGACAACAACAACGACGTCCAAGTCGTACTACGGCGCAACGTCGTCGTTGCCTACCCCCGACCAAGGTGCACCCATCGTCGACAGTGGCGGGGTGCCCTGCGTCAACTGAACGCGCTCACAGCTCAGGCGTGCGTGCCGCCATCGATGCGGATCTCCGTACCCGTGATGAACGCACCGTCGTCGGACACCAGCATGGCCACCACGCCGGCGACCGCTGCGGGATCAGCCATGCCGGCTCCGCTGGACTCCAACGTGGTCGGCAAGATCGGCGAGAGTCTGCCGAACAGGGTCCAGTCGGCGTCGGCGGGTAGGTAACCCGCTGTGGTGTCGGTGATCCCGGATTTTATGCTGCCGGGAGCGACGCTCACCGCGCGCAACCCCTGGCTGGCGTACTCGAGGGCAAGCGCATGGGTGAACGACTGAATCGCGCCCTTACTCGCGGCGTAGGCCGCCATATAGGGATGCGCGAACGTCGCGGAGGTGGAGCTGAAGTTCACGATCGCGCTGCGCGAGTTCTTCAGCAGCGCCGGCAGCGCCTCACGTATCACCAGAAAGGTACCGGTCAGGTTGACACCGATGATCTGATTCCACAGCTCGAGGCCGGTCAGATGCGTGTGCGACGCCCGCAGCATGCCGGCAGCGTTGACCACCGAGTCCAATCCGCTCAACCTGTCCACCGCGGACCGCACCCCGTCGACCACCGACTTTTCGTCGCCGACATCGAGCTCCACCGTGGCGATCCGGTCACTGGTTCCCGCCTCCTCCGCCTGAGCGCGGGTCTTGTCCAGTGTGGCGATGTCGGCGGCCGCCACGACGGCACCCTCGTCCAGCAGCCGCAGCGCGGTGGCCTGCCCGATGCCTGACGCTGCGCCGGTCACCAGGATCCGGTTGCCCTCGAGTCGCTTCATGGTCTCTCCCGTGCTCGCTCGTGCCCCCGCACATCTTTCACCACCGACACGCAGAAAAGGACGGCATGCTGAATGTCATGAATATCGGATTCATCGGACTGGGAAACATGGGCCGCGGCATGGCCGTCAACCTCGTCAAAGCCGGCCACCATGTCACCGTCTACAACCGTTCCGCGGAGAAATTGGACCCGGTTGTGCAGGAGGGTGCGACGCCAGCGCGCTCGGTCACCGAGGCCTGCGGTGGTGAGGTCGTGATCACCATGCTGGGTGACGACGCGGCGGTGCACGATGTGACCTTCGGCGAACAGGGCGTGCTGGCGTCGCTGGCCGCAGGTGCTACGCATGTCTCGTCGAGCACCATCAGCGTCGACTTGTCGGAGCGTCTCGCCGCGGCACACGCCGACGCCGGACAACGATACGTCGCCGCGCCGGTTTTCGGCCGGCCTGAGGCGGCCGCTGCGGCAAAGCTTTTCGTTGTCGCCGCGGGTGAGCCGCAGGCGGTGCAGCCGTTGACGCCGCTGTTCGACGCGATCGGCCAGAAACATTTCATTATCTCCGAACAACCCGAAGCCGCCAATTTGGTGAAGTTGTCCGGCAACTTCCTCATCGCATCAGTCATCGAGTCGCTCGGCGAAGCGGTCGCGCTGGTCGCCAAGGGCGGTGTGAATCCGTCGCAGTACATCGACCTCCTGACGTCCACGTTGTTCAGCGCACCGTCGTACCAGACCTACGGCGGGCTGATCGCGCGCGGCGAATTCGAGCCGGCCGGTTTCGCCGCGCGCCTGGGCCTCAAAGACATCCGCTTGGTGCTGGCCGCCGGCGAAAGTATGCAAGTCCCGTTGCCGTTGGCCAGCTTGCTGCGCGACCGCTTCCTCACGCTGCTGGCCAACGGCGGCGGACACCTCGACTGGTCGGCGATCGCCACGCTGGCCACCCGCGACGCCGGCGCCGCACCGGGTTCCTCAGCGCACCACTCCGCGTAACCCGTCGGCGCCGAACAGCGGTTCGAGCATCGCCGAGTAATCCGGCCCGCGCCGCAGAATGAGCCCACCGTCGACGTTGATGACCTGTCCGGTGACATAGCTCGCCGCGTCGCTGAGCAGGAACATCGCCAAGTTGGCGACGTCCTCCACCTCACCTGGTCGCGGCAGCGGCGTGCACTGCGCGTAATCCGCGCTAAGTTCCGGCGAATTCAGCACCGGCGCAACGAGTGCGGTGCGGATGAGGCCCGGGCGAATACTGTTGACCCGCACCCAGGACGGGCCGAGTTCGTCGGCCGCCAACTGCATCATGTGGTCCACGGCGGACTTG
This sequence comes from uncultured Actinomycetota bacterium, assembly GCA_963808345.1. Lineage (GTDB taxonomy): Bacteria > Actinomycetota > Actinomycetes > Mycobacteriales > Mycobacteriaceae > Mycobacterium. The sequence goes on along the minus strand of CAWEFM010000005.1, from coordinate 1,217,223 downwards.
CTGACCCCGTAGGCGCCGAACCAGCGGTGGGTGTTGCTCGCCGCGATCGACGAAATCCCCACGAACGAACCGCCGCCGCCGCGCACCATTTCGCGGGCGGCGTGCTTGAGCACGTACATGGTGCCGTTGACGTTGAGGTCTACGGTGCGTCGCCATGCCGGCGAGTCGATCTGGGTGACCGGCCCGATGGTCTCCGAGCCGCCCGCGCAGTGCACCACTCCGTGCAGTCGGCCGTGCCATGCGGTGGCCGCCTCCACCGCGCGTGCGGTCTCGTCTTCGTCGGTGACGTCGGCCGGTTCGTAACGGACGGCACCACCGGCGGCGCCGGACCCGATGTCCTTTGCGGTCGCGGCGAGCCGGTCGGCGTTGCGGCCCACGATGACGACGGAGGATCCGGCCGCCACCAGCCCGGCGGCGACGCCCTTGCCGATACCGCTGCCACCGCCGGTCACCAGATAGGTGCGGTTCTCGAACGAAAGTTGCATGCGGACCCCTTCATTTCTGCCGAGGGTCACGCCAGGGTGACTGTGACCGCCGAACGTCACGCCAGCGTGGCGGTCAGTTAAGACTGCCGGCCCGTCAGGGCACGTCGCGGCGCGCCACCTGAGACGGCTTGGCTCCGCGCCAATCCTCGACATCGGGTGGCAGCCCGACGGGGAAACGGTTCTCGTTGTGTGCCGCCCAGTGCGCGTGCCCCAGCTCGTGCACATGGAATGCGTGGCGCAGCGCCTCGGTGAACCCCATGGCGTCGGCGGCCGCGTTCACCGAGTCCTTGATCAGCAGCGCCGCCATGGTGGGTCGCCGGGCGATCCGCTTGGCGAATTCCAAGGTCTTGTCCTCCAGCTCGTCGCGCGGAAAGACCTTGGACACCATACCCAGCCGGTAGGCCTCGTCGGCGTCCAGCGAATCACCGGTCAGCAGCAGCTCTTTGGCTTTGCGAGCTCCGAATTCCCAAGGATGCGCATAGTATTCGACGCCGGGCATGCCCAGGCGGACACCGACGACGTCGCTGAACTTCGCATTGTCGGCGGCTACGATCAGGTCGCACGCCCATATCAGCATCAGCCCGGCGGAGATCGCGTTGCCCTGCACTTGCGCGATGGTGATCTTGCGCAAATCCCGCCAACGGGACGTGTTCTGGAAGTAGTAGTGCCACTCCTGTAGATAGGTCTTCTCAACGAGGGCCGCACGGGTGGCGCCGTTGGATTGGAAAGTCGGATGCTGCGCCGGGCCGGGTGCCCGCTCGAGCATCGCCGCTTCGGACCCCAGATCGTGGCCGGCGGAGAAGTTCCTGCCCCGGGCGGCCAGAATCACGACACGGACCTCGTCGTCGGCTTCGGCCCGCAGGAACGCCTCGTCGAGTTGCACCAGCAAGGTGCGGTTCTGGGCGTTGTGGGCCTCGGGCCGGTTGAGCCAGATCCGAGCTATCCGGCCTTCGTCGAGAGTTTCGTAGGCCACCGGTTCGTCGGTCTGGGCGTCGACCCCACCGGTGCTCACGTCGTCGTGGACTGCCATTCGCCACCTCACTTGGGTTTGCTGCAGGTCGCCGACTTGCAGACTACGACCCGTCCGTCGCGGTCTGCGAGGTGGGTCTGGCGGAAGAACACGTCGTGAAAATTCATGCTTCGCCTACAGTGATGGCATGCCCGCTAAAACAGACCCAGCAGAACTCGGCGACGTCGAACCGCTGACCGACAGCACCGCCAGCCAAGCCAGGCGTGTCGTGGCGGCCTACGCGACCGACGCCGACGAGTGTCGGATCTTTTTGGCCATGCTCGGCATTGGACCGGCGAAACACGAGACCTAAGTGGTCTCCGGGAGTCCTGAGGTGGGCTCAGCACCGGTCGAAGGCGGCAGTTCTGACTTCGTGGTGGTCGCCAATCGACTTCCGATTGACATGGAGCGTCTTGCCGACGGCACCACGACCTGGAAGCGCAGCCCCGGTGGGCTGGTCACCGCCTTGGAGCCGCTGTTGCGCCGTCAACGCGGAGCCTGGATCGGGTGGCCGGGCATCACCGACGGGGACGAGAAACCCATCGTCGAGGACGGGTTGCAGCTTTACCCGGTCCAGTTGAGCGCCGACGATGTCGCCCAGTACTACGAGGGCTTCTCCAACGCCACACTGTGGCCGTTGTATCACGACGTCATCGTCAAGCCGATCTACCACCGGCAGTGGTGGGATCGCTACGTCGCCGTGAACCGCCGGTTTGCCGAGGCCGCCTCGCGTGCCGCCGCCACGGGAGCGACTGTTTGGGTGCAGGACTACCAGCTTCAACTGGTCCCCAAGATGCTGCGGGAACTGCGGCCCGACCTGACCATCGGCTTCTTCTTGCACATTCCGTTTCCGCCGGTCGAGCTGTTCATGCAGATGCCGTGGCGCAGCGAGATTGTGGAAGGGTTACTCGGCGCTGACCTGGTCGGCTTCCACATGGCCGGCGGCGCGCAGAACTTTTTGATCTTGGCGCGGCGGCTCATCGGCGCGGAAACATCGCGAGGGTCAGTCGGTGTGCGGTCCCGACTTGGTGAGGTGCGCGTTGGATCACGCACGGCGCGGGTCGGCGCCTTCCCCATCTCCATCGACTCCGCGGAACTCGACCAGAAATCCCGTCACCGAGACGTGCGTCGACGCGCAAAGGAGCTGCGAATCGAAGTGGGCAATCCGCGCAAGGTGCTGCTCGGGGTCGACCGGCTCGACTACACCAAGGGCATCGACGTGCGGCTACAGGCGTTTTCGGAGTTGCTCGCCGAGGGCCGCGCGAAACGCGATGACACCGTCCTGGTTCAGCTGGCCACGCCGAGCCGAGAACGGGTGGAGAGTTACCAGATCCTGCGCAGCGACATCGAACGCCAAGTGGGCCACATCAATGGGGAATACGGCGAGGTCGGCCATCCAGTGGTGCACTACCTGCACCGGCCGGTGCCCCGCGACGAGCTGATCGCCTTTTTCGTGGCCAGTGACGTCATGCTGGTCACGCCGCTGCGCGACGGGATGAACCTGGTGGCCAAGGAGTACGTCGCCTGCCGAGGCGATCTCGGCGGCGCGCTGGTGCTCAGCGAATTCACCGGCGCGGCAGCCGAACTCAAACAGGCCTACCTGGTCAACCCGCACGACCTCGAAGGCGTCAAGACCTCAATCGAAGCGGCCCTGAACCAATCGGTCGAGGACGGACGGCGCCGCATGCGCGCGCTGCGGCGCCAGGTGCTTGCTCATGACGTGGACCGCTGGGCACGATCGTTTTTAGATGCACTCGCCGAGAAGGAGTGAATTCCCGGCCGGTCAGCCGTCCATCACACCGGTCGCGGCGAAGCTCAACTCCGGGTCGCGGTCGGCGAAGTAGCCGTGCAGCGTGGCGCTCAGTTCCGTGGGATCCCACGCCGCGGTCTCGGCCCTGAACTGGCGCTCCACTGTGGGCGCCGACAACAGCGTCACCTTGGGGCCGTAGACGATGAACACCTGCCCGTTGACCGCTTCGGCCGCCGGCGAGGCGAGGAACCGGACCAGTGTGACGACGTGTTCAGGTGAAAGCGGGTCGATCCCGCCGTCGGCGTCGGAGTGGGGCGCCTCGCCGAATACGTCGGCCGTCATCGCGGTGCGTGCCCGGGGGCAGATCGCGTTCGCGCACACCCCGTAGCGGCCCAGCGCCCGGGCAGCCGACAAAGTCAGCGCGGTGATACCGGCCTTCGCGGCGCCGTAATTCGCCTGTCCAACAGGACCGACCAAGCCGGCCTCCGAGGACGTGTTGACGATCCGGCCGTAAATTGATCCGCCGGCCTCCTTGGCTTTGGACCGCCAGTAGGTGGCCGCGTTGCGGGTGAGCAGGAAATGACCGCGCAGGTGCACCGCGACGACGGCGTCCCATTCGTCGTCGGACATGTTGAACAGCATCCGGTCGCGGGTGATCCCGGCGTTGTTCACCACGATGCTCAAACCGCCCAGCGTGTCGGCGCTGCTGATCAGTTCGTCGGCGGTGGCGCGCTGGCTGACGTCCCCGGTCACCGGGACGGCTTTGGAGCCGGCGGCAGCGATTTCGTCGATGACGTCGGAAGCGTCCAGGGCGGCGGCGATGTCGTTGACGACGATGGTGGCGCCGGCGCGGGCCAAGCCGATAGCCTCCGCGCGCCCCAAACCCGCGGCCGCACCGGTGACCACCGCGACCTTTCCGGACAAATTGGCCATCTCCACGCTGCTGGTCAACTTATGAATACCTCTAGTCTGTGTTCAGTCGCTGCGAGACAGCGCAGCGCGGGGGCATTCGGCGATTGACAGCTCGGCCGCCTGCTCGCGATCCGGCGGAACCGGGTCGGTCTTGACGACGGCGTAGTCCTCATCGTCGAGGTCGAAGATGTCCGGCGCGATGCCCAAGCACACCGCATTCCCTTCACACCGGTCGCGGTCAACTGTTATCCGCACGGCACTCTCCTTACCTGCACGGCCCTACGCATGGCCAGAGGGTATGAAATTTTGCCCCACCACCATACGACGACGCCGCCGCGATACCGCCGCTGGACCCTCCGACTAGAACGTGTTACAACCTCAGATGGCGGATCAGATAGCCGTGAGAAGACCGAAGGGCGGCTCGCATGCGAATCAGTTACACCCCCGAGCAGGAGGAGCTGCGTCGCGAATTGCGGTCGTACTTCGCCGAGCTGATCACCCCCGAGCGCCGCGAAGCGCTCAGTTCGACGTCCGGCGAGTACGGCACCGGCAACGTATACCGGGAAACGGTTGCCCAGATGGGTCACGACGGTTGGCTCACGCTGAATTGGCCCAAGGAGTACGGCGGCCAGGATCGCTCGCCGATGGATTCGCTGATCTTCGCTGACGAAGCCGCCGTCGCCGGAGCTCCGGTGCCGTTCCTCACGATCAACAGCGTCGCACCAACCATCATGGCCTTCGGCAGCGACGAACAGAAGCAGTTCTACCTGCCGAAAATCGCGTCGGGCCAATTGCATTTTTCGATCGGCTACTCCGAACCCGGTGCCGGCACCGACTTGGCGAACCTGCGCACCACGGCCGTGCGGGACGGTGACGACTACATCGTCAACGGCCAGAAGATGTGGACCAGCCTGATTCAGTACGCCGACTACGTGTGGCTGGCGGTGCGCACCAACACCGAGGCCAAGAAGCATCGAGGCATCTCGATGCTGATAGTGCCGACCACGGTTGAAGGGTTTTCCTGGACACCGGTTCACACGATGGCCGGCCCGGACACCAGCGCCACCTACTACCAGGACGTCCGAGTACCGGTGGCCAATCGAGTGGGTGAAGAGAACGGCGGCTGGAAACTGGTCACCAACCAGCTCAATCACGAACGCGTCGCGCTCGTGTCCGCGATGCCGATCATCACGGCCCTCAATCAGGTCCGCGAGTGGGCGCAGAACACCAAAGATTCTGGTGGTGCGCGGCTGATTGACTCGGAATGGGTGCAGCTCAACCTGGCCCGGGTGCACGCAAAAGTCGAGGTGCTCAAACTGATCAACTGGGAGCTGGCGTCGTCCGACTCCGCGGCACCGTCACCGGCGGACGCGTCGGCCGCCAAGGTGTTCGGCACCGAGCTGGCCACCGAGGCCTACCGGCTGCTGATGGAGGTGCTCGGCACGGCCGCCACCGTCCGTCAGGATTCCCCGGGGGCGCTGTTGCGCGGCCGGGTTGAGCGAATGCACCGGGGTTGTCTGATCCTGACGTTCGGCGGCGGTACTAACGAAGTTCAGCGTGACATCATCGGCATGGTGGCGCTGGGCCTGCCCAGAGCTAATCGCTAACGAATCCTGGAGAGCTGATGGACTTTTCGACAACCGAAGCCGCGCACGATCTCGGCGGCTTGGTCGGCACCATCGTCGACGCGGTGTGCACGCCTGAGCGCCAGCGCGAGCTGGACGGCGAGGATCAACGGTTCGACCGTGCGTTGTGGCAGAAGCTGATCGACGCGGACATCCTGAGCACCGCGGCGCCCGAGGCGATCGGCGGCGGCGGATACGGGGTGCTCGAGCAGACCGCGATTTTGGTGGCGCTGGGTCGCCAACTGGCCGCTGTCCCCTACCTGGAGTCAGTGGTGCTGGCTGCCGGCGCGCTGGCCCGATTCGGTTCGGCTGAGGTGCACCAGCGATGGGCCGCAGCGGCGGTCAACGGTGAGAAGATCCTCACTGTCGCGCTCGACGGTGAGACGGGTGACGGGCCGGTCCAGGCCACTCGGGCCGGCAACAAGTACCGTCTGCACGGGTCACGCACTCAGGTCGGCTTCGCGCCGACAGCCGACGGGTTCGTCGTGCCCGCTGAAACCGACGCAGGCACAGCCTTATTTGTGGTGCCCGCAGATGCTGCCGGTGTCTCGGTGACCGCTTTGCAGACCACCGGTTTGGGCAGCGTGGGACACCTGCAGTTGGGTGGCGTCGAAATAGCGGACCCGCCGATAGCCGGCGGCGACGACGTCGTCGGCTGGCTTGACACTTTGGCGAAGTTGGGCCGCAGTGCTTTTCAACTCGGTGTGCTGGACCGGGGGCTGCGGTTGACCGCAGAGTACGCGCGTACCCGTGAGCAGTTCGACCGCCCCATCGGTAGCTTCCAGGCGGTGTCGCAGCGGCTTGCCGACGGTTACATCGACGTCAAGGGTTTACGGCTGACGCTGACTCAAGCGGCCTGGCGACTCGCCGAGGACTTGCCCGCTGACACCGAGGTGGCCACCGCGGCATTCTGGGCGGCCGATGCCGGGCACCGCGTCGCGCACACCATCGTCCACGTTCACGGCGGGGTGGGCATCGACGTCGACCATCCGGTGCACCGCTACTTTTTGGCCGCCAAGCAGAACGAGTTTGCGCTGGGCAGCGCTACCGGACAGCTGCTCCGGATCGGCCGCGAACTGGCGGATACTCCGGCCTAGCCGAGAGTCGCCGAGCCGTTGACTGCAGCCGAAGCGCCGCCCACCGTCACCGACCTGCTGAAACCGCTTGTCGCCGAACCGGACCGGGGCGTTCACTTCGAGGACACGTTCACCAGCTGGGGAGATCATCTGCGGCACGGCGCAGCGGTGGCAGCGGCGCTGCGCGAGCGCCTCGACCCGATGCGGCCGCCTCATGTCGGCGTGCTGCTGGAAAACACCCCGTTCTTCTCAGCGGTGTTGACCGCGGCGGGGCTGTCGGGCATCGTCCCGGTCGGGCTCAACCCGGTGCGGCGGGGCGCCGCGCTGGCCCGCGACATCAGACACGCTGATTGTCAACTTGTCCTCGCCGACACCAATTCGGTTGCGCTGCTGGGCGAGAACGAGCACGTGAACGTCGACTCCCCCGAGTGGGCCGAGGAAGTGGCGGCTTACGCGCACGCCGAGCCCCAGTTCCGATCCGTCGACCCGGCCGATCTGTTCATGTTGATCTTCACCTCCGGCACCAGCGGCGAACCCAAGGCGGTCAAGTGCAGCCACGGCAAAGTCGCGATCGCCGGTGTGACGATGAGCGAGCGCTTCGGTCTTGGTCCCGACGACGTGTGTTATGCAGCGATGCCGCTGTTTCACTCCAACGCGGTGCTGGTGGGCTGGGCGGTGGCGTTGGCGTGCCGCGGCTCGCTGGTGTTGCGACGCAAATTCTCGGCGTCGCAATTCCTCTCGGACGTTCGCCATTACGGCGCGACGTACGCGAACTATGTGGGCAAGCCGTTGTCCTATGTCCTTGCCACCCCCGAGCGTCCCGACGATGCGGACAACCCGCTGCGCGCGGTGTACGGCAACGAGGGTGCGCCGGGTGATGTCGAGCGGTTCGCCCGCAGGTTCGGGTGTGTGGTCATCGACGGTTTCGGGTCGACCGAGGGTGGAGTGGCGATCAGCGGTACTCCGGACACACCCTCAGGTGCGTTGGGCCCGTTGCCAGACGGGATCGCGATCGTCGACGTCGACACCGGCCAACCATGCCCGGCGGGGGTGGTCGGCGAACTGGTCAACACCGGCGGTCCGGGCCGTTTCGAGGGTTACTACAACGACGCCCTGGCCGATGCGCAGCGCATGGCCGGCGGCGTCTATCACAGCGGCGACCTGGCCTACCGCGACGACGCCGGTTATGCCTACTTCGCCGGCAGGCTGGGCGACTGGTTGCGGGTCGACGGCGAGAACCTGGGCACCGCCCCCATCGAGCGGGTGCTGCTGCGCTACCCCGGCGTCACCGAGGTGGCCGTGTACGCGGTGCCGGACCCGGCCGTCGGTGATCAGGTGATGGCCGCGGTGGTGCTGGCTCCCTGGGCCGACTTCGACGCCGACAAGTTCAGGGCTTTTCTGGCCGGGCAACCAGACCTCGGCCGTAAGCAGTGGCCGTCCTTCGTGCGGATCGGTACTGAGCTGCCGCGCACGGCGACGTTCAAAGTGCTCAAGCGCGAGCTGTCGGCCACGGGTGTCGACTGCGCCGACCCGGTGTGGCGGATTCCGCGGTGACAGCGATATCGATTAGTTGTGAGCGGGCACCCGCCGCGTGGTGGCGTCTGTGGCGTTATTGCGCCCACCCGGTAGGTGGGACGAGGATGCTGAAACGATGAGCCCTTCAGTGCTCCCAGGCGGATGGGATCCGTTCCGTCCACTCGAGATGCTGGCGTCGCTCTGGTCGTCGGCGAGCTCGCTTCCGCCGGTATCTGCGGCCACGGAAGTCGGCTATCGAACGCTGTTCACAACGCTGCGCCGACTGGTAGTGGGCCGGAGGCTGTCCGTCCAACTCGATCAGGGAAACATCACCCTGACCGTGACGGAGTTCGACGCCAGCCTCGACATGGTCGGGCTGTCCTTGGGCCAGTACGGCGATGTCCGGGTCGTCGCCACAGAGCTGTGCTGGGACACCATTGAGTTCAGCCGTGCGGTTGCGACGCTGCACAATGCTCACTTGCGCCCCGGAACGCCGCCTGTACTGGTAGCCGCGCCAGTCGAACTGTCGCTGGAGTTGCCCGCCTCTATCCTCGATGAACTTTTCAGGTGGGTCATGCCCAGATTCGTCGGAGAAGTCGGCGACGACGGAGTTGCACGACTGCACTGGGCTCGTCGACCCGGCCTGGCCAGCCTCGAGGTCGATGCTGAGCTCGACGGGTCGACGCTGTGGTTGAAGCCGCGCGGACTTGCCCTGCTGCGATACAGGTGGTCCCTACCGGCTCGAGCTCCGGCTTACCCGGTTCGTCTGCCCAACCTGCCGCATGGACTCCAACTGACGGGCGTCACTTTTGGTGCCGGCGTGCTGAACATCTCCGGCACGGTTCCGGAGTGGCGCGTGGACATACCACGCGCGCGCCTGGAAGACGTCATCGGCCAACTGAGTTCGATGGGTGAAGTGTTGAATCTGAAGAAGGTCTATCGGTGGTTGTGATCAAGCCAGCAAGGACGGCACCATCGCGTCGATGAGATGCGGTCCCGCTTCCGCGATAGCCCGGCCCAGCGCATCGGCGAACTCCTCGGCGGTGGTCACGCGGCAGGCCGCAACACCCATCCCCTCAGCCAGTTTGACGAAATCGATTGCCGGATGAGTCAAGTCGAGCAACTGCTGCGCTTTGGGGCCGGCCGCGCCAGTTGCGCCGACGCGTTGCAGCTCGATCCGCAAAATGTCGTAGGCGCCGTTGTTGTAGATGACAGTGGTGACGTTCTGGTTTTCCCGCGCCTGTGTCCACAGCCCCGAGATCGTGTACATCGCCGACCCATCCGATTCCAGGCAGAGGACCGGCCGATCAGGGGCCGCGAGGGCGGCGCCCACCGCCGCCGGGATGCCATAACCGATCGCGCCACCGGTCAGGGTGAGCCAGTCGTGTGCCGGAGCCCCGGCGGTCGCCGCCGCCAGCGGCAGACCGGAGGTGTTCGACTCGTCGACCACGATCGCCCTTTCCGGCAGCAGCGCGCCGACCACACCGGCCACCGCCGCGGCGCTCAGCGTGCCCGAAGGCAGTGGGGGGCGCGACCGTTCCGCGAGCGGGGCAGCGGTGCGCGGAGCCAGCACCTCGGCCAGTGCGATCAGCGCCGCCTCGGCGCCGCCGTGTGAGGCGAGCAGGTGAACAGTGCAGCCGTCCGGGACCAGGTCGCTCGGCTTGCCCGGGTAGGCGAAAAACGATACCGGGGAGGCGGCACCGGCCAACACGAGATGTCGGGCGCCGTCGAGTTGAGCCGCGGCGGCTTCAGCGAAATACGCGATCCGATCGACGGCGGGCACACCTGCGCCGCGCTCCAGGCGGGTCGGGAACGTCTCGCAGTACCAACGAGACCCGGTCGCCGCGGCGATCCGGGCCGCCGCTGTCAGCCCGGACTTGCTGGTGGCGTCCGCGCCGACCAGGATGACAGCGGGCTCGCCTGACTGGAGCACCGCGGCGATCGACTGAACCGCCGTCGTGTCCGCATTCGCGGCGCTATTAGGCTGCGGCGCAATGCCATCGGCTGGTGCGTTTGGCGTCCAGGAGATGTCCGCGGGCAGGATCAGGGTGGAGATCTGGGCACGTGCCCGGCTCACGGCGATGGCCTCGGCGGCATCGGCGCAAAGTTGCCCGATGTCGGCGGGGCGCCGCACCCACCCCGAGACGGTGCCGGCCAACGCGTCGATATCGGATTCCAGTGGGGCGTCGTAGCGCTTGTGATAGGTGGCGTGGTCGCCGACGACCACCACCATTGGCACCCGGGCGCGGCGGGCGTTGTGCAGATTGGCCAGACCGTTGCCAAGCCCGGGACCGAGGTGCAGCAAGACCGCGGCGGGCCGCCCCGCTATGCGGGCGTACCCGTCGGCCGCCCCCGTCGCGACCCCCTCGAACAAGGTGAGCACGCCCCGCATCCCCGGCGCGCTGTCCAGCGCAGCGACGAAGTGCATCTCCGACGTCCCGGGATTGGCGAAGCACACCTCGACGCCGCCGTCGACGAGCGCGCTGATCAACGCCTGCGCACCGTTCACGTCTGCACCTTTCGCCGGGTGCGAGGAAAGACTCGCTCGGCGTTGCGGTGCAGGTAGTCGCGGCGAGCGTCTTCGGTGAGGTCGAGTTCGTCCAGGCCGGCCAGCGCGTGCGCGTGCCGAATCATCGGGTAGTTGGTGCCGAACAAAACTTTCCGTTGTCCAGTCCCGGTCTTGAGGAACCTAACGAGTTCCACCGGCAAGCGCTTGGTGGTGTAGGCGGACGTATCGATGTAGACGTTCTGGTGCTTGCGGGCTACGGCAACCATCTCCTCGGTCCACGGATAACCGACATGCCCGCAGACAATGACCAGTTCCGGGAAATCGAGCGCGACCTGATCGATGTAGGGAATCGGACGCCCGGTTTCTGAGGGGCGCAGCGGACCGGTGTGACCGACCTGGGTACAAAACGGCACACCGAGCTCGACGCATTCGGCGAACAGCGGATAGTAGCGGCGATCAGTCGGTGCCGCGTCCCACAACCAGGGCACCACGCGCAGGCCGACGAACCCGTCGTCGCGCACCCGTCGCCGCAACTCCCGGACCGCCGCCATCGGACGGTCCAGGTCTACGGCCGCCAATCCGGCGAACCTGTCGGGGTGCCGACTGACCCAGTCGATGACCTCGTCGTTGGAGATCAGGTCCATGCCGTTCGGGCCGTGCCACGCACTGAGCAGCCCGAAGTCAACTTCGGCTTCGTCCATCGCGGCCAGGGTGGCCTCGATCGGAACCTGGGTGTCCGGGATAGCGTCGCCGGTCCAGCGTCGCAGCGAAGCCAACATGTCGCTGCCCAGGAATCGGGGCGTCGGATGCTGCATCCACACGTCGATCGTCATCGCGAACTTGACTGTAGCTTGCGACCGTAACGTCAGCGCGAAGAATTCGAGCGCGACTTCCCAGCAGCGTTACGCCCGCGACGGCTCAGATCACAGCGCCAGCGCCGCGCGCGCGGCGGCATCCATGCGCCGCACGTATCCACCGCCGAACAACACCACGTGGGCCAGCAGCGGGTAAAGCTGGTGCAACCCGGCGCGACCGCGCCAGCCGGTGTTCAGCGGTCGCACTTGCTGGTATCCGTCGAGGATGGTTTCGAAGTGGGGGCAGCCGAACAGCGCGAGCATCGCCAGGTCGGACTCCCGGTGACCGGCATGCGCGGCCGGGTCGATCAGTACGACCCCCTCAGGTGTCCACATCACGTTGCCGCTCCACAAATCGCCGTGCAACCGCGACGGTTGGTCCTCGTCGTCGAAGTCACCGGCGCGGCAGCGCGCGCCGACCAAGTCGAGGGTCGCGCGTGTCGACGCGGCAAGTTGTGCGGCCGCGAGGTCAGCCATCGGCGCCAGCCGCTCCTCGGCGTAGAACTCACCCCAACGCTCGTGTGCTCGAAGCGGCATCGGTAGCGGCTGCGAGAGCGGCCCGAAGAATCCGGGCCCGTCCCAGCTGTCGGGCCCCGCACCGAACGCCGCGGCGCCCCCGTCGTGGGTCTCGGCCAGGCGGCTGCCGAACTCGAAGGCCGCCTGGACACTGGGAGTCACCGAATCGAGTCGCCGCAGGGTCAGGCTCGTTGCGTCCGTTGACACGATCTGCGCGCACGGCACGCCGCCGTCCACTTCGGAAAGCCATTGCAGCCCTGCGGCTTCCCAGGCGAAGAACCCGCTGGGCGCATCGGCCCGGTGCTTGACGAAGTCGCTCACGCACTCAGGTTTTTAGCGTGCACCTCGTCGGCCGGCCGCACCTGCGTCTGCTCCTTGGCCCACCGGTAGTCCGGTTTGCCCGCAGGTGAGCGTCTGATGCCGTCGACGTACCAAAGAGCGCGCGGCACTTTGTATCCCGCAATCTCACTGCGCACGAAGCGGTCCAGGTCGCCGAGTGCCGGCCGGGTCCCCGCCCTAGGGTGCACGACGGCGGCCACGCATTGGCCGTACCGCTCGTCGGGCACCCCGACAACCAGCGCGTCGAAGACGTCGGGGTGGCCTTTGAGTGCGGCCTCAACTTCCTCGGGGTAGATTTTCTCGCCGCCGCTGTTGATCGACACCGAGCCGCGGCCCAGCATGGTGACGGTGCCGTCGGTCTCTACTTGCGCATAGTCGCCGGGGATGGCGTAGCGGACCCCGTTGATTACCTTGAAGGTGGCCGCCGACTTTTCTTCGTCCTTGTAGTAGCCGACCGGGACGTGGCCGCGCTTCGCGATGACGCCCCGCACACCCGAGCCCGGCTCGACCTCATTGCCGTCGTCGTCGAGGACGACTGTCCACTTGTCGATGGTCACCCGTGGACCGCCGGTGTGTGCTTGTCCCTTGGCGACGACGCTGGTGCCGCCGAAACCTGTTTCTGAGGAGCCGATGGAGTCGGTGATCACCCGATTGGGCAGCAGCTCAACCAGTTTCTCCTTGATGCTGGGCGAGAACAGCGCCGCGGTGCTGGCCAGGAGGAACAGCGAAGACAGATCGTAGTCGTTGTCTTTGGTCAGCGCGTCCAGCAGCGGCCGGGCCATCGCGTCACCGGTGAAAAACAGCAGGTTCACCTTGTGCCTGTGGACGGTGCGCCACACTGAGTCCGCGTCGAACTCCGGTGCCAGCACGATCGTTCCGCCGGAAAACAGCGCCATCCAGGTGGCCGACTGGGTCGCGCCGTGAATCATTGGCGGTATCGGGAACCGGATCATCGGCGACCCGGCCGCGGCTTGCCTGGCCAGGTCGTGCTCGTCTTTGACGTATTCACCGGTGGCGAAGTCGGTTCCGCCGAGCAGCACCCGGTAGATGTCCTCGTGCCGCCACATGACGCCTTTGGGGAAACCGGTGGTCCCGCCGGTGTAGAGCAGGTAGATGTCGTCAGAGCTGCGTGGACCGAAATCCCGCTGGGCAGCGCCCTGCTCGATCGCGGTGTGGAACTCCACCCCACCGTAGCGTTGGAAGTCCTTGTCTGGAACATTCGAGCCGTCCTCGACCACCAGCACCGTCTGCACGTCAGGGGTTTCCGGCAGCACATTCGCGACGCGGTCGGCGTATTGGCGCTCATGCACCAGCGCGACCATGTCGGAATTGTCGAACAGGTAGCGCAGTTCCCCTTCCACGTAGCGAAAGTTGACGTTGACCAGGATGGCGCCGGCCTTGACGATGCCGAGCATCGCGATGACGATTTCGATGCGATTGCGGCAGTAAAGCCCTACTTTGTCGTCTTTCTTGACGCCCTGGTCGATCAGGTAGTGCGCAAGGCGGTTCGCCTTGTCCTCGAGTTCGGCGTACGTCAGCTGGTCGTCGCCGCAGATCAAAGCGACGCGGTCAGGCACCGCATCGATAGCATGCTCGGCGAGGTCGGCGATGTTCAGAGCCACGGAGCCTAAACTAGAACGTGTTACAGTTTTTTACAAGTTCTATTCTCCCTGACAAGTCTGGGGCCGACGAGCAGGAAGGCGCACACTGGTGAGCGAGTCTGAGAAAGCAGCCGACGCCCTCGTTGAGCAGCGCGGACATACCCTGATCGTCACGCTCAACCGGCCCGAGCGACGCAACGCGCTGAGCACCGAAATGATGCAGATCATGGTCGAGGCCTGGGACCAAGTCGACAATGACCCCGACATCAGATGCTGTGTCCTGACCGGGGCCGGCGGCTACTTCTGCGCCGGGATGGACCTCAAAGCCGCAACCGCCAAGCCGCCCGGCGACTCATTCAAGGACGGCAGCTACGACCCGTCGCGGATCGACGCGCTGCTCAAAGGCCGGCGGCTGACCAAACCGCTGATCGCCGCCGTGGAAGGCCCGGCGATTGCCGGCGGCACTGAGATTCTGCAGGGCACCGACATCCGCATAGCCGGTGAAAGCGCCAAATTCGGTATCTCCGAAGCGAAGTGGAGCCTGTACCCGATGGGCGGGTCCGCGGTGCGACTAGTCCGGCAGATCCCGTACACGGTGGCCTGCGATCTGCTGTTGACCGGACGGCACATCACCGCGACCGAAGCCAAGGAGATCGGCTTGATCGGGCATGTGGTGCCCGACGGGCAGGCATTGACCAAGGCGCTGGAGATCGCTGACGTGATCGCGAACAACGGGCCGCTGGCGGTGCAGGCGATTCTGCGCTCGATCCGGGAAACCGAAGGCCTACCGGAGAACGAGGCGTTCAAGATCGACACCCAACTGGGCATCACGGTGTTCATGTCCCACGACGCCAAGGAAGGCCCGAAGGCTTTCGCCGAGAAGCGTAAACCGCAATTTCAGGGCCGTTGACGCGCCGCTTCCGCGCGCCGAACGTGAACCTGTTGTGAGATTTCCGCCTTTCCCCCGCAACCGTTTCACGCTCGGTGAAGTGTCAGTCCAGCGCGGCACACTCCTTGCATGTTTGAGATGGCGCCCTTCATCGGCAGCGAGGCAACCGCAGCCGGCCTGGTGACGCCGTATGCGCTGCGCAGTAGGTTCAGGGCGATTCACCGAGACGTCTTCGTTCCTTGTGACGCCGAAGTCAACTCCGTGGTGCGCGCCAAGGCGGCCTGGTTGTGGTCGCGTCGGCGGGGCGTTATAGCGGGCCGCTCGGCGTCGGCTGTGCATGGTGCCAAGTGGGTCGATAACCGGGCGCCGGCTGAGCTTCTCTACGAGAATCGTCATGCTCCTGCAGCGATCCGGACGTGGTCCGACCGGATCCAAGACGACGAGATCGCGGTCGTAGCGGGGATGCCCGTGACGGCGCCGGCACGCACGGCGCTCGATCTGGCATGCCGGTATCCCGGCAGCAAAGCTGTCACACTTCTCGACGCCCTCGCCCGGGCGACGCGCGTCAAGATGGCTGATGTCGAGTTGCTCGCCGAGCGTTACAAGGGACGTCGCGGCATCCGACGTGCTCGCCGCTCGCTGGAATTGGTCGATCCGGGCGCTGAATCACCCCGCGAAACCTGGCTGCGCCTGCTGCTGATCCGCGCGGGATTCCCTTCGCCGCAGACCCAGATTCCGGTGTACGACGAATACGGACAACTGGTTGCGGTTCTCGATATGGGTTGGAAACACCTCAAGCTGGCCGTCGAATATGACGGCGACCAGCATCGAACGGACCGCAGGCAGTTCTATAGAGACATCCGGCGCGCCGAGGGCGTCGCACAACTTGGCTGGATCCACATCCGAGTTACCGCCGAAGACACCGAAGGTGGCGTCATCGCTCGAGTCTCGGCGGCCTGGGACCGTCGAACGTGAAGCTGTTGCGACATACCCGCCATTCTCTTGGCAGCAATTTCACGCTCGGTGCAGAGGGGCCGTCGGAGTGAACGTCACCGGCATCGACTCCAAGCCGCTGACGAAGTTTGCCGGCCGCAACGGCAGAACGTCTTCCTCGACGGCCAGCCGCAGATCGGGCAGGCGTTCCAAGATCCGCTCAGTCATCAGCCGCAATTCCAGCCGAGCCAGTTGATTGCCCAGACAGAAGTGGGTACCGAAGCCAAAAGCTACATGACTGTTGGGGTCTCGACGGACGTCGAACCGCTCTGGGTTGTCGAACACCGACTCATCGAAGTTCGCCGACTCGAACAGCAACATGATCTTCTCGCCCTCGCGCAACTGGGTGCCGTGAAAATCGGTGTCAGCAGTCAACATCCGGCACATGTTCTTCACCGGTGACGTCCAGCGCAGCATCTCTTCGATCCCGCCGGGCAATAGCAGTGCATCAGAGTCGGCGACAATCGCGTCCCACTGGTCGCGGTGCCGCAACAGCTGCTCTGTCCCGCCGGACAAGGTGTGTCGGGTGGTCTCGTCGCCGCCGATGAGAATCAGCAGAGTCTCCATGATGATCTCGTCGTCGGACATTCGCTGTCCGTCAACCTCAGAGTTCACCAGGATGGAGAAGAGATCGTCGGTCGGCTCGGCGCGACGCTTGGCGATGATGCCCATGGTGAACTCGGTGTAAGCGCCGAACGCACTCATCACCGCCTGAAACTCCAGCCCTGTCGGGTCGATGTGTGAGCTCAAGCCGGTCACCAGATCGTCGGACCACTTCAGCAGCATGCCGCGCTGCTCGGGCAGCACCCCCAGCATGTCGCCGATCACCGCCATGGGCAGCGGAGCCGCGATGTCGCGGACGAAGTCGCACTCACCCCGTTCGCAGACCGCGTCGATAAGCGTGTCACACAGCTTGGCGATCGACGGTTCTTTCTCCTGCACGCGTTTGCGGGTGAACCCGGCATTGACCAGCTTGCGGCGCAACAGATGCGCGGGGTCATCCATGTCGATCATGTATGGCATGCCCGGCTGGTCGGGACGAATGCCTCCGGTGTTGGAGAACAGTTCCGCGTTGCGTTCAGCATCGATGACGGCCTGATAGGTTGTCGCCCCGGCCAAGCCGTTGCGATCCCGGAATACCGGCTGGTTCGCCCGCATCCAGCGGTAAGCCTCACGCGAAGCGCGGCGGTCGGCGTAGAAATTGCCGTCCGCCAAGTCGATGTTCCCGATCGTTGTCGGAACGGTCTCACCAAAAAGGTCAGTCATCTGCCGGGCCTCCAAATTTTTGCTCGTTGAGTCGTCAGCGGATTACAGTGACCTGATGGCTGTTTCACAACACACTGTCGCCGGGACGGTGCTGACCATGCCGGTGCGCGTTCGACGAGCGGATGTGCACACCGCGGTGTTCTCGGTGGACGCCGACGCCGCGCAGCGGCTCATCGACTACAGCGGTCTGCAGGTGTGCCGGCACCGCCCCGGCCGTGCCGCAGTCAACCTGATGCTTGTCCGCTACCTCGACGGCGACTTGGGGCAGTACCACGAGTTCGGTACAGCGGTGATGGTGAACCGAACCGGCTCGGAGGCCCGGGGCCTGCGGGCACTTGGTGCCGCCGCGGCGTTCATCCACCACCTGCCGGTCGACCAGAGTTTCACGTTGGAGGCCGGGCGCAGTATCTGGGGATTCCCGAAGATCTTGGCCGACTTCACCGTTCGCGAATCGGGCGGGTTCAGCTTCGACGTCAGCGCCGAGGGGGCGCACATCGCGAGTATCGACTTCCGCCGCGGACTGCCGGTACCGTCGCTGTTCACCTCGCGCCCGCAGGTACTCAAGACTTACACCTACTCCGACGGCACCACACGGGAAGTGCCCTGGCGGATGAGGGTCAGCGGGCTGCGCGGCCGCCTGGGCGGAGCCACATTGCGCCTCGGTGACCACCCCTACGGCGCGGAACTGGCCTCGCTGGGTCTGCCCCGTCGGGCGATGGGGTCGGGATCGGTCGCCAATGTCGAGATGTCGTTCGGCGACGCGCAAGTACTCGGCTGACCGGCCGGTTTCGGTCATCCGGCTAACCTATCGTGTGGCGACCCGCTGCGCCCTGCTTCGCCGCGTTTGCGATCGTCACGCTTAGAACGTGTTTTAGACACTGCAAGGACGCTCGGCGGAGGCTTAAACCAGCGCCGTCAGCTCTCGGAGCTGTTCGGTGCTCCGCGCGGAAACCACCATCATCGTGACGCCGGCGGCTTCCCAGAGCTTGATCTGTTTACGAACGTAGTCAGCGTCGCCGACGATTGCGGCGTCATCGATGACTTCGTCCGGGATGATCGTCGCGGCCTTGTCCTTCTGGTTGCTGCGGAACATCTTGGTCACGTCGTCGACGACGTCGGCGTAACCCATCCGGCGGTACACGTCAGCGTGAAAATTGGTGTCCTCCGCACCCATGCCGCCCAGGTAAAGGGCGATGTAGGGCTTCATCGCAGCGAAGGCGGCTGCGCGGTCATCGGTGATGACGATGTTGGCGGTAGCGCAGATTTCGAAGTCTTCGCGGCTGCGGCGCGCGCCCGGCTTGGCGAACCCCTCGTCCAGCCACTCGTTGTACGTCCCGGCCATCCGCGGGGTGTAGAAGATAGGCAGCCAGCCGTCGCTGATCTCGGCGGCCAGGGCCACGTTCTTGGGGCCTTCGGCGCCCAGCAGGATCGGGATGTCGGCCCGCAGCGGGTGGGTGATCGGTTTGAGCGGCTTACCCAAACCGGCTGTCCGGTCGCCGGTCAGCGGCAGCGGGTAGTGCGGGCCGTCACTGGTGACCGGCTCCTTACGGGCCCAGACCTGGCGGATGATGTCGATATATTCGCGGGTTCGGGCCAATGGCTTGGGAAAAGGCTGGCCGTACCAGCCTTCCACCACTTGCGGACCGGAGACGCCGAGTCCGAGGATGTGCCGGCCGCCGCTGAGATGGTCGAGGGTCAAGGCGGCCATCGCACACGCCGTCGGAGTGCGCGCGGACAACTGAATAACCGAGGTGCCCAGTCGGACTCGACGGGTCGACGAGCCCCACCAGGCCAGCGGCGTGTACGCGTCCGAACCCCAGGCTTCCGCGGTGAACACCGCGTCGAAGCCGGCGTCTTCGGCTGCAGAAACCAACTCGCCGGCGTTCTCCGGCGGCTGAGCACCCCAATAACCCAACTGCAAACCCAGCTTCATCGCCACTCCTTGAAACCCTAGTTAGAACCTGTTCTACTCGATGCGTGACAGCTAGCTCAAGTCGACTAACGCTGATCGAACAATCGGAACCTCCCCTTTCTGCACCGCTGAACCTGTCATTCGACTACACCCGTTCGGTCGGTCCCACCCTGAGTAAGTTCTTCACCGCCCTGCGCGAGCGCCGCATCCTGGGGGCACGCGGATCAGACGGCCGGGTGCATGTGCCACCGCCCGAATACGATCCCGTCACATACGAAGCGCTCACCGAGACGGTGGAAGTTTCCGGCGAGGGCACTGTGGAATCCTGGGTGTGGCAACCTGATCCGCTGCCCGGGCAGCCGCTCAAGCGACCGTTCGCGTGGGCGCTGATCAAATTGGACGGTGCAGACACCGCCCTCCTGCACGCGGTCGACTCGGGCACCGCAGAGGGGCTCCACACCGGATCGCGGGTGCATGCGCACTGGGCCGACGAGCCGGTCGGCGCCATCACCGACATCGCCTACTTCTCCCTCGGTGAAGAACCCGAACCGGCGCTGGCTGCCGGCACCGACGACCGGGATCCGGTGACGATGGTTGTCACCCCGATCACGCTGCAAATCCAGCACAGCGCGTCCCATCCAGAAAGCGCTTACCTGCGCGCGCTGCAGGAAGGCAAGCTGTTGGGCGCACGGACCGGGTCGGATGGCAAACTGTATTTTCCGGCGCGAGAAGCGGATCCGGCCACAGGTTTAGCTCTCGACAACTTCGTCGAGCTGCCCGACAAGGGAACCGTCACCACGTTCGCGATCATCAACATCCCGTTCGCCGGTCAGCGCATCAAACCGCCCTATGTAGCGGCCTACGTTCTGCTCGACGGCGCGGATATCCCGTTCCTGCATCTGGTGTCCGAGATCGATGCGCACGAGGTCCGGATGGGTATGCGGGTCGAGGCGGTATGGAAGCCGCGCGAGGACTGGGGACTGGGCATCGACAACATCGAATACTTTCATCCCACCGGCGAGCCCGATGCGGACTACGACACCTACAAACACCACCTGTAAAGGGCTTACCTGCAATGAGCACTCGCACTGTCGCGGTGGTCGGCTTCGCCCATGCTCCGCATGTGCGCCGCACCGAGGGCACCACCAACGGCGTCGAAATGCTGATGCCGTGCTTCGCCCAGCTGTACGACGAGTTGGGGATCGAGCAGGCCGACATTGGCTTCTGGTGCTCCGGGTCCTCGGACTTCCTTGCCGGACGGGCATTCTCGTTCATTTCCGCGATCGACTCCATCGGGGCGGTCCCGCCGATCAACGAGTCCCATGTCGAGATGGACGCCGCATGGGCGTTGTTCGAGGCCTACATCAAACTGCTCACCGGCGAAGTCGACACCGCCTTGGTGTACGGATTCGGCAAGTCCTCAGCCGGCGTGCTGCGCACGATTCTGTCCCGGCAGACCGACCCATACACAGTGGCGCCGCTGTGGCCGGACTCGGTGTCGATCGCCGGTCTGCAGGCGAGGCTCGGTCTGGACCGTGGTAAGTGGACCCCTGAGCAGACCGCTCAAATAGCGCTGGAGTCGTTCGCGCACTCGCCAAGGGTGGATTCGGAAAAGCCCGCCAAGAGCATCGACGAATTGCTGGCTCGGCCGTTCTTCGCCGACCCGCTGCGGCGTCACGACATCGCGCCGATCACCGACGGCGCCGCCGCGATCGTGCTGGCAGCCGGCGACAAGGCCCGGGAGCTGCGGGAAAACCCAGCCTGGATCACCGGCATCGACCACCGTATCGAAACCCCGGTCCTGGGTGCGCGTGATCTGACCGCTTCCCCGTCGACGGTGACGTCAGCTCGGACGGCCACTGCTGGTGACGTTGCCTCGGTCGAGATCGCCGAACTGCACGCGCCGTTCACCCATCAGCATCTGATTCTGGCCGAGGCGATCGGGCTGCCGGCGTCGACTCAGGTCAACCCGTCCGGCGGTGCGCTGGCCGCCAACCCGATGTTCGTCGCCGGTTTGGAGCGCATTGGATTTGCCGCGCAACACGTCTGGGATCGCTCGGCGCAGCGCGTGCTGGCGCACGCCACCAGCGGGCCGGCACTGCAACAGAACCTGGTCGCCGTGATGGAAGGAAAAGACGCTGGTGGCTGAACACATTGCCGCGGTACTCGGCACCGGACAGACCAAATATGTCGCCAAGCGCCAGGACGTCTCGATGAACGGTCTGGTGCGTGAGGCGATCGATCGGGCGCTGAATGATTCCGGTTCGACCTTCGACGACATCGAAGCGGTGGTGGTCGGCAAGGCGCCCGACTTCTTCGAAGGTGTCATGATGCCGGAACTGTTCATGGCTGACGCGGTGGGCGCCACCGGTAAACCCCTGATCCGGGTGCACACCGCGGGTTCGGTCGGCGGCTCCACCGGCGTGGTGGCGGCCAGCCTCATTCAGTCCGGCAAGTACCGCCGGGTGCTGGCGATGGCGTGGGAGAAGCAGTCGGAGTCAAATGCCATGTGGGCGTTGTCGATTCCGGTGCCGTTCACCAAACCGGTCGGTGCCGGCGCAGGTGGTTACTTCGCTCCGCATGTGCGGGCCTACATCCGTCGGGCCAACGCGCCGAACCACATCGGCGCGATGGTCGCGGTCAAAGACCGGCTGAACGGCGCGAAGAATCCGTTGGCGCACGTACAGCAACCCGACATCACCTTGGAGAAGGTGTTGTCGTCTCAGATGCTTTGGGATCCAATTCGTTTCGACGAAACCTGCCCGTCCTCCGACGGTGCGTGCGCCGTCGTGATCGGCGATGCGCACACTGCCGATCAGCGCGTGGCCGACGGGCATCCGGTCGCGTGGATCCATGCCACTGCCCTGCGCACCGAACCGCTGGCATATGCGGGACGCGACCAGGTCAGCCCGCAGGCCGGCCGGGACGCCGCCGCAGCGTTGTGGAAGGCGGCCGGGATCACCAGCCCCATAGATGAGATCGACGCCGCGGAGATCTACGTGCCGTTCTCCTGGTTCGAGCCGATGTGGCTGGAGAACCTGGGTTTCGTCGCCGAAGGTGAGGGCTGGAAGCTGACGGAGGCCGGTGAGACCGCGATCGGCGGACGGCTGCCGGTCAACCCGTCCGGCGGGGTGTTGTCGTCGAATCCGATCGGCGCTTCGGGCTTGATCCGCTTCGCGGAGGCAGCGATCCAGGTGATGGGCAAGGGCGAGGCGCATCAGGTCCCCGGCGCCCGCAAGGCGCTGGGTCATGCCTACGGCGGTGGCTCGCAGTATTACTCGATGTGGGTGGTGGGGGCTGATAAACCGTGAATTGTCGGCTGAAGTACACGTGCAGCATTGCGATGGGTCCAGTCGACCAGCTGGTCGAGATCGCCAAGACCGCTGAGGAAGTCGGATTCGACGCGATCGCGCTGCCGGATTCACTGTTCTACATGGAGAAGGCGGCGGCGGACTATCCCTACACTCCGGACGGGTCGCGGATGTGGGATGAGAACACGCCCTGGGTTGATCCGCTGATCGCCGCCGCGGCAATGGGTGCTGTCACCTCGAGGCTGCGGTTCTACACCAACGTGATGAAACTCGGTTCCCGCAATCCGTTGCTGTTGGCGCGGCAGGTCGGTTCGGTGGCCAACCTCACCGGCAACCGATTCGGATTCGGTGTCGGCATTGGCTGGGCACCGGAAGAGTTCGAATGGTGCGGGGTACCGTACAAGCGCCGCGGCGCGCGAGTCGACGAGATGATCGACGTCATCAAATTGGTGCTGGGCGGCGGAATGGTCGAGTTTCACGGCGAATTCTACGATTTCGACCGGCTGCAGATGAGTCCAGCGCCCAGCGAACCGGTGCCGTTCTACGTCGGCGGACACACCGACGTCGCGCTGCGGCGAGCCGCCCGGGTCAGCGACGGCTGGACCAGCGCGATGATGACTCGCGACCAGTTGGCTGAAACGATCGGCAAGCTCAACGAGTACCGCGCCGAATACGACCGGGCCGACGAACCGTTCGAGTTCCAGGCGGTGTGCATTGACAAATTCGGGGTGGACGGTCACCGCGAACTTGTCGAAGCCGGAGTCTCCGACAACATCGTTATTCCATGGGTTTTCGACGGTTTGGGCTTCGACGCGCCGATCGAGCAGAAGAAAGACTCCTTGAAGCGGTTCGCCGACACTTACATTCACTCAGGTTGGCAGGACGCATGCGCGCCAGCGACGATGCAGAGCGAAGCGATGAGGAGGAGCGGCGCCACATGACCGATACGCAGACGAGAACCGAGCACCCCGCTCACGCCGCCGGGCACCGCTCCCGGGAAGCGGTGCGCGCCAGAGACAAAGCCGCGTGGCTAGACGTGTTCGCCGACGACGCCGTCGTCGAGGACCCGGTCGGTCCTTCAATCTATGATCCCGAAGGCAAAGGGCACCGGGGGCGTGCGGCCATTTCGGCGTTCTGGGACAAGGCGATCGCCGCCACCGACCGCATCGAGTTCAATTTCCACGACACCTTTGAGTGCGGCAACGAGGAAGCCAATGTGGGCAACATCGTCATCACCATGGGCGGACACCAGGTCACCGCAGAAGGGGTGTTCACTTATCGGGTCAACGCCGCCGGCCAGTTGGTAGCGCTGCGCGCCTATTGGGAGATGGACCGGGCAGCGGCGACAGCCCGTCCCGTCTAGCGGGCTCCTAGGACGCGCCCCCGCACCGGCCGAGAAGTTGTGATGGCTGCGCTGGCGTCGATCAGTTTGGCCGTGTCGGGTGACGTTGATTCCATACGAAGCGATCCGTGCGGGTGCGACGGCCGCCCCCCTCCGCTCCCGTCGAATTGTAGGCAATAGGTTGAGGGTGTTGTGGCGTGCGTGGACGGACAGGTGATTGGGGTGCAGGCTATGGCAGTGAGCGCTGCGGAATCGACGCCGGCTTTTGACGGCGGGCTTGCCTTCCGCGGCGAGGTGTTCGTCAACTTCCGGCATAGTCGGCAATGGGTGATACTCAAATTGTTCGGGTTGCCGGCCGACGCCGACGACGACGCGGTGTTAGCGCTGATGATTGGTCACCGTCTTTATCGGGACAGCTTTGCCCTGGGCAGCCAAGAGAAGCACGAAGCACCGATTCACGGTCCTTACCGGTTGGAAGTCCTCACTCCGGCGGCGTATTCGCCGGTGTCCGCCGACGATGCGGAGGCGTTGTTGCGCACCTGGGCCGAATACGAGGTGCCGCTGCCAGAAACGCAACGAGACGAGCTGGAACGTGAGCTGTATTCACGGATCAGGGCGGCGAGCAGTTGTTATCAGCTGGCCAATCTGGGTGAGGCTGCGTGGCACGACTGGGGCGGGGTTGTCGGCTCATCGACTGGCTTTCACGAGTTCGTGCTGATTGACCGCGAGACGGGCAGTGTGGCGCTGGTGGTGGCCAGCGATGATTAACCGCTGCGCTGTGCGTCGCGCAGAGCAGCGAGGAAGCCGCGATACACCGCGTCGCTGCGTGCCGTGACGTCGTCGGCCAGCCGGGCGCGGCAGGTGGTGTCGACGAACATGCCGTGCACGACTAGCCGGCCGGCCTGAGATTCTTCTGAGCCGAGCAGGTAGTGGCTGAGTTGCACCCAAACGCGGCGTTCGCCGAATTCGGTGGTGCCGGCGCTGCGCAGCGCGGCGGCACCCTGAACTGGTAAAACGGGCAGCATCTTCGTAGTGATTTCGGCGGCGTGCAGGTTCCGCAGGGTGCGTGCGGAGTTGCTGACTAAATCGGCGAACAAGGGCGAGCCGGTGAAGCGGAAGACATGCAAAGTCTCGGCGGCCTGCCAACTGCCATCGCCACGCGGCCCGTAGACGGCTAGGCGCAGCTGCGGGTTGTCGGGCAGCCTAACCGGTTGCCAGGTGTTTGCCGCGCTGAGCTGCTGCAACCAGGTGGGTGTCACGTCGGCCGGCAGCGCGGCGATATCCCGGACGTCTTCTTCGTCGCTGAGCAGGTCGGGTACCGAGGTCGCCAGGGGCTGCATGATCGGCGGTAATCCTGCGGTGGTCATGGAGCCGGTAGCCGTCCGCCGGTGCCGCCGAAGATCCCGCCGAGCAGGCTGCCGCCGATAACCACGACTGTCCAGATACCCCTACCGGCGCTTTCCAGATCGTGTTCGATCTGCGATGCCACCGAAGGGCCCGGTGACTCGGGTGCCGCCGCCGGTGGTGCAGCCACGGGCGGTGCTGCGGGCGGCGGCGGTGGTAGCGGCAGGTGGACTTTGGGGAGGCGCTTGGAGTCGGGTGGCGTGAACTCGACGGTGGGGCCGCCGGATTTGCTGTCGGGTCGCATACCGATCTCGGTGCCGTCGTCAAACACTTTGCGGGGGAAGCCTGGCGACGGCAGGTCGCCCTTGGCTCCTTTGCTGAGCCAATCCCAGAAGTCTTTTATTTCCTCGGGAGTGTCCAGTTGCCGGTTGGGTTTGTTTTCCCCTCTTTGCAGCTGATCCAGGATCTTCTTGATGTCTTCCCAGTTCTTGGGTGGGGATTGGTCCTTCCATGGCGGGTCGGAGTTGTCTTCGGGCGGAGGTTCTTGCGGGCGGGTGGTGCGGTCGATCGGCTCGGCTTTCGCGCCGCCGGATTCTGGGAACGTTAGTGTGCCCCACTCGGCGGTCATCACCTTGAGAGCGCCGTTGATGCGGGATTCGTTGCCGACCAGGGTACTGAGCTGGTGGCGGATGTAGCTGGAATGCGCTTCGGCGGCTGCCAGGCGCTGCTCAAACTCCCCCTCGGTGGCGGATCGGCGGTTGTCGGAGACGCTGTAGTCCGGGTTGACGGTGAAGCCGTCGCGTTCGGCGTCGTCGACGGCATCAAGTGCTGTGCGCGTTCCGGCTTCTAGCTCGTCTTGCCAGCGCCGGGTGGATGCCGCCACGTCGTCCCAGGACCACATGACCGGGCGCGCTTTCACCAAGTCCGCCGCGGCCTGGGCGATCGCCGCGTCACCTGCTTCGCCTTCCCAGTCGACGCCGCTGGGGCATTTCACGTCCTCGGCCAAATCCTGAAGCGCGGTCTGCGCCCTGAACGAGATCTTCTCTAAGTAGCCGGCCAGTCGCCCGAAGTAGGAGTAGTCGGCGTCCTGCAGCCCCTGCAGCGAGGGCCAGCATGACGCGACGGCGGCCATCAGATCACCAGCGCGCGGAGCATTGCTGCCGACTCGTCCTCGGTTCGGGTGTAGGCGGCGCCCGCTGTGGTGTAGTCGGCTCCGCGCGCGCTGATCCGCGCCCCGAGCTCGGCCAGGTCGTTGCCCGCCGCCATGGCGGCGAGGCGCGCCGTAACGGCGCTCGACTGCCAATTTGATGCGCTCAGCGCCGGCGGCGCGGCGGCGGCAGTCAGCTCGCCGCTCACTTTCTCGCATCTACTTCCCAGCTGCGCCAGTCCCGAGGCGAGCACCTGCAGTCGGCCGCGTGGTGCCTGGGCTGGCATGAATGAGATGTTAAGCCGTGCGTGAATCACACCGCCTACACGGTCCCGAATACATGTACGGAAACGCACAATTATCACTATCAGGATGTCGCGCGAACGAACCCTGCAGAACCTGCGTCCCAACGTCGCGTGATGCCGTCATTGCACCATCCGGGGTGAAAACTGTAACGTGTTCTAGTTAGAAGCTAGCGAAGTTGGAGGCGTCATGACTACCGAGACGGCCGGTATTCGAGAGATCGACGCCGGCACCCTGCCCGACAGGTATGCCCGGGGCTGGCACTGTCTGGGCCCGGTGAAGAACTACCTGGACGGCAAGCCGCACTCGATCGAGGCGTTCGGCCGCTCGCTGGTCGTCTTCGCCGACTCGCACGGTGACCTGAAAATCCTGGACGGCTACTGCCGGCACATGGGCGGCAACCTGGCGCAGGGCACCATCAAGGGTGATGAAATAGCCTGCCCGTTCCACGACTGGCGGTGGGGCGGCGACGGCCGGTGCAAACTGGTGCCCTACGCCAAGCGGACACCGCGACTGGCCCGCACCCGGGCCTGGACCACCGACGTGCGCAGCGGCCTGCTGTTCGTGTGGCACGACCACGAGGGCAACCCGCCGCCACCTGAGGTGCGCATACCGGAGATCCCGGAGTCTTCCAGCGGCGACTGGACCGACTGGCGGTGGCAGTCGATCCTGATCGAAGGATCGAACTGCCGGGACATCATCGACAACGTCACCGATATGGCGCATTTCTTCTACATCCACTTCGGTCTTCCGACCTACTTCAAGAACGTGTTCGAAGGTCACGTCGCCTCGCAGTATCTGCACAACGTCGGCCGGCCGGACGTGAACGACTTAGGCAGCTCCTACGGCGAAGCGCATCTGGAATCCGAGGCTTCCTACTTCGGTCCGTCATTCATGATCAACTGGCTGCACAACAGGTATGGCGACTTTCAGGCCGAGTCGATCCTGATCAACTGCCATTACCCGGTGACGCAGAATTCGTTCGTGCTGCAGTGGGGTGTCATCGTCGAGAAGCCGAAGGGCGTGGACGAGGCGATGACCGAGAAGCTGTCCCGTGTTTTCACCGAGGGCGTCAGCAAGGGCTTTTTACAAGACGTCGAGATTTGGAAGCACAAGACTCGCATCGACAACCCCTTGCTGGTCGAGGAGGACGGCGCCGTTTATCAGATGCGGCGGTGGTATCAACAGTTTTATGTCGACGTCGCCGACGTCACACCGGAGATGACCGATCGTTTCGAGATCGAGGTGGACACCACCGTCGCCAACGAGAAGTGGCACGTCGAGGTCGAGGAGAACCTCAAGCGACGGGTTGAATCAGAAGGACAGCCGACTCAGGTTTGATGATGACTCCGCACAAAGAGCCGCCCGATGTCGATTGGCTGGCCGCGTCGATGGTGATGCTGTACGGCGGTCACGACGACGATCACGAGCCGCCGCCAACTACAGACGGTCGGGAAAGCCGGTCTTGGTCCAAGGCAACAGCATTCGCCGGCGATCCGGACCGCGCTGCGGCCGTGCAAGACGCTACCCGGGCCGACCGGCACCGCTATCTGACCTCGGGCCTGCAACCTGTCGACTGTCGGTTCTGCCACGTCACGATCGACGTCAAGAAGTTAGGGCCGGGACACACTGCGGTGCAATGGAACAGCGAGGCTTCGCAGCGCTGCGCCGTTTTCGCGGAGCTCCGCGCGTCCGGTGGCGACAGCGCGCGCACCCGGACCTGCCCGAAGTTGGCCGACAGCATCGACCACGCGGTCGCCGAAGGGTGTTTGGAGGCGGTATCGAGCGCCCCGCCTCCCGGCGACGGCTGATCACAGCCCGGCGAACCGCGCCTTGACCGACTCGGCGGTCAACCCGTAGTCGGCCAGCGAGTACGCGTGCTTGGGAGCCCGTGGACCTGTTTGACTTTCGGCGTGGCTGTCGGCCATGGCCTGGCGCGCAAGGTCGGTAAGGGTCAGTCCGAAGTGACGGTAGATGTCCTCCACCGTGGCCAGCGGTTCCGCGATGAACTCGTGATAGTCGACGTCGTAGAACTGTGCCGGATCATGTTTGGCGCGCTCTGCATTGAACCGCTCGAGCCCACGCGACCAGGTCTCCATCGAGTCGTGGCCGATCTGCGCGCCCGCATAGGTGTTCGACCAACCCGCTGCGGTGTGCTGGGCCAGCGAACACATCGACGCCATGATCGTCTCGACCGGTCGATGCGTCTGCACGACAAGCGCGTCGGGATAGGTGGCCATCAAGGCGTCCAGGGCGAACAGATGGCTGGGATTCTTGAGCACCCAGCGCTTGTCGGCGTCATCGAGTCCGATCAGCTGAAGATTCTTTCGATGCCGACGATATGCCGGTGTCCAGTCCTGTCCGGACAGCCACTGGCTGTAACTGGGTAGGTGCGCCAACGTCTCATACGACACCGAGTGGAAGGACTGGCGCAGCAGCTGCCAGCATTCCTCGAGTTCGTCGGCCGCCATGAAGTGCAGCCCGGTATAGCCGGGATTGTCCGCGTGATGCTGGGTGTACTGCGCCTCGAGCTGACGGTAAACCGGGTCTTCTGACCAATTTTCGCGCGGCGGCCGGGGCTGCGGGTATTCGGCCAACCACATGTGCAGACCCTGATGCGCCGGGTCGGCGCCCAGCAGCCGGTGCAGCGCGGTGGTGCCGGTGCGCACCAGGCCGGTGACGAAGATGGGCCGTTCGATGAGAACGTCGGCGTGTTCGGGGTGTCGCTTCCAGGCGGCTTCTGACAGCAGCCGCGCCACCAGTGCGCCCCGCAGAAAGAAGCGATTCATCTTGCTGCCCAACGGCGTGAGGTCCGCTTCCCGCCGATACGAGTCGAGCAGCACGCCCAACGCCTCGCGATAATCGTCGTCGTCGGAGCCGAAGTCGTCGAGACCGATGAACTTCGTCGCCGAGGCGTGCAGGTCGTCGACGCCGCCGACGTCGGTGCGCACATCGCTTTGCGTCACGCTTTGTACTCTCCGCAATTGACGTCGAGGGTTTGGCCGGTGATGCCGCTGGACAGATCACTGGCCAGAAACAGAATCACCGACGCCACTTCGTCTTCGGTCGGCAACCGCTTGAGGTCGGAGCTGGCGGCGGTCGCGGCGTAGATGTCCTGAACCGACGTGCCGTATTTGCCGGCTTGGTGACTGAAGTAGCCCTTCAGTGTGTCGCCCCAGATATATCCCGGCGCAACAGAATTGACCCGGATACCCTGCTCGCCGAGTTCGGTGGCCAACGATTGGGACATCGCCAGCAGCGCCGACTTCGCCATCTTGTAGGCACCGTATTTGGCCTGCGAGTGCCGGATGACCATCGAATTGACGTTGACGATCGAACCGTTCGCGTCCGCGAGCGCAGGTGTCAAGCCCTGAATGAGTCGCAGCGCCCCCAGCACGGTGAGTTCGATGGCGTCACGGATGTGCTGAAAGCTGGTACCAGCCAGGGGTTTCATCGACGGCACCCGGAAAGCATTGTTGATCAACACGTCGACCTTGCCGTAGGCCGCCAGGCTGACCGCCACGAGGTTGTGCACCTGCTCGTCGTCAGTGATGTCGGTGGTAACCGCTACCGCACGCCGACCGGAGTC
Organism: uncultured Actinomycetota bacterium; assembly: GCA_963808345.1. Classification (GTDB taxonomy): domain Bacteria; phylum Actinomycetota; class Actinomycetes; order Mycobacteriales; family Mycobacteriaceae; genus Mycobacterium. The sequence goes on along the minus strand of CAWEFM010000005.1, from coordinate 1,186,936 downwards.
GGTGATCTGCTTGGCGACGTCGTCGAGTCGCTCGGCGGTACGCGCAGCCAGCACCAAATCGGCCCCGTTCTGGGCACATCGCCGCGCCAGCGTGGTTCCGAGCGCAGGGCCCACGCCGCTGATCACCACAACCTTGCCACCGAGCATCCCAGCCATTGCTATCCCAACATCCTGTTCGCTATCTGGCTCTGCCGCTGGGCAATTCGATCGCGCCAGGCGTCTTCAGAGATTTGGTTGTGTTCGTAAAAGGGCAGGGCCGCCGGGACCGCGTCGACGTCGACGAGTTCGATGCTGGGGCCGTCGGCGTCGGTGAGCTTCCGCGACACCCGCTGCCAGCGGAACTGGAGGAATCCCCGGCGATGGGCAAGGGTTTCCACCCAGTTGGTGACGCCGGGATTCGAGTCGGTCACGACGATACGGATGTTATCGTCCGGGTCTGCCTGCGCCTGAACGGCATTCAGCGACGTCTGGTGGTTGACGTAGTCCAGCGAGATGTACCACAGACTTCCCAACTGAAAGCCCAGATACGGTGCATCGCTCACCGGCACCGTGATGATCAGCGCTTGATCGGGACGCAGGTCGAAGTGGCCGACCGAGGAGTACTGCGTCGCCAGACCACCGGGTGTCAGTCGCGGGGCCGAGAGGGTGTTGACCGGAATGTCGAGATAGAACCACTGCGGGAACTGCAGCCAAGTCTTTACCCGGTTGACCAACTGTTTCGCCGCTGCGGCATAACGTTTTTCGACCAATTGGCGGGTCAGCGGCGGCGGGGCGGTGCCTGCGGTGTCCTGCCGCTGAACCGCCACCGTGCCGCGCCGCTGCGACCAGTCCCCGTAAACCTCACGAATCACCAATTGACCGGGACTGGTCGGCCGCACCTGCCACTGGAAGCTGGCGTCGGCGCCAATCTCGAGTTCACGGTCATCGAAAGCCGCCTGGCTGGCCGGCACGTTGTCCTCGGTGTATTCACCACCGAGCAGCTGGAAGCTCAGGTCGGTGGTGGTGCCGCGAACTCCGGTGACCAGATAGTCGCGTTCGGGCTGGACCCGACAGCCGAAGTACAGGGTGTCGGGATTGTCCAAACCCATCTTCGTGAACGGCCCGGTGCCCGAGAGCAGGAACGGGTGGTCGCGCTCGTAGTCGAACACCATGTGCGTGCACCCAGCCACGCACCCGGCGAGGTATTGCAGCCCTTCGAGAAGGTCGGCTTCAGTCTCGATGTGCGGCGCGCCGGCCACCAGTTCCTCGGCCTCGGCGATCGCGGAAGTCAGCGGCTCGGAGAAAAGAGGAGCAGACACGCCTAGACGCTAGAACGTGTTCTAATTTCAGTCAATGGGCGAACAATCGCGCGCGTCCGCCTCGGCGTTCAAAGACGAGGCTGACTCACTAGGGTGGGCAGCTGTGGGACAGGTCGATTAGGTGCTGGCGTACGTCGGGGTGCCGATTCAGGTAGTCGACGACGTTGCCGCCGTCGCCTTCGGCCTGCGACTTGGCGATCAGCTGCTGGTGGAGGTCGGGATGCTGCTGCAGGTAGGAGTCGATGGAACTGCCGACGTCCTTATTGCACGAGGGATTTGCGTTGGCCACGGGCAGCGCGATCACCGTCGCAGCGGTAGCAGTTAGCAGCGCCCCGACAAGCATGCCGTACAGTCCGCGGCGACGGGGACCGACTCTCTCGAATGTCACGGTCATACGGAGCAGGTTACTCGCGGCGCCTTTGCGTGACCTGTGTGCGCTAGCGGGTGACCACGGCGCCGCTGTCTTGTTCGCGCCTGATCTCCAGCGCAATGTCGATCAACTGGTCCTCCTGGCCGCCGATGAGCTTGCGCTGACCCGCCCGGTGCAGCAGTTGATGGGCCGGCACGTCGTAGCGTTCGGCCTGGCGAACCGCGTGCTTGAGGAAACTGGAGTACACCCCGGAGTAGCCCATGATCAGTGCGTTGCGGTCGAGCAGGCACTCGGCCGGCATCGCCGGGCGCACGACGTCCTCGGCGGCGTCGGCGATATCGAAGAAGTCGATGCCGGTCTTGACGCCGATCTTGTCGAACACCCCGATCAAAGCTTCTACCGGGGCATTGCCGGCTCCGGCGCCGAAACGCCGCACGCTTCCGTCGATCTGCTTGGCGCCGGCGCGGACCGCTTCGACGGAGTTGGCCACCCCCAAACCGAGGTTCTCGTGCCCGTGGAAACCGACCTGCGCGTCGTCGCCGAGTTCGGCGACCAACGCCGCGACCCGGTCGCGCACGGCTTCGAGCACCAGGGCGCCGGCCGAATCGACGACGTATACACACTGACAACCGGCGTCAGCCATGATGCGGGCCTGCGCGGCCAACTTCTCCGGCGAAATGGTGTGGGCCATCATCAGAAACCCGACGGTCTCCAATCCGAGTTCACGGGCCAGACCGAAGTGCTGAATGGAGACGTCTGCTTCGGTGCAGTGGGTGGCGATTCGGCAGATCACTCCGCCGTTGTTCTGAGCTTCCTTGATGTCGTCTTTGGTGCCGACGCCGGGCAGCATCAGAAACGCAATTCTGGCCTCTTTGGCGGTGTCGGCGGCCAGCTTGATCAGCTCCTGCTCGGGAGTCTTGGACAAGCCGTAGTTCAATGACGACCCGCCCAATCCGTCACCGTGGGTGACCTCGATGACCGGCACACCGGCGACGTCGAGGGCGGCCACGATGGCGCCCACCTCGTCTTTGGTGAATTGGTGGCGCTTGTGGTGCGACCCGTCCCGCAGTGAGGTATCGGTGATACGGACGTCCCAGATCGTATTCATGCTTTTGCTCCTCCGGCCGCCGTGGACAGTGCTGCATCTCTCCTACGGGCGATTGCTTCTCCGACTTTGGTGGCAGCCGCGGTCATGATGTCGAGGTTGCCTGCGTAGGGCGGCAGATAATCTCCGGCGCCCTCGACTTCGATGAAGGTGGTGACCAATGCTTGGCCACCAGAATTGATGGACGGTTCGTCGAACTGCGGGTCGTTGAGCAGCCGGTACCCGGGCACGTAGGTCTGAACTTCGGCGACCACGTCGTGAATGGACTGCGCGATCGCGTCACGGTCGGCGTCGTCGGGAATGGCGCAGAAGATGGTGTCGCGCATGATCATCGGCGGGTCGGCGGGGTTGAGGATGATGATCGCCTTGCCCCGCCGAGCGCCGCCGATGGTTTCCACACCTTTGCTGGTGGTCTTCGTGAACTCGTCGATGTTCGCGCGGGTGCCCGGTCCGGCTGACAGTGACGCCACCGACGCGACGATTTCGGCGTAGGGCACTCCACCTTGTTCGGCAACGGCACGCGACACCGCGTAGACGATCGGGATGGTGGCCTGACCGCCGCAGGTGATCATGTTGACGTTCGGCGCGTCGAGGTGAGCCCGCAGATTGGCCGGCGGGATCACCGCCGGGCCGACCGCAGCGGGGGTCAGGTCGATTGCCCGAATGCCTGCCGCCTCGTACTTCGGCGCCGCGTCCCGGTGCACGTAAGCGCTCGTCGCCTCGAACACCAGGTCGGGCTTGTCAGCCTGCGCCAACAGCCAGTCCACCCCTTCATGGCTGGTGTCCAAGCCGAGCTTGGCCGCCCGCGACAGCCCTTCGCTCTGCGGGTCGATACCGACCATCCAGCGGGGTTCCAGCCAGTCTGATCGCAGCAACTTGTAGAGCAGATCGGTGCTGATGTTGCCCGATCCGACAATCGCTACCTTCGCCTTTGACGGCATTCCGACGCCCCTTCTATTCGAAAGACAACCGCACCGATCCCAGCTGAGCGAATCCTGCGACGAACTCGTCACCGGCCCGCGCGTCGATCGCGCGGGTGCAGGATCCGGGAAGCACAACGTCTCCGGCTTTAAGCCGCACACCGAAGCTTTCAACTTTGCGGGCCAGCCATGCCACCGCGGTGACCGGGTTGCCCAACACCGCGTCGCTGCGCCCTTTGGCCACCACCTCGCCGTTGCGGGTCAACACCGCGTCGATTCCGGTGATGTCGATGCCGTCGGCCGGCGACACCCGCGCCGCCCCGAGCACGAAACCCGCCGAGGAGGCGTTATCGGCGATGGTGTCGCACAGGGCGATCTTCCAGTCGGTGATGCGGGTGTCAATCAACTCGATGGCTGGGACGAACGCCGCCGTCGCCGCCAGCACGTCGTCCTCGGTGCAGTCAGCGCCCGGCAGATCTTCGGCCAGGATGAATCCCACCTCGACCTCGACCCGTGGGAACAGGTATCTCGCCGACTCGACCGGAGTGTCCTCGAACACTTCCATCTCGTTCAGCAGGTGCCCGTAGTCCGGCTCGTCGACTCCCATCATCTGCTGCATCGCCAGCGACGACAGGCCGACCTTGTGGCCCACCACCCGAGCGCCGTCGGCCACCCGCTGCTTGATATTGATCAGCTGGATCTCGTAGGCGTCGACGACGTCGATCCCGGGCTGCACGGCGGTCAACGGGCTTATCGGCCGACGGGCGCGCTCGGCCCGCGCCAGTTCGGCGGCCAATTCATCACGGGTGGCGCTGTCGAGCATCCGAGCCGAAGTCCCCTCGTCGGTGTGACCGGTGCGGTAGCGCCCGGCCCCGGCAATTCTATAACGTGTTCTACATGGCCAGTCAGGAGTACGACGTCGTCGTGGTCGGCAGCGGAGGCGCGGGCATGGTCGCCGCTCTCACCGCCGCTCACCGCGGTTTATCGACGATCGTCATCGAGAAGGCCCCACACTACGGCGGTTCGACGGCGCGTTCCGGCGGCGGCGTGTGGATTCCCAACAACGAGGTTCTCCAGCGCCATCGGGTGAGCGACACTGCGCAGGCCGCCCGCACTTATCTGCACGGAATCATCGGTGACGTCGTCGAGTCGGAACGCATTGATACCTATCTCGAGCGCGGTCCTGAGATGCTGTCCTTCGTACTGGAGCATTCGCCGCTGAAAATGTGCTGGGTGCCCGGCTACTCCGACTACTACCCCGAGGCTGCCGGCGGGCGCCCGGGCGGCCGCTCGATCGAGCCCAAGCCGTTCAACGCCCGCAGGCTCGGCCCCGACGAGCCCGGCCTTGAGCCCGCGTATGGCAAGGTTCCGCTCAATGTCGTTGTGATGCAGCAGGATTACGTCCGGCTCAACCAGCTCAAACGGCATCCGCGCGGTGTGCTGCGCAGCTTGAAGGTCGGTGCCCGGACGGTGTGGGCGAAGGCAACGGGTAAGAATCTGGTGGGGATGGGACGCGCCCTGATCGGACCGCTGCGGATCGGGCTGCGGCAAGCCGGCGTCCCGGTCGAACTCAACACCGCTTTGACCGATCTCTACGTCGAAGACGGTGCGGTGCGCGGTGTCTACGTCCGAAACACCGGAGCGACCGAGGCTGCGGAGCCCACCCTGATCAAGGCGAGACGCGGAGTGATTCTCGCCTCCGGCGGATTCGAGCACAACGAGCAGATGCGGGTGAAATATCAGCGTGCCCCGATCACCACCGAGTGGACGGTGGGCGCTGAAGCCAACACCGGTGACGGCATCGTCGCCGCCGAAAAGCTGGGCGCGACACTAGAATTGATGGAAGACGCCTGGTGGGGTCCGACGGTGCCGCTGGTCGGTGCGCCGTGGTTCGCGTTGTCGGAGCGCAACTCCCCCGGGTCGATCATCGTCAACATGTGCGGCAAGCGTTTTATGAACGAGTCGATGCCCTACGTCGAAGCGTGCCACCACATGTACGGCGGACAGTATGGCCAAGGGGCCGGCCCGGGCGAGAACATTCCGGCGTGGCTGATGTTCGACCAGCGGTATCGCGACCGCTACATCTTCGCCGGACTCCAGCCTGGACAGCGGATTCCAAGCAAATGGCTTGAATCTGGCGTCATTGTCCGCGCCAACACGCTTGAGGGATTGGCGCAGCAGACCGGCCTACCCGCCGACGAGTTGCTGGCAACGGTGCGAAAATTCAACGGTTTTGCGGCCTCGGGTGTGGACGAGGACTATCACCGTGGGCAAAGCGCCTACGACCGGTACTACGGCGACCCGACCAACAAGCCCAACCCCAATCTCGGGGCGATCAGCCATCCACCGTTCTACGCGGCGAAGCTGGTGCCCGGCGACTTGGGCACCAAGGGCGGGGTGCGCACCGACGTGCACGGCCGGGCGCTGCGTGACGACGGCAGCGTCATCGAAGGCCTCTACGCCGCCGGTAACGTCAGCGCCCCGGTGATGGGACACACGTACCCGGGTCCGGGCGGAACGATTGGGCCGGCAATGACGTTCGGTTACGTCGCGGCGCTGCACGCCGCCGGGCAGGCGGGCTGACATGCCAATCGATTTGGACGTCGCACTGGGCGCGGAGTTCGGAGCTGTCGCCTTCGCCTGGACCGCAACCGATGTGCAGCTCTACAACTTGGCGTTGGGTGCCGGTGCCGACCCGACTGACTCTCGTCAGCTCAGCTATGTGGTCGACCACAAGCCGCAGGTGCTGCCGACGTTCGGATGTGTCGCGGCGTCGTTTCATCAGGTCGAACCGCCGACGGTCAGCTGGCCCGGCATCGAGATCGACCTGGCGAAAATACTGCACGCCTCCGAGCGGGTGTCAGTGCCCGCGCCGCTGCCGCCGTCGGGCAGTGCTCGTGCGATCAGCCGGATCGTCGATGTCTGGGACAAAGGCAAGGCCGCGGTGGTTGTGCTGGAGACGTCGGTGACCGATGACGACGGCACTCCGCTGTGGACTCAGCACCGGTCCATTTTCGCCCGTGGTGAAGGCGAATTCGGCGGGGAGCGCGGTCCGTCAACGTCGGATTCGGTGCCGCAACGATCACCTGACCTGGAAGTCGCGATACCGGTGCTGCCGCAGCAGGCGCTGCTCTACCGGCTGTGCGGTGACCGCAATCCCCTGCACTCCGACCCTGAATTCGCTGCCGCGGCAGGCTTTCCCCACCCGATCCTGCACGGGCTGTGCAGCTACGGCATGACCTGCAAGGCGGTGGTGGACGCGGTGCTGAATTCCGACGTCAGCGCTGTCGGGTCCTTCGGCGCACGGTTCGCCGGTGTCGCGTATCCCGGCGAGACGCTCAGGGCCAGTATCTGGAACGAAGACGGGCGGCTGTCGGCCCGCGTCGTGGCGCCCGAACGCGACGACGCGGTGGTGCTGTCCGGCGTGGAGTTAGTACCCAGCTAGCGCCGAGCGTGACGTTGCAGTCACGCTCGGTCGCAAGTGTGACTGCAACGCCACGCCGCGCCGCCCCGACCAGAGCCATGCGGCCCGGGCCCGCAACGCCGGAGTCAGCTCTGTGCCGGCGTCGATGTAGACATCCCGAAAGACGCGCAGATACCAGCGACGCAGCTGAGCTTGAGAGACCAGCGCCAGCCTTACCGCCTCACTTCCGATGAATGGCTCCGCCATGACGGTGAGCGTGCCAACGGGGACCGACAAGCCCGCCAGCGTGACGCTAGGTCACGTTCGTAAGCCAGGGTGACTGTGGCGTCACTCTCGGCGGGAGGTTAGCCCAGAACCAATCCCGACGTCGGCACTCCGGTACCTGCGGTGACGAGCACATGCTCGACGTCGGGAACCGGGTTGACCGAGGTGCCCCGCAGCTGTCGCACGCCCTCGGCGATGCCGTTCATCCCGTGGATGTAGGCCTCACCGAGCTGGCCGCCGTGGGTGTTGATCGGCAGTCGCCCACCGATCTCGATCGCACCGTCGGCGATGAAATCTTTCGCTTCACCCCACCCGCAAAAGCCCAACTCCTCCAACTGAATCAGGGTGAACGGAGTGAAATGGTCATAAATGACCGCGGTTTGGATATCGGTGGGCCGCAAGCCGGACTGCTGCCACAGTTGGCGGCCGACCAAACCCATCTCCGGCAGGCCGTCAAGCTCGGAACGGTAGTAGCTGACCATGGTGTACTGGTCGGGGCTGGAGCCTTGCGCCGCCGCCTCGATGACCGCGGGCCGGTGCCTGAGGTCACGGGCCCGCTCCGCCGATGTCACCACGATCGCGACGGCGCCGTCGGTTTCCTGGCAGCAGTCCAGCAGCCGCAGCGGTTCGGCGATCCACCTTGAATTCTGGTGCTCGTCAATGGTTATCGGCTTCTCGTAGAAGTACGCCTTCGGGTTCTTTGCGGCGTGCTTGCGGTCGGCCACCGAGATCGCCCCGAAGTCCCGGCTGGTCGCCCCCGACAAGTGCATGTAGCGCTTGGCGATCATCGCCACCTGCGCGGCGGGTGTGCTCAAACCATGAGGATAGGAAAAAGAGTTGTCCACGCCGGTGGAGTCGGCGTTCTCGGTCAGCCGAGTCTGCACCTGGCCGAAGCGCATGCCGGAGCGCTCGTTGAACGCCCGGTAGGCGACGACGACTTCGGCTACGCCGGTGGCGACGGCCATCGCGGCCTGCTGAATAGTCGCGCAGGCGGCGCCCCCGCCGTAGTGAATCTTCGAAAAGAACTTCAGCTCACCGATTCCCGCGGCGCGCGCCACCGCGACTTCGGTATTGGTGTCCATCGTGAACGTCGTCAGCCCGTCGACATCAGCGGCGGTCAGCCCGGAGTCTTCCAGCGCATCTTGCACCGCCTCGGCCGCCAACCGCAGCTCGCTGCGGCCGGAGTTCTTGGAGAAGTCGGTGGCGCCGATGCCGACGATCGCGGCTTTGCCCGACATCATCAGCCGGCACCCACGGTCAGAGCCACGGTCGCGATGACATGATCACCGAGGCTGTTGCGGCCGAACACTTCCACGGTGACCAGACCGTCGTCGACGGCGGTCACCTCCCCGGAGAAGGTGACGGTGTCATAGGCGTACCACGGCACGCCGAGCCGCAGACCGATCGACTTGATGATTGCCGACGGGCCGGCCCAGTCGGTGACGTAGCGCTCGACCAGGCCGGTGTCGGTCAAGATGTTGACGAAGATGTCCTTGGATCCCTTGGTCTGGGCCTTGTCCCGATCGTGATGGACGTCCTGAAAGTCCCGTGTTGCCAGCGCGGTCGACACGATGAACGTCGGATCCCCATGCAGTGCCAACTCGGGCAGGACGATGCCCACATCGACAGTCGGCGCGCTCACGCGTCCGGCTCCCACGCGTACAACGTCCACGCCGGACCGAAGTCACTTTCCGGAAAGTCCAGAAAGGTTGCCCGCACGGCCATCCCGATCTCGACCGTCGCTGGATCGACATGGCGCAGTTCACCGAGCATGCGCACCCCTTCTTCCAGTTCGACGAGCGCGATCACGAACGGCAAGGTGCGGCCGGGCACTTTGGGTGCGTGGTGCACGACGAAGCTGAAGACGGTGCCTTTGCCGCTGGCCACCGCGTGGTCGGTGGGCGCCTGCTGGTCCTGCCACACCGCCGGCACCGGCGGGTGCTGCAGGCTGCCGTCACCGCGCCGCTGGATGCGTAATTCGTGAGCGTTGACACCGTCCCAGAAGAACTGGGTGTCCTTCGACGACGAGGGGCGCATCAGCACAGCGGGATCGAGGTCGTCGGGCGTGGGCGGTTTGTCAGTGTCTCGTGGCCGGAATTTCAGAATGCGCCAATTCATGTCAGCGACGTCCTCGTCGCCCACTTGCCAGCTGATGTGCTGGTTGATGAAGTAACCTTCGCCCAGCGCGGTCTGCTTGGGACCGATCACGTCGGTCAGTTCGGCGCTGACGCTGACCTCTTCACCCGGCCGCAGATACCGGTGATAGGTCTGCTCGCAGTTGGTGGCCACCACGCCGACGTAGCCGGCGTCGTCGAACAACGTGATGATTTTGCCCAACGGGTCGTCGTCGGGCCGGACACCGCCGAGCCCCGTCATCGTCCACACTTGAATCATCGCCGGTGGCGCGACGATTCCGGGATGACCGGCAGCCTGCGCGGCCGCTTCATCGACGTAGATCGGGTTGGCGTCGCCCATCGCGTCGACCCAGTGGTGAATCATCGGCAAGTTCACCGGGTCGCGGCCGAGACGCGGCTTGCTTCTGCCCGCCGATTTGACTTGCTCGACGGCCGCTTGGAAGTCGCCCGCTCCGCTCACCGCGGCACCCTCGGCACCTTGAGCCCGGCAGCCGCGATCATCTCGCGCATCACCTCGTTGACGCCACCGCCGAAGGTGATCACCAGATTGCGCTTGGTCTGAGAATCCAGCCAGTTGAGCAGTTCCGCGGTGTCCGGCTCGGCGGCATTGCCGTACTTGCCGACGATCTCTTCGGCCAGCCGGCCGACATATTGAACACGTTCGGTGCCAAAGACTTTGGTGGCGGCGGCGTCGGCTACGTTGATCTCCTCGCCGGCGGCGGACACCTGCCAGTTCAACAGCTCGTTGATTCGCCAGATCGAGTGAATGTCGCCGAGGGCACGCTTGACGTCGTCCCGGTCGATCGGGGTGACGCCGTCACCGCCCGGCTTGGCAGCCCACTCGCGGACGCGGTCGTAGATGCCGGCGAAGCGGCCGGCCGGCCCGAGCATTACCCGCTCGTTGTTGAGCTGGGTGGTGATCAGCCGCCAGCCACCGTTCTCCTCACCGACCAGCATGTCGGCGGGCACCCGAACGTCGTTGTAGTAGGTGGCGTTGGTGTGGTGGGCACCGTCGGAAAGGATGATCGGCGTCCAGGAGTAGCCGGGATCTTTGGTGTCGACAATAAGAATTGAAATTCCCTTGTGCTTCACCGCTTCGGGGTCGGTGCGACAGGCCAGCCAGATGTAATCGGCGTCGTGCCCGCCTGTGGTCCACATCTTTTGGCCGTTGACGATGTATTCGTCGCCATGGCGCACGGCGGTGGTCCGCAACGATGCCAGGTCCGTGCCGGCCTCGGATTCGCTGTAGCCGATCGCGAAGTGCACCTCACCGGCCAGGATCGCCGGCAGGAACTTCTTTTTCTGTAAGTCGTTGCCGTAGACCTGCAATGTCGGCCCGACGGTCTGCAGTGTCACCGCGGGCAACGGCACGTCAGCCCGGTGCGCTTCGTTGACGAAGATCTGCTGCTCGATCGTGCCAAAGCCGAGGCCGCCGAACTCCTTCGGCCACCCGACGCCGAGCTTGCCGTCCTGACCCATCCGCCGGATCACTGCCCGGTAGGCTTTGCCGTGCCGATCGGTCTCCATCTCCTCGGCTTCTTCAGGCGAAATCAATCCTGAGAAGTACTGGCGCAGTTCGGCTTGCAGGGCCCGCTGTTCGGGGGTCAGGTCGATGAACATAGCGCTCCCACCAGCTCGAGACGATGCGAGGGACCACCCAGCAGCCGGGTCAGGTCTTTGATCGTGGAATAGTACCGCGGCATCGGGTAGCTGATGTCCATGCCCATGCCGCCGTGCAGGTGATGACAGGTCTGCATGGCCGGCGGCGCCTGCGATGCGATCCAGTACCCCAGCACGTCGAGGTCGTCGTCGGCGTCTCGCCCTTCTGCCAGCCGCCAAGCCGCCGACTTCGCCGCCAGATTGATTGTCCGGGAGGCGATGTAAACCTCGGCCAGTTGGGCAGCCACTGTTTGAAACGTCGACAGTGGTTTACCGAACTGGCGGCGGTTGGCGACATAGTCCGCGGTCAGCCGTAACGCTCCTGCCACCAGCCCGTCGGCATAGGCACCGGTCATCGCCAGCGCCAACTTGTTGACCCGGTCGGGTTCAGCGCCGGTCAACACGTCGGCGTCGGGAATCTCGACGTCGGCGAAAGTAGCGGTGTATTCCTCACTTCCGTTTGACGTCGGGGTGCGTACCAGTTGTACTCCGTCGGCTTTCGGTGAAACCACGACGACAGCACTGTCCGCGGTGACCAGCAGCCACTGCGCTTGTTCCGCATACGCGACAGCGACTTTGGTGCCGTACAGCCGACCGTGCACGAACGTCGTCGCGGGCCGGTCGGGCAGCGCCGTGCCCGGTTCGTTCAGCGCGGCGGTCAGCACGCCGCCCGTGACCACGCCGGCGAGCAAGCGGTCCTGTTGCTCCTCAGACGCCAGATCAAGTAGCGGCACAACGCCGAACCCGAGGGTGGCCAGCGCCGGGGTGATGGCCCCGTGCCGACCTGCCTCGGTCAGGATGGTCGCGACCTCGGATAGGGCCACTCCGTCGCCGCCCAGGCGCTCAGGCACCGGCAGCGCCGTGACTCCCCCGTTGACTAGCGCATCCCAGCTCGATTCGCGGTCCAGAACCGACGTGACCACGTCGGCAACAGCCCGTTGCGTCCCAGTGAGACTGAAGTCCATCAGTGCGCGACCGGGCATTCGCCGGTGTAGTCAACCTGCCAGTGCTTGATCCCGTTCAACCATCCCGATCGCAGCCGCTCCGGCTCGCCGATCGATTTCAGGTCAGGCATGTGGTCAGCGACCGCGTTGAAGATAAGGTTGATCGTCATCCGGGCCAGGTTGGCGCCGATGCAGTAGTGGGCGCCGGTGCCGCCGAACCCGACGTGCGGATTCGGATTGCGGAGAATGTCGAATCGGAACGGGTCCTCGAAGACTTCTTCGTCGAAGTTGGCCGAGCGGTAGAACATCACCACGCGTTGACCCTGCTTGATCTGGACACCGGACAGCTCGTAGTCCTGCAAGGCGGTGCGCTGAAACGCAGTGACCGGGGTGGCCCAGCGGACGATCTCGTCGGCGGCGGTGTCCGGGCGTTCCTTTTTGAACAACTCCCACTGCTCCGGGTTGTCGGCGAACGCGATCATGCCGTGAGTGATGGAGTTGCGCGTGGTCTCGTTGCCCGCGACGGCGAGCATTACCACGAAGAACCCGAACTCGTCGTCGGACAGTTTCTCGCCGTCGATGTCTGCCTGGATCAATTGGGTGACGATGTCCTCACCTGGGTTCTTGGCGCGTTCCTCGGCCATCCTCATCGCGTACATGATTAGCTCGGCCGACGACGTCGCAGGATCGATGTGGGCGTACTCGGGGTCCTCGTTGCCGGTCATCTCGTTGGACCAGCGGAAAAGCTTGTCGCGATCCTCCTGCGGGACGCCCAGCAGGACGGCAATGGCCTGCAGCGGCAGTTCACAGGACACCTGCTCGACGAAGTCGCCGGTATGAGCCGCGGCGGCTGTCTTGGCGATCTCCTGCGCGCGAGCGTCCAACTCGTCGCGCAACCGTCCGATGGCGCGCGGGGTGAAACCGCGGGAGATGATTTTGCGCAGCCGGGTATGGTGCGGCGCGTCCATATTCAGCATGACGACGCGCTGCAGGTCGACTTGCTCGCGCGTCATCTCCTGCGGCCAAACCGGAATAGCGCAGTCCTGCTGACTGGAGAAGACGTCGCTGCGCACGGAGATCTCTTTGACGTCCCTGTGCTTGGAGATCACCCAATAGCCTTTGTCGCCGAACCCGCCGGTGCCACCTGGAACGTCCACCCAGAAGATAGGCTCGGACTTGCGCACTTCGGCCAACTCCGCCACCGGTAAGCCCTTGACGGTGATGTCGGGATCAAGGAAATCGAACCCGGGCGGAAGATGGGGGGCCTGATCGGGAATGGGCATCGGTGCGCTCCTCCTTACAACGTGTTCTAGTGCCAGTAAAACATGGCTTCACCGCATACAAAAGGCAAGATGCGTCGTCGCTTGTCAGAGTAATGAAACGTGTTCTAGCCTGACCGAATGGCTAACCCGGTAATCATTGCAGCCACTCGTAGCCCGATCGGCAAACGTAACGGCTGGTTGTCCGGCCTGCACGCCACCGAATTACTGGGTGCGGTGCAGAGGGCTCTGGTGGAGAGTGCCGGCGTCAACGCCGGCGAGGTCGAGCAGGTGATCGGCGGGTGCGTAACCCAGTACGCCGAGCAGTCGAACAACATCAGCCGCACCGCGTGGCTGACGGCCGGCCTACCCGAGCACGTCGGCGCCACCACCGTCGACTGCCAGTGCGGCAGCGGGCAGCAGGCTAACCACCTGGTCGCCGGTTTGATCGCCGCCGGGGCCATCGACATCGGCGTCGCGTGCGGCGTCGAGGCGATGAGCCGCGTCGGGCTCGGCGCCAACGCAGGTCCTAACCGCAATTGGCGCGCCGAGTCGTGGGACATCGACATGCCCAACCAGTTCGAGGCGGCTGAGCGAATCGCCAAGCGGCGCAGCATCAGCCGCGACGACATCGACGCCTTCGGCTTCCAGTCGCAGCTACGCGCCAAGCGGGCCTGGGACGAGGACCGCTTCGACCGGGAGATCTCACCGATCGAGGCGCCGGTGCTCGACGAGCATAAGCAGCCCACCTCGGAGCGGCAGTTCGTCAGCCGCGACCAAGGTCTGCGGGACACCACCCTCGAAGGACTCAACCAGCTCAAGCCGGTGCTGGAGGGCGGTATTCACACCGCGGGCACGTCGTCGCAGATTTCTGATGGTGCGGCGGCGGTGCTGTGGATGGACGAGGACAAAGCCAAGGCGCTGGGCCTGCGGCCCCGGGCTCGAATCATCAGCCAGGCGTTGGTAGGCGCTGAGCCGTACTACCACCTCGACGGCCCGGTGCAGTCGACAGCCAAGGTGCTGGAGAAAGCCGGCATGAAGATCGGCGACATCGATGTCGTCGAAATCAACGAGGCCTTCGCCTCGGTGGTGCTGTCCTGGGCGCGGGTGCACGAACCGGACATGGAACGGGTCAACGTCAACGGTGGCGCCATCGCCCTGGGTCATCCGGTGGGCAGCACCGGTAGCCGGCTGATCACCACCGCGCTGCACGAACTGGAACGCTCCGATCAGAGCACCGCGCTGATCACCATGTGTGCCGGTGGGGCGCTGTCGACCGGCACCATCATCGAGCGAATCTGAAGTCTCATGCCGGACTCCTCCTCGGGCCAAGAGCCCGCATCGTCGTCGGGCGCCGCTGGTGCCTGTCACTGACACCGACCGCATCTCAGCGGCTCAGGCCTACATCGACGCGCTGGTCAGCCACGACGGTGACTCCGTTCCGTTCGCGCCCGGATGTGTCCGGATCGAGCAAGGCATTAAGACCGGGTTCTCCGGGAAACATCTGCGGCGCAGTCTTAATCGCGGCCCGCAGTACCGGATCATCGAGGCAGCCACCCAGCCGGAGTACACAGTGGCCGGCGACGAGGTGCGGGCGATCTTCGATATCGTGACCAAAACGGGCTTCGCGGGGCGGCGGGTAGCCGCGCATATCGATGAGACGTTCCTGATTCCGCCGGGCGACGGCCGCATCCACCACATCACCGTGAAGTTGCACCCGTTCCTTCAGCGCGCCTCCCGGCTTTAGGATCTCTGCCATGCCATCGAAACCTGCGCCGCGCTTCCTTAATTCGCCGCTCACCAACGTCGCTATCAAGTGGATGTCACGAATCAACACGTTCATGTACCGCCGCGGCGGCGGCGAGGGTCTGGGCGGCACGTTCGGCAAGGCCCCGGTGGCACTGCTGACCACTACCGGCCGCAAGACCGGACAGCCGCGGGTGAGCCCGTTGTTGTTCCTGCGGGACGGCGATCGGGTGGTTCTGGTCGCGTCGAGGGGCGGCTCGGAGAAGAACCCGATGTGGTACCTCAATCTGAAAGCCAACCCCAAGGTGCAGGTGCAGATCAAAAAAGACGTGCTCGACCTGACGGCGCGCGACGCCACCGACGAAGAACGCGCCGAGTACTGGCCGGGTCTGGTGAAGATGTATCCGAGCTATGACGATTACCAGTCCTGGACCGATCGCAAGATTCCGGTCGTCATCTGCGACCCTTGAAGACGTGACTGACGAGGGAGGCGTCCGCAATTCGCGGTTTTTGCTTGTCGCGCTGAAGTATTTCGCGCGCGGCCATATCTGGGTCTATCGCCGCACCAACGGCCTAGTCGGTTCGCGGCTGCTGTGGTTCCCAGCGGCGCTGCTGACCACCACCGGCCGCAAGTCGGGTGAGCCGCGGACCACACCGACGCTGTATCTGCGCGACGGTGAGCGGATCATCCTTCCGGCGTCCTTCGGTGGCCGCGCCGAAAACCCGGTGTGGTATCTGAACCTCAAAGCAAACCCCGAGGTGCAGGTGCAGATCCGCGGACAGCGGCTGCGGTTGAAGGCGCGTGACGCCACCGATCAGGAGCGCAAGCGCTATTGGCCGCCGTTGACCAAGATGTATCCGCCCTATCGGAGATACCGCGACGCGACCGACCGGGTGATCCCGTTGGTGGTCTGCGAGCCGGCGTAAGTCCCGCCAATCGGCGGTGACGCGCGGTGATCTGCGGTAACTTGCCCTATGCGGTTGCGCAACGTTGCCGTCGGGCTGGTGTCGGTCGGACCGTTGTTTCTAGGATCGGCGACGGCGTGGGCTGACGACTCGATAACGCTGGACTTCGTGCGGCACGGGGAGTCGGGCGACATGTCGGTGATCAACACGCTGGTGCCCGGACCCGATCTCACTGAGTTGGGCCGTGAGGAAGCCGAATCCGTCGCGCAGGCGCTGGCCCACAGCGGAATACAAGAGATCTACGCATCGACGATGGTCCGGTCATTGGAAACCGCCACGCCGCTGGCCGACTTGCTGGGTCTGCAAATCCAACAACTTTCCGGACTCAACGAGATCAACGCCGGAATTTTCGAGGGTGCGCCGGTCGATGTCGGTGACGTTCCGCTCGGGGGCGCGCTGTACTTGTTCGCCCCGTTGCTGTGGACCCTCGGGCTTGACTTCGTGCCGGAGTTGGGCTCCTCCGATTTCGACGGGATGGAGTTCGAAGACCGCGTCAACGCGGCACTGCAGACGATTTACAGCACGAACGTCACAAACGGTGACAGCATCGACGGGGTCTTCTCGCACGAGGGAACGATCGCGATCTGGACGTTGATGAACGTCGACAATCCGGACTTCCAACTCGTTCTGCAAGATTTCTTGAAAACCGGTGAGCTGCTGCCTTATACGGGCACTGTCGAAGTGCAGGGCAATCCCCAGGATGGCTGGACACTGGTCGACTGGGACGGCCAACCGGTCCCGCAAGATCCGGGTTTGGCCACCGACCTGTTCGTCGACGTCCGCGACTTGATCACGGCACCGCAGATGGCGGCCTACCACATCTGGGAGACACTCAGCTCCGGGGATTCGACGACGATCGCCGATGCCATTCAAAACGGCGTCAGCGAGATCAGCATGGCTGCAACCCACTTCCCGCAAGCGGTGCTCGGCGACATCGTCGACGCCGCGCAGAACGTCATTCCGGATCTCGGCTTGGCCTTGTGATCAGGACCGCTGAGCGTTGCTAGGGCTCAGCTTGCCGTCCGACTAGGAGCCCGCTCCGTACACCGGCTCCGGAGGCCGGGACTTCGCCAGCAGATCGCTGACCACCGGACCTAACTCAGCCGGCTCCCACCTCGCGCCCTTGTCGACCTGCGGCCCGTGCGCCCAACCCTCGGCGATCCGGATCACGCCACCTTCGACCTCGAACACGTTGCCGGTGACGTCACGGGATCCCGCACTGCCCAGCCACACCACCAACGGCGAAATGTTCTCCGGAGCCATCGCGTCGAATCCCTCATCGGGCTGGGCCATCATCTCGGCGAACACCGTTTCGGTCATGCGGGTGCGCGCTGACGGCGCAATGGCGTTGACGGTAACGCCGTAACGGCCCATTTCGGCGGCAGCGACCAGAGTCAGGGCCGCGATACCGGCTTTGGCGGCGCTGTAATTGCCTTGCCCGACGCTGCCCTGCAAACCGGCGCCGGAGCTGGTGTTGATGATTCGGGCGTCGACGGTTTTGCCTCGTTTGGATAGCCCGCGCCAATAGGATCCCGCGTGGCGCAGGGTGGCGAAATGGCCTTTCAGGTGGACGGCGATCACCGCGTCGAATTCGTCCTCGCTGGTGTTGGCGAGCATTCTGTCGCGCACGATGCCGGCGTTGTTGACCAAGACGTGCAGATCGCCGAATCTTTCGACTGCGGTCGCGATCAGGCCGGCCGCCTGGTTCCAGTCCGCGATGTTGGATCCATCGGCGACGGCTTCACCGCCGGCGGCGGTGATCTCGTCGACCACGCCTTGCGCCGCACTGCCTCCGCTCGCCGGCGAACCATCCAGACCGACCCCGATGTCGTTGACCACGACCCGCGCGCCCTCGGCGGCGAACGCGAGGGCATGTGCACGCCCGATGCCCCCGCCCGCTCCGGTGACGACGACTACCCGACCGTCGACTATTCCCATTGACCACCCATCCTTTTCTTCCTCTACTTGATGGCGCTGGTCGTGGCCAGATAGTGCGGTGGTTCGCCGCCACCGTGTACCTCCAGCGCCGCACCGCTGATGTAAGACGCCGCATCTGAGGCGAGAAACGCTGCGGCCAAACCGACGTCGTCGGGAGTGGCCAGCCGGCCGAGTGGCACATTGGCGGAGATCGCGGCGATCGACTCGGCGTCGCCGTAGAACAGTTCGGCTTGTTCGGTTTCGACCATTCCGACCACGACCGCGTTCAGCCGCACTTTCGGCGCCCATTCCATTGCCAAGGTCTGTGTGAGGCTTTCGACGCCCGCCTTGGCCGCTCCGTATGCGGCGGTGCCGGGTGTGGGCCGCCGACCGCTGACGCTGGAGATGTTGACGATTGACCCGCCGTGCTGCTGGCTTTGCATCTTCTCATTCGCGTGCTGGGAAACCGACAATGCGCCAAGGAGGTTGAGCTCAATGATCTTGCGATTGAACTTCGCGCTGGAGTCAGCGGTCAGCACATAGGGCGAACCTCCGGCGTTGTTGACGACGACGTCGAGTATGCCGTGCCGGTCGTACACCGCGTCGATCATCGCTTTGACGGCGTCGTCGTCGCGGACGTCGCAGGGGTAGAACTCGTACGGTGAATCTGTCACGGAGCGCCTCGCGCAGGTCACCACGGTGGCGCCCTGCCGGGCGAAAACCGCGCTGATACCGGCGCCTACCCCTCGAACGCCGCCGGTCACCAACACGACCCGCGCGCTCAGTCCGAAGTCGATGCAGTCGGCTCCGTCGGCGCGAGTCACTGTGCTAGCGTACCAAGCAAGTGCTTGCTCAGGTAACCGAATTCAGGACGTGCCAATGACGATTACCTCCAAGACCACCGAACCGGGCATAGTCGCGGTCACCGTCGATTTCCCGCCCGTCAACGCCATCCCCTCGCGCGGTTGGTTCGACCTTGCCGACGCCTTGACCGCGGCGGGACACGATTCCACTACGCACGCAGTGATCCTGCGTGCCGAAGGCCGCGGCTTCAACGCCGGCGTCGACATCAAGGAAATGCAGCGGACTGAGGGATTCGCAGCGCTGATCGACGCCAACCGCGGCTGCTTCGCCGCATTCCGCGCGGTCTACGAATGCGCGGTGCCGGTGATTGCCGCGGTCAACGGATTCTGCGTCGGCGGAGGTATCGGGCTGGTGGGTAACGCGGACGTCATCGTCGCGTCCGACGACGCCACCTTCGGGCTGCCCGAAGTGGAGCGCGGCGCGCTGGGCGCGGCCACCCACCTGTCCCGGCTGGTACCGCAACATGTCATGCGGCGGCTGTTCTTCACCGCGGCGACAGTCGACGCCGCGACCCTGCACCACTACGGCTCGGTACACGAGGTGGTACCTCGCGACGAGCTTGACGAGGCTGCACTGCGCGTGGCCCGGGACATCGCCGCGAAAGACACCCGAGTGATCCGGGCGGCCAAAGAAGCACTGAATCTTATTGACCTGCAACGGGTCAACTCCAGTTATCGAATGGAGCAGGGTTTCACCTTCGAGCTCAACCTCGCCGGAGTGGCCGACGAGCACCGCGATGCGTTTGTGAAGAAGTCATGAGTAGCAAGCTCGCTACGCTCGACGACGCCGTCACGAACCTGCGCAGCGGTATGACGATCGGGATCGGCGGCTGGGGATCGCGACGTAAGCCGATGGCCTTCGTGCGGGCCATGTTGCGCACCGACGTCACTGATCTGACCGTGGTCAGCTACGGCGGGCCCGACATTGGCCTGCTGTGCTCGGCGGGCAAGGTCAAGCGCGTCTACTACGGATTCGTCTCACTCGACTCGCCGCCGTTCTATGACCCGTGGTTCGCCCGGGCGCGTACCAGCGGAGCCGTCGAGGCGCGCGAAATGGACGAGGGCATGCTGCGCTGCGGGTTGCAGGCAGCCGCACAACGGCTGCCCTTTCTGCCGATCCGCGCCGGGCTGGGCAGTTCGGTCCCCGACTTCTGGGAAGGCGAACTGGGAACGGTCACGTCACCGTATCCAGCGCCGGGCGGTGGATACGAGACGCTGATCGCCATGCCGGCGCTACGACTCGACGCCGCGTTCGTACACCTCAACCTCGGTGATGCGCAAGGCAATGCGGCCTACACCGGCATCGATCCCTACTTCGACGATCTGTTCCTGATGGCCGCCGACAAGGGCTACCTGTCGGTGGAACGTGTCGTGTCGACCGATGAGCTTGTCAAGGCAGTGCCGCCGCAAGCGCTGCTGGTGAACCGGATGATGGTCGATGCGGTGACAGAGGCATCCGGTGGCGCTCACTTCACCACCGCTGCACCAGATTACGGCCGGGACGAGAAGTTTCAGCGTTGCTACGCTCAGGCTGCTTCGTCGGAGGAGGAGTGGGCACAGTTCACGGCGACCTATTTGTCCGGCAGCGAAGCCGACTACCAGACGGCGGTGCGCAGATCCGGGGAGGACGCGTGAGCGATTCCGTCAGCCGTGCCGAGGTCTGTGTGACCGCCTGCGCCGACTTGTTCCGCGACGCCGGTGAAATCATGATTAGCCCGATGACCACGGTGGCGTCGATAGGCGCACGGCTGGCCCGGCTGACCTTCGCCCCAGACATCTTGCTGACCGACGGTGAGGCGCAACTGCTGGCGGACACCCCGGCGTTGGGTGCCCCGGGTGCGATCGAAGGGTGGATGCCGTTCGGCCGGGTATTCGAGACGTTGGCCTGGGGCCGGCGACACGTCGTGATGGGCGCGAATCAGGTTGATAAGTACGGCAATCAGAACTTGTCGGCGTTCGGCCCGCTGCAGCATCCGACCCGGCAGATGTTCGGTGTGCGCGGCGCTCCCGGCAACACGGTCAACCATGCGACCAGCTACTGGGTCGGCCACCATTGCAAGCGGGTGTTCAGCGAGACCGTCGACGTGGTTTCCGGGATCGGCTACGACAAGATCGACCCGGGCAATCCGGCATTCCGCTTCGTCAACGTCTATCGGGTGGTGTCCAATTTGGGAGTGTTCGACTTCGGCGGTCCCGAGCACACGATGCGGGCGTTGACCCTGCACCCCGATGTCAGCCTCGACGACGTTCACGAAGCTACGTCGTTTCAGGTGCACGGCCTTTCCGAGGCGGGCCAGACCAGATCGCCCGGCACCGACGAATTGCAGCTCATCCGTGCCGTGCTTGACCCGAAAGCGTTGCGCGACAGAGAGGTACGTGCATGAGGCTGCGCACGCCGCTGACCGAGCTGGTCGGCGTCGAGCATCCGGTGGTGCAGACCGGCATGGGCTGGGTGGCCGGCGCCCGGCTGGTCTCGGCCACCGCCAACGCCGGTGGCCTCGGCATTTTGGCGTCCGCCACGATGACTCTCGACGAGCTGGCGTCGGCGATCGGAAAGGTGAAGGCCGCCACTGACATGCCCTTCGGGGTCAACATCCGGGCCGACGCCGCTGACGCTCCCGACCGGGTCGAGTTGATGATCCGCGAAGGTGTCAAGGTGGCGTCGTTCGCGTTGGCGCCTAAACGAGAACTGATCAGCCGGCTCAAAGAAGCCGGCGCGGTGGTCATACCATCGATCGGCGCAGCCAAGCACGCGCGCAAGGTGGCGAGCTGGGGCGCTGACGCGATGATCGTGCAAGGCGGTGAAGGCGGTGGGCACACCGGACCTGTGGCCACGACACTGCTGCTGCCGTCGGTGTTGGACGCCGTCGCCGGCACCGGTATCCCGGTGATCGCCGCGGGCGGGTTCTTCGACGGTCGCGGATTGGCGGCCGCGTTGTCCTACGGCGCGGCCGGTGTCGCGATGGGTACCAGATTCTTGCTGACGTCGGATTCGACCGTCCCGGACGCCGTCAAACGGCGTTACCTGGAAGCCGAACTGAACGGAACAGTTGTCACCACCCGTGTCGACGGTATGCCGCACCGCGTATTGCGCACTGAACTAGTCGAAAGGCTGGAAAACGGCTCACGGGCAAGGGGTTTGACCGCCGCGGTGCGCAACGCCGCGAAGTTCAAGAAGATGTCGCAGATGACGTGGCGGTCGATGATCACCGATGGCCTGGCGATGCGGCACGGTAAGGAGCTGACTTGGTCGCAGGTGGTGATGGCCGCAAACACTCCGATGCTGCTCAAAGCCGGCCTGGTGGAAGGAAATACCACAGCCGGTGTGCTGGCATCGGGTCAGGTGGCCGGCATCCTCAGCGACCTGCCGTCATGCGCAGAGGTGATCGAGTGCGTCGTGCGTGACGCTGTCAAGCATCTACAGGCCGCGGCTGCGCTGGTGGAATAACGCGCAACTGCGCCGGAACGCCGAGACTTAAACCTTTGCGGGGATGCCCGGCGCGTCGCGTGCGACATTTAAGTGTCGCGGTGGCCGGAGTCGCCAAGCGATGATGTCCGCAATGAGCATGAATGCGTCAGCTTAACTGGCGCAGCTTTTAAGCTATAACCTTCAAATGCCGCGTATGAAGTCCAGCAGTTCACGACGCGCCACGCTGATCGGCGACGTCGTGGGATCTCGGCGCTCCGGCGACCGCACAGCGCTGCATCGACGCGTCGCTGCCGCCCTCCGCGAAGTCGCCGGTGCTGCGCTCGACCCACCGGCCTTCACGATCGGCGACGAGTTTCAGGGCAGCTTTCCCGCCGTCGGTGCAGCCATCGACGCGGCGTTGGCGGTACGCCTCCTGCTGGCGCCGGAGGTCGACGTCCGGTTCGGGATCGGCTGGGGTGCGGTCACCGTCCTAGATGCCGAGACCCGGATCCAGGACGGACCGGGTTGGTGGAGCGCTCGAGAAGCCATCCAGCACACCGCACAAACTCAGCGGCAGCCCGGGTTGACGCTGATCCGGACAACCTATCGGGCGGGCGACGACACCCCCGCCGACGTCGCCGCGGTCAACGCGGCCCTGATTTGTCGGGACCACCTGCTTGGATCGCTCGATGAAAGATCACTACGAATTGTGAGGGGCCTGATGACCGGCCGAACCAAAAGGGAACTGGCCGCGGCCGAGGGCATCAGCCCGTCCGCGGTGTCCCAACGGGCGGCTCGAGACGGTCTGGACTTGGTCGTCCTTGCGTCTCGATACCTTCGGAGTTTGCCGTGAGCGCCCTCGCCGTCTTCTTGATCGCGACGACGGTCGCCGACTTCTGCCGGCGGGCCGTCCGCGTGGCGTGGCCTTCGCTGGCGATCGGGCCGATCGTGGTGCTGGTGTGCGCGGCGCTGGGGGCGCTGTGGCGTCTCGGAGACGTCGTCGTGCTGGCGATCGCGGCCGCGGCGGTCGTCGTCTGGGAGTGGCTGTGCCGGCGCAGCGAGAACAGCGGCACCCACCAAGTGGCGCCGCTGGCCGGGTTCGCCGCGGCGGTTGCTCTACTGATCGTGCTGTCCGGATGGTCCTCAGCAGTCAACGGTGTCGTCGCGCGCTGGTCAGCCTGGGCGCATCTGCCGCTCAATCATGTGACGCCCACCCGGTTGCTGATGGTTGTCGCTGTGGTGCTGCTGCAATTCGCCACCGGCAACCAGCTGGTGCGCCTCGTGCTCGGTTCAGTGGGTGCGGTGCGTCCGGCCGGGGAGCCGCAGCCGTCCGACCGGCTGAAGGGCGGCCGGCTGCTGGGCCCGATGGAACGCCTGCTGATCGGCGAGCCTCGGCGTCGGCGGACATTTTTAGTGGGCAGCTTCACCAGTTGGCTGTTGGCTCTCGGCGGGATCGCGCTGGTCGTGGCAACTCGTTAACCGCCGAGCAAGCAGACCTGGCCGGGCAATCGAATTCAGAGCCGTTCGATGATCGTGACGTTGGCCGTGCCACCGCCCTCGCACATCGTCTGCAACCCGTAGCGGCCGCCGACGCGTTCCAACTCGTTGAGCATGGTGGTGAACAATTTGGCGCCGGTAGCGCCCAGCGGGTGACCGAGGGCGATCGCGCCGCCGTTGGGGTTCACCTTCTCCGGGTCGGCTTTGATCTCCTTGAGCCAGGCCAGCACGACCGGCGCGAACGCTTCGTTGATTTCGACGACGTCGATGTCGTCGATGGACAGGCCAGTCTTGTCCAGCGCGTGCCGAGTGGCCGCGATCGGCCCGGTCAGCATGAACACCGGGTCGGCGCCGCGCGCGCTGATGTGGTGGATACGGGCCCGGGGGGTCAGCTTGTGGTCGTTGACGGCCCGCTCGGAAGCCAACAGCATCGCGCTGGCGCCGTCGGAGATCTGGCTGGCCAGCGCCGCCGTCAACCGGCTCCCTTCGGACAATGCGGGCAGCCCGGCCATTTTGTCCAGGCTGGTTTCCCGCGGCCCCTCGTCGACCGCGAAACCGTCCACGGCGACGATCTCGTTGTCGAAGTGTCCTGCGCGGATCGCCGCCAGCGCCCGCTGGTGGCTCGACAAGGCGAACCGCTCCATCTCCTCTCGCGACAGGTTCCAGCGCTCGGCGATCAACTCCGCACCCCGGAACTGCGAGATCTCCTCGTCGCCGTAGCGGTGCTGCCAACCCTTGGACTCTCCGGTCGGTGAGGTGAAGCCAAGCTGCTTGCCGACCTCCATGGCCGAAGCGATCGGGATCTTGCTCATGTTCTGCATGCCACCGGCGAGGATGACGTCGGCTGTCCCCGACAAAATTGCCTGCGCGCCAAACGAAATGGCCTGCTGGCTGGACCCACACTGCCGGTCGACGGTGACACCGGGGACCTCTTCCGGGTAACCCGCTGCCAGCCATGCCAGCCGGCCGATATTGCCGGCCTGACCGCCGATGGCATCCACGCAGCCGACGATGACGTCGTCGACAGCAGCCGGGTCGACGTCGAGACGGTCGAACAAGCCGTGGAACGCCGCGACACCCAGGTCGATCGGGTGCACGCCGGCCAGCCCTCCATTGCGCTTGCCGACCGCGGTACGCACAGCGTCGACGACGTAGGCCTCCATGTTCATACTCCTTTGCTGTCTACGGTGATGCCGCCCAAGACGATGGCAAGGTACTGCTTGCCGACCTGCTGAGCGGTCAGCACACCGCCTGGTTGATACCAACGCACCGACACCCAGGTGGTATCCCGGATGAAACGGTAGACCAGATCGACGTCGATGTTGGGCCGGAAGTAACCTTCCTCAATGCCTTGATGCAGCACGTCGACCCACATCTTGCGCTGCTGCTTGTTCAGGTCCTCGATGTAGGAGAACCGCGGCTGCGCCGAGAGCCGCTTGGCCTCATCCTGGTAGATGACAACTTGGGCGTGCCGGTGCTCGATCGCGTCGAACGATGCCATGAACAAACCTTTGAGCCGCTCCAGCGGATTCGGCTCGGTGTCGACGATGTCGCGGTAGCGGGCGAACAGCCAGTCCAGGAATCCGCGCAGCATCTCGTCGACCATTTCCTCTTTGGAGGCGAAGTGGTGATACAGGCTGCCGGACAGGATGCCTGCGCCGTCGGCGATGTCACGCACCGTGGTCGCGCGCAGACCCCGCTCGGCCATCATGGCCGCGGCCAGCTCCAGCAGTTCCGCCCGGCGGTTCATGGATGCTGACTCGAGACCGAAATGACTTCACCAGTCAGGTAACTGGAGTAGTCGCTGGCAAGGAACGCGATGGTCGCCGCCACTTCCCACGGTTCGGCGGCCCGTCCGAACGCCTCGCCGGCCGACAACCGGTCGAGCAGCTCGGCCGAGGTGGTCTTGTCCAGAAACTTGTGTCGGGCGATGCTCGGTGAGACGGCGTTGATCCGCACGCCACAATCGACGGCTTCTACCGCGCTACAACGCGTGAACGCCATCACGCCGGCTTTGGCCGCTGCGTAGTGCGACTGTGAATGTTGTGCACGCCAGCCCAGCACACTGGCGTTGTTGACGATTGCCCCACCGTGGTCGGCCCGCCGGAAATAGCGCAGCGCCGCGCGGGTGGCACGGAACACCGACGTCAACGTCACATCCAACACCCGGTCCCACTCTTCGTCGGTCATGTCGACCACCGGTGTCTGGCCGCCCAGGCCTGCGTTGTTGACCAGGACATCGATGCGGCCCAGCCGTGCCGTCGCCGACGAGATCAGCGCATCGACTTGAGCTGTCGAGGTGACGTCACACAGCACACTTTCCACCCGGCCCAGCCCCAGCGCAGACAACTCGTCACGAGTTTGCGCCAGCCGTCGTTCATGGTGGTCGGAGATGACGACCTCAGCGCCCTCGACCAGCGCACGCCGCGCGGTGGCCGAACCGATTCCGGTGCCTGCCGCTGCCGTGACGATCACCACCTTGCCGGTCAGAAGCCCATGACCGGCAACCTCTTTCGGCGCGACCGCTAAGGTCACCTGACCTCCCGGGGTAGGCCGAGCACACGCTCGGCGATGATGTTGCGCTGAACTTCGTTGGACCCGCCGTAGATGGTGTCGGCGCGGGTGAACAGATACAGCCGCTGCCAGTCGTCGAGGTCACCGCCGGCAGCGACCAGTCCGGCCTTGCCCACAACGTCCATCGCCAGTTCACCCAGGTCGCGATGCCAGTTGGCCCACAACAACTTCGACACACTGTCCTGTCCCGGCTGCTCGATGTCCATGGTGGCCAGTGCGTAGGAACGCATCTTGCGCAGCCCGGTCCAGGACCGGGTGAGCCGCTCCCGGATCAGCGGGTCGCCGGCCGCACCGCTGTGTTCGGCCACCTCGACCAGTCGGGCCAGTTCACGCGCATAACGGATCTGCTGTCCGAGCGTGGAAACTCCCCGTTCGAAGGTGAGCGTTCCCATCGCGACCCGCCACCCGTCACCCGGCGCGCCGACGACCAGGTCGGCATCGGTGCGGGCGTCGTCGAAGAACACTTCGTTGAATTCCGAAGTGCCGGTGAGCTGTACGATCGGCCGGATCTGCACACCGGGCTGGTTGAGCGGGACCAGCAGATAGGACAGCCCGGCGTGGCGTGTGGACCCTTTGTCTGTGCGCGCCAGCACGAAACACCACTGCGACAGATGCGCCAACGACGTCCAGACCTTCTGCCCGTTGATCACCCATTGGTCGCCGTCGAGCACCGCGGTGGTGGATACGTTGGCCAGATCGCTGCCCGCGCCGGGCTCGGAGTAACCCTGGCACCACAGTTCGGTGACGTCGAGAATCGTGGGCAGAAACCGTTGCTGTTGTTCAGCTGTGCCGTGGGCGATCAGGGTGGGACCAAGGAGTTCTTCACCGAAATGATTGACCTTGTCCGGCGCGTCGGCGAGGGCGTACTCCTCGTAGAAGGCGACCCGATGCGCGACTGACAGCCCGCGGCCGCCGTGCTCGACCGGCCAACCCAGACACGTCAACCCGGCTTTCGCGAGGTGCTGGTTCCAGGCAAGTCGCTCTTGGAACGCCTCGTGTTCGCGGCCCGGCCCTCCGAGACCTTTCAGCGCAGCAAACTCACCGGTCAGATTATTGGCCAGCCAGTCGCGGACCTCGGCCCGGAACTCCTCGACGTCCTGCACACCAGTAGGCTAACCTACCAAGCACTTGCTTTGTTAGCCCCGCGGCGACATTTTGGCCCGCGCGGCCGCGTGAGGAGCAGCATCGATGTCGAGCGATCCGCAGACCACACCTGCGGTGCTGAATCGCATCGCTCACGAGCTGCCCGACCGCAACGCGCTGGTCAGCCCCGATCGCACCCTGACCTTCGTTGAATTGCACCGCGAGGTCCGCCGTGCCGCGGCCGCGATGATCGACCTCGGCATCGGCCCCGGCGACCGGGTTGCCATCTGGTCGCCCAACACCTGGCACTGGGTGGTCGCCTGCCTGGCCAGCCAATACGCCGGCGGCACGATAGTCCCACTGAACACCCGCTACACCGGCTCCGAAGCCACCGACATCTTGGCGCGCACCAAAGCCCCGCTGTTGGTCGCGATGGGTCGGTTCCTGGGCGCGGACAAGGTCGCCGACCTCGACCGCCGCGGCTTGCCCGAACTGCGCCACATCGTGCGCGTGCCCCTAGAGAACGGTGAAGACAGGGCGCGTACCGACGACGGCACCTGGGACGAATTCATGGCGGCCGGTTCGGATGGTGCGACCGCCGACGCGCGCGCCGCCGCAGTTCGGCCTGACGACGTGTCCGACATCTTGTTCACCTCGGGCACCACCGGACGCAGCAAAGGCGTACGGTGCGCCCACCGGCAGTCGTTGGCCGGCTCGGCGGCCTGGGCGGCCTGCGGGAAGGTCACCAGCGACGACCGTTACCTGGGCATCAACCCGTTCTTTCACAATTTTGGTTATAAAGCCGGCATCCTGGCCTGCCTGCAAACCGGCGCGGCACTGTTCCCGCAAGTGACTTTTGACCCGCCCGAGGCGATGCGCGCGGTTGCCGAGCATCGGATCACCGTGCTGCCCGGACCGCCGACCATCTTTCAGACACTGCTCGATCACCCGGCTCGTGGTGAGCACGATCTGACGTCGCTGCGGTTCGCGGTCACCGGCGCCGCCTCAGTGCCGGTCGTGCTGATCGAGCGGATGCAGACCGAACTCGACATCGACGTCGTGCTGACCGCCTACGGGCTGACCGAATCCAACGGGTTCGGCACCATGTGCCGCACCGACGACGACGCGGTGACGGTCGCGACGACCTGCGGCCGGCCGATCGCCGACTTCGAACTGCGAATCAACGAGGCAGAGGGCTCGGAACCAGGATCAGCAACAGGAGAGGTGCTGCTGCGCGGACCCAACGTGATGCTGGGCTATCTCGACGACCCGCAGGCCACCTCCGACGCGGTCGACGCGGACGGCTGGCTGCACACCGGCGACATCGGACGGCTTGACGCTGCAGGGAACTTGCAGATCACCGACCGACTGAAGGACATGTACATCTGCGGTGGGTTCAACGTGTATCCCGCTGAGGTGGAACAGGTGCTTGCCCGCCTCAACGGGGTGCTCGACGTCGCAGTGATCGGGGTGCCCGACGAGCGGCTGGGCGAGGTGGGTCGCGCCTTTCTGGTAGTCCGCTCCGACCTTTACCTCACCGAAGAGGCGGTGAACGAGCATGCCCGCCGGCATCTGGCCAATTTCAAGATGCCGCGTTCGGTGCTGTTTGTCGACACACTGCCCCGCAACGCGGGCGGCAAAGTGGTCAAACCGTTACTGCGAGAGTTGGATTGATGGACCTGGATTTCGACGACGAGACGCGGGAACTGCAAAGCGAAGTTCGCCAATTCCTGGCGGCTAACAAACAGCACCTCCCGACCAGGTCCTACGACACCGCGCAAGGCTTCGCACAGCACCGACACTGGGACGAGGTGCTCTTCGATGCCGGCCTGTCGGTGATCACCTGGCCGCGTGAATACGGCGGCCGCGACGCCACGCTGCTGCAGTGGATTGTGTTCGAAGAAGAGTATTTTCGCGCCGGCGCTCCTGGGCGCGCCAGCGCGAACGGGACGTCGATGTTGGCGCCGACGTTGTTCGCCCACGGCACCGACGAACAGTTGGCCCGGGTACTGCCGAAGATGGCCAATGGTGCGGAGATCTGGGCGCAGGCTTGGTCGGAACCTGACTCCGGGAGCGACCTCGCGTCGTTGCGTAGTACGGCAACGCACACCCCGGGCGGCTGGCGGCTCAACGGGCAGAAGATCTGGAGTTCCCGGGCGCCGTTCGGCGACCGGGCCTTCGGATTGTTCCGATCAGACGCCGGGGCCGACCGCCACCGTGGGCTGACCTACTTCATGTTCGACCTCAACGCCGATGGAGTCACGGTACGTCCCATCGCACAACTGGGCGGTGACACCGGTTTCGGCGAGATCTTCCTCGACGACGTATTCGTCCCGGATCACGACGTGATCGGTGGAGTGCACGACGGCTGGCACGTTGCGATGAGCACCTCGAGCAACGAAAGGGGGATGTCGCTGCGCAGCCCGGCGCGTTTCCTGGCTGCCGCCGAGCGCCTGGTCGAACTGCGAAACATTCGGCTTACTAATAACTTTGACGATCAAGTTGCCGACGTCTGGATCAAGGCGCAGGCCTACCGTCTGCACACCTTCGGCACGGTCACCCGGGTATCCGAAGGCGGCGAGCTGGGCGCAGAGTCATCGGTGACCAAAGTATTCTGGTCTGACCTCGACGTGACGCTGCACCAGATCGCCCTGGAGATCCGAGGCGCCGATGCCGAGCTCGCCGACTCGTGGAGCGACGGCTTACTGTTTGCGTTGGGCGGTCCGATCTACGCCGGCACCAACGAGATTCAGCGGAATATCATCGCCGAACGACTGCTGGGGCTGCCCCGGGAGAAGGCAAAATGAAATTCGCCCTTGCCGCTGAGCAGCGGGCTTTTGCCGGTAGCATCGACTCTGCACTCGCAGCGGCCGATGTGCCGGCCGCGGTGCGCTCCTGGTCCACCGGTGACACCGCACCCGGGCGCAAAGTGTGGGCGAGGCTGGCCGATCTGGGTGTCACCGCGTTGGCGGTGCCCGAAAGGTTCGACGGCCTGGCGGCTCACCCGGTGGACTTGATGGTCGCGGTGGAGCGGCTCGGCCGGTGGTGTGTTCCCGGTCCAGTCGTCGAGTCCATCTGTGTGGCACCGATTTTGTTGAGCGACGACGAGCGCGCGGCGGCGCTGGCGTCCGGTGATTCAATCGCCACGGTCGCGCTGCCGCCACAGGTACCCCGAGCTGTGGATGCCGACGCTGCCGGGTTGGTGTTGTCGGCCGACCACAGTGGGCGGGTCAGTGTCGCCAAGGTAGGCGAGCGGCACGAGTCGGTCGACCCGAGCCGTCGCTTGTTCGACGTCGTGGCGGCCGGGTCGGCGTGGGACGCCGACGTGGGGCGGGCTTACGAGTTTGGGGCGCTGGGTACCGCCGCCCACCTGATCGGCGCCGCGCAGGCGCTTCTTAATGCCGCGGTGGATTACGCGAAGCAGCGCGCCCAGTTCGGCCGGTTGATCGGTTCCTATCAGGCGATCAAGCACAAGCTGGCTGACGTCCACATCGCAATCGAACTGGCTCGTCCGCTGATCTACGGTGCCGCGTTGTCGCTTGCAAACGGCTCGGCGGATACGGCCCGCGACGTCAGTGCCGCCAAGGCTGCGGCCGCCGATGCCGCGCTGCTGGCCGCACGCTCGGCTCTTCAGACGCACGGCGCCATCGGATTCACTGCCGAGCACGATCTGTCGCTGTATCTGTTGCGGGTGCAGGCGTTGCGGCCGGCCTGGGGTGACCCGACCACCCACCGGCGCCGGGTTCTGAATGCGTTGGCGGAGAACGCGTGAATCTCTCAGACGAACGGGAGCTGCTTCGCGAGACGGTGGCCGCGCTGGTGGCCAGACATGCCTCGCCGAGAGCGGTGCGTGCGGCCATCGAATTCCCGCTTGGCTATGACGAGTCGCTGTGGCGCCTGCTTTGTGAACAAGTCGGGGCGGCCGCATTGGTGGTGCCCGAGGAGCACGGCGGTGCCGGTGGAGGGCTCGTAGACGCCGCCGTCGTGATCAAGGAGCTCGGCAAAGGATTGGTACCGACACCGTTGCTCGGCACGACGCTCACAGAGTTGGCGTTGCTGGCCGCTGACGAACCGGACACCAAGGCGCTCGAGCAGCTCGCCGCCGGGGAAGCGATCGGTGCGGTAGTTTTCGACCCCGACTACGTCATCAACGGGGACGTCGCCGACATCGTGGTCGCCGCTAACGGTGACAAGCTCACCCGCTGGACCGCATTCACCGCCGAACCCGTCGCGCCCATGGACCCGACCCGCAGACTGGCCCGCGTCGCGCCGCAGAGCAGCGCGACGCTGGGCGCCGACCCGGGCATCGCCGACGTGGCCGCCATCCTGCTGGCCGTCGAACAGATCGGGGCTGCGAGCCGCTGCCTGGAGTTGACCGTCGACTACACCAAGGAGCGGGTGCAGTTCGGCCGGCCGATCGGCAGCTTTCAGGCGCTCAAGCACCGAATGGCTGATCTTTATGTGTTGATGCAGGCGGCCCGCGCGGTGGTCGACGATGCCGTCGCCGAGCCGTCGGCGGCGTCAGCTTCGTTGGCCCGGGTCGCCGCCACTGAGGCGTTCAGCGCCGTTGCCGCCGACGGCATTCAGCTGCATGGCGGCATCGCGATCACCTGGGAGCACGACATGCAGCTGTACTTCAAACGCGCGCACGGCAGCGCGCAACTGCTCGGGCCACCCCGCGAGCACTTGCGCCGGCTGGAACCGGAGTTGTTCACGGTGAACAAGAGCGTCATGGGCCTGCTCTAGCCTTGCACCATGACCGATCGCGTCGCGCTGCGCGCCGGGATCCCCCCGTTTCACGTAATGGACGTTTGGCTGGCCGCCGCTGAACGCCAGCGCACCCATGGCGATCTGGTGAACCTATCGGCAGGCCAACCAAGTGCCGGAGCCCCCGAGCCGGTGCGTGCCGCGGCGGCGGCGGCGCTGAATCTGAATCAACTCGGGTACACGGTCGCGCTGGGGATTCCCGAACTGCGCGCCGCGATCGCGCGTTCCTACTCAAACCGTTACGGCCTGCAAGTCGACCTCGATGACGTCGTGGTGACAACAGGGTCGTCAGGCGGATTCCTGCTCGCGTTTCTGTCTAGTTTCGACGTCGGCGACCGGGTGGCGCTGAGCAGCCCGGGTTATCCCTGCTACCGAAACATCCTGTCGGCGCTCGGCTGCGACGTGGTCGAACTCGCATGTGGGTCGAAGACCAGGTTTCAACCCACCGCGCAGATGTTGGCGGCGCTCGACCCGCCGGTGCGAGGCGTGGTGGTGGCCAGCCCGGCGAATCCGACCGGAACGGTCATCGCGCCCGACGAATTGGCGGCGATCGCGTCGTGGTGTGATTCCTCCGGGGTGCGGCTGATCAGCGATGAGGTGTACCACGGCTTGGTTTACGGCGGCGCACCGCCGACGAGTTGCGCGTGGCAGACTTCCCGAAACGCGCTAGTGGTCAACAGTTTCTCGAAGTACTTCGCGATGACGGGATGGCGGCTGGGCTGGTTGCTGGTGCCGCCCGAGCTGCGCCGCGCGGTGGACTGTTTGACCGGCAACTTCACTATTTGCCCGCCGGTGCTGTCGCAGCGCGCCGCGGTGGCGGCGTTCACCAATAAAGCTGTCGCAGAGGCCGATAGCCACCTGAACCAATATGCGATCAACCGGAAATTGCTGCTCGACGGTCTTCGCGCGATCGGTCTCGACCGGCTGGCGCCCACTGACGGCGCATTCTACGTCTACGCCGACGTCTCGGACTTCACCATGGATTCGACGGAGTTCTGCTCAGAGCTTCTGGCTGACAGGGGCGTTGCCATTGCTCCGGGTATCGATTTCGACACCGTCCGCGGTGACTCGTTCGTCCGGCTGTCCTTCGCCGGACCGCAATCAGATATCGAAGAAGCGCTCAGACGCATGCAGCCGTGGTTGGAAGGCGCCAAGGTCAACGGTAGGTGACGTGCCTCATCGGTCACCGAAACCCGGGCAAGCTCGGTAGCTTGGCAGCCACAACTCGTGGTATCAGGGTGGGATCTTGCAACCGTGACGGCGGATCAACGAGATTCGTGACTCGAAAAAGACGCTCGGCCACAACCACGTCGTGTTGGGCGGCCGTGAGCACCGCTTCAGTCGTCCACCTCTTCAAACGTCGCCTCAACGGTCGCCTTTCGTCTGTAGAGGAGCGCGGCCTCTCGTTAGCCCGATTCATCTTCCATACCGGGCCGATGTGTCGCGCGGCCGCGATGAAGAAGCGTTGCGTCAGACCGGTGACGCCAGAACGTAAACATTCTTGCAGTGCCAGTGCTTCCACGGCCGCCATCGTCATGCCTTGCCCGTAAGTTGGATCCAGGCTGCACAGCGCGTCACCAATCACCAACAGTCCGCTAGGACAACGTGGCATCTGGTCGTAGCGGCGCCACAAAGCCGTGGTGCGCCGCATGACAGCGATCGCTTCCAGCGGCTTCGCGTCACGCAAGCCGCTCATTATGGTTGATGGCAGACCCTTTTCGACCAGCCGGAGCAATGCGGCGAGATCATCGGGTGGCTCTTTGACGTCGGCGCCATAACCGACGGCAAGATTCCAGGTGTCGTGTTCACACGCGACCAGCAGACCTTTTGATCTCCCTGTCCCCAAGTCGAACAGCGCCACCCGTTCGGCAATGCGTTCCTTCGATAAGCTCAGCCGTTGACTGGCGTAACTCAAGTTGGCACCGGACCGCATCTCCGGCGGCCTGGCATAGCCCGTACCCTCGAGGAACACCGGTATCCGCGACGCCCTGCCCGTGGCATCGACGACCATGTCAGCGTCCAGCGAGGCACGAACGCCATTGTGGCGATTCAAGACTCGCACTCCGGTGATGGTCTCAGCGGCGACAAGCGGCTCGAGCACATCATGCCCCTCGACGAACACCACGTTCGGCAATGTTCGCACGCGGCGGCGGATGTGAAATTCCAGGAAGGGCCGGCTGGCTAAGTAGAGTGCCAACGCTGCGGGGTCGGCCACCGTCCCCGACCGCAGGACCTCATAACGCCCGACGCGCGCATACAGCCGCGACAGGTCACCCTGGTCGACGGCCACCGCTCCCGCTGCGACCAGTTCCGTGAGCAATCTGGGAAACAACTCCTCCAAGATGTGGTTGCCGCGGCTCAGCAAGGTGTGCACATAGCGCCCCTGCGGAACACCTCTTCGATGGCTCGGACGATCAGAGAGATGATCCCGCTCGATCACGCTGACCGACTCGTAAAACTTCGCGAGCACCCGGGCCGTCAGCAAGCCGGCCAGTCCCGCGCCGAGCACGACCGCGTGGCCCTGCTTCCGGGTCGTCACCACAATGGCATTCTGAAGTCCATGCCGCGGCACCGTACACCGAAATTAAGAAAAGTGATGGGCCGACATTGAGTAGCGTCGGCAGTGTCTGAACCGCGCTGAGTGCGGGTAGCCCACGACGAGAGCGGAGTCCGCATGCCGTTCGACATCCTCATCAACGGTGGTGGCATAGCTGGGCCCTGCCTCGCCTACTGGCTGACCGGGGACGGCCACGCCCTGACGATCACCGAACAAGCCCGTGAATTGCGTACCGGCGGGCAGGCAGTCGACTTTCGCGGCCCGTCGCTGCAGGTGCTGGAAAAGATGGGTGTCCTGGACGAGGTGCGCGCCAACGCCACCAATATGGGACCGCTGATCCTCGTCGACGGGCGAGGCAGAGAAGTCGGTCGGCTGCCTGCTGAAGTGTTCAGCGGTGAATTGGAGATCTTCTGGGGCGACCTCGCCCGCATCGTGCACGAGGCGGCGAACGATGACGTCGACTTCCGTTTCGGCGTGCGGGTGACCGCGCTCACCGATCGCGGGGACCGGGTTGAAGCTACTTTCAGTGACGGTTCCACGGGCAACTACGACCTGGTGATCGGTGCCGACGGACTGCATTCCGGCGTGCGCGAGCTGGTGTTCGGCCCTGAGAAGCAGTATGTGACGCAGTTGGGCCAGGTGTTCGGGTTCTTCGACATCGCGAACCGCCAGCGGCTCGACCATCGCGGCTTGGCCTCTTCCCTGCCCGGTCGGACCGCGGTGCTGCAAGCCACCGATCCGGACAAACCCGCGCGAGCAAGCTTCTATCTGACCGACTCGGACCTCGATTTCGACCACCGTGACGTCGAGCGCAACAAGCAGCTGTTCGCCGATCGGTTTGCCGACATCGGCTGGGAAGTACCGCATTTCGTCGAAGCGCTGGCCGAAGCCGATCCGGTGTACTTCGACTCGATCGCGCAGGTTCACCTGGATTCGTATGCATCGGGGCGGGTGTGCCTGATCGGCGACGCGGCGTGGTGCGCCTCACCTCGTTCGGGCATGGGCACAAGCCTCGCGGTGATTGGGGCGTACGTCCTCGCCCATGAGCTGCGAGCAGCCGGTGACGACTACCCCGCGGCCTTCGCCCGGTATCAGCAGCTGCTGGCGCCCTACGTGGCGCGGTGCCAGAAGCTGGCCGTCGACAACTTGAAGATGGACAAGTACTCGGCGGGCTGGATTGGCCGGCTGCGAAACGTGGCGCTGCAGTTCTTGCGCATCCCCGCTGTGCGCAATCTGGTCGTCAATCAGTCTTTGGCCGTCGGGCGTTCCTTCACGCTGCCCAGCTACCGATGAGCGCGACCACCAACTTCTGCAGGAAGCGGCGGTGGTAACGGCGTTGACGGCGTCGGTGTGGCCGCCGGAGCCAAAGGCCGGGTCACCTTGGGTGGTGAGCTCGGCGCCGGCGCCGATGGTGAGCCGGGCTCGTGGAAGTCGACCATCGACTCCTGGCGAACCGTCTGACTGCCCTGACCGACGGTTAACGAGTGCGAAGTCACGGTGTAGGTGATTCCGTCGTCGGTGGCGACGTAGGTGCCGGTGCTGGATTTTGCGGCGGGCACAATCAGCTTCGCGCCGTCGCGTACCCGGACCCCGCGGTATTGGTACTGGCCGGCCGGGGTTCTGCAGATCGCCAACCGCGAACTCTCGGTGCTGCCGAAAGCTACTGCGGTGTCAGGTGTCGAACACCGCGCCGTCGAGTCGACGTAACCCTGAGTGTCTGCGTTGGGCCCCGCAGCAGCTGATGGCGCGCAAACGGCAAGCAGCACTGCACACGCCGCCGCGGCGGCGCTCCAGCGGGCAGTGACGACTGTGGGATGGAACATCGAGTTCTACGAGACACGAGCCAAGCCGGCAAGTCTCGTCGAAACTCGCGTCGACGCCGAAAAACAACCTAATCGTTAGTACTTCGATACGGTCAGCCCGAGACAACTCACAGCCAGGTGTCCTGCGTCGTGGTCGTCAGGAACGCCTCCAGGTCGTCGCGCCACTGCGCCGGTGTCGTCTTGTCGGGTTCGATACCGGTGTAGTCGCCGCGATAGAAAAGCAGCGGTCGCGGTTTGATTTTCGGCACCTCAGAAAGCGACTGCACCGCACCGACCACCAGGAAGTGATCGCCGCCGTCGTGCACCGAAGCCACGGTGCAATCGATGTAGGACAGCGACCCGTCGATCACCGGTGACCCCGACGGTGAGGGACTCCAGTCGATACCGGCGAATTTGTCGGGTTCTCGGGAGCCGAAACGTGTCGACACAGGTTGCTGCGCCTCGGTGAGCACGTTGACGCAGAACTTGCCGCTGGCTTCGATCGCCTGCCACGAGCGCGACACCTTGGTCGGGCAGAACAGCACCAGCGGCGGCTCGAGCGACAACGCGGCGAACGACTGGCAGGCGAAACCCACGGGCACGTCGTCGTGCACGGTGGTGATGATGGTGATCCCGGTGCAGAACTGACCCAGCACGCTACGGAACGTGCGCGGGTCGACCGGCTCGGGCATAGCTCCGCCGCGGCTAGCCGCGAAAGCCGACCGTGAAGTCGTGACCCCACAGGCTCACCGCGGTGCTCTCCCGAGAAATCCAATCGAAGTCGTCAACTTTTCTTCCCTCACAACCGAATTCGACGTCGAAGCCGCTTGGTGTCTTCATGTAGAAGGAAAGCATCAGGTCGTTGACGTGGCGACCCAACGTCGCCGACATCGGCACCTTGCGGCGCAGCGCGCGGTCCAGGCACAGGCCTACGTCGTCGGCCTGCTCGACTTCGATCATCAAGTGCACGATGCCGCTCGGCGTCGGTGCCGGCATGAAGGCCAGGCTGTGATGGCGCGGATTGCAACCGAAGAAACGCAGCCACGCCGGCGCCCCGTCGGCGGGCCGGCCGACCAGCTGCGGCGGCAACCGCATCGAGTCGCGCAGCTTGAATCCGAGCACTTCCCGGTAGAAGTGCAGTGACTCGTCGTCGTCACGGGTGGACAACACCACGTGGCCCAGACCCTGCTCGCCGGTGACGAACTTGTGCCCGTACGGGCTGACGACACGGCGGTGTTCCAGAGCGGCGCCGTGGAACACCCCCAGGCAGTTGCCCGACGGGTCGGAGAACCGGATCATCCCGTCGACCCGTCGATCGGCCAGTTCGGCTGCGGTGGCCTCCTTGTACGGTGTGCCCTCCACATCGAGCCGATCCCGGATCTCCTGTAGCCCTTCAGCATTCGCGCATTCCCAGCCGGCTTCGGTGAGCCGGTCGTGCTCGCCCGGCACGATCACCAGCCGGGCCGGAAAGTCGTCCATTCGGAGATACAGCGCACCCTCAGACGCTCCCCTGCCCTCGACCATGCCGAGCACTTTGAGTCCGTATTCGCGCCAAGCAGCCACGTCGGTGGCCTCGATGCGCAGGTAGCCCAAGGAACGAATGCTCATTGCGCACCTCCCAGGAAGTCGATTGTGAGTCGGTTGAATTCGTCGAACTTCTCCACCTGCGCCCAGTGTCCACACTGCCCGAATACGTGCAGCTGTGCGCGTGGAATGGTTTTCAGCGCGACGAGCGCACCGTCCAGCGGGTTGACCCGGTCCTCCCGACCCCAGATCAACAGTACCGGCTGCCGCAGCCGGTAAGCCTCCCGCCACATCATGCCGGCCTCGAAATCCCCGGCAGCAAAAGACTTTCCCATCGCGATGGTCGCTGCGATCGATTCAGGTGTACTGGCCAGGGCGAAACGCTGATCGATCAGGTCAGGGGTGATCAGCTTCTGGTCGTGAACCATGACCCGCAGGAACGCCTCGAGGTTCTCCCGCGTGGGCTGCATCGAGAATTTCCCGAGCCGCTTGACCCCCTCGGTGGGGTCGGGCGCGAACAGATTGACGCTCAACCCGCCTGGACCCATCAGCACCAGTCGTCCGGCCCGGTCGGGGTAGTCCAGTGCGAAGCGCACAGCGGTACCACCGCCGAGTGAGTTGCCCACCAACGGGACACGACTCAGCCCCAGCTGGTCAAACAGACCCTTCAAAGCCGTTGCCGCATAGCGGTTGAATTGCCCGTGCTCGCTGCGTTTGTCGGAGTGGCCGTAACCGGGCTGGTCGACGGCCAGCACATGGAAGTGCTCGGCGAGCACGGCGATGTTACGAGAGAAGTTTGTCCAACTCGACGCGCCCGGTCCGCCACCGTGCAGCAGCACGACGGTCTGCGGGTTGCCGACAGCTGCCTCGTGATAATGCAGTTTCAGTGGACCGTCCACTTCGACCTGCGCGTAGCGCGAGGTCGATTCGAAGGTCAATTCTTCGATCGCGGTCACTTACCGCCGCTCCTCCTCATCGCTTGCCCGACCGGCAGCATCAAACCATCGTGTCGCCGGGCGGCAGACCGAACTCGTGATTGCCGAAGATCACGTACGCGCGTTCGGGGTCGTTGGCCGCGTGCACCCGGCCGGCATGCGCATCACGCCAAAACCGTTGCACCGGAGCGTCGTTGTTGAGCGCCGTGGCGCCGGAGGCCTCGAACAGCCGGTCAACCGATGCGATGGCCCGTCCGGTGGCACGGACCTGGTCGCGCCGCGCCCGGGCGCGCAGCTCGAACGGAATCTCCTTGCCGGCGGACAGCAGTGCGTACTCGTCGCTGACGTTGCCGATCAGTTGGCGCCACGCCGCGTCGATGTCGCTGGCCGCCTCGGCGATCCGGACCTTGGCGAACGGGTCGTCCTTGGCTTTCTCGCCGGCGAACGCCGCCCGCACCCGCTTGCCCTGGTGCTCGACGTGCGCCTGGTAGGCACCGTAGGCCATGCCGACGATCGGTGCCGAGATGGTCGTAGGATGCATTGTGCCCCAAGGCATTTTATAGACCGGAGCGGTGTTGGTCTCAAACCCCCCGGCGGTCCCGTCGTTCATCGACTTGTAGGACAAAAACCGGTGCCGCGGCACGAACACGTCCTTGACGACGACGGTGTTGCTGCCGGTGCCGCGCAGACCGACCACGTTCCAGACGTCGTCGATACGGTATTCGCTGCGGGGGATCAGGAAGCTGCCGAAGTCGACGGGGCGGCCGTCCTTGATCACCGGGCCGCCCAGGAAAGCCCACGTGGCATGGTCGCAACCGGACGACCAGTTCCATGCTCCGTTGACCAGGTAGCCGCCGTCAGTCACGACGCCCGCGCCCATCGGCGCATACGAGGAGGAGACTCGCACCGTCGGGTCTTCGCCCCACACCTCTTCTTGGGCTTGCTGATCGAACAATGCCAGATGCCAGTTGTGCACACCGATGATCGAACTCACCCAGCCGGTGGATCCGCAGGCACTGGCCAACCGACGTACCGCCTCGTAGAACAGCGCAGGATCGCACTGTAGACCGCCCCACTGCTCGGGCTGCAGCAGCGTAAAGAAACCGACCTGGTCGAGCGCTTTGACCGTCTCCTCGGGCAGCCGCCGCAACTCCTCGGTGGACTGGGCACGCTCGCGAAGTTGCGGAAGCAGATCATCGATACCGGCTAGGACCGACTGCGCGTCACGCTGTTGAATGGACGTCACTGTTCCTCCATAGGTACGGGCTTAACAAACGAGACTAGAACACGTTCCGATTTGTGTCGAGCAGCGTGTTCCTGCACCTGGTAGCGCTCTGAAGTCGGTTTTCTGTAACCTGTTCTAGTTGTGACAGGAGAGAGGGTCTGGTCGTGACCCACGTCGTTCCCGACGAGCCGATCGGCAGCCATGTGCTCGAACTGGAGGTGGCCGACGTTGTCGTCGAGACCGAAGACGCGCGGTCGCTGGTTTTCAAGGTCCCAGACGGCCCCGGAGACACGCTGATACCCGCGGACCGGCTGCGCTACGCACCCGGGCAGTTCCTGACGCTGCGCGTGCCCAGCGACCGGACCGGCTCGGTGGCGCGCTGTTATTCGCTGTGCAGCTCACCGTTCACCGACGACGCCTTGACCGTCACCATCAAACGGACCGCCGACGGGTTCGCGTCGAGGTGGCTGTGCGACAACGCCCACCGCGGTATGCGGATTCACGTCCTGGCGCCGTCGGGCACCTTCGTGCCCAAGACCCTCGACGACGACTTCCTGCTGCTGGCCGCCGGCAGCGGAATCACCCCGATCATGTCGATCTGTAAATCCGCGCTCGCCGAGGGCAGCGGGCGCATCGTGCTGGTCTACGCCAACCGCGACGACCGCTCGGTGATCTTCAGTGAAGCCCTGCGCGAGCTGGCGGCCAAGTTCCCGGACCGGCTGACCGTCGTGCACTGGCTGGAGTCACTGCAGGGGCTGCCGAGCGCGGCGGCGCTGATCAGACTGGCCGCGCCCTACACCGACCGGCACGCGTTCATCTGCGGACCGGGACCGTTCATGCAATCCGCCCGGGACGCCCTGGAAGCACTGCATGTTCCGGCTGATCAGATCCATCTCGAGGTTTTTCGCTCGCTGGACACCGATCCGTTCGCCGCGGT
Source organism: uncultured Actinomycetota bacterium (assembly GCA_963808345.1). Taxonomy (GTDB): domain Bacteria; phylum Actinomycetota; class Actinomycetes; order Mycobacteriales; family Mycobacteriaceae; genus Mycobacterium. The sequence goes on along the minus strand of CAWEFM010000005.1, from coordinate 1,145,756 downwards.
CAAGATCGAAGCAGACGGCGAAAGTGACGAGGCGCCGGCCACAGTGGTGGTGGAGTTGGACGGGGAAACGCACACGGTGTCTTGGCCGCGGCGTGCCAAACTGCTCGACGTGCTGCTCGACCGCGGTCTGGACGCACCGTTTTCCTGCCGGGAGGGCCACTGCGGCGCGTGTGCCTGCACTCTGCGGAAAGGCAAAGTGCAGATGGAGGTCAATGACGTGCTCGAGCAGCAGGATCTCGACGACGGCCTGATCTTGGCTTGTCAATCTCGCCCGCAAAGCGATTCCGTCGACGTCAGCTACGACGAGTAGCGGCGCGCAAACCCGGTTCTCCTGACACCCCGGCTAGCGCGGCAGGCCCAGTAGCCGTTCGGCGGCCACGCTCAGCAGGATCTGCTCGGTGCCGCCGGCGATCGTCAGACAGCGGGTGTTGAGGAAATCGTGCACCAGCTTGTCCTCGACGACACCGGCACCGTCGGTGATGTCCATCCGCAATTCGGCCAGCGCCTGTCGGTAGCGCACGCCGATCAGTTTGCGCACGCTGGACTCCGCACCTGGGTCCTTACCGCCGACAGCCAGCTGAGCGACCCGCTGATCGAGCAGCGCCCCAGTTTGCGCGGTGACGATCAAATCGGCCAGACGGCGGGCTTGCGTGACGTCGAGTTCCGCGTCGGCCGCCGTAGCGAGCAGCTCTTCCATCGGGTTACCCAGCGCCGTGCCGGCGGCCATCGCCACCCGCTCGTTGGCCAGCGTGGTGCGGGCCAGCCGCCAGCCGTCGTTGATCGCGCCGACCACCAGCTCGTCGGGAACGAACACCTCTTCTAAGAACACCTCGTTGAACAGCGCGTCGCCGGTGATCTCACGCAGCGGCCGGATCAGGATGCCGGGCGAGCTCATGTCCAACAGGAAGTAGCTGATGCCCTTGTGTTTCGGGGCGCCGGTGTTTGTCCTGGCCAGGCACACTCCCCACTGCGCCTTGTGCGCGGACGACGTCCACACCTTCTGGCCGGTCAGCTGCCAACCGCCGTCGACGCGCACCGCCTTGGTGCGCAGCGACGCCAGATCCGACCCGGCTCCCGGCTCGGAGAACAACTGACACCAAAAGATGTCGCCGCGTAGCGTCGCCGGCAAGAAACGTTTCACCTGCTCCGGCGTGCCGTGCTCGAGGATCGTCGGTGCGGCCCACCAACCGATCACCAGGTCCGGCCGGGTCACACCGGCCGCGGACAACTCCTGATCGATCAGCAGCTGCTCGGCCGGTGCAGCACCACGCCCGTAGGGCGGCGGCCAATGCGCTGCCAGCAGGCCGGCCTCGGCCAGCGCCGCCTGTCGCTGCTGGGAAGGCAGCGCGGCGATCTCGGCGACCGCGGCGGCGATCTGCGGCCGCTGGTCAGCCACCTCGTGCAGGTCGATGCCCAAAACTCGACGGACACCGGCTCGGGTCAGCGCGGCAGTGCGCCGCAGCCAGCGTGCCGACCCGCCGAGAACCTGCCCGATTCCGTAGGCCCGGCGCAGGTAGAGGTGGGCGTCGTGTTCCCAGGTGATGCCGATGCCGCCGAGCACCTGAATGCAGTCCTTGACGTTGGCCTTGGCCGCCTCGATGCCGAGGCTCGCGGCGATGGCCGTGGCAATTGACAACTGGCGCTCGTCCGGATCGGCGGCGGCGCGGGCTGCGTCGGCGGCCACGACCGCCGCCTGCTCGGCCCGGCACAGCATCTCCGCGCAGATGTGCTTGACCGCCTGGAAACTGCCGATCGGCTTACCGAACTGCTCGCGAACTTTGGCGTAGGCGACGGCGGTGTCCAGCGCCCACCGACTGACGCCGGCCGCCTCGGCAGCCAACACGGCGGCCGCCAAATTCTCGACCCGTTCCGGCGGGGTGTCCACCACAGTGGCCGGCGCCGACGACAGAACCACCCGCGCCAGCGGCCGGGAGAAGTCGGTCGCCGCCAACGGCTCAATCGTGACACCGTCCTCGGTGCCGTCCACGATCAGCCATCCCCGGTCAGCCGGCAGCAGCAGCACAGCGCCGGCTGCAGCGCCCAGCACCCACGGCGCCGTCCCCGACGCCGTGCAGGTCGCGGGGTCGAACTCGATGTCTGCGGCCAGGGCCGCGCCGGCAAAGCGCCCACCGGAGACCAGCGCGCCCAACAGCACTGTGTCGGAGATCACCAAAGTGGCCAGCGCGGTGGTCGCGACCGGACCCGGTGCCAGCGCCTTGGCGGCTTCGTCGACCATGGCGCAGAGATCCTCGACCCGGCCGCCGGCGCCACCGCTCGCCTCGGGAACGGCGACACCGAAGATCCCCAGTGCCGCCAACCCCTCATACACCGGCCGCCACGCGTCGGGCTTGCCTTGTTCGACGTCACGAATCGCCGCGGTGGCCTGCGAAGCGGCCGCCCAGTCGCGCACCAGCTCGCGCGCCGCCAGCTGTTCTTCGGTGATGGTCGGTGCCACGATCGACTCCTCGGGTCTGGTAACCACCTCGGTGCGACAACCTGCCGCCGAGAGCACGAGCTCTCCAAGCACTAGAACGTGTTCTAATAGTGCCAGTGATCGACGGTCAAGTCGAACGCCATAGCAGCACAACAACCCGGTTCCCCGGCCGCACGGAGGTGAGAGATTCACGTTCGGCATGCGTATCGTTTTTTACAGCGAGATCGCAACACGAAGGAGCTCTTTCCCACATGTCGTCGCCAGCGAACGCACACTCGGACCGCGCGTCAGACGCGCAGCCCCGTGAGGTCATGAACGTGGCGGTCCTGGCGGAATCCGAGCTCGGCTCCGAGGCACAACGCGAACGCCGCAAGCGCATCCTGGACGCGACGATGGCGATCGCTTCCAAGGGCGGCTACGAGGCGGTTCAGATGCGGGCGGTGGCCGACCGTGCCGATGTTGCGGTCGGCACGCTCTACCGATACTTCCCCTCGAAGGTGCACCTGCTGGTCTCGGCGCTGGGCCGGGAATTCGAGCGCATCGACGCGAAGACGGACCGGTCCTCGCTGCCCGGCGGAACGTCCTACCAGCGGCTGCATTTCATGGTCAGCAAGCTCAACCGCGCCATGCAGCGCAACCCGCTGCTGACCGAAGCGATGACCCGCGCCTACGTCTTCGCCGACGCCTCGGCGGCCGGCGAGGTCGACCACGTCGAAAAGCTGATCGATTCGATGTTCGCGCGGGCAATGAGCGACGGCGAACCGACCGAGGACCAGTACCACATCGCCCGGGTGATCTCCGACGTCTGGTTGTCGAATCTGCTGGCCTGGCTGACTCGGCGCGCCTCGGCGACCGACGTCAGCAAGCGGCTGGACCTGGCGGTCCGGCTGCTGATCGGCGACGGGGTCACCCCGGCGATCTGACGCGTCAGGCCGGCGGCCCGGCGGTACGTCCCCGGACCAATTTGGTGGGCAGCATCGCGTTGACCGGTATACCCGAGCGCGGCGGGTTGTGCAGCAGCTCACCGGCGCGGCGGCCCTTCTGCAGGCTTGACTGTGCGACGGTGGTCAGCCCGCGGCTGATCGCTTCGGGCACACCGTCGAAGCCGGCGACCGTCATTTGCCCCGGCGCGTAAATGCCGTGCGAGCGTAGATAATCCATGGCCGACAGCGCCAAGACGTCCGCGGTGCACATCAAGGCGGTGATCCGCGGGTTAGCGGCCAATGCCACCTCAGCGGCACCGCCACCGGATTTCGGCCCGTGCTCGTAGCTTTCCACCACGGTCAGCGAATCCGGACTTAGACCGGCCGCGTTCATCACATCGCGCACACCGTTGATGCGTTCACGCTGCACATGAAATTTCGGCGACTTCAGCCGCTCGGCGTCGACAAGCCCGTGCCGTCCATCCCGGCTCAGCCGCATCGTCAGCAAGCCGATGTGTCGATGACCCAGACCGACAATGTATTCGGCGAGCTCGCGCATCGCCGCCCGGTCATCGATACCGACTCTTGACACACCCGACACGTCTTTGGGCTGATCTACCACCACAACCGGAAGCCGCCGCTGCATCACCACCTGCAGGTAGGGATCGTCCTCGGAAAGCGAATACACCACGAACCCGTCGACGCCGGCTGAAAGTACGGCGGCCGTCCCGTCGGGGACGCTGCGGCTGGGTCCGACAGCGACCAGCAGCAGCCCATGACCCAGCTCCTCACACGACTGCGCAACTCCGGCAACGAAATCCAGAGCGGCTGGGTCGCTGAACGAATACGTCAACGGTTCGGTGGTGACCAGACCGACCGCTCCGGCCTTACGAGTTCGCAGCGAACGCGCCACCGGGTCCGGACCGGGATAACCCAACCGTCGTGCCGTGGCCAGCACCCGCTCGCGCAGGTCTGCCGACAGTTGATCGGGCCGGTTATAGGCGTTCGAGATGGTGGTGCGGGATACCTTCAGTTCTGCCGCCAACGACGCAAGCGTGGCCCGGCGCCGCGGCGTTGCCTTCATGCCCGGTTACGCTACCGGGCGCTTCTGATAGTCGCGAAATTGAGGCTGACCTGCGGCGATGGCTGCAGAACCGGCAGCCGGCAAGCTCAGCGGCACAAGGAACACCGCCGGTGCCGGCAACGCATATAGGCTGGCTCAACGTGGCCGCCATTGACCTGAACGCCGATTTGGGCGAGGGTTTCGGTGTCTGGCGACTCGGTGACGACGACGCCATGCTGGGTATCGTCACCAGCGCTAACGTCGCCTGCGGATTTCACGCCGGTGACCCGGCCGGCCTGCTGCAGGTCTGCCGGGCGGCCGCGGAGCGGAACGTGTCAGTCGGTGCACAAGTCAGCTATCGCGATCTGGCCGGGTTCGGCAGACGCTTCATCGATGTCACTGCCCAAGACTTGATCGGCGACATCATCTATCAGGTCGGCGCTTTGCAGTCACTGGCTCAGGCCGCCGGCACCGCCGTGGCCTATGTCAAACCTCATGGCGCGCTTTACAATACGATCGTTTCTCACCGGGAGCAGGCGGCCGCGGTGGCCGAAGCGGTGCGGATGGTGGATGTGGCGCTCCCTGTGCTGGGTTTGGCCGGCTCATCGTTCTTCGAGGAGGCCCATGCGCGCGGCCTGCGCACTGTGCCGGAGGCGTTCGCCGACCGCGCTTACCGGCCCGACGGCGGGCTGGTGTCACGACGTGAACCCGGTGCGGTGCTGCATGACCCGGCATTCATCGCCGAGCGGGTGGTGACCATGGTGACCGCAGGCCAGGTCACCGCCGTCGACGGGTCACAGGTCGCGGTGACGGTGGAATCGGTTTGCGTGCATGGCGATTCGCCGGGAGCTGTCCAGATCGCCGCGGCGATACGGGATCGACTGACAGCCGGCGGTGTCGATGTGAAAGCCTTCCGCTGATGCGACTCAAGCTCGGCCGCCCCGACCTGCGTCGGTACTTCGACCGGTTCGGTGTGCCTGCCGCGACCCCGGGCACGCCACTGACGGTGACGTGGTTGGGGGTGGCCACCTTGCTGCTCGACGACGGATCGACCGCGCTGATGACCGATGGCTATTTCTCCCGGCCCGGCTTGCTGCAGGTGGCAACCGGCACGGTGTCGCCGTCACAGCCTCGCGTCGATGGCTGCCTGGCTCGCGCCAAGGTCAGCCGGCTGGAAGCCGTCGTCCCGGTCCACACACACATCGACCACGTCCTGGATTCCCCGTTGGTCGCCGACCGCACCGGCGCGCGACTGGTCGGCGGTGAGTCAGCGGCCAATGTCGGCCGCGGGTACGGTTTGCCGGAAGACCGGATGATCGTCGCCAACCATGATGAGCCAGTTCGACTGGGCGCGTTCGACGTGACACTGCTGCGGTCGCGACACTCGCCACCTGACCGGTTCCCCGGTGTGATCTCTGCGCCGGTGACGCCGCCGGTGCGGGTGTCGGCCTACCGGTGCGGTGAGTCGTGGTCGACGCTGATCCATCACCGGCCGTCGGATCGTCGGTTGTTGATTCAGGGCAGCGCCGGCTTTGTCAAAGGCGCCCTCGCCGGCCGGCGCGCCGAGGTCGTCTACCTCGGCGTGGGTCAGCTCGGGGTGCAGCCGCGCACATACATCGTCGACTATTGGGCGGAGACGGTGCGAACCGTCGGTGCCCGCCGAGTGGTGTTGATCCACTGGGACGATTTTTTCCGGCCGCTGTCAAAGCCTCTGCGGGCCTTGCCTTACGCCAGCGACGACCTGGACGCCTCTATTCGCGTGCTGGACGAGCTGGCTGCGACGGACGGTGTCGACGTGCAGCTGCCGACGGTGTGGCGGCGCGAAGACCCGTGGGGCTGATTTGACGTTAGTGCTGACCCTGGTGCTGCTGGCTGTGGTTCTCGGGTTTGCTGTCACACGTCCACGAGGCTGGCCGGAGGCCTTTGCCGCCCTCCCAGCTGTCCTCATCCTGACTGGTCTCGGCGCGATTCCGATGCATGCGGCGGCCGCCGAGGCGGCGCGGTTGTCGCCGGTGGTCGCGTTCCTGGGTGCGGTGCTGGTGCTGGCCAAGCTGTGTGACGACGAGGGCCTGTTCGAGGCCGCCGGGGCGGCGATGGCGCGGGGCCGTCCCGATTCGCACCGGCTGCTGCGCCGGGTGTTCGTCATCGCCGCGGTGATCACCGCCGCGTTGAGCCTCGACGCCACGGTCGTTCTGCTGACGCCGGTGGTGCTGGCCACGGTGCGCCGGCTGCGGGCACCGTTGCGCCCGCACGCCTATGCCAGCGCCCATCTGGCCAACGCCGCCTCACTGTTGCTGCCGGTGTCCAATCTGACGAACCTGCTCGCTTACCACGCCGCCGACTTGTCGTTCACCAAATTCACCTTGCTGATGACGCTGCCCTGGATGGCCACGGTGCTCACCGTGTACGTGGTCTTCCGGTGGTTTTTTGCCCGCGATCTGATGGTGGCGCCCGAGCCGGACACCGGACCGGCACCGCGACCGCCGGTGTTCGTGCTCGTAGTGGTGGGGTTGACGTTGGCCGGGTTCGCAGTCGCCGAGGCCGTCGGTGTCGCGCCGGCGTGGGCGGCGCTGGCCGGCGCCTCGGCACTGGCGGTGCGAAGCCTCAAGCACCGACGCACGACGGCAATGGACATCGTGCGCGCAGTCAATATCCCCTTCCTGTTGTTCGTCCTGGCCCTGGGGGTGGTGGTGCAAGCCGTGATGCGCAACGGGCTGGCCGGGAGCATGCGCACCGTGGTTCCGGCCGGCTCCGGACTGCTCGCACTGCTCGGTATCGCAGCGGTGGCCGCGGTGCTGGCCAACGTCGTCAACAACCTGCCCGCCACGTTGGTGATGCTGCCGCTGGTGTCGGCCAGCGGACCGGTGGCCGTTCTGGCGGTCCTGCTCGGGGTGAATATCGGCCCTAACCTGACTTACGTGGGGTCGCTGTCCAACCTGTTGTGGCGTCGGGTACTACGTCAGTACGACGTCTCTGCGAGCGTCGGCGAATACACCAGACTCGGCTTGTGCACGACGCCGGCTGCGTTGGTGGTTGCGGTGCTGGCCTTGTGGGCCGGGGCGCGACTGATCGGCGTCTAGTTCCGGTGGTACGCCGGCGGCACCGGCAGGCCGAGACCAGTCAGCACGGTGCGCAGCAGTGCCGGATAGTTGGTGATGATGCCGTCGACGCCGTCGACGATTTGCTGGCGCATCGCCCCTGCGTCGTCGACGGTCCACGGGATCACCTGCAAGCCTCGTGCGTGCGCGCGATCAACGAACGGTCGGCCGCTGACCAAGGTGTAGTCGGGCGACAAGATGGTGGCGCCCACCATCGTCGCGCCGACCATCGGGTCACCGACGACGCCGGGGTCGATTCCGGCCAGCCACGGCGAACCCGGCGCCCAGGTGTGCTCGTTCCACAGCGCCACCAACGGAATGGACGGTTCGGCTTGCCGCACGAGGAGCAGCGTGCGCCAGTCGAAGCTCTGGATCTCCACCCGGTCGGTCTTGCCTGCGGACCGGACCGCCGCCAAGATCACGTCGACGAATTCCTGCGGACTGGCCGAGAGGTCGGGCTGGTCGGCCTGCACTTTGGTTTCGATGTTGTAGCGGACATCGGCGCGGTAGGAGTCGGTCAACTCGAACACCTCGGGCAGGGTGGCGATCTTGTTGCCGGTCACTACTTCCGCGCGGGGAAACTCTGGGGTGGGCTTGCCGCAGTTCATCGTGCGGATCTGTGCCACGGTCAGATCGCGTATCGCTTTGCCGACATACGGGTATTGCGGATCACCCGGGAACGCGGGCCCGGTGTCGTCACACCGGTCCGGCCTGATCGTCGGGTCGTGCCACGCCAGCGGTTGCTCATCGCCGGTGATGTTGATGTCGAATTCTAAGGTGCTAACGCCCAACTCGAGAGATCTAGCGAAGGCCCGCAACGATTCTCCGGTTGCCGCTCCCCGGCCCCCGGCGTGCGCCTGCACGTCGAATCCCTGCGGTGCAACCGATGCGGTGGCGGGCGGCGCGAGAATCGCTGAGCCAGCCAGCGCCAGCATCGCGACCACCCTGGCCGGCCGGCGCCACAAGCTCGTCAACTCCGGCGCTGGCGGGCGATCTCGGCGAGCACCACCCCGGCCGCCACTGACGCGTTCAAGGATTCGGCGGAACCTGCCATCGGAATCGACACCACCGCGTCACAGTTCTGGCGAACCAACCGCGACAACCCTTTTCCCTCGGATCCCACGACGACGACGAGCGGGTCGGTCCCGTTAAGGTCGTCGAGCGCGGTATCGCCGTCGGCATCCAGCCCGACGATCTGCAGGCCGCGTGCAGCCCAATCTTTGAGCGTGCGGGTCAGATTGGTCGCACGCGCGACCGGTAGCCGGGCAGCGGCACCGGCACTGGTGCGCCAGGCCACCGCCGTCACCGACGCCGAACGTCGCTGCGGAATCAGCACGCCATGCCCCCCGAACGCCGCCACCGATCGCACGATCGCGCCCAGGTTGCGCGGGTCCGAGATGTTGTCCAAGGCAACGAACAACGCGGGGGCGGAATCCGAGGCTGCGGCCAGCAGATCGTCGGGGTGGGCATAGTCGTACGGCGGCACCTGCAGTGCGATGCCCTGATGCAGGCCGTTCGCGGTCAGCCGGTCCAGATCGGTGCGCGGCACTTCCAGGATCGCGATACCGCAATCAGCTGCGCGAGTGACTGACTCAGTCAACCGCTCGTCGGCTTCGGCTCCCAGGGCGACATACAACGCGGTGGCCGGGACACCGGCGCGCAGGCACTCCAGCACCGGATTGCGGCCTAATACGTGCTCAGTGTCGTCGCTGCGTTTTGCGGGCCGGTTCGGCTGGGGTCGCGTCCGCTTGGCGGCAGGGTGATTGGGCCGCAGGTGTGCCGGCGGTGTGGGGCCGCGCCCCTCTAGCCCGCGGCGGCGTTGGCCACCTGAGCCGACAGTGGCGCCCTTCTTGGTGCCGGGTTTGCGCACTGCCCCGCGGCGCCGCGAGTTACCGGGCATCGCCTTGGACGCCCAGTGACCATTGCGGTCCGTCGGCGGTGTCGGTGACTTCAATCCCGGCGTCACGAAGCCGGTTGCGGATCTCGTCGGCCAGCGCCCAGTCGTGTTGTTCGCGGGCCTTCTCACGGCGATGGATCTCGGAGTCCACCAATACGTCGACGGCTGCCAGCGCCGCCGACGTCTCGTCGCGGGACTCCCAGCGCTCGTCGAGCGGGTCACAGCCCAGGATGGTCATCATCGCGCGGATGGACCCGGCGCTGCGCAGGGCTACCTCGTGTTCGCCGGCGTCGAGCGCCCTGTTGCCGTCGGCACGGGCGTGGTGGACTTCCGCCAACGCGATCGGCACTGCCAGGTCGTCGTCGAGCGCGGCGGCAAAACGCGGGGTCCATTCGCCTGGGGCGACGGCACCGATCCGGCTGCGTACCCGGTGCAGGAAATCTTCGATCCCGACGTAGGCGTTCGCCGCGTCGTGCAGCGCGGCCTCGGAGAACTCCAGCATCGAGCGGTAGTGCGCACTGCCCAGGTAGTAACGCAGCTCGGGGGGCCGCACCCGCTCCAGCATGGCCGGTATGGACAACACGTTGCCCAGCGACTTGCTCATCTTCTCACCGCCCATGGTGACCCAGCCGTTGTGCAGCCAGTAGCGGGCGAACCCGTCACCGGCGGCCCGGCTCTGCGCAATCTCATTTTCATGGTGCGGGAAGATTAGGTCCATTCCACCGCAGTGGATGTCGAACTCCGGGCCCAGATAGGCGCGGGCCATCGCCGAACATTCCAAATGCCAGCCGGGACGGCCGCGGCCCCACGGTGTGGGCCAGGATGGCTCGTCGGGTTTGGCGCCTTTCCACAGCGTGAAATCACGCTGGTCGCGCTTACCGGTCGCGACGCCCTCGCCCTGGTGCACGTCGTCGATCTTGTGCCCGGAGAGCTGTCCGTAGTCGGGGTAGCTGAGCACGTCGAAGTAGACGTCGCCGCCGCCGGCATAGGCATGCCCGGTGTCGATCAGCCGCTCGATCAGCTCGACCATCTGGGTGATGTGACCGGTCGCGCGCGGCTCCGCTGACGGTGGCAGCACGCCCAGCGCGTCGTAGGCGGCGGTGAACGCGCGCTCGTAGGTGGCGGCCCATTCCCACCAGGGCCGGCAGGCGGCGGCGGCCTTGTTGAGAATTTTGTCGTCGATGTCGGTGATGTTGCGGACGAACGCGACGTCACAACCGCGGGCGGCGAGCCAGCGGCGCAGAATGTCGAACGCGACACCGCTGCGGACGTGCCCGATGTGCGGCAGACCCTGCACGGTGGCCCCGCAAAGGTAGATGGAGACGTGCCCGGAACGCAGCGGAACGAAATCACGCACGACGCCGGTCGCCGTGTCGTGCAGCCGCAGCCGGGCCTGATCGGTCACGACGTGCCAGCTTACCGGCGTAAGCGTGATCACCGCGCCGGGCTAGATCCCGACCACCAACGCTGTAGCGATCGCGGCCAAGCCTTCACCGCGGCCGGTCAGCCCGAGGCCGTCGGTGGTGGTGGCCGATACCGACACCGGTGCACCCAGCAGGCTGGACAGCACCTCTTGTGCCTCAGCGCGGCGCGGGCCGACCTTCGGCCGGTTGCCGATCACCTGCACGGCGGCGTTGCCGACCCGCCACCCGTTGCTCTGCAGCAACTCGCGGACATGGCCGAGCATGCCGGCGCCGCTGACCCCGGCCCAACGCGGATCACCGACACCGAACACGGCGCCGATATCGCCGAGTCCGGCCGCCGACAGCAACGCGTCGCACAATGCGTGCGCGGCCACGTCACCGTCGGAATGCCCGCTGCAGCCGTCGGCGCCGAAGAACAGCAGACCCAGCAGCCAGCAGGGCCGGCCGCGCTCGACCGGGTGCACGTCGGTGCCCAAACCGATGCGAGGTAGCGGGCTCACCGGCTGACGACCGCTTGGGCCAGTTTCAGATCCAGCGGATGGGTGATCTTGAAGGCGAGCGGATCACCGTCGACGACGTACACCCGTTCCCCAAGGTGCTCGACGAGGGAGGCGTCATCGGTGAAGCCGGCTGCACCGGCGAGCTGGTAGGCGCGCAGCAGCAGATCAGCGGCGAACCCCTGCGGTGTCTGAACGGCCCGCAATGCGGCGCGCTGCGGGGTGCTGACGACCATTCCGTCGGCGTCGACGGCTTTGATGGTGTCAGGCACCGGCAGCGCAGGCACTACCGCTTGGTGGCCGGCCAGCAGCGCCTTGACGACACGGACAATCAGCTCTGGTGGGGTGAGCGCCCGTGCTGCGTCGTGAACCAGGACAAACCGGGGCTTGCCGGCGGCCGCCAGACCCAGCCGAACCGACTCACAACGATCCATACCGCCTGCGACGACATGAGCGCTGCCGCCCAAGGTCAGCTTGGCCTCGTCGAGACGGTCAGCGGGTACAGCGACCACGACGTGGTCGACGACGCCTGAGACCAGCAGGCCTTCGACGGCACGTTCAATCAACGTGCGCCCGTCGAGGCGGTAGAAACCTTTGGGTACGCCTGCGGCTAACCGTTCACCGGAGCCCGCAGCCGGGACCACCGCCGTGACGGTGTCTGCTCCCCCGACCACTCGAGCCTCTGAGCGCTCAGGACGCGGCGGCCAGAACCTCGTCGAGGATGGTCTCCGCTTTTGCGTCGTCGGTGTTCTCAGCGAGCGCCAACTCACCGACGAGGATCTGACGGGCCTTGGCCAGCATGCGCTTTTCGCCGGCGGATAGGCCGCGTTCCTGGTCCCGGCGCCACAGGTCGCGCACCACCTCGGCGACCTTGTGCACATCGCCGGAGGCCAGCTTCTCCAGATTTGCCTTGTACCGGCGAGACCAGTTGGTCGGTTCCTCGGTGTGCGGGGCCCTCAGCACCTGGAAGACCTTGTCCAAGCCTTCCTCGCCAACCACATCACGGACACCGACGTATTCGGCATTGTCGGCGGGTACTCGAACTGTGAGGTCGCCCTGAGCCACCTTGAGGACGAGATATTCCCTCTGCTCGCCTTTGATGGTCCGATTTTCGATCGCCTCAATCAACGCAGCACCGTGGTGTGGATAGACAACGGTGTCTCCGACCTTGAAAATCATCTGATTCGAGCCCCTTTCGATACTCCATACTAACACGCGCCCGCGACTGCACGGCGAACAACGATGCAGGTCAGAGGCACGGCAGGGAAAGAAAGGGGGTTGACAGGCGCGGCAATCCATGCAAGAGGCCAACGCTCGGACGACCCGGCCGAGACCCTGTCACCGCCCCGCAGCGGACCCGGCACAAATGTGCTCAAGCCCACTTCAGGGCCCACTTCCGGGCCGACTTCGGAGCCCTCAGCTACCGCCGCGTCGACCGTCCTACTACTGTGCATAGTCGAACCGAGACGGCCGAGCAGGAGGCTTTGACAGTGATCCGCTTCAAGACCCGCCCGCCGGTGCGTCGCCGTATCCGGGCTGCGGTTTTCGGGCTCGCCACGAGCTGCTCGTTAGCGCTGCCGGCGTTGACCGGCTGCGGCGCCGGGCAGATCGCACAGACCTCAATACAAGAACCAGCCGTCAATGGCGCGGCGGGACAAATCGGACAACTGGCGCTGCGCAACGTCTATCTCCGCGCGGAGCAGACGAGTGACTTCCTGCGGCCGGGCCAGCCTGTTGAGCTTGTGTTCGTGGCCACCAACCAGTCGCCGGACGTTCCCGACAAGCTGAGCCGCGTCACCAGCGACGTCGGTACCGTGACCTTGACCGGTGATGCCGGGGTGCCGGCAGAGGGAGCGCTCATCGTCGGGAACCGCGTCGGCAAGGACATCAAAGCAGTGGACGCGGCGGAGTCGGCCGACGCCGGCAAGGCGACCGTGGCGTTGAGCAAACCGATCAGCAACGGCCTGACCTATCCGTTCACCTTCGATTTCGAGCGGGCCGGCAGCGTCCGGCTCGACATCCCGATCGCTGCCGGCGAGTCGGCACCGCAAGGGCAACGGCCGGCACCGGCCACACCCCGCTAGCCATCCAGCCTGCCCGCAGTCGGCTTGTCGGCACTCGAGTTGTCGGAGTCGCCCGCTACGGTCACCGCGTGACCAAAGCCCGTTCCCAATACCGCTGTTCGGAATGCCAGCACGTCACCGCGAAGTGGGTGGGCCGCTGCCTGGAATGTAACACCTGGGGCACGGTCAACGAGACGGCCGTTGTGGCCGCGCTCCGCGGCGCCAACCGACCGTCGTCGCCGGCTGTTCCGCTCACCTCCGTTGAGCCGCACCAGGCCCGGCACTGCCCGACGCAGATCGGTGAACTTGACCGGGTGCTCGGCGGCGGATTCGTGCCCGGCTCGGTGACATTGCTGGCCGGTGACCCCGGCGTGGGGAAATCAACGCTGCTGCTCAAGGCGGCACACCAGTGGGCAGAGTCCGGCCGACGTGCGCTGTATATCTCCGGGGAGGAGTCCGCGGGCCAGATTCGGATGCGCGCCGACCGGACCGGGTGCAGCCACGACGAGGTGTACCTGTCGGCTGAATCCGACCTGCACGCGGTGCTCGGTCACATCGAAGGTGTGCGGCCCACGCTGGTCATCGTCGACTCGGTACAGACCGTCTCCTCAACTGAGGCCGACGGCGTGACCGGCGGGGTCACGCAGGTCCGTGCGGTCACCACCGCGCTGACCGCTGCCGCCAGAGCCGGTGGCGTCGCGGTGGTGCTGGTCGGCCATGTCACCAAGGACGGTGCTATCGCCGGCCCGCGTTCGCTGGAGCACCTCGTCGACGTGGTGCTGCATTTCGACGGGGACCGCAGCTCTATGTTGCGGATGGTCCGCGGCGTGAAAAACCGGTTCGGTGCGAGCGACGAAGTCGGATGCTTCCTGTTATCCGACAGCGGAATAGAAGAGGTGGACGATCCGTCCGGGTTGTTTCTGGACCAGCGGCCGCAACCGGTGCCGGGCACTGCGATCACAGTGACCCTCGACGGGAAGCGTCCTCTGGTCGGTGAAGTTCAGGCGTTGCTGGCCGCACCGCCGAGCGGGTCGCCGCGGCGAGCCGTAAGCGGGATCGACCATGCCCGGGCGGCGGTGATCACCGCCGTGCTCGAGAAGCACGCCCGGCTGCCCGTCGGAGTGAACGACATCTACTTGTCCACCGTCGGCGGTATGCGGTTGACCGATCCGTCGACCGACCTCGCGGTCGCAGTCGCGCTGGCCTCGGCCTATGCCGATACACCGCTGCCGACCACCACGGTCGTCATCGGTGAAGTCGGTCTGGCCGGCGACTTGCGGCGGGTCAGCGGGATGGAACGCCGGCTGGCCGAAGCCGCCCGGCAGGGGTTCACCACGGCGCTGATCCCGCCCGGTTGCGCGGCGGTGCCCAAAGGCATGCGCGCGTTTGAGGCGGGAGACATCGTGGCGGCTCTAAAACACCTGCTGCGCCCCGCAGAATGTCGTCCACAGCGGCCGCCGCCGCTGTATCTGGTGCGACACGCTGCCCGCGGGGCAGGTACGGCGCACAATGATGGGCGATGAACCCTGCAATTACCACCACGAACGGTGCGGCGCCGGTTGCCCGGCCGACGCTGCGTGAGACCGTCAGCCGTCTTGCCCCCGGCACCGCCTTGCGCGACGGGCTGGAGCGCATTCTGCGCGGCCGCACCGGCGCGCTGATCGTGCTGGGCTACGACGACAGCGTCGAAGCAATCTGCGACGGCGGTTTCTCCCTGGATATTCGCTATGCACCCACCCGGCTGCGCGAGCTGTCGAAGATGGACGGTGCGGTCGTGCTGTCCACCGACGGCAGCCGGATAGTGCGGGCCAACGTGCAGTTAGTTCCCGACCCGTCGATACCGACCGACGAATCAGGCACCCGGCATCGCTCGGCGGAACGCGCTGCCGTTCAGACCGGCTATCCGGTGATCTCGGTCAGCCACTCGATGAACATCGTGACCGTCTACGTCGCTGGTGAACGCCACGTGGTGGCCGACTCGGCAACGATTATGTCGCGAGCCAACCAGGCCATCGCCACGCTGGACCGCTACAAAGCCCGCCTCGACGAGGTGAACCGGCAACTGTCGCGGGCTGAAATCGAAGACTTCGTCACTCTGCATGACGTGGTGACGGTGGTCCAACGACTCGAGTTGGTCCGTCGGATCGGCCTGGTAATCGACAGCGACGCCGTTGAACTCGGCACTGACGGGCGTCAACTACGGCTGCAGCTCGAGGAGTTGCTCGGCGGAAACGACACCGCGCGTGAATTGATCGTGCGCGACTACCACGCCAACCCGGAACCACCCTCGGCTGAGCAGATCGCCGCAACGCTCGATGAACTGGACACCCTCTCAGACACCGACCTGCTCGACTTCACCTTGCTGGCAAAGGTCTTCGGCTACCCCTCGACGGCCGAGGCGCAGGATTCGGCATTGAGCGCCCGGGGCTACCGCGCGATGGCCGTTATCCCACGCCTGCAGTTCGCCCATCTCGATCTGCTCGTGCGGTCGTTCGGCACACTGCAGGGCCTGCTGGCGGCCAGTGCGACCGACCTGGAGTCGGTGGACGGCATCGGCGCCATGTGGTCTCGCCACGTGCGAGAAGGCCTAGCGCAGTTGGCCGAAACGACTATCGCCGACCCGCTGAGCTAGTCCGGCGAGGTGAGTCACCAGGTCAGTTGCCGGGCTGCACGGGTAGCGGTGCTTGAGGAAGAAGCGGAAGCGGCGGCGCGAACCCGCTGGGCGGCAACACGCCCGGTGCTGAGGCGTCAGCCAGGATGAACGGAACGGACAACGACCTCAGATTGCCCAGCTGAACGACCAGGTTGTAGGTGCCCGCGCCGATCGGTTGGCGCGGCAGCGGACACTGCGGCGCCGAACCCATGCCAGTCCACGTCACCGCAGTGGTCACCTGCTCACCCGGGGCGAACGTTTTCACCAACGTCTCGTTCGACGGTGCGCAGTCCAGGTTCGACCACAACCGCTTGTTTTCCAGTGAGTACACGTATGCCGCCAGCACCGCTGCTCCGACATCGCGCTTGCAGCCCACCAGTCCGATGTTGGTAACGACCATCGTGAACTTCGGCTGGTCACCGATCGCGTACTGGGGCAGATTGGTCAGGCCTTTGACCGCCAGCGTGGAGTCTGGGCAGTCGTCGCCTTCTTTGAGGATCGGCGGCGGCTGCACGGCAGCGGTAGGCGTTACCGGCGGCGCCTGACCGTCGGGCGGCGCAACGGGAGCTTGGACCTCTGGCTGCACGATCGGACTATGGGCCTGAGTCGGTTGCGCAGCGCCTTTGGCCCCAGCGGTGTTGGCGCCGGCGCTGCCACCGAAGACGGCAACGATGATCACGATGACGATTCCGACGACGACGACCGCAATGCCCAGCGCCAGTCCGCGGCGCCGCCAGTAGATCTCCGACGGAAGTGGGCCATGCGGTTCCAGATCCAGCACATTCACACCGTAAGCCCAGGTCACTGTTCGGCGGCCGACCATTGTCGGCGTGTCGCCGCGAGACTTAAGCGGCTGTACCAATGTCGCCGAAGTGGTTGTGCAGCACCACTCGGCCGTCGGCCAATTCGTACGTGGCACCGATGATTGCCAGAGAGCCCGCCGCCACCCCGTTGAAAAGGATCGCCGAGCGGGCCAGTAGCTGTGCCGCCGTTTCAGTCGCGTGACGCGTCTCGAACTCCTCCGGCGTCTTGAGGCCGTCGCGGCGGCCCGACAACACCGATGGCGTCACCCGCTCGACCAGATCGCGCACGTAGCCGCCAGGCATGTCGCCGCCGTCGACGGTGGCCAGCGTCGCCTTGACCGCACCACAGCTGCGGTGACCCAGCACCACGATCAGCGGCACCTTCAAGACGCCGACGCCGAACTCCAGTGATCCCAGCACGGCGGCGTCGAGAACCTGACCGGCAGTACGAATCACGAAGAGATCGCCGAGGCCCTGGTCGAAGATCAGTTCTGCGGGTGCTCGGCTGTCCGAGCAGCCCAATACCGCCGCGAACGGCTGCTGACCGGATGTGAGGCTGGCACGATGCTCGACACTTTGGTCGGGATGTTCTGCGGCGCCTGCGACGAAGCGCTCGTTACCCTCTTTGAGTGCTTCCCACGCCGTCACCGGGTTCCGACTGGCCATGGTCGTCATCTTGCCCTAAGCGCCGATGACTGTCTGCCCCAACGAGCTTCTCCGCTGGTACGACCGGGCGCGCCGAGACTTGCCGTGGCGCGAGCCGAGTGTCAGCGCGTGGCAGATCATGGTGAGCGAATTCATGCTTCAGCAGACGCCTGTGGCCAGGGTCTTACCGGTATGGAAAGACTGGGTTGCGCGCTGGCCAACACCTTCGGCAACGGCCGCCGCCAGCGCGGCAGATGTGTTGCGCGCGTGGGGCAAACTGGGTTACCCGCGCCGTGCCAAGCGCTTGCATGAATGCGCCACCGTGATTGCGCGCGACCACAACGACGTGGTTCCCGACGACGTCGAAATTCTCTTGACGTTGCCGGGTGTCGGCAGCTACACCGCAAGGGCAGTGGCATGTTTCGCTTACCGCCAGGCGGTTCCGGTGGTGGACACCAACGTTCGGCGAGTGGTGGCGCGCGCGGTGCACGGCCGCGCCTACGCCGGTGCTGTGTCGACGGGCCGCGATCGAGCCGACGTCGTCGCGCTGCTTCCCGACGACGACACTGCGCCACAATTCTCGGCGGCGCTGATGGAGCTCGGTGCCACGGTATGCAGCGCACGTAGTCCGCGCTGCGGGTTGTGTCCGCTTTCCCGCTGTAGTTGGCGAGACGCCGGTTATCCGCCGGCGACCGCGCCGGGCCATCGCGTCCAGCGCTACGCCGGTACCGACCGGCAGGTCCGTGGGAATTTGTTGAACGTGTTGCGCACCAGCAAGTCTCCGGTGACGAAGGCTGAGCTGGACGTGGCATGGCTCAGCGACAGCACGCAACGCGAACGGGCGCTTTACTCGCTGCTTGCCGACGGACTGGTGGCGCTGACGGCCGACGGCCGATTCGCACTTGCCGGCGAGGAGGATTAGCGCAACTCTAGGAAGGATTCGACGGCGGCTCGATACATCTGCGGTGCTTCGTCGTGCACAAGATGCCCAGTTCCAGGCACCTGCAAATACGCCGTCTGAAATCCACTCTCGTGCATAGCTCGCATCTGGCCCGCCGGAGTGACCGAGGTACCCGCCTCGATGAGCAGGGCCGGCACCTGTAGCGCTCGCCACTGTTCCCAGTAGTCGCGGGTGCCCCACTCAGCGGCGATCTCGATCCATCGCGAGGTGTGGCCATGCAGCCGCCAACCGGTTTCGATCCGATCGAACGCCTGCAAGAAGTACTGACCGGCGACCAGACCGAATTCCGCAAAAATTTGCTCGGCAGAATCGAATTCGACCGGCAGGCGGTGCAGCCAAGGCTCCCACGGGCCGGTGGTGCGACCACAGAAATCCGGCGCCATGTCCTCCACTATCAACAGCGAGACCAGTTCCGGACGCTCAGCGGCCAGACACCACGAGTGCAGCGCACCCATCGAGTGCCCGATCAGCCGAGCCGGTGTTTCCAAAGCGCTCACCGCTTCCCCCAAGTCGGCGACGAAGCGTTCGGTGCTGATCGGGTACGGATCAGCGACGTCGCGGCCGCGGTGCCACGGCGCGTCATAGGTGTACACCGCTCCCAGCCGGGTCAGCCAAGGCAGCTGACGCGACCACGTGCTGCCCCGGCCCATCAGTCCATGCACCAAGACCAGCGGCTTGCCTTTACCGCCGCGATGGGTCAGCAGGTCGGCGGCCATATCGGGCACGGTAATCTAGCCGCATGCCAGTGGTGAAGATCAACGCAATCGAGGTACCGCCGGATGCGGGCCCGGAATTGGAGAAGCGGTTCGCTCATCGCGCGCACGCGGTGGACAGTCAGCCGGGCTTTCTCGGCTTCCAACTGCTGCGCCCGATCAAGGGCGAAGACCGCTACTTCGTCGTCACCCAGTGGGAGTCCGAGGAGGCTTTTCAGGCCTGGGCCACTGGACCGGCCATCGAGGCCCACGCCGGCCACCGGGCCAACCCGGTCGCGACCGGCGCATCACTGCTGGAATTCGAGGTTGTGCTTGAAGTTGTCGGAACCAAGCCGACGGCGTAGCTCGCGGCGGGTTCGGCGCAGGCCCTTCGCGATGAGTGCCGCCACGGCACTAGTCGCCGCCCTGGCATCCGGCTGCACACCGCCTCCTTCTCCGTCGGCCAACGCGGCCAACCTCGGACCGCGGAT
The DNA here is from genome assembly GCA_963808345.1 of uncultured Actinomycetota bacterium. Classification (GTDB taxonomy): domain Bacteria; phylum Actinomycetota; class Actinomycetes; order Mycobacteriales; family Mycobacteriaceae; genus Mycobacterium. The sequence goes on along the minus strand of CAWEFM010000005.1, from coordinate 1,126,112 downwards.
CGACATCAGAACCCCGCCCGGCCTGCGCGCTCAGCAGACGGTGGACATGCTGAACTCTGACTGGCCTATCGGCCCGGTGGGTGTTCACACCTTGGCCGCCCCTGACGTGGTCGATTCGGTCGAACACACGATGGAAGAGCTGTGGTGGGACCGCCCGTTCGTCCTCGACGGGGTCGACGTCAGCGCCGGAGCGGCAACATTGCACTTGACCAGTTCCTATGGCGCACATCAGGACATCAGGATTCACACCGACGATGCCACTCTGGTCGACAAATTCGATGTCACCACCGAGGCGCCGAAGATTTCCTCCTGGCGCGACGTTGATGAAACCCTGGGCAAGACCGGCGCCCGCTACGCCTACCAGGCAGCTAAAGTCGACGACGGTCACTGCGAACGGGTAGCGGGCTCCAACGCGGGCGTATCCCTGCCGCTGGCTTCCATTTTCAAGCTGTACGTGCTCGACGCGGTGGCCGATGCGGTCAGGACTGGAACAGTGTCTTGGGACGACGAAATGGTCGTCACCGCGAAAGCTAAGGCGGTTGGCTCGTCAGGCTTGGACACCGTGGGGGCAGGAGCGCATGTTTCGGTTCGCACCGCCGCCGAGAAGATGATTGCCACCAGCGACAACATGGCGACCGATCTATTGATCGGGAAGTTGGGTCCCGGGGTTATCGAAAAGGCGCTCGTCGCAACGGGTCACCATGATCCGGCCAGCATGACGCCCTTTCCGACCATGCATGATCTGTTCTCCATCGGCTGGGGCCAACCGGATTTGCGTCAGCAGTGGCAGAAGGCCGGACCCAATAAGCGCGCACAGCTGCTCGCCCAGGTCGATTCGATTCCCTATCAACCTGATCCGACTCGGGCACACGTGCCCGCGTCAGGCTACGGCGTGGAGTGGTACGGGAGCGCCGAAGACGTTTGCCGTGTGCACGCCGCACTTCAGGCTGGGGCAGTCGGCGATGCGGCACCGGTGCGCAAGATTTTGGCCGCCGTTCCCGGGATTGATCTCGACCGGAACGAATGGCCCTATGTCGGCGCGAAAGCCGGTGGCCTGCCCGGTGATCTGACGTTCAGTTGGTACGCGGTGGACAAGACGGGCCAGCCGTGGGTGCTGAGCTTCCAGTTGAACTGGCCACGCGACCACGGCCCTAAAGTGACCGGCTGGATGCTGCAAATAATCAAACAGGTCTTCGCCCTGCTGCCCGTTGAACGCTGAGTCATGGGTCCTCGGGCCAGTCTGTCGTCGACGTTGAATCGTCACGACCGCTTCCAGATCGGCGTGGTGCTGTGCTGCCGCTGCTGTTTGCGGGTCGGTGAGTAGCTGTATCGACCAAGGCATCCGACGAAGCGGGCGGCCACCCGATTCGGGTGACCGCCCATTCCGTCGTTCGCGTTACCGCCCGGTGGACGTCGGGCCACCGGCGCTGTGTGCACCGGCGCTCGCCAGCCCCGGCTCGGCGGACTCGGCAGGCTTGCGGGCACCGGTGAAGGTGAACACCGCATCCTCGCCGGAACCTTCGCCGTCCCAGTTGTCCACGTCGACAGTGACAACCTGTCCCGGACCGACCTCCTCGAACAGAATCTTCTCGGAGAGCTGGTCTTCGATCTCGCGCTGAATCGTGCGCCGCAGTGGGCGGGCGCCCAGCACCGGGTCGAAGCCGCGTTTGGCCAACAGAGCCTTCGCCTTTTCGGTCAGCTCCATCGCCATGTCCTTGGTCTTGAGCTGGCCCGCGACGCGGTTGATCATCAAGTCGACCATCCGGATGATCTCGTCGCGGGTCAGCTGGTGGAAGACGATGACTTCGTCGATGCGGTTGAGGAACTCCGGCCTGAAGTGCTTCTTGAGCTCGTCATTGACCTTTTGCTTCATCCGCTCGTAGTCGTTCACACCGCCACCCTGGGTGAAGCCCAGACCGACCGGCTTGGAGATGTCGGAGGTGCCCAGGTTGGACGTGAAGATGAGCACAGTGTTCTTGAAGTCCACCGTGCGGCCCTGACCGTCGGTAAGACGGCCGTCCTCCAGCACCTGCAACAGGCTGTTGTAGATCTCCTGATGCGCCTTCTCGATCTCGTCGAACAGCACCACCGAGAACGGCTTGCGCCGCACCTTCTCGGTGAGTTGGCCGCCCTCTTCGTAGCCGACGTATCCGGGCGGGGCGCCGAACAGCCGCGACGCGGTGAACCGGTCGTGGAACTCGCCCATGTCGATCTGGATAAGCGCGTCGTCGTCGCCGAACAAGAAGTTGGCCAGGGCCTTGGACAGTTCGGTCTTACCGACACCGGACGGGCCGGCGAAGATGAACGAACCCGACGGACGCTTGGGGTCTTTCAGCCCGGCCCGGGTACGGCGGATGGCTTTGGAGACGGCCTTGACCGCGTCCTCTTGACCGATGATCCGCTTGTGTAGCTCGTCTTCCATCCGCAGCAACCGGGTGGTCTCGGCTTCGGTGAGCTTGAATACCGGGATACCAGTCCAGTTACCCAGCACCTCGGCGATCTGCTCGTCATCGACCTCAGCGACCACATCCATATCGCCGGAGCGCCACTGCTTTTCGCGCTCGGCACGTTGCCCGACCAGCTGCTTCTCCCGGTCGCGCAGGCTGGCCGCCTTCTCGAAGTCCTGGGCGTCGATCGCCGATTCCTTCTCGCGGCGGGCATCGGCGATCTTCTCGTCGAACTCGCGCAGGTCTGGTGGCGCGGTCATCCGACGGATCCGCATCCGGGCGCCGGCCTCGTCGATCAGGTCGATCGCTTTGTCCGGCAGGAACCGGTCGTTGATGTAGCGGTCGGCCAGGGTGGCAGCGGCCACGATCGCACCGTCGCTGATCGACACCCGGTGGTGCGCTTCGTACCGGTCGCGCAGGCCTTTGAGAATCTCGATCGTGTGTTCCACCGTCGGCTCGCCGACCTGCACCGGCTGGAAGCGCCGCTCCAGGGCGGCGTCCTTCTCGATGTACTTGCGGTACTCGTCGAGGGTGGTGGCACCAATGGTCTGCAGCTCGCCGCGGGCCAGCTTGGGCTTCAGTATCGAGGCGGCGTCTATCGCGCCCTCGGCGGCCCCGGCACCGACCAACGTGTGCAGCTCGTCGATGAACAGGATGATGTCGCCGCGGGTGTTGATCTCCTTCAGCACCTTCTTCAGGCGTTCCTCGAAATCACCGCGGTAGCGCGACCCGGCAACCAGCGATCCCAGGTCCAGCGTGTAGAGCTGCTTGTCTTTCAGCGTCTCGGGAACCTCGCCATGCACGATGGCCTGCGCGAGGCCCTCGACCACGGCGGTCTTACCGACGCCGGGCTCGCCGATCAGCACCGGGTTGTTCTTGGTGCGACGGGACAGCACCTGCATCACCCGCTCGATTTCTTTTTCGCGGCCGATGACGGGATCGAGTTTGCCTTCCACGGCCGCCGCAGTCAGGTTGCGGCCGAACTGGTCGAGCACCAGTGACGTAGAAGGGGAGCCGGACTCTCCTCCCCGGCCGCCGGTCCCCGCCTCGGCGGTTTCCTTGCCCTGGTAGCCGGACAGCAGCTGAATGACTTGCTGACGCACGCGGGTGAGCTCGGCGCCCAACTTGACCAGCACCTGAGCGGCCACACCCTCACCCTCGCGGATCAGGCCCAGCAGGATGTGCTCGGTGCCGATGTAGTTGTGACCGAGCTGCAGCGCCTCGCGCAGCGACAATTCGAGCACCTTCTTGGCGCGCGGCGTGAACGGGATGTGCCCCGACGGCGCCTGCTGGCCCTGGCCGATGATTTCCTCGACTTGGCTGCGGACACCTTCAAGCGAGATTCCCAGCGACTCCAGCGACTTCGCCGCGACGCCTTCACCTTCGTGGATCAGTCCCAGAAGGATGTGTTCAGTGCCGATGTAGTTGTGGTTGAGCATCCGGGCCTCTTCCTGAGCCAGGACGACGACCCTGCGGGCACGGTCAGTAAATCTTTCGAACATCGGTACCTGCTCTCCCTCACGTCGGTACTTCGGTCGGCCTCGGGTCGGCCCCTGCGTACCTGTCATCCACTGTAGTGGTCGGCTGCCCGGCGTCACTAAGGTTGCGCTTCACACCGCTGTGCGCATCGGCGGCTTAACGCAGCCGCAACAGACCAACGTGGGAGATTCGGGAAAGTTTCCCTGAGATAACGGCGATCGGTTCGCCGACAGCGAAAGTTGACGTCCGGGTCAGGTCGCGGCGTGGAAGGCGTCGATGACGTCGGCTGGGATGCGACCACGGGTCGACACGTTGTGACCGTTGCGCCGCGCCCAGTCGCGGATGGCCGCACTTTGCTCCCGGTCGATGCTCCCCCGGCCACGACCCGAATTGGACCGCCCACGGCGCCGGCCCCCGACCCGACGACCCGCCTCTGCCCACTTCTTCAAATCGCCACGCAGTTTCGAAGCATTCTTGCTCGAAAGATCGATCTCGTAGGTCACTCCGTCAAGCCCGAATTCGACCGTTTCATCGGCGGCGCCTTCACCGTCGAAATCATCGACCAAGGTGACGGTCACTTTCTTCGCCACTAGCCCATCCTCGCGTTTCTTCCTGTGCCGTTACTGTGAAATCTGATTGAGTCTCTGATGACAATAACCCGTCCGCACAAACGGTGTCTTGGGACTCGCCCTTCCGATACTAACACCCAGCATAACGACACCCGCAGTTCAGTTGCTGTGCGGTCGGACAATCGGGAACAAAACTGTGTCCCTAATCGACAGGCCGGTCAGCGCCATCAACAACCGATCTATACCCATTCCGGTTCCGGCGCATGGCGGCATCGCGTACTCCAACGCCGACAGGAAATCCTCGTCCAGCGCCATAGCCTCGTCGTCTCCGGCCGCCGCGGCTCGTGCTTGTGCTGCCAATCGCTCCCGTTGTACAACAGGATCGATCAATTCCGAGTACCCGGTGGCCAACTCGATTCCGCGTAGGTAAAGATCCCATTTTTCGGTGACGCCGCCGATGCTGCGATGCTGTCGCGTCAAAGGCGTTGTCTCGACGGGGAAGTCCTTGACGAACGTCGGCGCGTCGAGGGTGCGGCCGACGGTGTGTTCCCACAGTTCTTCCACGAGTTTGCCGTGACCGTAAACGCGATCAGAAACAATCTCGACGCCGAGGCGGTCGGCGATGGCTCGTAAGTCGTCGACCGACGTGTCTGGTGTTATCTGCTTGCCGAGAGCGTCTGACAACGACGGATACATTTGTATTGACGGCCATTCTCCGTCGATGTCATAGACGCTGCCGTCGGGTAGCGGCACTTGTCTGGTCCCGATCGCCTCATCGGCGACCCCTTGAATGAGCTCGCGGGTGACAACCGCCGAATCGTCATAGGTTCGGTACGCCTGGTAGGTCTCCAGCATGACAAATTCCGGAGAATGAGTGGAATCTGCGCCTTCGTTTCGAAACACCCGATTAAGTTCGAAGACGCTGTCAAACCCGCCGACTACGCAACGCTTGAGGAACAGTTCGGGCGCAATCCGCAGGTAGAGGTCGATGTCCAGAGCATTGGAGTGTGTGACGAACGGCCGGGCCGCGGCGCCGCCGGCCAAAGTTTGCAGGATAGGCGTTTCCACCTCGAGAAACCCGCGCCGCTCCAACTCCGTCCGTATTGCGCGGATGACGGCGATCCGCTGACGGGCGACGGCGCGCGCCTGCGGACGGACGATCAGATCGACATAGCGCTGCCGTACCTGGGATTCTTCGTTCATCTCTTTGTGCGCGACCGGCAGCGGGCGTAACGACTTCGACGCCATCCGCCACGAGTCGGCGAGAACGGACAACTCGCCGCGGCGCGAACTGATGACTTCACCGTGCGCGAAGACGATGTCGCCGATGTCGACGTCGTCTTTCCAGCTATTCAGCGCGTTCTCGCCGACGCTGACCACGCTGAGCATCAATTGCAGTTGAGTACCGTCGCCGTCTTGCAACGTTGCGAAACACAACTTCCCGGAGTTGCGGATGAACACCACCCGGGCCGCGACGCCCACCATGTCACCCGTTGTCGAATCGGCCGCCAGATCGGGATAGGCCGCTCGGACCTGGGCCAGGTTGTGAGTGCGCTCCACTGCGACTGGGTAGGGATCATGTCCCTCCTGCAGCAACCGCTCCCGCTTGGCCCGACGGATCCGAAATTGTTCGGGAAGACTCGCTTCGGTACCCGGGGAATCCGCAGAGCTCACGGCGTGCCAGCTTAGATGAGCCGCCGAACCCGCCGTCGGGAGCGCGTTCAGCGACTTGGTCAGCGGGCGGTCTTCAGTCGGCCGCGCTGAGTGTCGCGGTTGCGTTCGAACACCAGCCGCAGACCGTGCAGGGTGAGGTGCTGGTCATAACGGTCGACGGTGTGCAACTCGGGCAGTAGCAGCGGGGCAGTGTGGCCGGTGGCGACCACCGTGACGTCGTCGCCGGCGAAGCCGTCCACGTCCGCACGGATGCGCTGCACCAGCCCGTCGACCAATCCGGCGAAGCCGAACACCGCACCGGCCTGCATGCATTCGACGGTGTTCTTGCCGACCACCGAACGCGGCCGGGACAATTCGACCCGTCGCAGTGCGGCGGAACGGGCCGCTGCGGCATCCGAGGACACCTGGACACCGGGTGCAATGGCGCCACCGAGGAATTCACCTTTAGCCGACACCACGTCGACGCAGATCGACGAGCCGAAGTCGACGACGATCGCGGCTGAGCCGAACTGGTGAAAAGCCGAGAGACAGTTGATGATCCGGTCCGCACCGACTTCCTTCGGGTTGTCCACCAGCAGCGGAATACCGGTCCGCACGCCGGGCTCGATCAGCACGTGCGGTATCGCCGGCCAGTACTGGCCGAGCATGACGCGCACTTCGTGCAGCACCGACGGAACGGTGGACAGCGCGACAGCGCCGGTGAGCCGCTCGGAGTCGTCTCCGATCAGGCCGTCGATGGTGAGTGCGAGCTCGTCCGCGGTGGCCTCAGACTCCGTCCGAATACGCCACTGTTGCACAACGTTTGCGTGCTCCTTCGAACCGGAGAGCAGCCCGACGACAGTGTGCGTGTTGCGAACGTCGATGGCCAGCAGCACGGCTACCGCACACTCGATCGGGGTGAAAACAATTCGGAGGCTCCCGACATCTGTAAGGCGGGTACGAAAGCGGGATCGTGGCCCAGGTCGATCGGCTGGTTGCGCGCGTCGACGAAGACGATCCGCGGCCGGTAGCTCCGCGCCTCGACGTCCTCCATCGTCGCGTAGGCGATCAGGATCACCAGATCGTTCGGGTGGATCAGATGTGCTGCAGCACCGTTGATTCCGATGACACCGCTGCCGCGTTCCCCGGCGATCGCGTAGGTGACCAGTCGGGCCCCGTTGTCGATGTCGACGATAGTCACCTGCTCACCCTCGAGCAGGTCGGCGGCATCCATCAGGTCGGCGTCGATGGTCACCGAGCCCACATAGTGCAGGTCCGCTTGGGTGACTGTGGCGCGGTGGATCTTCGACTTGAGCATGGTGCGTAGCATTAATTCCTCCATACTGATTCGCGAGGTGTGTCGGACCCGGCCACCGCCCGCCGGTCGCTGCGGGGAAAATCACCGATGTCGATGGCAATGTTGTCGAGAAGTCGGGTTGCGCCCAGTCGGACTGCGACGAGCAGACGGCCCCGCCCAGCGGTGGGCGCCGGACCCAGCATGACATCGCGAACTTCGAGGTAGTCGACGTCGATGGCCGGCACCGCCTCGAGCACTGCCCGGGCTGATTGCAGTGCGGCGCTCGCGCCCGCCGATGCGGCGTAGGCACCGGCGACCAACGCCGCCGCCACAGCGCTTGCCGCCTCACGCTGATCGGGATTCAGATAGCGGTTCCGCGACGACAAAGCCAGTCCGTCAGGCTCACGGGCGGTCGGCACAGCAACCACCCGCACGTCGATGTTGAAGTCGTCGACCAGTTGGCGCACCAGCACCAGTTGCTGATAGTCCTTCTCGCCGAAGAACACCCGGTCCGGGTGCACGATCTGCAGCAGTTTGAGCACGACGGTCAACATGCCGCCGAAATGCATCGGCCGCGCGGCACCTTCGAGTTCAGCTCCCAGCGGGCCGGGAATGACGGCGGTGCGTATGCCGTCCGGATACATCGCCGCGGCCGTCGGGGTGAACGCGACTTCGACCCCTTCGTCGCGCAACCGTGCCAGGTCGGTGTCGAGTACACGCGGGTAGGCATCGAGATCCTCACCGTCGCCGAATTGCAAGGGGTTGACGAAGATCGACACCACCACGACTGCGCCGGGCACACGGTTGGCCGCCCGGATCAAAGCGATGTGCCCGTCATGCAGGGCACCCATCGTCGGCACCAGCATCACCCGCCGACCGGTGCGCCGCAATGCGCGCGAGACGCCGGAGACTTCGTGTGGTGCCGAGTGGACATTGAGTTCACCGAGGCTGAACTTCGGCGGCTTGGCGGCGGTCACCGGGCCAGCACCTCGAAGACGTCGTCAGCGGCGCGGGCGCGTTGGGCCGTGCGCAGCGCGTTGACGCGGTAGGCCTGCGCGAGCCGCGGATCGGCCTCGGCCAGTGCGGACAGGTGTTCGGCCACCGCTGCGGCGTCACCGCGCGCGACGGGCCCGGTCAGTGCAGCCTGACCGCGCTGCAAGGTGTTTTCCAGCGCCGCGCGCGCCAGCGGACCAAGGATGCGTTCGGCGATGCCGCCAGGCTGATCGCCGAGGAGTTCCTGACCGAGTAGTTCCTGGCCGCGCAGCGCCGCCCGCAGGGCTTCCAGGGCGTCGGCGAGCACAGTGCATAAGTGATTCGCGGCGTGGGCCAGGGCGGCGTGATACAGCGTGCGCGCGTCTTCGCGAACCCGGAACGGCTCGCCGCCCATTTCCAGCACCAGCGACTGTGCGATCGCGTATCCGATTTCGTCGGCTGCGGTGACTCCGAAACAGGTGTCGCAAAGACGGGCCACGTCGTCGTCCGAGCCGACGAACGTCATGGCCGGGTGGATGGCCAGTGGAGTGCAGCCTTGCCGGCTCAGCGGCGCCAGCACGCCGACGCCGTTGGCGCCTGAGGTGTGCGCGACGATCGTCCCGGGCCGCACCGCCGCGGTGTCGGCCAGACCGGAGACCAAGGCGGCAAGCTCGGCGTCGGGGACAGCCAACAGCAGCAGTTCGGCACCGGCGGCGACGTCAGGCACCGGGGATATCGGGGTGTCCGGCAGGCGGTGCCGAGCCCGTTGCCGCGACGCATGCGAGATGGCGCTGCACGCGACGACAACATGGTCGGCTCGCTCCAGCGCTTGACCCAGAGCGGTGCCCACACGGCCGGCCGAGATGATCCCGACCTTGAGCCGAGCGGGACGCAAACCGTCGAACTGCACCATCGCAGACGACCCTCGCAAGTCTCTTGAGTACGTTCCAGTCCCGTTAGCTCGGGTACCGGACGGTCGCTATGACTTTACAGTCCGACGATGCGGGCCGCGAGCGGCCCGAGGAGGAGCGCTGTCATCAAACTCAGCAGTGCGACGATGCGGGCCGCGAGCGGCCCGAGGAGGAGCGCTGTCATCGAACCCAGCAGTGCGACGATGCGGGCCGCGAGCGGCCCGAGGAGGAGCAAGTCATGTTGCGCCGGCCTCAATCTTCGCGCCGCCGACGGCGGCCACCGCCGGCAGGCTCGACCTGAAACCGCGCCAGCAGGTCCGCGACGGATTGGCCACCGGTCGGCGGACCGTCCTCGTCCTCGAGTACCTCCGGGCTTCGGTGGCGGGCCGCCGGCTCGGGGACCGGTGCAGGCGGGCTGGGCGGCATCGGCGCCGGAACGTCGTCCCCGTAGACCGTAACGCCGGGCTCCTGGTCCGCCTCGTAGCCGTCGTACTCCGTTGAATGACGTGCCGACGTTTGCTGCTGTGCTGCATTGCCTGGCCGCGCGGCCTCGGACTCGGCGTCCTCTAGGTTGGAGTGCCGACCGCGTCGCAGAGCCGGCGGCTCGGTGGGTTCGGGCGGCTCGAGGGACTCCGGGGACTGCGCCGGCTCTGGCGACGGTTGACGTAGCGGCGCAAAGCCGTTCACTCCAGGATCGGTGTTCGGCGAGTCGTCGTCGTTCTCGGCAGCAGCCCAGTTGTTCTTCGGCACCGCGGCCGGCGCCCGTCGCTCGTCGGGGGCCGGCCGCGGGCGGGGCTGTGGGTCTCGATAGTCAACCCGCGGCTCGGCTGGCGGTGCAGCCTCAGGCTGGCCCCGGGCATCGCGCCGGTCGTCCTGTCGCCCCTGCGCCGGACCGTCGTCGTCTGACGGGCGCCAGTGCGAGCCGCTATAGGCCTCACGGACGGGGTAGGTCTCCTCAGCCGGCCGGTGCGTCTCCGTGCCGCGGGCGACCTCTGCGGTGTCGACCGGGTGGCGCGGTGCCGGCTCCTCGGGCACATCGATGATCGAGCTCTCCTCGGCCCGGCCCGAGGAGGTTTCTGCCCGCACCGAGGTGACCCGATTGCTGGACACCCAATCGGCAGGAGCGCCGTCACCGCTGCCGGACCATTCTCCGTTGTAGCCCCGGGCGGTGGTCCGTTCGGTCTCCAGCGCAGGACGCTGGTCCAGCTCGGTCTCGAACAGGATCTCCAGGTTGGTTCGCAGCGCAGCCAATTCCGTCCGCAACGCGGCCACCTCGTCGGCGGCTTGAGCGCGCAACTCGGAGGCCAATTCCCTGCGTAACTGCGATTCCACGGTCAGCTCGTACTCGCGACGAGCCGATATCTCGCGGTCCAGCTGAAGGTCGTAGACGAGCTTCAGGTCGCGCACCCGGGCCTGGTCCACATCGCTTTGCCGCCGGTAGATCACCGACACGAACGCCGCGACGACGGCGGCCCACAGCGCCAGGATCACCGCGAGCTTAAGCAGTTCAGCGCGATCGGTGAAAACCAGTGCGGAGCTAGCCCCGATGGCGAGGACCAGCAACGTCGTTAACAGCAGCCAGCCCGGCCTGCGGCCGCCGCGCCGTACCCGGGCGCCGCGGGACAGAACGGTCATGGCCCGACTGTACCGGGCCGAGGTCATTCCGCGTGTCGCCGCACTCCGGCGATTTGCACGGCTGCTAACTCTCCGCGCCCTCGCCGCGATCCGTCGGATCCCACGGCGACTTACAGCAATGTTGCAGCCACAGCGCGGCAACCACCAGCACCAGCGCACTGACGACCGCCACCGCTGTGCCGATGGTGTCCTCGCCGGCCACCCGCAGCGTGGATCGGCGCGGCAGCAGGTACACCAGGACCGCCGACCACCAACCCAGCATCACAGCGCCCATCCAGGCTGACGCCTTTGCGACCAACAGGCTGCGGGCCACCACCAGGGGGTGCAGCCGGCCCGGCCCGGCGCCGATCTCGCCACCATCGATCTTGGCGCGCACCTGGCGACCCCACACCACCTCGAGCCCGGCGACGGCAGCCAGTGAAACCCCGGTCCAGACGGTGATCGGAGGAAACCACCGGTACACCAGCAGCACCACCACATAGCTGATCACCGCAGCGCTCAGACCTGCGGCCGTCAGATCCCGGCGTCGGGTTGGCCCCATCAGGCACCCGGTATCCGGGTCGAGCCGTTACAGGCCTGCTGACGCGGGCTCAACACCAGATCGCTTGATCGCACACCGTCGCGGTCAGCGGGATCCAGCTCGGCCAGCAACTCCGCGACGGCGCGCGGCCCCCCGGCCAACGTGAGTTGGGCGTCGGGTTCCACATCCAGCCACGGAATCATCACAAAGGCCCGCAGATGCGCTAACGGGTGCGGCAGCGTCAGACCCTCGTCGTGCAACCTCAACTCCTCGCCACCCTGCGAGCACCGAATCAGATCGACGTCCAAGGACCGCGGGCCCCACCGCTGACCGCGCACCCGGTCCGCTGCCTGCTCGAACTCCTGAGCCCGGCGCAACCAGCCGTGGCCGTCCAGGGCCGGGTCCTCGGCGATCAGCACGGCGTTGAGGAACGCTCCCTGCTCGATGCCGCCCCACGGTTCGGTCTCGTAGACCGGTGAGACGGCCCGCACCACGTCGCCCAGCCCGACCAACACCGACTGCAGTCTGGCCAGGCGGTCGCCCAAATTCGAGCCGATTGACAATACGAGGCGGGTCACGTGGTGTTGCCTCCGGCGGGGGTCACCGATCCGCGACCGCCGCGCCGCGACCGCCGCGCCACCACGGCCACATCGGCGAACGCCTGCGGGATCGGCGCCTGCGGCTTGTGCACCGCCACCTCGACGGCGTGCACCCGCTCATCGTTCATCACGTTCTCGGCGATCTCGGCGGCCACCGTTTCGATCAGGTTGCGCGCCGGCCCGGCGACGATTTGGGCCGCCTGCCGGGCCAGCGTGCCGTAATCGTAGGTATCCGAGAGATCATCGCTGGCAGCGGCCGTGACCAAGTCGATCCACACGGTGATATCGATGACGAAGTCTTGACCGGCGGTGCGTTCGTGCTCGAAGACACCGTGTCGACCATGAACGGTCAAACCACGCAACTCGATTCGGTCAGCCATCGCGACTGATCAGCTCCGGCTGCATCCATGCCGCCACCACCTTGAGTGCGTCGACTGTGGCTTGCACATCGTGCACCCGCACCCCCCACGCCCCGTGCAGAGCAGCCAGCGCAGACACCGTCGCTGTGGCCGTCTCGCGGCCGTCCGCTGGCCGCACGGTGCCCTCGGGTCCGGCCAGCAGCTGTCCGAGGAACCGCTTGCGCGACGCGCCGACCAGTACCGGAATACCGGTGGCCACCAACTCCGGCAGCGCATGCAGCAACGCCCAATTGTGTTCAGCAGTTTTGGCGAAACCCAACCCCGGGTCGATCAGCAGATTCGCCGGGTCGACGCCGGCGGTAACCGCTTTGTCGACGACGGCGAGCAGTTCTGCACGCACCTCGGCCACCACGTCGCGGTACCGCGGCACCTCGTGCGGGTGCTCGGCGGACACCGAACGCCAGTGCATCAGCACCCAGGGCACATCCGCCTCGACCAGCAGATCGGTCATCACCGGATCGGCCCGCCCGCCGGACACGTCATTGACGATGCTTGCGCCGTTCTCCAGCGCCGCACGCGCGACCTGAGCGTGGATCGTGTCGATGCTGACGGTGACGCCCTGCGCCGCAAGCTCTTTGACAACCGGCACCACCCGGGTAGTTTCGACCTTCGGGTCAATACGCACGGCGCCGGGCCGAGTCGACTCTCCACCGATGTCGACGATCCCGGCGCCCTCAGCGGCCAAGGTGAGCCCGTGCTGAATAGCAGACTCGCAATTGAGGTATCGCCCGCCATCGGAGAATGAGTCCTCGGTGACGTTGACCACGCCCATCACCTGCACGTGACTCGCACTCACTTACGCAGGATTAGTTCGAGCGCCTCGGCCCGGGATGCGGAGTCGGTTTTGAACTGTCCGCGCACCGCCGATGTGGTCGTGATCGCCCCGGGTTTGCGCACACCGCGCATCGCCATGCACAGATGTTCGGCCTCCACCACCACGATGACTCCGCGCGGATCGAGTTTCCGCATTAATGCATCGGCGATCTGCCCGGTCAGGCGCTCTTGGAGCTGCGGCCGCCTGGCGTACAGGTCGGCGAGTCGGGCGATCTTCGACAGGCCGGTGACCCGACCGGACTCTCCCGGGATGTAGCCGACGTGGGCGACACCGTGGAAAGCCACCAGGTGGTGCTCGCAGGTGGAATACAACGGAATCTCTTTGACCATCACCAACTCGTCGTGGTGTTCGTCGAACATGGTGTTCAGCACGCTGTCGGGATCGGTGTACAGCCCGGCGAACATCTCCTGGTATGCGCGGGCCACCCGGGCCGGAGTCTCCTCCAGCCCGTGCCGGTTCGGGTCTTCACCGATCGCGCAGAGCAATTCGCGGACCGCGGCCTCAGCGCGCGCCTGGTCGAACACCGGCACGTGCTGAGCCGGGCGGCGAAGATCCGGCTGCGCCATCGAAGCTCCTTCGTCAGCCCTGTGCTGGCGGGTCAGGCCGGCGCGCATCGTCGGTCCGCCGGTCCGGAGACTTGTCAGCATCCGGCGCGGGCTGACCCGGCGGCGGATATGGCGGATACGGCGGATAGGGCTGACGCGGATAGGACTGTTGGGGTTGCGGCCGGTAGTAGGGCGGCGCCGAATGCTGCGGCGGATACCAGTGGGCCGGTTGCTGTTGCGGCGGCGGCCAGCCTGGGGCGTGCCAGCCCGCCGGCGCTCCGTAGTCAGGCTGGGTGGGACGACGATCGGCCCCGTCACCGCCACCCGGTCCGTTGTGTGAACCGTTGGCGCCGTTGGTGGGCCGGTCAGCTTCCGACTGGACGGCCGCCTGGCTGGCCTGCTCGATCGCCGCTTTGAACGCCGGCTCCGGCGCTGGCTTCGGCCAGGGCTCGCCGCGCTCGATAGCCAACTCGCCGGGTGTTTTGATCGGCGGTTTGTCCGAGGGTATGCGGCCACCGAAGTCGTCGAACATGGTGAGCCTGGGTCGCTTCTCGACGTCAGCGAAGATCGCCTCCAGCTCGATGCGGTGCAGCGTTTCCTTCTCCAGCAGCTCGCCGGCCAACGTGTCGAGCACGTCGCGGTATTCGGTGAGAATCTCCCACGCTTCGGTGTGGGCGGCCTCGATCAGCTTGCGGACTTCTTCGTCAATCTCGCGGGCCACCTCGTGGGAGTAGTCGGGTTGATTTCCCATCGTTCGACCCAGGAACGGATCACCGTGTTCGGTGCCGTATTTGACCGCACCCAGCTTGGAACTCATGCCGAACTCGGTGACCATCGCGCGAGCGACCTTGGTGGCCTTTTCGATGTCAGAAACCGCGCCCGTCGTCGGCTCGCGGAACACCAACTCTTCGGCAGCACGCCCACCCATCGCGAACACCAGTTGCGCGAGCATCTCCGAGCGGGTGTGCAATCCCTTGTCTTCCTCCGGCACCGCCACCGCGTGTCCACCGGTGCGGCCACGCGCCAGGATCGTCACCTTGTAGACCTGGTCGATGTCGGGCATCGCCCACGCCGCCAGGGTGTGGCCGCCCTCGTGGTAGGCGGTGATCTTCTTTTCCTGCTCGCTGATGATCCGGCCTTTGCGGCGCGGCCCACCGATCACCCGGTCCACCGCCTCCTCCAGAGCAGGACCGGTGATGACGGTGCCGTTCTCGCGAGCGGTCAGCAGCGCCGCCTCGTTGATGACGTTGGCCAAGTCAGCGCCGGTCATGCCGACGGTTCGCTTGGCCAGCCCGTCCAGGTCAGCGTCGGGGCCGATGGGTTTGCCTTTCGCGTGCACCCGCAATACCGCGCGCCGGCCGGCCAGGTCCGGATTGGAGACCGGGATCTGGCGGTCGAAGCGGCCGGGCCGCAGCAGTGCGGGGTCCAGGATGTCGGGCCGGTTGGTGGCCGCGATCAGGATGACGCCGCCGCGGGGGTCGAAGCCGTCCATCTCGACCAGCAGCTGGTTGAGCGTCTGCTCACGCTCGTCGTGCCCGCCGCCCAGGCCGGCACCGCGTTGGCGGCCCACCGCGTCGATCTCGTCGACGAAAATAATGCACGGGCTGTTCTGTTTGGCCTGCTCGAAGAGATCACGGACGCGCGACGCCCCGACACCGACGAACATCTCGACGAAGTCCGAGCCGGAAATGGTGAAAAATGGGACCTCGGCCTCCCCGGCGACGGCGCGGGCCAACAGCGTCTTACCGGTTCCCGGTGGTCCGTAGAGCAGGACCCCGCGCGGGATCTTCGCGCCCAGCGCCTGGTAGCGGCCCGGGTTTTGCAAAAAGTCCTTGATCTCGTAAAGCTCCTCCACCGCTTCGTCGACGCCGGCGACGTCGGCGAAGGTGGTCTTGGGCATGTCCTTGGAGGAGAGCTGCTTGGCCCGCGATTTGCCGAAGCCAAAGCCCATCCGGGCGCCGCCCTGCATGCGGGAGAACATCATGAACAGCCCGACCAGCAGCAGCAACGGCAAGACGTAGATCAGCAGGGAGCCCAAGATGTTGCCCTGGTTGACCACGGTGCTGGTTTGGGCGTTCTTGCCGTTGAGGGCGTCGAACAGCGGGACGGCGTAGCCCGTGGGGTATTTGGTGATGATCTTCGCCGAGCCGTCGGTGTCGTGGTTGCTGTCCTTCAACGTCAGCCGCACCTGCTGTTCGCGGTCGTCGATCTGGGCACTTTTGACGTTGTCACTCTTGATCTGCGCCATGGCCACCGACGTGTCGACGGGCTTGTAGCCGCGGGTGTCGTCGCTGAAGTAAAAGAAAGACCAGCCCAACAACAGCACGACACCGACCGCCGTGAGTGTGCGGATCACGTTTTTCCGGTTCATCAAGCATCGGCCGTAGTCGGCCAGGTCCTTCCCCGATACACCGCTGGAATAGTTCAGGTTACCGCTAGAGCAACGAACTACTGTTCCCGGCGGTTGGCCGGCGGTGCTGCCGAACCCGTCCCAGCCAAGCCCGACGTGTGCTTTTGTGAAACGGTGCCTGACACCGTCCCGTCCACCGAACGGTTCATCGAAACCAATGGTGTGCGATTGCACACCATTGAAGCCGGAGAGCGCGGCGCCCCCCTCGTCGTGCTGGCGCACGGCTTCCCCGAACTCTCCCACTCCTGGCGTCATCAGATCCCGGCGCTGGCCGCGGCCGGTTATCACGTGTTGGCGCCGGATCAGCGAGGATACGGCCGCTCGACGAGGCCGGAGAACATCTCCGACTACGCCATCAGCGAACTGAGCGCCGATCTGATCGGCCTGCTCGACGACGTCGGCGCGCAGCGGGCGGTGTTGGTCGGACACGACTGGGGCGCACCCGTCGTGTGGGGTTCAGCGCAGCTCCACCCCAACCGTGTCACCGCGGTCGCAGGCTTGAGCGTGCCACCGCTGCCGCGCGCGCAGGTGCCGCCCACGCAGGCGTTTCGTGCGATCTTCAAAGACGCCTTCTTCTACATGCTCTACTTCCAGGAGCCCGGCGTTGCCGACGCCGAACTCGGCAGCGACCCCGCCCGCACCATCCGGCGCATGATGAGTGGCCTGCGGCTCGGCGGTGACCAGGCAGCCGCATTGCGCATGGTCGCACCGGGACCGGAAGGGTTCATCGAACGGCTGCCCGAGCCAGCCGGTCTGCCGGACTGGATCAGCGCCGACGAAGTCGACCACTACATCGCAGAATTCACCCGCACCGGCTTCACCGGCGGTCTCAACTGGTACCGCAACATCGACCGGAACTGGGAGATCTTGGCCGAGGCGGTGAGCGCGACGATCACCGTGCCGGCGCTGTTCATCGCCGGCGGGGAGGATCCCGTGCTGGCCTTCACTCCGCGCGACCGGGTCACCGAATTGGTGACCGGGCCCTATCGCGAAGTGATCCTCGACGGCGCCGGGCACTGGCTGCAGCAGGAACGCGCCGCCGAGGTCAACGAACTTCTACTCGACTTCCTTGCTGAGCTGGGCCTGCATTGAATCGCCCGCTGAACTTCGGCGTCTTCGTCACACCGTTTCATCCGGTCGGCCAATCCCCGACCGTCGCCCTCGAATACGACATGGACCGGGTAGTCGCGCTGGACCGCTTGGGATACGACGAAGCGTGGCTCGGCGAGCACCACTCCGGCGGTTACGAGTTGATCGCTTGCCCCGAGGTGTTCATCGCGGCAGCAGCCGAGCGCACCAAGCACATTCGGCTGGGCACCGGGGTGGTGTCGTTGCCGTACCACCATCCTCTGATGGTGGCCGACCGTTGGGTGTTGCTCGACCATCTGACGCGGGGTCGGGTGATGTTCGGCGCCGGCCCGGGAGCTCTGCCGTCGGATGCTTACATGATGGGCCTGGATCCGGTCGAGCAACGTCGGATGCTGCACGAGTCACTCGAGACGATCCTGGCGCTGTTGCGCGCGCAGCCCGGCGAGCGAATCGACCGGCACTCCGACTGGTTCACGCTGCGCGACGCGCAACTGCACATCCGTCCCTATTCTTGGCCCCACCCGGAGATTGCTACTGCGGCAATGGTTTCGCCGTCCGGTCCGCGCTTGGCGGGTGCGCTGGGCACCTCGCTGCTGTCACTGTCGATGTCGGTGCCCGGCGGCTACGCGGCGCTGGAGAACACGTGGCAGATCGTTTGCGATCAGGCCGAGAAGACTGGGCACGTTGAGCCGAACCGTGCGGCCTGGCGGGTGCTGGGGATAGTCCACCTGGCGGACACCCGCGAGCAGGCGATCGACGATTGCCTTTACGGATTGCAAGATTTCGCCGACTACTTCGGTGCCGCGGGCTTCGTGCCGCTGTCGAACACTGTCGAGGGCGGCCAGTCTCCGCGCGAGTTCGTCGAGGCTTACGCCAGTGCCGGCAACTCCTGCATCGGTACAACTGATGACGCCATCGCCTACATCGACGACCTGCTCGAGCGGTCCGGTGGATTCGGCACCTTCCTGTTACTCGGCCACGACTGGGCTTCCCCGGCAGCGACATATCACAGCTACGACTTGTTCGCCCGCAAGGTGATACCGCATTTCAAGGGCCAGCTCGAAGCACCGCGGGCGTCCCACGACTGGGCCAAGGGCATGCGCGGCCAACTGTTCGGCCGCGCCGGTGAGGCGGTGGTAAAGGCAATCAGCGAGCACACCGACGAACTCAAGTTGCAACGCGAGCGAAGCTGATGCATGCCTCAGTGCTGCGCGACGGACGCATGGTGCTGCGCGACGACGTGCCTGAACCGGTACCGGCGCCGGGCCAGGTCCTGGTTGCGGTCCGCTCATGTGGGATCTGCGGCAGCGACCTGCATTTCGCCGCACACGGCGCCGAAGTGCTTGCGCTGACCGCGCAGATGGCAGGCAGCTACGGTGGCGGCGGTGTCAACCTGCGACGCGACATCTTCATGGGCCATGAGTTCAGCGCCGAGGTGCTCGAAGCCGGCCCCCATACCGAGACTCACCCGGCGGGAACACTAGTGACGTCGCTCCCGGTGCTGCTTTCGGACAAGGGTATGGAGCCGATCGTCTACTCCAACGACACGATCGGCGGTTACGCCGAACGAATGCTGCTCTCGGCGCCACTACTGCTGCCCGTGCCCAACGGTTTGGATCCCAACCGTGCCGCGCTGACCGAGCCGATGGCGGTGGGGCTGCACGCCGTCAACAAGTCGAACGTCCAACGCGGCGAGACGGTTTTGGTGATCGGCTGCGGCCCGATCGGCATCGCCATCATTGCCGCACTTCGTGCTCGTGGGGTGGAAATGATCGTGGCATCGGATTTCTCAACCACCAGACGGGATCTCGCCACCCGGATGGGGGCGCACCAGATCGTCGACCCGACGCAGGCCTCGCCGTTCGATGCCACCCGTCCCGTGGTGGTGTTCGAAGCTGTCGGATTACCCGGGATCGTCGACGACGTGCTGAGGCGGGCCAGGCGAGGCACCCGGCTGGTCGTCGCCGGTGTGTGCATGCAGCCCGACACCGTGCACCCGTTCTTCGCCATCGCCAAAGAGATCAGCGTGCAGTTCGTGTTCGCCTACGACCCGGCCGAATTCGCCGAGTCGCTTCGCGCCATCGCCGAAGGCGACATCGACGTCACACCGGTGATCACCGGGGAGGTGGACCTGGACGGGGTGGGCGCGGCGTTCGACGACCTCGCCGACCCGGAGCGGCACTGCAAAATAATGGTCACGCCGTGGCGGCCCTAAGCCTCGATCCACCGATTGAATTGAGGTTGGTACGGGTGTCGTTATAAGAAAAGTGCCTTCTGAGCTGGGATGATTGGAGTTCTCACACAAACAATCGATCCGGCTCGGAAAGGCACTTCAAGTGCAAGTGTCCCATAGGTTCGGCCCTGATTCTGCGGTGTTCGACGATGACAATCTCGTGTCGTGTGCCGGTCTGGTTCCGCTGATGCGGTTAGCCGAGCAGACCGGCTTGCCTGACTTGCTGGCCGAAAAGGTGCAGATCAACGACTCGAAGGTGAAGTCCGGGGCAGCCAATCCGGCACCGAAACTGCTGACGCTGATCGGCGGGATGTGTGCGGGCGCCGACAGCATCGACGATGTCGATTTGGTGCGTGCCGGCGGGATGAAGACCCTGTTCGGCGGTGTCTACGCGCCGTCGACCATCGGAACCCTGTTGCGGGAGTTCAGTTTCGGACATGCCCGACAACTGGAATCGGTGCTAGGCCAGCACTTGGCCAGCTCGTGTCAACGAGTTGATCTGCTGCCCGGCGCCGACGTGCGCGCCTTCATCGACATCGACTCGCTGCTGCGCCCGGTCTATGGGCACGCCAAACAGGGCGCCAGCTACGGGCACACCAAAATCGCCGGCAAACAGATTTTACGCAAGGGACTTTCACCGTTGGCGACCATCATCAGCACCGATCTGGCCGCGCCGGTGATCGCGGGGATACGGCTACGCGCCGGGCGTGCCGGCTCCGGCAAGGGTGCGGCTCGCATGGTCGCCCAAGCCGTCGCCTCCGCGCGGGCCGCCGCAGTCACCGGCACCATCGTGGTGCGCGGCGAGTCGGCCTACGGCACCGCCGCGATCGTGGCGGCGTGCCGCCGCACGGGTGCCTCGTTTTCGCTGGTGCTGACCAAAAACAGCACTGTGTCGGCGGCGATCGCAGCCATCCCCGATGGTGCCTGGACCCGGTGCAATATCCCGGCGCAGTCCAAGACCCTGATACCGGGGAATGGATCTCTGATGCCGAAGTCGCCGAAATTCCCCACGCCTTCACTTCCACAAACACGCGGTCACCGCCAGGCTGATCGTGCGCCGGGTCAAAGACGCCCGCTACCCCGACACACTGTTCCCGGTCTAGCGCTATCACCCATTTTTCACCGACTCCACCGAACCAGTCGCCGACGCCGACATCACCCACCGCAAACACGACATCATCGAAACCGTGTTCGCTGATCTGATCGACGGTCCACTGGCCCACATTCCCTCCGGCCGTTTTGGCGCCAACTCCGCCTGGATTCTGTCCGCGGCCATCGCCCACAACCTCCTGCGCGCCGCCGGGACGCTAGCCGGCCAATCGCACGCCGTGGCCCGCGGCGCCACCCTGCGCCGCAAGATCGTCAACATTCCCGCCCGCCTGGCCCGCCCGCAACGCCGCCCACGCCTGCACCTGCCCAGTCACTGGCCCTGGGCTGACGCATGGCTCACGTTGTGGCACAACATCATCGGATGTCACCCGCCACCGCTCACCGCCACTGCCTGACCACCCGCCGAAAGACCCGGCCGAACCCCACAGGAAAAGCTGGGCAGACCAGCAGATTGCTTACGCCACATGCCAGAAATCAAGATCAATCCCGCGACGCCAGGTTCACCCCGCCCCATCGGTGGATCGAGGCTAAGGATGAGGACCCTTGCTGGCGATACAGGCGTCGTAAGCTGCCTGCTCGCTGGGCAGCTGGAACGGCCCGCGGATTTCAACGCCGCACTTTGACATGAGCATTTCTTGCTGTAGGTACGATCGCGCGAGGCGAAACCCAGCAGTTAGCGGTATATTGGCCATACTTCGAGGAAAGCCTTCACGGCGCGTTCCACTGCCAACCCGTGCTCGTTTGGAGTCCAGTCCGGTCCGAAACTTTTGATCACCGCTCTGGCTAGCAGTCGGTTTACAGCCGCACGCTGTTGGGTGCTGGGCTCCTGTGTGCTGCGAAGCTCGGCTAGGAGCGCAGGATCACGACGTGCCAGCTCGTCCACGATCACAGCGGCCGATTCCGGTGAAATGGCGTCGAGCGTGTTGGTCATCAATGTCTCCAACCGTGATGGCTGTTGGCCCAGGTGGTCACCACTTGCCCATCTTTATTCAAGACCACTGTCGCGTCTTTGCCCTCATATAGATAGGCCCCGCGGCCTTGTTCGTCCACCTCATAACTTGGCGGTTCCAAAGGGTGCTCCACGGCATCCTGCAGTGCGCTGTCGTTAACGCCGTGGCCGTCATGGTCGTCAGCACTCTCACGTCCATGGCTGGTATATCCGTTGATCTGCCCGGGCGGCGAAAATGGTGGCTCTTCCTTTACTGAAGGAGCTGGCTCTTCGCCTGAAGAAACGGGTCCTTCGCCTTCGATTGGTACGCCCAGATCTTTGAGGCGGGCTTCGATGGCGGCTTGCCTTTCAAGAAGAGGACCCTTGCTGGCGATGCAGGCGTCGTAAGCTGCCTGCTCGCTGGGCAGCTGGAACGGCCCGCGGATTTCAACGCCGCAGCGGTTGTTCCAGTCGGCGATGTCGGCGTTGACGGCGTCCCAGGCTGCAATTGCCTGCTCTTTAGTCATGTCTTCGATCGGTGGCAGCGCCGGCGGTGTCGGATCGAGGGGTATGGGGATGGGTGGTGTTTTCGGTACTCCGCTAAGTCCAGTGCCCAGCATTTGGATGCCGGCGCCGCCGGCGCTGGGGGATGGTGCCAGCGGCCCGGGTTGAGGTGCGGCCGGTGGATTGGCTGGTTCGGGTGGCGCTGGTGGTGGGGCTGTGAGCAGTTGTTCCGTGGGAGGGAGCGAAGTGTTCGGAGGGGGTGGGTTGGAGGGCGGGGCGTGCGGCGCTTGCTCATGCTGCGCCTCGCCGGGACTTGGCGACTGCGCCGACGGGGGTTCGGGGGGCTGCGGCGAGGCGGGTTGCGGGGATACCAGCGCCTCGTGGGGATGCACCACGACGGCCGCTGCCGGGACAGCCTGCCCGACCGCCGCGGCAGGTGCGCTGATTATGTTGGCGGCCCCCGAGATTCCAGGTCTGCTCGCCAGGGCCGACGTTCCCGCAACCCCTGGACCCGGCCAGGCCGCGCCCGGAGCCAATCCAGCGGTGCCACCCCCAGCGCCGCCGCCGACTCTGGGTAGGGAACCGCCAGCCGACGCTGCCACCCCGGTCCCGGGCACCGCGCCACCTGATGGCGCCGGGGACGCCGGGGGAGTCGGGGAGACCGGCGACGGCGACAACAAGTGCTGAACCGGACCACCATCGACCAAGGCAGCACGAGGGGTCGACGGTGTCGATGCGGCTGGCGTCGAGGGCGACATCCACGCGGCATTCTGCACATGAGCAGTGGGTACCGCGCGTTGCTCGACGGTGTCGGAACTCCAAAGGGCGGATTGGTTGGCCAGAGGCCTGTCGACGGGTTGGACCGCCCCGTTGGACTTGTTGTCTGATGGCTGACGTTCGCCGGTGCCGGTGGGCTCGTCGAAGCTGAACTCGCCGATGCTGCCGGCGGCGGCGGTGATCTTGGTGGCGATTTCCTGGTTGGAGGCCACCAGCAGCGCGGCGCGATGCCGAATTTGGGCGGACAGGGCTTGGGCCCGGGCGCACGCAGCGGCAAACTCCTGCTCGGTCCCGGTGAACCAGCCGTCCACCGACAAGTCCTCGTTCACCTCGAAGCCAGCCGCTTGGGCGTCGGCAACGGCATCCAGCACTGACTCTTTCGCGCCGTTCTGCTGGTCAAACCCGTAGCGGGCGGCGCTTGCCGCCTCCCGAAGCTGCCCGACAGGCCGGCGAACCTTCACCAGATCAAGCCCGGCGCGCGCAACGTGACCGTCGCGCCCCTGGCCTTTCCAGTCGGTTGCGGCCAGCCGCTGGTAGTGCTGCTCGAAGGTGCTCTCTAACTGGTGGGCCTGGGCGGCCCAGTTGTCGGCCGCCTGGCTCAGATGCTCGGTGTCCCACTGACGAAGTTGCGACAGGGTCGGCAGCGGCGTGACGGCGGGCACTAGACCACCTGAGAGCCCACCGCACGCAGCCTGGCCGCCGATTCGGCCTCGTTCTTGCCGTAGCCGAAGTCAGCTGCGCAGACATCGCTCCCGGCACTCGCCGTCCGCGCCGCTGCCGTGGCCTGGACCGTCGCGGCTGCGCCGCAAACCGCTTGCACCGCCGCCGCGCTGGCCTGACTCGACAGCCCCGACCTGCAAGCGCGCACCCCGGCCAGCTCGGCGGCCGACGCCTCATAGCCAGCGGCCGTCACCCTCAGATCATCGACGTTGACCCGCAGCTCGTCCACCCAGGCAGTTTAAGCCGAAGCTCTACATCACACGCACTGCCTGGACAGACGCCCGAGGACCTACCTGGCCGCCGGCGCCGAAGTGTCGACAGCTTCACGCCGTCTCGCTGCTCGCGCTGGGGTCGATCAGCGGCCACGCAAGCCTCGAAGCGGAGCGTCGGAGCGCAGCGGTAAACAAGCCAGCCCGCAGTGAGCGTCGCGCCATGCTGGTGATCCTTTTGCCGTCAACCGCCGCCAAGTGGAGAAGCGCCATCGTGTGTTAGCCGCCAAGCTTCGCGAAATTGCCAGCCAGTTCAAAGCGCTGGACCGGCGGTCGGATGAAATCGAACAGTCCGAGCATTACCCAAAAGGAGTGCAGGAGCGAACCGATCGGAGGGCGGCAACCGTAGCAAAAACCCTTTTTGGCACTTGGGTAAATGATGCCCCGGGCGCCTGAAGAACTTCCACCGGACTGCCAACTAGACGAATCCCATCTGCAACCGCTGCCCGACGAACCACCGTTTTGAGCACCGCTCGGGTTCACTCTTACCAGTCGCCGGAAGCGGGAAGTCGCTATTCCGTTTCTTCTTAGCTGTCGCCGCGTCGGCTCTTGCGGTTGTTTTCCTCTCCGCCTTGGATCAGGATTCCGCTACCGAGAACGACATTGCCCCCAGGTGACGGTGATCGGATCCGGACACATCCAGGGCGCGCCGGACACGTTGACCGCCGAGTTAGGTATCGAATTCACCGCAGCCGACGTCACCGCTGCGACGAACCAAACGAACCAACGGCAGCGGGCCGTCATCGACGCGGTGGAAAAAGCCGGCGTCGAGCGCAAAGATCTCAACACCACCGGTCTGGCCGTGCAACCGCAGTACGACGACGCATCCGGAACGTTAATCGGGTACCGGGCGGAGAACACCATCGAGATCAAAGTTCGCAAGCTGGATTCGGCCTGCCCGTGCTGGCCTATGTCGTCGGCACCGGCGGCGACGCCACTCGGATCGGCTCTGTGCGCGCCGATGACCACCGACATTCCGCTGTAACCCGGCCGGCAGACGGTGATTTTCTCGGTGACCGTGGTGTGGGAGCTGTTCTGAGCGCTACTGCTCGTAGACCTTCGGGTCCAAAGTTCCGATGTAGGGCAAGTCGCGGTAGCGCTCCTCATAGTCGAGGCCATAACCGACGACGAACTCGTTGGGGATGTCGAAGCCCACGTAGGTGATGTCGACGTGGGCGCCGACGGCGTCCGGTTTGCGAAGCAGCGTGCATACGCGCAGTGAGCGGGGACGCCGGGTGGCCAGGTTGCGCAGTAGCCAGGACAGGGTCAGCCCAGAGTCGACGACGTCCTCGACGATCAGCACATCACGGTCGTTGATGTCGCGGTCGAGGTCCTTGAGGATGCGAACCACGCCCGACGACGACGTCGACATGCCGTAGGAGCTGACAGCCATGAACTCGAACTGGGTCGGCAGCGGGATCGCCCGCGCCAGATCGGTGACGAACATGACCGCACCTTTGAGCACGGTGATCAGCAGCAGGTCCGCGCGGCCGGCAGCGGCCACCGCGCGATAGTCGTCGCCGATCTGTGCGCCCAGTTCGCCGGTGCGCCCCTGTATCTCCGCTTGGGTCAGCAGCACCGACTTGATGTCCCCGGGATACAGCTCGGCCGATTCCGCTGCCACGACCACAGCGTGCCATGCTACGGCGCGGACAACCAAGGCGCAGCCCGGGCGGTCCTCCGACTGCCCGGCTCCTTCTCATCGTGCTGCGCGCTCTGCACCGTCGCCGGCCTCAGACGGGCTCGGCCCGCACGATCAGCACGCCGGCTCGTCGGTCGACGAACAGCCGTTGGCTGCGCAACGTCGACCCGACCGCCACACCACCTTGTCCCCGCCAGCCGGTGACCAGTTTGTCGACACCGCGGATCTGCTTGTCGGTGAGCCCGGTGGCGCCGGCGGCCAGCAACCAGCCGCGGATGACCCGGCGGCGGATGGGGTCCGGCAAAGCCGTCAACGCGTCGATGCCAAGACCGGTGCCGGCGCTGGCCGCCGTTATCGCCTGTTCCGCCAGCGTATCGAGCAGATCGGTGTCCGCACGTAACGCCGTCGCCGTGCGGGCCAGTGCCTCAGCCACCCCGCCCCCGAGCACCTCCTCCAGCAACGGCAGCACCTCCGCGCGTAGCCGGGTGCGGGTGAAGCGGCGGTCGGTGTTGTGCGGGTCCTGCCAGGCCGGCAGCGACAGCTCCGCGCACACCGCGTGGGTCAGGCTGCGCCGGACACCGAGCAGTGGCCGACACCACGGCCAGTTTTGCTGACGCATACCGGCGATCGAGCGGGCGCCCGATCCGCGCCCCAGCCCCAGCAGCACGGTCTCAGCCTGATCGTCCAGCGTGTGGCCCAACAGCACCGCACGGTCCTCGCGAGCGGCGTCCAACGCTCGGTAGCGAGCGGTGCGCGCCGCCGCTTCGGGACCGCCGTCGGAGCCAACCTGTACGCGAACGACATGTGCTGCAATACATCCGAGGGCAAGCGCTTGCTCGCCGGCCACGGCGGCGACGTCGGCCGAATCGGACTGCAGGCCGTGGTCGACGACCAGCGCCACAGTGGGTCGCAGCCGGGCCGCGACCGCGGTGAGCGCCAGCGAATCCGGACCCCCAGAAAGCGCCACGCACCAGCGATCTGAGTCGGTCAGATACGCCTTGGCGTAAGCCGCCACGACCGCCGACAGCTCGGCTACAGCACCCGGTCGATCCATCGCTGCGGGTTTTCGATCTCGGCAGGTAACGGCAGCGTCTCCGGCGACGACCAGATCGCGTTGAATCGTTGCATTCCGACTCGGTCGACCACCTGGTCGACGAACGCCTTGCCGCGGGTGTACTGGCTGAGTTTGGCGTCGATGCCCAGCAGCGCGCGCAGCACCCGCTGCAGCGGCGGTTGCTTACGCTGGCGGCGCTCCTCGAACCGGCGGCGGATGGTCGCCACCGACGACACCACCCTCGGCCCGACGGCGTCCATCACATGATCGGCGTGGCCTTCCAGCAACGTGCCCAGCACCAGCAGCTGGTCGAGGGCTTGGCGCTGCGGCTCGGACTGCACAGCGCGCACCAGACCCAGGACGCCCGATGAGTGCGCGTCGGGGCTGTCGTCCGAAGAGGAGCCGCGGCCGCGGACGAAATCGGCGAGCCGGCTCATCACCTGCATGACGTCTTCGTCCGGTTCCTGCGTCAACACGGCCAACGCCTCCGACATGTAGCCGGACAGCCACGGGTTGGCGGTGAACTGCACCCGGTGGGTCACCTCATGCAGACACACCCACAACCGGAAGTCGGACGGCTGCACCCGCAGTTGCCGCTCGACGGCGATGACGTTGGGATAAACCAGCAGCAGGCACCCACCGTCCTCGGCCGCGAACGGGTCGTACTGCCCGAGGATGCCCGAGGAGACGAAGGCCAGCAGCGCACCGGTCTGTGCGCCGGTGAGACGTCCGCTGACGAAGCCGCGAGGTTGGTCGGTTCCGCCGGTCATCACTCGCATCGATTCGGCCGCCGCGCGGATCCATTGACGCCGGTCGACGATCCGCGCCGCCGCGACGACGCCGTTGGTGTCCATGCCGGTCACATCCCGCACCGGCGGCTCGGCCGAGTCAGCGGCACGGGCCAGGTCCTCGATCACCTGCCGCCGGGTGTATTCCGAGGACGGCGGCGCGGGCCGGGCCAGCCGCGCACCGACAGTGGCCGCGAATTGCCAGTCCACGGCGCGTCCCACGGGCAACTCCCGTGGCGATCGCAAGCGCGGCGAAGCCGGGTGCAGCGGGTCGCCACCGTCTTTCCCGGACGATCGCAAGCGCGGCGAAGCCGGGTGCAGCGGGTCGCCACCCTCTCTCGGAGCCGATCCGGTCATGTCAGGCATCCGCACGACCACAGCCTCGCAGCCAGGGCATCGATCGCAGTCCGACCGGTCGGGCCGGCGTTGTTGGAGATGAAGGCGAAGGTCAACACCCGTCCACTGTGGTCGGTGACGACCCCTGCCAGCGAATTGACGGCAGTCAGCGACCCGGTTTTGGCCCGCAACCAGCCGGCCGCCTGGCCGTTGCTGTGCGGGTCGAGGAAACGGTTGGACAACGTCCCGCTGCCTCCCGCGATGGGCAGCACGTCGAGCAGCGGGCGCAGCGTCGGCTCATCCGGTCCGGCCGCCGCCTGCATAACGCCACCAAGGGTCAGGGCGGTAACCCGGTCGTCGACCGACAGCCCGCTAGAGTCCATCAGCGTCGCACGGCTGGTGTCGATGTGGGCCAGCACCAGCCGGCTGGTCACTGCGTCGACCGCACCGGCGAAACTCAGTGGCCGGTGCATGGCCGCCGCGACTTCACGGCCGATGCATTCGGCCATCACATTGTCCGAGGCGTTCATCATCTCGCCCAGCCGCTCGATCAGCGGCGCTGACCGCACCACAGCCACTTCACGCGCATCGGGGGGCGCAGGCGCGACCATCACCGCGGTCGGGTCGACACCCAACGCGCTGGCCAGCGCGCGCCCGGCGTCCAAGGCGGGAGTGCGGGACCGGGCGGACTGGTCGGTTGCGGGCTGGATGCGGCCCGCGTCGAGCATCACCGACTCGATCGGGGCGATGTCGCCGCCGTCGATGTCACCGGGATCCCAGCCCGGCGCCATGGTGGGGCCGGGGAACGCGAAGGTGTCCACCTGCACCGCAGTGGGTGTCACGCCGCTGCGCCGCACTTGTTCGGCAAGATCGCTGATGCGGGCCGCACCGTGATACCAAGTGTCCTGCCCGGGTGGCGCAGCGGACAAGGTCGGATCACCGCCGCCGACCAAGACGACCACGCCGGACTGCGCACCGACCACCGCCTTCGTCGTCACACGCGCGCTTGGAACCACCGCGAGCAGGGCCGCAGCGGCAGTCAGCGCTTTGTTCGTCGACGCCGGCTTGAGGGGTAGGTCGTCGGCTCGCTGCCAAAGCTGTTTGGCGGTCACCGCGTCGCTGATGCGGCCGCCGAAGACGCCCAGGTTCGGGTCGTTGGACACCGCCGCCAGCATGGTGTCCAGCCCGTCGCTGGTCGGCATCGGAGCGGTGTCGCCGACCGCAAGAATGCTCGGCTTGGCCGTGGCCGCCGGCGGCGCCGGCGGCGTCGGTGCGCGGGATGTGACGTCATCACCTTTGTTGAGTAGCGCGACCCCGGCCACCACGGCGGCCACCAGCGCGAGCACACCAATCCCGACGATCGCGTGAGTGGACCGTCGCCACCGGGTGGGACGCATGACTCTCCTGCCTGCACCTGACTGTCTGGCCCATTCTGCCCAATCGGTCGGCGATCAAACCGGTGCGGTCGGCAGCTGTTCTGTGCAGGCTAGCGCTCCACTAGGGTGGACCTCCGACGTCAGCAGACGAGTCGTGAGCCGTGAAGGAGCCGAGACGGTGCAATTCGACGTGACCATCGAAATCCCCAAGGGGCAGCGAAACAAGTACGAGGTCGACCACGAAACCGGCCGCATTCGGCTGGACCGCTACCTCTACACCTCGATGGTCTACCCCACCGACTACGGCTTCATCGACGACACGCTGGGTGAGGACGGCGACCCGCTGGACGCGCTGGTGCTGCTGCCCGAGCCGCTGTTCCCGGGTGTCGTGGTGGAAGTGCGGCCGGTCGGAATGTTTCAGATGACCGACGAAGCCGGCGGCGATGCGAAAGTGTTGTGCGTTCCGGCCAAGGACGTCCGGTGGGAGCACGTCACCGACATCGGTGACGTGCCGACCTTTGAACTCGAGCAGATCAAACACTTTTTCTCGCAGTACAAGGCTTTGGAGCCGGGCAAGTTCGTCAAGGCCGCCGAGTGGGTCGGCCGGGCCGAGGCTGAAGCCGAGGTGCAGCGCTCGCAGGAACGGTTCAAAACGGACGGGCACTGAGCTACTCAAGCCACCGCGCGCAGCGCTCCCGGCGTCAGGTCTTTCAGCGAGGGGTAGCCGTCGACGGCCATGATCAAGTCGGCCTCGGCCAGCAGCGAACGCAGGACGTGCACGATGCCCTCGACACCGCCGAGCGCCAAACCGTAGGCGTAGGGGCGGCCGATCCCCACGGCGGTCGCGCCCATCGCGAGGGCCTTGACGACGTCCGCGCCGCTGCGCACACCAGAGTCGAACAGCACCGGCAGCCCGTCGGCGGCCTCGAGCACTCCCGGAAGGCAATCCAGCGTCGGCAGACCGCCGTTGGCCTGCCGACCACCATGGTTGGAGCAGTAAACGGCGTCAACGCCGAGATCTTTGGCACGGCGGACGTCGTCGGGGTGACAGATACCCTTGGCCATCAGCGGCAGGCTGGTTTCGGCGCGCAGCCATTCCAAGTCGTCCCATCTGAACGGGCCACCGAAGATCGGCAGGTTCCGCACCGCCGCTTCGGTCGGATCTTCGCCCGGTTGCAGCTTCGCCAGGAATACCGGATCTGAGGTGTAGTTGCTCAAACATCCGCTGGGCACCTGCGGATAGTTGCCGCCGCTCAAGTCGCGTGGTCGCCAACCGGTGACCCAAGTGTCGAGGGTGACCGCGATGCCCTTCACGCCGGTGGCTTCGGCGCGGTGCACCAGGCTGGCGGCCATCTCGCGGTCCGGCGGCGTGTACAGCTGGAAGAAGCCCGGAGTTGCGCCGAGCTGCGGGACCACTTCCTCCATGGGGTCGGAGGTGAGTGTGCCGACGAAGAACGGCACGCCGGTGCGGGCGGACGCCCGTGCTGCGGCCAGGTCCCCATGACCGTCCTGGGCGCACACCCCGATGACGCCGATGGGAGCCATAAATATCGGGCACGACCACCGGGTCCCGAACAGCTCGACCGAAAGGTCCCGTTCGGCGGGAGCGATGCCCATCCGCGGGTAAAGACCCCAGCGTTTGAAGGCTTCGCAGTTAGCCCGTTGAGTGTGCTCGTCGCCGGCGCCGCCGGCCACGTAGCCCAACACTTTTGGCGGCATCGCCGCGGCCGCCTTGGTCTCCAGGTCGGCGAAATTGAACGGGTACGGCGGCTGGCGGCCGGCCTGCCCCTGCTGATAGAGCTCGTTTTGGTACTCGGCGAAAACCATGGCTCGCGCATACCCTGCGACTAATCCACCAAACCGGCTGCAGAGTCGCCCCAAGAGTCCACCGTTTCCCGCTCCCGGCGGCAGGGTATGAACGTCGTGCGATCCACCGACAGGCGAAGGAGACCAGTGGCAAAGCACGGGATAGTGTGCGGCATGGCGGTCGCGGCCATCACGGTGGCGAGTCTGGTGGGCTGCTCGCAGAACAAGTCAGCCCAGAGTTCGTCACCGGCCGGTTCAGCCCCGGCCGGCCCGCCGAAAGTAATCGTCGACGGTCAGAACCAGAACATCACCGGTCAGGTGAGCTGCACTCAGGTCAGCGGCAACCTGAGCATCGGTATCGGTGATCCGACCAGCGGTCTCGGCGCAGTGGTGACTACCGCTGACCCGCCGGCGGTTCAATCGGTCGGATTGGGCAGCGTCAACGGGGTTACGCTAGGCTACGCCGCCGCCGCGCCGACTCCCGGCAGTACACCGCAGGCCACCAAATCCGGCAACACCTACACGGTCAAAGGCACCGCAACGGGGGTCGACGCGACCAACTCCCAGCAGGTGAGTAAGCCATTCGAGATCGATGCGACGTGCCCGTAGCGCGGTAATCCCGGGACACGAATCGATATGACGACCGGCCGCCGCTATCCGGTGGTCCGCGTCGGCTCAGCTGATCGGTGTTGACGTCGAAGCTGGAAAGGGACGAACAGGTATGTATGTGAAAAGAGTGGCCGGGGCGGCGATCGCCGCGGGTGTCGGCATGTCGATGCTGGCGGTCGGCGGCGCCGGCGCCGATGCCGCTCCGCTGAAGCCACCGCAGTGGTGCACCGGCTGTGCACCGATCCTGGGCGGACCGGGGTACTCGCCGCTGCCCGAGGAGCCACCGCCCGGACCGCCCGGACCCCCGGGACCGGGGCCCGGTGTTGGTGGCGGCGGCGGCGGCGATGCGCCTAAGTCCGGGCCCGGCGGTGGCGGACCCGGCGGCGGACCGGCTGGCGGAGGTCCCGGCGCGCCGGCACCAGGACCTGGCGGCGGAGCGCCCGGACCTGCTGGACCAGGACCGGGCGGACCAGAACAAGGACCGAGCGGCCCGGGACCGGGACAAGGGCCAGAGCCGGGACGCGGACCTGGCGGGCCGGAGCAGGGGCCGGGCGGACCCGGTGGACCGGGCGGACCCGGTGGACCGGGCGGACGGGAGCAGGGGCCGGGCCGACCCGGTGAAGGACCCGGTCCGGCTGGACCAGGGCCCGGGCAAGGGCCGGGCCGACCGGGTGAACCTGGCGGGCCCGGGCAAGGGCCAGGCCGACCCGGTGAAGGACCCGGTCAAGGGCCTGGACCAGGGCCCGGCGGTCCAGCCGGACCAGGTGGACCGCCCGGACCCGGTGGTCCCGGTCGTAATGGCTTGCCGCCCGGACCGCCACCCCCGCCGTTCACCCCGAACGGCGCATATAACCACGGCAACGATCAGTTCGGTGGGCCGCGTGACGCCCCGCGCGGCTGGAGCCCGCCCAACCACGGCGCGCCGCCTCCGCCGCCGGCACGAGGGTTCGGCTGGAATAACGGACCGCCGCCCGGCGGACCGCCGCCCAACTGGGACGGACCGCCACCTCCCGGTGGTTGGAACGGTCCGCCCCCTCCCGGTGGATGGAACGACAGGTACAACGGTCCGCCGCGCGACATCGGATTGGCGCGAAACGATTTCGGTCGGTTCAACTACGACGGCTTCGGCGCGATCCCGGTGTTCAACCCGGCGTTCGGCGGATGGGGCTTCTGGTACTTCGGGGACTGGATTCCGTTGTACTGAGGCGAGTCAACTCGGCTTCGGCGCCGGACCCTTCAGCGGGTCCGGGGCCGGACGCCGTCAACGCTGTTGCCCGACGTGCTCAACGGACCCCGGCGTGCTGCACCGGGTGGTCCACAAGCTGGCGCTCGCCGTAACGGCCAAAACCACGGCTATCACGCCCAGACTCAACACAGTCGAGATCTCCGGCACCTGAACATGTGCACCGCCGTTGACGAACCGCAATGTGTTCTCGTGCAGCGCATGCAGCACCAGCTTGACCCCGATGAAGAACAGCACCACCGCCAAACCCTTTGACAGGTAGACCAGCCGACTCAACAGGCCGCCGAGCAGGAAGTACAGCTGGCGCATGCCCATCAAGGCAAAGACGTTCGCGGCGAACACCAGGTACGCCTGGCTGGTCAACCCGTAGATAGCCGGTATCGAATCCAGGGCAAATACCAGGTCGGTTGCGCCGAGCGCCAGGACCACCACGGCGATCGGGGTCAATACCCGCTTGGAGCCTTCCCTGGTGAACAGTTTCATCCCGTCCCAGCTCTGGACAGTGTTCAGACGGTCACGGGCAAACCGGGTGACTGCGCTGCTGCCGCCCTGGCCGTGACCGGCACTACGGGCCAACTTCACCGCGGTGTACAGCAGGAAAGCGCCGAACACGTAGAAGACCCAGGAGAACCGCGCGATCGCGGCCGTCCCGAGTGCAATGAGCACGCCGCGGAGGATCAACGCGATGACGACTCCAAAGAACAACGCCCTCAGTTGGTACAGCTTCGGCACGTTGAAGTTCGCCATGATGACGATGAACATGAAAAGGTTGTCGATCGACAGGCTGTACTCGGTGAGCCAGCCGGCGAAGAACTGCAACCCGAACTGCTGGCCGTGAAAAAACCAGATCCACCCGCCGAAGACTGCGGCCAGCCCGAGATAGCCGGACAACGCCAGCGCGCATCGGCTGATCGTGGGTTCGTGCGGCCGGCGTGCGATGACCACAACGTCGAACGCGAGGATTGCGCTGGTCAAACACAACGTGACGATCCACTCGAGCGTGGACACTTGCAAAACGAGACCTCCGGCCGAGGGACGAACCAGAGGTCTCTTCCACCGTGAGGTACACCGGCCCGCGGCGCCGGCCGTCCGATGGCAGACGACGTGATGACGACACCGCGGCGGAGGAATACTCCCCTCTGCCGCTAAGTCTGGCAGATTACGGCTGCGGTCTCCGGCACCAGAGAGCTGCCTCTTAGTATTTTCGGAACTGTGGAGAAGCCCGTTCGTTGGGAACCGTCGCTTTGACCGAGGTCGGCGGCGCCTCGGCGTCGATGCCAGCGCTGCCTGGCAGAGGAGCCGAAACCGGGCCGATCGCGCGCAGCAGCGTTGCACGAGTCGGCGTGGCGACAGCAGCGTCCGCACTGTGCGGCTACGCGGTGATCTACCTTGCCGCGCGCGCTCTGGCTCCCGCCGGTTTCTCGGTGTTTGGGGTGTTCTGGGGTGCATTCGGTCTGGCCACCGGTGCCGCGAACGGGCTGCTTCAAGAAACCACCCGGGAGATCCGCGCCGTGCGCTACGCCGAGATTGTGCCGGGCCACGGAGCGTCAAGAACTAATCCCCTGCAGGTGGCCGCGCTGGTCGGGATAGCTGCCGCCGTCCTGACCGCCGCCAGCTCTCCGTTGTGGAGCAGCCAAGTTTTTGCCGGGCCGCGCTGGCTGTCGGTGGGGCTGCTCAGCCTGGGGCTTGCCGGCTTTTGTCTGCACGCCACCCTGCTCGGAGTGCTGGCCGGCACCAACCTGTGGACCCAATACGGCGCATTGATGGTGACCGACGCGGTGATTCGGGTGGCGGTCGCGCTGGCAACCTTCATCGTCGGCTGGGGCCTGGTCGGCTTCCTGTGGGCGACCGTTGCGGGTGCCCTGGCCTGGCTGATGCTGATCATCACATCTCCGGCTGCCCGTGCGGCGGCGCGGATGCTCACGCCCGGAGGACCGAAGACATTTCTGCTCGGGGCGGCGCATTCGATCACCGCGGCCGGTGCCAGCGCAGTTCTGGTGATGGGCTTTCCGGTGTTGCTGAAGGCCACTTCCGCCCAGTTGGGCGCCGAGGGCGGAGTCGTGATCTTGGCCGTTACCTTGACCCGCGCGCCGCTGCTGGTGCCGCTGACCGCGATGCAAGGGAATTTAATCGCGCACTTCGTCGACGAGCGCACCGACCGGCTACGGGCACTGATCGCGCCGACCGCACTCGTCGGCGCGATCGGTGCCGTCGGCGTGCTGGCGGCGGGCCTGCTGGGTCCGTGGCTGCTGCGGGCCGGCTTCGGGGCGGGCTACCACGCCAGCAGCGGGCTGATGGCGTGGTTGACCGCTGCGGCGGTGGCCATCGCCATGCTGACGCTCACCGGGGCCGCGACGGTGGCCGCGGCGCTGCACCGCGCGTACGCGTTGGGTTGGGTGAGCGCGACGGTCGTCGCGACGTCGTTGCTGCTGTTGCCGCTGCCGCTGCAGACGCGCACGGTGATCGGCCTGCTGTGTGGTCCGGTTATCGGAATCGCTGTGCATCTGGGCGCGCTGGCACGGCCCCGTACCTGATCCGCGTGTAATTTGTTGGGATTGAAATGCAATATCCAGACGTCTGGATCGTCATTCCAGCCTTCAACGAAGCCGGCGTCATCGGCGAAGTCCTCGCCGACGTGCGCGCGGTTTTCGATCACGTCGTCTGCGTCGATGACGGCAGCAGCGACGACACCGGAGAGATCGCGCTGCGGGCCGGGGCGCACCTGGTCCGTCACCCCGTCAACTTGGGACAAGGCGCCGCCATCCAGACCGGGATCGAATACGCCCGCCGGCAACCCGGTGCCCAGGTCTTCGTCACCTTCGACGGAGACGGTCAGCACCGCGTCAAAGACGTCGTCGCCATGGTCGATCGGTTGAACACAGGTGCAGCCGACGTGGTGATCGGAACCCGCTTCGGCCGGGCCGGACTCAGCAAGCCGCCGCTGCTCAAGCGCATCGTGTTGCAAACCGCGGCCTGGCTAAGCCCACGCGGTCGCCGTCTCGGGCTGACCGACACCAACAACGGGCTACGGGTGTTCAACAAGACCGTCGCCGACAGGCTGGACATCACCATGAGCGGTATGAGCCACGCCAGTGAATTCGTCGCGCTGGTCGACGAAAACCATTGGCGGGTCACCGAGGAACCTGTCGAGGTGCTCTACACCGATTACTCGAAGGCCAAGGGACAGCCGCTGCTCAACGGCGTCAACATCATTTTCGACGGATTCTTGCGACGAC
The DNA here is from genome assembly GCA_963808345.1 of uncultured Actinomycetota bacterium. Lineage (GTDB taxonomy): Bacteria > Actinomycetota > Actinomycetes > Mycobacteriales > Mycobacteriaceae > Mycobacterium. Next base: position 1,090,101 of record CAWEFM010000005.1, on the reverse strand, counting down.
GGAGGCGACGATGAACTGGATTCAGATACTGCTGATCGCCGCGGTCATCGCGTTGCTGATCTACCTGCTCCGCTCCCGGACCAAGGCGCAGTCGCGGGCCTGGGTCAAGGTCGGCTATGTGATGTTCGTGTTCGCCGCCGGTTACGCGATCCTGCGCCCCAACGACACCACCGTGGTCGCGCACTGGCTCGGCGTGGCCCGCGGCGCCGACCTGATGCTGTACGGGTTGATCATCGCCTTTGTGTTCACAACGCTGAGCGCCTACCTGCGCTTCAAGGACCTCGAGCTGCGTTATGCCCGGCTGGCTCGCGCGGTTGCCCTGGAGGGCGCGCGAACACCCGGCGATCCGAATCAGGCCTGATCCGCCTGCCGGAAGTACGCGACGGTGCGCTGCACGCCGTCGGCCAGCGTCACTTGCGGTCGCCAGTCCAAAACCCGCTGCGCCAAGCTGTTATCCAAGCACGAGCGTTTCAGGTCGCCCAACCGCGGCGGATGAAACTCCGGGTCGTCGGGCGCTCCGACCGCAGCGGCGACCGCCGAATGCAGTTGCCGATCAGAGGTTTCGACCCCGGTACCGATGTTGAACCGTTGACCGTCGCCGTTCGGGCCAGCTGCGCGAAGGTAGGCTTCCACCACGTCGTCGACATAGACATAGTCCCGCGTGTTGGATCCGTCGCCGAAGACCTTGGTCGGCTTGCCCGAGAGCATGCCCTGGGCAAAGATCGCCACCACCCCGGCTTCACCGTGTGGATCCTGGCGCGGCCCATACACATTGGCCGGCGCGATGTGCGAACACTGCAGGCCGTAGAGGTGCCGGAAGGTATTGAGATAGATCTCGCCGGCGACCTTGCCCGCGGCGTACGGAGACGCAGGATCGACCGGCACCGTCTCCACGGTCGGATACGTCGGCGGGGTGCCGTAAATTGAGCCGCCCGAGGAGGTGTGCACAATCTTGCGCACCGCTGCGCTGCGGGCCGCCTCGGCAAGCCGGACCGTGCCGACGACGTTCACCGAGGCGTCGAATTGCGGGTCGGCCACTGAGTGCCGGACGTCGATCTGCGCGGCGAGGTGAAACACCACCTCGGGCCGGTATTCGGCAAGGACCGCCTGCAGGTCGGCGGTCACGATGTCGGCTTCGACGAAAACGAATTCGGGCTGATCGGCCAGCTGCTCGATGTTGGTGGCACGGCCGGAGGCGAAGTTGTCCAGGCCCACCACGAAGTGGCCGTCGGTCACCAAACGGTCAACCAGTGTGGAGCCGATGAAGCCGGCTGCGCCGGTGACCAGTGCGCGCACCGGCCCACCATACCGACGACCCGGGCGGTGCCGAGGATCGGCAACGACTGTAAGAACAGACGTGTGGCCGTTCAGCTGACTCGTATCCCCCGGGTCGCGCTGGTCGCCGCGGCGCTGATCGCGCTGCAGCTGGTGGTTCGCGCTGTGCTGGCCTTCGGCGGCTACTTCTACTGGGACGACCTGATCTTGGTGGGCCGGGCCGGAACCTACAGCCTGCTATCGGCGTCCTATCTGTTCGACGACCACGACGGACATGTCATGCCCGCCGCGTATCTGGTGGCCGGGGTGATCAGCCGGCTGGCGCCGCTGAATTGGGTCGGCCCGGCAATCAGCCTGGTGGTGCTGCAACTGCTGGTCTCACTGGCGCTGCTGCGGGCGCTGTACGTGATACTGGGCTGGCGGCCGGTGCTGCTCCTACCGCTGATCTTCGCGCTGTTCACGCCGCTGGCAGTGCCGGGGTACGCCTGGTGGGCCGCCGCGCTGAACTCGTTGCCGATGCTGGCCGCGCTGGCCTGGGTCTGCGCGGACGCAGTACTGCTGGTCCGCACCGGACGACAGCGCTATGCCCTGACCGGTGCGCTGGTGTACCTCGGCGGGCTGTTGTTCTTCGAGAAAGCCGCGGTGATCCCGCTCGTTGCGTTCGCCGTCGCCGCGCTGCTCTGCTATGCACAAGGCCGTGAACCGGGCATCACCGCCGCGCTGCGGACGGCGTGGACAGCAGGTCTGCGGCTGTGGACCGCCGCGTTGGCGCTGACCGCGGCGTGGGTGGTGGTCTATCTGGCCGTGGTCGACCAGCAGCGGTGGAGCACCGATCTGGCGATGACCACTCACCTGCTGTGGCGTTCGGTGACGCACGGTATCGTGCCCGGACTGGCCGGTGGCCCGTGGGAATGGGACCGGTGGGCGCCGGCATCACCGTGGGCGGTCCCGCCGATGGCGGTGCGGGTGCTGGGCTGGTTGGCGCTGGGCGGCGTGCTGGCTGCGTCGCTGGCGTGCAAACAGCGCCTTGGCTGGGTGTGGCTAACCGCGGCCGGTTACGCGGTGGCCTGTCAGATGCCGATCTATTTGATGCGCTCGTCGCGGTTCACCGCGTTGGAACTGGCGCAGACGCTGCGCTACCTCCCGGACCTGGTCGTCACGCTTGCATTGCTGGCCGCGGTCGGTTTCTGCGCACCGAACCGGCCGGCCGGCCGAAGCCGGCAGCGGTTGCTGGGCACTCTGGCTGATCGTGGCCCGGCCCGAGCGGTGTCGACAACGGTTCTGGCGGTGCTGTTCGTGACGAGCAGCCTGTACTCGACGGCCACATTTTTCAGGTCCTGGCGCGACAATCCCGCTCAGCCCTATCTGCAGCACGCCCAGCGGGCGTTGGCCGCTGCGCACGCGGCCTCCCGGGCGCCGCTGCTCGACCAGGAAGTCGACCCGCTGGTGTTGCAACGGGTGGCCTGGCCGGAGAACCTGGCCAGCCATATGTTCGCGCTGCAGCGCGACCGGCCCGACTATTCCCACTCCACAGACGAACTGCGAATGCTGGACGACTCAGGCCAGTTGGTCGACGCCCGGGTGGCCTGGGTGCGCACGATCAGCCCAGGACCGGTGCCGCAGTGCGGATACTTCGTGCAGCCCGACCGGCCGGTGCGCATGGCTCTGGACGGGCCGCTGCTGCCCGCGGAGTGGACCGCCGAGATCAACTACCTGGCCAATACCGACGGCTCGATGCGGCTCTCGCTGTCCGAGGGGCCGACGGTCAGGGTCGTCCTGCATCCGGGGCTCAAGCGGGTCTTTGTCCGGCTGCCCGGCGCGGGCAACGCTATCACCGTGCACGCCGACACCGCAGCGCTGGCGGTGTGCGTCGCGGCTGGGCCGGTGGGCTTTCTGGTGCGACGCTAAGTCGTGAGCCACCTAGGAGAATCGAACTCCTGACCTGCTCATTACGAGTGAGCCGCTCTGCCGACTGAGCTAAGGTGGCGTGCCCAGATGGGCGGGATGAGTCTACGGCAGCCTCAGCGTCAACTGCGCAGCGCCTGACCGATGGTGGCGACCATCGCGTCGACGGCGAACTTGGGTTTGACGTTGACGGAGAGCGCTTCTCGGCACTGCAGTACCGCCTCGATGCAACGCAGCAGCCGCTGCGGGCTGCCGTGCGCGGCCATCGCGGCAGCACGGTCAGCCATGTCGGGGTGGTTTGCGCGCACCAGTCCTGCACCCGCGGACACCATCAGCGCGTCCCGGAAGTAGGTGGCCAGGTCCGTCAGCGCACGATCCAAGGCGTCCCGCGAGGCGCGGGTCTGCCGCGATTTCTGCCGTCGCTCGAGATCTTTGATCGCACCGGCGGCTCCGCGCAACGCACCGGCGGCGCCCTTGCCGGTGCCGCCGGCCCCCAGCGCGGTTCGCAATTCCTCCGTCTCGGCCTCGGCGCGCTCGGCAGTCAACAGCGCAGCTTCGGTGTCGGCCGCAGCTACCAGCTCCTCGGCGGCGGCGTAGGCGCGCGACGGTGTGGCCGCGTCGCGGGCCAAACCCAGCGCCTGCTCGCGGCGCCGGCGGGCCTCCGGGTCGGTGGCCAGCCGGCGCGCCCGCCCCACGTGACCCCCGCTGACCGCTGCTGCCCAGTGGGCGGACTCATCGGTCAGACCGTCGCGGTCGACGAGGACCTGCGCGATCGCCGAAACCGGCGGGGTCACCAACGGCACATGGCGGCACCGGGACCGCAACGTGATCGCGATGTCCTCTGGGTCCACCGACGGTGCGCAGAGCAGGAAAAGCGTCGACGGCGGCGGCTCCTCGACCACCTTGAGCAGCGCGTTCGCCGCCCCTTCGGTCAGCCGGTCGGCGTCCTCGACCAGCACGATCTGCCAGCGGCCGGTGCTGGGCCGCCGGGAGGCGATCTGCACGATGGCGCGCATCTCGTCGACGCCGATCGACAGGCCCTCCGGGACCACGCGACGTACATCGGCGTGCGTCCCGGCCATCGTCGTCGTGCAGGCGCGACAATCACCGCAGCCCGGCACCCCCGCCGAACTGCACTGCAGGGCGGCCGCAAAGCACAGCGCAGCAATCGAACGACCCGAGCCGGGCGGGCCGGTGAACAGCCAGGCGTGCGACATCGCGGCCGCGGAAGCCGGTCTGTGAGCCGAATCACCACGGGCTGCCTGGGCAGCCGCTACCAGCTCGGCTTCGACCTGTTCTTGGCCCACGAGCCGCGCAAACACCCGGGACACATGGCCGACCTTACTGGTTGTCGCCGACACCGCCGGGCCGGAAGCACCCCGGAAGCGACTTTTCGGCTACTTCAGAGTTACCACCGCCGATACGGTTGACCAGTGAGCACCACCGTGGCACTGAGCGGGCGGATCAGCGGATTCCTCCGCTGGCTGGTCCGTACGCCGTGGCCGGTGTTCTCGCTGAGCATGGTGCAGGCCGACGTCATCGGCGCACTGCTGGTGCTCGGGTTTCTTCGCTACGGCCTGCCCTCCAAAGATCGCGTCGAGCTGCAAGACCTGCCGTCCGCCAACCTGGCATTCTTCGGCCTTGCGCTGGTCGTCCTGTTCGGCACCGGCTTCACCTTCAGCCTGCGACTGCTGATGCCGGTCTTCCGGTGGCAGCGCCGGGACGGGCTGCTCGCCGACACCGACCCCGCGGCCACCGAATTGGCCCGCGGCCGCGCGCTGCGGATGCCCTTCTACCGCACGTTGATCAGCCTCGGCTACTGGAGCGTGGGCAGCGTGGTGTTCATCGCCGCGAGCTGGCCGGTGGCCAACCACGCCGCACCCGTCGTTGCCGTCGCAACCGCCCTGGGCGCAACCGCGACCGCGATCATCGGCTACTTGCAGGCTGAGCGAGTACTGCGTCCGGTCGCCGTCGCCGCCCTGCGGGCCGGCTTGCCGGAGAACGTCAGCACTCCCGGGGTGATCCGGCGCCAACTGCTGACCTGGGCGCTGTCGACGGGCGTGCCGCTGGTGGCCATCGTGCTCGCCGTGGTCGCCGACCGGTTCTCGCTGCTGCACCCCGCCCCCGAGGAGCTGTTCGGCCCAGTCTTGCTGCTCGCGTTGACCGCACTGCTGATCGGCTCCGCCAGCACCCTGCTGGTGGCCATGTCGATCGCTGACCCGCTGCGTCAGCTGCGCTGGGCGCTCGGGGAGGTGCAGCGCGGCAACTACAACGCGCACATGCAGATCTACGATGCCAGCGAGCTGGGCCTGCTGCAGGCCGGTTTCAACGACATGGTGCGTGACCTGTCCGAGCGGCAGCGGCTGCGCGACCTGTTCGGTCGCTACGTCGGTGAAGACGTGGCCCGCCGAGCGCTGGAGCACGGTACCGAGTTGGGCGGTCAGGAGCGCGACGTCGCGGTGTTATTCGTCGACTTGGTCGGCTCCACGCACCTCGCGGCGACCCGGCCACCCAGCGAGGTGGTCAGCCTGCTCAACGAGTTCTTTCGGGTCGTGGTCGATAACGTCGGCCAGCACGGCGGTTTCGTCAACAAGTTTCAAGGTGATGCCGCGCTGGCCATCTTCGGTGCCCCCATCGAGCACCCTGACCCGTGCGGCGGCGCGCTGGCGGCGGCCCGCGAATTGCACGACGAACTCATCCCAGTGCTCGGTTCAGCGGAGTTCGGCATCGGCGTGTCGGCGGGCCGCGCGATCGCCGGCCACATCGGCGCGCAAGCCCGATTCGAATACACCGTCATCGGCGACCCGGTCAACGAGGCGGCCCGGCTCACCGAGCTGGCCAAGCTCGAGGACGGTCACGTGCTCGCGTCCTCGATTGCGGTCCGCGGCGCCCTGGACTCCGAGGCGCTGTGCTGGAACGTCGCCGAGGTCGTGTCCCTGCGCGGCCGTACCGGACCCACCCAGCTGGCCAGGCCGCTGGGGCTGGCGACTCCCCAGCGCGTGTCGACCGGCGCGTGAGCTCTTAGATCAGATCCGAGCCGGTCAGCTGGTGCGCTTGGCCGCTTTCTTCGCCGGCGCTTTGCGGGTGGTTTTCTTTGCGGTCTTCTTCGCCGTCCGCGTCACCGGCCCACGCGCGCGCCGGTCGGCGAGCAATTCGGCGGCCCGCTCGTCGGTGATCGACAACACGTCGTCGCCTTTGCGCAGACTGGCGTTGGTTTCACCGTCGGTGACATACGGGCCGAACCGGCCGTCCTTGATCACCATCGGTTTTTCCGACGCCGGATCGTTGCCCAGTTCCCGCAGCGGCGGCGCTGAAGCTGATTGTCGCCCGCGCCGTTTGGGCTCGGCATAGATTTTCAGCGCATCGTCGAGTGTGACGCTGAAGATCTGGTCTTCGGTGGTCAGCGAGCGAGAGTCAGTGCCGCGCTTGAGATACGGGCCGTAACGCCCGTTCTGCGCAGTGATCTCCTCCCCGGACTGCGGGTCGACACCGACCGCACGCGGTAAGGACAGTAGTTTCAGCGCGTCTTCGAGAGTCACGGTCTGCAAATCCATGCTGCGCAACAGCGATCCGGTTCGCGGTTTCGGACCAGTCGGCTTCTTGCCCCGCTTCGCCTTCTGATCGGACCCAGCGCCGTCCTCGCCGTCTTCCGGCGGCTCGGGCAGAACCTCGGTGACGTACGGACCGTAACGACCGTCCTTGGCGACGATGTCATGACCGGTGTGGGGATCTACACCGAGCGTCCGTCCCTCCTGCGGTGTGGCGAAGAGCTGCTCGACGAGTTCCAGCGTCAACTCGTCAGGGGTGAGCGCATCGTTGAGGTTCGCTCGCTGCGGCGATGGTTCGCCGTCGTCGCCGGCCACCATGCGCTCCAGATACGGTCCGTTCTTGCCGACCCGGACGTAAACGGCGCGGCCCTGCGCGTCGTCGAAAAGCTTGATGGAATTGACTTCTCGCGCGTCGATGCCCTCGAGGTTGATGCCGACCAGCTTCTTCAGGCCACCTGACCTGGCCACCGAATCCTGCACGCCATGGTCGCCGCCGAAGTAGAAGTTGCTCAGCCAGTTGGTGCGGTGCTCGTTGCCGCTGGCGATCGCGTCGAGTTCGTCTTCCATCGCCGCGGTGAAACCGTAGTCGACCAACCGGCCGAAGTGCTGCTCGAGCAGACCGGTCACCGCGAACGCCACCCAAGACGGCACCAGCGCGCTGCCGCGCTTGTGCACGTAGCCGCGGTCCTGAATGGTCTTGATGATCGACGAGTAGGTCGACGGCCGACCGATACCGAGCTCTTCGAGCGCTTTGACCAACGAGGCTTCGGTGTAGCGGGCCGGCGGGTTAGTGGAGTGCCCGTCGGGGGTTAGTTCGATGGCGCTGAGCCGTTGCCCCTCGGTCAGCTGCGGCAGCCGGCTTTCGGCGTCGTCGGCTTCGCCGCCGGCCAGTTCGTCCACGGTTTCCACGTAGGCCTTGAGGAAACCGGCGAACGTCAGCGTGCGCCCGCTGGCGCTGAACACCACTTCCCGGTTTCCGCCAGGGCCACCCGCACTACCGGCGATCCGCAGGCTCAGCGTGGTCCCGCGGGCGTCGGTCATCTGCGAGGCGACCGTGCGCTGCCAGACCAGCTCGTAGAGCCTGAACTCGTCGCCGTCGAGTTCGCGCCGTACCGCGTCAGGGGTGGCGAAGGTCTCCCCTGCGGGCCGGATCGCCTCGTGCGCTTCCTGGGCGTTCTTCACCTTGCGGGTGTATTGGCGCGGCGACGGGGAGACGTACTCCTCGCCGTAGAGCTGACGGGCCTGGTTACGCGCGGCGTCGATGGCCGACTGCGACAGCGTCGTCGAGTCGGTACGCATATAGGTGATGTAGCCGTTCTCGTAGAGCCGCTGCGCGATGCTCATGGTCCGCTCAGAGGAGAACCGCAGTTTGCGGCCGGCCTCCTGCTGCAGCGTCGACGTCATGAACGGCGGATACGGCCGCCGGGTGTAAGGCTTTTCCTCCACCGACGCCACGTTCAGCGACGCCCCGGTCAAACCGCTGGCCAACGCCGTGGCGGTGGTCCGATCCAAGACGACCACCTCAGCGGGCTTTCGCACCGCGCCCAGCGAGTCAAAGTCCCGTCCGGTGGCCACCCGCAGGCCGTCGACGCTGCTCAGGCGAGCGGTGAAGGTCGGCGGCGCGGCTTTCGGGTCGGAGACGCTGGCATCCAGCTCGGCGACGACGTCCCAGTACGCGGCGCTGCGGAACGCCATCCGGTCGCGTTCGCGCTGCACGATGATGCGGGTCGCCACCGACTGCACCCGGCCCGCCGAGAGCTTGGGCGCCACCTTCTTCCACAGCACCGGGCTGACCTCGTAGCCATACAGCCGGTCCAGAATCCGCCGGGTCTCCTGGGCGTCGACCAGGTCGATGTCCAGATCGCGGGGGTTTTCAGCGGCCGCCCGGATAGCCGGCTCGGTGATCTCGTGGAAAACCATCCGCTTGACCGGGATGCGCGGTTTCAAGGTCTCCAACAGGTGCCAGGCGATGGCCTCGCCTTCACGGTCGCCGTCAGTGGCCAGCAAAAGCTCGTCGACGTCTTTGAGCAGCCCCTTCAGCTCGCTGACCGTGCTCTTCTTCTCGGGGCTGATGATGTAGAGCGGTTCGAAGTCGGCATCGACGTTGACCCCGAGCCGGGCCCAGGGTTCGGATTTGAACTTCGCGGGCACGTCGGCTGCGGCGCGGGGCAGGTCGCGAATATGCCCGCGGGACGACTCGACGATGTAGTTCGCGCCCAGGTAACCGGCAAGCTTGCGCGCCTTGGTCGGCGACTCGACGATGACGAGTCGCCGCGCACGGCCGTTCCCACGGCCGCTGCGTTCCTTTAACTTCGACTCAGCCAACTGCGCTTACGCTCCGCTTCTTACTCTCACTACGGTCCCGAGTGGTCACGGTTCCGGCCGCTCCAGCTGCGAGCCCCTCGTGCAAGTCGAGCACCCGGGACGGTGCCCCCCGCAGACAACAGACAATGTGGCACCCCAGGCGGGCCGACGCAAACCGACTTCCCGGCCCGCTGGTCGCAGCCCGGGCCGATCCGACTGCCCGGCTTGCGCGCATCCCACTGCACCGACCCCAGCACCACCGGGCTAGGCGCGGGGCCACTGGGACCGGGCCGCGGCATCTTCAGGTGGTTCCCCGACGCTTTCTACCAGGCGGGACAGCCGGCGGCGACCGCTGATCCGCAGCGCAGGCCGATTTCCTCGAGTGCCGATCAGAGTCGGCGCGATACCCACCCGCATCAACGCCGACGCCAGCGGCGAATGGGTGTCCGGCGCGTGCGGGTCCAGGCCGAGCAGGTAACGGTCGGCCTCCGGGCTGCCTGCGGCCAGTGCCCACGCCCGCAGCTCACGGGGCCCCGGCAACCATGACGGCGGCACCGTTTTAACCGCCCCGCGGGTCCATTCGGCCGCAATGACGCGAAGCCGGATGTCGACCGCGGTCCGCACCAACGGAGTGTGCTCCTCGGTTCGGGTGATCTCGGGCACCAAGCCCGCGTCGCAGATCATGTCAGCCAGCGCGTTGGCCCGCCACGGCTGGTCGACGACAACTGAAAGCCGGGCCCCGTCGCCAACGGTGACCACTTGACCGGCGGCCGCCAGAACTCCGGTCAAATCGGCGACCGCGGGGGGCACCGACTCTGCGGAGAAGAAGGACAGCTGGCTCACGTCATCGACAGTAAGCCAGCGCGGCGTGCAACCATGCCTGTTGGGACGCGTGCCGTGCCACTTCGGCAACAGCGAGAACCCCCCGGCTGGGCCTGGTGAGGCGGGCGCGCGGGGGGTTCTCGTGAAAATCAGTCGCTCAGACGGAGCGGACGCCGGTGGCCTGCGGGCCTTTGGGGCTCTGGCCGACCTCAAACTCGACTTTCTGGTTCTCCTCAAGGGTGCGGAAGCCCGACCCCTGGATCTCCGTGTAGTGGACGAACACGTCGGCGGAACCGTCTTCAGGGGCGATGAAGCCGAACCCCTTCTCCGCGTTGAACCACTTCACAGTTCCCTGTGGCATCTCTCGATCTTTCCTTCTCTTCTTAGGTGCGGTACACCGTCTTGGTGCCCGGGCCCGCCGTGACCGCCGTACCAGTGAGATGCCGGAACTTGCCCGGCCCAACCCTCGCAGGACGCGCGGCCACAACGTCGATCCTGCGAAAGTTTGACACGAACACAGAAGCCGCGACCGCCCAACAGTCAACCATGCCCACCGCTTCGACGTCAGCGTCTCGTGATCAATTCGGGGCGTGGGTGTTGAAGAATTCACTTGTACGCCCAGATACCATCCCGGCTCTGAGCCGGTTCGGAGGATTTTGCAGTGACATTTGGCAGCGAGCTGCTTGCCGTCGCGATCGCCGGCGGCGAGCCAGGCGAATCTCCGCTGCGTCATGTCACCGAAATACCGGCCCGGCCCGGCCGACCACACAACTGGCCGGCGTGGGCGGAGCCCGACTTGGTCCGCGCGTTCACCGAGCGGGGCATCGGCGCGCCGTGGTCTCACCAGTTCGCCGCCGCCGAGCTGGCGCACGCGGGCCGTCATGTGGTGCTGAGTACCGGCACCGCTTCGGGTAAATCGCTGGCTTATCAACTGCCGATCCTGCACGCCTTGTCGACGGACCCGCAGGCGCGGGCCCTTTATCTGTCGCCGACGAAAGCGCTGGGTCACGACCAATTACGCGCTGCGCACGCGCTGACCGCCGCGATACCGCGCCTGCGGGATGTGGCGCCGACGGCCTTCGACGGGGACAGCCCAGCAGAGGTGCGCCGCCTGGCACGACAACGCTCACGGTGGCTGTTCTCGAACCCGGACATGATTCACCTGTCGATGCTGCGCAATCATGCGCGCTGGGCGGTGTTCCTGCGCGCGCTCCGGTTCATCGTCGTCGACGAATGTCACCATTATCGTGGCGTTTTCGGTTCGAACGTGGCAATGGTGCTGCGCCGTCTGTTGCGGTTGTGCACCCGTTACTCAGCCCGGGGTGCAGAGCCGACGGTCATCTTCGCCAGCGCGACGACTGCCTCGCCGGGAGCTACCGCGGCTGAGCTCATCGGCCAATCGGTCGAGGAGATCACCGAGGACGGCTCTCCGCATGGTGCTCGCACAGTGGCGTTGTGGGAACCTGCGCTGCGCGCGGATCTGATCGGGGAGAACGGCGCACCGGTGCGACGGTCCGCCGGGACCGAGGCGGCGCGGATCATGGCAGATCTGGTTGCGCAGGGCGCGCAGACCCTGACGTTCGTGCGGTCGCGCCGGGGTGCGGAATTGACGGCCTTGTCTGCCAGGGCTCGGCTCGACGACATCGCGCCCGATCTGACCGAACAGGTGGCGTCGTATCGAGCCGGCTACCTCGCCGAGGACCGCAGCGCACTGGAACAGGCACTGGCCGAAGGCCATCTACGTGGTCTGGCCGCTACCAATGCGCTGGAACTGGGTGTCGACATCGCCGGCTTGGACGCGGTGGTGATCGCCGGGTTCCCGGGAACGGTCAGCTCATTCTGGCAGCAGGCCGGCCGGTCCGGCCGCCGCGGGCAGGGTGCGCTCGTGGTGCTGGTCGCGCGTGACGATCCGCTGGACACCTACCTGGTGCATCATCCGGCGGCGTTGCTGGACAAGCCGATCGAGCGCGTGGTGATCGACCCAGCCAACCCGTACATCCTCGGGCCGCAAATACTATGTGCGGCAACCGAACTGCCACTCGAAGACGCCGAAGTCCGGGCGTTGGGCGCTGAGCAGGTGGCCACGTCGTTGGTTGACGACGGACTGCTGCGGCGGCGTTCGGGCCGGTATTTCCCCACGCCCGGGCTGGAACCGCACGCCGCGGTGGAAGTGCGCGGCCCCACCGGCGGTCAGGTCGTGATCGTGGAAACCGGTACCGGTCGACTGCTCGGCACGGCCGGTGCCGGACAGGCGCCGACCTGCGTCCATCCTGGCGCGGTCTACTTACATCAGGGCGACAGTTATGTGGTGGAGTCACTCGACTTCGACAGCGGCATCGCGTTCGTCCACGCCGAAGACCCCGGCTATGCGACGTTCGCCCGTGAGCTCACCGACATCACGGTCAGCGGACCCGGTGAGCGTGCGATGTTCGGGACGGTCACGCTCGGACTGGTGCCGGTCAGCGTCACCAATCGGGTCGTCGGCTATCTGCGGCGCCGGCTCACCGGCGAAGTGCTCGATTTCGTCGACCTCGACATGCCCGCGCAAACCCTCGACACCGTCTCGGTGACATACAGCGTCACCCCAGAGGCTCTGCACTGCAACGGAATCGACGCGCCGCGGATCCCGGGATCGCTGCACGCCGCCGAGCACGCGGCGATCGGGTTGCTGCCTTTGGTGGCCAGCTGCGACCGTGGCGACATTGGTGGGCTGTCCACCGCGGTGGGTTTGGATCCGATCGCTCCGTTGCCCAGTGTCTTTGTCTACGACGGTTTTCCGGGGGGCGCCGGCTTCGCCGAACGCGGCTTCCACCAGGCGAGCATCTGGTTGGACGCCACCGCGGCGGCGATCGAGGCGTGTGAATGCCCACGCGGCTGCCCCTCGTGTGTGCAGTCCCCGAAGTGCGGCAGCGGCAACGAGCCGCTGGACAAAGCGGGCGCTGTGGCGGTGTTACGACTGGTGGTCAGGCAGCTGGCGTCAAATGTGTGCTGAGCGATCGGCGGACGACGACCGACCCCTCGACGGTCGCCTTCGCCTTCTGGGACGGAAGTCCTTCCTGCTCTCTCTCCAACTCCTGCGGCAATGCAGAAACGCCTGCGGGACACCGTTGCCCGCCCGACGAGCCCGGCCAGGCCGGGGGTGCAGCAGGAAAGTACCCGGCAGGGTCAACGCTGTGCAAGCGGATTCGACAAGGTCGTCCAACGCACCGGACGTCGTATCAGCGATGTCAGACATACGGTCGGGTCTCCGCTGTGCGCGTCGATGAACCCGCTCACCGCTTTTCTGCGACGCAACCCTCGGCTGGCGGCGATCCGGACGGCGATCGCGGAGTCGGTGCGGACCGGTCGGAGCTTGGCCAGCATCACAACCGTAAGGGATCGGGTGATCCGCGGCGCCCTGAAGTGAGACTTCACCCTCGGTGCGGCAACCGGAAGCTCAAGCCCAACGAAGGCGAAGTCCTTGCCAGGGTGGTCAAGCCGGAGCCTGGTCAGACTTTGTGCGTTGAGTGGGATGCCTGGTTCAGGCCGGCCCCGCCCGTGCGGTCGCCCGCGCAGTGAACCGTCCGGCCAGGGGCACCGACATTCGCACCGTCACCACTACATCAAGGCCGTCGACCGCACATTCGGCATTGTCAGCACGCATTCGGCGGGCCAGCCTCGTCGCCCAAGAGCAGGCCGTCGCGGTGCCGGCCGGTAATTCGGACGCGGCGGCCAGTGCGGCCAGATCAGCCGCGGCCTGCGCCCGGTGGCGGGCCACCACAACCGACCCGAGAGCTGCGCCGCCGCCGGTGACCGCAAGCAGCACCGCAACCATCGCGGCCGCGACGACGGTAGCCGAGCCGAGTTCATCGACGAGCCTCGGCCGCCGAAACCCCGGTCGCCACGATGACCACCGCAGACAGCAGCTTCGGCCGCACACTGACGGTGGCAACAATGATCTCGCCGTCGCGGCGAAGCTGCACCTGCGCCCCGCTCGGTGCGACGCGCCGGGCGACGACGACTGCCGACCGCTCGTCGCCGCGCGCGGCCAGCCGGGCAGCTTCGCGGGCGGCATCGACACAACGCACCTGCATCGACACAGCGCTGACACCGGCCAGGCACAACACCAGCACAAAGACCAAAGCTGCGATGCCCAGCGCCGCTTCGACGGTGCTCGCGCCGGCATCGTCGGCTAACCCGGCTAAGCCTTGGTGTTCAGCGCTCGAGCGATGATGTTGGTCAGCGCCGAGACAATCGAATCGCCGGTGACGACCGTGTAAAGGATCGCCCCGAAGGCGGCTGCCGCGATCGTGCCGATGGCGTACTCGACGGTGGACATGCCCGTCTCGTCCGCCAGTAACGCCGTCATCCGGGCGCTTAATACACCAATGTGGTTGCGCAACAATGTCATTACCTCTCTCATCACCCCGTCCGGGGACCTTTATTCCAATTCCTGTCGCCGCACCACGGGGCGCGTCACAGCAGCCCCGACTGCAACACCTCACCGGCCAAGCCCGCGACCACCGGGGCTATGCCCAGGCAGACGAATGCCGGCAGGAAGCACAGACCCAGCGGACCGGCAATCAGGACTGCGGCGCGCTCGGCGGTGGCGTCGGCGGCGTGTTCGGCGTCGTGGCGGGACTGGGCGGCTAGCTCCGCAACGCCGTCAGCGAGCGCCGCACCCGAGGACGCCGAGCGTCGCGCCAGCCGCAGTAGCGCTTCAGTCTGCGCGTCGATCGACGATGCCGATACCTCAGGTAGCGTCGTCCACGCGGTGGCCGGGTCAGCGCCGAGAGTCAGCAGATCGGCGGCCCGACGGAGGATTCGGGCGAGCTGCGGCGGCGCAGACTCCGCCGTCGCGACCGCAGCGGCCGGCACCGCCATGCCCGCCGTCAAACAGACCGCCAGCACATCGAGGCTCGACGCAACCGCCAACGGGTCCTGACCGCCCTGCGACCGGCGTCGGGACCGTAGCTTTCGCACCGGCGTCCCCGCGCGTGCCCGCGCTGTCGACGGGTCAGCGGCGGCCAGCAGCGCGGCGGCCAGCAGCATCGCCGCTGTACTCATCGGCGCCACTTGGATACCCCGACGAAGTCGGCGTCATCAGCATCGGGGCGACTCATGTCAGCACCCGGTCGGTGATCTGGTCCGACCACAGCAGACCGCCGCACGCCAGCGTCGTCCCAACCACGAGCAGCCCGCCGCCCGCATGACCGCCCAGCAGGAACCGTAGGGGCTGAGCGCCGATCAGCTGACCCAGCAGCACTCCGAGCACCGGCAGGGCCGCCAGGATGGTCGCGGTGGCCCGTGCACCGGCTAACTTGGTTGCCAGCCGGGTCGAGAACCGTTGTCGCGAAACAATATCGCGCTGAGCAGCACGCATCAGAACCGAAATGCCCAGACCATGCTGGGCGGCCAGCTGCCAACACACCGCAAGCCGATCCCACTGCACCGGCAGCGAGGACAAACGACCGGCGCCACGCAGGCCGGCAGCGACGTCAGCGCCCAGCGTGGCGCGCGCAGCCACCGCGCGGAAGGCGGTCGCAACCGTACCGGCCGACTCCGCGGCGGCCACCGAGAAAGCCCGCACCGGATGGGCGCCGACACGTAATTCACCGATCAGAAGGTCCATCGCGGACTGCAGGGTCTGATTCTCGGCAGCCGAACCCCGCCGACGATTGCGGCGGTGACAGCGCAACGCCACCGTTGCCGCCGCGACCGCGAACGCCACATCGGTTGTCAGCGGCAGTAATACCGCGATGGACAGCGCGACGCAACCGGCGACCCACCCGGCGGCGCTGCGCGACATTGACCGACGGGCCGAGGCTTCCGGCGTGAGGCGACGGTGCGGCGCTGACGGCAACACCGTCACCGCGAGCGCCAGCACCAGGGCACCGGCAGCCGTCCCGGTCACACCGGCACCCGATGGCGCAGCAGGCGGCGCAGTGCGCCCGCATCGTCGGTGATGCCGTCGGCGGCGTGCCAGACCCGCACGGCGTGGACGCGCCCGCCGTCACTGCGGCGCAACACTGCGATCTCGTTGAGCCGGCGACGCCCGGCGCCGTCGCGTGCGACGTGCAACAGCACCTGCACGGCCGCGGCCAGCTGACTGTGCAGCGCGGCGCGATCGAGGCCGCCGAGCGCGCCCAACGCCTCCAGCCGTGCCGGAACCTCGGCCGGGCTGTTGGCGTGCACCGTGCCCGCACCGCCGTCATGTCCGGTGTTGAGCGCCGCCAACAGGTCCACGACCTCTGCCCCTCTAACCTCGCCGACCACAATGCGGTCGGGCCGCATCCGCAGTGCCTGCCGCACAAGTTGGCGCACGGTCACTTCGCCGACTCCTTCGACGTTGGCGCACTGCGCCACTAGCTTGACCAGATGCGGATGCCGGGGCGCCAACTCGGCGGCGTCCTCGACGCAGACGATGCGCTCGTCCGGTGCCACTGCGCCGAGCAGCGCCGCCAGCAAGGTGGTTTTCCCGGCGCCGGTGCCGCCGGACACCAGGAAAGCCAACCGGGCAGCGATCAGCTCGGTGAGCAGGTCGGTGGCTTGCGGTGCGATTGCGCCGGCCGCGGTCAGCGCGGCCAGATCCTGGGTGGCGGGCCGCAGCACTCGCAACGACAGACACGTGCCTGCCGCGGCGACGGGCGGCAGCACGGCGTGTAATCGCACGGCGAATCCGCCGGCGCCGATACCGGTCAGCTGACCGTCCACCCACGGCTGGGCGTCGTCCAGGCGCCGACCGGCGGCCAATGCCAGCCGCTGCGCCAGGCGCCGCACGGCGGCGTCGTCGGGAAACCGAATCGGGCTGCGCCGCAACCCCTCCCCGTCATCGACCCACACCGCGTCCGGTCCGGTGACCAGAACGTCAGTGGTGCCGTCGGCACACAACAGCGGCTCCAAGATGCCCGCGCCGGTCAGCTCCGTCTGCAGCACACGGAGATTGGTCAGCACCTCGGTGTCGCCGAGCACTCCGCCGGACTCCGCCCGGATAGCGGCGGCGACCACATTGGGCCGTAGCGGCGCCGATTCCGCGGCCAGCCGCTCACGCACGCGGTCGATGAGGGATCCGCTCATGCTGCCCGGTCCAGTGCTGGTGCCGCCAAGCGCCCGGGCAGCACAGCCAGGACCCGCCGGGCCGCAGCCGCCAACGCAGATCGCCGCCGCAGCCGCAGCCCGCCGTGTTCGAGTTGTTGGGCGATCCGCGGTTCGGCGCGCATCGAGGCGAGCAGCGACACGCCCGCAGTCGCCGCGATGTCGGCTGCGCGCAGGCCGCCCGGTGACGGTCCGCGCACCACCAGCCCGAGGTTCGGGTTGACCGCGTTCAGCACCGGCGCGACGGTGGCCGTTGCCGCGCACCCGCGCACGTCGCAGGAGCTCATCAGGACAACGAGATCCGCGGCTTCCAAGGCGGTCTGGGCGGCGTCGGTCAACCGTCGGGGCAGATCGCAAATCACCGTCGCGCCGCCACGGCGCCCGGCGTCGAGGACGGCGTCCACCGGACGGGACTCGAGTTCGACGGCGCGGCGGGTGCCGGACAGCACGCCGACGCCGCGGTGTCGTGGCAGCGCCTCATGCAGCGCCGGCCAGTTCAGTCGGCCACTTTGAAACGCCAGGTCGGGCCAGCGCAGACCGGGTGCGCTCTCGCCGCCCAGCAGCAGGTCAATGCCGCCGCCCCACGGGTCCAAGTCGACGAGCAAGGCATCGGTGGCCGTCTGCGCCAAGGCGGCCGCGAACATCGAAGCGCCGGCTCCGCCCCGCCCGGCGATCACGGCGATCACCTCGCCGCGGCGCCGGCCGTCGCGCGTCTCCTCTGCGGCGTCGGCCAGTTCGCGAACCAGTTCGTGTTCCTGGGCGGGCAGCACCAGAACCTGTTGCGCTCCGATCGCGATCGCAGCCGCCCAGGTGGCGGGTGCCGGCACCGCAGTGGTGACCAGAATGACGTGCGAGCGCCGCGGCACCGCCGCCGCACCGCATCGGCTCGCGGCCGTCTCGTCCAACACCACCGCTGCGGCCGCGCCCCAGGCTTTCCGGCTGACCGGCGCCCGCGACAACGACCCGACCGCAGCGTGCACCACCCGGGCGCCGACGGCCGCGGCGACGCGGTCGACCTCCTCGCGCAACGACGAGTCGGCCACGACCGCAAGAACACCGGCAGATCCGGCGGTGTAGGTACCGCGAGGCGATGGAGAAGATGTCACTAACCCACCGTGGCGTACTGCGACCGTTCGTCGCCAGGCCGCAAGAGCCGATTTGTGGACGAGCCAAGAGCTGTGCATGAATAGCGCAGCGAACGCCGGTTCCAACGGAAGAGCAGAAATATCGGGGCTCGCCACCAAGCAGCTCGCGCGCGGAAAAGGCGACCACTGTGATTCGAAAGAACCCCGGAAAAGGGACGACCCCCGCCAGGGGGGAGGAGGCGAGGGTCGTCGTGTATCAGCCCCGGGGGGTCGGGCTGATACACCCTCGGCACAGGCCGAGTACTGCTTACTATACACACGACAGCGCTTGTCGGCGCAAGTGTTTGCCCACAACGGAACGCAGAACAACAGACTAATTCTCGCTCGGTGAACGCATCGCGGCGGCGCCGGTTGTGACCGCGATCCACTGCCGCTCGGTGTACCACTGCCCGGCCTCTGCAGACGATCACCCTATGCTGAATCGGTGACCGTCTTCGATTCGGCGGGCCCGCAGGAAACGCCACCGGACCCACAGACACCGACTGGTCCGGCCGCCCGCACCGCTGCGTTTTTCGACCTAGACAAGACGGTCATCGCCAAGTCCAGCACGCTGGCATTCAGCAAACCGTTTTTCGATCAGGGACTACTGAACCGCCGCTCGGTGCTGAAGTCGAGCTACGCGCAATTCCTGTTCACGCTGTCTGGTGCCGACCATGATCAGATGGACCGCATGCGTCTCCATCTGACCAACATGTGCAGCGGCTGGGATGTCGAGCAAGTCAAGTCGATCGTCAACGAGACGCTGCACGACATCGTCACGCCGCTGGTGTTCGCCGAGGCTGCGAATCTGATCGCGGGCCACAAGTTGTGCGGCCGCGACGTCGTGGTGGTTTCTGCCTCCGGCGAAGAGATCGTCGCGCCGATCGCCCGCGCGCTCGGCGCCACTCACGCGATGGCGACTCGGATGGTTGTGGAGGACGGTAAGTACACCGGTGAGGTCGGGTTCTACTGCTACGGCGAGGGGAAGGTGCAAGCGATCCGGGAGCTGGCCGCCTGTGAGGGTTATCCCCTAGAACACTGCTACGCCTATTCCGACTCGATCACCGACCTGCCCATGCTGCAGACCGTAGGGCACCCTACGGTGGTCAACCCGGACCGCGCATTGCGCAGGGAGGCCACCGCTCGCGACTGGCCGATCCTCACGTTCTCCCGCCCGGTGTCGCTTCGGGACCGGATTTCCGCGCCGTCGAGCGCGGCGGTCGCCACGACGGCTGCAGTCGGTGTCAGCGCGCTGGCCGCGGGTGCGCTCACCTATTCACTGCTGCGCCGCTTCGCGTTCTGACGCGCAACGGCAAACTCCTGATCCGAACAGTTCGGACTTTGCCAGAATTGGGCCTTGCTGTGACGGGAGTCACGGAGTACAAAGGAGTCACGGATGCCTGGTGAAGCCAGAATCGGACCGGAGGAGAAGGTTCGGTTTCCCGATCCGGGCAGCCCAGCACGGTACCGGCACCCACGCGGAGCTACAGCCGCGATAAGGCAAAAGTGTTGCGGGCCTGCGAAATTGCGAAGAGCAGACGGTATCGACGGCCCTTTGGGTGGGGCTGCAGCCGAACGCAGCGCAAGAGCGCCGAGGCCACCCACGCAACCACTGAGTTGCACGCTTGGTAACCGGTTTCCGTGCTAGCGGGCGGCGGGCCGAACTTGTTCGGATCGTCGCCCGCTTTGCGTGTTCCGGCACGCGACGACTGCCGCGCTGGCTAACAGTTCGACCTAGCGGTTCGACAGGGTCTCGGCGATCGACAACGCCTCTTGTGCACCGGTTGTCATCGCGCGGCAGCACAACCTCAACCAGGCCTGCACGCCCTCCGGTGTGCCGGCCGCGAAATTGTGCGCGGCGTTCCGATATTCCGCAGCACGGCGCATCCAGAAAACTTCGGGGACACCCAGGCCGTGCGGATCGAGGCCGCTGGCGATCGCCACCAATCGGCCTACTGCCCGCGCCACCACGCCGTCGGCAGTGCCGAACGGCGCCAGCGTCAACAACTCGCCGTGGGCCACCGCAGACACCACTGGGGCCGGGGCCGCGGTGCCACCGGTCACCAATTCGGCGAGCAGCTCGAGACGGGGTCCTACCCGCGGGTCGACGCGTGGCCGGCCCAACCGGTCATCATCGACTTGACCGGCGGCCGCCAGCGTGTGCAGGCGCGCCAGCGCCTGTAACGGAGCGCGGCGCCAGACCCCGAGCAGGTTGCCCTCGCCGCCTTCCAGCGCCTGCGCCACCCGCAGCGCACCGGTGAACACCGGGTCGGTGGCAACGGCGTCGTCCAACCGGATAGGTCCACCATCGAGCACCGACGACGCCCGCGCCGCCCGCAATGCCGCCTCCGCCGCGGTCACCGGCCAGCCCCGCAGGTTGGCGCGGTGCCGATGCGCCCGCCCCAACGCGTCACGAGCCTGGTCGCTGGCGGCGACGACACCAGGCAGCTGCAGCAGTGGAGCCAGCGGATCGGGTTGCACAGCTGCCAACTTAATGCGGACCAGCGCCCGGGACGGCGTCCAGCAGTCGGCGGGTGTAGTCCTGCCGGGGCTGGGCGAAGACCTGTGCGGCGGTACCGAGCTCGACCATTCGCCCGGCGCGCATCACCAGGACCTCGTCGGCGATCTGGCGTAGCACTGCCAGGTCGTGACTGATGAACAGATAGCTCAACCCGAGCCGCTCCTGCAGATCGGTGAGCAACTGAAGGATCTGCGCCTGCACCACGACGTCGAGCGCGGAGACGGCCTCGTCGCAGACCAGCACCTCGGGCCGCAGCGCCAAGGCTCGCGCTATCGCGACCCGCTGACGCTGCCCGCCGGAGAGTTCGCGCGGCAACCGGCCCAGCAGTGTCGACGGCAACGCCACCTGGTCGGCCAGTTCACTGACCGCCCGCCGACGCTCCCGGCGGTCCCCGATGCGGTGTATGCGCAGCGGCTCCTCGATAGCGCGAAACACCGAATACAGGGGATCCAGGCTGCTGTAGGGATTTTGAAAGACCGGCTGCACCCGGCGGCGGAACGCGAACTTCTGGTGCCGGTCGAACGCAGCGACGTCCTGGCCGTCGAAAAGCACCGTGCCCGAAGTTGGCTGCAAGAGACCGAGCACCGCCCGGGCCAGCGTCGACTTCCCCGATCCGGACTCGCCGGCGATCGCCAGTGTGGTTCCCCGGCGGAGCCGGAACGACACGTCGTCGACCGCGTGGAACTCCACCCGCCGCCACGGCGCACCCCCGGACTGCCGGTAGACCTTGGTCAACCCGGTGGCCGCGATCACGGTATCGGCGCCGATGCGCTCGGCATCCCGCGCCGGGTCGCAGGGTGCCACCAACGACGGAACTGCGGCAACCAGCTTGCGGGTGTACTCGTGCCGCGGATCCCACAGGATGTCATGCGCCGCACCCGAATCGACGACCTTGCCGGCGCGCATGACGACCACACGCTCGGCGCGTTCGGCGGCCAGCGCCAGGTCGTGGGTGATCAGCAGAACCGCGGTACCCGATTGCGCGGCAAGCTGCTGCAGATGATCGAGTATCTGCCGCTGCACCGTGACGTCGAGCGCGGAAGTCGGCTCGTCGGCGATCAGCAGCCGGGGCCGCCCGGCCAGTCCGATGGCAATGAGCACACGCTGGCACATGCCCCCGGACAGCTGATGCGGATATCGCTGGGCCTGAGCCGCAGGGTCAGCCAGCCCCGCCTCGGAGAGCAACTGCACGGACCGTCTGCGCACATCACCGGATCTGCCTGCGCGCAACGCCTCTCGGACCTGAAAACCCGCTTTCCACACCGGGTTCAGGTTGGTCGTCGGGTCCTGCGGCACGTAACCGATGCCGGTACCGCGGATGGTGCGCATCCGGCGCGAGCCCGCCGAGGTGATGTCGGCACCGTCGAAGACAATGCGGCCGCCAGTGATGCGGCCACCCGGTGGCAGGAGGCCGAGAATTGCTGCAGCAGTGGTGGACTTGCCGGAGCCCGATTCACCGACGAGCGCGACGGTTTGGCCGCGGTCCACGGTGAGGTCGACGCCGCGCAGCGCAGCCGCGCTGTCGCCGAACGTGACCTGCAGCCCTTGCACCGTCAGCAGTGGCGGCTCTCCTGGCGTCACGCCCGAAGCCTGCGGGATGCCGGGTCCAGAGCGTCGCGCAACGCGTCACCCATCATCATGAAGGCCAGCACCGTGACGCCTAATGCGCCAGCCGGATAGAACAGAATCGGTGAGCCGGCGCGCAACCGGGTCTGGCCGGAGTTGATGTCACCGCCCCACGAGACCACCGATGGCGGTAAGCCAACTCCCAGATACGACAGGGTGGCCTCGGTGACGATGAAGGTTCCCAGCGCGATGGTGGCCACCGCGATCACCGGGCCGACGGCGTTGGGCAGCACGTGCCGCACCAGAATTCGAAACCTGTTCAGCCCCATCGCTTGCGCCGCCAACACATAGTCACCGCCCCGAACCTCGAGCACCGCCCCACGACCGATTCTGGCCAGCTGTGGCCAGCCGAACAGCGCCAGGACCGCGATCACCGTCCACACCGTGCGCTCACGCGTCACCTGCATGAGCACGATGGCAGCCAACAGCAGGGGTATCCCGAAGAAGACGTCTGCGACACGCGACACCAGCGCGTCGAGCCAGCCACCGTAGAAGCCGGCCAAAGCGCCCAGAGCACCTCCGATCACGAAGACGACCATGGCGGCCCCCACCCCGACGATGATCGACGCCCGGGCGCCGTAAACCGTGCGGGCGTAGATGTCGTGGCCTTGCAGGTCGGTCCCGAACCAGTGGGCAGCGCTGGGTGCAAGCGAGCTTTGATTCGGGTCGGCGAACGTAGGATCCGCTGCAGTGAACACACTCGGGCATAGTGCGACGACACCGATGAACGTGATCAGCGCCGCGGCGATGACGAATTTCGGCTGTCGGCACAAGCTGCGCGTCACACCGCGCCAGAAACCGGCGTGGCCAATCGGGTTGCGGTCAAACATAGCGAATCCGTGGGTCCAGTGCCGCGTACAACAGATCCACCAAGAGGTTGGTGAGCAGGTAGACGACCACCAGCACCGTGACCACCGAAACCACCGTGGGAGCTTCTTGCCGGGTGACCGCTTGATACAACACACCGCCGATGCCATGGATGTTGAAAATGCCTTCGGTCACAATGGCTCCGCCCATCAGCGCACCGAAGTCGGCGCCGAGATACGTCGCGACAGGAATCAGCGAATTACGCAAAATGTGCACAGCCACCACGCGTGGCCGTGACAAACCTGTCGCGGTGGCGGTGCGCACATAGTCCGCGTGCGCGTTTGCGGCGACCGCCGACCGGGTCAGCCGCACCACGTAGGCGAATGACACTGCACCCAAGACGATCCCGGGCAGCAGCAGTCGCGAGAAGGTGGCCTGATCACCGACCGTGACCGGAGCGAGGCCTAATTGCACTCCGAAGACGAATTGGGCCAGGAAGCCCAGCACGAAGATGGGCACTGCGATGATAGTCAGGCTTGCGGCCAGCACGCCCGCGTCGAAGAACCCGCCCTGTCGCAGCCCGGCGAGCACGCCGAAACCGATGCCCAGCACCGCCTCGACCGTCAGCGCGATCAGTGTCAGCCGGAGAGTCACCGGAAAAGCCTGTATCAAAACATCTTTCACTAAAAGCCCGGAGTAGGCGCGACCGAAGTCACCGCGCAGGATGCCGGCAAGATAATGCAGATACTGAACCAGAAACGGATCGTCGAGATGGTATTGGGCGCGCAGTTGCGCGGCCACCGCCGAAGTCACCGGACGATCACCGCCGAGAGCCGCCACCGGGTCGCCGGGCAGCAGAAAGACCATGCCGTAGATCAGCATCGTCGCGCCGAAAAACACCGGTATCAGGACGGCAATGCGCCGTGCGATGTACCAGCCCATGTCAAGCCTTGACGATGCGTTCGTAGTCAGGCAGCCCGTTCCAGGTGATGACGACGTCAGTCACCGCCGGCGAGCGTCCCGCCTCGGAAACGGTGTACCACAGTGGGACAGCAGGCATGTCGTGCAATAAAATTCGCTGCGCGTCATTGGTCAGCGCGTAGGACTGCGCCAGCGTCGGCGCAGCTTCGGCCCGGGCCAGCGCGGCGTCGAAAGCCGGGTTGGCGTAGCCGACGTTGTTGGACCCGGCGCCGGTGCTGAACAGCGGGTCGAGGAACTCCAGCATCGACGGATAATCACCTTGCCAGGCCCCACGGAACGCCGTCATGATGCTGTGATTGGTGATCTGGCTGTGAAACCCGGCGAACGTCGGCTGCGGCGCACCGA
Source organism: uncultured Actinomycetota bacterium (assembly GCA_963808345.1). Taxonomy (GTDB): domain Bacteria; phylum Actinomycetota; class Actinomycetes; order Mycobacteriales; family Mycobacteriaceae; genus Mycobacterium. The sequence goes on along the minus strand of CAWEFM010000005.1, from coordinate 1,065,769 downwards.
CCGCGTCGATGCCCAGGACGTTCTTGATGCTGTTGGTCACCGCGTCCACCCACTCCTGGTGGCCGCCGTCAGCGTTGTAGGCGATGGCATACCTGCCGGTCCACTTCGAGATTGCGTCGGCCTGCTGCCACAGCCGGCGGGCACGGCCCGGGTCGAAGTTCAGCGCTTGAACGCCGTCGGGGCCGCCGTCGGGGCCGCCGCCGAGGTCGGGGTCGAAGCCCGGCAGTGAGCTGGCGGTGAATTCGCGGGCCGGCGCTCGGGCTCCGTTGAAGATCTGCCGGCAAATCTGCGGGCGGTCGATGGCGGCCGACAGAGCGAGCCGGCGCAGCCTGCCTTCTTCGCCGCCGAAGTGCGGCAGCCGCAGCGGAGTGTTGAGCGTGTGGTTCAACGCCGCCGGTGCCGATATCGCCCGCTGCCTCAAATCGCCGCGGTAGACGGGCAACACGCTGGTCGGAATCGTGTCCAGCACATCGAGGTTGGCCGACAGCAGGTCGGCGTAGGCGGTGTCGAGGTTGGCATAGAACACGAACCGCAGTCCCTTGTTGCGTGGGATCCGGTTGCCGTGATAGCCCGGGTTGGGCACCAAGTCGATTTTGACGTTGTGCTGCCAGGATTTTCCGTCGGCGAGTTGGTACGGGCCGTCGCCGATCGGGTGCGCGCCGAAGGCGCTCATGTCTTTGAAAGCACTTTCTGGCAACGGGTAGAACGGCGAATACGCCAGTCGCTGTTTGAAGTCAATAGTCGGCGCCTTGAGCCGCACAGTGAACTCGCGCTCGCTGACCACCTGCAGGCCGGCCATGGCGCGGGCGGCGGGGTTGGCCGCGGCCACCTCGTCGTAGCCCGCGATCGGGCTGAAAAAGCTCTGCTGCAGTTGGGCGTTGGTCGCCAGCGCGCCGTAATTCCAGGCGTCGACGAACGAGCTTGCAGTCACCGGCGAGCCGTCGGTGAACGTCCAGTTGGGTTTCAGGGTGATCCGGTAGTTGACGTTGTCGGGGGTGTCGATGGACTCGGCGATCTCCAGCGACGGCGTGCCGCGGAAGTCGTAGGACATCAGGCCGGCGAACAACCGGTCGACGATGCGGCCGCCGTTGCTGTCGTTGGTGTCGGTCGGGATCAGCGGGTTCTGCGGCTCACCACCGTTGACGACGACGGCATCGGTGCTGACCGCGCCGCCGCAGCCGGCCAGCAGCGAGATGACCAGCACGGCGACCACGGCGATGGCTGACCGGCACATGACAGCGACATTAGGTGCCGTCGCAGCCGGGTCGCCTTAACACCCGGTTAAGGCGGCGTCGCGCGCGTCGTCCGCTGGCTAGTCTCAACCCGTGACCGACACCCACGCTCCGGCGCCCTCGTCATACCCGCCGCCCGCGGAGTTCGCCGAGCAGGCCAACGCCACGGCCGAGCTTTACCGCGAGGCCGAAGAAGACAGGCTGGCGTTTTGGGCGAGACAAGCCGACCGGCTGTCCTGGGCCACGCCGTTCTCGCAGGTGCTGGACTGGTCGGAGGCGCCGTTCGCCAAGTGGTTCTCCAACGGCGCGCTCAACGTCGCGTACAACTGCGTGGACCGCCACGTGGAAGCCGGGCACGGTGACCGTGTCGCCATCTACTGGGAGGGCGCCCCGGTCGGCGAACAGCGCGCGCTGACCTACGCGGACTTGCAGTCCGAGGTGAGCAAAGCCGCCAACGCCCTGACCAGTTTGGGCTTGGTCTCCGGTGACCGCGTCGCGATTTACCTGCCGATGATTCCAGAGGCCGTCGTGGCGATGCTGGCCTGCGCGCGGTTGGGCCTGATGCACAGCGTGGTGTTCGCCGGCTTCACCGCCAACGCGCTGCGGGCACGCATCGCCGACGCTCAGGCCAAGCTGCTGATCACCGCGGACGGACAGTTCCGGCGCGGCAAGGCGGTCTCGCTCAAGGACGCCGCGGACGACGCGGTGCAGCCAGACGCCGACGGTGCCAGTTCGGTCGAGCAAGTCCTGGTGGTGCGCCGCACCGGGACAGACGTGGCCTGGACCGACGGACGCGACCTGTGGTGGCACGACATCGTCGACTCCGCGTCCGAGGAACACACCGCCGAAGCCTTCAACTCTGAACACCCGCTGTTCCTGCTGTACACCTCGGGCACCACCGGCAAGCCCAAAGGCATCATGCACACCAGCGGCGGTTACCTGACCCAGGCTTCCTACACCCACCACACGATCTTCGACGTCAAACCGGAGACCGACGTGTTCTGGTGCACCGCCGACATCGGCTGGGTCACCGGGCACACCTACAGCGTGTACGGTCCGCTGTCCAACGGTGTCACACAGGTCATCTACGAGGGAACGCCGGACTCTCCCAGCCAGCACCGCCACTTCGAGGTCATCGAAAAGTACGGCGTCACAACCTATTACTCGGCGCCGACATTGATCCGGACGTTCATGAAGTGGGGGCGGGAGATTCCCGACGCGCACGACCTGTCCAGCTTGCGGCTGCTGGGCTCGGTGGGCGAACCGATCAATCCGGAAGCCTGGCGCTGGTACCGCAACGCCATTGGCGCCAGCCGCACCCCCATTGTCGACACCTGGTGGCAGACCGAGACCGGTGCCGCGATGATCTCCCCCCTGCCGGGCGTGACCGCGACCAAGCCGGGGTCGGCGATGACACCGCTGCCGGGCATCTCAGCCAGGATCGTCGACGATCACGGCAATCAGTTGCAGCCCGGGGCTGACGAAGGCGAGCATGTGACCGGCTACCTGGTCATCGACCAGCCGTGGCCATCGATGCTGCGCGGCATCTGGGGTGATGAGGACCGCTACCAAAAGACTTATTGGTCGCGTTTCGCCGAGCAGGGCTGGTATTTCGCCGGTGACGGCGCCCGCTACGACGCGGACGGCGCGATCTGGGTGGTGGGACGCATCGACGACGTGATGAACGTGTCCGGGCACCGAATTTCCACCGCCGAGGTGGAATCGGCACTGGTCGGCCACTCCGGTGTGGCCGAGGCGGCGGTGGTCGGCGCCACCGACGACACCACCGGTCAGGCCATCTGCGCGTTCGTCGTGCTGCAGGCTGACCGCGCCGACACCGTCGGCGACGAGATCATCGACGAGCTGCGGTCTGAAGTGGCTCGCGAAATCTCACCGATCGCCCGGCCCCGGGAGGTTCATGTGGTGCCCGAACTACCTAAGACGCGCAGCGGCAAGATCATGCGCAGGCTGCTGCGCGACGTCGCCGAGAATCGCGAGTTGGGCGACACGTCGACGCTGCTCGACCCCGGCGTCTTCGACGCCATCCGAGCCGGCAGCTGAGTCCGATTGCGGCGACCCGCTTCGCCCGGCGTTCCGCCGCGCTCGCGATCGCCGCGGTCCGATTGCGGCGACCCGCTTCGCCCGGCGTTCCGCCGCGCTCGCGATCGCCGCCCATCAGGCCGGCACCGGCACGAACCCGGCGCCGGCACGATTCTTGGCCGCGACGTCGGCCAGCACGGCGTTCATCGACACCACCACCGCGGGTGTGTGCAGCGGGATGTATTTGACGACGCACGCCGGCAGGTTCTCGCTGAGAGCCCCGTGGATCATTCCGACCAGCAAGTTGTTGACGGTCACCGGCCCACCGGAGTCGCCGGGTTGGCCGCACACCTGCATCACGATGGTGCCCGGGTCTTGACCCGGTCCCCAGGTGACGCCGCAGGAGTTGCCCGTGGTGCGGCCCTGCTTGCAGGCGACGTCGCCGAACGCCGGGTCCGGCCCGATGCCGTCGATCGCGAAGCCGCCGACGCTGGCCACCGGAGTCACGATGGCCGGATCGAACTTGATGACCGCATAGTCGAGGCCGTCGTTGCCGGCCACCATGGTGCCCACCGGGCCACGACCGACTCCCTCAGCGGCGACCGTCGCGCCCGGGCCGCCGCAGTGTGCTGAAGTGAAACCGACGAGCGCGCCGGTGTTGTCGGTGCCGATGGCGGTGACCGTGCAGAAAGTGTCGCCGTCGATGACGATACCGGTGCCACCGCCGATCGGAATCTTGTCGTCAGCGAACGCCGACGCCTCGGTTAGGCCGGCCCAGGCGAGCAGCGCAATCAGCATTGCCGTCGCACACCGGCACACGGTCTGCAAATCAACGCTCCTGTCGACGAGTCCGCACCTGAGCCAGTGGGGCTGAGTTAGTTTACGTGACCTGGGCGGGTACCCGGTCGTCGCAATGTCAGCTGGCCTCGTGTGCCAATGCGGCTCGTGGCAACATTTAGCGCGACGCAAGCCGGGGCAGTGAGAGGAAGGACCGTCTGTGAGCAAGGATGATCGAAAGAACTCCGCCGCCAACGGCGACCGGCAGGACGGGGTGCCCAGCACGCTGACCTCCATCCCGCTGGCCGATCCGCACGCCCTGCCCGCGGAACCGTCGCTGGGCGACCTGGTCAAAGACGCGACAGCTCAAATGTCGACGCTGGTCCGGGCCGAGGTCGAGCTGGCCCGCGCGGAGATCACCCGCGACGTCAAGAAGGGCCTGACCGGCAGCATCTTCTTCATCGCGGCGCTGGTCGTGCTGTTCTACTCCACCTTCTTCTTCTTCTTCTTCCTCGCCGAGCTGCTGCACCTGTGGATCTGGCGGTGGGCCGCCTACCTGATCGTGTTCGGCATCATGGTCGTCGTCACCGCGGTGCTCGCGTTGTTCGGTTACCTCAAAGTGCGCCGCATCCGCGGGCCGCGCCAAACCATCAAATCGGTCAAAGAAACCCGCACCGCGTTGACCCCCGGCCATGATAAAGCCGGCCAGCCGGCGCTCACCGCCAGTCGCGGCGGGGTGCCCGCCGATCCCTCGGGCTGGTAGATGGCACCACCCGATCCGTCGGTGACCCGCATCGACGGGCCGTGGCGGCATTTGAACGTTCACGCCAACGGCATCCGGTTTCATGTCGTCGAGGCATCGGCCACCGATCCAGTTGCCGGCACACCGCCGACAGCGCAGCCACTGGTGATCCTGTTGCACGGCTTCGGCTCGTTCTGGTGGTCGTGGCGTCACCAGCTGCGTGGACTCACCGGAGCCCGGGTGGTGGCAGTCGACCTGCGCGGTTACGGCGGCAGCGACAAGCCGCCCCGCGGTTACGACGGCTGGACCCTGGCCGGCGACACCGCCGGGCTGATCCGTGCGCTGGGGCACTCGTCGGCCACGCTGGTCGGCCACGCCGACGGCGGACTGGTCTGCTGGGTCACCTCGGTGCTGCACCCTCGGCTGGTGCGGGCCATCGCGCTGGTCAGCTCACCGCACCCGGCAGCCCTGCGCAGGTCGGCGCTGACCCGACGCGACCAGAGTCGCGCGCTGTTGCCGTCGTTGCTGGCCTACCAGGTGCCGGTCTGGCCGGAACGCACCCTGACCAGAGCCAACGCCGACGAGATCGAACGGCTGGTGCGAAGCCGCGCATCCGCGAAATGGGCCGCGTCCGAAGATTTTTCCGAAACCATCGGCCATCTGCGTCAGGCCATCCAGATACCCTCGGCGGCGCATTCGGCACTGGAATATCAACGTTGGGCGGTACGCAGCCAACTGCGCGACGAGGGCCGCCGGTTCATGAGGTCGATGAAACAACAGCTCGGCATCCCGGTGCTGCACCTACGCGGTGACACCGATCCCTACGTGCTGGCCGACCCGGTCGAGCGTACCCAGCGTTACGCGCCGCACGGTCGCTACATCTCCGTGGCCGGCGCAGCACATTTCAGTCACGAAGAGGCGCCCGGCGAAGTCAACAGCCACCTGATGCGCTTCCTCGACCAGGTGCACGGGCCGCGGCTCAACTGACGCAGGTCCCGGTCGGCACCGCCTGCGTGTCGCCGATCTTGGCGAGCTGACCGGACACCTCCTTGGCGGTCAGCACGAAGCCGGTGTCGTTGTCGTCGACGGCCGCACCGAACACCACGCCGAGCACCCGTCCGTTCAGGTCGATCATCGGTCCGCCCGAATTCCCCTGCTCTACCGTCGCTCGAACCGTGTACACCTCGCGGGTCACCGTCGCGTTGCGGTAGATGTCCGGGCCGGACAGCCGGATGGTCTCGCGGACTCTGGCCGGCGTTGCCTGGAAATCGCCGCCGCCCGGATAACCCATCACCAGCGCGTCGGTACCGGTTTTCGCCGCCCCGTCGGCGAAAGCCAGCGGCTGGGCGGGCAGATTCGGCGCGGCGAGGATCGCGATGTCTACCGTCGGGTCATAGGAGACCACTGTGGCGTCGATAGGATTGCCGTTCACCGCCACGGTGACGGTGTCCGCACCGGCGACTACGTGCGCGTTCGTCATCACCCGGTCCGGGGAGAGCACAAAGCCGCTGCCTTCCAGCACTTTCTGGCAGCTCGGTGCGATGGCGTGCACTTTGACCACGCTGGGCTGGGTGGCTGCAACGACGGGAGTGCTGGCCAGCGCGGCGTCCGGCGTCGCCACCGCCACGACGGGCGTCCGGCTGAACGGCTCGAGCACCGCCGGCAGACCGGAGGTGTTCAGCAGCGTCGAGAGCCGCCTGGGCACTGTCTTCAGCCAGGTGGGTGCCATGTCGTTGACTTGGGCCAGCACCCGCGAACCCCGCACTGCGGAGGCCAGGGCGGGCTGGTCCTTGGACTGGGTCAGCGGTGTGAACAGCAGCCACGCCGCGGTCAGCACGACGACCACCTGCAGCGCCATCCCGACCAGCGAGTCGAAGAACCGCACGCGAGTCGCTGCGGATGGCGCCGCGCACCGCATGGCCCAGCACCACACCGGCGACCTCGCCGACGACCACCAGCGCCAGGATCAAAAACAACGCGGCGAACAACTTGGCGCGCGGAGCACTGATCTGGGCGACCAGGTGCGGCGCCAGCAGCACACCGGCGACCGCGCCCAGCAGCACACCGACGAAAGACAGCAGCGAACCCAACGCGCCGGAACGCCAGCCCGAGATCGCCGCGATGAAAGCGACTGCCAGCACGGCGATGTCGAGCCACTGCGAGGTGGTCATCGGGGCGCCCCGTCCCCGTCGCCGACCACCGTCATCGCCTCGTCGAGCTCGCGCACGTCGGTAGTGTTCCAGGGCACGGCCCAACCCGCCACGTCCAATATCGCCGCGATCACCTGACCAGTGAAGCCCCACACCAGCATCTGGTCCAACAGAAACGCCGGTCCGGCGAAGCGGCGGCCCAGGCCGCGGCGGAAGACCATCAGGCGGTTGGCCGGATTGGTGAAGGCCCGCACCGGAACGCGGGCCACCAGCGCGGTCTCGGCCCGGTTGACGACGGAGACCGGGCCCGGATCCGGGGAGTAGGCCAATACCGGGACGACATGAAATCCCGACGGCGGGATGAAGGTCCGCTCGAGGGTGGCCAGTGGATGCAGCCGATCGGTGTCGATTCCGGTCTCCTCGCGCGCCTCCCGGAGCGCGGTGGCCACCGGCCCCTCATCGTCCGGATCGGAGGTGCCGCCGGGAAAGGCCGCCTGCCCGGCGTGGTGGCGCAGCGTCGCGGCCCGCACGGTCAGCAGCAAGTCCGCGTCGCAGGGAACGGTGCCGTGAGTTGAGCCGGGGGCAGCCTCGGGTCCGGAGAACAGCACCAGCACCGCCGCATCACGTCGACCGCCGCGCAGCACCGCCGTCGCTTTTGCCGCGGTCTCCATCGCCAGCAGATCGGCAGGTAGCCGACGTCGGAACTCCGCCGGCATCGCAGCGACGTTGTCGATCAGCGGACGCAGCCAGGCGGGGCTGACCTCGGGCCTGAGCGGTACTGCTCTGCGTGGGCCGGCGGTTCCCCCTGCGCTCAACGGCTCCTCCTCGCCCTCATCGCGCCTGGTCTCCGACCGCGGCGCTGATCTCGTCGGCGTTGGCGAACGGTCGCGGCAGGACCTGGGCAACGCTACCGTTCGACCGCAACACCACTGTCGCGGGTATCGCGTTGGGAACGCCCAGTGCCGCGGCTATCAACCGACGGCCGTCCTGCAGAGTCGGCAGTCGGACACCGAGCTCTGCCAGGCGTAATAGTCCGGCCGTCTCGTTCTCGTCCTGATGCACGGTCAGCACCGTCAGCTGCGCGCCGACGCGTCGTTGATACTCGGCCATGGCCGGCAACTCGGCCGTGCAGGGTGCACACCAGTAGGCCCAGAGGTTCAGCACTACCGGGCGGCCGGCCAGCGCGCGCGCGACGTCGACGGTTGCGCCGTCGGCTGCGCACTCCACCTTGACACCGCGCAGAGCGTCGTTCAGCGCGGGCACAGTGTTCACAGCTGCGCGGCAGGGCGGCAGATGAGCGCGCTGCCGCGGACCGGCCAGCGCCGCGGGGGTGTCGGCGTCGCGGTGCTCCTGTTCGGTGCCCGGCGCGGTCGATCCGGGAGTCACGCCCGCCGGACCGGAGGCGATGTGGTGGTACTCGACTGCGAACCCGACGATGAGCGCTACGACGATCGCCAAGACGGCGACTGTCCAGCGGGTGCTGCGGTGGGTGGACGCGGTCATCACGGACTCAAAGGTCAGCGTCAATACCGGCCAGCGCCAACAAATGCGCAGTCTCAGGGCCTTTCACGAGCGCCGCGGCGACAAGCGGTTCGGTCGGACCAGTGCCGAACGACGGGCAGTCCCTGGCCAAGACGCAGACGCCACAGGCGGGTTTGCGCGCATGGCACACCCGTCGGCCATGAAAGATCACCCGGTGACTGAGCAGGGTCCACTCGCGGTGTTCGATCAATTCACCGACCGCATGCTCGACCTTGACCGGGTCTTCTTCGGTGGTCCAGCGCCACCGGCGCACCAGCCGCCCGAAATGGGTGTCGACAGTGATGCCCGGGATTTCGAAGGCATTGCCCAGGATGACGTTGGCCGTCTTCCGCCCGACTCCGGGCAGCGACACCAACTCGTCCATCGTCGCCGGCACTTCGCCGTCGAACCGCTCGAGCAATGCCTGGCCGAGCCGGATCAGCGAATTGGCCTTGTTGCGGTAGAAACCGGTCGGACGGATAAGGTTTTCCAGCTCTTCGCGGTCGGCTTCTGCATAGTCCCGGGCGGAGCGGTAGCGGGCGAACAACGCCGGGGTCGTCAGATTGACGCCTTTGTCGGTGCTTTGCGCCGACAAGATGGTCGCGACGGTCAATTCGAGCGGGTTGGTGAAGTCCAGCTCGCAGTAGACATGCGGAAACGCCTGCGCCAGAGTGCGATTCATCCGACGGGCTCGCCGTACCAAGCCGGTGCGGGTTTCGGCGGACCAGCGGCGCGCCGTGGCGCCGGACGCGACAGGCGTTGTCGCAGAACGGCCCGAGGGCTTACCGGCTATCACGCTGGACAGCGTAGGTTATTCGTGATGCCGCTGAGATCTCCGGCGTGTTTACTTGCGACTTGTGTTGTGGTTGCTCGTGGCCTTCGTCCCGGGGTTGCTCATGCTGGCGACGTTGGGGTTGAGTCGGCTGGAAGCGGGACTTGTCTGCGACAGCGTCAGCGCGCGCGACGTCGCGGATATCCTCGAGCATGCCGAAGCCGCCGATGTGAGCAGGCTGGCGCGGGTCGGGATGCCAGACGCCTTAGACGACATGCATCACCGCCGCACCGCGTGGGCGCCAGCCGCATTACCGAGCGAATCCGTAGTTCGGCGACTCAGATGTATCAATCCTGTGTAGCGTTGATTACGCCTGCGGCAGCGAGCCGGGCATCCGGGCACATAGACCCGCGCTACCACATATCGAACAGAGCTAAGGGGCAACGTGGACGAGATCCTGGCGAGGGCCGGAATCTTCCAAGGGGTTGAACCCAGCGCCGTCTCCGCGCTGACCAAACAACTGCAGCCGGTCGATTTCCCGCGTGGACACACGGTTTTCGCAGAAGGTGAGCCCGGCGACCGGCTGTATATCATCATTTCCGGGAAGGTCAAGATCGGCCGACGCTCCCCGGATGGCCGAGAAAACCTGTTGACGATCATGGGTCCGTCGGACATGTTCGGTGAGCTGTCGATTTTCGACCCTGGGCCGCGAACCTCCAGCGCGACAACCATCACCGAAGTGCGGGCGGTGTCGATGGACCGCGATGCGCTGCGCGCTTGGATCGCCGACCGGCCCGAGATCGCCGAGCAACTGCTTCGAGTGCTGGCCCGCCGGCTGCGGCGCACCAATAACAACCTCGCCGACCTCATCTTCACTGACGTGCCGGGCCGGGTCGCCAAGCAGCTGTTGCAGCTGGCTCAGCGGTTCGGCACCCAGGAGGGCGGCGCGATGCGGGTCACCCATGACTTGACTCAAGAGGAGATCGCTCAGCTCGTGGGTGCGTCGCGGGAAACGGTGAACAAAGCGCTGGCCGACTTCGCCCATCGGGGCTGGATTCGCTTGGAGGGTAAGAGCGTGCTGATTTCTGACTCCGAGCGCCTGGCCCGCCGAGCGAGGTAAGCGCGCGCGGAGCGCGGGCGCAACCGAGCGAACATCCGACACCGAGCGAGGTAAGCGCGCGTCCTCTGGCGAGCAGACACAAAAGCGCCCGACACGCCGTCGAAACCGGCGCCTTTGCGTCTGCTCGCGCAAGGATGCCGTTCCCCCGCGCGGCTTCAGCGGCGCAAGTAGTCCAATTGCGCTTGCACCGACTTTTCGGCGGCGTCCCACAACTTCTCGTCGACGTCGGTGTAGACGTGCTCGACGACCTGGCGGGCGCTCGCGTCGCCGCCCAGATCGGCCAGTGCGGAGCGGACCTGCTGCAGCCGCTGTTCGCGGTGCTCCAGGTATTCCGCGGCGACAGCCGACAGATCGGCAAGCTCCGGCCCGTGCCCGGGCAGCACGATGCGCTGGCCCAGCCCGCGCAGCCGATGCAGCGACTCCAGGTAGTCGGCCAGGCTGCCGTCGTCGCTGTCGATGACGGTGGTGCCGCGACCGAGCACCGTATCGGCGGTCAGCACAGCATCGTCGAGCACGAACGATAGCGAGTCGGCGGTGTGCCCAGGGGTGGCCAGCACCGTCATCCGCAGGCCCGCCGCCTCGATCACCTCGCCGTCGCGCAATTCAGCGGTGCGGCCGCGCAGAAATCCGCTGCCTGCTGAACGCACCGGTGCATTGGTTAACTCGACCAGCTTGTCGATGCCATCGGTGTGGTCGGGGTGCCGGTGGCTGATCAGCACCATAGCGACGTCCCCCATCGCGGCGAGTCGGGCGATATGCGCGTCGTCATCGGGGCCGGGATCGACGATCACCGCCTTCTTGCTCCCCGGCGCCCGCAGCACCCAGGTGTTGGTGCCCTCCAGCGTCATCAGGCCGGGATTGTCGGCCAGCAGCACTGACGCCGTGTCCGTGACCGGCCGAAGTTGACCGTAAGCCGGATGCGTCAGGACCTCACCGGACATCGGCGCGCTACCTGACCTCGACGATTAACTCGACTTCCACCGGCGCGTCGAGCGGCAGTTCGGAAACGCCCACCGCCGAGCGGGCATGCACACCGTTGTCGCCGAACACGTCTTGTAACAACTCCGAGGCGCCGTTGACGACGCCGGGTTGGCCGTTGAAGCCGGGCCCCGAAGCGACAAAACCCACCACTTTGACCACCTGCTGCACCGTGTCGATGCCGACCAGCGAATCCACCGCCGCCAGCGCGTTGAGTGCACAGATCCGCGCCAGCGCGTGACCCTGCTTAGGAGTGACCGTCAGCCCGAGCTTGCCCGCCAGCACCAGCTTCCCGTCCTGCAGCGGCAGCTGCCCGGCGGTGAAAATGAGGTTACCGGTGCGCACGGCGGGCAGATAGGAGGCGAGCGGCTTGGCCATCTGCGGAAGCTTGATACCCAGCTCTAAGAGCCTGGCCTGGACAGACGCAACACTCACTTGGGACGTTTGAGGTAGGCGACGTGCTGTTCGCCGGTCGGTCCGGGCAGCACGGCGACCAGTTCCCAGCCGTCGGCGCCCCACTGGTCGAGAATCTGCTTGGTCGCGTGGGTCAGCAGCGGAACAGTGGCGTATTCCCAGAGGGTCGGTTGGGTCATCACTGGAGCCTATCGCTCCCCCGATCAACGATCGGGGGTACTGCTGCGGTCGGCTTGGCTAGCATGCGATGGTGGCATCCACATCGGACGGCGGCAGCGTTGCCGGCTGGCCGTCGCGCCTGTCGAAGGCCCGACTGCACTTCGTGAGCGGCAAAGGCGGCACCGGCAAGTCGACTGTCGCCGCCGCGTTGGCGCTGACGATGGCGGCCGGAGGCCGCAAAGTCTTGTTGGTGGAAGTCGAAGGACGTCAAGGCATTGCGCAGCTCTTCGACGTGCCACCGCTGCCCTACCAGGAAGTGAAGATCGCCGCCGCCGAGCGGGGCGGTCAGGTCAACGCGCTGGCGATCAGCATCGAGGCGGCGTTTTTGGAGTACCTCGACATGTTCTACAACCTCGGCATCGCCGGCCGCGCCATGCGCCGGATTGGTGCGATTGAGTTTGCGACGACGATCGCGCCGGGGCTGCGCGACGTGCTGCTCACCGGCAAGGTCAAAGAGTCGGTGGTCCGGATGAACAAGGGGACCAAAAACCCGGTTTACGACGCGGTCGTCGTCGACTCTCCGCCGACCGGGCGGATCGCACGCTTCCTCGACGTCACAAAGGCAGTGTCAGACTTGGCCAAGGGCGGACCCGTTTTCTCCCAGGCTGAGGGTGTGGTGAACCTGCTGCACTCCGAACAGACCGCGGTGCACCTCGTCACCCTGCTCGAGGCGCTACCCATGCAGGAGACCATCGAGGCGATCGACGAACTCCAACAGCTGGGCCTGCCCATCGGCAGTGTGATCGTCAACCGCAATATCCCGGCGTATCTGCCGCCCGCGGACCTGGCGAAGGCGGCCGAGGGCGTCATCGATGCCGACGCGGTGCGAGCCGGGTTGGGCAGGGCCGGGATCAAGCTGTCCGACGCCGACTTCGCCGGTCTGCTGACCGAGACGATTCAGCATGCCACCCGGATCACCGCCCGCGCTGAAAACGCCGAACAGCTCGACGAGCTGCAGGTGCCCCGGCTGCAGCTACCCACCATCACCGACGGCGTCGACCTCGGCAGCCTCTACGAGCTCTCCGAAGCGCTTGCCCAGCAAGGAGTCCGATGAGCGTCACGCCGGAGACGTTGGACGTCGCCGCGATGTTGGCCGACACCTCCAATCGGGTCGTGGTGTGCTGCGGGGCGGGCGGTGTCGGCAAGACGACCACCGCCGCGGCGATGGCCCTGCGCGCAGCCGAATACGGCCGCACGGTGGTGGTGCTAACCATCGATCCGGCCAAACGGCTCGCGCAAGCGTTGGGAGTCCACGACCTCGGCAATTCACCACAGCGGGTTCCGCTTGCGCCGGAAGTGACCGGGCAGCTCTACGCGATGATGCTCGACATGCGCCGCACGTTCGACGAAATGGTGGTGCAGTACTCCGGACCCGACCGCGCCCAAGCGATTCTGGACAACCAGTTCTATCAGACCGTCGCCACGTCGCTCGCCGGCACGCAGGAGTACATGGCGATGGAAAAGCTCGGTCAGTTGTTGGGTGAGAAGCGCTGGGATCTGGTGGTCGTCGACACTCCGCCGTCGCGTAACGCGCTGGACTTCCTGGATGCGCCGAAACGACTGGGCAGCTTCATGGACAGCCGGCTGTGGCGACTGCTGCTGGGATCGGGCCGCGGAATAGGACGTCTGGTCACCGGCGCCGTGGGGCTGGCGATGAGAGCTATGTCGACCATCCTCGGCTCGCAAATGCTTTCCGACGCAGCAGCTTTCGTGCAGTCACTGGACGCCACCTTCGGCGGCTTCCGGGAGAAGGCGGACCGCACCTACGCGCTGCTGAAACGGCGGGGCACCCAGTTCGTGGTGGTGTCGGCGGCCGAACCCGACGCGCTGCGGGAAGCGGCGTTCTTCGTCGACCGGCTGTCGACCGAACAGATGCCGCTGGCGGGGCTGATCCTGAACCGCACCCACCCGATGTTGAGCGCACTGCCGGTCGAGCGCGCCATCGACGCGACCGATACGCTCGCCGCCGCTGCCGACTCCGACGAGTCCGCCGCGATCGCCGGCGCGGTGCTGCGGATCCACGCAGAACGTGCGCTGATCGCCAGGCGGGAGATCCGGCTGCTGTCCCGGTTCACCGGCGCGCACCCGCACGTCGCCATGGTCGGGGTTCCGTCGCTGCCGTTCGACATCGCAGATTTGGAAGCGCTGCGAACCATCGCCGATCAGTTGACGGCTTCGGTCGGCGCCGCGAGTTGATGAATGTCGCTAAAAAAGGAACCTCAGCCAGCGCTGCGGTGCTTGCGTTGCCCAGCGAAGAACTCCGCCCATGACACCACCTCAGGATGTTGCTTGAGCAGCGCACGGCGTTGACGCTCCGTCATGCCGCCCCAGACGCCGAACTCCACGCGGTTGTCCAGCGCGTCGGCGCCGCATTCCAGCATGACCGGGCAGTGCCGGCAGATGACGGCGGCCTTGCGTTGGGCAGCCCCACGAACGAAGAGCTCGTCAGGGTCAGTGGCCCGGCACAAGGCCTTGGAAACCCAGGCGATGCGAGACTCAGCGTCCGCGCGATAATCGGTGCTGGTTACCGGCCTGCTGACAGGCACTGTCGTCGCTTTGCGCACCGCGGTCCGTGTTCCTGACACCAGCGCTCCCCTTCGCTCCGGCCGCCGCTGCGACGGACCCGACCCGAAGTGCAAGCTCGTGATGCGATCTACGCCACACTATGCACGTCGGTGTTACCTGTATCTCAGTGTTGTCTAAGTTAGGTGGTCAGGTACCAATTGCGCAACAGTTTGGTAAGCCTTTTTTGGGACGCCCGTGCAGTCCGATCATGATAACGGGCTCATAACGACCTTTACAGCGTCGAACTCACTCAGTTTCGAGTGCTGTCCAGGTCACACACTGGCCACGAACCGCCGCCGCGAGCCCGGCACCGGTGCGCGATTAAATGCCCGACAAGCAGCGTCGCTACTGTAGTAGCCATGTCGGAGCGCCCCGCGGCGGGTATCACGATCCTGAAGCTGGCAGGCGCCTGCCTGCTGGCCAGCGTCATCGTTGCGGGACTGATGTTCCCGATGGTCGGCGGGCTCGGCCTGGTGTCGAACCGGGCGTCGGAGGTCGTCGCCAACGGCTCGGCCCAACTGGTTGCCGGTGACGTGCCCGCAGTCACCACGATGGTCGACGCCAAAGGCAACACCATCGCATGGCTGTACTCGCAGCGCCGGTTCGAGGTATCCAGCGACAAAATCGCGAACACGATGAAGCTGGCAATCGTTTCGATTGAGGACAAACGGTTTGCCGAACACAACGGCGTGGACTGGAAGGGCACCCTGACCGGGTTGGCCGGTTACGCCTCCGGCGACGTCGACACCCGCGGAGGCTCAACAATCGAGCAGCAGTACGTGAAGAACTATCAGCTGCTGGTCCTCGCTCAGACCGACGCGGAAAAGCGTGCGGCCGTCGAGACGACGCCGGCACGCAAGCTGCGCGAGATCCGCATGGCGCTCACCATGGACAAGACCTTCACCAAACCGGAGATTCTGACCCGCTACCTCAATTTGGTGTCGTTCGGCAACAACGCGTTCGGCGTGCAAGACGCCGCGCAGACCTACTTCGGCATCAACGCGTCGGAGTTGAATTGGCAGCAGGCAGCGCTGCTGGCCGGGCTGGTGCAGTCGACCAGCTCGCTCAACCCCTACACCAACCCCGAGGGGGCGCTGGCACGGCGAAACGTGGTGCTCGACACCATGATCGACAACTTGCCAGCCGAGGCCGACGCGCTGCGGGCCGCGAAGGCCGAGCCGCTGGGAATCCTGGCGCAGCCCAACGAACTGCCGCGCGGGTGCATCGCCGCCGGGGACCGCGCGTTTTTCTGCGACTACGTGCAGGCCTACCTGGCGCGTACCGGGATCAGCAAAGAACAACTGGCCCGCGGTGGCTACCTGGTCCGCACCAACCTTGATCCCGATGTGCAAGGCCCGGTCAAGCAGGCGATCGACAGCATCGCCAGCCCAGATCTGAACGGTATCGCGAGCGTGATGAGCGTGGTGCGGCCCGGCCGGGATTCCCACCGTGTCGTCGCCATGGCCAGCAACCGGCGCTACGGACTGAACACAGAGGCCGGCGAGACGATGCGGCCACAGACGTTCTCGCTGGTCGGCGACGGCGCCGGATCAATCTTCAAGATCTTCACCACCGCGGCAGCGATGGACATGGGCATGGGCATCAACACTGTGCTGGACGTGCCGGGGAGTTTTCAGACCAAGGGCATGGGCAGCGGCGGCGCCAAGGGCTGCCCGAAGGAAACCTGGTGTGTGGTGAACGCCGGCAGTTACCGGGGTTCGATGAATGTCACCGACGCGCTGGCCACCTCACCGAACACCGCCTTCGCCAAGCTGATCTCGCGGATCGGCGTGCCCCGCACCGTAGACATGGCGATCAAGTTGGGCCTGCGGTCCTACGCCGATCCGGGCACCGCCCGTGACTACGACCCGAACAGCAATGAAAGTCTGGCCGACTTCATCAAACGGCAGAACATCGGATCGTTCACCCTGGGACCCTTCGAGTTGAATGCCCTGGAGCTGTCCAACGTCGCCGCGACGCTCGCGTCCGGCGGCGTATGGTGCCCGCCGAACCCGGTCGACAAACTCATCGACCGGAACGGCAACGAGGTCGCGGTCAACAACGAAGTCTGCAACCAGGTGGTGCCGGAGGGTTTGGCCAACACGCTCGCCAACGCGTTGAGCAAGGACTCGCAGGCCGGCGGAACTGCGTCGGGTTCGGCCGGCGCAGCGGGCTGGAACCTGCCGATGTCAGGTAAGACAGGCACCACTGAAGCGCACCGCTCCTCCGGTTTCGTCGGCTTCACCAACCAGTACGCGGCGGCCAACTACATCTACGACGACTCGACCTCACCGTCAGACCTGTGCTCGTTCCCGCTGCGGCGGTGCGGCAACGGTGACCTCTACGGCGGTAATGAACCCGCGCGTACCTGGTTCACCGCGATGAAGCCGATGGCCACCAAGTATGGCGACGTCCACCTGCCACCGACTGATCCCCGATATGTCGAGGGCGGTCCCGGTTCGCGTGTCCCGAGCGTCGCCGGCCTGGATTTCGACGGGGCGCGCCAGCGTCTCAAGGACGCCGGATTCCAGGTCGCCGACCAGCCCAGTTCGGTCAACAGCTCGGCGAAATACGGTGAGGCGGTCGGCACCTCCCCGAATGGTCAGACGATTCCCGGCTCGGTCATCACGGTTCAGACCAGCAACGGGATTCCGCCGGCCCCCGAGCCGCCGCCGCAGCAGAACGCCCCGGTGCCGGTCGGATCGACCATCGTCGAGATCCCGGGCCTGCCGCCGATCACAATTCCGCTGCTGGCGCCATCGCCGCCCGACGAACCGCCCCCGTAGCCGAATCGACAGTAGGCTGCGTTCATGTCTGCCGCACTGAAATCCACCGGCGCCGCCGTACTGGGGGCGGCCGTCGCCGGAGTCGGTTACGCCTCGATCATTGAGCGCAACGCGTTCGCGTTGCGTGAACTGACGATGCCCGTGCTGACCCCGGGCTCGTCGCCGCTGCGGGTGCTGCACATCAGTGATCTGCACATGCGTCCCAACCAGCGCCGCAAGCAGGCTTGGCTGCGGGAATTGGCCGGCTGGGAGCCTGACCTGGTCGTCAACACCGGGGACAACCTGGCGCACCCCAAGGCGGTGCCGGCGGTGGTGCAGGGCCTGGGCGACCTGCTGGCCCGGCCGGGTGTCTTCGTTTTCGGCAGCAACGACTACTTTGGCCCGCGCCTGAAGAACCCGCTGCACTACCTGAGCAACCCGGGTCATCGCGTGCAGGGTGAGCCGCTGCCCTGGCAAGATCTGCGAGCGGCTTTCACCGAGCGCGGGTGGCTCGACCTGACACACAACCGCCGCGAGTTCGAGGTGTCGGGATTGCACGTCGCCGCGGCCGGCGTCGACGACCCGCACATCGCCCGGGACCGCTACGAGACGATTGCAGGTCCAGCCAGCCCGGTCGCGAATCTGCGGTTGGGACTCAGCCATTCGCCGGAACCGCGGGTGCTGGACCGGTTCGCCGCCGACGGCTATCAATTGGTGATGGCCGGCCACACGCACGGCGGTCAGCTGTGCCTGCCGTTCTACGGCGCAATCGTCACGAACTCCGGGTTGGACCGGTCCCGCGCCAAAGGTGCGTCCCGGTGGGGCGCGACGATGCGGTTGCACGTCTCGGCGGGCATCGGCACGTCGCCATTTGCGCCGTTGCGGTTCTGCTGTCGACCCGAGGCCACACTGCTGACCCTCATCGCAGCGCCGACGGGCGGCCACGATTCAACGAGCAATCTGGGCCGGTCGCAGCCAACCGCTTCCGTGCGTTGACCCCGCAGACCCGGATTGCGGTCCGCAGCCGACCACGCTGCTGGACAGCCAACGCGATCCGGCTGATCGAAGCCGACGCCCGCCGCAGCGCCGACACCCATCTGCTGCGCTACCCGCTGCCGTCGGCCTGGAAATGTGAGGTCGACGTCGCGCTCTACCTCAAAGACGAAACGACGCACATCACCGGTAGCCTCAAGCACCGGCTCGCGCGTTCACTGTTCCTCTACGCGCTGTGCAACGGCTGGGTCGGCGAGGGCACCACGGTGGTCGAGGCGTCGTCGGGTTCGACCGCGGTATCCGAGGCGTATTTCGCCGCCTTGCTGGGTTTGCCGTTCATCGCCGTAATGCCGGAGTCAACCAGCGCAACGAAAGTGGCGTTGATCGAATCGCGCGGCGGCGTCTGCCATTTTGTGGCGAACCCGCGTGACGTCTATGCCGAGGCGGAGCGGGTGGCGCGGGAGACTGGCGGTCACTACCTCGACCAGTTCACCAACGCCGAGCGGGCCACCGACTGGCGCGGCAACAATAACATCGCCGAGTCGATCTACTCCCAGATGCGCGAGGAACGCCATCGGGTTCCGGAGTGGATCATTGTCGGCGCGGGCACCGGCGGCACCAGCGCAACGATTGGCCGCTACATCCGCTACCGGCGGCACGCCACCCAGTTGTGCGTCGTCGACCCGGAGAACTCAGCGTTTTTTCCGGCCTACGCCGAATCCCGCTTCGACATCGTCATGACCACGTCGTCGCGCATCGAGGGGATCGGTCGGCCGCGGGTGGAGCCGTCGTTTCTGCCGACGGTGGTCGACCGGATGGTCACTGTGCCGGACGCCGCGTCGATAGCGGCGGCCCGTCACGCCAGCGCCGTGCTGGGCCGACGGGTGGGCGCCTCGACCGGCACCAACCTATGGGGAGCCTTCGGGCTGCTTGCCGAAATGGTCGCCGAGGGCCGCAGCGGTTCGGTGGTCACGCTGCTTGCAGACAGCGGCGACCGCTACGCCGACACTTACTTCTGCGATGAATGGGTGGCCGCGCACGGGCTGGACCCGTCCGGGCCCGCCGAGGCGCTCACCAGGTTCGAGGGTTCGTGCCACTGGGAGTGATCCCAGGCGTCGACGTCAGCCACGTCGTTTTGCGGCGCGGTGATCATGAGCCAGAGCACGGCGATTCCCAACAATCCGCCGAATACCAGGGCGCCCAACAACGTCATAGCCTTCTCGCCTTCTCGCGCGCAACAACTGGTCGTGTGATTATTTTGCGCAACAACACCGAGGTCACGGTTCTTCCGGCGCGGATTGTGCGCCAGTCGTCTCGCGCTGCCCGATGTGAGCTGCAGCACTGCAGCCGACCAATTTGCCTCCGACCCGGTGCCTGTACCCACACCGTCGGCGAGTCAATCGCGGTTTGGTGACCCGGTGGTCGGGTGCGATAGGCTGTCGTGGCTTCAGCGGGGTGTGGCGCAGCTTGGTAGCGCGCTTCGTTCGGGACGAAGAGGCCGTGGGTTCGAATCCCGCCACCCCGACCCAGCAAGGAGAGCACTGTGACGGAGGACCCGCGTTCAGCATCGTGGTTTGCCCGCGGTCTTGCTGCTGTGCTGCCCGTCCTCGCCACCGTGCTGGCGATGTCGCCGACGCAAACGCCGCGCGCCTGGGCAGCGCCCGGCATCGCCGGGATGGCGGTGTTTTTGGATCCGGGCCACAGCGGTGCCAACGACGCTTCGCTCACCCGGCAGGTACCCAATGGTCGGGGCGGCACCAAGGACTGCCAGACGACGGGAACAGCAACAGCCGACGGTTATACAGAGCACAGCTTCAACTGGTCTGTCGTGCAACAGATCCGCGCTGCGCTCGATCAAATGGGCGTCCGGACTGAGCTGTCCCGCGACGACGACAGCAGTGTGGGGCCTTGTGTCGATCAGCGGGCAGCGGCGGCCAACGCCATGCATCCAGACGCGATTGTCAGCGTCCACGCCGACGGCGGACCGCCCAACGGTCGGGGATTTCACGTCAATTACTCGAGCCCACCCTTGAATGACGCGCAGAGTGGCCCTGCGACGCAGTTGGCGGCTGCCATGCGTGATTCTCTGACGACAGCCGGCTTGCCGACCTCGACATATCTCGGGTCGAGCGGGCTGTATGGCCGTGCGGATCTCGCCGGTCTGAACCTCGCTCAATACCCTGCGGTGCTCGTCGAGCTCGGCAACATGAAGAACAGCGACGACGCCCGGCTGATTGAAAGTGGCGACGGCCGGGCCGCTTACGCCGCCGCGGTCACCCAAGGGATCGTCACATATTTGAGCGGACACAATCAGCACAGCTAGCGGCCGGTCTGATCGGATATGAAAGAAGGCATGAAGATTGAAGCGCAGGAGTTTCTGCCGCGCCGCTAGAAGGGGGGCGGGTCGTTACAGGCGGCGAGCCGTGATTCGTTGATCCCACGCTCGTACGCGATACGGGCGGTGCGGTCCTCAACTCGGGTACGTCGCCGGGTCGGCATCATCACACCACGGCAGCTCGGTTCTCGTGGCTTGGGCATAGTCAAATTCAGTTCGCCGGTGGGCTTGCGCAGCACCGGGAAAACGGCACCTCCGTTCGGCACGGTCGTGAAAGTCAGACCGCTGGGAGCGGTCCACTTCACAGTGCCGTCGGACGACTGACTATCCGCCCATCCGCCGGGTCCACGGTAGAAGGTCTTGAGCAAATGGTGATAACGACACAGCAACTTTAGATTCGACGGATGCGTCGGGCCGACCGGATACGGCACCGTGTGGTCAACGTCGCAGGTCTCGGCTGGCGCGTCGCAACCGGGAAACCGACAGGTGAGGTCTCGCAGGCGGACGAACTCGGCCAGTGCCGCCGAAGGGCGGTAGCCCGCCTCAGGCTCGGACGACGGCTGCTTCAGTGGCTTCAGCTTCGCGTAATCGGCGATATCTTGAATGACATTCGCCGGCAAGGCGCCGAAACCGGGCAGGTAACCGGGCGCTATGGAATTACCGTCGACCGTTGCTTGCTCAGCCAGGACATGAATCACGACGTCCCCGCTGGGAGGTCTCTGCGCGGCAGGACAATCGCACGATCCGCAGTTGCACCGCATCGACGTCAGACCGGCCGCCAACGCACCCAAAGCGTCCGCCCGGCGCTGTGGCTTGGTTCGAGGATCCGACGCACACACTGTGTCAGTCAACGCATCCAGCTTGCGATCGAGCGCAGCCCCGTCCGCCGTGTGCAGCTGAGCCCACACTGCCGCCAGCCCCAAATCGACGGGACTGATTTGAACGTAGCGATCCTCCTGACGCCGTCTGGGTACGCGTGCGCCTGCCGGGTCGAGCCGCATCACTAACATGTCGATGCGTTCGTGGAGGTTGGGCTCTGACAGTCGCGTCCAGTTAGGCGCGTGCCGTGCCACCACGGCATCGAGCTCTGCAATCAGTTGTGCGTCCTCGACGAGCTCAGTGCGGTGTACCACCGCGGACATCATCCGAAAATCGATGAGACCGGATGCGAAGGCTTCCGCGACCCGCGGCAACCGCTCTCGCAGCGTGATCGCATACCGCAACCGCCCGCGAGCTCTGCCGCGACTGATTCCCAGCGCAGCGGAGACTTCTGCAACAACGTTCTCGTGCCCGTCGATCGCCCAGTTCTGCCGATCGACATCGTTCATCGGTGCCCGCCGCGCATACAGTTCGCCGATGGCGGCCAACTCGTGGGCGCACAGCACATTCTGCGCTCGAGCTGCGCGCGCGATAGCGGCCACAACGGTCTCATCGTCAACGCCATTCAAAGATTGCCGGCAGTCGAACATACATTCGATGATAGCTTGGCCCGCCGACCAACCCCGCGCTCGCTCCACAAGCGCCCGGCCTCTTCGTTTGATCGATGGGCGACCCGGGGTACATACCAGCGTGACTCGCCAACTGATCACAGTTGAACCGTGCCTGCCGGCGGCGTACGGACCGCTGTCCATGGCTGTGCGACGCTGTCTGACAGAACCCGCACCCAGCGATCAGCTCAACCGCATCACAGCCTCGGCGCGCGATTCAGATCCGAACGGTCTCGATCTGCATCTCGCGCTGTACATGTGCTACGAGCTGCACTACCGGGGATTCGCCGGAGTCGACCCGATGTGGGAATGGAATCCCGCGCTGCTACATCTGCGTGCACAGTTGGAGCGCGTTTTCCTGGCGGGGGTGCGCCGCGATGTCGGGTCCATTGAGCCAGCAGACACCGCGATTGCCGAGATGGATGCGCTGGCAATTGAACCCGCTGACGGCGACGGCCCGTCGTACTATCTGCGCAACTCCGGAAACTGGGAGCAGATGCGTGAATACTTCGTGCACCGTTCGCTGTATCACCTCAAAGAAGGCGATCCGCACGCTTTCGCGATCCCGCGGCTGACCGGACAGGCCAAGGCTTCCTTCGTCGCCGTGGAGTTCGACGAGTTCGGTGCCGGGCGCGGTGCGCATCTGCACCAACAGCTGTTCGCCGATCTGATGGACGCCGCCGGACTGGACTCAACGTACCTCGGTTACATCGATCACGTTCCGGCTGAATCGCTCGCCGTGGTGAACCTGATGTCGATGTTCGGATTGCATCGCCGGTTGCGTGGGGCGGCAATCGGACATTTCGCGTCGACGGAGATCACCTCTTCGCCCGGCTCACGCCGGCTGGTGGATGCTCTGCGACGGCTGCAGGCACCAGCAGAATGCGTCACGTTCTACCGAGAGCACGTCGAGGCGGACGCGGTGCACGAACAGGTGGTACGGATGGATGTGGTCGGCGATCTGCTGGCACGCGAGCCGCAGCTCGATCACGACGTGGTGTTCGGTATCCGCGCTAATGCAGTAGTCGAAGACCGGCTGGCCGACGTGATGCTGGCGGCTTGGAAAGCAGACGAGACGTCCTTACGAAGCCCGCTCGGCTGATCGAGCCGGCCGGCACCTGCGGTGGCTCGTGTCGCACAGCGGATAATCCTTGCTGCGCCGACACGCGCAAATTGCGACCATGAATCGGTCGGATTCCACGACACGCCCGTTCGGCATCTCGATTCGCACCGGTCCTTGCACCAACACCGGCCCGTTCGAAACAATCTGCACCCGAGTCGGTTCCGTGCCGGTCACAGCTTATCCGCCCGGATGACGACCAATTCCTCCTCGCGGCGGCCGGGCTGCAGTCGACCGGTGTCCTCGAGCCATCTTGCCTGCGCTGTGAGCACCGGTCCAAAGGAAACCCATTGCGAAGCAACGATTTCAGCGCCCATGCCAGCGGATCGCAGTTTCTTCAGTGACCTCTCGGCGTCCGCAAAGGCGGACTGCACCAGCAACATCGAGCCACCGGCGCGCAGCAAGCCCGGTGCCGCTTCACACAACGGATCCAAGACAAGTCGACCGTCGGCTCCGCCGTTCCACGACCATTCCGGCCCGGCTGACAACGGGATCAGCTCCGAATCAGCGTCCGGCGCAATGGGAACGTACGGCGGGTTGGACACGATGACGTCGAACGGCCCACAGTTCAGGGCTCCCGTCCACGATCCCTCGCGCACGTCGACGTCCACTCCGGCATCCATCGCGTTGCCGCGCGAGCACCGCACGGCGCGGGGGCAGATGTCGAACGCCGTGACGCTGGCAGCGCCCATTTCGGCCGCGGCGATCGCGACGAATCCACTGCCGGTACACAGATCCAGCACCCGACTTCCAGGAACCAGCGCAGTGCGCTCCATCGTCTCGACCAGCAGCTGCGAATCGTGTTGCGGCGGATACACCCCGTCGACGGCCGTTGGACCGCTGGGGGCCGGATAGGTGATGGTCACGTGAGCCTTTCGACGTCGTGATCGCCGCGGCGATCACGGCTCGTCGTGACTGATGCCCGCATTTAACGTAATCGAAACCGGAGTGGGCGCTCGCTTAGGAGCCCCGGTTCTCGCCCAATTCTTCGACGATCGGGTTGACCGGCCCGATGTCCTTGGCGCTTTGCGCCAGGTTCGCCCTATGATTCACGCGGTGGGCTTGGGCTTTTTCCGAGTCGGTGAGGTCGTCATCGTCGGTCAACGGCACCGAGGCGACGACCTCCCCGAAGTTGGCGTACGTTTCCGGCGGAATAGCTCGCAGTGCGCGGCCGGTATCCTCGTCGCACCCGTTGCGGTCGGCCACTTCGAGCAGAGCGTTTTTATCGGCCGGGTAGTCAACGTCGTTGAGGTACTGACGAAGTCGGTTGCGTGTTGTCGCCGCTGCCATTCGATTCTCCCTTGCTATCCGCGAATGGAGGCGTCGGAGAACTGGTCGACGATCGTCGAGCAAAACGCCGAAAGATCACGCGGCGAACGACTGGTGATCAGGTTCCCGTCGACCACGACTTCCTCGTCGACGACGTTGGCGCCGGCATTGCGCAAGTCGGTGCGAATGCTGGGATACGAGGTCAACGTCCGCCCTTTCGCCACTCCCGCCTCGACCAGTGTCCATGGGCCGTGGCAGATCGCCGCGACCGGCTTTCCCGAGCCGACGAAGTCACGCACGAACGACACCGCTGATTCGTCCATCCGTAGCTTGTCGGGATTGACCGTGCCGCCAGGCAATACGAGTCCGTCGTAGTCGTCGACTGTCACCTTGGACACTTCGTGGTCGACGGGAAACGTTCCGGCCGGCTCCAGGTCGTGGTTCCGGGCCTGGATCTCACCGGACTTCAGCGACAGTAACTCGACCGTCGCACCCGCTTCTTCCAAAGCGGCACGCGGTTGTTCCAGCTCGACCTTCTCCACACCGTCTGCGGCCAAAATCGCGACCTTCTTGCCGTTTAACTGCTGAACCGCCATGGGTTGCGCTCCTTAGGGTTTGAGGATGACCTTGGTGCAGTTGTCTTGTTTGTGTTTGAAGATTTCGTAGCCGTGCGGCGCCTGCTCCAGACCCAGGTGATGGGTGATGATGAACGTCGGGTCGATGTCGCCGTTGCGAATACGGTCGAGCAAGGGCCGCATGTACCGCTGCACGTGACATTGGCCGGTTTTGATGGTCAGCGATCGGTTCATGACGGCCCCGATCGGAAACTTGTCCATCAATCCGCCGTACACACCCACAATCGAAATGGTCCCGCCGTTTCGGCAACTCATGGCCGCTTCCCGAATAGCGTGTGGCCGTTCAGTTTCCAACCGTGCGGCCTGCTTGACGCGGTCGTAAGCATCGACCACGGTCGAGCCGTTGCGGGCCTCCATGCCCGCCGCGTCGATACAGTGATCAGGCCCCCGCCCGCCGGTCAGATCGAGCAACCCCTCGAGCACGGAGGTTTCGGCGAAATTAATCGGTATCGCGCCCTGCTGCTGGGCCAGCGCCAGCCGATACGGCACCCGGTCGATTGCAATGACTTTCGCGGCGCCCAGCAGATAGGCACTGACGATGGCGAACAACCCCACCGGTCCCGCACCCCAGACCGCGACGATGTCGGTCGGTTGTATGTCACACATCTCGGCGCCCATGTAGCCGGTGGGCAAGATGTCGGACAGGAACAACACCTGATCGTCGGTCAGGTCGTCCTCGATTTTCAGCGGTCCCACATCGGCAAAGGGCACCCGAGCGTATTCGGCTTGCCCACCGGCGAATCCGCCCAGCATGTGCGAATAGCCGAACAAGCCCGAGGGGGAATGACCCATAAACTTCTCGGCGATACCGGCGTTCGGGTTGGAGTTTTCGCACAGTGAATACAGATCGCGCTGACACGCCGAGCACGAACCGCAGGCGATCGGGAACGGCACCACGACCCGATCACCGACAGACAGCTTCGTCACCGCCTTGCCGACTTCGACCACTTCGCCCATGAACTCGTGGCCGAGCACATCGCCGTGCTTCACGGTCGGGATGTAGCCGTCGTACATGTGCAGGTCCGATCCGCAGATAGCGGTCGAGGTGATCTGCACGATGGCGTCACGGTCGTTCAGGATCTTGGGATCCGGAACCGTCTCCACTGCAACGCTGTTGCGTCCGGCATACACGGTGGCCTTCATCGGTTTGATCCTTTCTCCGCCGGATGCGGCTGCGCGGGTCGTTGGTGCATCTGCCTGATCGCGGCGGTGCCTTCGGGTGATCCGTCGGATCGCAGCACCTGGCCGGTTTCGAGCAGTTGCTTCAACCGGCGAAGGTCGTCGTTGACTTGCTGTTCCGGTGACTCGCCGAGGATTGTCGCCACCGCCTTGCCCAGCGCGCCGCCCGGGATATGGTAGGCGATGGTGACGTGGACTTCGGTGCCACCGGCCGGCGCGGCGGTGAACTCGACGCTGCCGCTGTTCTGCACGGTTGATCCCGGCAGTGACTCCCAGGCGACGCGGGTGCCGGGTTGGTCCTCGGTGATCTGCGCGTCCCACTGCACCTGCTGGCCCACGGGCGCGTTGGCGACCCACCGTGACCGCTCCGCCGACTCGGCGGTCACTGACTTGAGGTGGTACATGAACGCTGGCAGGTTCTCCAGTTCACGCCAGAACGTGTAGACGTCTTGAGGTTCACGCTGCACGGTGATCGCCGCGCGCAAGATGCGGTGACGCGGCGCGTTGCCGTGGCGACCGGTGCTGCCGTTGACGCGGGTGGTGCGCAGCGCGGCGTACAGATCGAGAGCACCGATGCCGGCCAGAGCGATTGCCGACACGGTGCCGCGGCGGCGCTGTCCTGGCCGGCGTTTGGCGACTCCGGCGAGCAGCACGCCGACGTCCAGGACGTCACCGGCGACCCTGGTCCACACCAGCTTGTTCGGGCCGAGCAGCAGGGCGGCGCCGTGTCCGCACTCGCGCAGCCCTAACGCCCTGATCACTGACCGGGAGCGGCCGGTGTCGTCCACGCCGGCCAGTGCGGCGACCTTCCGCGGTGCCAGCACCTCGGAGACGCCCAGACCCAGGCTGGCTGCGGCGAGTCCTTTCACCAGGGCGTCGGTCGTGGCCGAAGAGGTGTCACTCATCGCTATCTCCTTTACTCGACGCGGCCCGCAGCGCCTGCAGCAGCGGTTCGGCCGCCTCCGTGAGGAACGGGTCTTGGGTTTCGCCGCCGATCTGAATCAGTGCGATGTCGGTGAAGCCGGCTTCCCAGTACGGCCGCACCGCCTCGACGATGGCGTCCAGGTCAGGTCCGCACGGAATACTTTCGGCGACGTCCTCAGGGCGCACGAACTGCGTCGCACCAGCGAATCCGGCGGTCGTCGGCAGGTCCGCGTTGACGTTCCAACCACCGCCGAACCAGCGGAACTGGTCATGGGCGCGTTGAACCGCGGTGTCGCGGTCGGGGTCCCAGCACACCGGTATCTGTCCGACCACGCGGCTGTCGCCGGTCGAACCCGCGGCTTTGCGTGCGCTGTGCCAGCCGTCGACGAACTCCTTGGTAGGTTCGACGGCGATCAAATGGTCACCCAGGGTGGCGAAGGTGTCCACCGCCTTCTGGCCGCCCACCGCCAAGCCGATGCCGACCCGCACCTCGGGCAGATCCCATAGCCGCGCCGAGTCCACCTGAAAGTAGTGGCCCCGC
Source organism: uncultured Actinomycetota bacterium (assembly GCA_963808345.1). Classification (GTDB taxonomy): domain Bacteria; phylum Actinomycetota; class Actinomycetes; order Mycobacteriales; family Mycobacteriaceae; genus Mycobacterium. Next base: position 1,037,991 of record CAWEFM010000005.1, on the reverse strand, counting down.
CAGCTGACCAAGCCGCCGTCGAACAGGGCGCGGATGATCTCGACGGCTTCGACCAACATCTCCTGCCGGCGCACAATCGTCGGCCAACCTTTGCCGACGACGTGTTCGTTGAGATTTTCCCCGCTACCCAGCCCCAAGGTGAACCGCCCGTCGGCCAGGATCTGCAGCGTCGCCGCCTGCTGGGCGACGATCACCGGGTGATACCGGATGGTCGGGCAGGTCACATAGGTGTAGAGGTCGACGTGCTGAGTTTGATGCGCGATGGCTCCCAGCACTGTCCAGGCGTTCGGCGCGTGGCCCTGCGAGGCCAGCCAGGGGGAGAAATGGTCGCTGCAGACCTCGAAGTCAAAACCCCGTTCTTCGGCTGAAACCGCGTATTGCACAAGGTCTTTCGGTGGGCTCTGCTCCGTCATCAGGGTGTAGCCAAACCGGGTCATGCCCTCACGGGTACCCCGGTGTCACCGGAGCAAACGGATGATCCGACCGCTGCTGGCCTGGCTGATACGTGATTCGTGTTCGAAACGCGCTCGTCAGAGCCGGTTTTTCACCGCTGCCGACAGCCGGGCTCCGTCAGCCTTGCCCGCCGCGATCGAGGTGGCGGCTTTCATCACCAGTCCCATCTGCTTCATGCCCGGTCGCTCTCCCAGCTGCTCGGCGACCTGGGCCAGCGCCGTGTCGACCACATCGGCCAGTTCACCCTCGGTCAGCGGCACGGGCAGGTATTCGTCGATCACCCGGGCTTCGGCGAGCTCGTTGGCGGCAAGTTCACCGCGGCCGTTCTGCGCATAGATCTCGGCGGCCTCGCCGCGCTTCCGAGATTCCCGGCCCAGTACTTTGAGCACCTCGTCGTCGGAAAGCTCTCGCGACTGTTTCCCCGAAACCTCCTCGTTCTGGACTGCCGCCACCAGCATTCGCAGTGTCGCGGTTCGCAGCTTGTCCTGCGTCTTCATCGCATCGGTGAGATCGGCCCGCAGCCGCGACTTGAGTTCGGCCATGGCCAAGACGGTACGCGCCGCACGAGGGCGGCGGTCAGATGATTGACATTGCCCCGATGCCGGACAGGATGGAAACCATGATCCGCGCCGTCGACGATGCAGAGCGAAGCGATGATGAGGAGCGGCGCCCATGACCAACGACGACGGCAGCTCGATTCGGTGAGCACGCCGCCGGCCGACTATCCCGATCACCTGCCCGACTATCCGCCGCCGGGTTACGGCTTCGGTGGGTACCCCTCGCCAGGGTTCCCACCGCCGTACGGCGGTCCGCCGCCCGGCTGGGGACCCGCGCCCGGTTACGGACCTCCGCCCGGTTACGGACCGCCGCAGCGCTACGGGCCGCCACCGGGCTCCGCACCACCTGGCTATGCACCACCGCCGGGCTATCCGCCACCCGGCTATGGGCCACCGCCCGGCTACGGCGCCCCGTTCGGCCTGGCACCCGCACCGCCGATTATGGCCGGGCCGCTCAAACCCGGCATCATTCCCCTGCGGCCGCTGAGCTTGAGCGACATCTTCAACGGCGCGGTCGGCTACGTGCGCGCCAATCCAAAGCCGGCGTTGGGGTTGACCGCCGCCATCGTCGTGGTCGTCCAATTCTTTGCGCTGATCGCCGAGCTAGGACCGCTGGCCGCCGACTACCTGGCGGTGTCCACCGACACCTTCGTCATGTGGCTGGGCGGCATTCTGCTCGCCGGGATACTCACTGTCGTCGTGGGGCGCGCGGTGTTCGGGTCGACAATCACCATGGGCGAAGCCTGGACCAAAGTCCGGGGCCGGCTGCTCGCCCTCATCGGGCTCGCCGCACTGGAAGCCGGCGGCGTGTTGCTGCTGGCTTTCGTCGGGGGACTGATCTTCGCCGTCATCAGGGCCGTCGGCAACGGCGCGGCGTTCGTCTTCGGCCTCCCGCTGGTACTCGCCGTCACCGCGATCATCGGCTATTTCTACACCGTGCTGTCGTTCGCGCCGGTGCTGATCGTGCTGGAACGACTCCCGTTGTTCGACTCGATCAGCCGGTCGATCACGTTAGTGCGCAACAGCTTCTGGCGAGTGCTCGGCATCCGGCTACTCGCCTCTGTCGTGGTGGTCGTTATCGGGTACGCCTTGGCGGCGCCGTTGACCCTGGCCGGCCAGTTGATGGTGGCGACGCATTCCAGCGGCCCGGTGTTGATCGGCACCACACTCACCACCATCGGCTCGGCGATCGGTCAGATCATCACCACGCCGTTCAGTTCCGGAGTGGTCGTCTTGCTCTACGCCGACCGCCGGATGCGCGCCGAGGCGTTCGACCTGGTGCTGCGCAGCGGCGCGGCGGGCGGACCGCAGGCGGCGGCGTCTACCGACTATCTCTGGCTGACCCGGCCGGTTTGACACCAGGCTGACTTTGCCCGCCATCGACATCGACCGGGATGCCGCACACGCGGCCGCCCAGCGCGAACTGGCCAAGCCGATATATCCCCGAGCATCTGTTTCGCAGCGGTTGCACGACTTGGTTAACGAACTGCTGGATCGTTTCCTGCGCACCACAGAGGTGATACCCGGTGGCTGGTTAGGCGTCTTCGCCCTGCTCACCGTGTTGACTCTCACGGTGGCGGTGGCCGTCCGCGTGCTGCGACGCACCAGCCGCACCCACCGCGGCGCTGACCAACCGCTCTTCGACGCGGGCCAGCTCAGCGCCGCCCAGCACCGGGGCGCCGCCGGGCAGCACGCGGCCCGAGGCGACTGGGCCGCCGCGATACGACACCGGCTGCGCGCGGTCGCCCGGCAGCTGGAGGAAGGCGGATTCCTGGATCCGGTCGCCGGCCGCACCGCTGGTGAGCTGGCTCACGACGCCGGGAACCGGCTTCCGCACCTGCACGACGGGTTCACCCAGGCAGCAGCTGCTTTCAACGACGTCGCCTACGGTGCCGAACCGGGCACCGCGGATGGATACCGGTTGATCACTGAACTCGACGACCACCTGCAATCAAGACCGCCCGCCACCGCGGCTGCAGCACAACAGCCGGCTGCCGACCAGTCCTGGGCGCAGGTCCGGTGAGTACCGCCGGACCGCTGACGCCCGCGCTGGGGCGTCGGGGCACCTGGCGGTGGGTGGTGCTGATCGTGGCGGTTCTCGCCGCTCTGGGCGCTGCCAGTGCCTATTTGACCGCCGCACGCCCGGGTGGCCGAATGGATCCCGGCTCAACAGGTCCGCAGGGTGCGCACGCTCTGGTGACGTTGCTGCGCAGCTACGGTGTGGAAGTCGTCGTCGCCCAGACAGTCAGTGCTGTCGAAAGTGCCGCGCGCCCAGACGATCTGGTGGTGTTCGGGCAGACCCAGTTGATGCCCGACGATGCCCTGCTGCACCGGCTGGGTCACAATTCGGCTGACCTGCTGGTGGTGGAACCGACGTTGCGGACTAGGGCGGCGCTCACACCGGCGCTGCGCAGCAGCACCACCAGCAAGGCCAACCTGGAACCCAATTGCGCTCTGCGAGAGGCGAATCTTGCCGGATCGGTGCAGTTCGGGCCGAGCAATACCTATCAGACCACCGGGCGCCAGGTGATCACCAGTTGCTATGGCGGAGTGCTGGTCCGCTACCGCGAGGGTGCGCACACCGTCACTGTGGTGGGTAACACCGGCTTCATGACGAACGGCGGCCTGCTGCGGGCGGGTAACGCTGCGCTGGCGATGAACCTCACCGGTGACCGGGCCCGGGTGGTCTGGTTCGCCCCGCAGCGATTGCAGGGTGAGACCCGTTCGGGTGCAAGCATCATTGATCTGATCCCGCCTAACGTCACCTGGATGGTGTGGCAGTTGTCGCTGACCGTAGTGCTGCTCGCGCTGTGGAAAGGCCGGCGCGTCGGTCCGCTGGTGGCCGAGGATTTACCGGTCGTGGTGCGGGCGTCGGAGACGGTCGAGGGCCGCGGCAGGTTGTATCGGTCCCGGCGGGCTCGTGATCGGGCCGCTCACGCGTTGCGCACCGCGACCGTGCAACGCCTGCTGCCGCGGCTCGGTTTGACCGCCGGCACGCCTGCTGCGGCGGTGCCGGTAGCCGTCGCACAACGCAGCGCACTCGACCTCCAGTCGGCTCACCATGTGTTGTTCGGGCCGCCGCCGGCTACCGACGCCGAGCTGGTACATCTGGCTCACGCCCTCGACGACATCGAAAGGCAGATCGCACACTCATGACTCAGCCGGCACCCGCACCCGCCAACGCCGCGGAGTCGGCGCGTCAGTCGTTGTTGACGTTGCGCGCCGAAATCGCCAAAGCCGTCGTCGGTCAGGAAGCGGTGGTCAGCGGCCTGGTGGTGGCGTTGCTGTGCCGGGGGCACGTGCTGCTCGAAGGTGTTCCGGGAGTGGCGAAAACGCTGCTGGTCCGTTCGCTGGCCGCGGCTCTGCAGCTGGAGTTCAAACGGGTGCAGTTCACTCCCGATCTGATGCCCGGCGACGTGACCGGTTCGCTGGTGTACGACGCGCGCACCGCGGCGTTCGTGTTCCGAGCGGGCCCGGTTTTCACTAACCTGCTGCTGGCCGACGAGATCAATCGCACGCCACCCAAGACCCAAGCCGCCCTACTCGAGGCGATGGAGGAGCATCAAGTAAGCGTGGACGGCGAGCCCAAGCAGCTGCCCGACCCGTTCATCGTCGCCGCGACGCAAAACCCGATCGAATACGAAGGCACGTACCAACTGCCCGAGGCGCAGCTCGACCGCTTCCTGCTGAAGCTGAATGTGCCGCTGCCGCCGCGCGCTTCGGAGATCGCCATCCTGGGCCGGCATGCGCACGGGTTCGACCCGCAGGATTTGTCCGGTATCCGGCCGGTCGCGGGAGCGGCCGAGCTGGCCGCCGCCCGCGCGGCCGCGCGGCAGGTGCGAGTCGCTGAGGAGGTCCTCGGCTACATCGTCGACATCGTCGGTGTCACCCGCCGCTCGCCTGCTCTGCGGCTGGGTGTTTCACCTCGCGGGGCGACCGCGCTGCTGGCGACAGCGCGCACCTGGTCGTGGCTGTCCGGGCGCCGCTATGTCACCCCTGACGACGTCAAGGCCATGGCCCGTCCCACACTGCGGCACCGAGTCACACTTCGTCCGGAAGCCGAGCTGGAAGGCGCTACAGCAGACGGTGTGCTCGACGGGATTCTGGCGTCGGTCCCGGTACCACGCTAGTGGTACTGACCGGGCGCGTCGGGCTGGTGGCGCTGACCTGTGCCCTACCGATCGTGCTCTCGCCCTGGCCGGCAAAGACGTTCGTTGTGTTGCTGTCGGCGCTCGCGCTGGCGGCCGCCGTCGACAGCGGCTTGGCGGCCAGTGCGCGCGCGCTGCACTTCACGCGAGTACCGAACCCGTCCACCCGGCTCGGTGAACAGGTCAATGCCGGTCTGCTGGTCAGAAATGACGGTCGCCGACGGTTCCGGGGACAGCTGCGTGATGCCTGGACGCCCAGTGCCCGTGCAAAGCCCCGCCTGCACACCGTCGAAATAGGGGCCGGGCAGACTCAGCGCGTAGACACCGTGCTGCGACCCGTTCGCCGCGGTGACCAACGCTCCGCGGTCGTGGCCGCACGATCAACAGGGCCGCTGGGCATGGCTGGACGCCAGCATTCGCTGCCTGTTCCTGGAGAGCTGCGGGTGCTGCCGCCGTTTCTATCGCGCAAGCATCTGCCGTCGAGGTTGGCCAGGCTGCGTGAGATCGACGGCTTGCTGCCCACCTTGACCCGCGGGCAAGGCACCGAATTCGATTCGCTGCGCCGATATGTCGTCGGCGATGACGTCCGCTCGATCGACTGGCGGGCCACCGCCCGTCGCGCCGACGTCGTGGTCCGCACCTGGCGGCCCGAGCGTGACCGTCGGGTGCTGCTTGTTCTCGACACCGGCCGCACGGCGGCGGGCCGAGTCGGTGTCGACCCGACCGCTGCCGACCCGAGCGGATGGCCCCGACTGGATTGGTCGATGGATGCCGCACTGCTGCTGGCGGCGCTGGCGTCACGGGCCGGCGACCACGTCGACTTCCTCGCACACGATCGCGTCGCGCGGGCCGGGGTCTTCGGGGCGTCACGCACTGATCTGCTGGCGCAAATCGTCGACGCGATTGCCCCGCTGCAGCCGGCTCTGCTCGAAACAGACTGGCGTGCAACGGTAGCAGCCATCGCCGCTCGGGCCCGGCGGCGGTCGTTGGTGGTCTTGCTGACCGACCTGAACGCAACCGCACTCGACGAGGGATTACTGCCGGTACTGCCGCAGTTGTCGGGAAAGCACACCGTGATCGTGGCGGCGGTGACGGACCCACGCGTCGACCGGCTGGCGCTCGGGCGTTCCGACGCCGCCGCCGTCTATGACGCCGGCGCGGCTGAACGCGACCGCAACGACCGGCGGTCGATCGCTTCGCGGCTGCGCGGTTCGGGGGTCGAGGTGGTTGATGCGCCGCCCCAGGAGATCGCTCCCGCGTTGGCCGACCGCTATCTGTCGATGAAGGCCGGCGGGCGGCTCTGATTCCTTTGCAGCGCTTCACTCGACGGGCACGACGTCCGGAGCGTCGGTGATGTCGCCGGTTTCTCCCGCCCGAACGGCGCGCCGACCGAAATGGACGACGTAATAAAGGAACGCCGCTTCGGCGGCCACGCCGATCCCAATCCGCAGGATCGTCGGCAGCGGCGATGGCGTCACCAAGCCCTCGATCAAACCCGACACCAGTAGCACCGCCACCAGCCCGGCGGCGACCGCGACGACGGCGCGGCCCTGCTCGGCGAGCACCTGTCCGCGCGGCCGGTTGCCGGGCGCAATCACCGACCAACCCAACCGCATTCCGACGGCACCAGCCAGGAACACCGCTGTCAGCTCCAACAATCCGTGCGGAATCAGCAGGCCGAGCAATAATCCGATCTTGCCGGCCTGGAACATCAGACCAGCGGACAGGCCGACATTGGCGGCGTTCTGGAACAGCAGAATCGGAATCGGAACACCCAGCAAGATGGCGAACCCAATGCACCTGGCGGCCACCCACGAATTGTTCACCCACACATGCAGCGCGAAAGCCGCAGCGGGATGTTCGCCGTAATACGACGCGAAGTCGTGGTTGACCAGTTTGTCGATCTCGCTTGGTGTTCCGACGCTGGACTGCACGTCGGTGTTGCCGATGACCCAGCAAGCGATCACCACCGTGATCGCCACGAAAATCACCGCCGTCGCCAACCACCACCGCCAGGCCCGATAAGCGACAACGGGAAATGACACCGTCCAGAACCGGCTGAGCTCGCTGGAAACGGGTGCGTGCGCGCCGGTGACCGCCGCGCGACCGCGTGCGACCAGTGACGAAAGCCGACCCCCCAAAGCCGAATCCGAGGCTGCCGAGCGAACTATCGACAGATGGGTCGACACCCGCTGGTAGAGCTCGACGAGTTCGTCGATCTCGGGGCCCGTCAGCCGGCGGCGATGCTTGACCAGCCAGTCCAGCCGATCCCAAGTGCGGCGATGGGCGACCACGAACGCATCGACGTCCACCCGAGGGAGCCTACCCATTCGGGGTAGCGTCGGCTGTTATGCCGGAGGTGGTAACCGGGGACGCCGTCGTACTCGACGTGCAGGTCGCTCAGTTGCCGGTGCGCGCGGTCAGCGCCTTGATCGACATCGTGGTCGTCGTCGTCGGCTACGTGCTGGCGGTGATGCTGTGGGCGGCCACCCTGGAAACCCTCGATGATGCGCTGACCGGTGCAATCCTGGTCATATTCTCGGTGCTGATGTTCGTCGGTTATCCACTGGCGTTCGAGACCTCGACCCGGGGGCGGTCGTTGGGCAAGCTCGTCATGGGTCTGCGGGTGGTGTCCGAGGACGGCGGCCCGGAACGCTTCCGCCAGGCTTTCTTTCGGGCGCTGGCATCGGTCGTCGAAATCTGGTTGCTGCTCGGCAGTCCCGCGGTGATCTGCAGCCTTTTGTCGCCGAAAGGCAAGCGGCTCGGTGACATTTTCGCGGGCACCGTGGTGGTCAGCGAGCGCGGGCCGCGCATGCCGCCGCCCCCGATGATGCCACCGTCGCTGGCGTGGTGGGCGTCGTCGCTGCAACTGAACGGCCTTGGAGCGCACCAAGCCGAACTGGCGCGCCAATTCCTAGCTCGCGCAACACAACTCGAACCACAGCTACGGGAGCAGATGGCGTATCGCATCGCGGGAGACATCGTGGCCCACATCGCGCCGCCGCCTCCTGCAGGCGTACCGCCCCAAATGGTGCTCGCCGCGGTACTGGCCGAGCGGCACCGCAGGGAATTGGCGCGGTTACGACCGCTGCCACCGCACTGACCCGACCGGCCTACCGCGCCACGGTGGTGGCGACGACAGCGATCTCGGCACCCAACAGCGCTAGTGCAATCAGGGGCACCGCGATGCCCCAGCGGCGCCGAGCGGTGAAGAACGTAATGATGATCGCGGCCAAAGCCACGATCGGGGTGCCGTAGAACACTAGATCGGGGCTCAGCCAGGACGGACCGATGTTGCTGCACTCTTTTCCGCTGCAAGCAGCAGTACTCATCACCGCGCCAAAGGCGAACACCAAGACGATGGCTGCCGCCGGGATGGTCAGCAGCGCCAACACCCAGGTGACCCACAATCGCACCCGGCTGTGGCTGCCCGGCTCGTTCTGCGCTGCGCTCGCCGTGCCGACACCACCGTTGCGGACGGTCTCCAACTGAGGATCGTCGTCGCTCATTTGTCGAGTGCTACCCCTCGACCGCTGAGTACAAACCCTCGGACGGACACCCCTTGCATAGCGATAGGTTCCGATATATCGTTGACGTATCGTTAGCACACGCGGTGCCGACCACTCCAGAAACGAGACAACTCATGAACCACCCATTCACCCCTTGTGCCGGCCCGTTTCAAGGCCCTTTTTCGGGACCGTTTCCTGAGGGCGGCCGGCATCCGGGCTTCGGTTACGCTCCGCAACAGCGGCGCGCGCTGCACGAGCACCGCCGCCAGGCCCGGCGCGATTTCCGCGAATACCTGCGGGGCAACGACGCCGGCCGAGGCGGTCCGTTCGGGCCCGGCTTCGGCCCTGGTTTCGGACGGGAATTCGGCCCCGGCGGCTTCGGTTTCGGACCCGGCCCGCGCGGCGGCCGTCGCGGCCACGGTCCGGGCCGTCGTGGCCGACGCGGTGACGTCCGGGCCGCGATCCTGGTCCTGCTCGCCGAGCGCCCGATGCACGGCTACGAGATGATCCAGGAGATCGCCGAGCGCAGCCAAGACCTGTGGCGTCCAAGCCCCGGATCGGTGTACCCGACCTTGCAGTTGCTGGTCGATGAAGGTCTGCTGGTCGGTTCTGAAACCGAAAACAGCAAAAAGCTGTTCGAGCTGACCGAGGAAGGACGGGCCGCAGCCGAGAAGGTGGAGACGCCGCCTTGGGACCAGATCACCCAGGACGCCGATCCATCGCAGATCAACCTGCGGGCAGCGCTGGGCCAACTGTTCGGCGCCGTTGCGCAGTCCGCGCACGCGGCGAGCGTCGAACAACAGCAGCGCATCGCCGACATCGTCAACAACGCCCGTCGCGAGATCTACGCCATACTCGGCGAAACCGAGTGACGTCTCGGCGCGCTGTTACGTGTCGACCCAATCCAGGGTCCGCTCCACCGCTTTGCGCCAGCCCGCGTACCCGGCGGCGCGCTGATCCGCGCTCCACGCCGGCGTCCAGCGCTTGTCCTCCCGCCAATTGGCCCGCAAGTGGGAGGGATCATCCCAGAACCCCACCGACAGGCCCGCCGCGTAGGCGGCGCCCAAGGCCGTGGTCTCAGCGACCACCGGTCGCACCACGTCCACACCGAGCACGTCGGCCTGGATCTGCATACACAGGCCGTTGGCGGTGATGCCGCCGTCGACCTTCAAAACGTCGAGGTGCACACCAGAATCGGCTTCCATGGCGTCGACGACATCGCGGCTCTGGTAGCAGATCGCCTCTAGCGTCGCCCGGGCCAGGTGCGCGTTGGTGTTGTACCGCGACAAGCCGACGATCGCGCCGCGGGCATCCGATCGCCAGTAGGGCGCGAAGAGGCCGGAGAACGCCGGCACGAAGTACACCCCGCCGTTGTCGTCGACCTGGCGAGCCAGCGCTTCGCTCTGCGCGGCACCGCTGATGACGCCCAGCTGGTCGCGCAGCCACTGCACCGCCGATCCAGTTACGGCGATTGACCCCTCCAGGGCGTACACCGGTTTGGCGTCGCCGAATTGGTAGCACACCGTGGTGAGCAGACCGTTGGCTGACCGGACGATTGTCTCGCCGGTGTTCAGCAGCAGGAAATTGCCCGTGCCGTAGGTGTTCTTGGCCTCACCGCCGGTCAAACAAACCTGACCGACCATCGCGGCGTGCTGGTCGCCGAGAATGCCGGTGATCGGCACCTCGCCGCCGAGCGGCCCCTGCTCCGATGTCAGCCCGTACGGCTGCGTCGGCGACGACGGCGCGATCGTCGGCAGCATCGCCCGCGGGATGGAAAAGAACGACAACAGCTCGTCGTCCCAGTCCAGCGTCTCGAGGTCCATCAGCATGGTGCGGCTGGCGTTGGTGACGTCGGTGACGTGCACACCGCCCCGCGGGCCACCGGTTAAATTCCACAACACCCAGCTGTCGCAGGTGCCGAACAGCGCTTCACCGCGTTCGGCGGCGTCGCGCACACCGTCGACGTTGTCCAGAACCCACTGCAGCTTGCCGCCGGAAAAATACGTCGCCGGAAGCAGTCCCGCTTTGCGCCGGATCACCTCGCCGCGCCCGTCGCGGTCCAGCGCCGCTGCGATGCGGTCGGTGCGGGTGTCCTGCCACACGATCGCGTTGTGATAGGGCCTGCCGGTGCGCCGGTTCCACACCAGCGTCGTTTCCCGCTGATTCGTGATGCCCAGCGCCGCCAGGTCGTGCGCCTCGAGGCCGGTGTTGTTCAGCGCCGAAATCAGCACCGAAGCGGTGCGCTCCCAGATTTCGACGGGATTGTGCTCCACCCACCCGGCGCGCGGCAGGATCTGCTGGTGCTCGAGCTGGTGGCGGCCGACCTCGGCGCCGTCATGGTCGAAGATCATGCAGCGGGTGCTGGTGGTGCCCTGGTCGATCGCGGCTACGAAGTCCCCGAACTCAGCCACCCAGCTCTCCTTCACGAGGCTCACATTCTGTGCGAGTCCATGATGGTCTACATGGGCAACCGAATCACCCGAAGCGGCGCCATCGATCGGATGCCGCGCGGCGGACCCCGGGCCTCCTGCCTGGACCGCCGATTGGAGACCAGTCGTCAGGAGTACCTGGATCGTGACGACGTCGACGGCCTGAAACGCACCGTGGTCCGTTCGCTGGACCGGCTGGGAGCAGCATTCGGCCTGCACGAGCGGTTCGCCGGCATCGCCCTCGCCGAAATCGCCGACGTGCCCGATCCCACGGTCCTGGAACTCGGATCCGGCCACGGCGCGCTCTCGCGGGCATTGCTGGCGATGCATCCCAGTGCCACCGTCACCGTCACCGACGTCGAGCCCGGATCGGTGGCCGCCATCGCGGCCGGCGACCTCGGCAGCCACCCGCGGGCCACAGTGCGCGAGATGGATGCCACCGCGATCGATGCCCCCGACGGCTGTTACGACCTCGCCGTCTTCGCGATGTCGTTCCACCACCTTCCGCCGACGCTGGCCTCGCGCGTGTTCGCCGAAGGCACCCGCGTCGCGGACAAATTGCTGATCATCGACCTGGCGCGGCCGCCGGCCCCGGTGCATCTGCTGCGGCTGGCACTCACGTTGCCGTTGAGCGTCACCGTTCCGCTGTGCCACGACGGGTTCATCAGTTCGCTGCGCGCCTACAGCCCGTCGGCGCTGCGCGTGCTTGCGCGGCACGCCGACCCGGCCATATCGCTGGAGCTGCGCGGCGGCGGGCTGGACCTGCCTTTTCGCCCCCGCCCGCAGATCGTGGTGGCCAGCCGGTTGCACAGCCGTCGGTAACCCTGTTGCATTTTGCGGTGTGGGCGAAGAGATCAAGCGCATCGCTTACAACCGGGCGCACCGGCAGGACTACCGGCGCAAGGTGCAGCTGTGCCTCGATGTCTTCGAGACCATGCTCGCCCAGTTCAGTTTCGACTTCGAACGTCCGCTCACCGGCATGGAGATCGAATGCAACCTCGTCGACGCGGACTACCAGCCGGCCATGACAAACCGCGATGTGCTGGCCGCCATCGCCGATCCGGCCTACCAAACCGAATTGGGCGCCTATAACATCGAATTCAACGTCCCGCCGCGTCCGCTGGCCGGCCGAGCAAGCCTCGAGCTCGAAGCTGAGGTACGTGCCAGTCTGAACGCTGCTGAACGCGAAGCCGGCTTGAGCGGCGCGCACATCGTGATGATCGGCATCTTGGCGACACTGATGCCCGAACACCTTGCGGCGGAGTGGATGAGCGAGTCCACGCGGTACGCGGCCCTCAACGAATCCATCTCCTCTGAGCGCGGCGAGGACATCCAAATCGACATCAGCGGACCCGAGCCGCTGAGTCTGTACTATCCCTCGATCGCGCCCGAATCTGCCTGTACCAGCATGCAACTGCACCTACAGGTCTCACCCGAGGACTTCGCCGACAATTGGAACGCCGCGCAGGTGCTGGCCGGACCACAGTTGGCGCTCGGCGCGAACTCGCCTTACTTCTTCGGCCATCAACTGTGGGCGGAGACCCGCGTTGAGCTGTTCGCTCAGGCGACCGACACCCGTCCCGACGAACTGAAGGCGCAAGGAGTGCGACCGCGAGTGTGGTTCGGCGAGCGCTGGATCACGTCGATCTTCGATCTGTTCGAGGAGAATGTCCGCTATTTTCCCTCGTTGCTGCCCGTGGTGTCCGACGAGGACCCGATGGCCGAACTGGCTGCCGGGCGCACCCCGCAGTTGTCAGAGTTGCGCCTGCACAACGGCACCGTATATCGCTGGAACCGGCCGGTGTACGCCGTCGTCGACGGCCGCCCGCATCTGCGGGTGGAGAACCGGGTGCTACCCGCCGGCCCGACCGTCATCGACATGTTGGCGAACTCCGCGTTCTACTTCGGCGTGCTGCGCACCATGTCCGAAGAAGACCGCCCGGTGTGGACGCGGATGACATTCGCTGCGGCGCAGTCCAATTTCTTCGCGGCCGCCCGACGCGGCATCGATGCGCGACTGTTCTGGCCCGGGCTCGGCGACGTGAGCGTTGGTGACCTGGTGCTCAATCAGCTACTTCCGATGGCACACGAGGGTCTGCGCCGTTCGGGCGTGGCCGCAGAGGCGCGCGAACGGTATCTCGGCGTGATCGAAGGACGCGCGAGGACCGGGCGCAACGGCGCGACCTGGCAGGTATCCACCGTGAAGGCGCTGCAGCAAGGCGGGACGCCCCGGCCCGCGGCATTGGCTGAGATGCTGCGGCAGTACTGCGCGCACATGCACACCAACGAGCCGGTGCACACCTGGGAGACTACACAGCATGCCTGATCCCGAACTTGTGCTGTGGAAAACCGAACCCGACGATCACGACTATCCCGCGGCGGCTGATTACCTGCGCCTGCTGGCCGACGCCGCCGCCTCCTATGCGATCGTTGCTGAGCTCAAATCCGCCCCGATCGTGTACAAAAAGGCCAAGGACATCCTGCGCGCGTCCCGGCTCCGGCTGTTGCCGGTGGACAATCCGCACGTGCAGTCCGACCTCGCCAAAATCCACAAGCCCAAAGCGCTTTCGCCGATTCTGTTGGTCCGCGGTGACCTGCGTACCGGGGTGCCGTTACAGATAGCCGACGGCTATCACCGGGTGTGCGCCAGCTACCACACTGACGAGAACACCGACATTCCCTGCCGGATCGCCTGATAGGCGGGTCAGGTGCGGTCGGCTACCTCGATGACTCCGTCGCCTTCAGCGCTGTGACCGCGAAGTTCAACGTCAGCTGGTTGAAAGTCAGCGGTAGCGGCTGGTCTGGATCCAGCCGCGGCGTCGAAGCGAGCGCAATGTCCAACCCACCCAACAGGTGCGCCAGCAAGGTGCTGGTGACAAACAGCACCAGGTTGCGTCCAGGGCATTCTCCGGGGCCGGCGGAGAACGGCACCAGCTGTGGATACTGCTCGGCGCGTCCGTCCAGCCAGATGTCGGGTGTGAAGCGGTGCGCGAACAGCAGCAGATCGTCGTCGCGGTGGAACGCCGGAACGACGATCATCAGCGCGGCCCCAGCGGCGACCGTGAATCGTTCTGGGCCGTCGCGCCATTCGGTGTCCTCGGTGGTGTCGCGCAGAATTGTCGGTGTGGTGGGCCACAGCCGAACCGACTCGAGCACGCAAGCGCGCAGAAACGGCCTGGGTGCCGGGACGCCGGGCGTGTCGGCGTCGGCCAGTGCGCGGGTCCGCTCCTCGGGATGCCAAGGGTGCCTTTCCGCCCGAGTGGGACGCCGCCCCGAATGAGGTGAACGAGGATGAGCTGCAAGCCGCGGTAACTAAGTACTGGGAGATTGACGAGATCCGGCCGGCCTACATCCACGCCAATGTTCCGCAGATCCCAGGAGTGCAAATGGAGATGCCGCCGCATGACCGTGACGAAAAAGGCCGGGTGAAATACCCCGCCTTTTTGCTGAGCGCGCATAAGGCGGGGTGAGGAAGAGCTATTCCGTCATGGCTGTCGCATCCGTCAGTGCCGAGGCGAGGCAACTCAGATCGTCGACGGTGACATCAATGTGCGGGGAGATCCGCAGCACCGGCCCGGTCAGCTCCAGCGGTGCGCGCTCCACCGTCACGGCCGTGGTCACGATCCGCCGCTCGGCGATCAGCCAGTTGCGTACCGTCACCGGGTCTCGGCCGTCAACCGGAGCCAAGGTGGTGATCGCGCTCGGCTCGGTGGGCGCTTCGACCACCCGCCAGCCCGGCACATCGGCGAGTATGGTCCGGGTGTTGCGGCCCACTTCGGCCAGGCGGGCTTGCACTGCCGGCGGGCCGCACGCCAGGTGCTCGCCCACCGCCAGCGAAAAGCCCACGCGGGCGGCGACATTGGCCTCGCCCATCTCGAGTCGTTGGGCTGCCGGCAAAGAGGGGGACCAGTCCGGCGGAGGCAGTCGCGGCCGCAGCCGCCGCATCAGACCGGCCCGCACTGCGAGCACGCCGACTCCGCGCGGCCCGGCCAGCCATTTGCGCGATGACGAGTACAGCGCGTCGGCGCCCACCGCGCAGTCGACGTGGCCCAGCGCTTGCGCAGCGTCGACGACCAGTGGCAATTGCAGTTCTGCGCAGAGCCGCGCCACCGCCGAAAGCGGTTGCACGACACCGCGATGACTGCCCAATGCGGTGAGGTGCACCAGGTCCGGCGGGTCGGCTGCCAGCGCAGCTGCGGCCTCGTCGACGGCCACCCGGCCCGCGTCGTCGGTGGGCAGCGCGCGCCGCGCGAAACCGTGCGCCGCCATGACCGCCAGGTTCGGGCCGTACTCGCCGGGCAGGCAAGCCAGCGTTCGGCCACCACCCGGCGGCCAACCGCCCAGCAGCAGATCCAGTGCATGCACCGATCCGGTGGTGTAGACGACCTCCGCGTCCAACAGGCCCGCAAGGACAGCGACACCGGCTCGGCCCGCGTCCAGCACCGGCGCCGCGGCTTCGGCAGCGACGTAGCCGCCAACTTCAGCCTCGTGACGCGCATGCCGGTCGGCCGCGTCGAGCACGGCGAAGCTCTGCCGCGAACAGGCTGCGCTGTCCAGGTGCAGCCCGGCCACCGGCGGCCGGGCCGCTCGCCAGCGCTCGGTCGACGCGTCGGCGTCGCTCACTTAGTCGCCAGCGACAGCCCGAAGTCGCCGGCGACGTCGGTCCACCAGTGGGTTCGCCGCAGGCCGGCCTCGGCCAGTTCCGAGGCCACCGATTCGGCGCGGAATTTGCAGGAGACCTCGGTGAGCGTCTCCTCACCGGCGGCGAAGTCGACGGTGATGTCGAGCGCGGCGATCCGCACCCGCTGCGGGCGTTCTGTGCGCAACCGCATCTCGATCCGCTGCTCTGCGGGGTTCCATCGAGCTACGTGGGCGAACGCGGACACGTCGAAGTCGGCGTCGAGTTCGCGGTTTACCACCGTGAGCACATTCCGGTTGAACTGTGCGGTCACTCCTTCGGCATCGTCGTACGCGCGGATCAGGCGGCCGACGTCCTTGACCAAATCGGTGCCCATCAGGAGAGTGTCCCCCGGCTCCAGCACCGAAGCCAACGACGTCAGGAACTCCGCGCGCGGCCCGGCGGTCAGATTGCCGATCGTCGATCCCAGGAACACGAAGAGCCGTCGGCCCCCGTCTGGGATCTCGCCCAGGTGCTCCTCGAAATCACCGCAGACGGCCGCGATCTCGACTCCCGGGTACTCCTGCTGAATGGCGCTGCCGGCGGTGTGCAGGATGCCGGCGTCGACATCGAACGGCACGAATTTGCGCAGCGAGCCGCGCTGGGTCAGCGCATCCAGCAGCAGCCGGGTCTTCTCCGACGTTCCACTGCCCAACTCCACCAACGTGTCCGCGCCGGTGACGGCGGCGATGTCCGATGCGTGCGACCGGAGGATCTCGGCTTCGGCGCGCGTCGCATAATACTCCGGCAGCCGGGTGATGCGGTCGAACAACTCGCTGCCGACCGAGTCGTAGAACCACTTCGGCGGCAACGACTTCGGATCCCGAGACAGTCCGTCGAGAACGTCGCGGCGCAGTGCCTGAGACGCCGAGTCAGCGGCCAGATGGTTGGACAGCGATAACGTCATGCGGGTCCTTTTCCTCGTCGTCGAGTGTGGTCACTAAGGGGGCTCAGAGTCTGGTCAGATTGACGCCGTCGGAGTCGACCTGCACCAGGTGACAATCCGGAACGTCGTTCCAGCCCGGATCGTCGTCGTAGGGTTCGCTGGCTAATACGACGCCGTCATCGCGGCGCAGCACCGAAAGGGTGTCACCCCAAGTAGTGGCGAGCAATCGAGTCCCGTTGCCCGCCAATATGTTCAATCGGGCATGCGGATCGGCGGCTCCCAGTTCCGTGATCACCTCACCGAGCTCATCGAGACCGCGGCTGAAGATGTGAGCCGCGAGGAGTGCACTGTCGCAGACTGATTCGGCCGCCGGGTCGGGCGTCAGCACTCGGCGGTCGAACGTGCCGTTGTGCGAGAGCAGCCAGCTGCCGTCAGTGAACGGCGCTGTCGCGCTGGCCTCGATCGGCATGCCAACCGTTGCCGAACGTACGGCCGCGACGACGCAGTGGCTGCGTAACGCGGGCGCGACGGAGATCAGTGATGCATCACCCCACAGCGGCGTGGCGCTGCGCCACCTCCGCGGCACCGCTCCGTCGAAGAAGCCGAGGCCCCAACCATCGGCGTTCAGCAGCCCGTGTTGCTGGCGTCGCGGCGCATAGGACTGCACCAGCAGGCTGTGCGGCGGATCGAGCACCAGTGCGGACAGCTCGACGTCGCGGCCGAGCCAGCCCAGGTGACGGCACATCAGGCAGAGATCTCCGCATCATCGCCGGCGTCCCAGGCCAACCGGACACCGGCGAAGATCTGCCGACGATACGGATGGTCCCAGTTGCGGAAACTGGGCCGAAGAACGGCGGAGTCCATGGCCCACGACCCACCGCGCAGCACCCGGTAGTCGCCGTCAAAGAACGGCTCGGAATAGCGTTGATAGATCATCGGGGCAAACTCAGCCCACGGCCGCAACGGTGAGCTGGTCCACTCCCACACGTCGCCCAGCATCTGTTCGGCGCCATAAGCAGACGCCCCGGCCGGGTAGGCGCCGACCGGCGCGGGACGCAACGCCGCACCGCCGAGGTTGGCTACGGCCGCGGAGGGCCCGTCGTCGCCCCACGGATAGCGGCGGCGGGAGTTGCATCGCGGATCCCAAGCACAGGCTTTCTCCCACTCGGTCTCGGTGGGGAGCCGCGCACCGGCCCAGGCGGCGTAGGCCTCCGCCTCGAAGTAGGTGACGTGCTGGACGGGTTCGTCGGCGGGAAGGTCCTCGACCTGACCGAACCTGGTGCGGGTGCCGTCGGCGTTCCAGAACTGCGGCGCAGTCAGACCGGCCCGCTCCCGGTGCTCCCAGCCTCGCGGTGACCACCACCGCGATCGGCGGTAACCGCCGTCGTCGACGAAGTGCCGCCATTCACCGTTGGTCACCGGGACCCGCCCGATCCGGAACGTCGCAACGTCGACCAAATGGGCGGGCCGCTCGTTGTCCAGCGAGAAGGGCTCGTCCGCGGCGTCCACGCCCTGCCTGAACGGGCCGCCGGGAACCAATATCGACGTGCCCGCCAACTCGGGCCGGCCCGCCGGCAACGCGGCGGCGCCGCGCAACAACGGTGCACCGACACGCAGGTTGAGTGCCTGCAGCATGGTTTCGTTGTGCTGGTGTTCGTGGCTGACGACCATCCCGAACGCAAAGCCGGCCGGTTGAGCAGGATCAGGATCATCGGGTAGCCCGTCGAGGACATCCAGCGCCGCCGA
This sequence comes from uncultured Actinomycetota bacterium, assembly GCA_963808345.1. GTDB lineage: Bacteria > Actinomycetota > Actinomycetes > Mycobacteriales > Mycobacteriaceae > Mycobacterium. The sequence goes on along the minus strand of CAWEFM010000005.1, from coordinate 1,019,585 downwards.
CCGCACCCTGCTGCAGTAGGTGCGTGCCTCGTTGGGGGACAGCAGCGGAAGATCGACGCGGCTGGCACGGGCGTGCACGAAAGCGTCGTATAGGCCGTCGACCTCCGGTGACAACAGCCCCTTGTGATCGGGTCGGCCGCTGCGCAGCAACCAGAACTCCTCCTGCTGGCCGATGTGGGCTAGGTCCCACACCAGCGGACTCATCAGCGGATCGAACTGGCGGCGCAATTCGGCATCGTCGAGATCGACGAGCCGCAGCGTCCGTTCCCGCGCCCGCGTGAGTTCGCGGGCCAAGGTATCGCGTGCGGTCATACCTTTCCTCGCGCCAACCGGGCGACGGTCGGGGCGATACCGAGTTCGATCACCTGATCGGCGAAGTCGTCGCCCGGGCAGCGGCCCTGCTCGACCAGCGCAACCAACCGTCGCATCGAATCAGCCAGTTGCGCACCACGGGTGTCAGGTAGCCGCTCGGCTGCCAGGGCGACGCACTGTCGGGCTGCTGTATGCAGCCGACGATCTCGCAGGCCGACCCGGGCTGCGGTGTCCCAGCAGGCGGCGACCGGTTCCACAACCGACGCAGCGACGCCGGCGACGGCCGGGTCGTCGAGCAACGTCACCAGCGTGAACACCAGTGCAGGCCACAGATCATCGGGAACGCTGTCCAAGTAACGGATTTCCAGCCATTGCCGCGGCCGCACCGGCGGAAACAGCGTCGTGAGGTGGTACTCCAGATCCTTGACAGTGGGGCGGCGATCACCGAGCAGTGTCCGACCGTCGGCCCAGTCGGCGAATGGGACGTAATGCGTCACCGGCACCGCATCTGGATTGTTGACCAGCATCACCGGCGCTTTGAGTGCGTAACGGGCCCAGTCGGTACCGGGGTCGTCGCCGCTGACGGTCAGGATCGGCCCGCAGCGCGCGGAATCCAGCTGACCCCAGATCCGTTGCCGGCTGGACAGCCACCCGGTCAACTGGCCGCCCAGCAATGGCGAGTTCGCGGCAATCGCGATCATCACCGGCCCCAGCGCATGCGTCAGCCGCACCCGCGCCGGCCACCCGGGCTGCGGACCCGCATCCAGGTTCAGCTGGATCGAGGCGGTGGACGTCATCATCGCTGCACCCGCGGGGCCGGTGTGACTGGCGACGAAGAACTCCTCCATGGCGTGGTAGCGGCCGCCTGGGTTGATCCGCTTGGCCGGCCGCAGCGGGTCCGCGCCCAGCAGAACCAGCCCCAGCCCGGCCTCGGCAAATCCCGCCGTTAGCACGGCCCGGTCCTCGATCATCGCTTCGATGGCCGGCAGCGCGCCGTTCGCGGGTGGGCCGGACAGTTCGACGGCACCACCGGGTTCAACGGTGACCGCACTGCCGCCGGGCATCGCCGGAAGGGATCCGAGAATCTCCGTGATTTCCGGCCACCCCGGCCGGCGGTGTGGATCGCAGGGGTCGTAGCAGTGCGCCTCGACTTCCAGACCGACTTGACCCAGCGGTCCGTCGGTCAGGCAGGTTTGGGCGATGTAGCGCGCGGCGGCCGGCGAACTGGTCAGCTCGGCGTCTTTGCAGGCGCCCTCGAGCTGCGCCGCGACCGCGAACGCCATATCACCGACCCCTCTGCGCCCGGACCGCGTTGGCTCCGGCCCCCTGGTTGCAGGCGGACGACCGGCTTGGATCTGCGCCGGACCGCGCCAGCAAGTGAGTATTCAGCCTAGCCCGGCGACGATGCAGAGCGCGCAGCGCGATGAGGAGGAGCCGGGCGATTCAGCCTAGCCATCCGGCGGGCAGACACATTGCCGCTGTCCTGGAATCATTGACCGAGCGTGTTTTCCATCGCGCCGGCCAGCGCGTTGACCGCCGGACCGCCGTTGCCCGACTGACACACTTTGGCCTGCAGCAACACGTTCTCCCGCAGCCGGGTCTGGGTGAAGCAGCGACGGTCGGTGCCGGCTTCCTGCTTGGTCCACGCCGCATCGGTGGCGGTCGCCGGCCCGCCGTCGAAGGACCACACCTGGGTGGTGCCGTTGTCGAGATGCATGGCTGTGGTCTGACCCGCACAGCCCACCGTGCGGTCGACGACGCGGTGGAAAGCCCGTCCAGCTGCGTCCCCCGTAGCGAACACGCCGACTGCCTGTTTGACCAGGTGGGCCTGGTCGGTGGCCGACGTCTGCGCGGCGGCGCCGTTGAACGATGCCAGGTCCGGATCGTCGTATACCTCGGGCAAGCCGATGTCCGCCCAGTTGTTGCAGACCGGGTCGTCGACGTAGTAGCCCTGAAACGGCGCGGTGAAGACGGATTCGTCGCGAATCGGGCCGCCGACGATGTTGCCCACCGACCCCTTGCCCAGCACCGCGTAGTTCACCACGCCCGGATCCGAGGGCCGCGCCGCGGCGACCGGGATCCCAGTGCCGGCCGCACCGACGACGGCGCCGACGGCCAACGCGGCCACAGCGTTGCGCATCACCGCCAGGTCAGACCTTGACCGAGACGCCGACGTCCACGTTGCTCCGAATGGCGTTGGAATACGGGCAGACGTGGTGGGCCTTGCCGACCAGGTCGTCGGCGTCTTTCTGCTCAAGCCCGGGCAGGCTGGCAACGATGTCGCCGGTCAGTCCAAAGCCGCCTTCGCCGGTGCGACCGATGCCGATCCTGATCGTGACATCGGTGTTCTCGGGCAGCCTCACTCTGGCCTTGCCGGCAACCAGTCGTAGCGCACTCAGGAAACAGGCGGCGTAGCCGGCGGAGAACAACTGTTCGGGGTTGGTGCCGTCGCCGCTGCCGCCCAGCGCCTTGGGTGGGCGGGTCTCCAGGTCGAGGCGGCCGTCCGAGGACTTGACGTGCCCGTCACGGCCGCCGCCGGTCGCGGTGGACTCTGCGGTGTAGATGGCTTCGATGCTCATGGCTCGATCATGCCAAGAAGCGCCGCCGGCCGTCTGGCTTCTGGCTACCGGCGTGGGCCGGGCGGTGGCGGCGGTGGCGGCGGTGGCGGCGGTGGCGGCGGCGCGGGCGCCCCCGACGGCGCAGGCGGAGGCGGAGCCGGAGCGCCCGGCCCGCCAGGTCTGCCGGGCCCGCCGGGACCGTTGCCAGGCTCGGGGACCACCCAAACCCAGTGCCCGGGACCGGGCGGCGCGCCAGGAGGTCCGGGCGGACCCGCCGGTGAATCGCCGGACCTGAACCATCCGTGCGGTTCGTGACGCGGCCAGTGGTCGTGTCTTGCGACCACGGCACCGGACCAGAAGATCGCCGACACAATGAAGACGATGCCTGCGACAATCACGACCCAGGCCGCGACCTGGTAGAGCCGGTTCGGCGGTTCCGCGTACACCGACGGCTGAGCCGCTTGGCTACTTCGGAGTGAGGGCTCGGGTGTTTCGCTCATCTTCTGATGATGCCCAGATGCGCAAGCGGGGTTCCAGCCGATAACAGTATGGAGCCCGGCGCCGCAAGGCGCCGGGCTCGTGGATGGGTTTCGGTCAGCGCCCCGGCGTCAGTGACGGAGTGACAGAGGCCGGCGGCTGACCCGGACCGGGGACAGCGCTAGCCGGGCCGCCGGGTCCGCCCGGTCCGAGCGGCGCGCCGGCACCGTGCGGACCTCCGCCCGGCCCGCGGTGGTGGTGAACCATGGCGTTCGGGTGATGTCCGTGGTGGTGGTGGCCGTGGTGACCGGCGAGCTTGTAGCCGGCGAAGAAGATCGTCGTGACGATGTACAAGATGCCTGCGACGATCACGACCCAGGCGGCGACTTGGTAAAGCCTGCGTGGCCTGGCCGGCGCCGCGGTTTCGGTGGCCGGAGTTGTGGCGGCGGCCGTCCGCACAGTGGGGGTTTCTGGTATTTCACTCATGCTTGAATGATGCGTGGGCAACCAATAGCTATCACTATGCGCGGGTTATGTAACAGCTATGAAGCCGACCGTATCAGCAAACCCGGTCAACCTTCGGGCTTATACGGGTCGACCGCGAACTGGATGACCCGGTAAGGGCCGTTCTCCCGCGGATCGCTGGTGTGCCATTGGCTGACGAACACCCGCAACTCATCGAGCGTCGAACCGGGCGAGATGTACCCGCCGTACGGCTGCGCCAGGCGGTTGTCGTCGGCGGGCGGCAGGCTCTCCGCCGGTTCAGGCCAATCATCGTGCTGGACAACGGTGGTCACCGGCGCGGTGCCCAGCGACGTCGGATCGTCGGCCACCCGGACCTCCATGTCACCGGTGCTGGCGTTGAAATACGACAGCACCGACTTGCCGTCGACCTGCTTCAGGCTCATCTCGCCAACCATGTCGGGCCAGAGCGCAATCGGGAACTTGTTCCAACCGCCACCGGGTCCTGTCGCCCACCCCTGCCAGCGTGACCGATCAGTGAAGTCCTGCGGTGTCGACCGGTACAACTTGACCGGCTGGCTGCGGTCAAAGTCGTCCGCGACGATGTACACCCATCCGCTTCTGGAGTCGGCGGTGGGGATCGGGTCGTAGTACCCGCTGATTTGCGATTGCGAATAGCCCTCATACGAGGCGGCGCGTCGGGACCCCGCAACGGTGGCCCAGCGGCCATGCCCTGACTCGGCTTTCACCAGCCGAGACGTCTGCGGCACCAGCGCCGCGGCGGTGGTGACCAGCAAATAGTTCTGCCGGTTGATCTGCACGACGCCAGCCGGCAACTGCGACGCGCCAGGCGGTGTCGGCTCGTCTAGCAGGGACTGCCCGACGCCGGTGACACCGGTGTAGCGAACTCCGTCGGGATCGTCGACCGAATCGGTGTCGACCCGCAACGCGACCGGCGCGTAGTCGCGTCCGAAGCCCACCCCTTGCCCGGGGAAGCTGTCACCGCAGACCTGCAACAGTTCACTCGGAAACTCGACGAACGCACACAAGTCGGTGGCTCCGATGCCGTAATCACGGGTCGGCGTGCCGGTTCCGGCGGTCGGCCCGATCCGGATCACTTCGCCCGGCGCCAGTCGGGGCAGCACGGGCTGCGGCATAGGTGCGGGCGGGTCAGCGTTGGCCGCTGCAAGGCGTTGCGCGACAATCATCAAAAGCAGGATCGGAACGACAAGTGAGCACCGCGCGGCTCGGCGGGCGTACGCCCGGCTCACCCGCGAATCACAGCTCGGCGGCCAGTAGCTCGGCGATCTGGATCGTATTGAGCGCCGCCCCCTTGCGCAGATTGTCCCCGGAGACGAACAAGGCCAGCCCACGCCCGTCGGGCACACCGGGGTCATGTCGGATCCGGCCGACCAGCGATTCGTCCACACCCGCGGCGGCCAGCGGTGTCGGCACGTCGACCAGCTTCACACCGGGTGCGCCGTCGAGCAATTCCCGGGCCCGCTGCGGCGCAAGAGGTCCGGCAAACTCGGCGTTGATCGACAGCGAGTGCCCGGTCAGTACCGGCACCCGCACACAGGTCCCGCTGACCAAAAGATCCGGGATGCCGAGAATTTTGCGGCTCTCGTGGCGTAGCTTCTGGTCTTCGTCGGTCTCTCCGGAGCCGTCGTCGACCAACTTGCCGGCCAGCGGCACCACGTTGAACGCGATCGGCGCGACGTAGGTCCGCGGCGTCGGGAACGGCGCGGCGCGGCCGTCGTGCACCAGGTGCTCGGCGCCGTCGACGACCGCGCGCACCTGCCCGGTCAACTCGGCCACACCGGCCACCCCGCTGCCCGAGACTGCCTGATAAGTCGACACCACGAGGCGTTGTAGCCCGGCCTCGTCGTGCAGCACCTTCAGCACCGGCATCGCGGCCATTGTCGTGCAGTTCGGATTGGCGATGATGCCCCTGGGCCGGTTCTGCGCATCCCGATGGAAATTCACTTCGGACACCACGAGCGGCACGTCGGGATCTTTGCGCCACGCTGACGAATTGTCGATCACCGTCACTCCGGCGGCGGCGAACCGCGGTGCCTGCACCCGTGACATCGTCGCGCCGGCGGAAAACAGGGCGATATCCAAGCCCGCCGGGTCGGCCGTCTCGGCGTCTTCGACCTCAATCTCCTCGCCACGGAAAGACAACTTGCGGCCCTGCGAGCGAGCCGAGGCGAAGAACCGGACCGTGCCGGCCGGAAAGTCCCGCTCGTCGAGCAGGGCGCGCATTACCTGGCCTACTTGACCGGTGGCCCCTACCACCCCGATGGACAGACCAGGGCTGCCCATCTAACGGCCCGATCCCGCGTAGACGGTGGCAGTCTCCTTGCCGCCGAGCCCGAACGCCTCATGCAGCGCGAGGACGGCCTTGTCCAGTTCGGTGTCCCGGCACAGCACCGAGATGCGGATCTCCGACGTGGAGATCAAGTCGATGTTGACCCCAACTTCGGCCAGCGCTTCACAGAAGGTGGCCGTCACGCCGGGATGGCTACGCATGCCCGCGCCGATCAGCGACACCTTGCCGATGTGGTCGTCGTAAAGAATCTGGGTGAAGCCGATTTCATCTTTCAGTGAATCGAGCTTCTCCACGGCAGTACGGCCGGCGTCGCGCGAGCAGGTGAAGGTGATGTCGGTCTTGCCGTCCTCCACTTTGGAGACGTTCTGCAGGACCATGTCGATGTTGACATCGGCGTCGGCCACCGCCCGGAACACCTTGGCCGCAAAGCCGGGGATGTCGGGCAGCCCCACAATGGTCACTTTGGCTTCGCTGCGGTCATGCGCGACGCCGGTCAGGATGGGATCTTCCACTGGCTTGTCCTCAATCGATCCGGCAACGACGGTGCCGGGCTTGTCCGAATACGACGACCGGACGTGCACCGGGATGTTGTAGCGACGGGCGTACTCCACGCAGCGCAGCATCAACACCTTGGCGCCGCACGCGGCCAACTCGAGCATCTCCTCGAAGGTGACCGTGTCGAGGCGTCGGGCGTTGGGCACGATCCGCGGATCGGCGCTGAAGATGCCGTCCACGTCGGTGTAGATCTCGCAGACGTCGGCGCCCAGCGCGGCGGCCAAAGCCACCGCGGTGGTGTCCGAGCCGCCACGACCCAACGTGGTGACGTCCCTGGTGCCTTGGCTGACGCCCTGAAAGCCGGCCACCAGCACGATTTTCCCCTCGTCGAGTGCTGCCTGCAGCCGGCTAGGAGTGACGTCGATGATCTTCGCGTTGCCGTGGGTGCCGGTGGTGATCACACCGGCTTGTGAGCCGGTGAATGACCGGGCCTGGGCGCCTAACGACTCGATGGCCATCGCCACCAGCGCGTTCGAGATGCGCTCACCGGCGGTCAGGAGCATGTCCAGTTCGCGCGCCGGCGGCGCCGGACACACCTGCTGGGCCAGCTCCAGAAGGCCGTCGGTGGTGTCGCCCATCGCGGATACCACGACCACGACGTCGTTACCTTGTTTTTTGGTCTCCACAATGCGCTCGGCGACGCGGCGGATCCGGTCGGCGTCCGACACCGAAGATCCGCCGTACTTCTGCACGACGAGCGCCACTGTTGTCCTTCTCCGGTCTCGGGACGTTTCAGGTCCAGAACAGAATACGTGGGGCGGTGGCCGGGGTTGACGCTCCTTACACGGGTTCTGCTCAGCCGGGACCGGTCCGCTCAGCGGACCGCGCTCTTGTGCAATGACCCTGCGGCAAAGCGGCTGTCAACTACACCCGGTACGCGGGCAAGATAGCTGATGGTGCGCTGTTCCTGCGACCATCACACCGGAGGGCCGATGTCCAACGCTGCCGCCACGGCCGACGCGAGGCGCGGGCCGATCGAGGGCTACCTGGGCGATATCACCGGCCCGGGCTTCACCCACCACTGGGGTGTGACCGCCACCGACCTCGGCGTCTCGGTGCGGGCACCGGACGGCCAGCTGGTTTCCGTTTTCGGCGACACCTTCTCCGGCTCCGTCGTCGGACAGGGTCATTGGCGGTCGCCGGTCGCACTGATCGGCACCGGTGACGCCAACACCCGCATCACTTACCGGAAAGCCAGTGGCAGGGAACCCGATTACGCGCACCAGTTATGGCCTTACGTCCACGACGATGCGCCGTGGAACCGCGGCGGCATCAGCACCGTCATTCCTTCCGACCTCCTGGTCGTCGGACAAACCATTTACCTGCACACCATCGTCAACCGTGGTTTCGGCAACGTCGTATGGACCGAAATCCGGACTTCCACCGACCACGGCGTTTTGTGGCGCTCGATGAGGCCGCGAGCGATATTTCCCGGGACGTTGCACCGCGGGTACGCCCAGCTGTGGTCCTGGGACTACGACCCCGAAGACGGCTGGGTGTACATCGTCTCGACCGGATTCCAGCGCGACAAAGGCGTCATCCTGCGGCGGGTCCGCCCGGAACACATCGGCGACCCGACGAGATACTCGGGCTGGGGCGGGACGAGCGACAGGTGGGGATGGGACAACGAACCCACGCCGATCACGCCGCCCGACGAAACCTGGGGCGAACTGACTCTGCGCCGCCTCGGCACCGGCCGGTGGATTCTGGGCGGCTTCCTGTCGTCGGCGTACGCGCTGGGTTACCGCGTGATCACGTCACCGATCGCCGACCACCGCGACACGATCGTTCAAATTCCGATCATCGGGACGAGCTGGGAAAGGCAAGATCTGGCGACGAACCAGGTTGCTCAATTGTACGGCGGTTACGTTCTGCCGGGCTCTCGACTGAATGTGAAGGGCGGCGTCGGACTGGTTGTGTCGCAATGGCACACCGGGATCGGCTGGCCGTACCGGACGATGCAGTTCAGGGTGACACTGAGGGATACCACAACGGCATGAGCAGCCGCTCTGCGCTCATCCTTGAGGTGGAGCCGACGGCGCTGGACGGTGCCAGGTGGCTAAGGCCCAGATCAGGAAAACGTCCAAAGCGATGATCAGAACCGACCACCAAGGGTTGTGCGGTAGCCAGAGAAAGTTGGCGACAATGGAAAGTGCGGTGAGCACAATCGCGGTGATACGCGCCCACGTCCGTCCGGTGAGCAATGCGACGGCCACTGCTACGAGGAGCGCACCGATCACGATGTGGACCACACCCCAGCCGGTGGCGTTCCATTGGTAGATGTACTGCGGACCCACCACGACGATGTCGTCGGCCGCGACCGCCGAGATACCTTCGAGGATTTGCACCGCCCCGGTGACGATCAGCAGGACCCCTGCTGCAACGGCGCCGACGGCCGCGGCCTGCCGCTCGATGTGCGCTGCCCGGCTGCCGTGGCCGGATCCAGGCGTACCTGCGGTAGATGAAGTTATCTGAGCGTCGCTCGGCGATCCCGGAGAAGGAGTGACCGGCGGTGTCGGATTCGACATTGTTCCTCCGTGAAGTCTGGTCATCAAGTCTGGTCATCGCGAACACACCCGCTATACCCCGACCTGCACCGCATGACACCGACGGTCCAATTCGACGAGAGCAAACTGCGGTTTTGGTAGCGCTGCGCAAGACGGTAGAGTGCATGGCGTGCAGCGGGTGCTCCTTCTCGTACACCGCGGCGGGGCCTGACCAAGACCGGCTTCCCGTCGCGGGCGTTCGCGATGCGCCGGTCTGAAGTCCCTCTTCGCCTCCGGAGCAAACACCGTGATTACTTTTTCCGACTCGTCGGCGTACTCATCCGACGCCTTCACCTCAGCTCACAGCATCGTCCGACCTGCGGGTTTGCCCAACCCGGAACAGCCCGCTTGGAACACCCAACGCGGCTCTTCGATGCCGGTCAGCCGGTATCGACCGTTTGCTGACGAAGTCGAAGCCGTCCGACTGGCCGACCGCACCTGGCCCGATCGCGTCCTCGAGACAGCGCCGATGTGGTGCGCAGTCGACCTGCGCGACGGCAACCAGGCGCTGATCGACCCGATGAGCCCGGCCCGTAAGCGCAGAATGTTCGACCTGCTCATCCGGATGGGATACAAGGAGATCGAGGTCGGGTTCCCGTCGGCCAGCCAGACTGACTTCGACTTCACCCGCGAGATCATCGAGCAGGGTGCCATTCCTGACGACGTCACCATCCAGGTGCTGACCCAATGCCGATCCGGAGCTGATCGAGCGCACCTTTCAGGCCTGCGCGGGCGCAGCGCGGGCGATTGTGCACTTCTACAACTCGACGTCGATCCTGCAGCGCCGGGTCGTGTTCCGGGCTGATCGAGCCGCGGTCAAAGAGATCGCCACCGCCGGCGCCCGCAAATGCGTCGAAGAGGCGGCCAGCTACCCCGAGACGAGGTGGCGGTTCGAGTACTCCCCGGAGTCCTACACCGGCACCGAGTTGGAGTACGCCGTACAGGTGTGTGACGCGGTCGGTGACATCGTGCAGCCCACGCCGGACAACCCGATCATCTTCAACCTGCCGGCCACCGTGGAGATGGCGACCCCGAACGTCTACGCCGACTCGATCGAGTGGATGAGCCGCAACCTGGCCCGTCGCGACTCGGTGATCCTGAGCCTGCATCCGCACAACGACCGTGGAACTGCCGTCGCTGCAGCTGAATTGGGCTACCAGGCAGGCGCCGACCGGATCGAGGGCTGCTTGTTCGGCAACGGCGAACGCACCGGCAATGTGTGCCTGGTGACGCTGGGCTTGAACCTGTTCTCCCGCGGTGTCGACCCGCAAATCGACTTCTCCAACATCGACGAAGTCCGCCGGACTGTGGAGTACTGCAACCAGTTGCCGGTGCACGAACGGCACCCCTACGGCGGTGATCTGGTGTACACGGCGTTCTCCGGCAGCCATCAAGACGCCATCAACAAGGGCCTGGACGCGATGAAGGTTGCCGCCGACGAAGCCGACGGCGACGTCGACGACATGCTGTGGCAGGTGCCGTACCTGCCGATCGACCCGCGCGACGTCGGCCGTACCTACGAAGCGGTGATCCGGGTCAACTCGCAGTCCGGCAAGGGCGGAGTGGCCTACATCATGAAAGCCGACCGCGGCCTGGTGCTGCCGCGGCGGCTGCAGATCGAATTCAGCCAGGTGATCCAGAAGATCGCAGAGGGCACAGGGGGCGACGGCGGCGAGGTCACTCCCAAGGAGATGTGGGAAGCGTTCGCCCAGGAGTACTTGGCGCCGGTGCATCCGCTGGAGCGAATCAAGCAGCGGGTCGACGCCGCCGAGGAGGACAGCGGCATCACTACGATCGCCGCGACCGTCAAGATCAACGGGGCGGAGACCGAGATCACCGGGTCGGGCAACGGCCCGCTGGCCGCATTCGTCGACGCACTGAGCCACGTCGGGATTGAAGTGGCCGTGCTCGACTACTCCGAGCACGCCATGAGCGGTGGCGAAGACGCCCAGGCCGCGGCCTACGTGGAGGCCTCGGTGACGATCGCGAGCGCGGCGCAGCCGGGCGAAGCGGGTCGTCGCCCATCAAGCCCGGTTGCCGGCCGAACGGTATGGGGCGTGGGCATCGCGCCGTCGATCACCACGGCGTCGCTGCGTGCGGTGGTGTCCGCGGTGAACCGGGCTTCGCTGAGTTAGCAGGCTCAAAAAAGGGCGAACTGCTGGTCTTGCCGTTTCACGGCGGTCTCGGTGGATTCTTCCGCACTGACGCCGCCGATGACAGAACCGACTCCGTCGATGAATTCAACGTCGTCGACCAACGGCACACCTATTTCACCGGCCAGAAATCCCTTGCCGTGACTGGGTCGCGCTTCGTTGCACACCACCAGCGAAGTCTCGCCGTCAACGCTGTCGCTGTAGGCCAGACCGGCGTCCAGGATCCGCTCGACCAGCTCCTCATGGGTGCGCCGCACTTCGGTAGCCAGCGCCACCCGCATGCCCCGCACCAGCGGCCTGCCCCGGACGAACCGGCCTGGGTTCAAGTAGGGGCAGCGCATTCGCACCGCCAGCGCCTTCAGCGGCCGCAGCTCGTCGTGGGTGATCCGGCCGTTCGGCCATCGGCGGCGCGTCACCGGCCGGACCGGCAGCCAGACGTCGCGGTCACGGGCCCGCTTCAGCGCTGCTGCGAATACCCGGGACAGCACCGCAGCGTCATCGAACGCATCGTGCGGGCGCAGCTGGGGCACGCCCCAGTGCGCCGCGAGGGTCTCCAGCCGCAGGTTGTGCACGCCGAGATCGAGCCGCCGGGCCAGTTCGACGGTGCACATCACGGTGTCGACCGGAAGCTCGCAGTCGGCGAGTTCCGCCTCCGCGGCCAGGAACCCGTAGTCGAAGGCGATGTTGTGCGCTACCAGCGTCCGCCCGCGCAACACTTCGACGACATCCCTGGCGATGTCGGCGAACTGCGGCTGGTCCTCGAGCATCGCCGCGGTCAATCCGTGCACGTGGGTAGGGCCCGGATCAACCCCGGGGTTCAGCAAGCTGACGACGGACTGCTGCACCCGCCCGTCGGCGTCGAGTGCCAGCGCAGCAAGGCTGATGATCCTGGCGTGTGCCGGCCGGAAACCCGAGGTCTCCACGTCGATGACCGCCCAGCCCGCGCCGGGCTGGCGGGCCGGGCGACCCCAGGTGTGGCTCACGTCATGAGAATCGCACGCCGCCCCGACATCGCCGGGCCACCACGGGTCGTGTCGTAAAGCTAAGTTGAGGCGGTGATCACCACCCGTGGCCGGCTGGCACTGGCCGTCGGCGCGGGCGCGCGGTGGACGTCGCGAGTGACCGGTCGCGGTGCCGGGGCCATGATCGGCGGCCTGGTCGCGATGACGCTGGATCGCTCAGTCCTGCATCAGCTCGGCATGGGCCGCTGCACCGTGATCGTCACCGGCACCAACGGCAAATCCACCACCACCCGGATGACTGCGGCCGCCTTGGCGACGCTGGGCCCGGTGGCAACCAACGCCGAAGGTGCGAACATGGACGCTGGTCTGGTGGCGGCGCTGGCCGCGAAGCGCGACGCAAAGCTGGCGGCCCTGGAAGTCGACGAGATGCACGTCCCGCATGTCTTGGATGCGGTTCAAGCCGCGGTCGTCGTAATGCTCAACTTGTCCCGCGATCAGCTGGACCGGGTCGGCGAGATCAACGTCATTGAACGGACGCTGCGGGCCGGCCTGGCCCCCCGCCCGTCGACAGTGATCGTCGCCAACTGCGACGACGTGCTGATGACGTCGGCGGCCTATGACAACGCGCACGTGGTGTGGGTAGCGGCGGGGGGCAGCTGGTCGGCCGACTCGGTGAGCTGCCCGCGCAGCGGTGAGCTGATCGTCCGTGAGAGAAATCATTGGTATTCCACCGGTACGGACTTCAAGCGGCCCAGTCCGCACTGGTGGTTCGACGGCGACACCCTCTACGGGCCGGCGGGACTGGTCCTTCCGATGCGACTGAAGTTGCCCGGCGCGGTGAACCGCGGCAACGCCGCCCAGGCCGTCGCGGCCGCGGTTGCGTTAGGTGCCGACCCGGCGGCCGCGGTGGCGGCGGTGTCGACGATCGAAGAGGTCGCGGGGCGCTACCGCACTGTGACCGTCGGGCAGCATGAGGTGCGGCTTCTGTTGGCCAAGAATCCGGCCGGCTGGCAGGAGGCGATGGCGATGGTCGACAAGCAGGCCGCCGGCGTCGTCATCTCGGTCAACGGGCAGGTACCCGACGGCGAGGATCTGTCCTGGCTGTGGGATGTGCGCTTCGAGCATCTCGACGACACCGCGGTGGTGGCAGCCGGTGAACGCGGCACCGACCTCGCGGTACGGCTCGGCTACGCCGGCGTGCAGCACACCCTCATGCACGACACCATGGCGGCCATCGGGTCTTGCCCGCCGGGACGGGTGGAGGTCGTCGCCAACTACACGGCGTTCCTGCAGCTGCAGCGGAGGCTGGGGCATGGCTGACTCGACGGTGCGGATCGGGCTGGTGTTGCCCGACGTCATGGGCACTTACGGCGACGGCGGAAATGCCGTGGTGTTGCGGCAACGGCTGCTGTTGCGTGGCATCGCCGCGGAGATCATCGAGATCACGCTGGCTGATCCGGTGCCCGAGAATCTGGACCTGTACACCTTGGGCGGTGCGGAGGACTACGCGCAGCAGTTGGCCACCCGGCACCTGGTGAAGCATCCAGGGCTGCAGCGGGCCGCCGAACGCGGCGCGCCGGTGCTGGCGATCTGCGCGGCGATCCAGGTGCTCGGGCACTGGTATGAGACGTCGGCAGGTGAATTGGTCGACGGGGTGGGCCTGCTCGATGTGACCACGACACCGCAGCCTGCGCGCACGATCGGCGAGGTCGTCAGCACGCCGTTGCTGAACGGGGTGCGTCAGCCGTTGACCGGCTTCGAGAACCACCGCGGCGGCACCGTCCTCGGCGCGGCGGCGTCGCCGCTGGGCGCGGTGAAGACAGGGGCGGGCAACCGTACCGGTGACGGCATCGACGGGGCGGTGCAGGGCAGCGTCGTCGCCACTTACATGCACGGCCCGTGCCTGGCTCGCAACCCGGAGCTGGCGGACTACCTGCTGGCCCGGGTGGTCGGTGATCTGGCGCCGCTGGACTTGGCTGAAGTGGAGTTGCTGCGCCGCGAGCGCCTCCTCGCCTAGACCTACTGTCGCGACACTTAAACGTCTGCGACAACACGCCGATGTGCAACGCAGACCATTAAGTTTCGGCGAAGCCCCTGCTCCGGAGAGCGGCGCGCACCCGCCGCACTACGTCGCCGGGTTTGTCCTCGGCGATAACCCGGACGACGACCCAGCCCAGTTGGTTCAGCTCACGCAACCGTCGGTGGTCTTTGACGTACTGACGGCGATCGCTGCGATGCTGATCGCCGTCATACTCGGCGGCTACCTTGAACAGCTCCCAGCCCAGGTCGAGGAAGGCGACCGGCCAGTAGCCGTCGACGACGGCTATCTGCGTAACCGGCTTCGGCAAGCCCGAGTCGATCAGCAGCAGCCGCAGCCAGGTCTCCTTCGGCGACGCCGCGCCGCCGTCGACCAAGGGCAGAGCCGCACGTAGTCGCCGCAGGCCTCGCGCCCCCGGGTAGCGCTTGGCCAGCAGCAGGACGTCCTCGTGTGAGAACGGCGTCGCATGCATCAGCGCATCCAGCCGCGAGAGGGCCTGGCTCCGCGGCAGGCGCCGGGCCAAGTCATAGGCAGTGCGGGCGACCGAGGTGACCGGTAGCCCTGCCACCCGAGTGACCTCGTCGGGTCCGAATCGCTGGTTGCGGGTAACGATGCCGACCGGCGGATTCGGGTTGCGCCAGATCAGCTCGACAGGTTCGTCGTCGTCGATCCACGCCGATCCGTGCAGCGCCGCCGCCGCCAACCCTGTCAGCACACCACGACGACCGGACCAGAGCCACGCCGCCTCGGCACGCGTCCGCAGTGATGGGCAGACGTGATCAGGAACGTAGACGTCCGGAAAGACGGCGCGAAATCTGGTGCGAAGTTCGTAGCCGCTGAGCCGCCCAGCCCGGACGGCTCCGCTACCGACGAATGCATGCATGCGACGAACCGTGGCACGCCACACCGACATGATCGCGAGACTTAAGCCATCGCGAAGCGCACCGGCGTGTCATCGCAGCCGGTGAAGTGTCGCGACGGGACGGCGATGGGAGCTCAGGCCATCGCCCGGCGGCCGACCAGCGCCCGGCCGAGGGTCAGCTCGTCGGCGAATTCCAGGTCACCGCCCATCGGCAGCCCGGACGCGATCCGCGTCACGGCCAGACCTGGGATGTCGCGCAGCATCCGCATCAGGTACGTCGCCGTCGCCTCGCCCTCGGTGTTGGGATCGGTCGCGATGATCACCTCGGCGATGTCGACGCCGTCGACGCGTTCGCCGATCCGCGTCAGCAGCTGGCGGATCCGCAGCTGCTCCGGCCCGACGCCGGACAGCGGATCCAGCGCCCCGCCCAGTACGTGGTAGCGGCCCCGAAATTCGCGGGTGCGCTCGACGGCTTGCACGTCTTTGGGCTCCTCAACGACACACACCTGCGACCCGTCCCGGCGCGGATCGGCACAGATTCGGCAGCGCTCGTCGTCGGAGACATTGCCGCACACCGCGCAGAACCGCACACCGTCGCGGACTTTGCCCAGCACCGCGGTGAGCCGGTCGATGTCGGGCGGTTCGACCGACAACAGATAGAAGGCGATGCGCTGCGCGCTCTTCGGCCCGATACCCGGCAGTTTGCCCAGCTCGTCGATCAGATCCTGAACGGGCCCTTCAAACAAGTCAGGACTCCGGCAGGCCCAGCGCGCTGCCCAAGCCGCCGGCGACCGACCCCAGCCGCTGCTGCGCCAGCGCGTTGACCTTCACCGACGCGTCGGCCAGCGCCCCCACGATCAGATCCTGCAGGGTCTCGATGTCGTCGCGGTCGACCACCTTCGGGTCGATGGTCACGCCCACCACCTCGCCGCTGCCCTTGACCGTCACCCCCACCAGACCGCCACCGGCCTGCCCGTGCACTTCGGCGTCGGCCAGCTGCTGCTGGGCCTCCATCAGCTGTTGCTGCATCTGCTGCGCCTGAGCCAGCAACGCCGACATGTCGGGCGGGCCTCCCGGTTGCATGACAATCCCCTTGCGTCTTCGTCTCGACTTGGTTTCGCCTGCGGGTAACCGGCGGTTTGAAACACCCAGCGTAGACGGCGCCGGGCTACCGTGGCGCCGTGCGCGTACCAATTTGCCTGCGTGTCGGTGTTGCGACGGCCACCGCCCTGATTGTCTTCGCGTCGACACCGGCTCTCCCCACGGCGGCCGCCCCTCCGACCTCGATCGCCGGCATGGTCGTATTCATCGACCCCGGCCACAACGGCGCCAACGACGCGTCGATCAGCCGCCAAGTGCCCACTGGTCGCGGTGGCACCAAGGACTGCCAGGCCAGCGGAACCTCGACCGACAGCGGCTACCAGGAGCACACCTTCACCTGGGACACCGCTTTGCGCCTGCGCGCCGAACTGAACGCCCTGGGCGTGCGGACCGCGATGTCGCGCGGCAACGACAACGCCTTGGGGCCGTGCGTCGACGAACGCGCCGAGATGGCAAACGCGCTGCACCCGAACGCGATCATCAGCCTGCACGGCGACGGCGGCCCGGTGAGCGGACGCGGATTCCACGTCAACTACTCCGCGCCTCCGCTCAACCAGGCTCAGGCCGGCCCGTCAGTGCAGCTGGCTCACGCGATGCGCGACCAGCTGGCGGCGTCGGGTATCCCGCCGGCCACTTACATCGGCCAGAACGGTTTGTACGGACGCTCGGATCTGGCCGGCCTCAACCTGGCTCAGTATCCGTCGATACTGATCGAGCTGGGCAACATGAAGAACCCGGTCGACTCGCAGCTGATGGAGTCCGCTTCAGGCAGGCAGAAATACGCCGACGCGGTGACCAAAGGTGTGGCAGGTTATCTCGGAGCGCAGGGGCCAAGCCGCAGCTGAACTAGCTTTCCAGCTCTTTTTTCAGGTTTTCCAGCACCTCAGACTGAATCTTTCGCAATCCCAACGGCGCGAACGTCTTCTCGAAGAAGCCCTTGACTCCCCCGGCGCCCGTCCACGTCGTCTTGACGGTGACGCTGGAGCCCGGTCCGGCCGGCGCCACTGTCCAGTTGGTGACCAGACTGGAGTTCGCGTCTTTCTCTATGACGGTGTGACCGGCGACGTCGACACTGGCTTGCACGTCACGAACGCGTGATTTGGTAGCCTGCAGCTTCCACTTGGCCACCGTGCCCTGCCCTTGGCCGCCTTGCAGCACCTGGTAATCGCGGTAGTGTGCCGACAACACATTGGGGCGAACGTTCTGGTAGTCGGCGACGGCGGCGAGCACAGCTTTGGGCTCCGCGTTGATCAGGATGGTGTTTGCTGCACTAACCTGTCCCATCGGCCTTAACTCCTTTGCTGTGGATGTGCTGACGCGTCATGCTACGCAGGTGCGTCGGCTGCTGTCGGCGACTAAAGTACATGTGGTGCCTGCTCCTGCGTCTGCACAGACGGCCCACGAAGCCGGCGTCGAGCGGCTGTTGGCAAGCTATCGGTCAATACCCGCGTCGGCGTCCGTCCGGCTCGCCAAGCCTACGTCGAATTTATTTCGCGCCCGGGCCAAGAGTAAGGCTCCCGGTCTCGACAGTGCCGGGCTGACCGACGTCCTCGCAGTCGATCCCGAAGCCCGCACCGCCGACGTCGCCGGGATGTGCACTTACGAAACTCTGGTGGATGCGACTCTGCAGTACGGCCTGTCGCCGCTGGTGGTGCCGCAACTGAAAACCATCACCCTCGGCGGGGCGGTCACCGGCCTGGGCATCGAGTCGGCGTCGTTCCGCAACGGTCTGCCCCACGAGTCGGTGCTGGAGATGGACGTGCTCACCGGTGCC
This sequence comes from uncultured Actinomycetota bacterium, assembly GCA_963808345.1. Classification (GTDB taxonomy): domain Bacteria; phylum Actinomycetota; class Actinomycetes; order Mycobacteriales; family Mycobacteriaceae; genus Mycobacterium. The sequence continues at coordinate 1,001,453 of CAWEFM010000005.1, read as the reverse complement.
GGTGAACTGCTCACCGTCTCACCGCAAGAGCACGCCGACTTGTACCGTGCGTTCCCGAACTCCTATGGAACGTTGGGGTATTCGACCCGACTGCGCATCGAGTTGGAGCCGGTCAAGCCGTTCGTGGCGTTAAGGCATGTCCGTTTCCGGGCGTTGGCTGACTTGGTTGCGGCGATGGACCGCATCATCGACACCGGCGGACTCGACGGTCAGCCGGTGGACTACCTCGACGGTGTGGTGTTCAGCGCCGACGAAAGCTATTTGTGCGTCGGCGTTCGCACAGCCACTCCCGGCCCGGTGAGCGACTACACCGGCCAAGACATCTACTACCGCTCGATTCAGCACAATGCCGGCATCAAGGAGGACCGGCTGACCATCTATGACTACTTCTGGCGTTGGGACACCGATTGGTTCTGGTGCTCACGCCCGTTCGGCGCGCAAAACCGCCGCGTGCGTCGCTTTTGGCCGCGCCGCTACCGTCGCAGCAGCTTTTACTGGAAGCTGGTGGCGCTCGACCAACGGTATGACATCGCCGATCGGATGGAGAAGCGCAACGGTCGCCCGCCTCGCGAGCGGGTCGTGCAAGACGTCGAGGTGCCGATCGAACGGACCCGCGAATTTCTGCAGTGGTTTCTCGACACCGTCCCGATAGAGCCGGTATGGCTGTGCCCGTTGCGATTACGCGATCAGGACCGTTGGCCGCTGTACCCGATCCAGCCGGGCCGAACCTATGTCAACGTCGGATTCTGGTCGTCGGTGCCGGTCGGCTCATCCGAGGGCGAGACGAACCGGTTGATCGAGGCGAAAATCCGCGAGTTCGACGGGCACAAGTCGCTGTACTCCGACTCCTATTACAGCCGTGAGGAATTCGACGAGCTCTACGGTGGTGAGGCTTACAAAACGCTAAAGAAAACCTACGATCCGGATACACGTCTCCTCGACCTCTACGCGAAGGCGGTCCAACAGCGATGACGACTGTGCAGGAGCCCGAAGAAGCTACCGCCACGACGACCGGCAAGTTCAGCCTGGCCGAGATTTTGGCGATTTTCACCAACAGCTCCGATCGACCGCTGCGGTTCACTGCATACGACGGCAGCACCGCCGGACCGGAGGACGCCGAGTTGGGACTGGAGCTGCTGACACCGCGCGGCACCCGGTACCTGGCTACTGCTCCCGGCGAGCTCGGGCTGGCCCGTGCTTATGTCTCGGGCGACCTCGAGGCGCGCGGAGTGCACCCCGGTGACCCGTACGACCTGCTTAGGCTGCTCGCCGACAAACTCGACTTCGACCGGCCCCCGCCGCGTTTGCTGGCCAACATCATCCGGTCGATCGGTATCGAACATCTGCTGCCCGCTGCGCCACCTCCCCAGGAAATGCTGCCGCGCTGGCGGCGCCTCGCCGAGGGTCTGCGGCACAGCAAGACCCGGGACGCCGGGGCCATCCAGCACCACTATGACGTCTCCAACACGTTCTACGCATGGGTGCTGGGCCCGTCGATGACCTACACCTGCGCGGTGTACCCGGACGCCGAGGCGACGCTGGAAGAGGCGCAGGAGAACAAGTACCGGCTGATCTTCGACAAGCTGCGGCTGCAGCCCGGTGACCGGTTGCTCGACGTCGGCTGCGGCTGGGGCGGCATGGTTCGCTACGCGGCGCGCCAGGGTGTCCGGGTCATCGGCGCGACACTGTCCGCCGAGCAAGCCGCCTGGGCGCAGCAGGCCATCGAGGCCGAGGGCTTGAGCCAACTGGCCGAAGTGCGCCATTCCGATTACCGCGACGTGCGCGAGAGCCAGTTCGACGCGGTGTCGTCAATCGGGATGACCGAGCACATCGGCGTCAAAAATTACCCGGCCTACTTCAACTTTCTATTGTCCAAGTTGCGCACCGACGGCCTGCTGCTCAACCACTGCATCACCCGCACCGACAACAAGTCGAATTTCCGGGCCAGCAGTTTCACCGACCGCTACGTCTTCCCCGACGGGGAGCTCACCGGCTCCGGGCGCATTATCTCCGAGATCCAAAACGTGGGCTTCGAGGTGCTGCACGAGGAGAACTTCCGGCACCACTACGCGCTGACGCTGCGCGACTGGTGTGGCAACCTGGTCGAGCGCTGGGACGAGGCCGTCGAAGAGGTCGGCCTGGCCACTGCCAAGATCTGGGGCTTGTACATGGCCGCTTCGCGGGTCGCATTCGAGAAGAACAACCTTCAGCTGCATCACGTGCTGGCGAGCAAGCTCGACGAGCACGGCAGCAACAGCCTCCCGCTGCGCCCGTGGTGGCGGCCCTGAGCGCCTGACGGCGACTACCGGACCGTCAGCCGTTGTCGATACGACGGGCGCCCAGTTCGTTCTGCAACAGCTCGAGCGCGGCTTCCTCCGGATCGCGGCGCGGCACCGACGCGTCGTCGTGACCGGCTTCGGCAAGCATGCTCTCTTCGTCGGCCCGCTGAGCCCGCTCGACATCGACAACCGGTGATTCGAGGACGGCCGGCACCGGCGCGCCGGTCTCGCACCGCACCCGCCAGTTGACGCCGAGCGCGTCTTTGAGCGCCTCGGCGATGACGTCGGCGTTGCGTTGCTCGCACAGCCGCTTGGCCAGCGGCGCTGACTCGTGGGTCAATACCAATATGTTGCCGTCCACCGCGCGCACTGTGGCGCCGGCCAGCATGACTTCGGTAGTGCGGCTGCGCTGTCGCACTTTGTCGCGCACCGTGGGCCACATGGTCCGCACCGCCGCCGCGCCCGGCTCACCCGGAGCAGCCGCCGGCACGGAGGGCGGCTGAACCGGCTGGACCGGCGCGAGCTGGGGCTCAGACGCGGGTTCTCGAACAGGTGTCGATTCGCGCGCGGGTGCTGGCGCCGGCTCAGCGACCGGCTCGGGCGTCTTTGGCCGGCCGCGAGGCCGCGTCGGTGCGACCACCGGCTCCGCCGGAGCGGGGATCGACATGTCCAGCCGCGTCTCGATGCGCTCGACGCGCTGCAGCAGCGCCGATTCGGCATCGCTGGCCGACGGCAGCAGCAGTCGCGCGCAGATCACTTCCAGCAGCAGACGTGGTGCCGTCGCGCCGCGCATCTCGCCGAGCCCGGCCTGCACCACTTCGGCGTAGCGGGTCACTGTCGCCGGCCCGATGCGGGCCGCTTGATCGCGCATCCGGTCAAGCACGTCTTCCGGTGCGTCTACCACGCCGCGGTTGGCCGCGTCGGGAACCGCCTGCAGGACGATGAGGTCCCGGAACCGCTCCAACAGGTCAGTGGCGAATCGCCGCGGGTCGTGGCCCGCGTCGATCACCGACTCGACTGCGCCGAACAACGCCGCGGCATCCCCGGCGGCCAGCGCGTCGACGGCCTCGTCGATCAGCGCGACGTCGGTGGCGCCGAGCAGGCCGAGCGCGCGCTGATAGTTGACCCGGTCGGCGTCGGCGCCGGCGAGCAACTGGTCGAGCACCGAGAGCGTGTCGCGGGGCGAGCCGCCACCGGCGCGAATGACCAAGGGATACACCGCGTCGTCGATGGTGACGCCCTCCTGGTCGCAGATCCGCTCGATCAGCGGGCGCATGGTGCGCGGCGGCAGCAGCCGGAACGGGTAATGGTGGGTGCGTGACCGGATCGTCGGCAACACCTTCTCCGGCTCAGTGGTGGCGAACACGAAGATCAGGTGCTCCGGCGGCTCTTCGACGATTTTGAGCAGCGCATTGAAACCGGCGGTGGTCACCATGTGCGCTTCGTCGATGATGAAGACCCGGTAGCGCGACTGGGCCGGCGCATAGAACGCGCGGTCCCGCAGCTCGCGGGTGTCATCCACTCCGCCGTGGCTTGCGGCGTCGAGTTCGATCACGTCGATGCTGCCCGAGCCGTTGGGCGCCAGCGCGACGCAGGAATTGCAGACGCCGCAGGGGGTGGCCGTCGGCCCCTGCTCGCAGTTCAGCGACCGGGCCAAGATGCGCGCCGACGACGTCTTGCCGCAGCCGCGAGGTCCGGAGAACAGGTACGCATGGTGGATGCGGTGTGCCGTCAGCGCAATCGACAGTGGTTCGGTGACGTGCTCTTGGCCCACCACGTCGGCGAAGGACGCCGGTCGATATTTACGGTAGAGGGCCACGAAGAGCAGGTTACCGAGGCTGTCCGACGGGTGACTGGTTCAGCAACGACTCGGTGGCGGCCAGCAGCGCGCACGTCGCCAGCCCGTCGATAGCGTTCCGCAGATCAGCGGGCGACGGGAACGTCGGCGCTATCCGGATGTTCGTGTCGTCCGGGTCTTTTCGATAGGGAAACGACGCGCCCGCCTCGGTGACTGCGATGCCGGCGTCTTTGGCGAGCGCGACGGTGCGGCGCGCGGTCCCCGGCAACACGTCGAGGCTGATGAAGTAGCCGCCTTTGGGCTCGGTCCAGGACGCGATCTTGGCATCGCCGAGCCGCCTGTCCAGGATGTCAAGCGCCAGGGCGAATTTCGGCGCCAGCAGCTGCTGGTGCCGCAACATCTGCAACCGCACACCGTCGGCGTCACCGAAGAAACGCAGGTGCCGCAGTTGGTTGACCTTGTCCGGCCCGATCGACTTCTTGCCGGCGTACTGCAGATACCAGGCGATGTTGCCCAGCGATCCGCCGAAGAAGCTGACCCCTGCGCCGGCGAAGGTGATCTTGGAGGTGGAGGCGAACACGTAGGGCCGGTTCGGGTTGCCTGCCTTCGCGGCCAATCCCAGCACGTCGATTTGGCGGACGAAGTCCAGCGTCAGCGTGTGCACCGCGTAGGCGTTGTCCCAGAACAACCGGAAATCTGATGCAGCGGTCCGCATTTGGACGAGTCGGCGGACATTCTCCCAGGAGTAGGTGACCCCGGTGGGGTTGGCGAACACCGGCACCGCCCACAGGCCCTTGATCGCGGGATCGACGGCGACGAGTTCTTCGATCAGGTCGACGTCCGGGCCGTCCTCGCGGATCGGGACCGGAATCATCTCGATGCCCATCGTCTCGGTGATGGCGAAATGCCTGTCGTAGCCGGGCACCGGGCAGAGGAATTTGACGACCGGCTCGTCTCTCCACGGCCGCGGCGAATCCACACCGCCGTACAACATCGAAAACACGACAGTGTCGTGCATCAACTCCAGGCTGGCGTTGTTGCCGGCGATCAGGTTGGGCACCGGAATGCCGAGCAGCTCACCGAAGATGGCGCGCAGTTCCGGTAAGCCGTGCAGGCCGCCGTAGTTGCGGGTGTCGGTGCCGTCGGTGTCGCGAAAGTCGTCGCCGGGCAACCCGAGCAACGCGTTGGACAGATCGAGTTGTTCGGCTGACGGCTTGCCGCGGGTGAGGTCAAGCGCCAGCTTGACAGCCTGCAGGTCCGCGTAGTCCTGCTGATTGCGGGAATGCTGGTTGGCCAACTCCGCGGGGCTGAGTGAGTGAAACGACACCATGCGCCTTTCGCCGTCATACGCCTTCTCCACACGGGATCGGGGTGTGCCGGTCGCCACGCCGGCTGCGAATTGGGGGACCCCGCGCACCCGCCAGAGCCCGTTGACCCTTGCTGCCTTCCGGCCCTGGGGGAGTTCACAGGATGGACGCCGCACGGGGTCCACTGAAAGTGTAGTACCCGAGCGGTCGGCGCCAGACTCCAGTCGCACGTCAGGACGCCTCGGCTACCATTGCCGACGGAGGATTCGCCTAGTGGCCTATGGCGCTCGCCTGGAACGCGGGTTGGGTTAATAGCCCTCGCGGGTTCAAATCCCGCATCCTCCGCTCACGGTCCAAGGCGCGACCGGCGACGACGTCCTGCGTCTGGTCGCCTTTGGGCCATCAGTCAAGGGAGACACATGAGTCGCAGGTTCGCGATCGTTTGGCACGCGCTGCTGTCGCTGCTCGCCGCTGCCGCCTACTACTTCCTGGTCCTACCGCGCAAGCCCGAGCTGATGGGCGACATCAGCCATGCGCAGGGGACGACGGGCCGCATCGTCTGTGGCATCTTGGTCGGACTGGCGGCGCTGCCGGTGGTATTCACACTGCTGCGGCTACGCCAGCCCGAGTCCGGCGCTACGCAGTTGGCGCTCTCGTTGCGTACCGGTTCGGTGGTGGCACACCTGTTGGCCGCGGTCCTGATCGTCGGCACCGCCATCGCCGAGATCAAAATGAGCCTGGATGCATTCGGCCCGTTCTTGTTCGGCGTGTACGGAGCCGCCGCCGCCGTTGCTGTGCTGGGTATCTTCGCGTTCTGGCTGTCGTTGGTGGCCGCGTTGCCGCCTGCGCCGCCGAAGGCCAAGAAGGACAAGCGGCGCGGTCGCGGAAAGGCGGCGGGAGGCGCCGATACCGAGGCCGACGCCGACGCCCAAGGGACTTCAGCAGCCGCTGAGACCGAAGCAGAAGAGGTCGCCCCCGTCGGCGAGACCGAGGACGCCGAGAGCACTGCGACCGGGGAAGCGGAGCCTGAAGCCGCGACGACCGAATACGACGACCTGCCCACCGCCGAAGACACCGTGGCGGTCGAGCCACCCCGGGGCGGACTGCGTAACCGCCGCCCCAGCGGTAAGTCAGGCGGGTCCCGTCGGCGCAGGCGCTCGCGTGGCGGAGTTGCCCTCGACGAGTGAGGTTGGCCGCTGAGTCGACTCAGCCGGCCGGAATGTTCTGCAGCTTGGGCGCCAGGTCGGGGCAGTAGGTCGTGATTGCGGTGCCCAGGAACTGGTACTGCTGCACCTGGGTGGTACCTCTCGGCAGGTTGTGGGAGAGGAACCGAGCGCTCGCCGCCGCGTCAGGATCAACTCCTTGGGCGAGGCGATGGCACGCGATCTTGGCCAGATACGGGTTGAAATCGTGCGGGCCGTAGATTCCGAAGGTGTTGAGCTGGTGATCGAAGTCCGTGTCGGGGTCGGCGGATGCCGGGGCGGCCAGACCCATCGCAGTGGCGATCGCGGCGATCGCCAACGTCGTTGCCTTCATGGCGTGATCGTACCTCCATTACCGGGTTACCGAATGTCCGGCGAATCGGTCCCAGGTTGCCAAGTTGCCGAGTTGCCGCACCTATCGCGCCTGCCATTAGAGTAGCTAAGGTTGTGACAAGCTAATTATTTGGTTCTTCTTCGCCCCCGTGAAGGATGGAGGCAGCCCATGACGCTGACCGAGCAGCTGCGGCGGCGCGCGGAAAAGCGTGTCGACGCACCTGAGGACGTGTCGGCGCGGTTCGCCGCGCAACGGCGGGCCAAACAACGACGTACCAAAAGGTTTTCGATCGCGGGCGCCGCCGGACGCGTCTGGGTGCTGCTGGTGATCGCGATCGTCGTTGCGGTCGCGGGGTTCTGTGTCTACCGCCTGCACGGCGTCTTCGGTTCGCACGGCAGCAACTCCGGCGGCGGTTCGACGTACGACAACATCGTTCCGTTCAACCCGAAAGTCCTCCTTCTCGAGGTTTGGGGCTCGCCGGGCAACGTGGCGACCATCAATTACCTGGATGTCAACGCCCAGCCGCAGCAGGTCCTCGACGTCCCTCTGCCGTGGTCACTCAAAATCACGACGACACTGCCCGCGGTTGCCGCCAACCTGGTGGCGCAGGGCAGCGGTGATTCCATCGGCTGCCGCATCACCGTGGACGACGTAATCAAGAACGAGAGGCAAGTCAGCGAAGTGCGTGCATACACCTTTTGCCTGGACAAGTCGGCATGAGTGAAATCGGCGACACCGAGGTCACGAAGCCAAAGCCGGTTTCCCAGCCTCTGATCCCGCCTTTTCTGCCGCATGCGATCCGTCGGCTTGCGGTGCCGATCCTCCTGGGCTGGCTGACGCTCATGCTCGTGACGAACATTGCGGTGCCGCAGTTGGAAGAGGTCGGCAAGCAGCGTTCGGTGTCGATGAGCCCGAGCGACGCGCCGTCGCTGCAGGCGATGAAGCGCGTAGGCAAGGTGTTCAACGAGTTCAATTCCGACAGCTCGGCCATGATCGTGCTGGAAGGCGATAAGCCGCTCGGCCCCGACGCCCACCTGTTCTACAACAAGATGATCAAGCGGCTCGAGCAGGACAAGACCCACGTTCAGCACATCCAGGACTTCTGGGGAGACCCGCTGACCGCAGCCGGCTCACAGAGTACCGACGGCAAAGCGGCGTATGTACAGGTTTATATCGCCGGTAATCAGGGCGAAAGTTTGGCCAACGAATCCGTCGAAGCGGTCCGGAAGATCGTCGACGACACTCCTAAACCACCGGGCCTGCACGCTTACGTCACCGGCGGCGCAGCGCTTACCGCCGATCAGAACCACGCCGGCGACAAGGGCGTAAAGAAGGTAACCGGGATCACCTTTTTGGTGATTTTCCTCATGTTGCTTTTCGTCTACCGATCTGTCGTCACCGTCATCATGACGCTTGTCATGGTCCTTCTCGAATTGGCCGCGGCCCGGGGAATTGTCGCTGTCCTCGGCTACTACAGGATTATCGAGCTTTCGACTTTCGCGGTGAATCTACTGGTCTTGATGGCCATTGCTGCCGGAACGGATTACGCGATATTCATTCTCGGCCGATATCAGGAGGCACGTGGGCTCGGCGAGAGCCGAGAACAGGCGTTTTACACGATGTTCCACGGAACCGCCCACGTCGTCTTGGGATCGGGTCTGACCATCGCCGGTGCGATGTATTGCTTGAGCTTCACCCGACTGAATTACTTCCAGACGCTGGGCGCGCCCTGCGCGATAGGCATGCTCGTCGCTGTTCTGGCGGCACTCACGCTGGGTCCGGCGGTTCTCACCGTGGGCAGCTTCTTTGGTCTCTTCGAACCGAAGCGCGAGATGCGGACCCGCGGCTGGCGGCGGGTCGGTACAGCAATCGTCCGCTGGCCCGCACCGATCTTGGCGGTGACGGCCGGTATCGCGCTGGTCGGCCTGCTCGCCCTCCCCGGATATAAGACGAACTACGACAACCGCGTCTACCTGCCGTCCTACACGCCGGCGAATGTCGGTTACGACGCCGCCGAACGGCACTTCTCCAACGCCCGCCTCAATCCCGAACTGTTGATGATTGAGACGGATCACGACATGCGTAATCCGGCCGACTTCCTCGTTCTCGACAAGGTGGCGAAAGCCGTCTTCCACATCCCCGGCATCGCCCGGGTGCAGACCATCACCAGGCCGCTGGGAACCCCGCTCGATCACAGCACGCTGGCTTTCGCGATGAGCCAGTCGAACAGCAATCAGATTGAAAACATGCATTACCAGCAAGACCGGGCAAAAGACATCCTGTCGCAGGCGAACGAAATCCAGAAGACGATCGCAGTTCTACATAAGCAATTCAAAGTCACAAAGGACCTCAGCGACACCACGCACCAGACCACGCAGATCACGAAAGAAACGGTTGCTATCACGGAGGAATTGCGCGATCACATCGCCAATTTCGACGACTTCTTCCGGCCGATTCGCAGCTACTTCTATTTCGAGAAACACTGTTACGACATCCCGGTGTGCTACGCGCTCAGGTCCCTGTTCGACGCTCTCGACGGCATCGACCAACTGAGCGAGAGGTTGGAGCAGCTGAGCGCGAATCTGGACAAACTAGACCAGATTCAGCCGCAACTGCTGACGCTGATACCGCCCCAGATCGCCAGCCAGGAGACAAACCTCCAATCGACGCTGTCCAATTATGCAACGACAGCCGGAATCAACGATCAGACGTCGGCCGTAAGCGAGGGCTCGACCGCAATGGGCGAGGCCTTCGACAAAGCCAAGAATGACGACACCTTCTACCTGCCGCCGGAGGCTTTCAAGAACCCAGAATTCAAGCGTGGCCTCAAGCAGTTCCTGTCCGCAGACGGCAAGGCTGTTCGGTTGATCATCTCGCACGAAGGTGATCCGGCGACGCCGGAAGGAATCGCGCATGTCGATCCCATCAAGAAGGCGGTGCACGAGGCCATCAAAGGCACCCCGTGGGAAGGCGCCCGGGTGTCTCTCGGCGGCACCGCTGCGACGTACAAGGACATGCGTGACGGCTCCTCGATCGATCTCATCATCGCGGGACTGGCTGCATCGAGTTTGATCTTCATCATCATGCTGATCATCACGCGAAGTGTGGTCGCCTCACTCGTCATCGTGGGCACCGTGCTGCTGTCGTTGGGCGCCTCGTTCGGGCTTTCGGTGCTGGTCTGGCAGTACATCCTTGGGTTCAACCTGCATTGGATGGTGCTGCCGATGTCGGTCATCTTGATGTTGGCTGTGGGATCGGACTACAACCTGCTGCTCATTTCCCGGTTTAAGGAGGAAATTGGCGCCGGCCTGAAAACCGGCATCATCCGCGCGATGGCGGGCACCGGCTCGGTGGTCACCTCTGCGGGGCTGGTGTTCGCAGCGACGATGGCCTCGTTTATCTTCAGCGACCTTCGGATCATCGGTCAGGTCGGTACCACCATCGGTTTGGGCCTGTTGTTCGACACATTGGTGGTGCGGTCGTTCATGACACCGTCCATCGCCATGTTGCTGGGACGCTGGTTCTGGTGGCCGCAACGGGTGCGCGCGCGGCCGGCCAGCCAGCTGCTCCGCCCCTACGCGCCCCGGCCGGTCGCCCGGAGGCTGCTGCTGCACGACGCGGAGTGATCACGGGCGAAGGAAACCCGGGGGATTTATCCCGATGTGCGTACCGTCCCATGCACCGCACACTGCTTGAATGCGGAAGGCTGCCGCGCTAGACCGGCCGGGTTAACTCCGCACTGACCGGCTCCTCGTCCCTGACGCCGACCGAAGATCCCACCAGTGGACGTGACGCGGCGGGACGGTGCACAGTGCTCGCAGGTCGCGGCCTGACGTTGAGCGGCCACCAGAACCACCGACCAAGCAGTGTCGCGATCGACGGCGTCATGAACGAGCGGACGATCAACGTGTCGAACAACAAACCGAGCCCGATGGTCGTGCCCACTTGACCGATGATCCGCAGGTCACTCACCACCATCGAGGTCATCGTGAAAGCGAACACCAGCCCGGCAGAGGTAACGACTTTGCCGGTGCTGCCCATCGCCCGGATGATGCCGGTTTTGAGGCCGGCGCCGATCTCCTCTTTGAAGCGCGACACCAGCAGCAGGTTGTAGTCGGACCCCACCGCCAGAAGAACGATCACCGACATCGCCAACACCAGCCAGTGCAGTTGGATGCCGAGAATGTATTGCCAGACCAGTACCGAAAGGCCGAAAGACGCCCCTAACGACAGCGCTACCGTGCCGACGATCACCAGCGCCGCGACGAAGCTTCGGGTGATGACCATCATGATGATGAAAATCAAACAAAGCGAGGCGATTCCGGCGATCAACAGGTCGTATCGGGAACCGTCTTGCATGTCTTTGAAAGTCGCGGCAGTGCCGGCCAGGTAGATCTTGGCGTCCTCGAGTGGGGTGCCCTTCAGCGACTCCTCGGCGGCGGTCTTGATCGGATTGATCCGCGAAATCCCCTCTGGCGTCGCGGGATCGCCCCGGTGCGAGATGATCAACCGGACGGCTTTGCCGTCTGGCGAGAAGAACAGCTTCATCGCCCGCTTGAAATCCGCGTTCTTGAAAATCTCCGGCGGTAAGTAGAAAGAGTCGTCATTCTTCGACGCGTCGAACGCCTTGCCCATCGCGGTGGCGTTGTCGCTCATCTCGTCCATCTGATCGAACATTCCGGACATGGTGCTGTGCATCGTCAGGAGCATCGTGCGCATGTTCTGCAACATCGCGATCATCTCCGGAAATTGGGCAATCAACTGCGGCATGAGCGCGTCGAGCTTGTCGAAGTCCTTCGTGAGATCCTTTAGCTTGTCGCTGATCTCGTCGACACCGTCCAAAGTGTCGAAGATGCTTCTCAGCGACCAGCAGATCGGAATGTCATAGCAGTGCTTCTCCCAGTAGAAGTAACTGCGGATCGGCCGCCAGAAATCTTCGAAGTCCGAGATATGGTCCCGCAGCTCATCGGTGATCTCCGTCATCTCTTTCGTTTCGCCGAGCATGTGGTGGGTCGTGTCCGTCAGCTGCTGCATCAAGCCATACATGCGCTGCAACATGGCGGTGGTCGCTGCCAGCTCGTCGGCCTGCTTCAAAAGATCGTTCATGCGGGATTTCTGGAAGTGCAGGGTCTGAATCTGGCCGGCGTTCTGCATGCTCATCAGGAACGGTATCGACGTGTGCTCGATCGGCGTGCCCTCCGGCCGCGTCGGGGCCTGCACCCGCGAGATGCCCGGCACCGCGAAGATGCCTTTGGCGAGTCTGTTGAGCACCAAGAAGTCTGTTGGGTTACGCATGTCGTGATTGGCCACCAACATCATGATCTCGGGCTGCATGCGCGCCGCGGAGAAATGTCGTTCGGCCGCTGCGTATCCCAGGTTGGCGGTGATGTCTTTTGGAATGTATTGCCGGTCGTTGTAACTCGTCTTATAGCCCGGTAACGCGATCAACCCGATCAGGGCGATCGCAAGCGCCGCCGCAAGGATCGGCGCCGGCCACCGTACGATCGCGGTCCCAACTCGGCGCCATCCGCGCATGCTGATTTTGCGCTTACGGTCGAACAGACCGAAGCGGCTGCCGACGTTGATGACTGCCGGAACCAGCGTCAGCGCCACCGCGACCGCCACCAGCATGCCGACTGAGCAAGGGATGCCGAGCGTTTGGAAGTAAGGCATCCGGGTGAAGTGCAAGCACAAAAGGGCGCCCGCGATCGTCAGACCGGACGCCAAGACGACGTGGGCGACACCGCGATAGGTGGTGTAGAAAGCGGTTTCCCGGTCCTCCCCCGCCTGCCGCGCTTCCTGATATCGGCCGATGAAGAAGATCCCGTAATCCGTTCCGGCGGCAATACCCAGAGAGACAAGGAGGTTGACGGCGAAGGTCGACAGTCCGATCAGGTTGTGGTAGCCGAGGAACGCCACAATGCCTCGTGCGGCGGATAATTCGATGCCGACCATCACGAGCAGCAGGACGACGGTGATGATCGAGCGGTAGACGAACAACAACATCACCACGATCACGGTGAAAGTCAGCAGCGTGATCGTGATCAGCGACTTGTCACCGCTGTGGTTCATGTCGGCCACCAGCGCTGCCGGCCCGGTGACGTAAGCCTTCACCCCCGCCGGTGCTGATGTGCGCGCCACGATGTGGCGGACCGCGTCGACGGAATCGTTGGCCTTGGTCTGACCCTGGTTACCGGAGAGATTGATCTGAACGTAGGCCGCTTTGCCGTCTGGGCTTTGTGATCCTGCCGCGGTAAGCGGGTCCCCCCAGAAGTCCTGGATGTGTTCCACATGCTCGGTATCGGCGTTCAACTGCCGAATGATGCTGTCGTAGTACTCGTGGGCGCTGTCGCCGAGGGGCTCGTTGCCCTCCAGCACAATCATCACGACGCTGTCGGAGTCCGACTCCTTGAAAAGCTTGCCCATCAACTCCATGGCCCGCACCGACGGCGCGTCCTTCGGGCTCAGCGAAACCGAGCGCTCTCGACCGATCTGGTCCAGCGATGGGACGGCCACACTGAGGACGACCACGACGCCGATCCACAGTAGGATCACCGGCAGCGAGAACTTGCGGATCATCCGCGGGATCAACGGTGGTTTCCCGGTCTCGGTGCGCGGATCGATGCGCTTGTGATGAGTGCTCATGCCGCCTTCAATAAGCAGAACGTGTAGGCGTTGACTTCGTTCGAGATCCGCTCGGCTTTGACTTCACCGTCGACCACGATGCGGCAGCCGATACTGTCGGTGTTGCCCTGCGCGACAATGTTTCCCACGACAGATGCCTGGTTGGTTGTCAGCTTGAGCGACCATGGCAGGCTGGCGCCGTCGACTTGCCGCGGGTCCGCGTTGATGTCGAAATAGCTGATGTCAGCCACTGTGCCCGCCGGACCGAAAACCTCATAGATCAGCTGTTTGGGATGGAAGGGCTTGCTGTCGTCGCTTCCGGCGTCAGCGTAGGAAGGGCGTTTCTCGGAGCCGAAGACGCCGTGCAGCCGGGCCACGGTGTATCCCCCACTGGCGATCACCACAGCGATCGCCAGCGGTATCCACACCACCCTCAAGGCCCTGAGAATCGGAAATCCCCTCTATTCCGTGAAATGACTTCGGCCGACATGTCGCCCGCTTTCAAGTGCGAAGCGGTTTGCGCGTCGCGCCCGCCGAGGGCATCTCGATCAAGTCGAGCGGTGCGGCGGGCCGGCTGATCGGCGGTCACCCAAGCGAGGCGGGCCTCAGGGAGAGCGCGACCTGATCGTGACGAGTAAACCATGCTGTGACCGGGTTCTCTCGGCTCCTTCCGACGCCCTCCGGGGAATCTAACGCATGTTACGTGCGGTAAAGGCACGGTACCGGCTTCGGTCTGAAGCCGCAAATCACATTACGTGCGTTATCCTCGCCCGGTGGCGCAACTGACCTTTCAGCGCGCCCGCACGGACGAGAAGAAGCGTCAGCGGGCGGCGGCGCTGGTGGAGGCCGCGCGGTCGCTGGCCGTGGAAAGCGGTGTGGCGTCGGTGACGTTGACCGCGGTCGCCAGCCGGGCAGGGGTGCACTACTCCGCGGTTCGCCGCTATTTCACCTCCCACAAAGAGATGCTTCTGCACATTGCGACTGAAGGCTGGGTGCGCTGGTCGGACACGGTTTGCGAGAGGTTGCGCGAGCCCGGCCCAATGTCTGCCGCGCGGGTCGCCGAGACGCTGGCTCAAGGGTTGGTCAGCGACCCGCTGTTCTGCGACCTGCTTGCCAACCTTCACCTTCACCTCGAGCACGAGGTGGAAGTCGAGCGAGTTCTGGGTTTCAAGCGAATCAGCACCGCCGCGGTGATGTCGATGGCCGAAGCGATCGAGCAGGCACTGCCGGGACTGGGACGCAACGGCGCGCTCGACACCTTGTTGGCGGCCTACTCACTGGCGGCGCCGCTGTGGCAGTTGGCCCACCCGCCGAAGGGCGTGACTGACGCCTACGCCGACGAGGCGGACGTCCCGCCGGACTGGGATGTGGACTTCGCGCCCGCACTGACGCGACTGGTCACCGCAACCTGCGTCGGGCTACTCGCCGGCACCGACTGAGAGTCGGCCGTTTACTCCCAGTTCCACAGCGACATGTCGCCGCGGGGGTAGTTCATGCAGTTCTCGGTCTCTTTGGCGACGACGCCCTTGTTGTTGAAGAAGATCTTCATGTGGTTTGGCCACGCGAAGAACAGTGGGTCGCCGCCGGAACCCAGCGGCGGGTAGAAGTTCTCGGAGTACTCCCTGCGGTCCGCGGCGCTCAGCGAGTAGAACCAGTGCGCCTTGTCTTGGGTGGCTTGCTGCACGTTCGGGTGATTGTTGTAGTCGATCATGTACCGCTGGTAGTACACCGGAGTGAAATCCCTTGCCGCGGCAAGGATTTGTTCGGCGTCACAGGTAGTCGCGATCATCCTTCGCGGAATCGGGAAATCCTCGGTGGAGTCGGCCGCTGCAATCTGCGGGAACGCCGTCGCAGCGGCGCCGAGCGCGAGCGCAAAGGCGCCCGCGCGGAAGAATTTGCGGAGATGAGGTGCGCGCATAGCAATCACTATAACGCTCCTGTAACGGCTTGGCTCGGGTTGGATCAGACCCGCAGCGTCCCGCTCAGGCGGCCACTTTCGCGGCGATTTGGTTGGCGATGTTGACGGCGGTGTCCCCCGGTTTCGAGCTGCAAGTGTTGACGTCGACGACGACGTTGTTCTTGGCCAGCAGCGCTCGTCCGCAGGCCCACCCGGGCGCCTTGGCGTCTTTTTCAAAGGTGGTGACGCTCAAGACGCCCTTGGTGTCTGAGGTCGGTCCCGCGTCCCACTGAGACCGGGTTTGGATGTGTGTGTAGTGCTGGCACGCCAGCCATTGTTTTGCCGAGTTGGCGACGAACGCGGCGGCCTGCTTGGCCGTCGGAAACAACACGACCGCCTGGTCGACGTAGTGCGTGAAATTGTCGCCGTCCTGAAGCGAAAGGTCACGCTCGGCGGTGAAGCCGCTGCCGGCATACACCTGAGCCTGCGCGGAGCCGTCGACGGCGAGGCACTCCTTGGGTTCCATCGTTGCGCTGTCATCGGACATCGAGTTGTGGGTTTTGGTCACCGTCATGTCTTTTGCGCCCATGGCGGCGTTGACCTGGTCGGGGTTGAGCAGTAACCCATCTAATGCCCGCTCTTGTAGCGGGGGTGCGATGAAAGCGGGAGTGGTGGTCGTGGTCGACGTTTTGGCCGCGTGATTACTGCTTCCGCATCCAACGGTGAGCATGCACAAAGCGGCGACGACGAACGCAGCCGTTAACCTACGCATCTGCCATTCCGCTTTGCTGTCTTTCTCGCCGCCCTGCCGAATCGATCATCGCGGCGCGCCTCTTCGACCCTCGCCCACACATCGTGCATTCCATGCTGTGCAGTATCCGCCCCATTCGGGGCTGGCTCGCCTCTTCGACCGCAAAGGTCGACTTGCCGGTGCCATTCCCGGCGTTCTCGCCCCGCTCAGTCGGGCGGCTCCGGAGGCTTCGGCAGTAGTTGCCCCGGTGGCACCTTATTCAGCCACCTCCTGAGCCAAAAAAGCCGGTCGATGACAATGCCGACACTTAGGAGTGCCAGCGTCACCACAACTGCGGTGCCCATAGGATCCATGGTGGCAGGCCGAGCGGCATCACGCCGCTTCCCCCGCCGGGCCGATTGCCGCGGTGGATTGAAGCGATATTCGCGGAGACGCGGGACGAGTCAGTGGGCAGCTTCGATCTCGAGGCCGATGTGCACTTTGTCGATGCCACCGCGAATCGCCGTGTGCGCATAGAACCACCACGCGTGGTACCAATACCGCTTGAGCACAGCGCTGTATACCCGGTGCGTCTCGGAATCCGGCAACACCCGGGCTACCGCCTCGACCTCTTCACTTCTCGGCTTACCCAGAGCCCCACTCCTGGCGATGGTCACCCGGGGCGTGTTGCGAATGCGCTTAACCTTCCAAGAATCGTCGTCGGTGATGACGAGCAGCCGGTCACCGTCGGGCACGCCCCAGATCGGTGTCGGTTTGGGGCGACCATCCTTGGTGAAGGTCGTCAACAGCAGATATTTGGACGCGATGACGTCCTTGAAGCTCAGGGCCACGCGGATTCCTTCCTTGGTGGGTCGTGAGATTATCCGATCGTTGCCCGAAGGCGGCGACCAAGACACCAACCATGGCGTTCACCCCGGCGCCCGTCGCCATGTCCGGCGATTCGGTACGAATCGCGCCCGGACTCGGCTTACTGTCGTCATATCGGAAAATACGACCCGAGGGACGAGTGCAGATGACCCTTGACGACGAATCCGTGACAACGCTGGACGACCTCAGAAGCGATCTGGCGTTGCGCTACAAGTGGACCCCGAGCAGCGGCGGTTCGGTCGACCCGGCAGTCGTAGAAGCCGACATGGCGGCCCTCGACCGTGACGGCTATGTCATTTTCCAGAACCTGCTGACGGTCCAGGAGTGCGGATATATTCGCGACGTTGTGCGGCCGTGGTTGGGGCACACCGGACGCAACTCCTTCGAGGGCCGGCGCACTCAGCGGATCTACAGCCTGCTGAGCAGGACGCGGATGTGCGACCGACTCGTCGATCATCCCCGGGTGCTGGCGGTGCTGGATCGATTGCTGATGCCCAACTACCTGCTGTCGGCGTTGCAGGCAATCAACATTCAACCCGGCGAGTCCTTGCAGCTCGCCCATCACGACGACGGCTTCTACCCTGTTCCGCGGCCACGGGACCCGTTGGCGGCTGCGACGATCTGGGCGATCGACGACTTCACCGCCGACAACGGCGCGACGGTGCTCGTGCCCGGCAGCCACCGCTGGGGCAAGCGACGGCCAGGCCCGGACGACCCGACGCTTCCTGTCGTGATGCCGGCCGGCTCCTGCGTCTTCTTTGTCGGCACTCTTTGGCACGGCGGCGGCGCCAACACCACCGACCGCGATCGCCTTGCCGTCACCGCGCAGTATTGCCAACCGTGGCTGCGGCCGATGGAGTCCTTCACGTTGTCGATACCGCGCGACACCGCTCGGGCGGTCTCCGAGGACATCCGCCGTATGCTTGGCTACAGCATCCACCCGCCGTTCATCGGCGCGGTCGACGGTCTGCACCCGCTGCGGCTGTTGGACGAAGCGCCCATGCAGCGGTGAGCCTGCGGCTTATGACACGTTAGTCAAGCGCGATTTGCTGCATGGTGAATTGCTCGTCTGTCCACAGCATCGGAGTAGGGTTGAGTTAGTTGGGCAAACGGATCGCCGCCCGACTGGGCGGCAAGTTGTCGCGCGTCTCTTGGGTTGCCCAAGACGTAGGAGTTGAGGAATTCGGCTTTCGTACTGCGGAGGACGCCTCGGCTTCCCCTGACCAGGGTGGAAATGAGCCGACGTGGACGACTCCGAGTATGCGAGGCTGCTTCGCCGCACGATGACCGATCTAACAGAGACTGCTTCCGACCCTCCCGACATCGGCACGACCCTTGCAGGTGTCACCGCCGCATGCGTGGAACTGATCTCTGGCACTGACAGCGCCGACGTTCTGGTGGTTACCGAGGCAAATGAATACCATTCGCTCGCGGCGACCTCGGAGCTGGTTGAGACGTTGGATCGCAGTCAAGAGCGGTTCGGAGAAGGGCCGTGTCTCCAGGCGGCGGTCGGCGAGGCGGTCGTGCGCTGCCACGACCTGCGTGAAGATTCGCGATGGCCGCGATTCGCCAAGTCAGCTGTCTCGGCCGGCGTTCACAGCATGCTGTCGTTTCAGCTGTTCACCCATGACGAGCGCGTGGGTGCTTTGAACATCGTCGGACTCGAACCAGATTGCTTCGGACAGGAAGCCGAGGCCCTGGGCGCCATGTTCGCCACGCACGCCGCGCTGGCGCTGATCGCCGACAACAAACAGCTGCAGTTCAAATCGGCCTTGGCCAGCAGAGACATCATCGGGCAAGCCAAAGGCAGGATCATGGAACGATTCGACGTCGATGCGGTGCGCGCATTTGAACTGCTGACCCAGCTCTCGCAGAACTCCAACACGCGGCTCACCGATGTTGCCGCCCAGGTCGTCGCTGCTGGCTCAGACCGCCGGCCTGGGCGTTGATCACGTCTCCCGGACCGGCGCCAGATAGGAGGCGGTGTCGCGGCTGCGGCCGCAATAAATGCCACACGACTGTGTCGCGCAGGGCAATCACTAAGTGAGATACTGCCAACCTGTTGTTGTGCAAGGCAATTCACGATGATGCGGAGATCTTCGGTCCGAATTAAAAGTCACTTCCGCCTGTTCTTCCTGTTCAAGTCCCTATCTTTACTCGGCTGCACCCGTTTCGGTTCGCCCGGCATCTTGGGATAGTTCGGCGGGTACGGCAGATCACCCAGGCCGCGTTCTTCATCGGCCTCGACCATCTCCAGCAACGAAGCAATGGAATGAGCCACCTCGTCCATCCCGGCCCATGGGTCGTCGCGGCGCTGCACCAGATCCGGCACGGTGGCAATCGTGTAATCGTCGGGGTCCGCGTCAGCTAGCCGGTCCCAGCTCAGCGGCGTCGAAACGGTCCCGATGGCGGTGCGCCGCACCGAATAGGCCGACGCGAAGGTGCGGTCGCGGGCGTTCTGGTTGAAGTCGACGAAGATGCGCTTGCCGCGTTCTTCCTTCCACCATGAGGTGGTCACCGCGTCTGGCGCGCGGCGCTCCACCTCACGGGCCAGCGCGATGCCCGCCCTTCGCACCGCAATGAAATCCCAGTCGGTCGCGATCCGCAGGAATACATGGATGCCGCGGCCCCCGGAAGTTTTCGGGTAGCCGACGAGACCGAGTTCGTCGAGCAGGGGACGCAGCACGCCGACTGCGACCTCGCGGGCCTGCGTGAACCCGGTTCCCGGCTGCGGGTCTAAATCGACACGCAACTCGTCGGGGTGGTCGGTGTCCGGGCAGCGCACCTGCCAGGGGTGCAGCGTGACCGTGCCCATCTGCGCGGCCCAGACGATCGCGGCGGGATGGGTCACCTTGAGCGCATCGGCGGTGCGCCCGGACGGAAACGTGATCCGGCAGGTTTCCAGATAGTCGGGGCGATGTTGAGGGACCCGCTTCTGGTAGATCTCTTCGCCGTCGACGCCGTCGGGGAAGCGCTGCAGATGGACGGGGCGGTCGCGCAGCGTCGTCAGCATCGGCCCACCGGCGACCGTCAGGTAATACTCGATCAGCTTCCGTTTGGTGCCGTTCGCCCCGAGTTGGGGGAAGAACACCTTGTCCGGGTTGGTGAAGCGGACCGCAATCCCGTCCACGTCGAGCTCTTCTGCTGCAACAGCCATGCCCCGATTTCAGCACGC
Source organism: uncultured Actinomycetota bacterium (assembly GCA_963808345.1). Taxonomy (GTDB): domain Bacteria; phylum Actinomycetota; class Actinomycetes; order Mycobacteriales; family Mycobacteriaceae; genus Mycobacterium. The sequence goes on along the minus strand of CAWEFM010000005.1, from coordinate 981,219 downwards.
CCCGGCATGCTGACAGCCGGCGCTGACAATCCGGACGCGAGAATGTCGGCATGGACCTGCCTGTCATGCCGCCGATATCACCGATGCTGGCCAAATCGGTTCCGGCCATCCCGCCGGACGCGTCATACGAACCGAAGTGGGACGGGTTCCGATCCATCTGCTTCCGGGACGCCGACGACGTGGAGCTGGGCAGCCGCAACGAGCGACCGATGACCCGGTACTTCCCCGAGTTGGTGGCGGCCGTCAAAGCCGAGTTGCCACAGCGCTGCGTGATCGACGGGGAGATCATCGTCCCGACCGACCATGGCTTGGATTTCGAGGCCCTGCAGCAGCGTATCCACCCCGCCGACTCGCGGGTCCGGCTGCTCGCGGAGAAGACGCCGGCGTCCTTCATCGCGTTCGACTTGCTTGCCCTCGGCGACGACGATTACACCCGCCGACCGTTCAGCCAGCGGCGCACCGCCCTCGTCGAGGCGTTGAAGGGATCGGGTCCCTCGATACATGTCACGCCGGCCACCACCGACCTGCCGACGGCGCAGCGGTGGTTCGACGACTTCGAAGGAGCCGGTCTAGATGGAGTCGTGGCCAAGCCGCTGACGATCACCTATCAGCCGGACAAGCGAATCATGTTCAAAATCAAGCACCAGCGCACCGCCGACTGCGTGGTCGCGGGTTATCGGGTGCACAAGGCTGACGCGGAGGCCATCGGTTCGCTGCTGCTGGGTTTGTACACCGACGACGGCACGCTCGTGTCGGTCGGCGTGATCGGCGCGTTCCCGATGGCCGAACGCCGGCGACTTTACGCCGACCTTGCACCGCTGGTCACCGGCTTCGACGGGCACCCGTGGAACTGGGCGGCGCACGAGGCCGGTGAACGCACCCCCCGCAAGAACGAGTTCTCCCGCTGGAATGCCGGCAAGGATCTGTCCTTCGTGCCACTACGGCCGGAGCGGGTGGTCGAAGTCCGATACGACCACATGGAAGGTGAACGGTTCCGTCACACAGCACAGTTCAACCGCTGGCGAGCCGACCGTGCGCCCCAATCCTGCACCTACGCACAGCTGGACAACCCGGTGACGTTCAACCTCGGTGACATCGTCCCGGGGCTCAGCTCGCGCCCGTCAACGGACGGCCACCGGTAGCGTCGAAAGCCCCCGCAGCGTCACATTCGGTTTGTACTGCGGCTCACCGGCCAACTGCGCATCCGGGAACCGCGCTGTCAGCGCCGACAGCGCCACCCCGGCTTCCAGGCGTGCCAGCGGCGCGCCGAGGCAGAAGTGCGGTCCCCGGCCGAATCCGAGGTGGCGCAGCTGCTCTCGGTCCGGGTCGAAGGTCTCGGGGCGGTCGAACTGGGCGGGGTCACGGTGAGCCGCGGCCAGCAGCAGCATGATCGAGTCGCCCTTGACGACCGTGGTATCTCCAATCGTCATGTCGCACAGTGCATTCCGGCCGACCAGTTGAACCGGCGCGTCGTAACGCAACGTCTCTTCGATCACCACCGGTGCGCGGCCGCCCTCGGCGCTCAGCGCCGCCCACTGGCCTGGGGTGCACAACATCGCCAGCGCGGCGTTGGCGATCAGGTTTACCGTCGTCTCGTGGCCGGCGATCAGCAGAAGGTTGCAGGTGGAGATGATTTCGTCTTCGGTCAGTTGATCGCCGGACTCCTCAACGGCGATCAGCAGCGACATCAAATCCCTGCCCGGGCGCGATCGCCGTTGCTCGATCAAGCCGCGGAGGTAGGTGCGCAGCCATCGGCCTGCTTGCATGCGTTCCTCGATGATCACCGGCCGCTCGTCAGCCGACGCGACGAACGGATCCAACGCTTGGGCCAACAACGCCGAGGCTTGACTGAACTGTGGCTCGTCGTCCAACGGCACGCCCAGCAACCGGCAGATCACGGCGACCGGAAGCGGATAGGCCAGGTCGGCGACGACGTCGAACCGGCCCTGCTCGGCCACCCGGTCGAGCAATCCGTCGACCAACTCGGTGATGTCCGGCTGCAGCGCGTTGACCACTTTCGGCAGGAACGCTTTGCTTACCAGCCTGCGCAATCGAGTGTGGTCGGGCGGGTCGAGGAACAGAAAGCCAGGCGGACCTAGGGGCCGGGGTGTGGCACCGTCAGCGATGTGCCGCTGTGCCACAGTCGATGTGAGCCGGTCACTGGACGACGACGGGTGCCGTAGTACCTCGTCGCACTCCTGAAAAGTCGAAAAGACAGCGAGGTGGGCCCTCGGCAGCTGAATCGGTCCGCTCTCACGTAACCGCCGGTACAGCGGGTAAGGGTCGGCCCTACTGGCCGGGTTCATCAGTTCGAGCAGCAGCTCCTGCGGCTCTGCGGTCTCTGACACTGTGGTCATCTTCATATTGTGCATCGGCCGCTTCAGGCGGTTCCCGCCGCGGCGGACCGGGTCAGCGCAGGAATTCGACGATGCGGTTGGCCAGTTCCTCGCCGGCATCCTCCTGCAGGAAATGTCCCGCGTCACCGATCACCGGGTGGTCGATGCCCTGAGCTCCGGGCATCTGGCGTTGAAGAATGGGAGCCATGGCACCGGTAATCGGGTCGCCGTCGCTGAACGCCACCAGCATCGGAGTTGTGCTCGCAGACAACGCGGCCCAGGCCGCGCGGTTGGCCGGCGCAGCAGGGTCGTCCGGCGCCGTCGGGACCAGGCCGGGCATCGCACGTGGTCCGGCGCAGTAGCTGTCGTCGGGGAACGGCGCGTCATAGGCCGCTCGCACCGCATCGGTCATCGGTCGCCGGCAACCCGACTGCACGAACCGGCCGACGTCGATGTTGGGTTGACTCTGGATGGCCTCCCGGAAATGCCACCAGATCTCGGGCATCGGGATGTCACCGGTCGGCAGCCCGGTGTTAGCGACGACCAGCCGGCTGAAGCGATCGGAATGCTCGGCGGCCAGCCGCAACCCGATCAGCCCGCCCCAGTCCTGTCCTACCAGCGTCACCTCGCGCAGATCCAAGATGTCGAACGCAAGCGCGCGGATCCACTCGACGTGACGGGCGTAGCTGTGGTCCTCGATATGCGTCGGCTTGTCCGAGCGACCGAACCCCACGAGGTCCGGGCAGATGACGCGGTGCCCGGCGCCGGCCAGGATCGGAATCATTTTGCGGTAGAGGAAAGACCAGGACGGCTCACCGTGCAGCATGAGCACCGGGTCGGCGTCCGCCGGACCTTCTTGCACCCAGGCGATGCGCAGCGTGCCGCCGTCACCGTCGGCGACCTCGCCATACTGCGGCGGGTAGGGGAAGTCAGGCAGATCAGCGAACCGATCTTGTGGTGTCTGCAGCGTCTGCATATCTGCGAACATACCGTCGTCGCCGCTCGAGATCGTCGTGTCCTGCCCGTGAATAACCGGTGCGGAAGTCCGAGCTGTTCAAGCAGCCGATCGACGAGACGGTGACGATCTTGCCGCCGGCTTGCGAGACCGGCACTGAGTTTCGGCAGCAGATGCCGACCGCGCGTTCGAAGCGAAGACGCTCGCCGTCACGTGAGCGACGCGGTGTAGATCTCGTCGATGTTGGCACCGAGTTGCTCGTTGAACTCCGCATCGGTTTGCTCGGCGCTCAGCCCCTCGGTCAGCGCCCGGGAGAAGCTGGCGATCAGGTGATGGCAGCGGGCCAGGATCGTGACACTTTCCGCCAGACTGTAGCCACCCGATAGGGCGACCACCCGCAGCACTCGGGGATGCTCCATCAACGGCGTGTACAGGTCGTTCTCGTCGGGGAGAGTCAGCTTGAGCATGACCTGCCGGTCCTCGGGAAGTTCGTCGAGCTTCGCCTTCAATGCTTCGACCAGCATACTGTCGGCTTTCGCCTTCTCTGAGCTCTTGATGCTGACCTCGGGCTCCACGATCGGCATGAGCCCGCGCGCAGAGATCTTGTCGGCGAATTCGAATTGCTGATCGACGATGGCTTTGATCCCCCGCTCGTTGGGCTCCTCGATAAAGGAGCGCATCTTGGTGCCGAAAACACCTTTCTCGACCGCGCGCTCCAGCAAGGAGTCCAACTTGTCCATCGGCTTCATCAACTGCACACCGTTCTCGGCGTCGCCGAGTCCTTGGTCGACCTTCACGAACGGCACGATGTGCTTCTGCTTCCACAGAAACGCCGCAGTGTCCTCACCGTTGATGGTGCGATCCATGGTCTGCTCGAAAAGGATGGTCGCCAGCACCTTGTCGCCGGTGAAGCTCGGGCTGGAGATGAGGCGCTCACGCATCTCGTGGATGAGGTCGAACATCTCCTTCTCGTTGTTGTACGCGTCCTCGGGAACGCCGTAGAGCTTGAGGGCTTTCGGGGTGCTGCCACCGCTTTGGTCCAGCGCGGCAATGAAGCCATTTCCCGACGCCATGACGCTGCGTTGCTCTTCGGTCACTGCTATCCTCCCGCCTCTTGTCTTTCAGGGCTGTTGTCACCAGTGCAGGGCGCCCGCGGCCCCAGCTCCAGCATCACGCAACCCCGCCTTCTTCGGCTGACGTTTCGCGCTGACATTCCCGGCAACGGTCGGGGTCAAACGCCGCACAGGCAACGACGAGCAAGCAAAGCGGTCAGCGCGCCGGGTGAGCACCCGGTTGCGGACGGCACTGTCAGTGCAGCGCAATAGGGTCGGGCACATGCGGCTCCTCATTACCGGCTCGTCCGGCGCGCGGAGAACCCTGAGCAAGGCTGCCGCCGTCGCGTTGATCATGGCGTGCTACGGCCGCGCCGGTGTGTTGATATCGCCGATGCCGAGCGCACACGCCGGCACGGACTACCAGTTGATTCAGGAGCCCGACGCCGGTTACTCACCCATCGTCGGTCTGATCAGCGGGGCGGCCCGCTCGGTGCGTATCACCATGTACGAACTCACAGATTCCGCCGCCGTCGAGGCGCTCGTCGATGCAGACCGCCGCGGCGTGAACACCAAGGTCATCCTCGACGCCGCGTTTCACGGTCGCGCCACCAATGCAACGGCTTTCGAAGAACTCAGCGACGCCGGTGTCGGCGTGAAGTGGGCGCCCAACGGGGTGATCTATCACCAGAAGACCATCACCGTGGACGACGCCACCGCGGCGGTCGGCACCGGCAACCTGACGCCGCAGTACTACTCGACGAGCCGCGACGCCTGGGTCTTCGACACCGACCCCACCGACGTGGCGGCCATCGCCGCCACCTTCGACACCGACTACACCGCAGCACCCTCCGGGCGTCCGCCCCAAGCGACGCCCGCCCCCAACCTGATTTGGTCGCCGGCGGCCCGCGCCGCGTTCCTGCAGCGCGTCGACGCGGCTGAGCACAGCGTCGACGTCACCAGCGAGGAACTCAAGGACCGCGCCGTCATCAGTGCGCTGGACAAGGCCGCGCGCCGCGGTGTGCGCTGCCGTATCGTGCTCACCGAAAATCCGGCGTGGGCCAAAGCGGTGGCTGAAGTGTCGGCCGCCGGATGTTCGGTGCACTTGCTCCCGGCAACCAAGACGGCGCTGTACATGCATGAGAAAATTTTGCTCACCGACAGCACCGAGCTTGTCATCGGCAGCCAAAACCTTTCCACCACAAGCCTGCTGGAGAACCGTGAACTGTCCCTCGCGCTGGACACTTCAATCGCGCCCGACGTGATCGCCGCCGTGGCCGCCACCTTCGACGCCGACTTCGATTCTTAGGCCGCAGCCGGCAGCGGCGGCAGACCGACGAACCACGACTCCGGCGGTGGTGCCGGATTGGTCGGCGGTGGCGGAGGATTGCCCAGCAGCTGCGGACAGTAGGCGCTGGCCGCGATCGTGGTGAACTGGGTGGCGCTCGGCCTGGTGAATCCCGGGTTCGCTGCCGTCAAGCTCGCGATGACGTCGTCCTCCTGCTGACCCTGGTTCATCAGATCGCAGGCCCGGTGGCCGGCCGCGACAGCGTCGCCCGGAGTGCCGTAGGAGATGCCGGCCCGGTTGAGCTCACCGAGGAAGCTGGCATCAGCGCTCGGATCGGCCTGCGCCGTTGCGGCCAGCCCGATCATCGCGCCCAACCCTGCAAGTAATACAAGTAGTCGCATTTCGTCATCTTCGTACAAAGCAGCTGCGCCTAACCGACTTGTGCCGGGTAGTTCACCGACTCGTCATGTGGCCGGGTCGGGGGTGGATGATTCGGACATCCGCGCGGCCGTGCTGAAGGCGCTGTCGGGATGCCCGGCGGCGCGCCAGAAAAGGGGTTCACGCGGACAAGCGCTGAACCGCGATACCGTCAGGCGCGTGACGAACGACGACATCGTTGAGCAGCGCATCGTTGACGACGTTGTCGGGGACATGGAGAGGTATGTCGACGAGCACTCTCCCGACAGACTCAACATTCCTGACAGCGTCAGCGATGAGGAAGCAGTACTCGCGATACAACATGAGCACCAGCAGGCCGGGTTTGAGTGCTTGGAAGAGCAAGCGCGCGAGATGGTGTTAGAAGCTCGAAGCCACGACTAGCGGGGCTCATGATGTGCGCGGCCTAGGCGGCGGATCAGGCCGCTCGCGGACTCGGCAGTAGGGCCGCGACCCCTGAAAGCTATGGCGGTGGCGGAGGGATTTGAACCCTCGGACGGGGGTTACCCGTCACACGCTTTCGAGGCGTGCTCCTTAGGCCGCTCGGACACGCCACCGCAGGGCAGCTTACGCCAACCGTCGGCCACTCACCCCAATCGCTGGCGTGCGAAGAACTCCGCCAGCGGTGCGGCGCATTCCTGGGCCAGCACCCCGCCCCGGACAGCCGGGCGATGGTTGAGCCGCCGGTCGCGCACCACGTCCCACAGCGAGCCGACCGCCCCCGTCTTGGGCTCCCACGCCCCGAATACCAACCGCGCCACCCGGGCCAGCACCACCGCGCCCGCGCACATCGTGCACGGCTCGAGGGTAACGGCCACCGTGGTTCCTTCCAGCCGCCAGCCGTCACCGAGCACATTGGCCGCTGCCCGCATCGCCAGGATTTCGGCATGCGCGGTCGGATCCCCTAGTGCCTCGCGGGCGTTGACCGCGCGTGCCAGTTCTTCACCGTCGGCGCTGAATACCACCGCACCCACCGGCACATCCCGCGGTCCCGCCGTGGCCGCGGCGGCCAGCGCGGCACGGATCAGATCGGCGTCAGATGTCACCGACCCAGACGGTCGAGCACCACCGACAACTCCTCGGCGAAACCCATTTCCCGCGCGATGCGGCCGAGTTGCTCATCGGCATACAGGTCGGACTCGTCGAGGATCACGCCCAACACCGCATCGGACAGCCCGACATCTGCCAGGAGCCGCAGATCACCCTCCTCGAACGGCTCGGCGTCTTCGAGGTCCTCCGGGCCGATGTCGGCGTCAAGATTTTCCAGCACTTCGGCGGCGATGTCGTAATCCAACGCGGCGGTCGCATCCGACAACAGCAGCCGGGTTCCTGAGGGTGCTGGGCGCACGATGACGAAGAATTCGTCGTCGACGTCGAGCAACCCGAAAACCGCGCCTGCGCTGCGCAGTTCACGCAGCTCGGTTTCGGCGGCCGCCAGACTGGTCAGGGCCTTGGGGCGCATCGCTGAGCAACGCCACTGCCCGCCCTCGCGTACGACGGCGACACCGAAGCCGTCCGGGGCGTCCGCGGACGGGCCCTGCGCTGAGGCCCGCTGTGCTCCCATGGGCGCTTACGCTAGTACCTGACCAGCACCTTTGACCAGCAGATAGCACTACCGCCGGATGTCGCCGGATCGGTGCGGCCGGCTCCCCGGCCGCCGCAGATGTGCCAACCTGGGAATGTGGCTAGTCCTGCTTCCAAGGGTCCGGTGTGTGTGCTGGGGTTGGGACTGATCGGCGGCTCGATCATGCGCGCCGCTGCCGCCACGGGGTATCAGGTGTTCGGCTACAACCGGTCGGTGGAAGGTGTGCAGGCCGCCCGCTACGACGGTTTCGACGCAACCGCCGACGTCACTGAGACGCTCAACCGCGCCGCCGACGCCGACGCCTTGATCGTGCTGGCGGTTCCCGTCCCAGCGCTGCGGCCCCTGCTGGCGCGGATTCGCGAATCGGCTCCCGACTGCGCGGTGACCGATGTCACCAGCGTCAAATCCGCCGTGCTCGACGAAGTCACAGCCGCCGGGCTGCGGCAGCGCTTCGTCGGCGGTCATCCGATGACCGGCACCGCGCATTCGGGCTGGGCCGCCGGCCATGCCGACCTCTTCACCGGGGCGCCGTGGGTGATCAGCGTCGACGACCATGTCGATCCCGCGGTGTGGACGACGGTGATGACGCTGGCGTTGGACTGCGGCTCGGTGGTGGTGCCGGCCCGGTCGGCCGATCACGACGCTGCGGCGGCCGCAATCTCGCACCTGCCGCACCTATTTGCCGAAGCGCTCGCCGTCACGGCGGCCGAAGTGCCGCTGGCCTTCGCGCTGGCCGCCGGATCGTTTCGGGACGGCACCCGGGTGGCCAGCAGCGCGCCAGACTTGGTGCGAGCCATGTGCGAGGCGAACTCCGACCAGTTGCTGCCGGCCCTGGACCGCAGTATCGACCTGCTCAGCCGCGCTCGAGATGCGCTGGCCAACAACGACTCGATCGGTGAGCTGGCCGAAGCGGGCCACGCGGCCCGCATCCGCTACGACAGCTTTTCGCGTCCGGACATCGTTACCGTCTTCGTCGGCGCACCGGATTGGCGCGCGGAACTGGCCGCTGCCGGACGGGCCGGCGGCGTGATCAGATCCGCTCTGCCAAGCCTGGATAGTCCACGATGAATCCGTCGGCGTCGACGCTCACAGTGGTGTCGGCGACCGGCGAGTGCAGCTTGATTCCGTCGCTGCTCTCCGGACCGTTGCTGCTGTAGGTAAGGGTCGCCGAACCCACGGACATGTCGGGCAGGTTGACATAGACGATCGGCAGCGTGACCGACTCGGCGCGCTGATGAAGACCGCAGCGACGGATCGGCAACACGTTGAAGAACGGGCTGAAAACCAGGTCGGCGTCCAATGCGCCATTGAAGGCGGCCCGTGACTCTCCCCGGTGATCGGTCACCAGCCACATGTTCTCGTCGTCACGTGCAATTGAAAGAACCCGCTCCCGTTCAGCGAGCGTCACCGTCAACCCGAGCCGTTTGGTCGCACCGGCCTCATCGGTCTGCAGGTCGTAGTAGACGCCGAACGCCGGATGGGTATCCGCGGCGGCGGCCACGATACGGCCGTTGGCTTTGATTCGTTTGCCCGACAACTGCACTCGCACGGATTCCATCCGAGAAGCGTCGGGCGCCCGCCAAGTGAGAATCGCCGGGAACGGGCTTTTCTTCGCGTCGGGCTCGGCAGGGCTCACCGGGCCTACTCTATGCGCGCGCCGACCGGTTCCGCAGCCCGGTGTGACGCTGCTGACTTACTGGCGCGATCCGTCCGGCCGCTGCGGGGGCTCAGCGTGCCGCGACGCCAGCGATCTGTACCGGGCACCGACAACCACACCGCGAACGCCAGGCAGGCGTCGAGGATCAGCGCCAAAGCTGCCACCATGAGCGCGCCGACCACGGCGATGTGGAACTGCCGCACACTGATGCCGTCGATCAGCAATCGGCCCAGTCCGCCGAGACTGGCGTAGGCGGCAACGGTGGCGGTAGCGACCACCTGCAAAGTCGCAGTGCGCAGCCCACCCAGCATCAACGGCAGCGCATTGGGCAGCTCGACGCGCAGCAACACCTGAGTTTCGGTCATGCCCATCGACCGGGCCGCATCCACCACCGCGGCGTCGACGTTGGAGATTCCTGCGTAAGTGCCTGCGAGCAGCGGCGGGATGCCCAGCAGCATCAACGCCGCGATCGGTGGTATCAGCCCCAACCCCCACAGCAGTACCGCGAGCAACAGCACACCCAGCGTCGGCAGCGCGCGTAGCCCGTTGACCGCGCTGACCACAACCAGCGCGCCACGACCGGTGTGTCCGATGAACAGGCCGATCGGGACGGCGATCAGCGCTGAAACCGCCACGGCCGCGGCGGTGTACTGCAAATGCTCGAGGATCCGGTTCGCCAGCCCGACCGGCCCGAGCCAGTTGTCGGCGTGCAGAATATAGGCGACCGCCTGAGCCAAAAAGTTCATCGTGCGCCGCCGACGACCGGCGTCCGGGACAATCGCGGTCGACGGCTTTCCCACGGGGTGGCCAGCCGGCCGGCCAGGATGATCAGCATGTCGATTCCGATCGCGAGGACAAAGACGGCGATGATGCCGGCGACGATCTCATCACTTTTGTCGGTCTGAAATCCCTCGGTGAACCAGCTGCCCAGGCCGCCGATGCCGATCACCGATCCGACCGCGACCATCGAGATGTTGGTCACCACGACGACTCGAAGGCCGGCGACCAGCACTGGAAGCGACACTGGCAACTCCACCTTCAACATGCGTGTGACCGGCTTGTAACCGATCGCGACCGCCGCGTCTCGCACCGGCGCCGGCACCGCGTCCAGCGCCTCGGGAACGACTCGCATCAAAAGTGCGGTGGTGTACAGGGTCAGCGCAACGATCACGTTGGCCTCATCGAGGATTCGGGTCGGGATGATCAGCGGCAGCATCACGAACAACGCGAGCGACGGAATGGTGAACACGACGCCGGCTGTGACGGTGGTCAGGAGCCGCAGCGTGGTGGTGTGCTGCACCAGCAAACCGACCGGTAGTGCGATGGCAACGCCGATCAGCACCGGCAGCAGGGCCAGCCGCAGATGCACCACGGTCAATGCCCACGCGGTGCTCTGATGAGTAAGAAGGTAGTGCACGCTCAGGCCTGGCCTTCGTCTTTTCGCGAGTCCAGCGCCGTCAGCACGTTGGAGGCCAACACACCTCCGATGACCTTGCCGGCCTCATCGACGGCAACACCCATCGACGAAGGTGAGGACAGTGCGCAATCGAGGGCCTGGCTCAGGTTTCCGTCCGGGCGCAGTAGCGCGCCCACGCCGGCCAACGTCTTAGACAGCGGCGCTCCGCCGCGGTGCCTTGTCAAGCCCTCAGTGTCGATCCAGCCCACCGGCGCGCCGTCACTGTCGGTGATCAGGACCCAACCGTTGACAACCGACTCGTCGATACCGGCAATTTCGGCTTCGGAGAGCTTGGGAATGTCGTTCAAATTAAGGCCTGTCAGGTCCAGCCGCTGCAGCCACCGGTAACCGCGGCCGGCCCCGACGAACTTGGAAACAAATTCGTTTGCCGGGCGTGAAAGCAGTTGCGCCACCTCGTCGTATTGCTGCAACGATCCACCGGGCCCGAACACGGCTATCAGATCCGCCAGCAAGACCGCCTCGTCGATGTCATGGGTGACGAACACGATCGTCTTGTGCAGTTCGGCTTGCAGGCGCAACATTTCGTGTTGCAGATCTCTGCGGACCACGGGGTCGACGGCCGAAAACGGCTCATCCATCAGCAGGATCGGCGGGTCGGCCGCCAGTGCGCGGGCAACCCCAACGCGTTGCTGCTCGCCGCCGGAGAGTTGCGCGGGGTAGCGGGTCGCGAGTTTGGGATCGAGCCCGACCTGTTCGAGCACCCGGTATGCGTGCTGTCGGGCGACCCGCCGGGTCTCACCGCGAAGTACCGGGACCGTGGCGACATTGTCGATCACCCGCTGATGCGGCATCAGGCCTGCGCTCTGGATCACATAGCCGATACCCAGGCGCAGCTTGACCGGGTCGACCGTCGATACGTCTGCACCGTCAACCTGCACGGTGCCCGAAGTCGGTGCCACCATCCGGTTGATCATCCGCATCGACGTTGTCTTGCCGCACCCGGACGGTCCGACGAAGACGGTGAACGAACCGGCCGGTACCAGCATCGTCAGATCGTCGACCGCGACGGTGCCATCCGGATACGTTTTGGTGGCGTGGTCGAAGCTGATCAACCTGCGCCCATTCTTCGCATCACTGCTTCACCGGGTGGTCGAATCCGTTGTCGCGCAACCACGTGCGTGCCGCCTCATCAGGGTCGACACCGGAGTTGCCCGACACCGCGGCATTCAGGCCGGTGAGCGCCGGGCTGGTCAGCTTCGCCGACACCGCGTCGAGCACATCTTTGAGCGAGTCCGATTTCTTCTGCGAATCAACCAGCGGCACGATGTTTCCGGCTAAGAAGTTGTGCTCGGGATCGTCGAGGACGACCAAGTGGTTGGCCGGGATGGCCGGCGACGTGCTGAAGAGGTTGGCCGCGGTGACTGTGTTGTCCACCAAGGCGCGCACGGTGACCGCGCCGCCGCCGTCACTGATCGCGACGAAGTTTCCGGGCCGGATATCCAGCCCGTACCTCTGCCGCAAGCCGACCAGCCCCTCTGGTCGGGTCTGGAAATCCGCCGGAGCGGCGAATTTCACTTCGGCGGAATGGCCCACCAAGTCGGCGATTGTTTTCAGGTGCCATGTCGCGGCGGTCGCTGAGGTGACGGTGACGGTGTCGGTGTCCGAAGCCGGGGAGGGCATCAGGATCGACAGATCACCGGGCAGGCGTTTGTACAACTCCAGTTCCACCGCGTCAAGCATCGTCGCCGTGGCGTCGGGATCAAAGTAGATCAGCAGGTTCCCGATGTATTCGGGCACCAGGTCGATGGAGTGGTCTTTCAGCGCCGGAATGTAGGTCTCCCGGCTGCCGATACCCAGGCGCCGGCCGACCTGAAAGCCGTTGGCTTGCAATGCTTGTGCATATATTTCGGCGACGACCTTGGACTCCGGGAAGTCGGCGGAGCCCACGATGATCGACTTCATCCCGGACATATCCCCACCGAGCGGGTTAGAGCTGCCGCAGGCCGCAGCAAACAACGTCGCCGTCAGAGCGAACAGCGTGGCGGTGCTGCGGGCGCGCCGTCGCAGCATCGTCATAGCAGCCGACACTATCGCCACTACGCGAGCGACGCCGAATTAATCAGCATGCGTCGTTTTCCCGGCGTTCGGTTTCTTTCCGGCACGTAAAGGGCAAAGATATCTCTATGAGCACCGATCCTTCTGCAATGCCCGAAGGGCGGCTTCCCGCGACGCCGCCGCCAGCGCAGGTGCCTCCGGGCGGTGCGGCAGTAGCCACACCTGAAACGGTCAAATTCACCCGCGCCGGCGCCGTATGGTCGGCTCTGACCGTTGGCTTCCTGATTCTCATCGTGCTGCTGGTCTTCATCTCCCAGAACACCACGTCTCCACAGTTCGCCTTCCTTGGCTGGCGCTGGAGCATGCCGCTGGGGGTGGCCATCCTGCTGGCGGCAGTCTTCGGCGGGTTGATTACTGTGCTGGCTGGCACCGCAAGGATTTTCCAATTGCGCCGAGCAGCGAAGAAGGACTTCCTGGCGCGTCGGTAGAAGATCGGCGCTGTTGTCACCGCCGGTTGCGGGGCAGCAGATCCCAGACATGCTCGGTTGCGTTTACACCGGCGACGGTGGCTTCACCGGACCGGGAGAACAACAGACGGGTCACCGACGCATAGTCGATTGGGAACGACAGCAGACGCCTGGTACCGAGGATTTCGTGCAGCACCACGTTGATCACGCCGCCGTGGCTGAACACCGCCACGGTGTCCTCGGGGTCGGATTTGCTTACCACTTCGCCAAGTACCGCGCCGACCCGGCGCCGGAAGCCGGCCTCGTCGACAGAGCCCGGAAGGTATCCCTGCGCCATTCGGGCCCAGTCGGTCGGCCGCTCGTTACGGAGTTGCTCGACCGGAATGTAGTTCGACATGCCGCGGTCATACTCAGCGAAACGCTCGTCGATGTCCACCACCATGTCGCGCGCCTTGGCAACCGGTTCGGCGGTCTGGACGGCCCGACGCTGCGGGCTGCTGACCAGCCGGCTGAGGGCAAAACGTGCCAACGCCTCCGGCAAGCGGTCGGCCTGCTCTTGCCCGGCGTCGGACAACGCCGGGTCGGACCCCTGGCCGTGTTCGCTGCGCAGCGGCAGCGCATGCCGGACCAGAAGCAGTTGCATGGCTTGTAGGTTGTCAGATCAAGAGGCCGCGAATTTCGGCGGACGCCGTGCGGCGAACGAACGGAGGACCGATGGGCGACCGACCCGACGTTTCGATGAACGACCGAATAATCGAAGAATTCCGAGCGAACGGCGGCAGGGTCAGCGGTGATTTCGAGAATGCCACTCTGCTGTTATTGCACACCACCGGCGCCAAGTCCGGAAAACAGCACGTCAACCCAGTGATGTACTTCCGCAGCGACGGCAAGCTGCTTATCGTCGGTTCCTACGCGGGCGCCGACGTCGACCCGGCCTGGGTGCACAACCTGCGGGCACATCCGCACGCTCACATCGAAATCGGTACCGACGCCTACGACGTCGACGCTCGCGAGCTACCCCGCGCCGAGCGCGATGCCGCATTCGAGCACATCACCAGCGAGGCTTCGGGCTTCGCCGACTACCAGTCGAAGACCGACCGCGTCATACCTGTCTTCGAATTGCCGAAGGTTTAGAAAAACTCAGCGCGGCACGGGTGTGGTGGGTTCAGCTTTCGGCGAGCGTGCTGTACAGAGACTTCTTGGTCTCCGTCAGCACTGCCAAGACCTTGGCCTTGGCCTCGGTGAGCTTCGCCTTCTGCTCGTCAGTGCCAGACCACGTGATGGTGCCCGCCAGGCCCGCCAGCTCACGAAGTTCTCTGCGGATCTTGATGACGTCGCTGAACTGAGCGGCGCGGGCAAAGAACGCGTGCGCGGTTTCGCTGCTGACACCCCGCCACGCCAGCAGGTTGCTGCCGAGCTCGGTCAGCGTGGCGACACCGTCGTCCACTGTCACCAGGCCGCGACCGGCAAGCAGGCCGATCGCGAGCTCAGCTACCTCCTGCGGCGGAATGAAGGCGCCGTGGGTGGCCTCGGTGGTGCGCTGCACGATCTGCGCGGCGTCAGCCGGGCCGTCAAGCAGCAGCGCTAAGGTGCCGAACGCCGCTTTCTTGAGGCGGGATCGACGCCCGCCAGACTTCCGACCACTGCGCCCGCCGAAATCAGGGCCACCGAAATCAGGGCCACCCTGTCCGCCCCATCCGGGACCCTCGAAGCTCGGACCGCCGAAACCAGGACCACCGTAGCCGGGCCCGCCGGCAAAGCCGCCGAAAACCATGTTTATCTTCCTTCAACGTGTGGATAGTGCAAGGCCTAACCGTATCAACCTAGTTGATATATAGCAAGGTGGTTGATATTCCAGGTCATACCTGTCGCTTGGACGGCTTGGCAGGGTCGACCAGCTGGAGGCCCACCGGACCGAGGCCGAAGACGAAAGCGATCAATGCCGCGGTCGACGCCGTAATTCCGGGCAGCAAGCCCCACGTCGGACAATCGACTATGCCATCGGCAGATTCGCCGCAGCCGCCTTCGCGGCTATCCTCTTCCAGCGTCGTATTGGACTCCCGACAAAGGTTATCCGGCAACGAGAGAATACTATTCTCTCAGCGGAGAGCGAGGCGTTCCTGTGACCCTGACAAGCGGTGGACCACAGCTGGACGCGACAGCGCTGGGCCGATGGCTCGACTCGCAGAACGCCCCGGGCGGCGGCGAACCACCGGTGCTCCAACCACTCAGCGGCGGTTCACAGAACACCCTCTACCTAATCGAGCGGGGCGGACAGCGCATGGTGCTGCGGATGCCCGGCGCCGGGGCGGACGCCGCCCGGATTAACGGTCTGCTGCGTGAGATCCGGCTGATGCGAGCTCTGGCCGGCAGCGACGTACCCCATGCTGAGTTGATTGCCACCGACGATGCCGGCGATCTGCTCGGCATGCCGTTTTACGTCATGCAGGCCATTGACGGCTGGAGCCCGATGGACGGCGGCTGGCCGGCTCCGTTCGACACCGATCTGGCACAGCGCCGCGGGCTGGCCTTCGAACTGGTCGAGGGCGCCGCCAAGCTGGGCCGAATGGATTGGGCTGCGCACGGGCTAGCAGGATTCGGGCGTCCGGATGGATTCCACGAGCGTCAGGTCGATCGGTGGCTGGCTTTTCTCGACGCTTACCGAGTTCGCGACCTGCCGGGCCTGGCGGAAGCATCCGACTGGCTGCGCCGTAACCGTCCGGAGCGTTACACGCCCGGCGTCATGCACGGCGACTACCAGTTCGCCAACGCGATGTTCGCCTACGGCGCGCCGGCGACATTGGCGGCGATCGTGGACTGGGAGATGACCACGGTCGGCGATCCGCTGCTGGATTTGGCGTGGTGCCTGCTGGGTTACGACGGCGAACAGCCCCGAACCGACGGCTTCTACCTGGATCTGACCGGCATGCCGGCACGCAGCGAGTTGCTCGACCACTATGAGCAGGTCAGCGGGCTCACGACCGAGAACATCGACTACTACCTGGTATTGGCCAACTGGAAGCTTGGCATCGTGCTGGAGAAGACTTACGCCGCGGGAGTGCGAGCCGGCAGAGCAGACAAAATCACCAAAGCTTTCGGGCCGATGGTTCTGCAGTTGATCGCCAGGGCTGCCGAGTTGACCCGGGTGCCGAGCAAGGCCAACTGAATGTCGTTCGCTGACCGGGTTTTCGACCTCACCGACCGGGTGGTGCTCGTCACCGGCGGCAGCCGCGGTTTGGGACGACAGATGGCTTTTGCAGCCGCCCAGTGCGGTGCGGACGTCGTCATCGCCAGCCGGAACATCGGCAACTGCGTGCACACCGCGAAGGAGGTCGAGGCCGAGACCGGGCGCTCGGCGCTGCCCTACCAGGTGCATGCGGGGCGCTGGGAACAACTCGACGGACTAGTCGACGCAACCTACCAGCGGTTCGGCAAGATCGACACGCTGATCAACAACGCCGGCATGTCGCCGGTCTACGACACGCTGACCAACGTCACCGAGAAGTTGTTCGACGCGGTGGTCAACCTCAACCTCAAGGGTCCGTTCCGGTTATCGGCTCTGGTGGGTGAACGTATGGTGGCAGCGGGTCGCGGCTCGATCATCAACGTCAGCTCCAGCGGGTCGCTGCGCCCGGGCGCGGACATCGTTCCCTACGCCGCGGCCAAGGCGGGCCTTAACGCGATGACCGAGGGGTTCGCACGGGCGCTTGGGCCCGCGGTGCGGGTCAACACTCTGATGGCCGGCCCGTTTCTCACCGACATCAGTAAAGCCTGGAACCTCGAGCAAGCCACCCAGAACCCGTTCGGCCACTTGTCCTTGCAGCGGGCCGGTGACCCGGCCGAAATCGTCGGCGCGGCACTGTTTTTGGCGTCGGACGCTTCCAGCTTCACCACTGGCTCGATCCTGCGAGCCGACGGTGGGATCCCCTAGGTGATCGCAAGGGCGGCGGATCCGGGCGCAGCGGGTCACCGCCGATGAACCTAGCGACGATCGCAAACGCGGCGCAGCGGATCGCCGCCATTGAACGAAGGAGAGTTCGACGTGGCATGGGATTTTTCCACCGAACCGGAGTTCGAGAAGCACCTCGACTGGATTCGCGAGTTCGTTCGCGATGAGGTGGAGCCGCTCGAGGTGTTGTTCCCCGGCTGCGAGTTCTTACCGCTGAACGACGAACGGCGCAGAATCGTCGACCCGCTCAAACAGCGGGTCCGAGACCAGGGACTGTGGGCGCCGCACCTGGGGCCCGACCTCGGCGGGCAGGGCTTCGGCGCGGTCAAGCTCACATTGATCAACGAGATACTCGGCCGCAGCCCGTGGGCGCCGATCGTGTTCGGCACCCAGGCCCCAGACACCGGCAACGCCGAAATACTGGCCCGGTTCGGCACCTCGGACCAAAAAGACCGCTATCTGGCCGGTCTGCTGTCCGGCGAGATCTTCTCCTGCTTCTCGATGACTGAGCCGCAAGGCGGTGCCGACCCGCGAGTGTTCACCACCATGGCCCGCCGTGCCGGGCCAGAAGATGATGCCGACTGGGTGATCACCGGGCGAAAATACTTCTCCTCCAACGCGTCGGTAGCTTCGTTCTTCATCGTGGTCGCGATCACCGACCCGGACGTCCCCGTCCATCGCGGCGCGTCGACGTTCCTGGTGCCGGCAGGCACACCCGGACTGGTCGTCGAGGCCACCCACCACTTGACCGGCGCTCTGCCCCATGAACCCGGTCATTCACTGGTGCGCTATGACGAGGTGCGGGTGCCCGCCGAGGCACTGCTCGGCGAGCCGGGTCAAGGCTTTGTCATTCTGCAGACCCGGCTGGCCGGAGGTCGGCTGCACCACGCGATGCGCTCGATCGGGATGGCGCAACGCGCTGTGGACATGATGGCCCGCCGCGCTAAAAGTCGTTTCACGCAGGGCAGCCCGCTGGCCGACAAGCAGTTGGTGCAGGCATTCATCGCCGACTCCTACAGCGAGCTGGTTCCGTTCCGGCTCACCGTGCTGCACGCCGCCTGGCTGATCGACACCGCCGGCGAGCACGCGGCCCGCGCCGAGATCGGGGTGTGCAAGATCCTGGCGTCGCAGGTACTGAAGTCGATCGGGCTGCGCGCGATTCAGGTGCACGGCGCGCTGGGGCTCACCGATCAGCTTCCGTTGACCAAGGTGTTGCTCGGCGGTGTGGCGCTCGGCCTTGCCGACGGGCCCACCGAGGCGCACAAGGTAAACCTGGCGCGCATGCTGCTCAAGACCTACGAGGCCGAGGACTCGGAATGGCCCAGTGAGTTGCTGGCCAACCGGATTGAAGCGGTCAGGGCGAAATACGGCGATCTCGTCGACCGCGTTCCGGCGGTGCCGGTTTCGGCGGCCCGTTCGGTTACGGGGTGACGATGTTGAACGCCGGGTCGGGCCGGTCGAGCACACCGAGTAAAGCCTGCAACGCTGCCTGACCGCCGGATACCGTCAACCCCGGCGAGCTGAGGTCACCCATCGCCGCTGCGAGCAGGCGGACCTTGCCCGCCAGATGCACCGTCGCGTCCGCGGTCGCGGAGTCGGCGGCAACTTGGCGGTACACCAGCACACCGTTGCGCAAAGTGATCCGGTAATTGGCCTCGAGGTCGGCGAAGAAGATGTCGACGGCGAGATCGAGGTGCCAGGCGCGCGGTCCATCGACGCTGACAGCCAGGCCGTCGAAGATCTGCTCCGGCGTCAACTGCGAAAGTAGCGACGGCGCAACCACTTGGCCCGCGGTGCCGAAGTTACCGTCGCGCAATTCCGTTGCGCCCGAGAGGAAGAAGTTGCGCCAAGTGGCGTTCTCAGCACCGTAGGCCAGTTGCTGCAACGTCTCGGCATACAACGCCCGTGCACCGGCATGGGAGCTGTCGCTGAACACCGCGTGGTCGAGCAGCGTAGCTGCCCACCGAAAATCGCCCACCTCGTGGGCCTCGCGCGCGAGGTCGACGACTCGGTCTACTCCGCCGAGCGCGGCAACATACCGGACAGCCAGCGCCTCGGGGGGATGCGGCCACAGCCGCGCGGGATTCCCGTCGAACCAGCCCATATAGCGCTGGTAGATCGCCTTCACGTTGTGGTTGACCGACCCGTAATACCCGTGGGTGTGCCACGCCTGCTCCAGCATCGGTGGCAGCTGCAGCGTTTCGGCAATCTCGGCACCGGTATGACCCTGGTTGAGCAGCCGCAGCGTCTGGTCGTGCAGATAGGCATAAAGGTCACGCTGCAGCGAGAGGAACTGCAGGATGCGGTCGTGACCCCAGGTCGGCCAGTGGTGGGAGGCGAACACGACGTCGGTGCGGTGGGCGAAGGTGTCGATCGCTTCGGTGAGGTATCCCGACCACGCGTGCGGGTCGCGCACCAGCGCGCCGCGCAATGTCAACAGGTTGTGCAAGTTGTGGGTGGCGTTCTCGGCCATGCACAGCGCACGAAACTGCGGGAAATAGAAGTGCATCTCAGCGGGGGCTTCGGTGCCCGGCGCCAGCTGGAACTCGATGTCCACGCCGTCGATCGTGTGGGTTTCACCGGTGCTTTCGATGTCGACTGTGGGCACGATCAAAGCCACTTGACCGGTCGACGGCGCCTGGCCGAGTCCGCACCCAACCTGTCCGTAGGGGCCGCGTTCGAGCATCGACCCATACATGTATGTGGCGCGGCGCAGCATCGCCGGGCCGGCGTACACGTTTTCTTGCACGGCGTGCTCGGTGAACCCTGCCGGCGCCAACACTGCGACGGCGCCGGCGTCGACGTCGGATTGTGTCGTCACTCCCAGCACGCCGCCGAAGTGATCAACGTGGCTGTGGGTGTAGATCACCGAGACGACCGGCCGGTGACCGCGGTGCGTGCGGTACAGCTCCAATGCGGCCGCCGCGACTTCGGTGGACACCAGTGGGTCGATGACGATGATGCCGGTGTCACCTTCGACGAAGGTGATGTTGGAGATGTCGAATCCCCGAACCTGGTAAATGCCCGCGACCACTTCGTACAGGCCCTGCTTGGCGACAATTGTCGACTGCCGCCACAGGCTGGGGTGCACCGATGTCGGCGCTTCACCGGTGAGAAAGGCGTAGGCGTCGTTGTCCCACACCACTCGTCCGTCGGCGGCCTTGATCACGCACGGAGACAGCGCCGCGATGAATCCACGGTCGGCGTCGCCGAAGTCAGTTGTCTCATCGAGCGGTAGGGCACGCAGATGGTCGCGGTGCGCTGATTCGACGACCGCACTCGGCAGTTTGGGGTCCACCGGGATGACACTGCCACCAAGCCGGTCGTCGGGAAAAAGAAAACGCGGATCAGCGCGCCGGCGCCTCCGTCGGCTGGTGTGCGCGGCGCCGCTCGTTCTCAGCGCCGGTATTGACGACCACGGCCTCCCCGCGCGCCAGGGCCGCCGTCGCCACGATCGTCACCGCCATCCCTGCGACTACCACGAACATCGTCTCGTCACCAGTGTGCAGACGCTCACCGAGCACAATGATCCCGAGCAGCCAGGCGACCACGGGCTTCGCCACGGTCATCGTCGGGAATGCGGCGCTGAGCGAACCGGCCCGAAATGCGGACTGCTGAAAGATCATTCCGAGCACCGCGGTCGCGAGCCAGCCGTAGAGCAGCGGCGTGTGCAGCGCCGTCAGAACGCCGCGTTCCGCCAGCTTGACTACGCCTTTGGTCAGCACCGAGAACAACGCCATCAACGAACCCGACACAAACGCCAGCAGCACCGCGGCCACCGAACCCGACCAGATCCGCGCCGCCAGCACACACAACCCCAACACCGGGCCCATCACCGCAGCCACCACCCACCAGGTTTGCACCGGGGCCCGCGACTGACCTGCCGTCGGGTCGCCGAAACACAGGACCGCTGCTACCGCGCCGGCCAGCAATACCGCCCACATCCACTCCCAGCGGGTCACCCGGTGGTGCGACATGCGCGCGTAAATCGGCAACGCGAATAGCAACGCGGTTACCTGCAGCGCTGACACCAGCATCACCGAGCCCAGCGCCAGCGCCGCGGCCTGCAACACATAATTGGCGACCGCTCCTCCCGCGCCCAGCCACCAACGGCTGTCCTGCAACGACAGGCGGAACAACGCCAAGGCGCCGACCGGCTCATCGGTGACCTCTTTGGCCGACCGCTGGCGAACCACACCCCCGAGCGCCGACGCCAGCGCGGCGCCGAGCGCGAGCAAGACGGCGAATTCCGCCTTCGTCACAGGCAACCTCCTTCAACCACTCGATTGCCGCGCGGCTTGGCGAGTCTCTGAAAATTCGGGCGTGGATCACGCGACGCGGTGTTTTAGGTGTCCAGGCAGCTTAATCCGACCGGGCGCCGAAACGTCCAGAGTAGCGCCTACGTCAGTTGTGTTGCCGAACCTGATTCGCCGGCACTTGCGTGTCGACTACGCGGGCTGGGGAGTGGCAAACGCACCGTGAAGTCGGTGTGGCCGGGTTCGCTGTGCACCACGATGGTGCCATCGTGGGCTTTGACCACCGCGGACACGATCGCCAGGCCCAGTCCGGTGCTGCCGCCCTTGCGGGAGCGGGAGCTGTCACCGCGGGCGAAGCGCTCGAACATCTCCGACTGCAGCTTCGCAGGGATACCGGGGCCGTTGTCGATAACACTGAGCTCTGTGTGCGTGGTGTCGGCGCTCAGCCGGGTCGTCACCACGGTGCCCGGACCGGTGTGGATGCGGGCGTTGGCGAGCAGATTCGTGACCACCTGGTGCAACCGTGCCGGGTCGCCGGGAACGACGACCGGCTCAGCCGGCAGGTCCAATTCCCATTGATGATCCGGTCCGGCCACGTGGGCATCGCTGACCGCGTCGACCGCCACCCGCGACAAATCCACCGGTTCGCGCTGCAACGGCCGGCCGGAGTCGAGTCGCGCCAGCAACAACAGGTCCTCCACCAAGTGGGTCATCCGCTCAGTCTCGGATCGCACCCGGCTCATGGCATGTGCGACCGCTTCGGTGTCGTCCTGCATCCGTTGGGCCAGTTCGGTGTAGCCGCGGATCGCGGCCAGCGGTGTGCGCAGCTCATGACTGGCGTCGGCGACGAACTGGCGCACTCGGGTCTCGCTGGCCTGCCGCGTCGACAGCGCCGTCGCGATGTGGTCGAGCATCCGGTTGACCGCCGAACCGAGCTGCCCTACCTCAGTGGAGGGGTTGGCGTCCGATTCGGGCACCCGCACCGGCAGTGCGACCTCACCGCGGTCCAGCGGCAGGTTGACCACCTCTCCGGCGGTTTGCGCGACACGGCGCAGCGGCGCCAGCGCGCGCCGGATGATCACCAATCCGGCGGTGGTGGCGGCGGCCAGAGCCACCGCCGTGACCACAGTGAAGATCAGCAGGACCCGAATCGTGGTGGCGTCGATGTTGGCTATCGACAGTCCGGTGACGATGACCTCGCCGTCGCGGTGGGCGGGACGGGCGATCACCCGGTAGCGGCCCAGGCCGTCGAGGTCACGGGTCTCCGGCGTCCGGTCGTTCGCGATGGCCTGCAGCTGCTCCGTAGCGGCATCGGTCAGCGTTGCGCGGGAGCCGGTGCTGGTCAAATAGCCGGCTTCGATTGTCGTGCCTCGGCTGACCACGGCCGCGACCATTCCGGCCGGCTGGCCCGGTGCATCCAGGAACCGCGGGCCCGGGCCTGACGGCAGGGGCCGTAAATGGTGCCATGGTCCGGGCGGCTGACCGTAGATCGACGACGAGCGGTGCGAGGCGTCACCCAGTTGCCGGTCAAGCTGCGCCACCAGGAAGTGGTGCAGCGCCGCCTCGGTCACCGCGGCGATCCCGACGCAGACGATCACCAGCGAGACGACCTGGCCGACCAGCAGCCGCAGCCGCAGCGACCACGCCCGCCGCAGATTAGCGGGCGGGCTTGAGGACATAGCCGGCGCCGCGCAAGGTGTGAATCATGGGCTCGCGCCCGTTGTCGATCTTCTTGCGAAGATACGAGATATACAGCTCGACGATGTTGGACCGGCCGCCGAAGTCATAACTCCACACCCGGTCCAAGATCTGAGCTTTGCTCAGCACACGCTTGGAGTTGCGCATCATGAAACGCAGCAGCTCGAACTCGGTGGACGTCAGCGAGATCTGCTCCCCGGCCCTGGTGACCTCATGGCTGTCCTCGTCGAGTACCAGGTCGCCGACGACGATCTGCGCGCCGCTGTCCACCGTGGTCACCCCGGTGCGGCGGAGCAGTGCGCGCAGCCGCAGCACCACCTCTTCGATGCTGAACGGCTTGGTGACGTAGTCGTCACCACCGGCGGTCAGGCCGGCGATGCGGTCTTCGACGGCGTCTTTGGCGGTCAGCAGGAGCACCGGCAGTTGGGGAGTCTGTTCACGCAGTTTGTGCAGCACATCAAGCCCGCTCATGTCAGGCAGCATCACGTCCAAGACGACAACGTCGGGCCGCTGTGCGCGGGCAGCGGCAATCGCCGATGATCCGTCCGCGGCTGTCGCGATGTTCCAGCCTTCATATCGCAGCGCCATGGAGACCATTTCGGCGAGAACGGATTCGTCGTCGACCACCAGCACGTTGATGGGATCGCCGTCCGCCCTGCGCATCACGACGCGCTCGACGGAGTTGCTGGACACCGAAGAACTGGACCGAGTCACAACTTCAGTATCCGCTGGCCGATGAGCCGGCGCTATGGCGTCCCTATGTGCGCGCTGTGAGAGTCACGGCGGCGTCGTCGACGGCGCCACTGTGCCCGGTCTCTGCCGCCGCAAGGAAGGCGGGGCGGACGCTAGAACCAGTAGCGTCTGCCGGCAACAGGCCGACCGACCGCACCCAGGATCCACAGGATCGCCCCGATGACCAACAAGATGATGCCGATCGTGTACAAGATGCTGATCTTCAGCACGAATCCGAGCACGAGCAAGATGATGCCGAGAACGATCACGACGACTCCTTTTCTGTTGTGTTTTCGATACCGACGACTTACGCCCGCCTGAATCGTTGACCGTGCGTATCGTACGAACAATTACGGCGCAGCGAATCAATTAGTACCAATGCCGTCGGCCGCCGACCGGCTGGCCGACCCTGCCCAGAATCCAGAAGGCTGCACCCATGACCAGCAACACCACGCCGAGGACAAAGATCCAAGTGTGAGTTTTGATCACGATGCCGACGATGATAAGCAGAATGCCCAGCCCGATCATGAGATCGCTCCTGTCAAGAGGGTCTTCAAGCCGATGGCTGGCATCGAACTGGGTTGCGGCACGGCGACTCCCGGCTTGACACCGGCGTAGTTCAGGGGCCCGGCGATCACCGTGAGGGCCACATTGAGTGCGGTTTGAAGACTGATACCGCTGTCGAAGCCTCCGCGTTGGTAGAGCGCCAACACACCGATTAACAACCACACCAAGAGTACTGCGCTGACGATTCCGCCGTACCGCATCGTGACCTCCGTAGCGTCCGCACGATCAGATGGGAAGGTTCTACCCTCCCGACAATATTCCAAATGCGACAAATAGTGTCCGGAATGACACGGCAACGCTGAATAGTGCTCGAGGTGTTACTTGTTCGAGTCCTGACGGTGTCCGCCCTGCGGGCCGCGGTTGCTCGGTCCGAATCCAAGAAACCGAAGGAATTTTCGCGGCAGCGACAACTTCGGCCCACCGACTCTGCCCTGAGTCTGGCGTGCCTCTGCAGCGTAGTCTTTGATCGATTCGTCGCCTTCTTCGGCGCGCATGTCAGTCTCCGTTTCGCGGGAAGTCAAAGTCGATTCAATAGGTGTGTCAGTTCGACGGTTCCTGCGGGGCCGGCTCTGACGGTGTCAGCCGCTCCGGTGATTCCGACGGCGTGAGCCGCTCTGGCTGCTCAGCCGGTGTCAATCGCTCGGGCGGCTCTGCCGGCGTGCCCGGTTCGGCTGTCTGGCTTGGCGCTACGTCGACCATTGGTCGCCTCCTTCGTCGCTGCCGCGAGAACCCGCGACACGTTACCCGGTTGCCTACCCGTGGCCGGGCAGGCCGAAACGAGACGTCCGAGCCGAACGGATACCGACACGAAACCGCAGCGCCGTTCTGCGCAGCGTCAAGCCGACGATGAGCACTCGGCGGAAACGAAAACTGTTGGCGGCGTTATGTCATCGACGGGGGCGACGCGATCGTACCGAGCCAGCATCTCGGCCATAGTCGCTGAAGAAACCGCCCAGCCGTGTGCACGCAGCCATTCCGGGACATCGGTTCGTTCTTCGGGATACCAGAGTCCTTCGACGTCGGGCATCGGGGAGTTGGTCAGCCGGGCCGCGACCGTCCGGAGCCGCTGCATCTGCTCACGCTGGCGCGCCAGACGGTCCGGGTCGATGGCTTCTCTGCTCGGCGTGTTGGTGGCCAGCCACGACCCCACCGGGCTCAGCTCATTGATGCGCTCGAACAATAAGTCCTGAGCTTGCGCCGGCAGATAGCGAAGCAGTCCCTCGGCGGACCAGGCGCTTGGCTGCGTCGCATCAAAGCCTGCTCGCCGCAGTGCTTCCGGCCAATCCTGTCGGAGGTCGACGGCAACGTTCACCAGCCTCGCCGCGGGTGCGGCTCCATGCTTGCGCAAGGTCTCGGACTTGAATTCGAGCACCTTGGGCTGGTCGAGTTCGTAGACGGTGGTGTCGTCGGGCCACGGCAGCCGCCACGTCCGTGCATCTAGACCCGCTGCGAGGATGACCACCTGTTTCACCCCGTCGTTTGCCGCGGCCATGAAGAATTCGTCGAAGAAGGCGGTACGCACGGCCATGAAATCGTTCATTGCACGGACCTGCGCTGCAAGGTCCGGATCCAATTGCTCGTGCAGCGACTGGTCGAGGTACAGGTTCCACATGCCTTCCCCTGCCGCCTCGAGGAAGATACGCGCGAACGGATCACTGATGAGCGGGTTTGGGCTTTCAGTCTCAGCCGCTCGCGCTGCGGCCACCCCCAGCGCCGTGGCGCCAACGCTTTCAGTGATATTCCAGGAATCGTTGTCGGTGCGTTGCATCCTCAGTTCCCTCGGGTCGCTGCCAAGCCGGTTGGGACAGTACCCGCGAAAGCTGTGAGTCACCCGAGTAGGTTCACCGGAGTGGAAAACCTGAATGCGGTGGCCCAGTGGATGTCCCGTCAGAATTTAGGCGAAGGCCCGCTGCACTACGTCGGCGAGATCAGTGGCGGCACGCAGAACGTCATGTTGCGCTTCACCAGATCCGGCCGGGAGTACGTGCTGCGGCGCGGACCGCTGCATCTACGCCCGCGCAGCAACAGCGTGATCCTGCGCGAGACCCGGGTGCTGGCCGCGTTGGCCGGAAGCGACGTGCCGCATCCCCGGCTGATCGCGACCTGCGACGACCCGACAGTGTTAGGCGACGCCGTCTTCTACCTGATGGAACCCGTCGACGGGTTCAACGCCGGCGAGGAGCTGCCGCCACTGCACGCCAGTGAACCTGATGTGCGATTCGGCATGGGGTTGTCGATGGCTGATGCGCTGGCGAAACTGGGTGCTGTCGACCACGCCGCGGTGGGCCTCGCCGACTTCGGCAAGCCGGCAGGGTTTCTGGAACGCCAAGTGCCGCGGTGGCTTTCAGAGCTCGAATCGTACCGGGATTTCGAGAATTATCCCGGGCCGGAGATTCCTGGCGTAGACGGCGTGGCCAAGTGGCTCGAAGAGGGCCGGCCCGACTCGTGGCTGCCGGGCATCATGCACGGCGACTACCACGCGGCCAACGTGATGTTCTCCCGAACCGGGCCGGAGGTCGTCGCCATCGTCGACTGGGAGATGTCCACCATCGGCGACCCGTTGCTGGATCTTGGATGGCTGCTGGCAACCTGGCGTCAAGCCGACGGCTCGAGCGTGTTCGGCCACACCCTGACCGAGAAGGGCGGATTGGCCGGGACTGTAGACCTGTTCGAGCGGTACGCGCGCAACACCAGGCGTGATCTGTCACATATCACCTGGTACACCGTGCTGGCCTGCTTCAAGCTCGGCATCGTCATCGAGGGCACGCTGGCCCGCGCCTGCGCCGGGAAAGCGCCCAAGGAGGTCGGCGACCAGCTACACGCGGCCACCCTGCGGCTGTTCGAGCAGGCGCTGATGCTGATGGACGGCGCGGCGCTGACCTGACGTGATTCACGGCACTGTCCGGGCCGCATCGTGCGGCTCAGTCAGCGGTCGACCCCACCGCGGTCAACGCGTCATTGAGGGTGCGGTACAGCGAGAACATCTGATCCAAGCCGGTCAACTGAATCGGCCTGCGCGTCGCCGGATTGTTCGCCACGATGACCACCCGCACCGAATCGTCCAGTCGCTCGCGCGCCCCCGCCAAGATCCGGAGGCCGACCGAAGCCATAAATCCCACGGCCGACAGTTCGACGACGAGCACTGTTGGCGTTTCCCCGAGGGCACCGATGATCGCGGACTCGAAGGCCGGGGCGGTGTTCAGATCGATCTCGCCGCCAACCGTGACAACGGCGACGCCATCGCGGTGAGTCACTGAGGTAGTGATTGCATCCGCAGGTGACAACAGCTGTCCTCCAGTTGGCGCCTTAATGCTTCTGGCCGCGTAGTCAAGCGTGGGCTCGCCCGCGGTGCAAGCTGAGGAAATCATACTTCACCGATTTGCGCACCGGTGGTCAAGTTAGTCTTGAGCGCGGGACCGGTGAGCATAAGCGCGTCTTGGAGGTCACGTGTCCGATTTGACGGCAAATTTGACGGCCAGCAGTGCCGCTGTCCAGGTCCCGAGCGTTTCGAGCGAAGGTTTGCTGCCACAGCTGGTCCAGCACCTGAGGCGGAACCGCACCGCCTTGCGCGAGGAGTGGGCGCGCCGGATCGCCGAGGCGGAACTGCTCACCGCGATGACGCCGGAGGAGTTGTTCTCCGAGGCGACCGCCGTCTACGACAACTACGTCGAGGTGCTCGAAACCGGCAGCGTGGAAGCCCTGCAGGCCTATGCCCGGGACTTGTCCGAGCGCATCATCCCCCGCGGCGTGGAAACCGATGAGGTGGTCGGCATCGTCCTGCTGCTGCGCGACGTGCTGGCGCGGTCGCTGTTCGAGAAGTATCAAACCGACTTCGACATGCTCAACCGGGTGCTCGACGCCTACGAGCCGGCAGCCAACCGAATCGCCAACACGGTAGCCGTCAGCTTCGTGCAGGAACGTGAACGGATCATCCGCCAGCAGCAGGAGGCCATTCGCGAGCTGTCCACGCCGGTGCTGCAGGTGCGCGAGCGACTGTTGATCTTGCCGATCATCGGCGTCTTGGACAGCCAGCGCGCCCGACAGGTCACCGAACAACTGCTCAGGGCTATCCGGGCCAACCGCGCCAAGGTGGTCGTCATCGACATCACCGGCGTGCCCACCATCGATTCGACGGTGGCGAACCACCTGGTGCAGACGGTCGACGCGTCAGGTCTGATGGGCGCGAGTGTGATCATCACCGGTCTGTCCTCTGAGATCGCACTGACGCTGGTGACCATCGGACTGGACCTGTCGAAGATGAACGCCGTCGGTGATCTGCAGGGCGGCATCGAGGAGGCCGAGCACCTGCTGGGTTACGAAGTGACCCGAACCGGCGAACAGACCAGCTGACCCGGCGGCGATCGCACTCGTTCATGCCGGTACCCATCCTCAAGCAGGGGCAGATACTGATCGCCACGGTGCGCTCGGCTCTGAGCGACTCCGACACCGAGTTGTTCCGCGAGCGCCTGATGGAGCGGGTGACGCAGTCGCGGGCGCAGGGCATCATCGTCGACGTCACCGCCATCGATGTGCTGGATTCGTTCGCTGCCCGCTCGCTGCAGACGATCGCACGCATGACCCGGCTGCGCGGCGCCGTCACGGTGATCGTCGGTCTGCAGCCGGAAGTCGCCTTCGCGATGGTTCAGCTCGGGCTCGCCTTCGACGACATGCACACCGCGCTCGACCTTGAAGAAGGGCTGGCGCTGCTCAATAAAGAGTTGCGGCTGAACAAGTCGCCGATGCTCGGTGGCGACCATGGCAGATGACATCGTTGTCGACGTGATCACTTCCGACGACATCGTCGCCGCACGCTACGCCGGTCACCAACTCGCGCGTGACCTCGGATTCTCGCTGACGGATGTCACGATGATCGCCACGGCGATCTCGGAGATCGCCAGGAACATGACCAGCTACGCCGGCCGCGGAGCTATCCGGATTGCACTGCAAGACCGCGACGGCCGCAAAGCATTGGTGGTACGCGCAGAAGACAAAGGGCCGGGAATCACAGATATCGAAAGAGCGCTCGAGGACGGCTACTCGACCGGTCGCGGTCTCGGGCTGGGGCTTCCAGGCGCGCGTCGCCTGATGGACCGGCTGACCGTCGATTCAGCGCCGGGCCGCGGCACGGTGGTCGAGATGTGGAAATGGGTGCCGCCCAATGGCAATTGACGGCGGTAGGTTCGGGCCGATCGAGTGGGCGGCAGCAGCACGTCCGCTGTCGAGCGGGGAGGCGTGCGGCGATCAGCCGGCGGCAGTCGATGTGAGTGGCAGGGCTGTGCTGTTCGGCGTGCTGGACGGGTTAGGCCACGGCAGCGAGGCCGCGAGGGCGGCAGCCTGTGGGCTGGAGGTGCTGCGCCGCGACCCAGCCAAGCCGCTTGGGGTGCTGGTTCAGCTGTGCCATCGTGCGATGGCCGAAACCCGGGGCGGTGCAATGACACTCGCGCGAATCGATTTCGAGGCCGACGTGCTGACCTGGACCGGAATCGGAAACGTCACCGCCAACCTCGTCGCCAAAGCCACCACCGGCGTCGAAGTGCGGTCATCGGCCCGCCTCGGCCGGGGAATCGTCGGATACCGTTTACCCGAGACAGTTCACACCCAGACCACTTCGATTCGCCCAGGCGACCTGCTCGTGATCACTACCGACGGTATTGCCGAGAATTATGTTGACAGCATCGACTTCGCCGCACCTGCCCGACTGATCGCCGAGCAGACTTTGACTCGTCACCGCAAGGAAACAGATGATGCGCTGGTGCTCGCCGCACGGCACCGAGGCGCTTCGCCATGAAACGCGCCGGCGACGATGCAGAGCGGCGCTCGTGACCGACGTCGAGGAGTTTCACGGTCAGTACGCCGCTGCCCTGCAGGCCTTCCTTTCGGCGCGGGACGAAGACAGCCTCGCTGTCGGGCATGAGCTGGGACGTCGGGCCTTGCAAGAACAAGTCAGCATGCTCGACATCATCGAGAATCACTTCGGGCTGCTCGAGCAGATTGTTTCCGACGCCGCCTTGGATGAATCGGGTGCGCTCGAGTTCTTGTTGCAGACCCTGGCCGCACTGGACTTCGCCACTCGCGGATTCCTGGACGGGACAAGGCGATACGAAGAGCAGCGGGCGCGCGCCGACGACCTCGCCGACCGGGACGAGTTCCGCAGCGCCTTGGTCAATGCACTGCAGGAAGGCTTCTTCGTCGCTGACAACAGCGGAATGGTCGTCGAGATCAACGATGCCTTCGCCGAGATCACGGGCTATGGCGCCCAGGGTCTGCCCTACCGCTGGCCCCATCCTTGGATGGTGAACCAGCAGGAGGCGACTCAGCAGCAGTCGCGGCTGTTACGTGACGGCCACACCCAATACGAGACGCCGATCCGCGCGCAAGACGGTCACCTGGCGTGGGTGGCGGTGAGCATCAATGCGGTCACCGGGCTGAGCGCCGACCGCCGCGTCTTCGTCGGAACGTTACGTGACGTCACCGCCGAGCGGGCTTTCGCCGCACGGGAAAGCGCGGTGCTGCGCCTGGCCACCGCCGTGGGTGTCGCGCGCAGTGTCGCCGAAGTGCTCGCCATCACCCTTGATGAATGTCGGCTCGCAATCGACGCCCAGCGCGTGGTCGCCGTGACCTGGCCGGCACAAGGTGGCGAGCCGACAGTTCAGGTGGCCGGAACACCCACCGGGTCGAGCTGGCACCATCTAGACCCTTTTCTGCGCAACACTTTTGACCAGGCACGCCATCAGTTACCGCTCACGGTGCAGCCGATCGAGAAGCCGGATATGCCGAGCAAGTCCTACGGGATCGTCGCGCTGCTCTCCGGCATGGGCGATGTCGCGCTGTGGTTGGAACTGCGCGTGCCGCGCTGGATCAGCGCCGAGGATCGCCTGCTCGTCACGGTGCTGGTCGGCCACCTCAGCCTGGCGATTGCACACGTTCGTCAGTTCGAAAGCGCGCGCGAGACCGCGATGACGCTGCAGCGTGCGATGCTTCCGTCGATGAAGCCGCCGACAGGGTTCGCCGTTCGCTACGAACCGGCCGTCCCGCCGCTGGAAATCGGCGGAGACTGGTACGACGTGCTTCCGGTCGGCGACCACCTGATCGGCATCATTGTCGGCGACTGTGTGGGGCGAGGTCTGCCTGCCGCGGCGGTGATGGGTCAGCTGCGCAGCTCCGCTCGGGCGCTGCTGTTGACCGGCGCGGAACCCGCCAGGTCGCTCGAGCAACTCGACACTGCGGCGGCATTCATCCCGGACGCGTTCTGCACCACCGTTTTTTTGTCGGTGCTGGATACCGAGTCCGGGATCATGCGATACAGCAGCGCGGGCCATCCGCCCGCCGTGCTCGTCTCGCCGCAATCTGCGCCCACCTTGCTCATCGATGCCCAATCAGTTCCGCTCGCCGTCCACCGCGACCGCCCCCGTCCGCAGGCGTCGGCAACGCTGACGCCGGGCTCGACACTGCTGCTCTACACCGACGGGCTGGTCGAACGGCGGACTGCGCCGATCGACGAAGGCATCGCGCGACTCGGTGAGGTCGTGACCGAGTCGATGCAGCTGCCGGTCGATTCTGTCGCCGACCTCGTCCTGAGAGAGCTCGCGCCGTCAGCGGGATACGACGACGACGTGGCGATGGTCGTCTACCGCCGTCAACAGGCTCCGCTGATCATCAAGACCGATGCGACAGCTGACCGACTGCACGACATCCGCCACTCCGTCGCCGACTGGTTGCAGGCAGCCGGCGTCGATGAAGAACTCGTCGCCGACGTCGTCTTGGCCATCGACGAGGCGTGCGCAAACAGCATCGAGCACGCTTACCGCGACACCGAACCGGGACCGTTGTGCCTCGAGGTGGAGATCCGAAACGGCGAGCTGAACATCCACATCGTCGATCGCGGTTCGTGGAAGGTCCCGTCTCCCGCCCCGACGATTCGCGGACGCGGGCTGCCACTGATCAAAGCGGTGAGCGCGCAGGTCGATTTCGATGGCACCGATTCGGGAACCACCGTCGAGATGATGTTCCAATTGGCCGCGGCAGTGGTCGCGTAGTCGAATCGCCCGCGACAGCGCAGCGTCAGCTGCCACCGCATCTTCCTTCGGGTCTTTGGAAACGACCGTGGCGTCAGTGCCGTGTCAGACATTCTTCGATGGGCCAGCCGAGCTGCTCCCACATCGCCAGCTTGTTCCAGTCCTTGATGAATTCGACGAGTTTCCCGTCCTGCGCCCGGAAAAGGGCGGCCGCTGACCATTGGGCCGTACGGCCGGTCGGCTCGATGTCTCCGTGCGGTGAACCTCGATGCGCGCCCTCAGCGGTGTAACGCAGACAAACCCGATCACCGCAACCGAACAACACGTCGAAGCCGACTATGTGCAGATCGTTCACCTGTTCCATGAGCCGGCCGTGGTCCTCTGCGTACTCTTCGAGCGTGCCGACTCCGGGGAACGTCGTCGGTGCGATGAAACGATTTTTCGGCGCGCACAGGTGTGCGACGGCTTGTGCGCTGGCCCGGCCCGGCGAATACGAGATCTCGATGTACTCGCGGACCAGGTCGATGTTGTGCTGTTCGTCTGCTGTCGACATCTGTTACTCCTCGGCAGAATTCGGTCGAGGAGTAGCCGGCATCGCAGGAGTGGAAACGCATTGGCGCCACGCCGTGAGTCGGCGTTCGATGGCGTAACTTCCGAGCACCGGGAATAGCGGGGACGGCTCGCCGGGTTGCGGGCGACATGACTGCTTTCAGCGAGACCGAACGCGAGCGATTCCTCCAGGCAAAACACGTTGCGGTGCTGTCCGTCGCGGCCACCGACGGCCGCCCGCCGGCAAGTGTCCCGATCTGGTACGACTACACCCCGGGCGGGCAAATCCGCATCAACACCGGTGCGGGATCGCGCAAGGCAAAACTCATCGAACGAGCCGGTGCGGTGACCGTCGTCGTCCAGCGCGAAGAACCGCCCTACCAATACGTCGTCGTGGAAGGCACCGTCGTCGACACCGTCGAACCCGCGCCGCTAGAAGTCCGGGAGGAAATTGCGATCCGCTACCTCGGCGAGGAACTCGGGCGTGCTTTCGTCGAAGGCATGAAAGATCAAGTCAGCGTGCTGTACACCGTCCGGCCGGACCGCTGGCTCACCGCCGACTTTTCTGGCGAACTCTGAGCGCGCCTGGACGCGAACCCCACCAAAACGCCATAGGCCAGCTGACGAGCCGTCGGCACGCCAAAACTCGAAACTTGAGCCAAGTCCCGCTAGATGTACGCTGTGCAACGTTAGGTCTTCGGTCACGAGGATCGGGGTCGTTGTGCGCATCGTTGTCGACCTGAACCGCTGCGTGGGGTATGCGCAATGCGTGCCGCTGGCACCGGAGGTGCTCAAGCTCAGCGGCGAAGAGGCCCTCATCTACGACCCCAACCCGGATGACACTCAACGTTTACGAGTACTGCGGGCTGCGGCGTCGTGCCCGGTGCAGGCGATCATCGTCGACAAGCGCGACAGCGAGTAGCAGGTCCGCGGTGAGCACGCCGATGAGCGGGAACGGCTTCAAAGACAAGGGTCGCATCGTCATCGTTGGTGCCTCGCTGGCCGGGCTTCGTGCTGCCGAAGCGCTACGGGAAGAGGGTTTTCGCGGGCATCTGACCATCATTGGTGACGAGCCCGCCGAGCCGTATGACCGGCCCCCGCTGTCCAAGCAGGTTCTCAAGGGGTGGGTGGCTGCCGATCACACAACGCTGCCGCGGCTGCGCGAGGTGGATGCCGAGTGGCGACTCGGTGTGGCCGCAACGGCTCTGGACCGCGCGGACCGGCTGGTGCGGCTGGCTGACGGCAGCGAAGTTCCGGGCGATCGGCTGCTGATCGCGACGGGTGTGCGTGCCAGGCGGTGGCCCAACGCGGAGGAAGCAGCGCTGGAGGGCGTTCACACCCTGCGCACGAGTGCCGATGCCGCACGGCTGCAGGCCGCGTTGGCCGCCCGTCCCCGGCGTGTGCTGATCATCGGTTCGGGGTTCATCGGTTCCGAGGCGGCCTCCGTGTGCCGCGAGCTGGGTCTTGAGGTCACTGTCACCGAGCGCGGCCCGGCCCCGTTGTCTGGTCCACTCGGCGGGGTGATCGGCGCGACCGCCGCCCAGATGCAACGCGAGGCCGGGGTGGATCTTCGCACAGGCGTCTCGGTGCTGGCGTTGGAGGGCGACGCGGGCGGCCACGTGCGCCACGCACAGCTCTCCGACGGCAGCACGCTCGACGTCGATGTGGTGGTGACGTCGTTGGGGTCGGTCCGCAACGTCGAGTGGCTCGACGGGTGCGGGCTGGCGGCCGGGTTCTGGGGGGTCGGGTGTGACGCCGGGTGCCGCGCGTTCGATATCAACGGGGTGATCACCACCAACGTCTTCGTAGCCGGCGACATCGCCCGGGCCCCGCACGTGCTCTACGACTACCAATTCCTGGCCATGGAGCATTGGGACAACGCCGTGCTGGGCGCCCGGGTCGCCGCGCACAACATGGTCTGCGACGAGGTCGATCGCTGGCCACACCTGCTGATCCCGCAGTTCTGGTCGAGTCAGTTCGGCGTCAACATTAAATCCGTTGGCGTGCCGTCCTTCGGCGACGAGGTCGTCTTTACCCAGGGTTCAGTAAAGCAGCGCCGATTTGCCGCGGCCTACGGCCGAGGGGGACGAATCGTGGGCGCGGTCACCTTCAACCACGCCAAGTGGATCGAGTACTACCGGGAGCAGATCGCGCGGTCGGGGCCGTTTCCGCCGCATCCGCCGGGTTTTGATTTTCCTGAGGACATGCGCGTGACGCCCGCTGACTTTCCGGCACGCGGCGTGCCGACCGAGGCTCCGGATGTGGTGTTGACGGGGCATGACCCTAGCGAACGCCAGGCCGAGTTCCGTCCACGGCAGCACTGAGTGAGGACTTCGCCATGACCCCGGAAGAAGCTTTCGACGCCGCGATGCGGTATGAAAACCGCGCAAATCCCTATCCGTTCTTCGACGAGCTGCGCAAGACGCCGGTCGCGCGAGTGACGAACGGTATCTATGCCGTCACCGGATACCAAGAGCTCATCGCTTTGGCCCACGACCCCAGGGTGAGTTCTGACCGTCGCAACGTTCGCCCGCCGGTGACCGGCGACCGGCAAGCTGTCGACGAGTCCGTGATGGAAATGATGGAGGCCTACGACCAGCAGCCGAGCTTTATCGCGTCGGACCCGCCGGACCATGATCGGGCGCGCCGGCAGTGCATGCGCTTTTTCGGTCCGCCGCATTCACCGGACGTGATTCCCAGCCAAGAGCCGCTGTGCCAGCGCATCGTCGACGAACTGCTCAACAAAGTCATGGGCAAGAATCACATGGATATTGTCGACGAGTTCGCCTATCCGCTGCCGGTCAACATCATCTGCCGGATCGTGGGTGTGCCGATCGAAGACGAGCCCCAATTTCACGCCTGGATCGCCGACGCGATAACCGGCATCTTCGATCTTGGCCCCGAGGTCGCCACCGAGGAGGGCCAGGCCCGCCGGGCCAAAGGTGAAGCGAGCAACATTGCGTTCAAGAAATACATCATCGGGTTGGTCGAGAAAGCCGAGAAATCCCCAAGCCCGGGCATGATTTCGCAGCTGGTGCACGATGACGGACCGGATGGGCGGATGTCGCCGAGTGAGATCGTCAACAACACGATGCTGCTGTTTGCCGCCGGCCACGACTCGACAGTCAATCTGATCTCCCACTGCGTGCTTACCGCGCTGCGCAACCCCGGATCGATCGAATTGCTGCGCAACCGGCCCCAGTTGATTCCCGGCGCGATCGAGGAAGTGCTGCGGCTGCAGTCGTCGGTGCAGTTCTTCCCGACTCGGTCGGCCCTGGCGGATATCGAGATCGCCGGCGCCACGATCCCCCGGGGCTCACCCATCTATCTCCTGTATGGCGCGGCTAACCGAGATCCGCGGCGCTTCCCCGACCCCAACACGTTCGACCCTCAACGCGCCGACAACGAGCATGTGGGCTGGGGGCGCGGCATTCACGTGTGTTTCGGCGGTCCGTTGGCCCGACTGGAAGTCAACACCGCGTTCGAGGCGTTCCTTCGCCGAGTGGACAACCCGCGGCTAGTCGAAGACCCACCGCCCTACCGCATCAGCCAAGTGTTCCGCGGCCCGCGGCAGGTGCTCGTCGATTACGACGAGATCCGACCTCAACACGACCAGTCCTGAAAGCCTTTCGAGCACAAGGGTCTGGCGTGCTTGGAAGCCGAAGCGCGGTCTCGACCACGCGACACAACTTCGGCCCGGCGAGTGCGTACTGCCCGGGCCAACCAGCGGTGCAACGTCTGACGCGACACCCCGATCTTCTCGGCGACCTGCGAGATCGACGTGCCATCACCAACCACGGCCATCACAGCCTGACCTCTGCTCAGCCACGCTCAACTCCCTCATCTAGGGAGTGTCAAGGATCAACCGAAACCGCTGTAAAGGATCAGCCGAAACACTGTCCGGCATCACCCGAAGCTGATATGTCAAGCATCACCCGAGGTCATACATTTTTTGAGCTGCGCGCCCGAAGAGATTCGAACTCCCAACCTTCTGATCCGTAGTCAGATGCTCTATCCGTTGAGCTACGGGCGCCTGTGTTCAGTTGTCCAGCGGAGGCGAGAGGATTTGAACCTCCGGTCCCCGGTAAGAGGACAACTCATTAGCAGTGAGTCCCATTCGGCCGCTCTGGCACGCCTCCTTTTGAACTTCCTGAGGGTACCTGACCCGAGCGCTGGGGCCGAACCGTCGAGGGCACGGCCTATGCAGCCTCGGCATATGCTGTCGACGTGACCGCCCGCCTGCGCCCCGAACTGGCCGAGCTACCGGTTTACGTTCCCGGCAAGACGGTGCCCGGCGCCACCAAGCTGGCCAGCAACGAGACGGTGTTCGGGCCGCTGCCCAGTGTCCATGCAGCCATCGAGCAGGCCGCCGACCTCGTCAACCGGTACCCGGACAACGGCTGCGTGGAGCTCAAGTCGGCCCTCGCCAAGCACCTGAACTCCGGCGCGGCCGGCGCCCCGACGGGCTCCTGGGCTTCCGAGCACATCGCGGTGGGTTGCGGCTCGGTGAGCTTGTGCCAGCAACTGGTTCAAGTCACTGCTTCGGTAGGCGACGAGGTGTTGTTCGGCTGGCGCAGCTTTGAGATCTACCCCTTGCAGGTCCGGCTCGCCGGCGCAACGGCGGTGCAGGTGCCGCTGACCGAGCACACCTTCGACCTGCACGCAATGCTGGCTGCTGTCACTGACCGCACTCGGCTGATATTCGTGTGCAACCCGAACAATCCGACGTCGACGGTCGTCGACCCTGCCGCTCTGACCCGCTTCGTTGAGGCGGTGCCGTCACACATCCTGATCGCCATCGACGAGGCTTACGTCGAATACATTCGCGACGGCATGCTGCCCGACAGCCTGGGCCTGGTCCGCGACCATGGCAATGTGGTTGTGCTGCGCACCTTTTCGAAGGCTTACGGGCTGGCCGGGCTGCGCATTGGTTATGCGGTCGGCCACCCGGAGCTGATGACCGCGCTGGACAAGGCGTACGTGCCGTTCACCGCGACCAGCATTTCTCAGGCCGCGGCGATCGCCTCGTTGGACGCCGCTGATGAACTGCTGGCCCGCACCGACGCCGTGGTCGCCGAACGCGATCGGGTCAGTGCCGGACTCCGCGACGCTGGGTTCAAGCTGCCCACCTCGCAGGCCAACTTCGTGTGGCTGCCATTGGCCGGCCGCACAATCGACTTCGTCGAGCAGGCCGCCAACGCACACATCGTGCTGCGCCCGTACGGAACCGACGGTGTCCGCGTCACCATTGGCGCGCCGCAGGAAAACGACGCGCTGCTGCGGTTCGCACGCAGCTGGCGCCAGCGGAGAAACCACTGAGCGATTTACTGGCCCGCAAGAAGTTCGTCCTGGCTAACGGGTGGGGCGTCGGCCGGTGAACGCAACAAGCCGTTCCAAAGCATCGGCATCGGCGGGCGGGTCGACAGGATCGGCGAATCCCACCGTTGAGCGGCCCTGTGGGGTGATGATCTTCTTGGCCAGCTTCAGCACGTACTCGGCCATCGAATCGGCGATGTCTATCGGGTGGCCGGTTGCAATGGCGTAATCCCAACCATGCACCAGGAATTCAATCGACAAGATTCCGGCCAGCACGCTCGTGGGCACCTCGTTGCCGCCCAGCGTCGCGGTCCGGTCCAGACCGTGACGGCGCAACGCGTCCAGCGCCGGCCGGGCGGTGGCGATAATCTGGCGCTCCACGGACTCGTCGGCGGCACGCGGCGGAAACTCCGCGCCCACCGCATCACCTACTGACGTCATCGAGTTCAGCAGGTGATCGGTCAACTCGGCCACGTCGAACTGTTCGCACGGTGTCTGCCGCGACAGCTCGTCGCGCGAAATCGGATGTAAGACCCTCTGCAGCACGCCCAGCGCCGCTTCGGCGCCGTGCAGCTCGTCCGTGGGCGGAGAGTCGGGTCCGGGTCGCAGATCAGCGGACATGCCCATAACGCTACGGTCTGGGTATGGGCGACTCCTACGAATCCGTCACCGTCGGTACCAAGGACAACGTCGCGCTGGTGACACTGATCGGGCCGGGCAAAGGCAACGCAATGGGACCGGCGTTTTGGTCAGAGCTGCCCGAACTGTTCGCCGAGCTGGACGCTGACCGCGAAGTGCGGGCCATCGTCATCACCGGCTCGGGCCGCAATTTCAGCTACGGCCTCGACCTGCCCGCGATGGGCGGATCGTTCAGCCCGTTGCTCGCCGGTGATGCGCTGGCCCGTCCACGCGCGGACTTCCACGCCGAAATCCAACGCATGCAGGCGGCGATCACCGCGGTCGCCGACTGCCGCACGCCGACCATCGCCTCGATACACGGCTGGTGCATCGGCGGCGGGGTGGACCTGATTTCCGCAGTGGACATCCGCTACGCCAGCGCCGACGCCAAATTCTCCGTGCGCGAAGTCAAGCTGGCCATCGTCGCCGACGTCGGCAGTCTCGCCCGGCTGCCGCAGATCCTGACCGACGGTCATCTGCGGGAGCTGGCGCTCACCGGCAAGGACATCGATGCCCACCGAGCCGAGAAGATCGGCCTGGTCAACGATGTGTTCGCCGATGCTGACGCCGCCCTGGCCGCGGCGCACGACACCGCCGCGGCGGTCGCCGCCAACCCGCCGCTGACCGTGCACGGCATCAAAGACGTTCTCGACCAGCAACGAATCTCGGCAGTGTCAGCTAGCCTGCGCTACGTTGCCGCATGGAACGCCGCGTTCCTGCCGTCGAAGGACTTGACCGAGGGTATCTCGGCTACCTTCGCTAAACGCCCGCCGCAGTTCACCGGCGAATGACGTCCCTGTCAAAGACCCCCGACGGCAGGATCCGCGTGCCGGCCGACCTTGACGCCGTCACAGCAGTCGGCGAAGAAGATTATTCGGGCATCGACGCCGCGACGGTGGAAAGAATCTGGCGCGGCGCCCGACATTGGTATCAGGCGGGTTTTCACCCGGCCATCCAGCTGTGCCTGCGGCACAACGGCCGAGTCATCCTCAACCGCGCGATCGGGCATGGCTGGGGCAACGCCCCGACCGATCCGCCGGACGCCGACAAAGTGCCGGTGACCACGCAGACACCTTTCTGCGCGTACTCCTCGGCCAAGGCCATTACAGCGACCGTCGTGCACATGCTGGCCGAACGTGGCGTGTTCTCCCTCGACGACCGGGTGTGTGAATACCTGCCCACCTACACCAGTTACGGCAAGCACCGCACCACTATCCGGCACGTGCTGACCCACAGCGCCGGGGTGCCGTTTCCCACCGGGCCCACCCCGGACCTCAACCGCGCCGACGACAGCGGATACGCGCGCGAACAGCTGGGCAACCTCAAGCCGCTGTATCCGCCCGGGATGCTGCATCTCTACCACGCGCTGACCTGGGGGCCGCTGGTTCGGGAGATCGTTTCAGCTGCCAGCGGCAAGAACATCCGCGACATCCTGGCGACCGAGATCCTCGACCCGCTCGGTTTCCGATGGACAAATTTCGGCGTCGCCAAAAAAGACGTCCCGCTCGTCGCACCCAGTCACGCCACCGGCAAGCCGCTGCCCCCGCCGATCGCCGCGGCGTTCCGCAAAGCCATCGGCGGAACGATTCACCAGATGATCCCGGTGACGAATACCGAGTTCTTCCTGAC
The DNA here is from genome assembly GCA_963808345.1 of uncultured Actinomycetota bacterium. GTDB lineage: Bacteria > Actinomycetota > Actinomycetes > Mycobacteriales > Mycobacteriaceae > Mycobacterium. The sequence goes on along the minus strand of CAWEFM010000005.1, from coordinate 940,583 downwards.
CACCGTGGTGCCGTCGTCGAATTTGGTCTCAACCGCTGATGAGCTGTCGCGCTTCGCCGAATTCCTGCGCCGCGGGGGCGAACTCGACGGCGTGCAGGTGTTGCAGCCGGAGACGCTGCAAGCTGCGGTGCAGCAGAGCCGACGGCTGCGTCCGGATTTCGCGGTTGGTTTGGCGCCGCTTCGCTGGGGCACCGGATACATGCTGGGGTCCACCCGGTTCGGGCCCTTCGGCCGCGACGCGCCAGCCGCGTTCGGCCATCTCGGGTTGACCAACATCGCGGTGTGGGCCGATCCTGAGCGTAACTTGGCGGCAGGGTTGATCAGCAGCGGCAAGCCGGGCCGAGATCCGGAGTCCAAGCGCTACGGCATGTTGCTCAATACCATCACCGCCGCGATCCCGCGCACTAGCAAGCGCTGAGTCGACAACTGGGCGGTTGGGATCCAGGCCGACGGGGAAATAGTGGCGTATGGCTAGCTACCGAGTACTCAACCCGCATGGTGAAGTGGTTGCGACCAAGGACATCGAAAGCGCCGACGACGCGCACGCCTGGTTCGTCGATCAAAAGGCCGACAACAGCGAGTTGGGCTGGCGGATGGAAGTAGAAGCCAACGGAGAGTGGCGGTTCTTCGACGACACCGAAGGCGGCCGGGCCTAGCGCGGCGACGATGCAGCCGCTGGCCGGCTGAGGAGGAGCCGCACAATCAGGCCGCGCGTTTGTCCGCGGATCGGGCGGGCAACTACGAAGGACATGAATGCCGACCGCTTTCGCCAGCTGCTGACCACCCAGGGCCCATTCGCGTCTGTCTACTTCGAGGACACTCACGACACCGAGGACGCCGAAACCCAGCTCAATCTGAAGTGGCGTGGGCTGCGTGAGCAACTCATCGACCAAGGCGCCGACGAGTCCGTGGTCACCGGTATCGAGGACGCCGTCAAGAACCTGCGGGCACCGATCGGACACAGCGGCAGGGCCGTCGTCGCCGGAGCCGACGGCGTGGTGGTCAACGAGCACCTGCTGCGCCCGTCCGCCACCGCCGTCGCGCGGCTCTCCGAACTGCCCTACCTGGTGCCGATCATCGAACATGGCTTCGACTACCCGACCTATGTGGTGGCCGCCGTCGATCACACCGGTGCCGACCTGACGCTGCACCGCGGGCGCGGCGTTGGCCTAGAAACCGTTGACGGCGGTGGCTATCCGGTGCACAAGGCTGCCGGGGCCGAGAACGCGGGGTACGGCGATCCGCAGCAGCGCACCGACGAGGCGGCCCGCAAGAACGTGCGTGCGGTCGCCGACCGGATCGCCGAACTCGTCGACCAGACAGCGGCCGAGGTGGTCTTCATCGTCGGCGAGACGCGCTCGCGCTCGGATCTGCAGGGCGCGCTGGCTGAACGCGTCGCTGAGCGTGCGGTGCCGCTTGATGTCGGCGCGCGGAACAGCGGGCACGACGACAACGAAGTCCAGCGGGCCGTCGAAGCCGAGTTCGTCAAGCGCCGCAACGAGGTCATCGAGCATGTGGCGGAGCAATTCACCGCCGAGATCGGCCGCCAGTCCGGGCTGGCCGCCGAAGGCCTCGGCCCGGTGACCTCAGCGCTGGGGCAAGGCGCGGTGGAGACATTGATCATCGGTGAGCTCGGGGACGCCACCGTCGTCGCCGACGAAGAGCTGACCACCGTCGCCCCGACGTCAGAAGTGCTCTCCGAACAAGGGGCAGCGCCGGCCAAGACGCTGCGCGCCGACGAGGCGCTGCCGTACTTTGCGGTGTCGGTCGGTGCGGCGCTGGTGCGCACCGACGAACGGATCACCCCGGCCGACGGCGTCGGTGCCGTGCTGCGGTACGCGCCGACGCTGCACTGAGACAGCGGGCTGCGAGCGTAACGCCACCGCGATCGTGCGGCGGAGTTTTCGCAGTGACGTTACGCTCGCGCCCCGAAGAAGCGGTGGCGGAGGGATTTGAACCCCCGGACGGTGTTAGCCGTCTCTCGCTTTCAAGGCGAGTGCATTAGGCCGCTCTGCCACGCCACCGCCGTAAAGCGTAGCGAGGAAAGCCCCGCCAAGACGCGGCCCATCGCCTCAGGCTTCAGTTCCCCCGAGCCTCGCCGCCCGGTCCGAGCGCTTCAGCGCGGCGCTGATCCGACGGCAGTTCTCCCCCATCGCCGCGATCTGGGTGCGCGACAGCTGGCCCAGGTAGTACGTCCGGACGCTTTGAGCATATGTTTGCATGGCTTGCTTCGACACCCGGCGGCCGTCGTCGGTGATGCTGGCGACGACACCGCGCCGATCGTCGGGACTGGCCTCGCGCCGGACCAGGCCTAGCGCCTCCAACCGACCGATCTGCCTCGTCAAGCGGCTCGGCAGCGAAGCCAACGCCTCCGCAAGGTCACCCATCCGGACGGACCCGTCCGCGGCGTTGCTCAGCAGATCCAACACTCGCACGTCGGTCAGCGACAGCTGGTGTTCGTCGGTCAAGCGGCGGTTCATCGTCGCATACAAGCGCAATCCGCAGTTCAGGAAGTTTTGCCACGACTTCTGTTCGGCGATGTCGAGCCCCGGCATGTCACCGGGTGTTCGGCCCGCGATGAGGCCTTCCATGGCGCCATAGTAGAGCGTCGTCCGCCGTCGATCCAGACCAAATCCGCAGGTAGTAGCGTGTCGACCATGCATGCGATCGTCGCCGAGTCCGCCGAAGAACTCGTCTGGCAGGAGGTCCCCGACGTGCGGCCGGGCCGCGCGGAAGTTCTGATCGAGGTGAGCGCCGCCGGGGTGAACCGCGCCGACGTGCTGCAGGCCGCGGGCCACTATCCCCCTCCGCCGGGAGCCAGTCAGATCATCGGCATGGAGGTTGCCGGTGTCGTCGCCGAGGTCGGTGACGACGTCGCCGGCTGGTCGGCCGGGCAACCGGTGTGCGCGTTGCTGGCCGGCGGCGGCTACGCCGAATACACCGCCGTTCCCGCCGGACAGGTCATGCCGATTCCCGACCGCGTCGACCTGCACGATGCCGCGGGCCTGCCGGAGGTCGCCTGCACCGTGTGGTCGAACCTGGTGCTCACCGCGCACCTGAGCAGCGGTCAACTGCTCCTGATCCACGGCGGCGCCAGCGGGGTGGGCAGCCACGCCATTCAGATCGCTCGGGCGTTGGGAGCCCGCGTGGCGGTCACCGCGGGATCGGCGGAGAAGCTGCAATTCTGCCGAGATCTGGGCACCGAGATCACCATCTCCTATCGCGACGACGACTTCGTGGCCCGGCTTCGCGAGGAAACCGGCGGCGCCGGCGCCGACGTCATCCTCGACATCATCGGCGCTAAGTACCTTGACCGCAATCTCGATGCGCTGGCCAGTGACGGCCAGTTGATCGTCATCGGCATGCAGGGCGGAGTACAGGGCGAACTCAACCTCGGCAAGCTCATCAGCAAACGTGCTCGGGTGATCGGCACCGCTTTGCGCGGGCGGCCGGCCACTGGCCCGCACAGCAAGAGCCGCGTCGTCGACGCAGTGGTGGAGTCGGTCTGGCCGATGATTGCTGACGGTCGGGTGCGGCCGATTATCGGGGCGCGCCTGCCGATCGCCCAAGCCGCCGAAGCGCACCGGCTGCTGACGTCCAGCGGGGTCACCGGCAAGGTGGTGCTGACGATCGACTAAAGAGACCTGCCGACAAACAAGTCAGCCCAACGACGCCAGCGCCCGCACGAACTGGTCGACTTCGCTGGTCGTCGAGTAGTGCGCCAGCCCGACCGTCACCGCTCCGCCGATGTCGTTGACGCCGATCACGTCGAGTACGCGCGAGCTGGCATTCGCGATCGCCAAAATTCCGTTGTCGGCCAGCCGCTGCACCACGCGTTCGGCCGGCACGTCATTGACGGCAAAACTGACCACCGGGATGTGCACCTCCGGGCGGCCGATCACCATGACGAGCGGCAGCGACCGCAACGACGTCATCAGGTAATCGAAGATCCGGCTTAGATAGGAGGCGGCGGATTGCATTGACACGGTAAGGCGTTCGCGTCTGCTGCCGCGGGCGGACTCGTCAAGGGCAGCGAGGTATTCGATGCTGGCGACCACGCCGGCCAGCAGCCCGTACTGGTGCACACCGAGCTCGAGCCGCGCGGGACCGGTGGCGTACGGGTTGGTCGAGACCGAACCGAAGGAGTCGATCAGCGAAGGGTTGCGGAATACCAGCGCCCCGATCGGCGGGCCACCCCATGCCACGGCGTTCATCGCCACCACGTCGGCGTCGACCTCGTCGATGTCGATCAGCCGGTAGGGCGCCGCGGCGGAGTGGTCGACGACCACCAATCCGCCGACGTCGTGGATCAGCTTGGTCACGCCCCGCAGGTCGGTCACCGTGCCGAGGGTGCCGGACGCCGATGCGACCGCGACTAGACGAGTCGGCTTGCCGATCAGGCTCTCCCACTGCCACGTCGGCAGTTCACCGGTCTCGATGTCGACCTCAGCCCACTTCACTTTCGCGCCGAAGCGGTTTGCTGCATGCAACCACGGGGCGATGTTCGCCTCGTCGTCGATGCGGCTGACGACCACCTCGTAACCCAGGCCGGCCCGCGACGAGGAAACGTCGGCCAGCGACGACAGCAATACAGCGCGGTCAGAGCCAAGGACCACCCCGCGCGGATCGGCGTTCACCAGGTCACCCACGGCCTGGCGCGCCGCTTCCAGCACAGCCGCGCTGCGGCGAGCCGACGGATGCGGACCGGTGCTGCTGGCGACCGAGCCGCGGAAAGCGGTCGATACCGTCGTCGCGACCGACTCCGGTATCAGCATCCCGTCCGGCGCGTCAAAGTGCACCCACCCGTCGCCCAGCGACGGGTGCAGGCCGCGCACCCGAGCGACGTCGTATGCCATGCCAGCCACCTTAGAGTTTTTGCCAGTTTGCAACTCGCGACGGTAGCGGGGCGCCCAGATACTTCCCGCCGTCCCGAGCCAGGCCACCCGGCCAGCCATACTAGTCGAGTGGGGCTGGGCTTCGGAATCGCAATGGGGTTGCTCTTACTCATTCTTCCGGGAGCCGTCGTTGCCCGCAGCGCTCAGCTAACTTGGCCGATCGCGATCGCTGTCGCGCCGCCGCTGACCTACGGGATGGTCGCGCTGGCCATCATTCCGTTCGGCGCACTCGGAATCCCTTGGAATGCTTGGACGGCGCTGGCCACCCTGACGGCGGTGACGGCTATGACGACGGTGTTGTCGCTATTGCTTGCCCGCTTTCGCGACGCCGCCGGCGAATCACACGCAGTCAGCAGGTGGCCGGCCGTCACGGTGGCCGCGGGTGTGACGGCGGGGGCGCTGCTGATCGGTTACGCGGCGCTTCGCGGCATTCCGCACTGGCAGTCGGTGCCCAGCACCTGGGACGCGGTCTGGCACGCCAACGAGGTCCGGTTCATCCTCGACACCGGCCAGGCGTCGTCGACGCACATGGGCGAGCTGCGCAACGTCGAGACTCACGCGCTGCTGTATTACCCCTCGGCGTTTCACGCACTGGTCGCAGTGTTCTGCCAGCTCACCGGCGCGGCGCCGACCACCGGCTACACCCTCAGCTCACTGGCCGCGTCAGTGTGGCTGTTCCCGGCCAGCGCAGCCGTGCTGACCTGGCGGCTGCTGCGGGACCGTACCTCTGAATGGTCGACGGCGGCAGCGGCGGTCGCGGCGGCGGTACTGTCGGCCTCGTTCACCGCGGTTCCCTATGTCGAGTTCGACACCGCCGCGATGCCCAACCTGGCCGGCTACGGCATTGCGGCGCCGACCTTCGTGCTGATCACCTCCACACTGCGGCACCGTGACCGCATCCCGCTGGCCGTCTTGGCGCTGACCGGAATCTTCTCGGTCCACATCACCGGCGGAATCGTCGTCGTGCTGTTCCTGGGCGCCTGGTGGCTGCTGGAGGCGATGTGGCATCCGGTCCGCGGCCGGCTGCCCGACGCCACGACCCTGGCTGCGGTGACCGTGCTCACCGGGTTGATCCTGCTGCCGCAGTTCCTCAGCGTGCGCCAGCAGGAAGACATCATCGCCGGGCATTCGTTCCTGACTTACCTCAGCACGAAGCGCGGCGTGTTCGACGCGGTGTTCCAACACTCCCGCCACCTCAACGACTTTCCGGTGCAGTACGCGTTGATCGGGCTGTCCGCGGCGGGTGGACTGATCCTGCTGCTCCGCAGGGTCTGGTGGCCGCTGGCGGTGTGGCTGCTGCTCATGGTGGTCAACGTCGACGCGGGAACGCCGCTGGGCGGTCCGATCGGCGCATTGGCCGGGGCGTTCGGCGAGTTCTTTTACAAGGACCCACGCCGGCTCGCGGCGGCGGCGACACTGCTGCTCGCGCCGATGGCCGGTATAGCGTTGGCCTGGCTCGCCACGACTGTGGTGGCCGCGACGCGAAGGCTGCTCGATCAGCGCATGGACCGGCCGGTAAGCGCCCCGGTATGGGCCGCCGCCACGGTGGTGCTGATCGCGGCGGTCAGCCTGACCAGTCAGTGGCACTACTTCCCACGGCACCGGTTCCTGTTCGGCGACAAGTACGACTCGGTCATCATCGACCGGCGAGACCTCGACGCGATGGCATACCTGGCCGCCCTGCCCGGGGCCAAGCAGACCCTGATCGGCAACGGCAATACCGACGGCACCGCATGGATGTACGCGGTGGCCGACCTGCATCCGCTGTGGACGCACTACGACTACCCGGTCCAGCAGGGGCCCGGTTACTACCGCTTCACCTTCTGGGCCTTCGCCGACGACGCAGACACCGATCGGCGAGCCCGGGAAGCGGTCCGGGTACTCGACATCCGCTACGTCCTGCTCAGCGCGCCGATAGTGCGAGGATTCGTCATCCCCGACGGACTAAGGTCACTGGACAAGTCGAAGTCGTGGGCGAGGATCTACGACAACGGTGGAGCCACCATCTACGAATGGCGCGGACCCGAGGCCGCGGCGGATTCCCCCAACAGGCGATGACCGGCACGCGGGTCATGGACTGAAAGAGGCGACGAAGGAGAGTGACTCAATTGAGTATCGGCGACGGCGACGACAACATCGAGATCATCGGCGGCGACATCGATCCCCGGCTGGATTCCGGGCGGGACGACGCCGACTCCGATGACCAGTCGCTGGCCGACCTCGTCGAGCAGCCCGCGAAAGTGATGCGGATCGGCACCATGATCAAGCAACTGCTCGAGGAGGTCCGCGCCGCACCGCTGGACGACGCCAGCCGCAACCGGCTGCGCACCATCCACGCCACCAGCATCCGCGAGCTCGAAGAAGGTCTGGCACCGGAACTGCGGGACGAACTCGGCCGTCTCACATTGCCGTTCGACGAGGACGCCGCCCCGTCGGATGCCGAGCTGCGCATCGCCCAGGCCCAGCTCGTCGGCTGGCTGGAGGGGCTGTTCCACGGGATACAGACCGCGCTGTTCGCCCAGCAGATGGCCGCTCGCGCCCAGCTGGAGCAGATGCGCCACGGTGCCCAGGGGGCGCTGCCGCCGGGCATCGGACGCGGTCAATCGGGTACCGGACAATACCTTTAAGACCTATTGGCAGACACAGTGTCGTCGGCACGCGGTCCTTACATCGAGACACGCAACGCGTGGGTGGAGTTTCCCATCTTCGACGCCAAATCGCGGTCGCTGAAGAAAACCTTCCTGGGCAAAGCCGGCGGCACCATCGGCCGCAACCCTTCCAACGTGGTGGTCGTCGAAGCGCTGCGCGACATCACCATGTCGCTGAGCCACGGCGACCGCGTCGGCCTGGTCGGACACAACGGCGCCGGGAAGTCGACGCTGCTGCGGCTGCTGTCGGGCATTTACGAGCCGACCCGCGGCTCGGCTACTGTCAGCGGGCGGGTGGCGCCGGTGTTCGATCTCGGCGTCGGGATGGACCCGGAGATCTCCGGCTACGAGAACATCATCATCCGTGGCTTGTTTCTAGGACAGACGCGGCGCCAGATGCTGGCCAAGGTCGACGAAATCGCCGAGTTCACCGAACTGGGTGACTACTTGGCGATGCCGTTGCGCACCTATTCCACCGGGATGCGGGTGCGGCTCGCAATGGGTGTGGTGACCAGTATCGATCCCGAGATCCTGCTGCTCGACGAGGGCATCGGCGCGGTGGACGCCGACTTTCTGAAGAAGGCGCAGTCCCGGTTGCAACGCCTGGTGCAGCGCTCCGGGATCCTGGTGTTCGCCAGCCACTCCAACGAGTTCTTGGCCCGACTGTGCAAGACCGCGATGTGGATCGACCACGGCACCGTGCGGCTCACCGGTGGCATCGAGGACGTGGTGCGTGCCTACGAGGGCGAGGACGCCGCCCGGCACGTGCGCGAGGTATTGGCCGAGACCGGCCAACCGTTCGCGGGAACAGCGTCCGGCGATGACTGACACGGTGTGCGCCGTCGTCGTCACGCATCATCGCCCCGACGAACTGGCCAAGTCGCTCGACGTCCTGACCACCCAGACCCGGCTGCCGGATCACCTGATCGTCGTCGACAACGGCGACGACGACCGGGTCCGCGACCTGGTCGCCGGTCAGCCGATCCCGACGACCTATCTGGGTTCCCGACGAAACCTCGGTGGCGGCGGCGGTTTCGCGTTGGGCATGCTGCATGCCCTGGCGCTCGGCGCCGACTGGGTGTGGCTGGCCGACGACGACGGCCACCCGCAGGGCAGCCGGGTGCTGGCGACGCTGTTGGCAAGCGCCGAACGGCACGGGCTGGCCGAGGTGTCGCCGATGGTGTGCAACGCCGACGATCCGGCCAGGCTGGCCTTTCCACTGCGGCGTGGCCTGGTGTGGCGCAGGCGGGTCGACGAACTGCGCACCGAGCCCGCCCAGGATCTCGTTGCCGGGATCGCTTCGCTGTTCAATGGCGCGCTGTTCCGGGCGTCGACGCTGGACGTGATCGGGGTGCCCGATCTGCGGTTGTTCATCCGCGGCGACGAGGTCGAGATGCACCGCCGCCTGGTTCGGTCCGGCCTGCCGTTCGGCACCTGCCTGGACGCGGCTTACCTGCATCCGTGCGGATCCGCGGAATTCAAACCTATTCTGGGCGGCCGGATGCACACCCAGTACCCCGATGACGCGACCAAGCGATTCTTCACCTACCGCAACCGCGGCTATCTGCTGGCGCAGCCCGGCCTGCGTAAACTCCTGCCGCAGGAGTGGGTTCGGTTCGGCTGGTACTTCCTGGTCTCGCGTCGCGACCCGCAGGGTCTGCTGGAGTGGTTCCGGCTGCGCCGGTTGGGCCGTCGCGAACGGTTCACCCGACCGAAGGAGTGGCCGTGACGCGCGCCGGCAACCAGACAAGAGGGGTGGCGATGAGGTGGGGGCACCTCCCGCTTGCGGGGGATGAGCGGCGCAAAAATCCCGCCGGCGACAATGCAGAGCGAAGCGATGAGGAGGAGCGGCGCATATGGCCGTAGTTGATGCCGCGGCCCAGTCGAGAACCCTCAGCCGGGCCCGTCGCGACCTGATCGACGGCTACCGCCGCCGCGAGCTGTGGCTGCACCTCGGCTGGCAGGACATCAAACAGCGGTATCGCCGCTCGGTGCTCGGGCCGTTCTGGATCACGATTGCCACCGGAACCACCGCGGTCGCGATGGGCGGCCTGTACTCCAAGCTGTTCCATCTCGAGCTGGCGGTGCACCTGCCCTACGTCACCCTCGGGCTCATCATCTGGAATCTGATCAACGCCGCGATCCTGGAGGGCGCCGACGTCTTCGTCTCCAACGAAGGGCTGATCAAACAGTTGCCGACACCGCTGTCGGTGCACGTCTACCGACTGGTGTGGCGGCAGATGATCCTGTTCGCGCACAACATCGTCATCTACGTCGTCATTGCGATCGTCTTCCCGAAGCCGTGGTCATGGGCCGACCTGGCGGTCATCCCGGCGTTGGCGCTGATCGTGCTGAACTGCGTGTGGGTGTCGTTGTGCTTCGGCATCCTGGCGACCCGTTACCGCGACATCGGCCCGCTGCTGTTCTCCGTAGTGCAGCTGCTGTTCTTCATGACGCCGATCATCTGGAACGACGAGACGCTGCGGCAGCAAGGCGCGGGACCCTGGTCGAAGATCGTCGAGTTCAATCCGCTGCTGCACTACCTCGACATCGTGCGCGCGCCGTTACTCGGCGCCCATCAGGAGCTCCGGCACTGGATAGTGGTGCTCGTGCTGACGGCCCTCGGCTGGGTGTTCGCCGCGGGCGCGATGCGTCAGTACCGCGCCCGGGTGCCGTACTGGGTGTAGCAGTGGGTCACGTCTCGGTGATCGGTCACGTCGGGTCGCTGATCGTGGCGACCCGCGGAGATCAGGGCGCCGGTGAGGTGTTGCTGACGGTGCGGGGAGCCCGGGAAACCTACCTCGCGTGGTCGGCAGAACCGCTACCCAAAGGCACCCGCGTCCTCGTCATCGCCGAGCGGGGCGCGCGCACGCTGGTCGTCGAGCCCTGGACCGATCTGAATTAGTGGCCGACAGTCTTCGGACACCGTGCAAGGATTTAGACATGCTTGGATACAAGGTTCCCGATCCGGACGAGGCGATGCTGATCTCCGGCGCGCGAGCGCGGGGCGACGTGCCCTTCCGCGTCGTGACCGGCCACGGCGCCTTCGTCATGCCGTTTTTTCGCAAGGTTCGATTTCTCACGCTGGCCATGTGTGAGGCCGAGGTCGCCGAAAAGTGCGTCACTCAGCAAGGGATTACCCTCAACGTCCGGTCCGTGATCGCCTTCAAGGTCGGCAACGACAACGAGAGCATCATCAGCGCAGCGCAGCGATTCCTGTCAGACCAGGACCAGATGGCTGTGCTCACCGGCCGGATCTTCGCCGGCCACTTGCGTTCGATCATCGGTTCGATGACCGTCGAGCAGATCATCCGGGAACGTCAGAAGCTGGCCACCGAAGTCCTCGACGGTTCCAAGCAGGAGATGGCCCGAATCGGGCTGACCGTCGACGCCCTGCAGATCCAGTCCATCGACGACGACGGGCTCGGCTACATAACTGCGATGTCCTCACCGCACAACGCGGCCATCCAACAGCAGGCGCAGATCGCTCAGGCGCAGGCGAACCAGGCGGCCGCGGAAGCCGAGCAGGAGTCACAGCGCAACCAGGCCGAATTCGGCCGGCAAACCTCGATCGTCAAGGCTCAATACAAGGCGGAAGTGGACAAAGCGCAGGCGCAGGCCGCCCAGGCGGGCCCGCTGGCCCAAGCGCAGGCCCAACGCGAGGTTTTGGCGATGAGGACCGAATTGGCCCAGCGCGCCGCCGAACTGCGCCAGCAGGAACTGGTCGCCGAGGTGGTCAAGCCAGCGGAGGCGGAAGCCGAACGCGTCCGGATTCTGGCTGTCGCCGACGCGGAGAAGATGAAGATCCAGGCCGAAGCGGCGGCGTCGCACAATCGGGTCGCGTTGGACAAAATGCTCATCGACCAACTACCTGACATTGTCGAGAAGGCGGGACGTGGGCTGGCGGGCGCAAACCTCACCGTGCTCAGCGGCACCGACGGACTTGGTCAGGTGGCCACCGGACTGGTCGCGCAGGGCCTGGCCATCTTCAACACTATGCGTGAAGGGCTCAACCAGTATGGGTACGAGGACGAACCGCTCACCCAGCGCGACGATTGACCGCTCGCTGAGGCGGGTATGTGTGGAGCGGAAAAGGAGGGCTCGCCATGAGTGCAATCGATAAAGTTAGGAACAAAGTCGAGAAGCTCCGGGGCCACGCGAAGGAAACCGTTGGCCGCGCCACCGGCGACCGCAGCCTCGAAAACCAAGGAACGGGCGACCAGGTCAAGTCAGACCTTAAAGACGCCGGTGAAAAGGTCAAGGACGCACTGGGCGGCCGGGGTCGCGGGCGCCGTCGCGGTCGCGGTCGCGGTCGCGGTCGCCGACAAGTATGACGGTTCGTGCATAGCGACTCGTCTTCTCGCCCGGGGTTGTGCGCAGTCAGGCGGCGGGGAGCGCATCGTCACGTCCTCAAGCCTGCGAGGGCAAAGCCGAGTTCAGCTGCCGGACCTGAAGTTTCCGAGCAATAGCAAAGAGCCCGCTCGCACTGCCCGCTCGGCGATGAGCAGTTCGGCCGGCCAAACCACGTAAGCTTCCCGCGATGGCCCAGATCGCTCCGGCGCCCGCGCCTTTGAGCCTTGCGACGCAGGTGTGGCGATTCGTCATCACCGGGGCGCTGTCTGCGATCGTCGACTTCGGCCTCTACCAGCTCCTGGATCTGGGGGCGCATCTGCAGATTGACACGGCCAAAGCGACCAGCTTCGTGGCCGGCACAATCACCGCATATCTGATCAACCGGCGGTGGACCTTCCAGGCCGCGCCCAGCACAGCACGGTTCCTCGCTGTGATGGTGCTCTATGCCATTACCTTCACCACGCAGGTCGGCATTAATCACATCTGCCTGCACGCCTTCCACTACCACCAGCATGCGTGGGCGAAGGCGGCCGCATTCGTCATCGCGCAGGGCACCGCGTCGGTGATCAACTTCATCGTGCAGCGCTCGGTGATCTTCCGCTTGCGCTGACCCGACGGCCGCAGGCGGTACCCTCTGTGACGATGTTGAGCAGCGATATGCCCACTGCCACCGCCCGGCTGCACGGGTGGAGCCGCACCGCGCCGTCGGTGGCGCAGGTGCTGTCCGCCAGCGATCCTGAGGTCATATCGAAGGCGGTCGCGCGGGTGGCGGACGCCGGGGGCCGGGGCGTCATCGCGCGCGGGCTGGGCCGCTCCTACGGCGACAACGCGCAGAACGGCGGCGGACTGGTCATCGACATGACCGCGCTGAACCGCATCCACTCGATCAGCGCCGACACCGGACTCGCCGACGTTGACGGCGGCGTGAGCCTCGACCAGCTGATGAAGGCCGCGCTGCCGTTCGGCTTGTGGGTGCCGGTGCTTCCGGGCACCCGGCAGGTCACCATCGGCGGCGCCATCGCGTCGGATATTCACGGCAAAAATCACCACAGCGCGGGCAGCTTCGGCAACCACGTGCGGTCGATGGATTTGTTGACCGCCGACGGGCAGATCCGCCACCTAACCCCGGACGGTGCAGAAGCCGACCTGTTCTGGGCCACTGTCGGCGGCAACGGGCTGACGGGAATCGTGCTGCGCGCCAACGTCGAGATGACCCCGACCCAGACGGCGTACTTCATCGCCGACGGCGACGTCACGTACGGTCTCGACGAAACCATCGCTTTTCACAGCGACGGCAGCGAAGCCAATTACACCTATTCCAGCGCATGGTTCGACTCGATTAGCGCGCCGCCGAAACTGGGCCGCGCCGCCATCTCGCGAGGCTCATTGGCCAGGCTGGATGAACTACCCGGCAAACTGCAGCGCAACCCGCTGAAATTCGATGCGCCGCAATTGTTCACGGTTCCGGACGTCTTTCCCAACGGGTTGATGAACAAATTCACCTTCGTTCCGATCGGCGAGCTTTGGTACCGCAAGTCGGGCACCTACCGCGGGAAGGTTCAGAACCTCACCCAGTTCTACCACCCGCTGGACATGTTCGGTGAGTGGAACAGAGCCTACGGCTCAGCAGGTTTCGGTCAATACCAGTTCGTGGTGCCCACCGAAGCGGTCGACGAATTCAAAGCCATCATGAAAGACATTCAACGCTCAGGGCACTACTCGTTCCTCAACGTGTTCAAGCTGTTCGGACCCGGCAACCACGCTCCCCTGAGCTTCCCGATCCCGGGCTGGAATGTCTGCGTCGACTTCCCGATCAAACCCGGGCTCAACGAGTTCCTCAACGAACTGGACCGCCGGGTGCTCGAGTTCGGCGGCCGGCTCTACACCGGCAAAGACAATCGCACGACCGCCGACGTTTTTCATGCCATGTATCCGCGCATCGACGAATGGATTGCGCTGCGCCGCAAGGTCGACCCGACCGGGGTCTTCGTCTCGGACATGGCCCGACGTTTGGAGCTGATGTAAATGGTGCTCGACGCCGTAGGCAATCCCCAGACCATCCTGCTACTGGGGGGCACCTCTGAAATCGGTTTGGCGATCTGCGAACGCTATCTGCAGAACGCGCAGGCCCGCATCGTGCTCGCCGCGCTGCCCGACGATCCGGGTCGCGACGACGCCGTCGCGCAGATGAAGGCAGCCGGCGCAAAATCAGTGCAGCTCATCGACTTCGACGCGGTCGACACCGACAGCCATCCCAGGGTGATCGACGCCGCCTTCACCGACGGCGATGTCGACGTCGCGATCGTCGCGTTCGGCCTGCTCGGTGACGCCGAAGAATTGTGGCAGAACCAGCGCAAAGCGGTGCAGATCGCCGAAATTAATTACACCGCAGCGGTTTCGGTGGGCGTGCTGCTGGGCGAGAAGATGCGTGCGCAGGGTTTCGGTCAGATCATCGCGATGAGTTCGGCCGCCGGTGAAAGGGTGCGGCGGTCCAACTTCGTCTACGGCTCCACCAAGGCGGGGCTCGACGGGTTCTACCTAGGCCTCGGAGAGGCGTTGCAGCCGAGCGGCGTTCACGTTCTGGTCATCCGGCCGGGTCAGGTTCGGACCCGGATGAGCGCCCACATTAAAGAGGCACCGTTGACCGTCGAGAAGGAATACGTCGCCAACCTGGCGGTGACGTCGGCCGCCAAAGGCAAAGAGCTCGTCTGGGCGCCCGGCGCTTTCCGGTACGTGATGATGGTGCTGCGGCACATTCCGCGGCCGATCTTCCGCAAGCTACCCATTTGATGCGAAACGCGCTTCGCACTGTCGGCCAGCTGGTCGTCGCGGTGGTGGTCGCCGCCGGGGTGTCGGTGGTTTCCCTCACCGCCATTCAGCGTGTGCAGTGGCCGGCCTACCCGTCGTCGAATCAGCTGCATGCGTTGACCACCGTCGGGCAGGTGGCCTGCATCGTCGGCCTGCTCGGCGCCGGCTGGCTGTGGCGCCGCGGCAGACCGGCCGGCCGGCTGGTGGCCCAGCTGGGCGCGCTGGTGTTCTTGTCGGCGTTCTCCGTAGTGACGCTGGCGATGCCGCTGGGGGCAACGAAGCTGTATCTGTTCGGCGTCTCCGTCGATCAGCAGTTCCGCACGGAATACCTGACCCGGTTGACCGACGCCCCCGCTTTGCGCGACATGACCTATGCCGGTTTGCCGGCGTTTTATCCCCCGGGCTGGTTCTGGATCGGCGGACGGGTGGCGGCGCTGACCGGAAGCCCCGGTTGGGAAATGTACAAGCCGTGGGCCATC
Source organism: uncultured Actinomycetota bacterium (assembly GCA_963808345.1). Taxonomy (GTDB): domain Bacteria; phylum Actinomycetota; class Actinomycetes; order Mycobacteriales; family Mycobacteriaceae; genus Mycobacterium. The sequence goes on along the minus strand of CAWEFM010000005.1, from coordinate 925,400 downwards.
ACCTCGATCGCGATCGCGGTGGCTTTGGCACTGGTGTTGTGGTGGCGCATGGTCCGGTTCGAGTTCGCGTTGATTGTGACCACCGCGACCGCCGCGGTGACGTTGGCCTACAGCTCACCCGAACCGTATTCGGCGATGATCACCGTGCTGTTGCCACCGGTGCTGGTCCTGGCGTGGTCGGGGCTGCGGGCAGGCGAGCGCGAGCGTGCAGCCAGCGCTACATCCAGCGGTGTTCGCCGGGCCCTGCCCGGCCACCGGGACGACAGCGTCACGCTCGCCCCTACCGCCGCCGGCTGGGCTGCTGTGCTGGGCACCGGTATCTTCCTCGGCTGCGCTGCCACTTTTTACAGCCTGCAATTCGCCTACAGCGCGTTCACTCTGGCGGTGATGACGCTGCTGCTGGCCGCCGCCCGGTGGCGGCAGCGAGGGATCCGCGCAGCGCTGGATCCGCTGGCACGACTGACCGTCATCGCCGTCGTCGCGGGCGCTATCGCCGCCACTACATGGCTGCCTTTCCTGTTACGGGCCCGACACGCTCCGGTCAGCAACACCGGGAGCGCCTGGCACTACCTGCCGGGTGATGGCGCCGAACTGACTTTCCCGATGCTGCAGTTCACCCTGCTCGGCGCGCTGTGCATGGTCGGGACGGTGTGGCTGGTGCTGCGGGCCCGCTCGTCGGCGCGGACCGCGGCACTGGCGATCGGCGTAATGGCCGTCTACCTGTGGTCGGTGTTCTCCATGCTCACCACGCTGGCCCGCACGACTCTGCTCTCGTTCCGGCTGCAGCCGACCCTGACGGTGCTGCTGGCCGCTGCCGGGGCTTTCGGCTTCGTCGAACTCGCCTTGACAAGCCGAGTGCTCGCCGCGCGTCGCCCGGAAAGAGCGCGGAGGCGCGGCGTGCTGCCGGTCGCCGCAGCCCTGGGATTGATCGGGGCGATCGGTTTCAGTCAAGACATTCCCGAAGTGCTGCGACCAGACCTCACCATCGCCTATACCGACACCGACGGCCACGGCCAGCGTGGCGACCGTCGCCCGCCAGGATCGGAGAAGTACTACCCCGCCGTCGACACGGTGATCACCCAGGTGACCGGCAGGCCGCGCGACCAGACGATCGTGCTGACCGCCGACTACAGCTTCCTGTCCTTTTATCCCTACTTCGGCTTCCAGGGGCTGACGTCGCACTACGCCAATCCGCTTGCGCAATTCGACCTGCGGGCAGCACAGATCCGGAGTTGGTCGAAGCTGAAAACCACCGACCAGTTCGTCCACGCGCTCGACACACTGCCCTGGCCGGCGCCGACGGTGTTCTTGTTGCGCCGCGGCGCAAACGAGACCTACACGTTGCGGCTGGCCGACGATGTTTACCCCAACCAGCCCAATGTCCGCCGCTACACCGTGGACCTCAAGGCTGCGCTGTTCGCCGACCCGCGGTTCACCGTGCAGACCATCGGGCCGTTCGTGCTGGCCATCCGCGCACCGACGGGACCCCACTGATGGCAATCGAAACCGCAGCTGACGGGCAATTACCATCTAGCAGCGTGAGCCGCGCCAGCGACAATAAGCCCGAGCGATGAGGTGGGGGCACCTCCCGCTTGCGGGGGAAGAGCGGCGCTCATTGACTACCGCCGAGGCGAACGCCCAGACCGCCCCAGACGACACCCCTGCGATGAACGACCGAACCGGCCGCGACTCTCGGGTTGCCCGGATGGTCGCTGTCGTCACCGGGCTGCTTGGCGCGGCTCTGGCGCTGGCCACCCCGCTGCTGCCGGTCAAACAGACCATCGCGGAGTTGAACTGGCCGCAGAACGGTGTGTTCTCCAGCGTGGAGGCGCCGCTGATCGGCTACGTCGCCACCGATCTGCGCATCAGCGTCCCCTGCCAGGCGGCTGCCGGGCTAGCCGGACCCCGCAGTGCCGCCAAATCGGTGCTGCTGTCGACCGTTCCCAAGCAGGCGCCGAAAGCCGTCGACCGCGGACTGCTGATCGAACGGGCCAACGATGATCTGGTCGTGGTGGTGCGCAACGTGCCGGTGGTGGTGGCACCGCTGAGCCAGGTGCTCAGCCCGGCGTGCCGGCAGTTGACCTTCGTCGCCCATGCCGACAAAGTGACCGCCGAATACGTCGGGCTGAGCCAGGGACCCGACGCCGAGCATCCCGGCGCGCCGCTGCGCGGTGAGCGCAGCGGCTACGACTTCCGGCCGCAGATCGTCGGCGTCTTCACCGACCTGTCCGGCCCGGCGCCGACGGGTTTGAGCTTCTCCGCGACCGTCGACACCCGTTACAGCAGCGCGCCGACCTGGGTGAAGTCGGCCGCTATGGCGCTGGGGGTGGCGCTGACGGTCGCCGCATTGGTTGCGCTGCACATCCTGGACCGCGCTGACGGAACCCGCCACCGCCGCTTCCTGCCTCCCCGATGGTGGTCGGTCAGCGGTCTCGACGTACTGGTCACCGCGGTGCTGGTGTGGTGGCATTTCGTCGGCGCCAATACCGCCGACGACGGCTACATCCTGACCATGGCCCGGGTTTCCGAACACGCCGGCTACATGGCCAACTACTACCGCTGGTTTGGCACCCCCGAGGCGCCGTTCGGCTGGTATTACGACCTGCTGGCGTTGTGGGCGCACGTCACCGCCGCCAGCGTCTGGATGAGGCTGCCCACGCTGATCATCGCGTTGACCTGCTGGTGGGTGATCAGCCGGGAAGTGATCCCCCGGCTCGGTGACGCGGTCAAGCACTCGCAGGCCGCAAGATGGACGGCGGCGGGCGTGTTCCTGGCGTTCTGGTTGCCGCTGAACAACGGGCTGCGGCCCGAACCGATCATCGCGTTGGGCATATTGCTGAGCTGGTGCTCGGTGGAACGGGCCGTGGCAACCAGCAGGCTGTTGCCGGTCGCGATCGCCTGCGTCGTCGGTGCGCTCACACTGTTCTCCGGACCGACCGGCATCGCTTCCATCGGTGCCCTGCTGGTCGCGATCGGACCGTTGCAGACGATCATCCGCCGCCGCTCTCGACAGTTCGGCGTGCTGCCGCTGTTGACGCCCATCCTCGCGGCGACGACGGTGACGGTGATCCTGATCTTCCGCGACCAGACTTTTGCCGGCGAAGCTCAGGCCAGCCTGGTCAAGCGTGCGGTGGGGCCCAGCCTGAGCTGGTTCGACGAGCACATCCGCTACGAGCGGCTATTTATGGCAAGCCCGGACGGGTCGGTCGCCCGCCGATTCGCGGTGCTGGCGCTGCTGGTGGCGCTCGCTGTGTCGGTGGCGATCTCGCTGCGTAAGGGGCGCATTCCGGGCACCGCAGCCGGACCCACCCGTCGCATCATCGGCATCACGATTATCTCGTTCATCGCGATCATGTTCACCCCGACGAAGTGGACCCACCACTTCGGTGTGTTCGCCGGCGTGGCCGGATCGTTGGGGGCGCTGGCCGCCGTCGCGGTGACAGCCACGGCGATGCGCTCGCGGCGCAACCGCACGATGTTCGCGGCGGTGGTGTTGTTCGTGACGGCGTTGTCGTTCGCCAGTGTCAACGGCTGGTGGTACGTGTCGAACTTCGGTGTGCCGTGGTCGAACTCATTTCCGCAGTGGCAGTTCGGCTTCACCACCGTGCTGCTCGGGTTGACGGTGCTCACTTTGCTGGTCGCGGCCTGGTTCCATTTCGTCAACGACGGCTCGTCTCGGCGCAGCCGGTCCCGCCGGAACTCGGTGCTGACCCGGGCCGTGCAGTCCCCGCTGGCGATCGCTGCCTGGGCGCTGGTGTTCTTCGAGGTGTTGTCGCTGACGCTGGCGATGACCGAGCAGTACCCGGCGTGGTCGGTGGGGCGTTCGAATCTGCAGGCGATGACGGGCAAGACGTGCGGGCTGGCCGACGACGTGCTGGTTGAGCTCGACCCCAATGACGGCATGCTCGACCCGGTCGGCATGCCGGCCCGAGATGCGCTGAGCGCGGGTTTCGCCGAAGGTTTCGACCCGAACGGGATTCCCGCCGACGTTTCCGCCGACCCGGTGATGGAACGCCCGGGTGACCGTAGTTTCCTCGACAACGACGGGCTGATCACCGGCAGCGAAGCCGGCACTGAAGGCGGCACTACAGCTGCGCCGGGGATCAACGGGTCGCGCGCCCGGTTGCCCTACAACCTCGACCCGGCACGCGTACCGGTGCTGGGCAGCTGGCGCGCCGGTGTGCAAGTACCGGCCAGGCTGCGCTCGGCCTGGTATCGGCTGCCACCACGAGCCGACGACGACGAGACCGGGCCGCTGCTGGTGGTGTCGGCGGCGGGCCGGTTCGACCCGCGCGAGGTCCGGGTGCAGTGGGCCACTGATCAGGGAGCAGCCGACGGCAAACCCGGCGGCACTGTCAGCTTCGGCGATGTTGGGGCGCAACCGGCCTGGCGCAACCTTCGGGCGCCGCTGTCCGCCGTGCCGCGCAGCGCCACCCACATCCGGGTCGTCGCCAGCGACGAGGACTTGGCGCCGCAACACTGGATCGCCGTCACGCCGCCGCGGATACCGCATCTGCGGACACTTCAGGACGTGATGGGCTCCAAGGAGCCGGTGCTGCTGGACTGGCTGGTCGGTCTGGCGTTCCCCTGCCAGCGACCGTTCGACCACCGCAACGGTGTCATCGAAGCGCCCCAGTGGCGGATCCTGCCGGACCGTTTCGGCGCCGAGGCCAACTCTCCGGTGATGGATAACAACGGCGGCGGCCCGTTGGGCGTCACCGAACTGCTCGACCGCGCCACGACTTTGCCCAGCTATTTGAAGGACGACTGGTTCCGGGACTGGGGCGCGGTGCAGCAGCTCACGCCCTACTACCAGGACGCGGCGCCGGCGCGCCTCGACCTCGGTTCGGTGACACGCAGCGGGCTGTGGAGTCCCGGGCCGCTGCGGCACTGAGCCGGGGTGTCGAGACTGCAATCACGGCGTCGATCCTGCGCACAGATCGCGAAATGGCGCGCGGTGGCGCGCTCACCGCAGACTCGATCGTGGGCCGGCCCGACGACGGCCCTGCTGCAGCTAAACACCCAGCCCGATCGCATACGATCGAGCCTCGTGCCCCAGGACGGTAATGAGCGATCTACGCCGCACATCGCGCGGCTGATCGCCGTCGTCGCGGGAATCGCGGGAGTCCTGCTGTGCAGCGTGGTCCCGCTGCTCCCGGTCAAGCAGACCACCGCGACGATCCGGTGGCCGCAGGGCGTCACACCCGGCGGTCACGTCACCGACATCACCGCTCCACTGGTGTCCGGCGCTCCACAGGCCCTCGACATCTCGATCCCCTGCCCGGCGATCGCCACGTTGCCGTCCGCCGGCGGTCTGGTGCTGTCGACGCTGCCCGCCGGCGGGTTTCAGACCGGCAAGAGCGGGCTGTTCGTTCGCGCCGACAAAGATGTGGTTGTCGTCGCGTTCCGCGACTCGGTGGCCGCGGTGGCATCCCGGGCGGCGATCGCCGCCGGACAGTGCAGCGTGCTGCACCTGTGGGGCAACGCCGGCGGCGCGGGAGCCGATTTCGTCGGCATTGCGGGCGCCGCCGGCACATTGCCACCGGAGAAGAAACCACAAGTCGGCGGAATCTTCACCGACCTCAAAGCGGCGGCGCAGCCGGAACTGTCGGCACGCATCGACGTCGACACCCGCTTCATCGCCGCGCCGACCCTGCTGAAGCAAGCCGTGCTGGCGGTCGGCGTGTTGGCGGTGTTGACGGCGATCGCCGCGCTGGCAGTCCTGGACCGGCGCAGCCGGGCTGGCCGGATTGCTCCCAGGCGCCGCGCCGGGCCGGCTGTCTGGCTGGCCGACTTGGCAGTGACCGCCACACTGCTGGTCTGGCACGTCATCGGCGCCACCTCGTCGGACGACGGCTACAACCTGACGATCGCGCGGGTCGCACCGAAAGCCGGCTACGTCGCCAACTACTACCGGTACTTCGGGACGACGGATGCCCCGTTCGACTGGTACCTCTCATTGCTGTCCAAGCTGGCGTCGGTGAGCACCGCCGGCGTGTGGATGCGGTTACCGGCCACGCTGGCCGGCATCGGCTGCTGGCTGATCATCGGCCACTGGATGCTGCGGCGGTTGGGCCCCGGCAGGGGCGGCCTGGGGGCCAACCGGGTTGCGATTTTCACTGCAGCCGCGGTGTTCCTGGCCGCGTGGTTGCCTTTCAACAACGGCCTGCGGCCCGAGCCGATCATTGCCCTGGGGGTGCTGCTCACCTGGGTGCTGATGGAACGAGCCATCGCGCTGCAATGGCTGGCCCCCGCGGCGGTGGCAATCGTGGTCGCGGCGCTCACCGCGACGCTGGCGCCGCAGGGGCTGATCGCCGTCGCCGCGCTCTTGACCGGGTCTCGGGCCGTCGCCCGGACGATCCGGCGGCGCCGGGCGACCGACGGGCTGCTCGCGCCCCTGGCCGTACTCGCTGCGTCATTGTCACTGATCACCGTGGTGGTGTTCCGCAGCCAAACGCTGGCGACGGTCGCCGAGTCGGCGCGCATCAAGTACAAAGTCGGCCCGACGGTTGCGTGGTATCAGGACTTCTTGCGCTACTACTTCCTGACTGTGGAGAGCAACGCCGAGGGGTCGATGTCGCGCCGGTTCGCGGTGCTCGTCTTGCTTTTGTGTTTGTTCGGGGTGCTGATCGTGCTGCTGCGGCGCGGCCGGATTCCCGGTGTGGCCAGTGGGCCGGCATGGCGGTTGATCGGCACCACCGCGATCGGTTTGCTGCTGTTGCACTTCACGCCCACGAAGTGGGCCGTGCAGTTCGGCGCGTTCGCCGGGCTGGCCGGCGCCCTGGGCGCGGTCACCGCGTTCACCTTGGCCCGGATCGGGCTACATAGCCGCCGCAACCTGTCGTTGTACGTCACCGCACTGCTGTTCGTGCTGGCGTGGGCCACCTCGGGAGTCAACGGCTGGTTCGACGTCAACAACTACGGAGTCCCGTGGTACGACATCGAGCCCGTCATCGCCAGCCACCCGGTGACGTCGATGTTCCTGGTGTTGTCGATTCTCACCGGGTTGCTGGGCGCCTGGCAGCACTTTCGCATGGACTTTGCGGGGCACACCGAGGTCAAGGACAACCGGCGCAACCGCGTGCTGGCCTCCACTCCGCTGCTCGTCGTCGCGACCATCATGGTGCTGGGAGAGGTCGGCTCACTGGCCAAGGGCGCCGTGTTCCGCTACCCGCACTACACCACCGGCAAGGCCAACCTGGTCGCCGTCACATCCGGGCTCTCGGGTATCAGTTGCGCCATGGCCGACGACGTGCTGGCCGAGCCGGATCCCAACGCCGGCGTGCTGCAGCCCGCTCCCGACCAGCAGTTCGGGCCCGCGGGGCCACTCGGGGGCATTAATCCCGTCGGCTTCAAACCCGACGGGGTCGGCAGCGACCTGAGGTCGGATCCGGTGGTAGCCAAACCCGGGGTGGTGAATTCCGACGCGTCACCCAACAAGCCGAACGCCGCCATGAGCGATTCCGCCGGCACCGCCGGGGGCTTGATTCCCAAGCAAGCTCAGGCGGGTTCGAACGGGTCGCGCGCCGCGCTGCCCTTCGACCTCGATCCGGCCCGCACTCCAGTGATGGGTAGCTACGGCGAGAACTCGTTGGCCGCCACCGCGACCTCGGCGTGGTATCAGCTGCCGCCCCGCTCGTCGGACCGGCCGGTGGTCGTGATCTCGGCCGCCGGTGCGATCTGGTCGTACAAAGAAGACGGCACCTTCACCTATGGCCAGTCGCTGAAATTGCAGTGGGGCTCGGCTCGCCCCGACGGCAGCACCCAGCCGCTCGCGGAGGTGCAGCCGATCGACATCGGGCCGCAGCCGGCGTGGCGCAATCTGCGGTTCCCACTGACCTGGGCACCCCCGCAGGCCAACGTGGCACGCATCGTCGCCTACGACCCGAACTTGAGTTCCGAGCAGTGGTTCGCGTTCACGCCGCCTCGGGTGCCGGTGCTACAGACCCTCCAGCAGTTGATCGGATCGCACACCCCGGTGCTGATGGACATCGCGACCGCCGGCAATTTCCCGTGCCAGCGGCCGTTCTCCGAACACCTCGGCGTCGCCGAACTTCCGCAGTACCGCATATTGCCCGATCACAAACAGACGGCTGCGTCGTCGAATGGGTGGCAGGCCGGCGTGACCGGTGGTCCGTTCCTGTTGACTCAGACCATGCTCTACACCTCGACCGTCTCGACGTACCTGCGTGGCGACTGGTACCGCGACTGGGGGTCCGTCGAGCAATACCACCGGTTCGTGCCGGCTGATCAGGCGCCGAACGCGATCGTCGACCAGGGTGTGGTGACCGTTCCCGGCTGGAGCCGGCGAGGACCGATCCGGGCCCTGCCATGAGCGTCATCGACTCCGAGCGTCAAGCGCCCATCGGACACCGCGACCCGCGTCCGGACATGCGGGTGACCCGCTGGGTCGCGACGATCGCCGGGCTGGTCGGTTTCGTCCTGTCGATCGCGACGCCGCTGCTGCCCGTCGTGCAGACCACCGCGTCCCTCAACTGGCCGCAGAACGGACAATTGAGCAGCGTCACCGCACCGCTGATCTCCTTGACGCCGATCGACGTGACGGTCAGTGTCCCGTGCGCAGTGATACGCAAACTGCCGCCCAACGGCAAGGTGATTCTGAGTACGGCGCCCAAAAAGGGCAAAGATGCCGCGCTCAACGCCTTGTTCATCGTCGTCAACGGCCAGCGTGTCGACGTCACCGACCGCAACGTGGTGATCGCCAGCGTGCCCCGCGACCGGGCAGTCGGAAGCGCAGGTGCCCCCGGGTGTTCCAGCATCGAGGTCACCTCGACGCGTGCCGGCACCTTCGCCACCTTCGTCGGCCTGACCGACCCGGCCGGTAAGCCGGTGGGCGGCGGCTTTCCCGATCCCAACCTGCGTCCGCAGATCGTCGGCGTCTTCACCGACCTGGCCGGCGCCGCACCGCCCGGGCTGCGGTTCTCGGCGAGCATCGACACCCGCTTCTCGACGACCCCGACGACGCTGAAGCTGCTCGCGATGGTGCTGGCGATCGTGTCGACCATCGTCGCGCTGGTCGCGCTGTGGCGCCTGGACCAGCTGGACGGGCGGGGTTCAGGTGCTCCGACTCCTTCTCGGGCCGTTCCGGCCCGCATCGTCGTCGGGCGGCATGTACCGGCTGATTCCGACCCGCTGGCGCAAGTTCACGCTGGTCGACGCCGCGGTGATCATCGGCTTCCTGCTGTGGCACCTGATCGGCGCGAACTCCTCCGATGACGGCTACATCCTGGGAATGGCCCGGGTCGCCGACCACGCCGGCTACATGTCCAACTACTTCCGCTGGTTCGGCAGCCCGGAGGACCCATTCGGCTGGTATTACAACCTGCTGGCCCTGATGACCCACGTCAGCGACGGCAGCCTTTGGATGCGACTGCCCGATTTGTTCGCCGGGCTGGTGTGCTGGCTGCTGCTCTCCCGCGAGGTGCTGCCCCGGCTGGGCCCCGCGGTGACCTCCAGCAAGGCGGCGAACTGGGCGGCGGGCATGGTCCTGCTGACCGGGTGGATGCCGTTCAACAACGGCCTTCGCCCCGAGCCCATCATCGCGCTCGGGTCGCTGATCACTTTCGTGCTCATCGAGCGCTCGATGAGTGCCTCGCGGGTCACGCCGGCCGCCCTGGCTGTGGTAACTGCGGCGTTCACCCTCGGCATCCAGCCGACTGGGCTCATCGCGGTGGCCGCCCTGATCGCCGGTGGCCGGCCGATCCTGCGGATCATGGTCAAACGGCATCGCCTGGTGGGCACGTGGCCGCTGGTGGCGCCGATGCTGGCCGCCGGCTTCGTGGTACTGACCGTCGTGCTCGCCGATCAGACGTTGTCGACGGTGCTGGAGGCCACTCGGATCCGCACCGACATCGGCCCCAGTCAGGCCTGGTACACCGAGAACCTGCGTTACTACTACCTCGTCCTGCCCACCGTCGACGGTTCGCTGTCGCGCCGGTTCGGTTTCCTTATCAGCGCCCTGTGCCTGTTCACCGCCGTGTTCATCATGCTGCGGCGCAAGCGCGTCCCCGGCGTCGCCCGCGGCCCCGCCTGGCGGCTGATGGGCGTCATCTTCGGCACCATGTTCTTCCTGATGTTCACCCCCACCAAGTGGGTGCACCACTTCGGGCTGTTCGCCGCCGTGGGAGCGGCGATGGCCGCTCTGACCACGGTCCTGGTGTCGCCGCGGGTATTGCGCTGGTCGCGGAACCGAATGGCGTTCCTGGCCGCCCTGCTGTTCCTGCTGGCGTTGTGCTTCGCCACCACCAACGGGTGGTGGTACGTCTCGAGCTACGGCGTGCCGTTCAACAACGTCATGCCGAAGTTTGCCGGGATCACCCTCAGCACCGTCTTCTTCGCCTTGTTCGCGGTCGCCGCGCTGTACGCGACCTGGCTGCACTTCGTGTCCGACAGCCGTGGCGAAGGCCGGCTGGCGCGCGCGGTGACGGCCGCGCCGATCCCACTGGCGGCAAGCTTCATGGTCCTGGTCTTCGTGGCGTCGATGGCCGCCGGCATCGTGCGCCAGTATCCGACCTACTCCAACGGCTGGGCCAACCTGCGCGAATTCTCCGGCGGTTGCGCGCTGGCAGATGACGTGCTCGTCGAACCGGACAGCAACGCCGGTTTCATGACGCCCGTCAAAACAGGAGAGCCCGGCGATTACGGCCCATTGGGCCCGCTGGGAGGTGTCAACCCCATCGGATTCAGCCCCAATGGCGTACCGGAACGCATCGTGGCCGAGGCGCTTCAGGAGACGCTGGTGCCGCAGCCCGGCACCGATTACGACTGGTACTCGCCGACCAAGCTGACCGCGCCCGGCATCAACGGGTCGCTGGTGCGACTCCCCTACGACCTAGACCCCGGCCGAGTTCCGCTGGCGGGCACCTACACTGCCGGCCCGCAACAGCAGAGCCGGCTGACCTCAGCGTGGTATCAGCTGCCCAAGCCGGACGATGGGCATCCGCTGCTGGTGGTGACCGCCGCAGGCAAGATCGCGGGCAGGAGCGTGCTGCACGGGCGCACCTCGGGCCAGACGGTGGTGCTGGAATACGGCAGGCCCGGTGCGGGCGGTGACATCGTGCCCGCCGGCCGGCTGACGCCCTATGACCTCTACGGGGAACAGCCCAAGGCGTGGCGCAACCTGCGCTTCGCCCGATCCGAGATGCCCGCTGACGCCGGTGCGGTCCGGGTGGTGGCTGAGGACCTTTCCCTGACGCCGGACGACTGGCTGGCGGTGACCCCGCCGCGTGTGCCGGAACTGCGCTCGGTGCAGGAGTACGTCGGATCGTCGCAGCCGGTGCTGATGGACTGGGCGGTCGGGCTGGCGTTCCCGTGCCAACACCCGATGCTGCACGTCAACGGAGTCACCGAGATCCCAAGGTTCCGCATCACGCCGGACTACAACGCGAAAAAGCAGGACACCGACACGTGGGAGGACGGTGTCAACGGCGGCCTGCTCGGCATCACCGACATCCTGCTGCGCGCGCACGTGATGGCGACCTACCTGTCTCGTGACTGGGGCCGCGACTGGGGGTCGCTGCGCAAATTCGACACTATTGTCAGCGCGCAACCCGCCCAGTTGCAGTTGAGCTCTGTCAGCCGCAGCGGCTGGTGGTCGCCGGGCAAGATCCGGATCGGACCGTAATTGAGCCGTGCCAGCCTGACGCGCGTCAGCGTCGCGTCGATGCTCTGCGCCGTCGTGACCGCCTGCAGCACGCCTTCGTCGACGGACAGCCGGCCGCCACAACCGCTGAGGTATGTCGCGCTGGGCGACTCGGTGGCCGCCGAACCCGGCGTGCCGGATCCCGCGCCGCCGCCGGGCTGCCAGAAGTCGACCAACAACTACCCGTCGGTGCTGGCCCGGCGCCTCGATCCGCAGTCAGTCACCGACGTCACCTGCAGCGGCGCCATATCAGCGGACATCACCAGCCGCGCACAGCTCACCGCAGGCGGAACCTTTCCTCCGCAGATCGACGCGGTCCACCGCGACACCACGTTGATCACGGTGACCATCGGCGGCAACGACGTCGGGCTCGCGGCCGACGCCGCGCAGTGCGAGGCCGCCTCGATCGACTCTCCGCCGTGCATGGAAAAATTCGTCATCAACGGTGTGGACAGCATTTCAGCGGCGATCACCGCGCAGATACCGGTGTGGGCGCAGATGATCACCGACCTGCGGACGAAGGCTCCGCGGGCGCGCATTGTGCTGGTCGGTTACCCGATGTTCATCCGGCCCGGCGGATGCTTCCCCGAGCAGCCGATCCTGCCGAAAGACGCCGACTACTTCCAGTCGAAGGTCGACGAACTCGACGACCACGAGCAGCAGTTGGCCGCCGACAAGAAAGTGGCCTTCTTCGACTCCAGGCCACTGTCGGCGGGCCACGATATGTGTGCTGCGCCCAACGAGCGCTATGTCGAAGGCTTCATGGTCGCCAACCCTGCCCAGCCGTTGCACCCCAACGCGATGGGCGCCGCCGCGATCGGCAATAGCCTCGCCGACTACATCAACGCGCAGCGCTGACCGGGCGGCTCAGACCGGGATCAGGCCGTGCTTACGGCCGACGCGGGTGTACGTCTGCTTTTCCCGCAACAGGTGCATCGACTTGCGCAGCAGCAGCCGGGTGTCGTGCGGCTCGACCACCGCATCGATGAACCCGCGCTCGGCGGCGATCCACGGAATCGCCATGTTCAGGTTGTAGCCCTCGATGAAGTCCTTCTTGATCGCCTGCGCTTCGGGTGTGGTGGGATCAGGGAACCGCTTCATCAGCAGCTGCGCTGCTCCTTCGGCGCCGATCACCGCGATCCGGGCGGTGGGCCAGGCGAAGTTGAAGTCGGCCGCCAGCTGCTTGGAGCCCATCGCGGCGTAGGCGCCGCCGTAGGACTTGCGGATCGTGATCGTCACCTTGGGCACGTCGGATTCCCCGACGGCGTAGAGGAACCGGCCGCCGCGTTTGATGATCCCGTTCTTCTCTTGTTGCACCCCCGGAAGGAAGCCCGGGGTGTCGACGACGAACACCAGCGGTATCTCGAAGGAGTCGCAGAACCGGATGAACCGCGCCGCCTTGTCGGAGGCTTCGGTGTCGAGCGATCCCGACATGTGCATCGGCTGGTTAGCCACGACGCCGACCGGACGTCCGTCGACGCGGGCGTAGCCGGTGATGATGGACGGCCCGGCCTGCGCGGCGACGTCGAGAAAATCGCCGTCGTCGAAGATCCGCAGCAAAATCTCGTGCATGTCGTAGGCCGTGTTGTCCGAATCCGGCACGATCGCGTCCAGCTCCAGATCCGTCGGCGTGATCTCCGGCTCCAGCCCCGGGTTGACGGCTGGCGCCGTGTCGAAGCAGTTCGACGGCAGAAACGACAGGAAATCACGCACGTACTGGAACGCGGCCTCCTCCGAGTCAACCACTTGGTGCAGGTTGCCGTAGCGGGCCTGCGCATCGGCGCCGCCCAGCTCGTCGAGGCTGACCTCTTCACCGGTGACTTCCTGAATGATGTCGGGCCCGGTGACGAAAAAATAGCCCTGGTCGCGCACCGCGACGAGGAGATCGTCCTGGATCGGCGAGTACACCGCCCCGCCGGCGCATTTGCCGAAGATCAGGGAGATCTGCGGAACCAGCCCGGACAGACTCTCGTGACGGTAGCCCAGCTCGGCGTACCAGGCCAGCGACGTCACCGCGTCCTGAATGCGGGCGCCACCCGAATCCTGGATGCCGATGATCGGACAGCCGACCATCGCGCACCACTCCATCAGCCGGGCCACCTTGCGACCGAACATCTCGCCGACGGTGCCCTGGAACACCGTCTGGTCGTGGGAGAACACCCCGACCGGGCGGCCGCTTATGGTGGCGTGCCCGGTGACGACGCCGTCGCCGAAGAGGGCGTTGGGGTCATTGGGGGTGCGGGCCAGCGCACCGACCTCCAGAAATGTGCCCGGATCGACCAGGGCGTGAACGCGCGCGCGCGCACTCGGGATGCCCTTCTTTTCGCGCTTGGCGATGGCTTTCTCACCGCCCGGCTCCATGGCCAGCTCCAGCTTTCCGCGAAGCTCGGCGAGCAGCTCGGCGGTGGTCTTCGTACTCACCTGGCCGCCTTCAGTTCCTGTTCGAAAGGCGCGGCGACGACGTTGATCACTTCGGTCATGTGCGCCCCTACTTTGGCGATGATCGGCTCGTCGATGGCCTGGATGTGTTCGCCACCGATGGGCACCACTTCCAGCTCCGACACGTATTGCCCCCAGCCGCCGTCGGGCTGGCGGACGGCGTAGCGCGGCTCGAACATGATCGCGTCGTCGTGGTAGCGGTCGGCCAGGTACAAGGTGACGTGGCCGTCGTAAGGCTGGATCTCCGCGGTGTCGATGGCCCGGTTGTCCAGGTACGACGTGCGCTGATGCTCGACGATGCCGCCGGGGATCTGCACGCCGCTCTGCTGCACCGCCTCCAGGACGAAGCGCACCTGGCCCTCGTCGTCGAGTTGCTCGAGGTGCTCGTAGGGGATCTCGGGGATTTCGACGTTGAACGTCTTCTCGGCGAACCGCGCGTAGCGTTCCCAGCGCTTGCGGATCTCCTCCTTGGTCTGCGGCACCTCTTCTCCGGGGCGCACCGCGTCGATCAAGCCGACCCATCGGACGTCCTTGCCCAGCCGCTTGAGCCCGATCGCGCAGGCGTAGGCCAACACTCCGCCCAGCGACCAGCCGGCCAGCACGTAGGGTCCGTCGCCCTGCATCTCGATCAGTTTCGGGATGTACTGCGCCGCCCGCTCTTCGATGCTGCCTTCGACACGTTCGAATCCATACATCGGGACGTCCGCCGGCAGCCGGTTGAGCAGCGGCTCGTACACGACGGTCGATCCGCCCGCCGGATGGAACACGAACACCGGCACTTTGCCCGACCCTTCCGGGCGCGCCCGCAGGGTGCGGACTATCCCGTCCACCTGACCGGCTTCCAGGTACTCGCGCACCGCTGTGGCCAGCGCCTCGATCGTCTCGGCGGACTTGACGTCGTCGACGCTGATCGGGCCGTCGGCGCGTTCAGCGAGCCGTTGGGCCATCTTCGCTGCGGCATCGTCACCGAGTGCGGGCAGCGGGTTGAAGATGCCGCCCGGGGACTTGCCGGTGACGATCGCCCAGGTCGCGAACGCGACCCGTTCGGCGGCGTCGCGCGGCGGCACGTCGGAGTTCAGTGCCTTGGTAACGGCCTGCTGGTGAGCCGCTCCCGCCGAGTTCGGTTGACCGGCTGACCCGGCCGGATCAGTCGGTGGCGACGGTGGGACCGGACCAGTCGGGTCAGTCGGCGGCGGCGGAACCGGCGTCTCGGACGCGGGTGTGGCGGGTACGTCGGACTGCGTCGACGGCTCGGCCTGCGGGTCGGGTGTTGGCGCGACCAGCGATGCGGCGTTGGCGCCGCTGACCAGTTCGGCCTGCGCCCGGGCGATCTCCTCGGAGGTCTGCGTCTTCTGGAATTGGTGCAGCTGACCGACCTCGTCGCGGTGCTCGACCGCATACGCGATCAGCTGCTCGACGTTGTAGAGGTTGGCGTCGCGCACCGCCGCCAACTGGATCGGCGGCAGGTCGAAGTCGTACTCGGCACGGTTCTTGATCCGCACCGCCATCAAGGAGTCAAGCCCCATCTCGATCAGCGGCACCTCCCAGGGCAGGTCCTCGGGCTCGTAACCCATGGCCGCCCCGACGATGGTGCCCAGCCGCTCGGCGATCGTCTCGCCTGAGTCCGGGGACCACTTGGTGAACGTGCTCGGCATGTAGCGGTCGGTGAGCTTGTCATACGGCTGTCCCTGGACCGACTCCTCGACCGGCAGTTCGGGACTCCCCTGGACAGCCCCCGTGCCGGCCACCATGGTGGCCGGCGCCACCGACGCTGCGGCGCCGACAGCGGTCGGCATTATCGCGGCGGCATGGCCGGCCCGGGTGACCAGCGCGTCGTAGACGAGTGTGAACGATTCGTCGATACGGGCGTGCACCTGAATCGACGCGCCGCCGGGATGCCGTGTCATCGTGGTGACCAGCCGAGAACCCGCGGTGGGCAACGCGCGCTGTTCTGCCGCGGCGATTTGCGCATCCGGAATCACTTCGGCCGCCGCGCTTTTGACCAACGCCGCGAGATCGGTCAGCCCCCGAGGTGCGTACTCCCACACGTGCCGGCTGTCCGGCAGCGCGACGTGCGCACCCGGCATGACGACGACGCCGGCGCCGGTGGCGACGTCGATGTTTAACCAGTGCTCTTTGCGCTTGAACCGGGTCGGCGGGATGTTGGCGTAATCGGCAGGACCGGTGGCGCGAGTGAACAGGCTCGTCATGTCCAGGGCGTGACCGTAGACGTAGAGCTGCGCCATCGCCGAGATCATCGACTCGACGTCGTCTTGCTTGCGGGCCAGCGTCGCGATCAGCTGCGCATCGTGCAGGCCGGCGGCCGCGGTGGTCAGCCCGATCTGCATCAGCGCCACTGGATTAGGCGCCAGCTCCAGGAAGGTGGTGTGCCCACTGTCCACCGCGTTGCGCACGCCGTGGGTGAAGTAGACGCTGTGCC
This sequence comes from uncultured Actinomycetota bacterium, assembly GCA_963808345.1. Lineage (GTDB taxonomy): Bacteria > Actinomycetota > Actinomycetes > Mycobacteriales > Mycobacteriaceae > Mycobacterium. Next base: position 908,859 of record CAWEFM010000005.1, on the reverse strand, counting down.
GCATTCCCTTCTTCCAGTAATCCACATCGTGGAGGGCGTCGGAGCCGGGCTTGACGTAGCTGCCCTCGTGCACGGTCGAGAAAATGCCGACGCTCGGGCTTATCGGCTGGATGCCCTGCAGCTCCGCGGCGAACTCGCCGAGCAGCGGATCCATTTGCGAGGTGTGGCCGGCGCCTTTGGTCTGCAGCTTGCGGGCAAAGCGGCCCTCCGCTTCGGCCCGGGCGACGATCGCGTCCACCTGCTCGGGTGGCCCACCGATCACCGTCTGGCTCGGTGCGGCGTAGACGCACACCTCCAGGCCGGGGAAGTCGGCGAAGACCGTCTTCAGCTCGTCGGCGGAGTACTCGACGAGCGCCATCAGCCGGATGTACTCGCCGAACAGCATCGCTTCGCCCTCGCCCATCAGGTGCGAGCGCGAGCAGATCACCCGCGTGGCGTCCGGCAGTGACAGCCCGCCGGCGAAATAGGCCGCCGCCGGCTCACCCAGCGACTGGCCGATCACCGCTGACGGCTTGGCGCCGTGGTGCTTGAGCACCTCACCGAGCGCAATCTGGATGGCGAAGATGACGACGTTGCTGGTCTCGATGCCGTATTCGTGCGAGTCGTCGAGGATCAGCTCGAGCACCGAGTACCCGCGCTCGTCCTGAATCAGCGCGTCGACCTTCTCGATCCACTCGGCGAAGACCTCGTTGCGCAGGTAGAGATTCTTGCCCATCTTGCGGTGCTGGGCACCGAAGCCGGCCATCGCCCACACCGGGCCGTTGGTCACCGGTCCGTCGACGCTGAACACGTTCGGCTTCTGCTTACCCTCGGCAACCGCCCGCAAGCCTTTGACGGCTTCTTCGTGGTCGTGGGCCAGCACCACCGCGCGGGAGCGGGCGTGGTTGCGCCGCGACAGCGACCGGCCGACCGATTCCAGCGACGACGCCTGCCCTTCCGGGCTCTCCAGCCAGTCGGCCAGTTCGGCGGCGGCGGCCTTCTTGCGGGACGTCATGAACGACGACACCGCCAACGGGATCAGGGGCGCCGTCAGACCTTCCTGCGCCTCTTGCGCCGCAAGCTCCTCCAGCGCAATCTCTTTGAGCCGCAGCGCCTCGTCGGTCACGCCCGGCAGTTCAGGCTCCGAGTGGTTCCCGGCCGCCGTCAGGAATTGATCGTCGATGAATTCGCCGTAGTCGTCGAACCGCACGCCGGCATACGGCGCGGCGGTGTCGGCTTCGGGAGTCGCCGGTTCCGTCGGCAGCGGTTCCGGTTCTGGCTCCCGCTCGACCACGTCGCGGGGCAACACCTCGCGCACCACCACGTGCGCATTCGCGCCGCCGAAACCGAAGCTGGACACTCCGGCGAGCGCATAGCCGCCGTACCGCGGCCAGTCGGTGGCTTCCTCGACGACCTTCAGCCGCTGTGCGTCGAAGTCGATGTACGGGCTGGGTCCCGCGTAGTTGATCGACGGCGGCAGCTTATCGTGCTGCAGCGCCAGCACCACCTTGGCGATGCTGGCTGCGCCGGCCGCCGACTCCAGGTGCCCGACATTGGTCTTCACCGCGCCGAGCAGTGCCGGCCGGTCAGCGGGACGACCCCTGCCGATGACGCGGCCGAGCGCCTCGGCTTCGATGGGGTCGCCGAGCACGGTGCCGGTGCCATGCGCTTCGATGTAGTCCACCGTGCGCGGGTCGATGCCGGCGTCCTTGTAAGCCCGGCGCAGCACCGCGGCCTGAGCGTCCTGATTCGGCGCGATCAAGCCGTTGGACCGCCCGTCATGGTTGACCGCGCTGCCGGCGATGACGGCCAGGATCTGGTCACCGTCACGCCGAGCGTCGTCGACCCGCTTCAGCACCACCATGCCGCCGCCCTCGGAGCGGGTGTAGCCGTCGGCGTCGGCGGAGAACGATTTGATCCGGCCGTCAGCAGCCAGCACCGCACCGATTTCGTCGAAACCGAGCGTCGCCGCGGGCGTGATCAACGCGTTGACCCCGCCGGCGATCGCCACGTCGGCTTCACCGTTACGCAGCCCCTGCACCGCTTGATGTATCGCGACCAGCGAGCTCGAGCAGGCGGTGTCGACGGCCAGCGAAGGCCCCCGGAAGTCGTAGAAGTAGGACACTCGGTTGGCGATGATCGAGGTGGCGGTACCGGTGATCGCATACGGGTGGGCCAGCGTCGGGTCGGACACCGCCAGCAGCATGTAGTCGTTGTTCGATACGCCCACATAGACGCCGACCGCTGCACCGCGCAGGCTGGACGCCGGGATGCGGGCCTGTTCGAGGGCCTCCCAGGTCAGCTCCAGCGCCATCCGCTGCTGGGGGTCGATGTTGTCCGCCTCGGTCTTGGCCACGGCGAAGAACTCGGAGTCGAAGCCCTTGATGTCCGTCAGGTAGCCGCCACGGGTGCGGGCCTGGTTGATCCGCTCGGCCAGCCGCGGCTCTTCCAAGAACTCCGACCAGCGGCCCTCGGGCAGGTCGGTGATCGCGTCGCGTCCTTCCAGCAGCGCCTGCCACGTCTCATCAAGGGTGTTCAGGTCGCCGGGCAACCGGGTGGACAGGCCGACGATGGCGATGTCGACGCGCTCGGCCGGACCGGTGCGCGACCAGTCGGCGCCTACGTCGTCGTGGTCGCCAGCCCGTTCGGGCTCGCCTTCGACGATCCGGGTCGCCAGCGATTCAATGGTCGGATGCTGGAACGCGACCGCCACCGACAACGTGACCCCAGTGAGGTCTTCGATGTCGGCGGCCATCGCCACGGCGTCGCGTGACGACAAGCCCAGCTCCACCATCGGGATCGATTCGTCGATCGAGTCCGGCGACTGCGCGGTGGCGTTGCCTATCCAGTTGCGCATCCACTGCCGCATCTCGGGCACGGTCATGGTCTTGGTCGTGGGCGCGGGAGCTTCGGTGTGCACCGCGCCGTCAGCGCTGGGGGTGTTTATCTCAGTCATCTTCGTTCGTGGTCAGTCGGATTCGCCGGCGAAAGCGATCGGCGAGGCGACGCCGCGGCGCAGGGTGCCGTTCAGGTAGGCCTCGCGGCAGGCACGGTGCCCGATCTTTCCGCTGGAGGTGCGCGGAACCAGCCCCGCCTGCACCAGCAGGACGTCGCGGACGGTCACGCCGTGCCGCACGGCGATGGCCGCCCGAATGTCGTCGACGATCGGCTGGTACTCCAGTTTGTGCGCTCCGGCGGCGCGCTCGGCGACGATCACCAGCTGCTCCGAGGTGTCGTCGGGGTCGGGGGTCAGGCCGATGTGCGGGTTGTCGAACACCTCCCTGGGCAGCTGGTTGGCCGGTACCGAGAACGCGGCGACATATCCGGTGCGCAACGCCCGGCTGGCTTCCTGGGCCGAGAACTCGAGGTCCTGCGGGTAGTGGTTGCGGCCGTCGATGATGACCAGGTCTTTGATCCGGCCGGTGATGTAGAGGCCACCGTTGTAATAAGTGCCGTAGTCGCCGGTGCGTACCCACAGTCCGTCGTCCGGGGCTCCTTCGGCGTGGGACGGGTTGGCCCGCGACTTCAAGATATTCTTGAACGTCGCTTGGGTCTCTTCATCTTTCTTCCAGTACCCGATGCCCATGTTCTGGCCGTGCAGCCAGATTTCCCCGATCTGCCCGTCCGGCAGTTCGGTGGCGGTGTCGGTGTCGACGATGGCCGCCCACTCGTCGATGCCGACCTTGCCGGTGGACACCTGCGCCACGGCGTTGAGCGCGTCGGCGGCCACCTCGACGAACCGGTGCTTGTTCAGTTCCTCGCGGTCGACATGGACGATGAGCGGCTTTTCTTCCATCGGGGTGGTGGAGACGAACAGCGTCGCCTCGGCGAGGCCGTAGGACGGCTTGATCACCGAGTCACGCAGGCCGAACCGCCCGAACGCCTCGTGGAACTTGCGCATCGACGCCACCGAAATCGGCTCGCTGCCGTTCATGATGCTTTTGACGCGGCTCAGGTCGAGCGGCGGCTCGCCGTCTTTGGGCACCCCGCGCACGGCAGCGTGCTCGAAGGCGAAGTTCGGCGCGACGGAGTACACGTCCCCGGGCGAGTTGGGGTCCTCCCGGGCCAGCTCGCGCATCCAGCGAATCGGCCGGCGGACCACCGCTGCTGGCGTCATGAAGGTGTTGTACCGGCCGAGCACCGGCGACAGCATGATCGCGACCAGGCCCATGTCGTGGAAGAACGGCAGCCAGGTGACACCCCGGTCGTCCTCTTTGCCCTCGAAAGCGGTGAGCACCTGGACCACGTTGGTGGCCAGATTCAGGTGGGTGATCTCTACGCCCGTGGGGATCCGGGTGGAGCCGGAGGTGTACTGCAGGTACGCGATGGTGTCCCAATCGGCGCCCTCCGAAAAGTCCCAGGTGGTGGCCACTTCGTTGGGCACGGCGTCGACGGCGATGACGCGCGGCCGCTCTTTGGCCGGACGGCTGCGGAAGAACTTGCGCACACCTTCGGCGGAATCGCTGGTGGTCAGGACCGCCACCGGCTCGCAGTCGTCGAGCACGGCGTGCAGCCGGCCGACGTGGCCCGGCTCGGACGGGTCGAACAGCGGCACTGCGATCCGCCCGGAGTAAAGCACGCCGAAGAAGGCGACGAGATAGTCGAGAGTCTGCGGGCACAGGATTGCGATGCGATCGCCCGGCTGGGTGACCTGCTGCAGGCGCGCACCCACGGCCCGGTTGCGAGCGCCGAACTCCGACCAGGAGATGTCTTTGATGACGCCTTCGAGTTCGGTGGAGTAGTCCACGAACCGGTAGGCCACCGCGTCACCGCGCACCCTCGCCCACCGTTCGACGTGACGAACCAGGTTGGCATTCTCGGGGAAGGTAATCCGTCCGTTGACGACGAACGGGTTGTGGTATGCCACCGGCATTTGTCAATCTCCTTCACGAGCACGTTGTTTGGCTCTACTGGATCACGTCGCTATACGTCTGTACATCCATGGCGACGCTGCCGTCTCCGGATGGAGCCGGCCGGACGCCCGAACGTCCGTTCGCCGCCTGCCTCAATCGTCCTGACCAGGCCATACCTGACAGACAGCACCCAGGTGTGCTCACGTCCGCACCGCCATCACCCGGTCAGGTTGACCACAGCAGTCTTATTTTCCTCTTAATCTTAGGGGTAATGGTAGGTGCCGACGCGGCAGTGGCCAAATCTCAAGGTACCGCTTCTCATCTCGATCACCGCGTTGTGGCGGCTGTGTCCGCCAAACCAGTTCCCGCTGCGCACCGGCCGGCTTGCCGTGGGCGGCTTTCTGGCACCGATCCGTGCCGGCGGGCGGCTACCCGTGTTTGGGATGCGGCGCGTTCTCGATCAGATTATGCGTCCAATTGAGCGTCCATTCGGTGGCGGGCTGGCCGTCCAGACTCCAGAACTGCGGGGTGGCGTACAGCGCATGCACCGGCTGCCCGGCACCGCCAGCCAGCTGGTTTAGGGTGTTGGGCAGGTTCACTATGCTGAACGCCTCCTGGGGGGCGGCGCAGATGAGATCGCCTTGCCCGCAGATCTCGTTGGTCCGGTTGTTGAGCTCACCGAAGCCGCCCGGACGCCTGCCGGTCATGGTCAATCCAAGCCCTGACAACACCGGGACCTCGTTCAAGGTGACCTCGGCGCCCTGACCCGGCGGATCGTTGCCGACGTCCTGACCGACGCCCGGCTCGCGGCGGCCGTCGGCGATGAGCGTCACGCCGAGCACCAGATCCTGGTCGACAGGCCCCCGGCTGTTGCCGATGTCGCTGGCGATGTCGCCGGCGATCACCGCGCCTTGGGAGAAGCCGATCAGCACGTAGCTGGTGAGCGGGCATCTGGCGTTCATGTCGGTGAGCGCCTTGATGGTCGCCTGTGTGCCCTCGGCGCGGCTCTGGTCGTATTTCATCTGGTTGTCGTTGGCCAGTGGGTTGCTGAACTGCGCCGTATAGGGAACGGTGTACACCTCGACGCGGCTGCCCGGAAACTGCTGGGAGATCGGCCGGGTGACGCTGAGCAGCAATGCTCTGGGAAATTGCGCCGGGTTGAGGGGATCGTCCTGCGGCGACGACTCCCATGTGCCGGGCACCGAGATCAGGTCGACGTCGGGGCAGCTGGCGTCCTGAGACGCCGGCCGCGACTTAGACGGCTGGCCCGAGCTGCTGGTAGGCGGAACGATGCTGGGCGGCACCGCGCTGGGCGCTGGCTTCGGACCGCGAACCAAACCGACGACGATGACGATGACGAGGCCCACCAGCAGCGCAACCAGAGCGGCGGCGGTCAGCGCCAGGACGCGGCGACGCCGGCGCCGGGAAGTGGGCCGGGACTTGCGCCCGGAATTCTTGGCCATCATCTCCTGCCGGCTGAGTCCGTTGGTCAAGCGGTGTAGTACGCCCGATCGACGACGGCGGGTGAGCCTTTGGACCAGCCGTCGCGAGCAGTCAAGCAGTAACGGAACCGACCCAAGGTATCCGATGCAACACGAGGCAGTCGCCGTCGTCCTGTCTGCTGCACCCCTTCACGGTACCGGCCGGCAGCACGGCAACCCGGCCGGCGAGGGCCGACGGCTCGCGTGTCAGCGAATGGCGCCGCTGATATCGCCGGACATTGCGGCCAGCTCCCCGGACCACGATCCCCAGCCGTTGTCACCGCCGCCGGGGAAGTCGAAGTGGCCGTTGTGGCCGCCGACGTTGCGGTACTCCTGGTAGAAGAAGCGCGCGCTGCCCGCGGCCTGCTCGGGGATGCCGATCACGGCGGCGGGATCACTGGCGCCCGCTCCATTCGGACTGAAAACCCAGATCCTGGTGTTGTTCTGCGCTAACAAGGCCGCGTGGACGTAGGGGTCGTGCTCCTTGATCCGGCCGAGCTGCGGCGCGCCGAACATGCCGTAGACGTCCGTTCCGGCGAAGTTCTGGAAACCGGCGATGACACCGCCGAAGATTGTGGTGTTCGACAGATTCAGGATGCCCGACATCGAGCCGGCATAGCTGTAGATGTCGGGGTGGAAGGTGGCCAGCGCGAACGCACCGTACCCGCCCTGCCCGGCGCCGACGGCGGCGTGCCCACCGTGGGCCAGCCCTTTGTTGGCCGCCAGGTAGTCCGGCAACTCGCTGGTGAGGAAGGTGTCCCACTGCTTGCTGCCGTCCTGCTCCCAGTTGGCATAGAAGCTGTAGGCGCCGCTGGCGGGCGCGGCCACCGAAATGCCCTTCCCGGCCAGAGTGTTCATCGCGTTACCCGCGGTCACCCAGTTGCTGACGTCCGGGGCGGCGTCGAAGGCGTCGAGCAGCACGACCATATGCGGGCCGCCCGCCATGAACGCCACCGGGATGTCGCGACCCATCGCCGCTGAGGGCACCATCAGGGTCTCGTAGCCGGCGGCACGGGCCGAGCCGCTGACCCCGGAAGGGACTGCGGCGACACCACCCAATCCCAGCGTGAGGACCAGAACGCTCAGCGCCCGCAGCAGCATCGACAGATCCCTCATCTCCACCTCACTCATGTCACCAACCCGCGGCCACCGACACAGAAGGACCCCAGCCCGCAAGGTAGTGAACCACACCCCACCCGGCGGGAGGGGCGGAAATGACTAACGGCGACGACCCCGATGGGTCGCCGCCGCCAGTCAGTTTTCGCGGATGGAGGTTCAGGTGCCTCGGGCCGCCGACGGTGCCGGCGCCGCGCCGGGCGTCGCGCCGAGGGTCTGCTGCAGGTCACCCTTCATCGCGTTCAATTGCGAGCCCCAATACTCCCAGCTGTGCGTGCCGTTCTCCGGGAAGTTGAACACCGCGTTGTGACCACCGGCGGCGTTGTAGGCATCCTGGAACTTGATGTTGCTGGAGCGCACGAAGCCCTCGAGGAATTTGGCCGGCAGGTTGTCGCCACCCAGTTCCGACGGCTTGCCGTTACCGCAGTACATCCAGAGGCGGGTGTTGTTGCCGACGAGTGTCGGGATCTGCAGCGACGGGTCGTTGCGCGCCCAGGCCGGGTCCTCCTTCGGGCCCCACATGTCATTGGCCTTGTACCCACCGGCATCACCCATGGCCAGGTTGATCAACGACGGGCCCATTCCCTGCGAGGGGTCCAACAGGGCCGACAGCGCGGAGGCGTAGATGAACTGGCCTGGGTGGTAGGCCGCCAGGATCAGCGCCGACGATCCGGACATTGACAGGCCCACCGCGGCGCTACCGGTCGACTTGACGCTCTTCTGCGACGCCAGGTACGACGGCAGCTCACTGGTCAGGAACGTTTCCCACTTGTAAGTGCTGCAGCCCGCCTTACCGCAGGCCGGCTTGTACCAGTCGGTATAAAAGCTGGACTGTCCGCCCACCGGCATCACGATCGACAGGCCCGAACCGTTGTACCACTCGAACGCAGGTGTGTTGATGTCCCAGCCGTTGTAGTCATCCTGGGCGCGCAAGCCGTCCAACAGGTAGACCGCCGGTGAGTTGGCTCCCCCACTCTGGAACTGGATCTTGATGTCGTGGCCCATCCCCGCCGACGGCACCTGCAGGTACTCGACCGGCAGACCGGGCTTGGAGAACGCTCCAGCGGTCGGCGAGCCGCCGACGACCCCGATCAGACCGGGCAGCAGAGCCGCACCAACGGCCGCGACAGCGAGCCGGCGCGGCATCTTGCTCACCGCGCCGCGAAACCTGTCAACCAGCTTCATCCTTAACTTCCCCATCCTTCGTCAGCCTATTTACCTCAGGTCAGTGTGCATGCCGAGCCCCGTTGCCCCCACAGCAATGCCCCTGTAGTCAACCACACCATCAAAGCCACTCTCTCCTTCAGTGCACCGCCGGGTGTCCCGGTTCGGCCGGATCCCGTCGCGACAGACCGCCGGTCGGCGCGGTCGAGGGCGGGCCGCAAACGATGTGCCCGCAGACATTTAGCTGCCGGTAGGACCGGGTTTTCGACGTTGCTGCCTCGGGTGGGCCGGCAGCCTGACGCCTGGGACGGGCGAGACCTCCTGAACCCGGGAAAAAACTTCCTACCAACCTGCTCACAGTGAGCTGTGCGCCGCTGGCTTCAGTCCCGGCGGCTAAGGGCCCGTCGCGGGCAAGCCGTTGTACGGCGGCCCCCCAAACTCGGGAACCTGCAACCCACAGCGAATCAGTTCGTAGCGCGGCACCCGGTCGATGCGGTACCGAGTGAACTGCACCGAATGCACCACGTTCGACAGGAAGCGACGCGGACCCATCGGTGCGCGCACCGAACTGAGCACGGTTTGGGTGGCGGGGCATTTGAGTGCCGCCCTGGCCTGCTCGACCCACGCCCGGTCGAGGTAGGGCGGTACATCCAGATATGGACCCTCGGCGATGGCCCAGTCCGGAAACAGATTCTTGTCGTGGCCGATGCGGCTGTGCTGCAGGCGCGCGGTGTGCGCGGCGAGCGGGTTGGCCAGACCGATCTGGTCGATCACCCGCACGTCCAGGCCCACGTTCATGCTCAGCATGCCGAGGTTGGTGAAAAACACTGTGTGCGGGCCTCTGTTGAGGATCACTCCCGGAGGCGGTGCGACCGCGGGCACGATGTCCCACTGGTCATAGTTGCCTGATGGCAGCAGCAGCGCGCCGGCCGGCGTGTTGTTGAGAGCCACCAGCGCCGCACGCATCCTCGGATAGTCGAGGTAGGCAGCGGCGGTCAGCGGGTGCGCATCTGCGGTTGCCTGGGCGTAGAACCGTCGCTCGTCGACGATACCGGAGTAGGTGACCCGGGTAGCGTCGTCTCCCATGCCGGGTGAGTTTGCCGCCCACAACGACCAACCGGCGACCGCCAACCACACCACGCTCACCGCTCCGGCCAGCAGGTAGCGGGTCTCACGGGAGAACCTTTTCCCTTCCGGGAAGACGACGGGAATCACTGCGACGGGCGCGAGCAAACAGAACAGCGGCACGAGCAGCACTCGGCCGTGCATGAAATCACCGCCCTGTCTTATCCAGTACAGCGCCTGCAGTAGGCCGCTGACGGCGAAGAAGACCACCACCGTCGACGGGTTCTGTACTGCGCGCGCCCGGACGCTGATCTTGGGAGGCTTTTGGACCGCGCGGGCCGGGGGCCTGGGCCGCGACGCTGCGGCACGGCGTGCCCGCGTCCGCCCACCAACCGAGATCGACAACACCGCCGCCAGCACCGGCACCAGCATCGCCGGCAACCACAACGCATAGGGCCGGTCGAAGTCGCCCAGGTAGACCAATCCCTGTGTCCACTTGTCGCCGGCCGCATCCTTGGCCAGCGCAGTGCCTGGCACCACCAGGCCGTAATAGCCCATCCGGAAGATCTGGTAGGCCACCGGCAGCAGGCCACCCGCCAGAACGATCAGCATGCGAGGGCGCCAACCATGCGCCGCCACCAGCATCAAGATCAGGGCGAGGCCGCCGATCAGGGCGAGCTCGGGGCGGACCAGAACGCTGCAGCCGGCGACGGCGGCCAGCGCCGCTGTGAACGCCCGTCGCTCCGCCCGGACGGGCGAGGCCTGTGACCAACACACCATCAGCCACCACAGGAGTCCCAGGTAGGCCAGCACCAAGCCGTTTTCCAAGCCGGACGTCGCGAAATCACGCGCCGGGGGCACAGCAATGTAGATCAAGGCGCCGGCCGGCAATATCACCGCGCGGCGGCCGACCAGGCTAGGCGCGTAAAGCCGGCCCGCACCCAGCATCACCAGCCCAATGCCCAGGACGCTCAGCACCAGCGCTATCGCCAACGCGACGTACTCAAGCCGCAACGGGCCACCGACTACGCCGCCGAGGTACAGCAGCAGGGTCCACAGCGTCGACGTGTTGGCTTCCACCCGTTCGCCGGCATTGAACACCGGCCCGTTGCCCGCCAACATGTTGCGCACCGTGCGCAGGACGATCAGCCCGTCGTCGGCGATCCAGCGTCGCTGCCAGGCGCCCCAGCCGAACAGCACCGCGATCACCACCACGCTGATCCACAAGCTCGTCCGCACCGTGAGGTGATAGGGAAATGTCGGCCGGCGCACCCAAGCCACCTGGGGTCGCCGCGACGGCGGTCTGTTCTTCGGTGGTGTGACCTTCCAGTCAGGCAAACGCAACAGCGACACCGACAGTCCCAATCCAGGCCAGCGCCAACAACTGCAGCACCCGGTCTCTGAGTGCGATGTCTTCGGGTTCTCCGGCCAGCCCGCCGTCGACGTCGACCGCATAGCGCAGAATTGCGATCGTGAACGGGACCATCGAGACGGCGAACCAGGACCCGGAGTGGTGGTCGCGCTCGAAGGCCCACAACCCGTAGCACACCACCACGGCGGTCGCCGACATCGTCCACACGAAGCGCAGGTAGGTGCTGGTATAGCTCTCCAGCGATCTACGGATCTTGGCCCCAGTGCGTTCCGCCAGTTGCAGCTCGGCGTAACGCTTCCCGGACGCCATGAACAGCGATCCGAACGCCATCATCAGCAGGAACCACTGCGACAGGTAGATGTCGGCGGCCACACCCCCGGCAATGGCGCGGATCAAAAAGCCCGACGAAACAATGCAGATGTCGATCACCGCTTGGTGTTTGAGACCGAAGCAGTAGCCCAATTGGATGGCCAGATAGACCGCCATCACCAGCACCAGGTTGGGAGTGGCCAGCCAAGCGATGGCCAGCGACGTCACCCCCAACACCGAGGCCAGGACATACGCCAGCCACTCGGGCACCACGCCGGCGGCGATAGGGCGGAACCGTTTGGTGGGATGCTCGCGGTCGGCCTCCACGTCGCGGACGTCGTTGATCAGGTACACCGACGACGACGCCAAGCTGAACACGACGAACGCGATACCCGCCTTGAGCAGTACGTCGTAGTGGAAGTGGGTGCCGCCGCCCAGCGCCGCCAGTGGCGCCGCCAAAACCAGTACGTTCTTCACCCACTGCCGCGGGCGGATCGCCTTGACCACCCCGGCGATCAGGTTTGCCTGCGGCCCGCTCACCTGTGCCACTTCCTCACTCATCGGGCGCGCTCACTGCTCCGGCTGATCGCGGTCGCCACGGCGGCGCCGACTGCGACACCCGCTGCCACATCACTGGGATAGTGCACGCCCAGCACCATCCGGGAAACGGCCATCGGCGGCACCACTATCGCAGGCAGCGGTATTCCTGTGACGCGGCCCAGCAATATGGCGGCGGCGGTCGTCGAGGTGGCGTGCGCCGACGGGAAGCTCAGCCGGCTAGGAGTCCCGACGTTGACTGCGACCGCCGAGTGGTGCGGGCGCGGTCGGCGAACCAGCCGCTTGATGACCACCGCCGCGGCGTGTGCGGTGAGCGCTCCGGCACCGGCCAGCAGCCAGGCCCGGCTGCGCTGCGGTTGCAGGACCGCGCCGAGCAGCGACACGGCAAGCCAGCCGATACTGTGCTCGCCGAAGTGCGACAGGCCTCGCGCCGTCCTCAGCACGCCGGGACGTCCGCCCAGCGCCGACTGCACTGCCACCAGCGCTGCCACCTCCCCGCCGGGCCGTTCGAAAACAGGGTCGGGCGATAAATCAGCCATCGCCCGGCACGTCGTTTCCGGGCAACAGCACCGTCTCCCACTTCTGCTTGCTGGACAGCACCGGTAGGGCCTCGCGGTAAGCGGTGCGCAGTTCGTCGAAGCGGCGTGCCAACTCGCGTTGCCGGCGCACTGACTGCCACAGCAGTGCGACCATCTTGGCCCGGTCGCGCTGCCGGTAGACCACGCCGCGGCCGTCGGCTGTTGTGACGGTGGCGCCGTCGAGCGTGCACAGGAGGAACCACCGGGCGTCTTGGGTCGGCACATTGCGCTGCGGGCGCTGGTGGTGCGCCGGATCGGCCTTCGTTGCGTTGTGAATGACCCCGCGGGCCAGCCGGTAACCGATGGCCAGCGGGTTGACCGGCGGCTTCATCGCCCTATGTAGCTGCGACGGTGACGGTAGTTCGCTGGCCGCCGGCAAAACGACCGCGTCCGGATATTGCTTGCGCAAGCAGTGTACGTCCGGCAGCGCCGTAGCAAGGATGGAAAAGATGTGCTCGGGGCCGGCGAGGAAGTCGTCGATGGCCTTGTTTTGAATCGCTACCGTCGAGTACTCGAGGCAGGCGAGGTGTTTGAGCGTGGCCTTGAGGTGACTGCGGATCAGGCCGGAGACGTCGTTGTCCCAGTGCATGGCGGCCACCACCAGCCGGTTGCGTAGGTGGAAATAGGCCTGCCAGTCGATGGCGTCGTCTTTGTCGCTCCACGCCATATGCCAGATCGCCGCACCCGGCAGCGTCACCGTCGGGTAGCCGTTTTCCGCGGCGCGCAGCCCGTAGTCGGCGTCGTCCCATTTGATGAACAGCGGCAGCGGCTGGCCCAGCTCTTCGGCGACCTGCCGCGGGATCATGCAGGTCCACCAGCCGTTGTAGTCCACGTCGATGCGCCGATGCAGCAGCTTGCTGCGCGAATCATCTTGACTGAGCGGGTTTCTGGCGAAGTCGTGGTCGTACTCGGCTTGGGGGGCGGCGGTCCACATAAAGTTCGCCGGGTCCACCACCTCACCCATGATGTGCAGATGCGACGGCTCTTGCAGGTTGAGCATCTGGCCGCCCACCAGCATCGGCGTCTTGGCGAAGCGGTGCATGGCCAACACCCGCAGAATCGTGTCCGGCTCAAGGCGAATGTCGTCATCCATGAACAAGATCTGCTGGCAGTCGGTGTTTTTCAGCGCTTCGTACATCACCCGGCTGTAGCCGCCCGACCCGCCGAGGTTGGGTTGGTCGTGGATCGAGAGCCGGTTGCCCAGCGGCGCGACGGCCGCGGTGAATTCGGGATGGTCGCGCAGCTTCGCCGTCCCCTGGTCCGGCACGATCACCGCGCCGACGACGTTGTCCACCAGCGGATCTGACGTCAGCTCGCGGAGCGCGTTGACGCAGTCGGCGGGCCGGTTGAAGGTCGGTATCCCGACGGCGATGTTGGCGACGCCCGGGGCCGGCACGGTGGCATACCAGCCGGCACTGCGCAGGGTGACTTCGGTTTCGGTGGTGACGTCGAACCAGATCCAGCCGCCGTCCTCGAACGGTTGCAGGCCCACCTCGATCTCGACCACCGCAGGCTCGTCAATGCTGCCGGTGAATTCGCTGCCTGCCACGAAGATCCGCGCTCCGGTGGCTTTGGTGCGATAGACGTCGACGCGGCCGGCGCCGGCCAGCTCGGCGTGCAGTACCACCGACGTCAGCGTCGTCCAGCGCCGCCAGTAGCTGGCCGGAAAAGCGTTGAAGTAACTGGCGAACGACACCTCGGACTCCGCGCCGATCTGCAGTGTGGTGCGGGTCGCCGGGTGGGCGCGACGAGAGTTGGTGGTCGACTCCGTCAGGTAGAGCTTTCGCACGTCAAGCGGTTCGCCCGGACGCGGCAGGATGACGCGGGCCAGCGGGCTGACAGCGGCGTGAGTCATGCGCGGATGCTTTCGGTTAGCGCCGCCCCGTCTCGCAGATGGGGCGCGAGAGTGTTGTCATACATGTTCAGTGCGCTCGCGATGGCCATGTGCATGTCCAGGTACTGGTAGGTGCCAAGCCGCCCACCGAACAGCACCCGCGACGATGCGGTCTCTGCTTTGGCCCTCGCCCGGTAAGCAGCCAGCAAGGCGCGGTCGGCTTCGGTGTTGATCGGATAGTACGGCTCGTCGTCGTCGTCGGCGAAGCGCGAGTACTCCCGCATGATCACCGTCTTGTCAGCCGGGTAGTCCCGCTCGGGATGAAAGTGCCGAAATTCGTGTATCCGGGTGTAAGGCACGTCGAGGTCGTTGTAGTTCATCACCGGGGTGCCCTGGAAATCACTGCGGTCGCTCAACACTTCGACTTCGAAATCTAATGTGCGCCAACCTAGTCGGCCCTCGGCGTAATTGAAGTAGCGGTCCAGTGGGCCGGTATAGATAACAGGAGCCGACGGAGACTGCCGGCGCAGGCCGTCGCGTACGTCGAACCAGTCGGTGTTCAGCCGGACTTCGATGCGCTCGTCGGCGGCCATGTTCTTACACCAGGCGGTGTAGCCGTCAACAGGCAGCCCCTCATAGGTGTCGTTGAAATAGCGGTTGTCGAAGGTGTAACGCACCGGCAGCCGGGTGATGTTGGCGGCCGGCAGTTCTTTGGGGTCGGTCTGCCACTGTTTGGCGGTGTAACCCTTGACGAACGCCTCGTAGAGCGGTCGGCCGATCAGCGAGATGGCCTTCTCCTCGAGGTTCTGGGCGTCCGCGGTGTCGATCTCGGCAGCCTGCTCGGCGATCAGGCGGCGCGCCTCGTGCGGGCTGAAGTAGCGGCCGAAGAACTGCGACACCAGGCCCAGACCCATCGGGAATTGGTAGGCCTGCCCGTCGTGCAGCGCGAACACTCGGTGCTGGTATCCGGTGAACTCGGTGAACTGCCGCACGTAGTCCCACACTCTCTTGTTCGAGGTGTGGAACAGGTGGGCGCCGTACTTGTGCACCTCGATCCCGGTCTGCGGTTCCGTTTCGGAGTATGCGTTGCCGCCGATGTGCGGGCGCTTGTCGACGACGAGCACCCGCTTGCCGAGTTGGGTGGCGACGCGCTCGGCGATCGTCAGGCCGAAGAATCCTGAGCCGACGACGAAGAGGTCGAAGCGAGAAGGCATCGGTTGCCTAGGGTATCCGACCCGGCGGCTTTCACCCGCTTGGCAGCGCTGTGGAGTTCGGACTGATTGCCTTCGGCCTTTGTCGCAATTGCCTCACGATTCGATATCGCCACCCCAGCCCCAGCGGCATCGTCCGTACCATCGACTCTGTAAGGCCACCACGGTGGCAAAGCAACCACATCCGCAGTCGCAGATTGAGGAGACTTCCGTGCCGAACCGACGTCGACGCAGGCTCTCGACAGCCATGAGCGCGATCGCCGCTCTGGCCGTCACGAGTCCATTCGCCTATGTTGCCGTGAACGAGCTGATGTCTGACATCAAACCCGCGCCCCAACACCGAGAATTCGTGCGGGCGGCGGTGATGGAGGACTTGCCCAACGAGCTGATCTCCGCCCTGTCTCAGGGCCTTTCGCAGTTCGGGGTCAGCCTTCCACCGATTCCCAGCCTGACCGGCAGCTCAACGACGGTTGCTCCGGGGCTCACCGCACCGGGACTCAGCCCTGGTCTGACCAGCCCCGGTCTCGCCTCGCCTGGCGCATTGCCCTCGGCAGCCGGCCCTGGGCTGACCGATCCCAGCCTGGCCAACCCGGGGCTGAGCAACCCGGCTTTGACCGTTCCCGGCACCACCGCTCCGGGTCTGACCACGCCTGGCCTGGACCCGGCTGCACTGAACAGCCCGGCCGGCAGCGTTCCCGGCGCGGTGCCGGGCGCGGGCTTGGACCCGGGCGCCGACGGTACCTACCCCATTTACGGCGACCCGTCGCTGGGCGCTGGGCAACCGGCCAGCGGCGGCCTGGTCAGCGACCTCTCCAGCGCAGTCCAGCAACTCGGGCTCGGGCAGGTGATCGATCTGCTCAAGGGCTCGATCACCCAGGCCGCCCAGGGTGCGGCCCAGGGCGGAGCGCCGGCCGCACTTCCCGCGCCACCGGCGCCCCTGCCGCCGGCACCCAGCATGTAATCCGGCGGCCGCGACAGCAGAACCTGCTACCGACGGCACCGCAGAGTCCAGAAGGGCTACGGCTGGCCTTCCGACGGCTCTGCGGTGTCGTGCTTGCTTAATCACACAAGTATCGTGTCGAAACACCGGTAACAGATGACACATACGTAACATCGGGACGTGCCGTCTCGCCGTCCCGCGCCGATGCTGCTCACCGCCGTTGTGGTCACCGCAGCTCTGCTGCCGTGGGCGATCGACCGCACACCCGACCGGTCCGCGCCGCGCGCCGGCGACGTTCAACTCAATCAGCAGCCGCTGATCGGTCTGGCCGGCGGCGTCACGACGCGCGAAGTCTCTTCGCCGCAACCGTTTTCGATGGTCGCGTTGACCGGCGGCGACTTGACCGGCACCACTGCCCGGGTACGCGCCAAGCGTCGCGACGGCAGTTGGGGACCCTGGTACGAGGCCGAAACAGTCGAGTCCGGTGCCACCGACGGGCCGGGCGGATCGGCCGCCGGACCCCGCGGCACCGATCCGGTCTTCGTCGGCAGCACCCGAACCGTTCAGATCGCCGTCAACCGGCCGATCGGCGCGCCGGTGACCTCAGCCCCGCCGAGCAGCGCACCGGCTGAGGCGGGGCTGGGCTACCGGCCCGCATCAGTCGAAAAGCCGCTGCCGCAGAACATCTCGGCCGTTTTGATCTCTCCGCCGCAGGCACCGGCCGATACCCAATGGACACCACCGAGCGCGGTCGTCACGCCCGGCCAGCCGCCCAACATCATCAGCCGCGCACAGTGGGGTGCCGACGAGGGGATCCGTTGCGGCAATCCGTTGTACAACAGAGGAGTTCGCGCGGCGATCATTCACCACACCGCGGGCAGTAATGACTACGCCCCACAAGACTCCGCCGAGATCGTGCGATCGATCTACGCCTATCACACCAGGACATTGGGCTGGTGCGACATCGCCTACAACGCGCTGGTCGACAGGTACGGGCAGATCTTCGAGGGCCGCTTCGGTGGAATCGACAAACCCGTTGAGGGTTCGCACACCGGTGGTTTCAACCGGGACACCTGGGGGGTGGCGATGCTCGGCAATTTCGACGAGGCGGCACCGACGCCGATCCAACTCGGCACAGTGGGCCGGTTGCTGGGCTGGCGGCTCAGCCTGGACGGCGTCAGCCCCGAGGGCACCGTCACGCTCGCCTCAGCCGGCGGCGCTTTCACCCGTTTCGCCGGCGGTGACACCCTGACATTGCCCAGCATCTTCACCCATCGCGACGTCGGCAACACCGACTGCCCCGGCAGCATCGCCTACGGCCTGATTGACGAAATCCGGGACATCGCGGCCCGCTTCAAGGAGCCACCCGGTCCCGCGGAGGTGGCGGCGGCGCTGCAAGGCGGCGCGATCTACGCCCGTTGGCAAGAGATGGGTGGCATGACCAGTGCGCTGGGGGCGCCGACGTCACCGGAGTCGACCGGCGCCGGCTCGACGCGCTACGCCACATTCGACAAGGGCGCGATGTACTGGGCACCTGAGACCGGCGCCGAACCGCTGACCGGAGCGATTTACGCGGCCTGGGGGTCGCTCGGCTACGAGCACGGCACGCTGGGACAGCCGACCAGCGCAGAGATTCAGGAACCGGAATGGATCAAGCAGAACTTCCAGCACGGCACCTTGGATTTCGACCGGCAGAGCGGCACCGTCACTCGGGTCATCGACGGGATCGTCGAGGAGCTGCCGCCGCCCTCGCCTGACGGACCACCCGTCCAGCTGGAGCGCTTTTCCCCGGTCGGCCGGCACTGACGCCGCACGCCGCCGCGTCGAGCGTCACGCCAGCGTGGCGCTGGTCGCCGAGCGTCACGCTGGCGTGACCACCGCGGGCTCGGGCACGACGCTGCTAAAGCCACCAGCGTTCGAGGACACGGGCCACGCCGTCCTCGGCGTTGGTCGCAGTCACCTCGTCTGCTGCGGCCAGCGCGTCGGGGTGGCCATTTGCCATAGCGACCCCGAGACCGGCGCGCAGCAGCAGCGGCACATCGTTGGGCATGTCGCCGAAGGCAATCACGTCCTCGTCGGTGATACCCAGCGGCCGAGCGACCTCGGCGACGCCGGTCGCCTTCGTGACCCCGGGCGGCACGATCTCGACCAGGCCATTGTTCGTCGAATAGGTGATGTCGCCCGCGTCACCGAGGTGTTCGCTCAATGCAGCCGCCATATCGGCGCTGCGGGCGCCGGCTTTGCGGATCAGTAACTTGACGGCGGGCGCGCTCAGCAGATCTTCCAGCGAAACCTCGGTGTTGTCCGGATTGAGCCATGCATGTTCGTACCCCGGCGAGCTGATGAACTGCGGTGTGGCCGAGTCATGCGCACTGCGCCCGACCCTCTCGACCGCCAGGCCCGACCCGGGAATGACCCGGGCGGCGAGTCCGGCCAGCTCACCCAGGGCGTCGATGGACAGCGTGCGTGCCGACAGCACGCGGTCGCTGGCCGAGTCGTAGATGACAGCGCCGTTCGCGCACACCGCCATCGGCGCGAATCCCAGCGCGTCGACCACGGGGTGCACCCACCGCGGCGGCCGGCCGGTGGCAAGCACGAACTCCGCGCCGGCAGCCACGGCCGCACGTACCGCACTCCGGGTCCGCGGGCTGATCCTTTCTTCGTCGTCGATCAGGGTGCCGTCCACATCGCAGGCGATGAGCGCCGGCAGCGTCATTGGCGCAATCTGCGTTCGCTGTGCGTCGAAGTCACTAGCGGCGCTTGTCCTGTCTGTGGGCCTGTTCGACTTCCTGCTTGCGCGCCCGCTCGAGCAATTCGGCGGCGCGCAGCTGCTTGGAGTCTTCTGGAGACGGCGCGCTGCCGCCGAGCCGCCGCGGTACCCAGTTGGCGCCGCGGGGATGCGGGTACTCCTCTTGCACCCGGTACAGCAAGCGCTCCATTTCCCCGCGCAGCAGCGTGTTGAGCTGCTCGGCATCTCCCGACGGCGCCAGCGGCCGGCCCGCGGCCACGGTGATCGAAACGTTGTTTCGTACCAGATTCTTCGGATAGTCCTTCGGCCAGATTCGGTGTGCACCCCACACCACCAGAGGAATCAGCGGCACATGGGATTCCAGCGCCATCCGCGCGGCGCCGGTCTTGAACGGCCTCAGCTCGAAGCTGCGACTGATCGTTGCCTCCGGGTGCATACCAACCAACTCGCCCTGTCTGAGTTGTTGCACCGCCACCGTGAAGGCGTCATGTCCAGCCTGACGATCCACCGGTATGAGCCTGGCGTGTTTGATGACGTAGTTGACCGCCTTCACGTCCTGCATCTCCGATTTGAGCATGAACCTCAGCCGCCGACGGCGTTTGTATGCGGCGTAGGACGCCGGCAGCCAATCCAGGTAACTGGTGTGGTTGAGGGTCAGCAACGCACCGCCGCGTTTCGGGATGTTCTCCAGTCCCTGGAAAATGAGTTTCGTACCGTTCGCCGCGATCAACGGCGGGACGATGATCTCCGCGAACCGAAAAAATGGTTCTGCCATGAATCATGCTCCTGTTATCTACGCCGCGCGGCCCGCCGCGCACAGCTTCCAGTGTTACTCACTGGTGCCGTTCGGTGCGCCTTCTGGCCCGTTCAGCCTGGTCCAAGACGGTGGCCTCGGCGAGAGTCGGGGCGCTGCCGCCCAGCCGACGAGGCACCCAGTAAGCCCCTTGCGGATGGGGGTAAGTCTCCTGCACCTGATGCAGCAGGGCTGTCATCTGTTTGCGCAGTTCGGCTTCGAGATGATCCACATCGTGTGAAGGGGACAGGGCCGCGCCGGCGGTGACGGTGATCGGGATCTTCTGGCGGCGCAGGTTTCGGGGGTGGTCCTTGGTCCAGATCCGCTGAGCGCCCCACACGATCATCGGGACGATCGGCACCTGTGCCTCCAGCGCCATGCGGGCCGCTCCGGTTTTGAAGTCCTTCAGCTCGAAGCTGCGGCTAATCGTCGCTTCGGGCATCATTCCGACCACTTCACCGGCCCGCAGCAGTTCGACGGCATTGGCGTAGGCGCCGGCGCCGGCCGCGCGATTCACCGGGATGGTCTTGGTGTGTCTGATCAGAAATTTGACGACCTTCACCTGCTGCATTTCGGCCTTGATCATGTACCGGATCCGTCGGCCGCGCTGGTGCACCGCCAGCGCGGCGGGCACCCAGTCGACGAAACTGGTGTGGTTGATCGCGACTACCGCGCCGCCGGTAACAGGTATGTGGTGCAGGCCGCGGTAGGTGATCTGGCTGCCGAGCGCTCCGGTCACGGCTTTCGCGGTGATCTCCAGCGCTCGGTATACAGGTTCCACCCCGTTATTCCGACTCTGCGGAATCCGGCCGCTGCCGCGCCTCCCGCGCGACTGCTCGCCGGTCGGCTTCCTCGGCATCCAGTCGCGCCGCATCGACCAGCGACGGGGCGCCACCGCCGAGCCGACGCGGAACCCAGAAGTCGCCGGCCGGATGCGGTCCGTAGCTTTCCTGGACCTGTTCCAGCAGGTGCTGCATGCGGGTGTGCAACAGGGCGGTCAACTCTGATGCGGGTAGCGTCGGCTCGATCGGTTCACCGACAGCCACGGCGATCGGCACCTTGGGTCGCATCAGCTTCCTCGGGTGGTCTTTGGTCCAGATCCGCTGTGCGCCCCACACAATGTGCGGGATGATCGGCACGTCCGCCGCGATGGCCATCCGGCCCACTCCGGATTTGAATTCTTTGATCTCGAAGCTTCGGCTGATCGTGGCCTCCGGGTACACACCGACCAGCTCGCCGGCCTTGAGCGCCTGCACGGCCTCGTCGAAGGAGGCAGAGCCGCTGTTCCGGTTCACCGGGATGTGGCGGAGACGACGCATGATGGGCCCGGTGAACTTGTGGTCGAACACCTCCTGCTTGGCCATGAACCGCACCTTGCGCCCCAGAGCTTGCTGGTAGGCGGGCAAACCGGCGAAAGTGAAGTCGAAGTAGCCGGTGTGGTTGATCGCGATGACGGCACCGCCGGTGGCGGGCAGATGCTCGACGCCGCGGACGGTGAACCGCAATCCCTG
The DNA here is from genome assembly GCA_963808345.1 of uncultured Actinomycetota bacterium. Taxonomy (GTDB): domain Bacteria; phylum Actinomycetota; class Actinomycetes; order Mycobacteriales; family Mycobacteriaceae; genus Mycobacterium. The sequence goes on along the minus strand of CAWEFM010000005.1, from coordinate 887,346 downwards.
CAGACGCCACGTCAAGCGAGCAATTTGGACGGCAGCGCCGTATACCGGTTCCACAGTTTTTTAGATTAGCCCCTGCTGCTTGAAGGATGGCAGGCCGAACTGCCTGCGATCGGCCGGGTTGCAGCGCTTCGGGTGCCGTGGTTGTCGAACCCTGCCGCTAAGCTCGAAGCGGTCGTTAACTCGTCGGAGGGCATTCAGTGCGGGTCACCAGCGTCGGCCATGCCGGCTTCCTGATCGAGACCCATGCGGGCAGCATTTTGTGTGATCCCTGGGTCAACCCTGCCTACTTCGGGTCGTGGTTTCCCTTTCCGGACAACAGCACACTGGACTGGGATCGTCTCGGCGAGTGCGACTACCTGTACGTCTCGCATCTGCACCGCGACCACTTCGACGCCAAGCTGCTCACGGCACACGTCAACAAAGACGCAGTGGTGCTGCTGCCGGACTTTCCCGTGCCCGACCTGCGCAACGCGCTGCAGGAACTGGGTTTTTACCGCTTCGTCGAGACGACGGACTCGGTGAAGCAGCGGATCAGCGGGTCCGCGGGCGACCTGGACATCATGATCATTGCGTTGCGGGCACCGGCTGACGGCCCGATCGGTGATTCTGCGCTGATAGTTTCCGACGGCCGGACAACCGCTTTCAACATGAACGACGCTAGGCCGGTAGATCTGGATGTGCTGGCATCGCAGTTCGGCCACATCGATGTGCACATGCTGCAGTTCTCCGGGGCGATCTGGTACCCGATGGTCTATGACATGCCGGCGCGAGCCAAAGAGGCGTTCGGCACCCAAAAGCGACAACGGCAAATGGACCGCGCCCGTCAATACATCGCCCAGGTCGGCGCCCGCTGGGTGATTCCGTCGGCGGGCCCGCCGTGCTTTCTGGATCCGGAGCTGCGCCACCTCAACGACGACCGCAGCGATCCGGACAACATCTTCCCCGACCAGATGGTGTTCCTAAAACAGATGCGCGCGCACGGCCACGACGGCGGCCTGCTACTGATTCCCGGTTCGACCGCACACTTCACTGCGCAGCAACTTGATTCACTCAGGCACCCGCTTCCCTCTGAACAGCTGGAAGCAATCTTTACCACCGACAAAGCGAGCTATCTCGCCGACTACGCCGCCCGCAAGGCACCGGTGCTGGCGGCGGAGAAAGCCGGTTGGGCTGATACGGCCGGGGATTCACTGCTCGAGCCGCTGCGGTCAGTGTTCGAGCCGATCATGCTCGCCAGCGACGAGATCTGCGACGGCATCGGTTATCCCGTGGAACTGGTCTTGGGCTCAGAAAAAGTGGTTCTGGACTTCCCGAAGCGCGCGGTGCGAGAGCCGATCGCCGACGAGAAGTTCCGTTATGGCTTCGCGATACCGCCGCAGTTGGTTCGCACGGTGCTGCGGGACCACGAGCCGGACTGGGTCAACACGATTTTCCTGTCCACCCGCTTTCGTGCCTGGCGGGTGGGCGGCTACAACGAGTACCTGTACACGTTCTTCAAATGCCTCACTGACGAGCGAATCGCTTACGCCGACGGCTGGTTTGCCGAAGCGCACGACGACAGCGCGTCGACCGAGATGGAGGGTTGGCAGATCCAGCGCCGCTGCCCGCACCTGAAAGCCGACCTGTCCCGGTTCGGTGTGGTGGAAGGGCACACGCTGACGTGCAACCTGCACGGATGGCAGTGGGATCTGCGCAACGGCCGCTGTCTGACCACCCGCGGGCACGAGCTCCGGTGTGCACGGCTATGACCGATTCATCGCCGCAGTACTACGACGACGGCCTGGTTCAGCTGGACCGCGAAGCAATCACGCTGCGCCGTTACCACTTTCCGTCCGGTACCTCGAAGATCATCGCGCTCAGCACAGTGCGCGGATACAAGGCAGAGCCGCTGGGTCTGTTCCTGCACCGGTTCCGGGTCTGGGGCAGTTCCGACCTGCGCCGCTGGCTGCCGCTGGATGTGCGGCGGCCGTTGCGGTCCACGTTGATCACGCTCGATGTGCCCGGCACCCGGCCGCATCCGGCTTTCACGCCGGCCAACCCGGGTGAGTTCACCGCACTGCTCGACGATTTGCTGCAGAAGCCGCGCTGAACAGCCGGCCTCCCCCTCACCATTTGACAGGACGGCAGTTCTTTCGACACTGCCTGCATGATTTCGCCGATCGTGCACGCAATCGTCGGGCTGTCCGGTGATCGGCTGGATCGTCACGTCGAACCGGATGGTGTTCGCCCACCCGTTCGGGCGGGCCACCGTTCACGGCGCTGGAACTGACGTACTACCTGGTTGGTATCGCCCTCTCGGACTGGGCTGGTACTTCAATATCCGGTTCGTCCGCGACTACGCGGCCGGCACGGCCAAAGCGTTCTGAGGACCGGGCAGCTGGTCGGACTACAGCCGGTTGATGTTCACCAATTCGGCGGCCAGTTCGGCCAGCCAGGACTACACGATCGCCAATGTCGTTCTGCTGCCGCTGCTCACCGTCGTTGACGGCTGCCGACGCGGCCCGCGCCGGCCTTGGCTGTTCTTCGTTTCCAGCCTGTTCATCAGTTTCGCCTTCGCCTTCTACTTCGCCACAATCGAACGGCAGCGCCGGCATCAAGTCCGCCGACTTGACCGAGGACTATCCCGGGAAATCTACGGAGATGCAGGTCGTAACATGATCAAACCGTTTGCCCTTGTACGGCTCCGGCATCAACTGTGCTGGTTCACCGTGATTGCAATCGAACTAGCTTTGTTAACAGCCTGCGGCACCAATACGGCGAGGCAAGAAACGCCTAAGCAATCGAATACGCAGTCGCCGGCAGCATCACTGTTGACAAGCCCGCGCCAGTGAATGCACCATTCGACCTCTGCGAGCCGCGGGCGCTGGACGCGTTTGTGCACGAATTTTTAGTTGGCCGAACAGTTGTATCAGTAGAGCAACTTTTTACGGCGGCGAAAGAGCAAGGGTCGAACCCAGACATCCGCCCGGAACAACAGTAGCCTTGGCGACGTTCGCTCCCGGCGAGCAACCTGGTCTTAACTATGACTTCTTCAAAGATGTATGCCATACTGCTGCTTACCGGAAGATTTACTCGAAAAATTCCGAGTACTGCATTACCAATTTAATGGATCAGAAGACGGCTCCCAGCCCGGATTTCTTTCAGACGCTTCTTCAAAAACTTTCTTGCGCGGCAGCTCCTGGTTATTAACCGAGGAACACGTGGATGATTGATGGTGATCCGGCCGGGGTGCAAGACTTGATCTTTGTCACTTCTCTCAGCTGGGCTGTAGAGCTGTGTATTGTGAAGGATGACAATACCGACTCCCAGAATTTGCGCACCGATATTACGCACCAGTATCAGCTGATCTACGACGTTACGCCGGCCGACGTATCGGAACTAATTAGTGCAGAGCGGTCGGACTGTTCGCGAATGCAGTGAACTCAAAGCGATTACTGTTTCGCGTCGCGTTCGGTACAGCCACCGGCGGCGGCCGGCGTAGCGGCGCAACGGAAAAGTACGGCACTTTATTGGTCAGGCTCAAGCAGTTCGGTGCCGACGAACGGCACCAGCGCATCGGGCACCCGCACACAGCCGTCGGGACGCTGATGGTTCTCCAAAATCGCGACCAGCCACCGAGTGGTGGCCAGAGTGCCGTTAAGCGTGGCGGCGATCTGCGGCTTACCCATCGCGTCCCGGTAACGCGTCGCCAACCGGCGCGCCTGAAACGTGGTGCAATTCGACGTCGAGGTGAGCTCGCGGTAGGCCTGCTGCGTCGGGACCCACGCCTCGCAGTCGAACTTGCGCGCCGCACTCGAGCCCAGATCGCCTGCGGCCACGTCGATTACGCGGTAGGGCACCTCGATCAGCGCCAGCATCTGGCGCTGCCAGGCCAACAGGCGGTCGTGCTCGGCTTCAGCGTCCTCAGGTGCGCAATAGACGAATCCCTCAACCTTGTCGAACTGATGCACCCGAAGGATGCCGCGGGTGTCCTTGCCGTAACTGCCGGCCTCCCGACGGAAGCACGACGACCAGCCCGCATAGCGCAGCGGGCCGTTGGACAAGTCCAGGATCTCATCGGCGTGGTAACCGGCCAGCGGCACCTCGGAGGTGCCGACGAGGTAGAGATCGTCGGCCGGTACGTGATAGACCTCCTCGGCGTGGGCGCCGAGAAAGCCAGTGCCGGCCATGACTTCTGGGCGTACCAGCACCGGCGGGATGATCAGCGTGAAACCGTTGTCGGCGGCCAGCCGCGCCGCCAGCTGCAGCAATCCCAGCTGCAGCAGCGCGCCGCGACCGGTCAGAAAATAGAACCGGGACCCCGACACTTTGGCGCCGCGCGCCATGTCGATCAGGCTTAGCGACTCACCGAGTTCGAGGTGGTCTTTCGGGTTGTCGATGGCGGCGGGTTCGCCGACCAGGTCGAGCACGGTGTAATTGTCTTCGCCACCGGCGGGAACGCCGTCGAGAACCACGTTGGAGATCGCCTTGTGCGCCGCGGTGAAGGCCTGCTCAGCGTCCGACCGCCGGGCTTCGGCAGCCTTCACATCGTCAGCCAGGTCGCGGGCCTGCCGCAGCAGCGCGGGGCGCTGATCGGCTGACGCCCCGCCCACCTCTTTACTGACGACCTTCTGGTCGGCACGCAACGAATCCGCTTCCGCAATCGCGGCCCGCCGCGCGTTGTCGGCAGCCACCAGGGTGTCCACCAAGGCCGGGTCCTCGCCACGGCTGCGCTGCGAGCGCCGCACGGCGTCCGGATCTTCACGCAATAACTTCAGGTCGATCACGGGCTGACCTTACTTTCGACGACCAGCGGCCGGCATCCCCAGGTAGCTGTGCGCCACAGCACGTGTCCGGGCGACCGCATCACTTCTGTAACACTTGTCACGGCGCTCGCACGGGCCTGACAGAATGGAGCCGATGGTGCACGCGCCCGAACAAGAACGATCGCTGGTCGACCGGCCCGCCGAAAGACCGGCGCGGTTCGGGTGGCTGCACACCTTCCGTGCTTCATCGACCCGGCGCGCCCTGCTGCTCGCCGCTCTGGGCGGCCTGCTCATCGCCGGGTTGATCACCGCGATACCCATCGGTGACGGAGCCCCAGGCCGGCTTTCCGGTTACATCAACCCGGTGCCCAGCACCGGCGCCAAAGGCAACGACGCGTTCAACCACGCCACCAGCGGCGACTGCCTGATGTGGCCCGAACGGATGCCGGAGGCCGCGACCGTCGTCGACTGCAAAGACGAGCACCGGTTCGAGGTCGCCGAGTCGATCGACATGAGCACCTTCCCCGGCTCGGAGTACGGGCGTAACGCCGCCCCGCCCTCCGCGGCCCGCATTGAGCAGATCAGTCAAGAGCAATGCGAGACTGCCGTACGCCGCTACCTCGGCACCAGATTCGACCCGAACAGCCGGTTCAACATCAGCATGCTGTGGTCAGGCGACAGGGCGTGGCGTCAGTCGGGTGAACGGCGCATGCTGTGCGGGCTGGAGTTGCCCGGCTCGGCCAACCAGCAGATTACCTTCAAAGGCAAGGTCGCTGACGTGGACCAGTCCAAGGTGTGGCCGGCTGGCACCTGTCTGGGCATCGACCCGACCTCAAACCAGCCGACCGATGTGCCGGTGGACTGTGCCGCGCCGCACGCGATGGAGGTCAGCGGCAGCGTCAACTTGGCCGAGAAGTTTCCCGGTGCGCTGCCGGCCGAACCGGATCAGGACGGCTTCATCAAGGACTCCTGCACCCGGCTGACCGACGCCTACCTCGCACCAGTCCAATTGCGCACCACCACGCTGACATTGATCTACAGCACGGTTTCGCTGCCCAGTTGGTCGGCCGGCAGCCGGGAGGTTGCGTGCAGCATCGGCGCGACGCTGGGCAACGGTGGCTGGGCGACACTGTTGAGCAGCGCCAAAGGCGCCCTGTTGATCAACGGTCAGCCGCCTGTCGCGCCGCCCGACATCCCCCCGGAGCGACTCAACGTGCCGCCGATCGAGCTGCCCACCGGCGCGCCCAGTGCCCCCAGCGCGCCCAGTGCGCCCGCTGGGGGCGGGCCGACGCAGCCGTCCCAGCAGCCCCGGCAAGGAAACCAGCACCTGCCCAGCCAGCCGGGCGCACCTGCTGCCCCGCCGCCGCAAGCGCCGGCGCCTGCCGCGCAGCCACCTGCGGCCGCCCCGCCGCCACCGCCGGGCGCAGATCAGCCGCCGCCCCCGGGTGCCGAACCGCCGCCGCCCGGGCTGCCGGCGCCGCCTGAAGCTCCGCCGCCCGGCGGCTAGCGCCATGACCGCGCGGATGGACCCGCAGCGGTTCGACCAATTGGTTTCCGATGCGCTCGATCTGATTCCGCCGAAGTTGACCGCCGCGCTCGACAATGTCGTCGTGCTCGTGGCCGACCGTCATCCCGAGGACGGTGAGCTGCTCGGACTGTACGAAGGCGTGGCGCTGACCGAGCGAGACTCCAGCTACGCCGGGTCGCTGCCGGACACCATCACGGTCTACCGCGAGGCGCTGCTCGAATTTTGTGACACCAACGATGACGTCGTCCACGAGGTCGCGGTCACCGTCATCCACGAGATCGCGCACCACTTCGGCATCGACGACGACCGATTGCACGAGTTGGGTTGGGGCTGAGAGCGGAGGCGGTGGGCGCGGCAACCTGGATTCGTCCGGGGCCAGTGCTAGAAACGGCCTATGAGCACAGGGTGTCGCGACTGCCGGACCGGGTTAGAGCACTGCCACGGCACGGTCGTTCACCATTTTTTGCGAGGGTCGGAATGCACCGAGGATGGCTGCACGAGTCCTGAGCACCTGCCGCATACGTTCGTCATCGACTGCGATGCCGTGGGCTGTGGCTGCAGTGCGCTGGGTGGTGCGGCCGAAACGGCACCGTCTTCTGATTCCCGACGTCTGACCGTGCTGGTGCGACGCCCAACCGGTTGCACTGTCGGGCTCGCAAGATAGCGGCCAAAGTCACCGCCCAGACCTGATAGGCAGGATGTTCACGAAAGGACAGGCGATGAGGCCGGCCCGGGCGCAACAGGCTCCTTGGGAAGGAAGGCGGCCGGAATGTAGGCCAGCACCGCCAGTGCGACCGCTACCAGGAACACCATGGTGTAGGCGTGCGACAAGTCGTGCAGCACATTGCCGGGGAACTCCGGAGCCAGCGCTCGCCGCGGAATCGCCGCCGGGTTCGGCGCGACACCGCGTCGGGCTGCCTCTTGCTGAAGAACTTCGATTTTGTTGGCGGCCGAAACGTCCTTGCTACGAAGGACTTGGTTGGTCAGCAGCACCGACATGAACGCTGTACTGATCGATCCTGCCACCTGAAGATTGACGTTGATCAACGCCGAACCGCGCGCAATCTGATGGGGAGCAAGGGCCTGCACCGCCGCTGCTGTCAGCGGCATCGTGGTGCACCCCACACCCATCCCCACCAGAGCTAACCCTGCGACCAGAACCGGAGCGTAGCCGGCTTGCGTCCAGATGCCGTAGGCGAAGACGGCCATGCCCGCACCGATCAGCGTGACGCCGCAGATGATGATCTTGTTCGGGCCGCGCCGGTCCATCAACGCGCCGGCGATCGGAAGAGCCAGAGTCGCGCCGAGCCGCTCCGGGATCATATGCACTCCGGACTGCATCGGCGTCTGGTGCAAGAGTTGCTGGAAGCAGCTCGGAACCAGCAGCAATGCACCGAACGATGCTGCCACCGCAAGCAGCATCGACAAGTTGGCGGTGGTGACTTCGCGGTTCTTGAGCAGCCGCAGGTCGATCAGTGGGTAATCGGTCCGGTACAGCGCATGCCACACAAAGCCGCCGATCAGCAGCAGGCCGGTCACCGACGGCAACCACACGTGAGGATCCACGACCGTGTCCCATGCCGGGATCGACGACAACCCGTAGAGCAGCGCGGCGATGCCGGGCGACAACAACAGCATGCCGACTAAGTCGAACCTTTCCGCCGCGGTAGCTTGGTCGCGCGAGAAGACGACGGCCGCTGCGACGAAGGCGGCGACGCCGACCGGCAGGTTGAGCAGGAAGATCCACTGCCAGCCGTAATGAGCGATGAGCCAGCCGCCCAGGATCGGTCCGGCGAGAGGGCAGATCATCATCGGGATGCCGAGCACGGCAATCAGGCGACCGACGCGGTTCGGGCCGGCCTCGCGGGTCAAGATGGTGAAAGCCACCGGCATCAACATGCCGCCGCCGAGACCTTGCACCACTCGGAAGGCAATCAGCAGCGTGATGTTCGGCGCGGTGGCGCACAGCAGTGAGCCCACCGTGAATGCCAAGACCGAGCCCATGAAGAGCCGCTTTGTGCCGAACCGATCGGCGGCCCACCCGGCCAGTGGGACCACCGTGGCCAGCGCCAGCGTGTAGCCGGCCATGGTCCAGGCGACGACGGCTTGGGTCGACGCGAATTCCGTCTTGAAAGTGCGCTGTGCCACGCCTACGACGGTGGTGTCCAGGATCGCCATAACCACGGCAAGAGCGCACACCCCGGCGGACCGCAACAGCTTGGCGTCCAGGTGATCCGGATAGCCGGTTACGTCGGGGGCTGACCGGGAGCGCAGCGCAAGAGCCGAGGCAGCGCCGTTGGCTTCGGCAGGCGGCTGTGTCGTCGGCGGCTCCGGCGCCCGCCATGAGCGCGGGTTCGGGGCGGATACAGGCACGCCCAACAGGGTAGCGACTCAAATGGATAGATCGTCTAACTAATCGTGCTAGTGCCGGCCTGATCGGCGCCCGACGCTGCCGGAGCGTCGGTGAGCGGTGAACAGCAACTGGCGAAGGTCGTGCGGGACGCGAGCGCTCTTTCGCCGACGGCGGCGAAGTCGTTGACGACTTGCCGGGCAAGCACTTGCTGCTCGACGTTGTTCTCTTGAGAAAGCCACGTGAGCAGGTCGAACGCAGCCGCCTCGTTGATCCGACAGATCAGCCCAACATGCCCTTGCCTGTTCGATAACAGCGCGGCGCTCCCGGCGCTATCGCGAGCCGGGTCAGTGAGACCGGCAGGTGAGGCAGCCCAGCCGGGGTGGTCAGCCCGCTAGTTCTGGCCTCGCCCCGTTTGTTGCTGCAATTTGTCGATCAGCTCTGAAGCCTGCGCTTTGGTGAGGTTGTCAGGAATCTCTTCACCGGCCTCCCGCGCCAGCGTGCTCAGGTAGCTGCGCTGCGGCCCGGTCATCGGCTCGTCACCGGTCACCCATTGCGACTGCTCCTTTTCTGGGTTCTCGCGGGGTGCCTGTCCAGCGTCGTCCGTCATGCACCAAGCTATGCCCCGCCGAAGCCGGTCCTAAGCAGTAGCGGGTTTCACTTGAGGTACTCCCACAGCCAGCACGGCCGCATCGTCTTCCACACCTGCGCCCAAGTCGTCGAGCAGCGACCGAATAGCGGCCACGATCACCGGTGCGCTGGCTGGCGCGTGAGCGACGACGAATTCGAGCAGCGCGCCGTCGTCGTCATAGCGCGCCGATCCGTTGCCAATCCGCGCTTCGGTCAACCCGTCAGTAAAAAGCAGCAGCGTGTCACCCGAGCCGAGCCGGATGCGAGCCGCGGTAAAGCGAGGATCGCGAAGGAGTCCGACCGGTTGGCCGCCCAGCGTTTTCACATAACGGACGCGGCCGTCGACGCCGAGCAGAAGAGCGGGAGGGTGTCCACCACTTGCAAGGTGAACGTCGAACTCGCCATTGCTTGAGTGGAGCACTCCGAAGATGACGGTGGCGAACTGGTTCTCGTGGTCGCGCAATTCCTGGCTGAGCACCGCATGAAGGTTCTGCAGCACGGCGACGGGGTGGGCGTCGAAGACGGCGGCCGCCCGCAAGGTATACCGAGTCAACGACGTCACTGCGGCAGCGCCGGCCCCCTTTCCGCATACGTCACCGATGAAGAACGCCCAGGTGTCATACGAGAGGGGAAACAGGTCGTAAAAGTCGCCGCCCACGTCGTCCGCAGACGCGGCGTGGTAGTACGCGGCGGCGTCCAAACCGTCAGGAGGTGACAGCGACGGCGGCATGAGGGAGCGTTGCAACGTTCGCGCCAACAGTTGCGCACGCGCGCGTTCCCGCTCTAGCCGCTGCCGCTCGTCGAGCAATTCCCGCTCATAGGAGCGCCGATCACTCGCGTCGTGAACGGTGATTCGGAGGAGCACAACACGTCCGTCTGGGTCGGTCTTGAGGTTGGCGGTGATGAACACGGGTAGTCGGGTGCCACCGGCGGTTAGCAATTCCGCGGCGATGCCGCCGAAGTGGCCCTGCAGTTCAAGCAGCGGCGCGAGATGTGTCTCGTAGTGAATACGGCTACCGGCAGCCAACAGGTCGGTGAAGGGTCTGCCAGTCAGTGTCTTTCGGTCATGACCGAGCCACCCCAGGAGCGTTGCGTTGACCTTGACGATCCTGCGGTCTGGGCGTGCCACCAGGTAGCCGCAGGGAGCTTGCTCGAACAGTTCTTCGGCGGTTCCGCCGACATCGGACGTCGCGCTATCCAGCCGCTGAGCTTTTCCGATCACGACGCGACGGCGAATTCCGCTATCGCTTGAGCGGTCGCATCGGGCTCGCTGAGCTGTGGGCAGTGACCGATGGCGTCGAGTGTGACCAGCCGGCTGCCGTCAATGTGTCGGTGCACGTAAGCGCCCACCTCCGGGGGCGCTAACGCATCATGGGCGCAGTCGATAATCAGCGTGGGCACCGAGACACGGTTGAGGTCGGCCCGATTGTCGGAAAGGAACGTGGTGCGCGCGAACACCCGGGCGCGCGCCGGATCGTTGCGGCAGAAGGTATCGGCCAGCTCGTCGGCGAGCTCCGGCCGATCCGGCGCTCCAATGATCACCGGGGCGATCGATCGCGACCATCCGAGATAGTTGCTCTCCAGCGAGTCCAGCAGCTCCTCGATGTCGTGGCGGGAGAAGCCGCCGCGGTAGTCCTGGTCATCGATATAGCGCGGTGAAGGGGTTAGTAGTACCAGCTTGGCGAACCGGCTGGGGTCGGCCGACACAGCGAGCACGCCCATCATTGCCGCTACCGAGTGGCCCACGAACACCGCCTGGCGCACATCGAGCCCTCGCACAAGCTCCAGGATGTCGTCGGCGTACCCTTGCAGCGACGCATAGCGTTGCGGATCCCAGGCGAACGGGTCCGACGCTCCGCACCCGACATGATCGAAAAGTATCAGCCGGAACTTCGGTGCGAGCCGCTGCTCGACCAGGCGCCAAAGCTTCTGATCGCACCCGAATCCGTGCGCCAGCATGATCGTCGGGCCGCCTTCTGCCCCGGCGATCCTCACATTGTTGCGGGCACGAAGGTCCACGCCGATCAATAATGCCAGCTGTGCCGATCCATACCGTAGAAATCGTCTGGGATCGGGTGTGTGACGTCGGCTGAGGCGATCGTTTTGTCGGCCAGCAGCGCACGACCGAATCGGTGCGCTGACCGGTTGCTCAGCCGGCGGTGAACGGTTTGCGGTCGAATCTGTCTTGCAGGAATTGGACTGTGGCGGGCAGACGCTTGGCGTATTCACCGACGTGGCCGCCGATGACGTCGCGCACCAACTGCACCTTCGCGCCATTGGCACGCCACAGCTGCACCGTCACGTTGTCCTGTCCGACTGGAACCACCTCGTCGGTATCGACGTGGTAGTCGTAGATCGGAGTCTGCGGCGCTCCCGCCACCCCTAACTTGTTGAGTTCGAGAGCAGTTGCAATCGACGGGACCGCGAGCGGTTCGGTCACGGTGGCATCGTGGCTGAGCGTGCGGAACGGAAACGCGGCCAAAATCGCTTCTTGGCACATGCCCTTGATTGCCTGGAAGTCCTGGACTCCGCGCGCGTTGAGCAACGCCGGGATGCCGGTCGACGGATAGGCCCGCGCCAGTGAGTCGGCGACAGCGAACTCAAAGCCGGCGAAAGGACCGCCGTCGATGAACTTGGCGACCGTGGTCAGGTCGGCGGGCATGCCGCCGACGGCAGCACCTGCCAGTGTGACTTCCGGTGCGTAGGCCGGTTGCAGCTGAGCAGCCCAGCCGGTGGCTTGCGCGCCGCCGGAGTATCCGGACAGGGCGACCGGGCTGTCGAGGCCGACGCTGCGATCGCCGCCGAAACTCTTCACGGCCCGGATGCCGTCCAACGTGATCAAGCCGGACTCACGGCCGACGCCGAAGAAGGCTTGCGGGCCCTCGTGGTCGGGAATCGCCAGCGCCCAACCGGCCTGCAGGTAGGGAGAGATCCGCTCCGGTTCGACCATGCTGCCGGTGCCCGATGCGCCGGAGTTGCCGCTGGCGATGTTGTAGGACGGTGCACATTTGCTGCCGACGCTGTCCTCGAAGGCCTGGTACGACACGATCGGTCGGCTGCCCGGCTTCGTCCAGTCCCCCGTGGGACTCAGCAATGTTGTCACTGCCAGGATCGCCTGGCCGTCCTGGTCGTTGCTGCGGTAGGAGAGCTGCCAGGCTCTGACCGGCACCGGCAGCGGGCCGATGTCCGGGGTGACTTCGCGTATCGCGACGATCCGCCCTGGCGAGTAGGACGCGATGTCGGTGGGTGGGCGATAAAACGGGTCCTGATCAGGTGTGAGCGAACCAGCGGTCGCGGCAGACTGCGAATTCGGGTCGGCGAGCGCAGAAGCCCCGGCGGTGACGACGATCAGGGCAGCCAGAGCGCCCAGGACGGTGAAGATGCGTGCAGGACAGTTCAAAGACGAGATCAACGGTGCTCTTTCGAGTGCTGGTCGCGCGGCGGTGTCGCTGGGACAGCGGTGACTCTGTTATCTTCTGCGCTCTGAGTCACGAAACGGCTTGCGCTCAGTCACAGAATGCACATGGCGCTCGGTACCAGGAGCTTCGTTAGCCCATCGGATCGTGCAGTTGCGGGCCCGCCTCCGCGGCTTCTGCCACCGGCGCGGCATCGGGTACGGGATAAAACGGTGGGGTCAGAGCACCCCAATGTGTGCAGCTCCATCGCCCGTCGGTGACCGGCGCCAGTACGACCGACTCGGCGTTGGCCAAATGGTGGTCGGCCACGAAACTGCCGTCCACGCCGGCCAGTACGGCCGCGGCCAGCCGGATCGCCGCCCCGTGGCTGACAACGACGATGTCGCCGACCCAGTCGTGGTCGTCGAGGTAACGCAACCGCAAATCGGTGAGCACCGGCACGTAGCGGTCCAATACCTGCTCGCCGGTTTCCCCGCCCGGCAACGCTACGTCCCGCGCACCGAGCAGCCAGCGCTCGTACACCGCGTTAAACGCCGTAATCGCCTCGTCGTCGCCGCGGTCCTCCAATTCCCCTACCTGCACTTCGTGGATACCGGCGGCCTCCCGGGTCGGCATCTGTAGTTCAGCGCCGATCTCCGCCGCGGTCTTGGCGGCACGGGTGGCCACTGAATGCACCAGCAGGCCCGGTCGCCGCGGGAGGTGCCGCGCGAAGGCGCGCGCCTGCTCGCGACCCAACGCCGTGAGCTCCGTGCCCGGCGGACGGGTGTCGAGCCGACGGTCGACATTGCCGACGGACTGGCCGTGCCGCATCAGCACTAACCGGCCGCTCACGGCGTCAACCCTTCGCCCGTGGGTGCACCCCCGCGCAGCAGCCCCAACCAGCGTGATGCGTCGTCAAGCTGCGGCGGCAAGGCCCCCACGGGCACTCCGGTCGGCCAGGAACCGAGGTATCGCACATCGGCACAACGACGGTGCAGCGCCCTGAGTGCCTCGGCCACGGCGTCGTCTTCGACGTGGCCGACGCAATCGAGAAAGAACACGTAGGTGCCCAATTCGACCCGGGTAGGCCGCGACTCTATCCGGGTGAGGTCGATCCCGCGGATGCCGAATTCGGTCAGCGCCGACACCAGCGACCCGGGTTCGTTGTCGATACGCAACACCACAGAGGTGCGGTCGGCCCCGGTACGCGCCGGCGGTCGAGCCGGCTGACCGACCAGCACAAAACGCGTGCGGGCGTTGGGCTCGTCGACGACGCCGGCTGCGAGCGCAGCCAACCCGTAGTGCTCAACGGCCAGCGGCGAGCTGACCGCGGCGTCGACCTGCCCGTCGGCGACCTGCTTGGCGGCATCGGCGTTGGAGTTCGCCGGCCGCAGCGCGACGGCGGGCAAGTGGGCGGCCAGCCAGCGCCGCACCTGAGCCGCGGCTACTGGGAAAGCCGCCAGCGTGTGCACCTCGGCAAGCGTGCGCCCGGGTTCGACGACGATGCTGAACGCCACATCGAGTGTGGTCTCGGCGAAGATCTGCAGCGGCGAACAGCCGGCCAGGCTGTCCAGAGTGGGCGTCACCGACCCGTCGATGGAGTTCTCGATAGGCACACAGGCGTAGTCGGCGGTGCCACTGCGAACCGAGTCGAGTGCGGCGGGTGTGCTGTCGACCGGCAGCGGCTGCACGCCGTCGGCACCTCGCCCCGGAATCATGTCCGCCGCCGTCATCTCGAGCAACGCCGCTTCGCAAAACGTCCCTTCCGGACCGAGGTAAGTGATGCGGGCCACGCTCGAACCCTATCCGGCGGCGGGTCTATGCGCGGCTTCCCCGAAACTAGTTAGGTTAGGGTCACCTTGCTAGGAGATGTGATGACTTTCAGCGGTTCCACCCCGTCCAAGCCCGCCCCGACGGTGGCTGAACGGGTCCGCAGCACGTGCGCCCGCAGAGGCGGCGCACTGCTCGCCGTTGACCAGGCGGCGCCGGTGAGCACTCCGCTACACCATCTGTTGGCCGACGGATTCTTCGCCGTGGCGGTCCCGGTGACCGCGACGTCCGGCTGCGGTTCGGCGAGCCGGTCGACGACCTGACCGGTTTGAGCCGGGCCCTGCGACTTCTGATGGGCTGTCCGTTCCAACGGATTACGCGTCCGCCGGTAAGCCACCTCGACTTGCCGGCGCGGTTACCGTGTCGAGGTGGCTGTGCATCCCGGTGACGCCGACGGCACATCTGACGGCGAGGCGATTCCGGTCCGCGCGATGACGATCGAGCTGAGCGTGGTGCTGGGAGTCACGTTCGGTTTGAGCGCAGTCACGGCGACCCTGGAACTGACCGACTCGGTTCTGCGCGACCTGAGCGCACAGAAGATTCCGCTCAACCCGAGGCGGTCGTATTTCGACGGGATTGATCTGGGACTGAATCTTGCGGTCGTCGCGCAGCTGATCGCCTGGGGCGGGCTCGGGGTGTACCTGTTGTGGCGCAGCGGTCTCAGCCCCGCCCGCATCGGGTTGGGCCGGTTTTCATGGCGGTTCGATCTGCCCGGCGGCCTCGCGCTGGCCGTTGTGATCGGCCTGCCCGGCCTGGCGCTGTACGTCGCCGCGCGACAATTCGGCCTGAACGCCTCGGTGATTCCGTCGAGTCTGCGGGACACCTGGTGGCGATTGCCGATGCTGGCGGTCACCGCCTTCGCCGACGGCTGGGCCGAAGAAGTCATCGTCGTCGGCTATCTGCTCACCCGGCTGCGCCAGCTGAGGATCGGCCGCGGCACGGCACTGGTTTGCTCGAGCGTGCTGCGCGGCACCTATCACCTTTACCAGGGTTTCGGGGCCGGGCTGGGCAACGTGGTGATGGGGCTGGTGTTCGGGTACGCCTGGCAGCGCAGCGGCCGGCTGTGGCCGCTGGTGATCGCGCACGGGCTCATCGACAGTGTGGCGTTCGTCGGGTACGCCCTGCTGGCCGGCCACCTGAGCTGGCTTCGCTGACTGGAAGTCGCGGCACGTACGTTATGAGCGTGACCGGCGACCGACCACCCGACCGGCGGCGTCTCGTTGCCTCGCATCCCGAACCGTCGCCGATCATTCGCCGCGAACGCGGGCCGCGGCCGCCCCCGGTCCGCCCGGCTGACCCGCCCCGCCAACCGACCGCGGTGCGCCCGCACGGTCCAGCTACCGGTGGACGTCGCGTGTCGCCGCCAGCCGCCCGGCCCAGGCGCGAAAATCCCCGCCGGGTACAGGTGATCGCCTTGAGCGTGCTGCTCGTCGTGATGCTGGTCAGCGTCGGAGCGCTCGGCAGCGCACTGTGGCTGGACACCGCACTGCACCGCGCGCCGGTGCTGGCCGACTATCCGGGTCGGCCCGCGTCGGGGAAGGGAACGAACTGGCTGCTCGTCGGTTCGGACAGTCGCCAGGGGCTCAGCGCCGAGCAGGAGCAGACCTTGGCCACCGGCGGAGATCTCGGCAATGGGCGGACCGACACCATCCTGCTGATACACATCCCGACCATCGACTCGGCGGCCCGCCCGACGATGGTGTCCATCCCCCGCGACTCCTACGTCGCGATTCCCGGTCACGGTCGCGACAAGATCAACGCCGCGTTCGCGCTCGGCGGAGCGCAGTTGCTCGCGCAGACGGTCGAGCAGGCCACCGCATTGCGGCTGGATCACTTTGTTGAGATCGGTTTCAGCGGATTCGCGGCTGTGGTGGACGCTCTCGGCGGGGTCACCATGTGCCCGACTGCGCCGATCGACGATCCGCTGGCCGGCATCGACCTGCCGGCCGGCTGCCATCAACTCGACGGCCGCACCGCGCTGGGCTACGTCCGCACCCGGGCCACCCCGCGCGCCGATCTGGACCGGATGATCGACCAGCGACGTTTCGTGTCGGCATTGTTGCACCGCGCCCACAGCCCGGCGGTCTGGCTCAATCCGTGGCGCTGGTATGCGGTCTCGCACGCGGTGGCCCGCGCGCTGACCGTCGATGCGGGCGACCATGTCTGGGCCTTGGCGCGACTCGGGTGGGCACTGCGCGGCTCCCCCACCGCGCTGACCGTTCCGATCGGCGACTTCACCGGCACTGACGCCGGCTCGGTGGTGGTGTGGGATCACGACGCGGCCCCGCGGTTGTTCGCTGCGCTGGCGTCCGATGCTCCGGTGCCGCCGACCCTGGTGGACGCGCAACCCTAGGCCGCGCCGCTGCAACTATTCGCGGCCGGCCCCGGTCAAGTCGTCCAGCAGCCAAGCCTTGACACGGCCCGGATAGTTGGTTGAAAACCAGGCCACCCCCACGTCGCGGCAGAACCGGACGTCGTCGAACTCGTCGACGTTCCAGGTGTACAACGCCCTGCCGCTCGCGGCGGCCCGATCCACCAGCTCAGGGTGTTCGCGCAGGGTCGCGATCGACGGGCCCACCGCCGTCGCGCCGACCGTGCTGGCCGTCGTCCCGGTCAAATAGTTGTGGTTGCGGGTCAGCAACACCGTCGGCAACAACGGGGCGGCCCGGCGGACCCGCCACATCGCCTTTGCCGAGAAGGACATCACTACTGCGCGGGACCGGTCGGCGGAAGCAGGCGTGGCCAGCCCGAAACGCTGCAGCAGCGCCAGCACCTTGCTTTCTACCAGCGCGCCGTACCGGACCGGGTGCTTGGTCTCGATGAAGATCTTCACCGGCCGGCGCCAGTCCAAAACCAGCGCCACCAACGCATCCAACGTCAGCAGACCGGTATCGCCGTGAGTGCCGTCCGGACGCCAGCTGCGGTGCCAGATCCCGTATTCCAGTTCGCGAAGCTGCGACAGGGTCCTCGTGCTCACCGACCCTGCTCCGGTGGATGTGCGATCCAAGCGGCGGTCGTGCACGCACACCAGGTGGCCGTCGGCGGTCAGCCGGACATCACACTCGACGCCGTCGGCGCCTTCCTTCAACGCCAGGTCGTAAGCGGCCAGCGTGTGTTCCGGCCGGTCAGCTGACGCTCCCCGATGCGCAACTACGAATGGGTGCCCGGCGAGCACCTCGTCGGCCCAGGACATATCCCTATGCTGCCGGTTCCCGGTCCTCGAACTCAACCGGAGCGGCTAATTCCGTTGCGTCGGGCCGGTCCTCGTGGCCGGCGATCACCCAACGATGGGTCGGCCGTTCAACCGGTTTGCGTTCGAAACCCTCGACCACCCGCGCAGCGGCGAGAACCGCAAGCCCGGCCAGCAAATACGCGCTCGCCGTCACCGCCGTGTTGTTGGCGATGCCCTGCGCGTCCCGAGCGAACCGGGTCTCGGTGGCGAATACCGCGACCATGCCGCTGATCAGCCACAGCAGCCACCACAACCACACCGACGTACCCAAGCGGTCGTAGTGGCCCTCTGCCTTGACCAAATCCAGCACGTACACCAAAGGCCACAGCAAAGCGACCAGCGGCAGCCAGGCGATGCCGACGAAAAGTGCTGTCACCGCCCAGCTCGGCTGGTCGAGAGCAGCCAGCCAGGTGGCGAACCCCAGTGCGAGCAGCACCGCCGCCGCGGGAGGCGCCAGACAGCCGGCCCACAGCACCCGCCCGCGCCGCGGCTCGGCACGGCCGTGCCGACGGAACGCCACGGACCGGCGCGCGATCAGCCAGTGCGTCAACACCATTGCGCAAATAACCACCGCGCCTAGCGCCGCCACACTGGCCAGCACGCCGAGCCAGAGTGCGACTCCAGCGACGATCGGGTTCAGCAAGGTGCTGCGGTTGATGATCAGCAGCAGGTAGCGCACCAGGTGCACCAGCGCCGCTATGCCCAGCACGACCATGGTGACCGACAGTGTCCGGCGCAACACAGTCGGCGAAGCTGTCTGCGCCGGAGACGTCGTCGCATCGGCGGCGGCGTCGGCGCGGTCGATCAGTCCCCACCGTGGTACCGCCAAGTACCGCGGCGTGGGACCCAGCGGCCGACGCCGTGGTCGCGCTGCCGGCGGTGCGCCCGGACGCACGGCGATCCACCGGTATCCCAGCGGCAATCGCGTCGAGGACTGCGGCGCGGCGTTGGTGACCCGTCCGCTCCAACCCGCGGTGGTCTCCGGCTCTGACGCCGACGGCGCCAGCAGCGTCCCCCGGCACCGGGGACACCACACCCGCTGCCGATCGCGCACATTCCACCGCGTGCCGCAACCGGAGCACACCTGAATCACGGCACCAGCCTAACGGTGTGAATCGACGAGCCGGTCTAGGTCGGCGTCACCCGTCGGTAGTCACCCGGCGTTCGGTGACCACAGGCATTCGCCGGTCACACGACGCCCTGACTACCGGTGTCGGTGACTACAGGACGGCCCGCACCGGCCCATGCCAGCATCCCACCGTTGACATTGACCGGCCGGTACCCGTTCTGCTGTAAATATCGCGCGACCCGCAGCGATCTGCCGCCCGCATGGCAGATGACATACAGCTCGGCCTGGTCGTCTATTTCCTCTAGTCGGGCCGGCACCTGTCCCATGGGGATGTGCAGTGCGTCGGCAGCGTGGCCGCGTTGCCATTCGTCGTCTTCCCGCACATCCAGCAACACCCTGTTCGAACCGGGCCGCGTTGAACCGAAATGCGCGGGTACATCGACCACCTCAGCCTCGGCCACCGGCGACTCAGCGTCCATGGCTCGATCTTGGCACGCGCTTACCAGGCGCGCAGCAAGTCAACGCCAGGCTCAGCTCCGCAAAGCTATCCACAGTTTCCACAGGTTTATCCACAAGCTTTCCCGGCTGCCATCACCGCTGCGCGCCGTTCACTACGCGTGTTCGGTGCGCCGTTGTGGATAACAGCGGCCAGTCGCGCCTCGGTCATCGACAGGCTTGCGCGCCGCTGAGCGAAATTGCTCGGTCGGCTAACCACCTGCCAAACCGATCGCCGGAACCGGTCAGCTGCCGTTCGGTAAACCGGCGCAAAGCCGGTCCGGCGGGACAAACCCGCAATTCGGGGCCGGCAACAGGGCGCAACTTTGCTGTAGGTCTCGCAGAGGTTATGATCGCCAGAACTGAAGTAATTGTGATTCATCTCACTGAGGCAGGTTCAACGTGCAGGTCAGGCCGACGTGACAGCGCAACCGATCGGACCACGGTCGGCGGCGTCTTCGCCGCACTGGTATCCGGGCGCCGGAGCCTGCAGTCGCTCCTACGTGTTGGCCGGCGTGCGCGCAGCGGTGATCGCGCTTGTGCTGCTGGCGGTCCTCGCCATCATCGTGCTGTTCTGATTTGGCATAAGCCGGGTAGACCGATCCTGCATCATCGCCAAGGTTGTTGCGGTGCACGCTGCCATAGAGCAGGGTTGACAAGCGTTGCTTGAGCCAGGCTTACCCATGGCGGTACCCCTGCCGATGACGCGTTGAGAACTAATCGATTAAGGAAGGAACCCGGTGGCTGAATACACCTTGCCCGAGCTGGACTGGGACTACGGAGCGCTCGAACCGCATATCTCCGGCCAGATCAACGAGCTGCACCACAGCAAACACCACGCGACATACGTCAAAGGTGCGAACGACGCCCTGTCCAAGCTGGACGAGGCGCGCAGCAACGACGACCAGTCGAAAATTCTGCTGAACGAGAAGAATCTGGCTTTCAACCTGTCCGGCCATGTCAATCACACCGTGTGGTGGAAGGTGTTGTCTCCCGACGGCGGTGACAAGCCGACCGGCGACCTTGCCTCCGCCATCGACCGCGATTTCAGCTCGTTCGACAAGTTTCAGAGTCAGTTCAGCGCGGCAGCTAACGGCATCCAAGGCTCGGGTTGGGCGGTGCTCGCGTACGACAGTCTCGGTGACCGGCTGCTGACATTTCAGGTTTACGACCACCAGACGAACTTCCCGCTCGGCGTCGTTCCGCTTCTGCTGCTCGACATGTGGGAGCACGCCTTCTACTTGCAGTACAAGAACGTCAAGGCGGACTACACCAAGGCATTCTGGAATGTCGTGAACTGGCCGGAAGTCCAGTCTCGCTACACGGCGGCCACGTCCAAAGCCAAGGGGCTGATCTCCGGCTGAGCCGCCGATTCGTCGGATCACGGGGCGTCGCGCTATCTGCGCGGCGCCCTGTCTTTCAGTCGGCTGCAGGTTCTCCCGGTGATGAGCGCTGCATCAGATTTCGACCACCGCCGCACTTTGGATTCTTTCCGATCGCCGCGATTGGTTGTCCGTGTCGGCTTGCGGGTAATCCACGCCTGGCGCATGCTGGGCTCAACCGACCCACGGCGTGTTTTCAGGTAAAAAGTGTCTCGGAGGGCGAAATGGACGCTGAGCCAGGGCGGGCCGTCGAGGTTTCCCCGTTCCACTCCCGTGGTGCGCTCAAAGGGTTCGTCATCTCGGGGCGGTGGCCAGATTCGACCAAGGAGTGGGCACAACTGCTGATGGTCGCCGTCCGCGTTGCTTCTCTGCCCGGATTGTTGTCAACCACAACCGTTTTCGGCGCTCGCGAAGAACTACCCGACACTCCCGAACCGGGGACGGTAGGGCTGGTGCTGGCCGAGGGTACGGTCGTCGGCGAATCAGCGATCTGCCCAGGCTATTTCGCCGACCATCAGCCGCCTGCACTGTTCATGCTGCACCCGCCCTCCGAGACGACGCCGTCGCTGCCGGAATGCAGCGGTGCGGCGTCAGGTTGCGTCCTGCTGCCCGGGCTGCCGCATCTCGGGCTCGAGCACCGGGCCGCATGGGTGGAGGCAGAGGCTGACGGCACCATCACGTCGATGGTGAGCCGTGTCGGCGTCGACCCCATCAGTCATCCCGACACCGCGATTCTGGCAATGCTTCTCGCCGCTTAAGGGCTGCCGGCCGACACTGGAGACTATCCGGCCACACTTCGAGCCAGCTGTTGAACGGTTGACCCGGTGACTGTGCAACTCCCGCCGCGCGGCGCCCGCCATGGAATTCAGCGGTGGTTCCAGCAAATTCACTTCGCCGTCTCAGCCGCGCTGACCGCTGGTTGCCAAGTGCCGAAGGACATCCTCTGGCGCTGAGCCGCGCCGCCGCAGCGCGGCCACACCGCTGGAAGGCAGCATCGAAATTCTCTTGGCGCGTTTCAATTTCGCGCTGCGCGCAGTGCTCGGCATCGTTCAGTACCGCCTGCGCGCGCCGCAGCACGCCTGATGACCGAGTCCCAGCAAAGTTTGCACTTGGTTGGCGGCGCAACTGTCGCTACGATGATCAGCAAATCCTCAATAAATTCATTCGTTTTTCCTTTGGGTGGAGGTCACATCGATGAGCACCACATTCGCCGCCCGCCTCAATCGCCTCTTCGACACCGTTTACCCGCCCGGCCGCGGGCCGCACACCTCCGCTGAGGTCATCGCCGCGCTCAAGTCCGAGGGTGTCACGATGTCGGCTCCCTACCTTTCCCAGCTCCGGTCCGGCAACCGCACGAACCCGTCGTCGACAACCATGGCCGCCCTCGCCAACTTCTTCCGCATCAAGCCGGCGTACTTCACCGACGACGAGTACTACGAGAAACTCGACAAAGAGTTGTCCTGGCTGGCGACCATGCGCGACGAAGGGGTCCGCCGTATCGCGGTGCGGGCCGTCGGGTTGTCGCCGGAAGCCCAGCAGGACCTCGTGCACCGGGTCGAAGAACTGCGGCGGAAAGAACATCTGGACGCGTGACAGGTCGGGCGCACCGTCGCTTGACCTGACGCGTTGACACCGGCCTACTCCGATTAGGGTTGATCAGCGATCGCGTATGCGCCGCGATAGTCGACGACGAGACCGGGAGGCGGCCGGCGATGGGGCTGTTCGGAAAACGAAAGAGCCGTGCGTTGAGGCGTGCCGAAGCCCGCGCCATCAGAACCCGCGCCAAGCTGGAAGCCAAACTGGCCGCGAAGAACGAGGCGCGTCGATTCAAGTCAGCACACCAGGCCGAGGCGAAGGCGCTTCGCGCCCAGCTGAGAGCTCGGCGCGACAGCGACCGGACGGCGTTGAAAGCCGCTGAAACACAGCTCAGAGCGGTGCGAGAAGGAAAGCTGCTGTCTCCAACCCGGATCAGGCGGATGCTGACGGTCTCCCGCCTGCTGGCTCCGGTCGTGGTGCCGGTGGCCTACCGCGCGTTCACCGCGGCCCGCGGGTTGATCGACCAGCGGCGAGCCGATCGGCTCGGAGTGCCCCTGGCCCAGATCGGTCAGTTCTCCGGCTACGGCGCCCGACTGTCGGCCCGTATAGCCGGGGCGGAGCAATCGCTGCGCATCGTGCAGGAGAAGAAGCCTAAAGACGCTGAGACCAAGCAATTCGTCACGGCGATCACTGAACGGCTGAGTGACTTGTCCGCGGCCATCACCGCCGCAGAGCATATGCCGGCCGGGCGCCGCCGAACCGCGCACACCGCCATCTCACGCCAACTCGACGGCATCGACGCCGACTTGATCGCGCGGCTGGGTCTTTAAGTGACGCTGGCGGCCCGCGAGCGAGCCTGCCGGTCGTGACCGGCGTGGTGCGCGGCGCGGCAGCTCTACTGGTGGCCGTCGCGCTCGCCCTCGCGGTGGGGTCCAATGTCGCGTTCGCGCACACCGCTCGGGTCGCCACCGATCCCAGTGAGAACGCCGCCCTCACCGTCGGGCCGGACCGGGTAAGCGCCACCTTCGACGAGCCGCTGCAGACCACCTTCGCGGCAATGACCGTGGTCGGGCCCGATTCGCACCTGTGGTCCTCCGGCGAACCGCGCGTCGCGGGCGCGGTGCTCAGTATGGCTGTCCGACCGCTCGGCCCGCTCGGTGCCTACACCGTGCACTACCGGGTGACGTCGGCGGACGGGCACCCGGTGTCAGGATCATGGTCATTCCGGCTCAGCGTCGCGGGTACCGGCACACCCGGCCCCGCCGCCGGTGCCGGCAGAACCTCGACCGGCGGCCACTCAGTGTGGCCGCTTGCGGTCGGCGCTCTGCTCGTCGTCGCCGCCGCCGGACTGTGGGCGGCGCTGCGCCGACGAGCCTGACCGCCGACAGGAGCCGCTGCGCTGCGGGCCGGGTCCAAGCCGGGTCCCGTGCGGGTTCGTCCGCCGCTGCTCCTGGCATGATGGACCCGACTGCTGCGGTACCGACTGGTGTACCTGATGAGGAAGTGCAAAGGAGCAGCCGAATGGCGAACCCACAGGATCGGCCTGACGCCTCGACTGACGACGCATCCGGAGGCGCGCCGGAGCCGCCCGCCCATAAGCCGGTTCCCCCACCTGCACCCCCGGCCGATGAGGCAGTCCCTTCACCTCCGCCGCCGACTACGGAGAACTCACCGGCCAAAAAGTCCGCCCCGTCGGGCAAGAAGCCACCGCAGCCGGCCAGGAAGGAACCGGCGAAGAAGGCACCGGCGAAAGCTGCGAAGAAAGCACCGGCCAAGAAAGCTCCGGCAAAAAAGGCTCCGCCGACCAAAGCCGCCCCGAAGAAAAGCGCTGCCGAGAATGCGCCGGCCGCCGTCTCGCAGCCGTCCGACGGCCCACCCGCCGACACCAACGGTCAGGTTGTCGCGGCTGCCAAGGAAGCTGCGGCGCAGGCGAAGTCGACGGTCGAGGCGGCGCAGAACCCGGTGTCGGCCGAGTCGGCGCTGCAGTCGGTCGGCCGCTATCCGGTGCCGGTGGCGGTGGCCGTCGCGATCAGCCTGTTGGCGTTGCTCCTGATCCGCCAGCTGCGCCAGCGCGGTAGCTGAACACCCTCGCTAGCATGCTGCAGTGACCGCGACTTTCCGGCCCACCGCCGATCTGGTCGACGACATCGGAGCCGAGGTACGCAGCTGCGACATTCAGTTTCGCCAGTTCGGTGCCCGACACCAGTTCGCTGGACCGATCAGCACCGTGCGCTGTCTTGAAGACAACGCGCTGTTGAAGTCGATGCTCTCCGAGCCGGGAGCCGGCCGGGTGCTGGTCATCGACGGCGCCGGCTCGCTGCACACGGCACTGGTCGGCGATGTCATCGCTGAGCTGGCCCGCGCCAACGGCTGGTCAGGACTGATTGTGCATGGCGCGGTTCGCGACGCTGCAGCGCTGCGCGGCATCGACCTCGGCATCAAGGCATTGGGAACAAACCCTCGCAAAAGCGCCAAATCCGGCGCCGGTGAACGCGACGTCGCCGTGGAGCTGGGCGGTGTGAGCTTTGCGCCCGGCGACGTCGCCCACAGCGACGACGACGGCATCGTCGTCGTCGCCGCTACCCGCTGAGCTGAATCAAACCGCGACAGCCGCGCGGTGCTTGGAGAACTGCAACGCCTCGTCGCCGACCTTCCCGCGCCGAATCAAGTTGATGTCCAGCAGGTAATTCTGCTTGAGCCGCCACGGTGTCCGCGAACCCGCCTTAGGCAGATAGTCCAGCGCCCGCAGGACGTAGCCGGGCGTGAAGTCCATCAACGGGCGCTCCTCGATATCGTCGCTGGGCTGGCCGGGAACCACCTTGTCGAAGCCTTTGCTGTCCATGTGATTGAGCACCCGGCAGAAGAACTCTGACACCAGGTCGGCTTTGAGCGTCCAGGAGGCGTTGGTGTAGCCGATGGTGAAAGCCATGTTCGGCAGACCGGTCAACATCATGCCCTTGTAGGCCATCGTGTCGTGCAGGTTGACCGGCTGGCCGTTACGCCGGATCGCCGCGCCGCCGAACAGTTGCAGGTTCAATCCTGTGGCGGTGACGATGATGTCGGCTTCCAGCTCCTCCCCCGACGTCAGTCGGATTCCGGCTTTGGTGAACCGGTCGATGGTGTCGGTGACGACGTCTGCTTGACCCTTCCTGATAGTGCGGAACAGGTCGCCGTTGGGCGCCAAGCAGAGCCGCTCGTCCCACGGCTTGTAGCTCGGACCGAAGTGCCTCTCCACGTCATAACCCTCAGGCAGCCGGCGCTTGGCCATCGTCATAAGCGTTTTGCGCATGTACTGCGGGAAACGACGGCTCAGCTGATACTGCGCCATCTGGAACAGGATCGCCTTCCAGCGGTTGAATGCGAAGGCCGGCTTAGTGGGCAGAGCAGTATTGACCCGCGCCGCGAACGGGTCGGGGTTGGGCAGCGAGCCGACGTAGGTCGGTGACCGCTGCAGCATGGTGACGTGTCCGGCCCCGGAGTTGGCCAGCGCGGGAATCAAAGTGACCGCGGTGGCGCCGCTGCCGATCACCACGACCCGTTTGCCGGCGTAGTCCAGGTCCTCCGGCCAGTGCTGCGGGTGGATGATGGTGCCTTCAAAGTCCGCCGAGCCACGGAACTCCGGGCTGTAACCCTCGTCGTAGTTGTAGTAGCCACTGCAGGCGAACACGAACGAGGAGGTGAGTATTTCTTGCTCACCGTCGCGCTCGACGGTCACCGTCCACTGATTGTCGGCGTCAGACCATTCCGCGGCCGCCACCCGCTGGCGGTAACGGATGTGCTTGTCGATGCCCGACTCGGCGACGGTCTTCTTGAGGTAGTCCTTGATCGCCGAGCCGTCAGCAATCGCGGTGGCCGACGTCCACGGCCGGAACCGGAAGCCCAGCGTGAACATGTCGGAATCCGAGCGGATACCCGGGTACTTGAACAAATCCCAGGTGCCGCCGAGATCGTCGCGGCGTTCGAGGATCGCGTAACTCTTGGTCGGGCAGCGGTCCTGCAGATGCCAGGCCGCGCTGATGCCGGAAATGCCGGCGCCCACGATGACGACGTCAAGGTGTTCAGTCATAACCGCCAAGTTATCAACAGAGCGTTGAATGAGTCAACACCCTGTCGATAGTTTCGACGCGGTGTAAGGTACCAGACGTGACTGTCGCCCGTTCCGCGCGCGCCGTCCACGGACGGCGTGCCGTCCGCCCCTCAGGCGACGATCGCGAACAGGCGATCCTCGCCACCGCTGAACGGCTGCTCCAGGAGCGCTCGTTCGCTCACATTTCCGTCGACGACCTGGCCAGAGGCGCCGGGCTTTCCCGGCCCACGTTTTACTTCTATTTCCGGTCGAAAGAAGCGGTGCTGCTTTCACTGCTCGAGCCGCTAATCGAGCGCGCCGACTCCGAGTTCGACGGAGCGGTTCAACGACTGCCCACCGACCCCCGCAGAATCTGGCGCAACGGCATCAAAGCCTTCTTCATCGCTTTCGACTCGCATCGGGCCGTGGCCCGGGCCGGCACCGAGGCGCTTGCCAGCAGTCCGGAGATCCGGGCGGTGTGGTCGAACTTCATGCAGAGATGGATCGACCAGACGGCGGTCATGATCAGCGCCGAGCGAGCTCGCGGTGCCGCGCCGGAGACCATCCCGGCCGCAGACCTGGCGACGTCGCTGAACCAGATGAACGAACGGATCATGATGGCGACGTTGTCCGCCGAACAGCCGGCGGTCGTCAAGGATCGGGTGGTCGACACACTGGCCCACATCTGGGTCAGCAGCATCTACAGCGAGGCCGACGCGGTTCAAATCGCCGACTGAACTGCCGCCGCAGCGGTGTAGGCATGGAAGAATGCGAACATATGTTCGTGCACGCTGAGCGTTCGGCCCGGTCAGAGGCGTCGATCCTGCACGCGGACCTCGATTCGTTCTACGCGTCCGTCGAGCAGCGCGACGATACGGCACTGCGCGGGCGGCCCGTCCTCGTCGGTGGTGGTGTGGTGCTGGCCGCCAGTTATGAGGCCAAGGCTTATGGCGTACGCACGGCGATGGGCGGAGCGCAGGCCCGGCGACTGTGTCCGCACGCCGTGGTGGTCCCGCCCCGGATGCCTGCCTACATGCGAGCCAGTGCCGCGGTGTTCGACGTGTTCCGCGATGTCACACCGGTGGTCGAGCCGCTGTCTGTCGACGAGGCGTTCTTGGACGTGGGTGGGCTGCTGCGGGTCTCGGGCACGCCGGTGCAGATCGCAGCCCGGCTCCGCGCCGATGTCCGAGAGCGGGTCGGGTTACCGATCACCGTTGGCGTGGCCCGGACGAAATTCCTGGCCAAGGTGGCCAGCCAGGAAGCCAAACCGGACGGCCTGCTGTTGGTGCCGCCCGCAGACGAACTGACCTTCCTGCACCCGCTGCCGGTACGCCGGTTGTGGGGCGTTGGCGCCAAAACCGCCGAGCGGCTGCATACCCACGGACTGCACACCGTCGCCGAGGTGGCCGAGCTGAGCGAGTCGATGCTGGCCGCAATGGTGGGTCAAGCGATGGGCCGCCAGCTCTACGCGCTGTCCCGAAACATCGACCGCCGCCGGGTGAGCACCGCGGTGCGGCGGCGGTCGGTCGGCGCGCAGCGCGCACTGGGCCGTGCGGGCAACCAGATGTCAGCCGCCGAGGTCGACGCGATAGTCATCGCGTTGGTCGACCGGATCACCACGCGGATGCGCGCCGCGCAGCGCACCGGACGCACGGTCGTCCTGCGGTTACGGTTCGACGACTTCAGTCGGGCTACCCGCTCGTGTGCGTTGCCGAGCGCGACGTCGTCGACTCAATCGATCCTGGCCGCCGCCCGTCGGCTGGTCGCCGCGGCGGCGCCGTTGATCGCCCAGCGGGGACTGACGCTGGTCGGGTTCGCCGTTTCTGACATCGACCGCAGCGGCGC
This sequence comes from uncultured Actinomycetota bacterium, assembly GCA_963808345.1. Lineage (GTDB taxonomy): Bacteria > Actinomycetota > Actinomycetes > Mycobacteriales > Mycobacteriaceae > Mycobacterium. The sequence goes on along the minus strand of CAWEFM010000005.1, from coordinate 859,243 downwards.
TGAGCAGCTGGTGCTGCCGTTCGGCGCCGCGCAGAGCCGCACACCGGCCATCGAGGCGACAATCGACCAGGTGCGCAAGCGCTACGGTAAGTCGGCACTCACCCACGCGGTGCTGTTAGGCCGGGACGGCGGTCCCGACATGCCGCATCTGCCGGATTGATCGGCTAGGACGCGGCCCAGCTCAGCAACTCGTCCACCGGCCAGGTGTTGACGACTTTGTCGACGGGCACCCCGGCGTCCAGTGCGCGCTGCGCACCGTAACCGAGGAAATCCAATTGGCCCGGGGCGTGGGCGTCGGTATCGATACTGAAGTCGCAGCCGATCTGGAGAGCCAGGTCCAGCAGGCGCGTCGGTGGATCTCGGCGTTCGGGTCGGGAATTGATCTCTACCGCGGTGCCGTGGTCCCGGCACGCAGTGAACACCGCCTCCGCGTCGAAGGTGGACTCCGGCCGGATGCCGCGATTGCCGGAGACCAAACGTCCGGTGCAGTGGCCCAGGATGTTGGCGTGCGCGTCGGAGACCGCACGCACCATCCGCCGGGTCATCGCGGCGGAATCCATCGACAGCTTCGAGTGCACGCTGGCCACCACGATGTCCAGCCGATTCAGCAGCTCGGGCTCCTGGTCGAGGCCACCGTCATCGAGGATGTCGACTTCGATTCCAGTCAGGATGCGCATCGGCGCGAACTGGTCGCGCAATTTGTCGATCACATCGAGTTGCCGGCACAACCGTTCCGGCGACAGGCCATTGGCGATCGTCAGCCGCGGCGAATGATCGGTCAGCGCGCAATACTCGTGGCCCAGCGCTGACGCGGTGGCCATCATCTCCTCGATCGGCGCCGAGCCGTCGGACCAATTGGAGTGCAGGTGCAAGTCGCCGCGCAGGGCTGCGCGGATCTCGCCGCCGCCGAGATCAGGTGCCGCGTGTCGCAGCTCGACCAGCACGTCGGGCTCTCGGCCGGACCAGGCCTGGGCAATGACCTTGGCGGTCTTCGGTCCGATGCCCGGCAGCGACTGCCAGCTTTCGGCCTGTCCGTGCCGTTCGCGTTCGGCGTCGTCCAACGCTTCAATGACGTCGGCGGCGTTGCGGTAGGCCATCGCGCGGCGCGAGTCCTCGCGGGCCCGGTCCTTGAAGTAGGCGATCTGTCGAAGCGCGATGACCGGATCCATGGGCTCCAGTGTGCCCGCGTGCTCCGCACCACGACATCTCCTGACCGGCAGGGACGCCGGTGGGGCAAGCCGGTGACAGCCAAGGGGTTTACCGTCGAGGTATGCGCTTCGCATTCAAGACCTCACCGCAGAACACGACTTGGTCCGCCATGCTGGCCGTCTGGAAAGCAGCTGACGGCATCGACGTCTACGAATCCGGCTGGACGTTCGACCACTTTTACCCGATATTCTCCGACAGCACCGGACCATGCCTGGAAGGCTGGACCACGCTCACCGCGCTGGCACAAGCCACCACCCGGCTGCGCCTCGGCACCCTGGTCACCGGAATCCACTACCGCCACCCCGCGGTACTGGCCAACATGGCCGCAGCGCTCGACATCATCTCCAACGGTCGCCTCGAGCTTGGAATCGGCGCCGGATGGAACGAAGAGGAATCCGGCGCATACGGCATTGAGCTGGGCAGCATCAAGGAACGCTTCGACCGGTTCGAAGAGGCCTGCGCAGTGCTGACGAGCTTGCTGAGCCAGCAGACCACCGACTTCGACGGCAGGTATTACCAGCTCAACGGCGCACGCAACGAACCCAAGGGTCCGCAGCGGCCGCATCCCCCGATCTGCATCGGCGGCAGCGGAGAAAAGCGCACATTGCGCATCACCGCTCGCTACGCCCAGCACTGGAACTTCGTGGGCGGCCCACCCGAGGAGTTGGCCCGCAAACGCGATGTACTGGCCGCACACTGCGCCGACATCGGCCGCGATCCGGCAGAGATTCTGATATCAGCGCATCTGCGTCTCGAGGACGACCGCAACTACCAAAAGGTCGTCGACGATGCCGCCGCCTTGGCTGCCGAAGGTCTGAATCTGGGCATTGTATACATTCCGACGCCGCATGACCCCGCGGTGCTGGAGCCGTTGGCCGAGGCGATCCGGGACTCCGGCCTGCTGAATTAAGTGAGCTGCTGAGACGTCCAGTACTCGCGGAGGCTGGCGATCTTGTCACCGGTGAATTACGGGGATGGCGACTTCCCGCATGCGCTTGCGGCAGCCCGCCAGAGATCGTCGAACCAGGCCTCAGATAAGGACAGGCCCATGATTCAAATATCGCCGAGCCTAATGCGTGCAGACAACAGCAAACTTTGTCGGCAGCGGCGACAGGTTCGGGTCGCGCTCACACTCCGAAGCGGAGCAGTTCCTCAGCGGTTATCAGGCGCTCGTGGCGGGCAGAAAATGCGCGACTCCTGACTGGGTGCCGGAACCATGACCAGGCGATTCGGCCCATTCGTGACCGAACGATCGGATTCATGTACACGGTGATCTCCTGTGGGTGATCCATCAACCCAGGCCCCACATCGCCCTATGGGTCGACGGGCGCCCTTAACGGATCATTAGACACCGGGCTGTCGGCAAACCAGGTAAGACGCGCCGCCGGCCGAATGAATGTTTCTGAAGTGACGAGAGTGACTAACGTTGCGCTGCGGTAGTCGGTCTGACCGGGGCCGGCAACGCGCTTCGGCCCATCAAGAACCGGTCGACGCCCGCCGCGGCGGCCCTGCCCTCGGCGATCGCCCACACGATCAACGACTGACCCCGGCCCATGTCGCCGGCAACGAAGACGCCCGGCACTGAGGTTTCGTAGGCCTCGCCGCGCGCGACGTTGCCGCGGTCGGTGAAATCGACTCCCAGGTCTGACAGCAGCACCGACCGCTCTGGCCCGACGAACCCCATCGCCAGCAGCACCAGATCGGCTTCGAGTTCGTACTCCGAGCCCTCCACCTTGACAAACTTGCCGCCTTGCATCGTCACCTCGTGCACCTTGAGCGCGGTGACCCGGCCGTCCTGGCCGACGAACTCCTGCGTGTTGACGGAGAACACCCGCTCGCCACCCTCTTCGTGCGCTGAAGAGACCCGATACATCAACGGGTAGGTGGGCCACGGCGTCGATTCGGCTCTGGTCTCCGGTGGACGCGGCATGATCTCGAACTGGTGCACATTGGCAGCGCCCTGCCGGTGCACGGTGCCCAGGCAGTCGGCTCCGGTGTCGCCGCCGCCGATGATCACAACTCTTTTGCCTATGGCGGTAATCGGGGGTTCTCCGTCGGCACCCACTACTCCGTCGCCTTCCTGCACCCGGTTGGCCCACGGCAGGAATTCCATCGCCTGGTAGACGCCCTCCAATTCGCGGCCGGGAATGGGCAGGTCGCGCGCGGCGGTGGCGCCGCCGGCCAGCAGGACCGCGTCGAAGTCGGCGCGCAATTGTTCGGCGGTGACGTCGATCCCCACGTCGACGCCGGCACGGAATTCGGTGCCTTCCGCCCGCATCTGGTCCAGCCGCCGCTCCAAGTGGCGCTTTTCCATCTTGAATTCCGGAATGCCGTAGCGCAGCAGCCCGCCGATGCGGTCCGCGCGTTCGAAGACCGTCACGCTGTGCCCGGCGCGGGTGAGCTGCTGGGCGGCGGCCAGCCCGGCCGGACCGGAGCCCACCACGGCCACCGTCTTGCCGGTCAGCTCGTGCGGATCCGGCGGCAGCGGCCGCACCCAGCCTTCCTCGAAGGCCTTGTCGATGATCTCAAGCTCGATCTGCTTGATGGTGACCGGATCCTGGTTGATCCCCAGCACACACGACGCCTCACACGGCGCCGGGCACAACCGTCCGGTGAAGTCGGGAAAGTTGTTGGTGGCGTGCAACCGTTCGATCGCTTCGCGCCACCTGGCGTTGCGCACCAGGTCGTTCCACTCCGGAATCAAGTTGCCCAGCGGACAACCGTTGTGGCAGAACGGGATACCGCAATCCATGCAGCGCGTGGCCTGATGGCGCAGGCTGTCGTGGTCGAAGTCTTCGTAGACCTCTTTCCAGTCGCGTAACCGCAGCTCCACCGGACGGCGCTTCGGCGTTTCCCGGTGCGTGTACTTCAGGAATCCTGATGGATCAGCCATGAGCCACCGCCATCACCGCTTTACCGACATCCTTGCCTTCGCTCTCCGCCGCTGCGATCGCCTGCAGCACCCGCTTATAGTCCCGCGGCATCACCTTGGCGAAACGGCGCTGCTCAACAGACCAGTCGTCGAGGATGCGCCGGCCGATGGCGGAGTCGGTGGCGTCGACGTGCGCCTCGATCATGCCGTGCAGCCATTCCACATCTGCATCGTCGAGTTCGTCTAGATCGACCATCTCGGAGTTCACATTGGCCGGGAATTCGCCGTCGGGGTTGTAAGCGTAGGCCACTCCGCCGGACATGCCGGCCGCGAAGTTGCGGCCGGTAGGTCCGAGGATGACGACTTTGCCACCGGTCATGTACTCGCAGCCGTGGTCACCCACTCCCTCGACCACTGCGTGCGCGCCGGAGTTGCGAACCGCGAACCGCTCGCCGACGATTCCGCGCAGGAACGCCTCGCCGCTGGTGGCGCCGAACAAGATGACGTTGCCGCCGATGATGTTCTCCTCCGCGACATAGTTCTCCGGTGCGAGATCAGAGGGCCGCACCACGATCCGGCCACCGGAGAGTCCCTTGCCCACATAGTCGTTGGCATCGCCGTACACCCGCAGCGTGATTCCCTTGGGCACAAACGCTCCGAAGCTGTTGCCCGCCGACCCGTCGAAGGTGATGTCGATGGTGCCGTCCGGCAAACCCTGGCCGCCGTAGGCTTTCGTCAACTCATGCCCGAGCATGGTGCCGACGGTGCGGTTGACGTTGCTGATGGTGGTGGAGAATCGAACCGGCGTTGCGGAGTCGAGCGCCTCCCGGCTCATCACGATCAACTGCTGGTCCAGCGCCTTGTCCAGACCGTGGTCCTGGCTGGAACTGCAGTATAAGTCCTGGTTCATAAACGCCGATTCGGGCTCGTACAACACCGGCGTGAGATCCAGCTTGTGTGCCTTCCAGTGCGCCCGCGCCAGCGTGGTGTCCAGCGAGCCGACTTGACCGACCGCTTCGTTCAGCGTGCGGAAACCCAACTGGGCCATGTACTCCCGCACTTCCTCAGCGACGAACCGGAAGTAGTTCTCGACGAATTCCGGCTTGCCGGTGAACCGCGCGCGCAGCACTGGGTTCTGAGTGGCCACCCCGACCGGGCAGGTGTCCAGGTGACAGACCCGCATCATGACGCAGCCGGACACCACCAAGGGGGCCGTCGCGAAGCCGAATTCCTCGGCGCCGAGCAGTGCGGCGATCATCACGTCACGACCGGTCTTCATCTGGCCGTCGACCTGAACCACAATCCGGTCGCGTAATCCGTTGAGCAGCAACGTCTGCTGCGTCTCAGCCAACCCCAGCTCCCACGGCGCACCCGCGTGCTTCATCGAGGTGAGCGGGGTGGCGCCGGTCCCGCCGTCATGGCCGGAGATCAGCACGACGTCGGCGTGGGCCTTGGACACCCCCGCGGCGACCGTGCCGACACCGTTCTCGGAGACCAGCTTGACGTGGATCCGCGCCGCCGGGTTGGCGTTCTTCAGGTCGTGAATCAGCTGCGCCAGATCCTCGATCGAGTAGATGTCGTGGTGCGGCGGCGGCGAGATCAGTCCTACCCCGGGAGTCGAGTGGCGCACCTCGGCAATCCAGGGGTACACCTTGTGGCCCGGAAGCTGGCCACCTTCACCCGGTTTGGCGCCCTGGGCCATTTTGATCTGAATGTCGGTGCAGTTGGTCAGATAATGGGAGGTGACACCGAACCGGGCGGAGGCGACCTGTTTGATGGCGCTGCGTCGCCAGTCGCCTCCTGCGTCACGTTCGAAGCGGCTGACGTCCTCGCCGCCCTCCCCACAGTTGGAGCGCCCACCCAGCCGGTTCATCGCGATCGCCAGCGTCTCGTGCGCCTCAGCGGAGATCGATCCGTAGCTCATCGCCCCGGTGGCGAAGCGTTTGACGATCTCGGAGGCCGGCTCGACCTCGTCCAGCGGGACAGGCGGACGGACACCGTCACGGAACTTCAGCAGCCCCCGCAAGGACGCCATCCGCTCGCTCTGGTCGTCGATAAGGCGGCTGTACTCCTTGAAGATGCTGAACTGGCCGATGCGCGTGGAGTGCTGCAGCTTGAAGACGGTGTCCGGATTGAACAGGTGGTACTCGCCCTCACGGCGCCACTGGTATTCGCCACCCACCTCGAGTTCGCGGTGCGCGCGCTCGTCGGGCCGGTCCAGAAAGGCCAGCGCATGCCGGGTAGCGACGTCCGCGGCGATGTCAGCCAGGCTGATACCGCCCGTCGGACAAGACAATCCGGCGAAGTACTCGTCGAGGACCTTCTCCGAGACACCGACGGCTTGGAACAGTTGCGCGCCGGTGTAGGACGCCAGGGTCGAGATGCCCATCTTGGACATCACTTTCAACACGCCCTTGCCTGCGGCCTTGACGTAGTTCTGCAACGCTGTTTCGCGGTCGAGTCCTTCCAGGACGCCGCGGTCGAGCATGTCCTCGATCGATTCGAACACCATGTACGGGTTGATCGCGGCTGCGCCGAAGCCGACCAGCGCCGCCATGTGGTGCACCTCGCGGGCATCGCCGGACTCGACGATCAGTCCGACCTTGGTGCGGCTGCGTTCCCGCACCAGGTGGTGATGCACCGCCGAAACGGCCAGCAGCGACGGGACCGGGGCCAGCTTCTCGTCCGACTCCCGGTCGGACAGGATAATGATCCGCGCACCGTCGGCGATCGCCGCCGTGGCTCGCGCCCGCACCTCGTCGAGCGCCTCCTTCAAGCCGCTACCGCCCTTTGCGACCGGGTATAGACAGCGAATCACCTTCGCGCGCAAGCCGTGCCGATGTCCGTTGACTTCCACGTCGGGGTCGAGGTTGATCAATTTGGCCAGTTCGTGGTTGCGCAGTATCGGCTGCGGCAGCGCGATCTGGCGACAGGAGTCCTCGTTCGGGTTGAGCAGGTCTCCCTCGGGACCGACGGTGTGCTGCAGACTGGTCACCACCTCCTCGCGGATGGCGTCCAGCGGCGGATTTGTCACCTGTGCGAACAACTGCTGGAAGTAGTCGAACAGCATCCGGGGTCGCTGTGACAGCACCGCGACCGGGGTGTCGGTACCCATCGACCCGATGGGCTCGGCCCCGGTCCGGGCCATCGGCGCGATCAGCAAGTTGAGCTCTTCGTAGGTGTAGCCGAATACTAACTGTCGCAACATGACTCGATGCCGCTGCATCCGCACGTAGTTACCCTGCGGCAGCTGCTCGAGCGGAACCAAGCCGTTGTCGAGCCACTGCTGGTAAGGGTGCTCGGCGGCGAGTTCGGCTTTGATTTCCTCGTCGGCGACGATGCGGCCCTGCGCGGTGTCGACCAGGAACATCCGACCCGGCTGCAACCGCATGCGCCGCACCACCGTCGCGGGGTCGAGGTCCAAAACCCCGGCCTCCGAGGCCATCACGACCAGGCCGTCCTGGGTTACCCAGATTCGCGACGGGCGCAAGCCGTTCCGGTCCAGGACCGCCCCGACGATGGTGCCGTCGGTGAAGGTCATCGACGCCGGTCCGTCCCACGGTTCCATCAGCGCGGCGTGATACTGGTAGAACGCCCGCCGCGCGGGATCCATCGACGGGTGGCGCTCCCACGCCTCCGGGATCATCATCAGCACGGCGTGCGCGAGATCGCGCCCGCCCAAGTGCAACATTTCGAGCGCCTCGTCGAAGCGCGCCGTGTCCGAGGCGCCCGGAGTGCAGATGGGGAAGAGCTTTTCGACGTCGTCATAGCCGCCGAAGACGTCGGTGCGGATCAGCGCTTCGCGGGCCCGCATCCAATTTTCGTTGCCCGTGACGGTGTTGATCTCACCGTTGTGGGCGATGCGCCGAAACGGGTGCGCCAACGGCCAAGACGGAAAGGTGTTCGTCGAGAACCGCGAATGCACGATACCCAGCGCGCTGGTCAACCGGTCGTCTTGCAGGTCGATGTAGAAAGCCTTGAGCTGCGGGGTGGTCAGCATTCCCTTGTAGACGAATGTCTGACCGGAAAGGCTCGGAAAATAGACAGTTTCACGTCCGGGACCGTCTTGGCCCGGGCCTTTGGTGCCCAGCTCGTGCTCGGCGCGTTTGCGGATGACATATGCACGGCGTTCCAAGTCCATCCCGGCGGCGCCGGTGATGAACACCTGACGGAAAGTCGGCATCGCGTCGCGCGACAGCGCGCCCAGCGACGAGTCGTCGGTGGGCACATTGCGCCAGCCGAGCACTTGAAGGCCCTCGGCCTCGACGATCTTCTCCACCGCCGCGCAGGCCGCCGCGGCGTCTTTGGACGACTGTGGCAGAAACGCGATGCCGGTGGCGTAGCTGCCGGCGGTCGGCAGGTCGAAGTCAACCACCGAGCGCAGAAACTGATCGGGAACTTGGATCATGATGCCTGCGCCGTCACCGCTGTGCGGCTCGGCGCCGGCGGCGCCGCGGTGCTCGAGGTTGAGCAGCGCGGTAATCGCCTTGTCCACGATGTCGCGGCTACGACGGCCGTGCATGTCGACGACCATGGCCACCCCGCACGAGTCATGCTCGAATGCGGGGTTGTAGAGCCCGACGCGGCTGGGCGCCATTCCCACCTGCTCTCCACCAACACTTTGCAAGGCATTCACGATTGGTTCCGTCGGCGCCGCGCCCCGCGGTAGCGGACGAGACCCCTCCGGTCTTGTCGACGAAGATGTTCGCCAACGGCGATGATCTGGTCGGGGAAATGCGTCCGTGCAGCGCTGAACGGTGCCCCTTTACCCCAGTCTCGACAAGTCGTAAAACGATATGACAAAAACCGCTTGACATGCCAACTTTTGTCAATAGTAACCCGCGCTTTGCCACGCCGCGCCGCCGGCGAATACAGTTGGCCGATCAGCTCACCGCCATTGCCGGCGGCGAACTCGTCTACGATCAGCCGATGCGGCACTCAGCGCCCGTCGGAGGCAGCTGCCTTCTGCGCACAGCCTGGGTAACCGGTGCGGCGGCCGGCCGGGCCGGTGGCTGATACTTATCGCGTGGTGTTGCTGATTGCCAGCTGGCCGGGACGCCGATGAGCGACCGCGACGACTTCCTGCGGGACCGGCTGCGGCCCGCATCCGGCGGCGGTGCAGGGCGTCCGCCGCAGCCGCCGCCCAGATTCCCGCCGTCCGCACCGCCGCCGTATCAAGCGCCGCCCCCCCCGCGTCCACCGGCGATGGCACCACACCCAGCGGGCCCGCCGCCGCGCCCGCTCGCTTTCCCTGCGCCCAACCCCGCCCGCGTCGGCCGCGCTCAGCCCAGCGCGCACCCCGATGAGTTTCGACGCCATCCAGGTGCGGTCGGGCGACCCATCTCACCGCCGAGTCGACGTCCGCAGCCCGCGCGCGGCTGGCGCCGCCTCGTTCTGGTCGGCACTTTCGGCATGGTCAACTTGGGCCCGTCGGCTCAAGAGCGACAGGAGGCGGAGTACGAAGCCGTGATCGGCTCCGCGCTTCGCGGAAACTACAAGGTGGGAGTGCTGGGTAAGGGCGGTGTTGGCAAGACGACGGTCGCAGCCAGTGTCGGATCCATCTTCGCGCAGCTGCGCCGGCAAGACCGGGTGGTCGCCGTCGACGCCGACACCGCGTTCGGCCGACTGGGCAGCCGGATCGATCCCCGTGCGAGCGGCTCGTACTGGGAACTGACCGGCGACACGAATCTGCGGTCCTTCGCCGACGTCAGCGCCCGGGTAGGGACGAATTCCGCCGGCCTTTACGTCCTGGCGGGCGACCCAGCTGTCGGCCCGCGCCGGGTGCTCGATCCGGCCATCTACCGGGAAGCCACCTTCCGGCTGGATCGGCACTTCACAATATCGATTGTCGACTGCGGTTCCTCGATGGACGCCCCGGTGACGCAGGAGGCGCTGCGGGACCTCGATGCCCTGATCGTGGTTTCATCGCCGTGGGCCGACGGAGCCTCAGCCGCCGCCCAGACCATGGAGTGGCTTGCCGAGCACGGTAGGACCGGCCTGCTGCAACGCAGCGTCGTCGTACTCAACGACTCCGACGGCCACGCCGACAGGCGGACGCGATCGGTGCTGGCCCGCCAGTTCATGGAGCGTGGTCAGCGCGTGGTCGAAGTACCGTTCGATCCGCACCTGCGGCCCGGCGGAGTGATCGACGTGCGCAGCGAGATGGCTCGCTCGACACGACGGCGATTTTTGCAGATCGCCGCGCTGATCGCCGGCTATTTCGCGTCTCGTACGCCCGACGGTGCGCGCGAACGCCGCTGACGCACCTCACGGCTGGAGAGCACCGGCGAGGAGGTGAAACAGCTACTCTCGGAGCGAGGTTCGGGTGCATGCATTACTGAACGCCATTCGCCGATGCCCGGTACCGGTCGATTCGGATCCAGCTACCACTGAGCCGCTTTAGCGTGCTCATACCGGGATCGATATGGACACGTGTTTCTCCGCGCACGCATGCATCACCGCCGTGGCGATGTCCTGCGTGCGCAGCGTCTCCAGGTCTTCGACGGTTACCGAGCCTCGGTCACTGCGGTGCTGGGCCGCCACCCGGGAATCGCGCAACCGCTCGGCGCGCTCGACGACGTTACGTGCAAACCGTCCGTTCTGCATGATGTCGATTCCGTGGGCGCCGTCGGGGGCCAGATAGGCCCGCAATGCCTTACACATCGCGTTCAACGCGTCGCGCGCGCCCGGCTCGATGACTGTCGCGCGTGGCTGGCCGTAACGCACCGCGATCTCAACGATCTCGATGGGACTATAGGATTCGAATCTCAGTTTGCGGTTGAAGCGGCCGGCCAAACCCGGGTTGACGGTCAGGAATTCGTCGACCTCGCGCTCGTAGCCGGCGCCGATGAAGCAGAAGTCGAAGCGATGCACCTCAAGTGCGACCAGTAACTGGTTGACCGCCTCCATGCCGATCATGTCGGGTCGCCCGTCTTGGTGACGCTCCACCAACGAGTAGAACTCGTCCATGAACAAGATCCGGCCCAGCGAGCGGTTTATCAACTCATTGGTCTTAGGCCCCGACGCACCGATGTGCTCGCCGCAGAAGTCGGCGCGCTTCACTTCGATGATCTCCGGATGCCGCACGATGCCCAAGCCGGCGTAAATCTTGCCCAATGCTTCTGCAGTGGTGGTCTTGCCGGTGCCGGGCGGCCCGACCAACAGCATATGATTGGTCTGGTTGCTCACCGGAAGGCCGGCCGCAAGCCGCAACGCCCGCACCTCGATCTGATCTTCCAGCTCGGCCACTGCGCGTTTGACTTCGGCCAGACCGACCTGATGATCAAGTAGCGCACGGCCTTCCGACAACAGTTCTTCTCGCCGCTCGTCGTTCTCCTTTTCGCGACGGCTGTCTTCGGAGACTTCGGTACTCACGTCCCATCTGTTGCTGCGGGTGTTGATGGTCTCCTCGTCGGTCACCACCAATTGCAAGGTGGAGTCGGCTAATGCCTGTTTCGCAGGTTCGATCAGCGCCCCGTTGATGGTTGCCTTCGATAACCAGATCTGCGCCTTGTCTTCCTCCCCGAGCTGGCGGTGCGCCATACCGCGCACGTAGGCGAGATCCGCTGCGATCAAGGGAAAGTCGGTAGGGTCGATGGCCGCCACTGCGGTGTCACTCAACTGATGGCGCCGGGCCTCAGCGGGGAAACTGTGCGACACCCGTATTTCGACGCGGTCGGTCCAGTCCAATGCCACCCGCGCCTGTCCCAGATGCGCGGCCGCATGAGCGGCCAACGCGTTGGTCGCCGCGGTTACCGCCGACATGATGATCGCCTGCGGGGGCAGAATCGTGGCGGCAACGGAGATGACGTCGGGCCAGCGCTGAGTCGCAAACATCAGATACGCTCGCACATACTGATGCCACTGGTAATTCTCCCAGGTGTCCAGCAGCGCTGAGTCACTCAGCACCGCGTCGGCTTTCTCATACTGGCCGTCGTCGATCAGCGCACTCGCCAGGGCCAGTCCGGCGTGAGAGGACTCGGTGACCGAGACCGACAGGTACGGTCCAGCCTTGATCGGAGCAGACAGGTGCACGCCAAGGCGATTCGTTTCCCGATGCAATCGGGCGCCGTACGCATAGAGCTCCTGCAGCGTCGTCAGTGCCTCGTCGCCGGCGGCGATGCGACCCAGCCAGGCGTCGGCCATGGACGGATCGATCTCCGTCGCTTCCCGAAACGACGCCCGGGCAGCGGCCGGATCGGTGTCGAACAATTCCATGGCCTGGTCGAACCGCTTGCGCGCCGCGGCTGTTGTGGTGCTGCTGGTCATCCGCTAGTCCACTGGTTCGAGCTCGGGCGTCCGCAGAATCGCCGGCTCCGACGACACGTAGCGGTTCTCCGCACGGAATAGTTCAACCTCGACGATGTGCACTTGACCCGCCGCGGTCACTTCGATGGTCGCCGGCCCGATCTGGTTGATCACGACATCGGCTGAGCCCCGATACGGTTCACCCGGATCGCCTACGGAGACAAGCGTATTGGGCCGCGGCGCAGGCGTGACGCTACCGTCCACCACGCTGACTGTTGTCCCGGTGACGGGTCGCACACCAGCGCTCACCGCGATATCCGGCATCCGGATACTGGTCCACCGCGCAGCATCTCGGGTGTGTACGGTGACCCGTTCACCGGCCCCGGCCATCCGGATGACGATTCGCTTGGCCAGCGAATCTTCGGCGGCGATGTGGACGCGGGTGAACTCACCCGAATCGTCCAAGGGCAGCATCAGCCGGTTACCGGCGTCGACCTTGCCGAGCAGCACACCCGACGGCCCGATCGGGAGGTGCAGCGGACCCGTCAGCACGCCTCGGCGGATCCCACGTAGCGCCGGCGTCGGTCCACACAGATTCGCTGCGATCGCTTGCGCCTGCTCTCCCGGCAGCGTCAGCCACATCACGCTCGGCGGAGCCGTCGGCGGTTGTGCGCTGCGCACCGTCACCGTGGCCGTTGCGGAGGTGTCGCGGAACAAGGTGATGTTTTGAATGACTCCATCGATGCGCAGCGACCAGGCGTGCGCCAGCGTGTCTGCGGCGATGTCGCCCGGCCGGTACCAGTAAGTGGTCATCCAGCCACCGTCACCGCGCAGCGAACGCCACCGCTGATGGTGTGAGCTCAGCGCCGTCCACCCGAGACGCCGCTCCAATTCGACGATGTCGATGGCGGTGGCCACCTTGGCGCGAATCCCGTTCTGACGCATGGCAGCACTGATGCGCTGCGCAGCAGCCAGCGCCGCCGTGCCCACCGAGGTCCGCCACTGCAGCGCTTCTGCGTTGTCGAGCGCGGCCACCCGCACTATCAACCAGGTCTCCCGCTGGCCGGCGTAGGGTGGCGTGCCGATCAACGTGTCGTAAACGCGGGCATAGTCGCCGGTGTTGCGCCGCCGGGCGCCTGCGCAAACCACACTGAGTGAATCGATGGCCAGGCCCAAGCTTTGGCGTAGCAGGGGCAGCAATTCCGCTACGTCGAGGATGTTCTCGGTATACGTCGAGGTGGAGCCAGTGAACAAGGTCGGCGAATGAGCTTTGCCCAGAAGTTGCACCGCGGCCGTCGCGACGCCGTCCTGAAAGCGGATGCCCCCGCCGGCCCGGTCGTTGGCAACGGTGACCGGTTCTGCCCACTCGACCGGGCGCCGGCGCCGAAGCCACAAACCAAGCCACGACCATAGCGGCTGGCGCCACCAGCGGATCACGCCCACGACTACACCCAGCGTCAGACCTATTGTCGCGCCAAGGTACGCGCCGACGCTCCAACCGATCAACCCGGCGGCCAGGACACCGATGGTGATCGCCAGTTTGGTGGTGGCCTTCACCGTGCCCGCCTGGCACGTGCGATGAGCGTGGCGATCACCACCGCGGCCAACACCACGCCGGCGAAAACCATGGCCACGTTGCGGGCGCGATGGTCGGGCGGTGGCGGCGGCGCGGCGGGCACGATCACCCGGCTCTGCGCGCCTGGCGCGAGACGATCGCCCGGAGGCACGTTGAAAGTCAGTGCCGCGACCGGATCGACGACGCCGTAGCCGATCTGATTGTCGACTCCGCGCGGCGGATTGTGGGCAGTCTGCAGAATTCGGTTGATGATTTGGTGGGCGGACAGGTCCGGATACTTGGCTCGCACCAGCGCGGCCACCCCGCTGACGTAAGCTGCCGAAAAGCTCGTCCCCCAGAACGGCATGTTTCGATCGCCGGCTTTGGCCGGAGGATAAGCGTTGACGGGTCCGCCGGTTTGCGGCGACAACCCCACGATCCCGACTCCTGGTGCGGCGGCAGCTACCCAGGGTCCTGTCAAGCTCTTGTTGATCGGTGCACCGGTGTTATCCACGGCGCCGACCGATAGGACGTAGTCAGAAAACCACGACGGCGACGAAACGGTCTTCACCTGATGCCAGTCCCGCGGATCGGACGGATCGAGCGGGTCGAAATTCGGATTCTGGGCGCACTCGTCTTCGCCGTCGTTTCCTGCCGCTGCGACGATAACCGCGTCCTTGACTGTGGCGGCATACCAGACGGCGGCACCGATTGCGCCCTGATCGAGCGGATCCGCAGACGAAACACATGAGGTGACGCTGATGTTGATGACTTTCGCGCCGATGTTCGCGGCGTGGACGATCGCGCTGGCCAGTGACGCGATGGTGCCCGCCTTCTTGCGCGCCTCCGTGTCACCGCCGCCCGGGTTGGCCGCCTCGAACGCCCGCGACGACTGCCGGATGGAGATGATCAGCGCGTGCGGCGCGATGCCGGCGACCCCGTCCGGCGCACCGGGCGGCGGTGGCGGCACCTCAGGATCCTCAGGCTGGTCGGGCAGTGGATCTCCGGGTCCGCTAGACGGTTCGTCCTCGGGTGGCGGCGGCGGTGGTGGCGGCGGTGGGGGAGGAGGCGGTGGGCTGGTCTCAGTAATGGTCACCGGCGACGGGGGAGGCGGTGGTGCCGGCGGTGGCGGCGGCGCACCGGGCGGTGGCGGCGCCGCGTCGGTGCGCTGGCCCGCCGGAGGCGGGAACGCCGGCGCGGCCGGCATCGGCGGGGGCATCGGAACCCCTTGTGGCGCAGCGGCGATCAACGAGGCCACAACGGTGCCATGGGCGTCGCAGTCCATCAGCCCGTCACCGCCCATGATGTAGTCCCCACCGGGAACAACGGGCAGCCGGGCGCTGGGATTGACGCCGGTGTCGATGACAGCGACCGGCACGCCGTTTCCAGTCGAGTACTGCCACGCCTTGCTGACGTTCAGCATCGTGAAACCGGGCGCAGTGACAGCGACGTTCGGATCGGCAACGGTGATGGTGCGCGCGCAGATGTTGCTTTGCCGCATCGGCTGGTCGGAGTTCGGCTTGCCGTCCGCGGGGACCCGCCCCGGATCGACGCTCGGTGGTGGTATCGCTCGTGCCGCCGGAACATTCGCCGAGACGCCGACCAGCAGAACCGCCAACCCGATTGATGCGGTCCGCCTCGTCCACAGCAGCGCCGTCATCGCATACGCACCCAGGTGAACAGGCCACCGATCCAGGCGGCCAACGGGAAGGCTGCGATGATGGCCAACAGCTCGAGCCATTCGGCGATCATCCGAACCAGCGGCGTGAACCGGGTGATTGGAACCAGCAGCGCCGCAATAAGACCTGCGGCCCCGAACCCGGCCAGCACCAGTGCAGCCCACAGCACGGTCTCGCCGGATGCGGCCGGTGCATGCAGCACGTATTTGACCACACCGGCGCACACTGCGACCGCGGCTCCGAACACCAAGGCGATCGCCTGGCGTTTGTCGGCGTACGCGCGTCCGCGACTGATGAAAATGAGCGCGAACAGGCCGGCAAGCACTGTCGCGGCCAAGTTGTGCCCCCGCCCGGGCATGAGCGTGGCCCACACCGCCACGGGCAGCGCGATCGCAGCACCCGCGCAGATTCCCGTGAGCACATGGTTGGAGCGCCTGGCGGCCGCAGTGATCTCCACTCCGCGCGGAGTGGTGTCCGGGTTGACTTCCTCCTCCTCGCCGTCGGCGTCGACGGGCGCCACGGCGTCGGTCGGAAGACCGTCGTCGCGCCGAAACAAATCTCGTCCTGTCACCGAACCGAAGTAGGGCGGGCGGATCCGGGCGGACCACAGCGCGATCGTCGGGGCCAGCGTCAACAGCAGCAGCAGCACCACCAAGGTCAGCATGCCGAGCCACTGCGCCGGAATTGGCTGCCACATCCGGCCAGCCGCGGCTGCGCCACTCACCACACAAAGCGTCATCACGGTAGCTGCCACGCTGATCTCGCGCCGCGTCACGACGGCCACGGCACCGGTCAACACCGCGACGGTGAGAGCGGCGATGAACAAGTGCGGGGCGCCGAGCGCGCCGGGTGCCGCAGCCGCGATGCTCACCGCCAGCAGGGGTACGGCCACCCAGGCGAAACCGCGCTGCATGTCATCGCGCTGCGGCCACCAACGCCACACCGCGGCCGCAGCACCGGCAGTCAGCAAGCCGGTGCTGCCGGTGACTGTGCTCGGCGCCAGCGAATCGGTGGCGATCCTGGTGCGCAGCGCTATTCCGAGGACGACAGTCGAGACCAGAGCCAGAATCGCCACTGCGGTGTGCGCAGCGGTCTCCGCAGTGACCGGTTCGAACAGCTTTCTGCCGATGCGGGCCAGCCCGGTGGAAAGGGATTCATACTGCGGTTCGAACGAGTCGCCTTGTGTCGAGGGGACCAAGACCAGTGTCGCGCCGTCCTCGACTCCTAGTTCGTCGAGGGTTCTGGTGACATCGAGCCGAACACCGTTGGACTTTTGAAGCTCGTATCCGATACCCATTTCGAGGCCTGCCAGTCCACGACGTTTGAGTTCGTCGTTTAGCAGCTCGACGATGTTGTCGATGAAAACTTCGACCGGCACCGACGCCGGGTACACCTGCGAAATGAGGTGCTCGCCACATACAACGGCGACCGCACAGCGCGCCGGAAACGACACTTTCGCCATTTATCGTGGCCTATCAGCATCCGGAATGTATTTGTCGGCCAAGTCAGCGGTGATCTCGAAAAGCCGAAGCCGGGTTTTTTTCTTCAATTCATGTTGAGTGTCGATTATCCCTCCCTTTGCCAGGTGAGAGTCGTACGGCATGAATTCGACGGAGGCGCCCGACTGCGCAAAACGCTCGGTGAGGTAGGTACGCGCATCGGTGTCATATTCATTGCGGTTGTCGTTGAGAATCACCATGCTGCGCGACACCAGTTCGTGGTACCCCATCGACCGCAGCAGGTCGATTGAACGGGTCACCGGCAACGACGTGTCCGCGGTCAGCCCGGACACGAACACCAAGGTGTCGCAGGCGTCGAAGACCGCCTTCATCACCGGATGTTCGAGATCGTCGGAGGTGTCGACGACGATCACGGTGTGGCTGCGGCGCAGCCGGGACAACACGCCGCTGAACATCGACGGCACCAATGGGCGCGGCTGGTCCGACGCCCGGTTGCCCGCAAGGACGTCCAGGCCAAGACTGTTCTGTCCCAGATGTTCCCGGATATCGGCATAACCCTGAACGTCGGTGTCGTTCAGGACTGCGGTGTAGTCGCCGGGTGGGGCTTCGTCGATGCGGCCGGACAACGTCCCGAACCCGGGCGCGGCGTCGATAGCGACCACATTTTCCGGCCGGCACTCCCGGAACGCCGCCCCAATACATGCGGTCATCGTGGTCTTACCTACACCGCCCTTGCCGGACACCACGCCGATCACATATTGCTTGCGGATGTGCCGCCGTATGCGAGCCTGTAATTCGCGGTAATGCCTTTCGGCCGGCGACTCACCGAGATTTATTCCATGAAAAGACGCATTGTAGACAAATTTACGCCATCCCGAGCCCGGCGGAATTTTCCGCGGTGTGACCATATCGGAAATACGCAAAGTACCTGAGACGGAATCAGGCAGCTGGGAATGCGATTCCGTGCCCTGTCTCCGACTATGTCTAGCCTGCTCCGGTGAATTCGACGCCGGCTGCCACGGATTTGTCACGATCCTGATGCTAACATGATCGCCAAACCTCTGTTTACACTACCTTTCGATAGGAAAACCATTCTTGGTTGGCAGGTAGGCGCCGCATCAGGTGACTGACGGCTGAAACGACGTTGCTTGCCGTCCCCGGGGCGACAACCATCCATCTTCTGCCTGCGGACGGAACGTGCTCGACGACAATTCTTCCCTCTGGGGTGTCGATAATGGTCACCGCACTTTGCTCGACGTGCGTTCGCATGGAGCCACCGGTATCAACCCCCGACTGTATAGCGACGATTGAGGCCTGCGCCGAGCGCCGCGAATCGGCGGCCAACATGACCAGCTGTATCTGGTCGCCGTCAAGTCGCTGGTCGGCCAGAAACTTTCGCAGCGTCTCGGGACTTGTCACCCGCTCTCGCAGAGCGTTCTCATCCAAGGTGACAGGTCGGAAACGCGCGGGTGTGTTCACACCGCATACTCGCTCGATCTCGGCCCTGACAATGCTGTCCGCTGCGCCCTCGGAGGTTGAAGTCCCCGCGCCGCTGATCCGGACCACATCCGCTGACCGTTCGATCACAACCCACCACTGGGCGAACCTGGCAAGCAGTACTCGCGCTGGTTCGTCGTCGCCAGGTATTTGAACCTGCATAAAAAGCGCGATGTCGCGACGCGAAAGGACGGTCAACCATTCCACCACCGCGGCGTCGACTTGGTCCAGCTCATCGAGGACGCCCGTATTACGTAGCTCTGCTGCCACTGGATGACTAAGCGCCAGATGCTTGGGCTCGGCGCTGGGCAGGATCGACCGCAGACCCAGCTCAGGAGCCAGCACTTCGATGCCGGTTAGTACTTGCAGCGCCCATAGACCGTCGACGGAAGTTGTTAGCACGTTGCCCTCACAGAGCGGCGGGGCGCACGCACGCGTACGCCCCAAGCCAGCTCGCGTTCTCCGGCTACATAAAGCCCTGACTGATCGCCTGGTCGGTCTGCATGGCGCTTTCGGCGACGTTGTTGACCGTGTGGCCGTGTTGGCTGACGGTCTGGATGAGACTTTCCAGTCCGTGCAGCATTTGCTGTTGAGCGTCGAAGAATGCACTTGCGCCGGCGCCCTGGAAGAAGTCCGCCAACGCCTGAGTGCGCTGCTGAATGTCGTCATGAATTTCCATTAGCTGTGCTGCCCGCGAACCGACATCCGAAGCGAAGCCGGTGACAGCGCCATAGTTATAAGTGATTTGATCCGACATGTCTCTGTTTCCTTAAGTGAACGTGGCTGCGAATGAAGTTTCTGTCAATGACTCGCGCGGTGCCTATTGGCTTCCGCCGAAGAGGCCGGTGAAGCTGTGCGCTGCGTCCGCCTCGTGATTCTCCATAAGCACCGCCGCGCGACCAAGGCCATGTGCCAGCCGTTGACCGCCGGTCACGGTCTGCTGCAGGTCGTGGTTAATTTGACCCGCAGTGACCAGCGACGTCGAGCCAGCCTGACCACTCCACGACGTCACGTTGACGACGTTCTCATGGCTGCTCAAGTACTCATTGGCCACAGCAGTGGCGTATTGCAGGGCTGACTCGATCGCCTGCTGAGTGCTTCGTAGCAATTCGGGTGTCACGACTGTGGCGGTTGCCATGTGATCCTCCTTGATGTTCTTCTGACCTCAAGCCGAGGTGTGGGTAAAAGTCTAGGCAGTTGTCGACGGATGTCACTTCAGTCGTCACCTAGGCGCTCCAGGGCAGGAAGTGCCCGCTTTCTGGTGGACGTTAGCACCATGTCCCGCGTGTTGCGACAGATCACTGAGGTGGATTCGGCTGCGGGCAGCGGGGCGGCGAAGCTGTTTGTGCACGGGGCAAAGGTCACACTCGGCGATGGATAAAGCTTCGCGCTGCTCGAGTCCCTCTCGTCCGCTCCGACGGCGCGAGTCATCGGTGTCCGATGACGTAGGGCGGTGGTTTGCCCGCAATGATCGAACCCATATTGGGCAGCGCCTTGTTTTCCAGGTTCAAGTAGCTGCTGTGCGCGTCGACGCTGGGAAGCCCGAGAGGCGGAAGGCCCCCGCCGCTACCGCGAGCCCGTCCGGTCACCGTCCAGGACTACGCGCGCATGCGTCACGGTCTCCTTCTCAGAACCGCTTCCGGTCCCGCGCGCCAGCATGCCTGCCGGTGACATCGGCATCGCCGTGCCGCCCACTCCCGACGAGTTGGTCGGACTGCGTACCTCGGCCGCATTGAGCACGCCGGCGCGCAGGCCGGTCGGCCTGCCGCTGGTCTCCGGCTCGAAACTGCTCGTAGGGCGGGTGTAGCTGGTCAGTCCCGCACCCGGTACGCCGCCGATGCCACCACCGCCTGCACCGGCGGCCCCTCCGCCCACGCCACCGGCGGTTCCGCCGCCGGCCATGATGGGCTCAGCGACCGCTTGGACCGCGGCCGCGTCCGGCACTGCGGCCTTCGGAAACATGCCGCCCATGGACTGCATCAGGCTTTGGGGCATGCTTGTGACGCTTTGCGCCGCCTGCGTCGGGGCCTGCATCATCCCCGACAGCGGTTGACCCACGCTAGATATTGCCTGCTGAAACGGCTGGGTGACGGAACTAAGCTGGCTGCTCAGGCCACTGCTGGCGTACGAAGGTGCTTCGCCGGCCGCCTGCGTAGCCTGAGTCGAGAGGGCGACCCCGTCCTGCGCCCCGGTGGTGGCTCCTGCTTGCGTTACCGCCTCAGCCGCCGATGCCGGTGCGGCCGGCGACGCGCCCATCGGGGCGAGCGGCGGTGGGATGGCCAGTGCGGCGGTCAGCGCGCTCAGCGCCCCGGAATAGCCCCATCCCAATGAGGAATTGTGAGGCCAATGTTCGCCGAAATACTCAGTGTCCCGTTCGACAATGGCCGGCGTGTTTACACCTAGAAAGTTCGTGGCGTTCAGCACGGTCCATTCGTCTCGGTTCGTCTGACAAACTATGGCCGGGATGACTGAAGATTGGGCCGTGGTAAAGGCATCCACAGCGCCTTGAGTGACCGCCATTTTGTGGGAAGTCCAGCCCGCCATCGTCTGCAATCCCGCGTTGAGTCCTGTTGCAGACGTGGCCGACGCGATTGATCCAGAACCCTGCCACGAGGTGAGCGTCGCCGCAGTGTTGGCGACGGAAAAACCCATCGCCATGTGGTGGTGAGCCGTCTCTACACCCCAGACTGCGTTATTCGCGATCACCGAGGCCGGCGAACCGGCTTCGAAGGTCGCGGCAATAATTTCCGGTGGCCCCATCCACCGCGGGTCGCCGACCATGCTCGTACGTTATCCGAGGGCTAAGCCGCTTATCACGTCGGTCGTGGTGTAGGTGCCTGAAGCCAACATCTGCGCCCCGGCGAACGATTCCCGCTGCCCCACATGCTCCGCCGCGCTTGCCAGGTAGGCGGCCCCGGAAGCGTTCAATGCCGCCGCGAACTCCGCTGAGTCGGCGTCGGCCGCCATGGGCACCACCCCGGTGAGCGCTGCCGCGCCGGCTGCGGTGTTGGCTGCCATTTCCATACTGATGCCCGACTCAGTCAGCGACGACAAGCCCACGGCAGCTGGAATTACGCTGAATGCACCGGTCATATTTGCCTCCCAATTGGGTCCGTAGCAGCATGTCTGCGGAGAGTTGTCTGGAGTTTAAGGGGTTCGCTACAAGCTGTCGACTCAGGTCTTAAAGCCGTCAGCCGACGTGGTCTACTCTGCCGCTCCCACCAATACTCCCTCGACCGCTCCATCGGTGGTCACCAGCAAGCCGCGGCCCGGTGGTAGTTGCTGAGCACTTACCCTTCCGAATACTTTCACTGCCGCCGGGTCGTTGTCCATGAATAGGGTGGGCGCTCGCGAGCCGGTCATCTTCTGCAGGAAGGGATTCATTACAGACACGCCGGCCCAGTTTCCAGGGAGACGCGAGGCGATGACGTGTAGACCGACCTCACGGCTGCGTTCGATGAACCCCCACAATGGTGCGGTGGCCGCCGATTTTCCGATCCCACCATGGGGGCGCAGTTCCTGCTCGTCGTCAATCAAGACAAAATGGTGCGGGCCCTCCCAGAAGGATCGGTTCAGCAGTTCTTCCTGGCTGAGGCCCGAAGGCGGCAGGCGGTCGCGCATGATCTCCGCCAATCCCGCGATTACCTTGTCGATATCGTCAGCCGTGTAGGCGTAGGCGCGCACGTGCGCACCGCGGACTCGGCCGATCAATGCGGTCTTCGGGTCGATGATGGTGATCTGAGCTTGCTCAGGCGAAAAGTGGCTCACGACGGACTGCCCTACGGCTGCAAGCGTGTTCGTCTTTCCGCACAACTGCCGGCCCACGACCAGCATGTTGGGAACGATTCGACTCGGTAGTGATACGGGCTGCAAAGCGCTTTCGCCGATCGCAAACGGTATGTCCAACAGGTCTGCCGCCTCGGCGGTGCCAGCGAACATGGTGATGACCTGACTCAGTGGCACGCGCCCTGGCAGGCGCGCCAAACGTTCCAGTTTGTCGGCGCCGGTTAGGCCGGCGATGAGCGGGCCGACCTCACGGGTGGTCACTAATTCCCCCTTGGGACCGGTGATTTCCGGCACCCCTACAAGTATTTCGTGTCCATTCCGGGTAAGCCCAAATCCCGGCCGGTCCAGAGTATTTCGTGCGGCCTTCCGCTCTTCGAAGCTGTTTCCCATCTGCGACTCGTCAGGGTTACTCAGCCGCAGCTGAATCCGTGCGTTTGACACGTTGAGCAGCGCCTGTTTTTGGCCCACCAACCACGCCGTGGCGCTGGTGATGATGTGCACGCCGTAGGAGAGGCCTTGCCGGGCCACGGCGATCGCGCGATCACCCATGCCCGGATCTTTTTCGTACAGATCCCCGAAGTTGTCGATGACGAAAAAGACGTCGCCGAACTTGTCCGTGGGATCCGTTCCGCCACCACCACCCGAGCCGAACCGCCTCTCCCGAAATTCGGAAATGTCAATTTGGTACTGCTTGAACGACGCCTCGCGTCCGCGAATCAATCCCTCCATCGTCGCGATGGTTCGTGACACTCCTTCGGTATCGTTCGGGCTGACCACGCCGGCGACATGGGGGAGGTCCTCCATCGGATAGAGCGAGGCGCCGATGCAAAAGAACGTGACCCGCTCCGGCCGGTACATCAGCGCAGCGGACGTCATCAATGTCATGAGGGTGGTGGATTTACCGCGCTGAGCGGTCGCGACCACCATGATGTTGTCCATTTCGGCGTCGACCGTGTGCACCCGTTGCGTGTGGTCTTCTGGAATGTCGACAATCCCGACCGGCAGCACCAGTCCTGGGTTCTGGCCGTAGTCGACATGCCACGGCTTGCCACGCCAATACGCCACCAAGGCGTCGACCTGTTCGCTGACCTCCAGAGGGGGAAGCCAAATTTGATGCGGCAATCGGGCCGAGTTGGAGACCAATGACTCGCGGACGACGTCGAGGATCTTCTTCTTCTTGAAGCCGTCGAGATGGAACAAGAATTCGTCGGGCTCGTCCGGTTCGTCGGCGACTGCCAGCGCTGCGGCGTCCTCGCTACTGAGCGGCTGGTACTCCCATGTCATGGGATGTGGTTGAGAGAAGCCGACGTCGACGGTCTTGCTGACGTTCACTGTCTTCTTCGGCAACACATACGGCGCTGACAGGTAGAAGCACCGGAACGGCTCGAGGTCGCGAGGTCCGATTTTGAGCAGCGCGTACCCGTTCTCCTTTGACGGCAGATGCAGCGCGGCGTCGCTTCCGATGACGTCGCGGGAGTCTTCGGCGGTCTCTGCCCGCAGCGCCACCCGGAAGGCGATATTGCTCTTTACTTTGCTCAGCGATGACAGGTCCAATCGCTGACCGCCGAGTGTGAAGAACACGTTGCAACCGCGCCCCTCCTGCCCGATGTGGATGACGAGCTGAATCCATTCCTGATGGTGGTGGAACAGTTCCAGGTATTCGTCGATGATCACCAACAGAATCGGAACAGGCTCGAGGTCGCGGCCGGCAAGCCGCATCTCCTCGTACTCGTTGGCATCGCGCGCACCGGCCTCTTTGAAGAGCCGGTAGCGCCGGACGATCTCGCCGTTGACTGCTTTGCGCATGCGCTCTGCTAAGTGTCGGTCATCTTTGCCCAAGTTGGACAGCGAACCCGCGACGTGGGGGAGGCCTTCCAAGTCTTGTGCGGCGGATTCGAACTTCATGTCGACGAAGACCACGATGAACGTTTCCGGTGAATGCGTGAGCGCGATCCCGTTGCACAGCGACAGAAAAAACTCGGATTTGCCGGAGCCCGACGTTCCGATCACCACTGAGTGAAATCCGAACCCGCCGAAATCTTTTGCGCGAAGGATGATGTACTGCAGCTCGCCACCCGGCTTGACGCCGACCGGCACCATCGCCCACTTGGAGTCGCCCCGGCCGCGACTTTCCGCCCATAATCGGTCGACGTCAAGCTGGCGCGGATCGTTGATGCCAAGTGCGCGCAGCAGTTCGCCGGCCTGACTGTCGGTTCCGGATAGCTCTCCGGCGCTCATCGGTGACCAACGGGCCAGCGCCCGCGCGTAGCGGTTGGCCGTGCTCTCGGCGAGCATGTCCGCGACGGCGTAGAAAGCGTCGCGGTGATAGAGCCGGCCTTCCCGCAGGTTGAACCGCTGGTCCTCGTCTAGGAATCCGACGCCGACGCCTTCGCGAGTCGCCAGCCGCAGCACGGTGATCCCGGCCATTCCCTTCTGCCCGGTGACACCCTCCCACTGTTCGGGAGTGCCGACGCTGTCGTCGACAACCACCCAGTGCGGACCGAGCGACAGGCCAGCCGATTCCATTGCGGAGGGCATCGACGTCGGACTGGCGCCGGCCGGCGGCGTCCACGGGCCGCGGCCTTTGCGATGTAGTTCGGCGTCCAGCGCTTCTTCAAGTTCAGTCGGGGACCCGAACACCAGCCGCCGCAGCCCGCAGGCGTCGAACATCTCGTCATGCTGATTGTGCGGAAGCCACACCAGCCACGACCACGCCTCCGGATGGCGGGTCACGACCATGAGCTTCAAGTCGTTGGGACTGTGATAAACCGCCAGCGAGCACAACAGCGAGCGCGCCAGATTGTGCAGCTCGTTCGGGTCGTGCCCGATGAAGCTGAACCCGGGTTTGGACAGCAGGCTGAAGACTTTACCGATACCCCGGATCCTGCTCTGCTCGAGAATGAAATCGCGTAAAGCGCCACCGGTCACCGGCTCGAGTTCCTCCCCGATGGGAACCTCAGGCCATTGCAGTGAAACTGCCGAGTCGCTGGCCTGTTGGATCCCGATACCGAGGCGAACGTCGAGGAAATCCGGATCGCCGGGGCGGCGCTCCCACATGCGCGGACCGCCGATCACGGTGTCGAGCTTCTGCGGGTCGCCATGCACGAACAGCTGGCTGCGTCGCTGATCCTGAGCCGCGCGCTGCACCTCGTCGCGGTCCTCGTCAAGTTGACGCAAATACATCCGGCGCTGCTTTTCCTGCTCGCCCCAGCTGATCCGGCGACCGCGGCCGAACCGGCCGCTGAACATCAAGGCGCCGAAGCCGGCCAGCCCCATCATCGGGAAGAACCCGGACTGCAGCGACCGCACACCGGAGGTGTACATGACCACCAAGGTGCCGATGATTCCGACCAAAAGTGCGGGGACAGCAATCATCAACAAAATGTTTCGCGGCTCGCGTTCCGGCAGAGCCAACGGCGCCGCGACCGCGACTCGCACCGGCGGAACGGCCGGCGGCGGCTTACGGGTTGCGCGTACAAAACCCCGTTTCGACATGGCTATCCTCCCGCCGGCTGGCTCTTGGAGTCCGGTATCGGTGCCAACGCGTCATTGCCGACAACGGTGTCACGGGCCAGCAGTGCGTTGTCCCGGCTGATCGCCGGCCCTGCCGCGAAGGTGCGCACGATGGGCCACGGCGCCTGGACGGCGCGAGCAGGCTCCAAGCCCAACGCTTGAAGCGTTTTCTGCTCCCATACAACGCCGTAACGAACCCCCTGCGGGGAAATCCAATACAAGCTCTCCCGACTGCTGGACGTGGCGACGCCGCTGGTGGTCGCGACGAAGTTTGCCGCGCCTGGCAACACCAGCGTCTGATCGGCCTCTACCGAATCGGGATCGCGATCGTTGCGTACCAGGCGAACCAATCGGGAGTCGGTACTGATCGGGACGGGCAGTCCTCGGCCGGTCAAGACGCCGATCGTCGCTTGTGGATCGCTGGACTGCTTTTGCCAGGCGACGCAGGTGACGGGATTGGCCGCTATGTCAACGAAATTCAACTTCGCTGTGGGATAGAAGTTGACGTTGAGAGCGTCGACGACGGGAATGTTGATCAGCTTGTCCGGTGTGACCAGCGCCGGCGCCGTGGAACCGTGTGAGTCCGCGGTGCGCAATAGGTCGGCGACAAAGCCGGTGATCTTCTGAACACCGTTTGCCAACAACACATAGAAACCGTCGACTGTGCCGCTGGCGTCCCGGGTTTCCAGCACGCTACCGACCGTGGAACCCGGCAGCAACTGTGACGGGGTTCCTGCATCCGGGATTGTCGGCACCACCAGCGGTTCCGTCGATGGCATCGCGTCGAAGAGCGCATTGGAGATATCGACGGGGTACGTCACGCCGGGATCCAGACCCAGGTTGAAGGTCACACGCCGGTCGGTGGGATCGATAAGTGATCGGTGCCCGCCCCAGATCACATACGTGGCGCCTTTGTGGGTTGCCAGCACGGCCTGCCCGGCGACCATCGGCGCGGCCCGTCCGAACAGTGAGAGCTCACCGGCGATCGCTGTCACCAGGGGCGGCGTGCCGCTGCCGTGGACGGGGGCGGTGTCGCAGACCGACCACGCCGATACCGCGCTGGCGGTGACCGTGAGGTCATCGGGCACGCCGGGAATGCCGACGATGGGGCCGGTCGGATACTTCGCGATCTCGGTCGATTTGACCCACGCCGGCGCGGCGGCGCTGCCGACCGCCAGCCGTGCCGATGTCAGGTTCAGGGCTGGGTAAAGGCGGCCATCGATCTTCGCGTAGACGGCGCCAGTGTCCCGGTTACCGATGATCGAGGACTGTCCAACGAGGCCGGCTGGTTTCATGAGGTGCAGCAACGCCATCCATCCAATGCCGATCAGCACGAAAACCATGGACAACACAACTGCGGCCTGCTGCTTACGATCATCGTGTTTCATCCGCACCGAGAACCGCGTGATCGCTGCCTTCAACCGACGGTTGTAGAACAGGTGACCGGAATTCTGGTCCCGATTGGACAGATTCAGCGGCATGGTCAGTATCCTTTCGGCGGACGGCGAGCATCCGCCTGCTGCACCAGCGCAGCCAAGTTCGCGCCGTCGAAGCTCACACCGTAGCGGTGCATCACGTAATTCATCGAAGCGCAGATATTGGCAACGGGATCGTAAATGTTGGTCGAAGTACCCGGTTGATGAAAGCTTGCGAAGGTGGCCGGAATGGTTTGCGTCAGCCCCCGTGCGTAACCCAGACCGCGGCCGTCCGATTGGGCGGGTCCTGGGACGGTCGCAGGCTCGGTCGCGACCGCCGATGCCCGGCCACCGGACTCACGGGCTATCAACGTCTCATAACCTCGAGTCCAGTTGTGCCGCGCGGCCGGATCAGTGATGTCCAACCGGTCGAGCGCCTCCGCGATCCGATCGCGAACGTGCCCGCGGCGATGCGACTTCTCATAGCGCACGGCGCGAAGCGGAAGGGGTCGGCTTCGGGCAGCGTCGGGCGATCGCGACGCATGTCGCCGGTGGGGGTAGCTGAGCTGTTCGGTGCGCTGAACGAGTGCATGGGCCAGGCGATGCGATCGATCGATGTGGTGATGCTGCCTGCGGAGCCGGCTAGCCATGCGGCGCAGAGCTTCGCGCCGCCCAAGCGGAGTGTCGGCCGCCGGTGCCAAGTCGTCGTGCGCGTCGTCGAGAATCATCCCCGTAGCGCGCCGGCCCAATCTGTGGCCGCTGCCCGCATCGCTCAACACTGCGTCTAATTCGCTGTCAGTGCCCGCTGTGCTGAGCAACGCACGTGTTATGCGCACGATCTGTGGTCTTGCCGAAGAGCCTATCCCGTCGCTTGCAGCCCCTTGCTTGAGTGCCACAGCCCGATCCTCGAGCTCTGCCGGCGCCTGCGCAACACCGGCACCGGAATGGTCAGCGGACCCGTAAAGGTTGTGCCCTTCGGTAAGAAGCTCCAACGCGCGGCGCGTCAGCGGGTCCCACGTCACCGCAAGCCTCCGGCGTACCGCGCGTCGTTCTCGGCCTTCGCTTCTTCACGCAAGGCCGAGATCGCAAGGTTCAGTCGCTCGGCCAACTCACCGTGGCTGTAGCCGGTCATCACGTCGGGATGCAGCGTCAAATCGACCAGCCTGCCGTCGGAGTTCGCGACGGCACGGATGTCACCCAAGTCGACGCTGTACGTGACCGTCTCCGCTTCCGCAACGAGAGCTTCCCATTTGTCGGCTGCTTCGCTGAGATCGCGCAGCACCGACTCGACCAAATCCTTCTCGCTGAGCTTGGCGCGACTGCCCGACCCCGACACCATGTCAGTATCTCGACCCCTCCCACCAGCGTCAATTCACGACTTTACGGCCCGGACCGCTCCGTCTGAGGGCTCTTTTCGCCAACCTCGCCACGCTCACGGCTCACCCACCCATTTGCTTGCCGGCGGCGTGTTGAGTCGCTGAAACCAGGCGAAATGATAGTTCGCCGCAATCGTGTCTCCGGTGGCGATGCCCTCGGTCGCGGCCAATAACAGGCAGTTGAGCAGCAACCCGGCGTCGACATCTGGGTATTGCGCCAGAAGGTGATACCGGGCGGTGTCGAGATGTACACGTAGCACGTCCACCTCGGTGTCCATAACGCCCGTACCGGCAGCGCCCGCTTTGGCCAGCGTGTGCGCCAGCCGGGGAAGCCCGTCGCGCCAGTGCGTCGCCTCGCTGAGCACCCAGCCCAGGTCACCAACCGTCGGCAACTCCCGGGGCTGCGACGTGGCTTCGGGGATCGGAGCAGAGCTGGTTGCCCACCCAAGGGGATCACCGGGGGAGTACTCGACTGATAAGGCGCTGGGTCCCAGCAACGCAATTGCGGTGCCGCGCCGTTCATCCGGCTCCAATAAACGGACATCGGCGGGAAAGGTGATGCCGGGTGGCACCCAGCCATGGGCCAGGTCAGTGACTAGCACCGTGGTGCCGTCTTCCCGCGTGCCGACGGCCCAACGCAAGCCCGGTTCTTGACGGGCCACGAACTTCAACAGGCGCCGCAGCCGCTCGGTCTCGGCTACGGGGTCCAGAACCGCAGCTGCCTTGATCTGTTCGGGGGTTTGAGCCGCGACCGGCTCGACGCTCATGACCACGGCCGGCCGGATAACTTCTGTGATGGGCGCGGAGTCGGTGTCAGCGACCTCAACGCGCACGCGTTCCGGCGACTCAAGCCAGGTGGCCGAGGCTGCTGGGTCGAACTCGTCGAATTCCGGCTTCGGCTCTGCCTTACTGTCCGTCCGCACTTGTGGTGGTTCCGCCCGGCCGGCGCCATGTCGACCGTGTCGGCCATCCTCGTGCGCGGCCGTGCAAAGGTAGCGCACGGTTGACTCCACTCGGCGAAGCGCGATTCCGCGAGCGGCGTCGATGATTCGCGACTCTTCGGCCTGTCTGACGAAATCGGGCATCGCAGCCCACCGGATGGCGTTGAGCCCGTCGTTCGCGGATTCGACTATTCGCTGCAGATCCACTTTGAGATAGTCCGCCGCCGCGGCGTTTTCGGGTGTGATGGTGGCCAGCTCGGCAGGCCACAACCCACCGATCACCCACGGAGTGCAGTCGATGGGAGAGCTGAAGGCCGGAATCGCTAAAGATTCCCGGGTCGCTCTCCGGAGGCGCTGGCGCGCCGTCTTTCGACCGAAGATCGCCACCGGCCAAGCCTACCGTCATCTGCCGGACACACTGTTCACCATATTTTCGGCCCTCACCTGCGGTTTTGCCGGTTCGGCGGGAACCAAGTCGGCGTCGTCAGACACCGGCGCACCGACTGAATTGTGGCGCTGCCGGGCCGTGGGTAATGTGACGGAATGGCCGATTCTGCGCTGCAGCAGCAACTCGACGAAGTTCGTGCGTTGCTGGCTCGCGCGCGAGAGCTGTTCGGTATCAGCCCAATTGAACCGCCCACAGATATTGCACCGCAAGCCGGCGCCGTTCAGGTGTGGCTCCGCTAGTTTCCTGCAGTTATCGGGCGCCGCGTCGTCGCCGCAACGTGTGCCTCAGCAGCTTTTCAATCGCCGCATCCAGATCCACGGACGTCGGGACTTCGGCAGACGGCGTGTAACCCGCCGCCACGATCTCTTTGCGCACCTCCATCAGGGCCTTGAGATATGACACGTCCGCCGTCAGCAGAATGCCCGCAGCCAAGGTCTGCGCGTCGGTGTCCATCGCTGCATGACTCAGCATTACGCCGTGCGCGTACCCGCCTCGGCAGGACCGGAACAGGATCGCGCCGCTCGGATGAACGGTGTCGAACTCGGCATCAGCGTCGGTCATCGACCGTCGTCGAGACTTCTGAACTTGGCAGCGGCATCTTGCTCGTTCTGTTCCCAGACTGACGCTGAGGTTCTGAGATGATCTGCCAGTCCGGCGTGGTCGTCGGCTTGTTGCTCGTAGCAGAGCCGTCTGTGCTCGAGGAGTTCGCGCCCCGCCTCGCGCAGCTCGCTGAAGATCGGCCCGAGCGAGTCGAGGCTTTCCTGGATCGCCGCGTGCGAGGACGGGACCGTACGTAGATACTCCGAAGCCTGCTGGTGCTGGTCCGCCACTTCTCGCAGAGTGTCCGGCTCCACGTGAATGCGCTCTACCATCTGCTTTCTCCCTGTCGATGTGTCCGCTGCGGCCTTGAAGCCCACGAATTATGTGGCGGCGAAAACCGCCGGTCTGGTCGGCGCCGGTGGTTCGGTCTTCGGTGGCGCGGCGGTCGCCACTGCCGCGGGCGGGTGCTCCCAGCCTAGAAAGCTCGGGCCCTGCACCGTGGAGATGTGCTGAATTTGACCGTTGACCAGCGCTTCGCCCGGTCCGAGCGACAGGGCATGGCGATCGGTGAACATGCCGATATCGCCGGGGGAGAGCTGCGGCGGATCGATCCGTTCGGTGACTGCCGTGCCAGGTGCGGGAATGGTAATACCCTGTTCTCGGAACGCATTTGCGATAGGCGCCCCGTTCACCGCAGCCTCGATCGCAGCGGCGAGCTTCGGGTTCGCGGCAGTGATCGTCTCGCCGTTGGGCAAGGTGACCGGGGTCGGTCCGGCCGGCTGCGCTGCATCGGCATCGGCATCGGCGTCGCCGTCGCCGTCGTCGCCGTCGTCGTTGCCTTCGCCCTCGTCGTCATCGGACAACTCGTCACCGACGCTCGGATAATCATCCGCGGGACCGGCGTCGTCGAATTCGTCGTTCGTCGGGCTGCGCTTTCCGAGGGCCTCCAAGAGTTCGGGTAGAGACGAGCCGCCAGCGACTCCCCAGCCGGGCATCGGACCGGGCAACGCAGCGCCGCCGAGCGGTGGAAAACCGGCTGTGGCCGGCAGGCTCGGCACACTGGTCGACGGCGCGGGCGGCGGTGCCTGAGTCGGTGAGCCGGCGGGGGACCACTCGGAGTCGTCATCACCCAGAGGCGAGTCCAAGTAAGGGTCGGTGTCGACGTCCGGGGGTTCAGTGCTCTCGGGATCCGACGGCGGCACCGCCCCGACCGCCGGCGGTGCGCTGCGTTGAGTCGGTTCGGGTCGAACCTCAGAGGGGCCCTCAGCGGGGCCCTCAGAGGGGACGTTGTAGAGCGAGGTCAACGCTGCCATCAGCGCTGACTTCGACGTGTCGTCGAGGCTTGCGCTCGCTATCAGGGCACGGATCTCCTTGAGCTTGCCCAGCAGGAATCGCTGAAAGTCCCGAGCGCCAGCAGCGGTGTCGAGGTCGGTCCGGGTCCGCACCGCCGACTCGACTTCACGCTGCAGTTGATCCAACGCATCCTTGCCGCCAACCGCTGTGAGGTGTGCATTCAAGATCGCGCTGATCACCTGCAGGTCAAGCTGGGCCGTCGACGAATTTTGCTGCGCCAACGCACTTTCTGCGGTTCTGATGGCGTCCGCCGCCTCGCCTTCCTGGTGATCGGTCGGCCGCTGGTCAGCCGGCGGATCTCCTCGAGAGGCACCGCCGGGCCGATGCACTTGCTGCGGGACAACCATCGCTCCGGTCGCCGGGTCGAATATGTCCGGGTGCGCGCTGCGAACTTTGCCGAGCAACGCGTCAAGCCGCTGAGGGCTCGCCACATACATGGTCGCCACGTCCGTCACGTCTTGTGGCGTCAGGCCGGTCTGCCACGCTTGCGGATCGGCCGAACAATCATTCACGTGCTTAATCGCAGCGAGCAGGTCTTCGGCTGTCGCCATCGCTCAGGCGGCTGACGGTGTAGTTCGCAGCCCTTTCATGGACGAGGACAGTACTGGAGACCGCTGGTCACCGACAATTCACACCGTAGTGGCTGTGAGCGAGGTTCCTCTGCTCAGGTGTCTTTTTCCGTCGCTCTGATGTACTGCGGTCGGAGGTCTTCCAGCACAGCCATTTTCGCAGCATCAAATTCGCGTGCCTCAGTGATGACTGCAACGATCTCGGACTGTCTGGCAATTAAAAACTTCCGGAATTCCCGCGTGCCGACAGGGGTGTCGAGCGCAAGCGCAGCCTGCTTCTGCACGGCGCTCTCTACTTCAGTGGCGATGGCGTCGAGCCGCGAAAGGCCTTCGACTGTGGCCGCGTGTGCGCTGGCAACCGCCTCGCGCAGCGCACGGTCCAGATCCGACATAACGCTGTGCCGCGCGACCAACGCGGCCTGCCTGGCTTGAATAGCAGCTACCGAGTGTCCGGTCTGTTCTGCCATGCGTTTAAACCTACTCAGCTGGGCCCTGGTCAACAATCCACTTCGTCCGCCGGGAGGACTAGGACACCGGGCGTCGGATCTGTACGTGCGGCCCCAATTGACTGATGCGGACAGTGGCTCCCGAGTACGGTGCCTCGACGACAAGATCGTGGCCGAGGGCAATCTGCACGTGCCCGGCGTGTGGGAAGACGAGATCACCGGGGCGCACTTGGGCACGGGACACCGGGATGCCCTCGTGGATCTGCTGGTAGGTGGTGCGGTCCAGGTCCACACCGGCCTGCGCGTAAGACCATCTCACTAACCCGGAGCAGTCAAACTGGTCGGGGCCCGTCGCGCCCCACACGTAGGGCCGGCCTAATCGCGACAACGCCGCGCGCACCGCGATCCCGGCCCGGCCGTCGCGCGGCACAGCCAGCCCGCTCAACCGACTTCGATGCCGTCCCGCTCCCCGGTAATGCAACGCACGGAGCGCCGCCGCGTGGTGTCGCGCCCGCGCGCGTGCAGTCGTTACGTGAGCGCGTTGAGCACGCAGCCGTGCGACACAACGACGCACGGCTTCACGCTGTGCGACGGGATCGCTGGTGATGGCGGTATCGGCACGCGCCTCGTCGAGAACACGCTTGGTCGCTTCGCGGGCATCCGCGTGATCACGGTAGGCCGCGGCCATGACGCCGGCTGCCGTGTCGTCGGTATGTACCGCCGAGCGCAAAGCGGTCAGCGCACCGCTCCTCGCGAGCTGATAGCGCCGATGCGCGTCGCCGGCACCGAGGTCAGCGGTCTCGTTCAGTTGTGCGTCGACAGGCGGGCCGGCCACTTCCATCGTCGCCAACCCGGTGCCGCCGGTGAACAACTGATGAGCGCGACGAAGTACTTCGAACTCGTTACCTGTCAACGGATCCCCTATCCGCCTTCCTCGTGCGCTTCGGGCGGGCCGGCCGCGTTCACCGAAGCAGCGAAGGCCCGGACGCGGGACAACGCTCCTGGCGGAATGACACCTCGATTGCGGATGTCCCATATCTCCTCGCCGGTGACGCCCACCAGTGCTGCAATCACCGTCTCTGGTAGCGGGGAGTGCGCGCATGCTCGGTCGAAACGCGCGCTCA
Source organism: uncultured Actinomycetota bacterium (assembly GCA_963808345.1). Lineage (GTDB taxonomy): Bacteria > Actinomycetota > Actinomycetes > Mycobacteriales > Mycobacteriaceae > Mycobacterium. Next base: position 825,213 of record CAWEFM010000005.1, on the reverse strand, counting down.
GGCTCGCCGGGATGCGGTCGAGGAGGGCGGTGCGGGTCGTTTCCAGCGCCTGCAGATGAGCCATGAGTCGGCCCGCCGAGTCAGCGCCGGCATTCACCGCGACGCGCCATGAGTTGGCTGCCAGCATCTCGGCCTTTCTACACTGGGCGATCACAGAGAGAATATACGTCTCATATTCGTTTGACGTCGACGCCGGCAGCCGGTCGATCACCGCTTTCAGTGCTTCCAGCTGAGCTTCGGCATAACCTTCGAGCACTTCCGTGTCGCTGTGCCGGTCGACCACTACCGGTTCCGAGGACCGCTTCGCCTGTGGTTCGGTCGGCTTGGCGGCAATCAACCGGTCGAGTTCAGCGTGGGAATCAGCAGCGACGAGCAACCTGTAATAGGTGCCGGCAGGTAGTCCAAGCCCATTCTCTACCTTGTGGATTGTGCTCTTGTGTGGTTTGCGCGCTCCCCGTTCCAAGTAGCTGAGACCCATGATGCTGATGCCTGTCTCAACTGCTAAGTCCGCCAGCGACCAATCGCGCGACTCCCGCAGCGCTCGGATTGCCGCCCCTGCCGACTCTCGGCTCACCGCAACGCTCCGGGCACGTCAGAATATTACAACGCACAGAGCACGATGCCGTGAATATATGTTTTTGTCAATGTTTGTCTTGCGATCAGCGGTCGGCTCTTATATGGTTCTGCCTACGTTCGAGAAGACGAGGAGGCGACTGATGGGCTACCCCTGCTCAATGAACCCGGAGCTTTGGTTCGGTTACCCCGATGACGATGCGGGTGACGGGGCCGCGAAGGCGCGTGCGTACGAGCAGTCCGCCACCGAGGCGCGGCTCCTGTGCCTCCGCCGCTGTCCGCTGGCCCAACAGCAACGCTGCGCGCGGTACGCCGTCGAGCATCGGGAGGAATATGGGGTGTGGGCCGGGGTGAAATTACCCGGTGGCCAATACCGAAAGCGCGAACAGTTGGCAAGGGCACATGAGATGTTGCGTCGGATCGCTGCTGGCGACCTCAGCTCGCGTCAGTTGCCGGAGAATGCTGCGCTGCTGACGCGGCGTGAAGGCGACAGCGTGCAGGTGACTCGTACGGTGTTTCACCTCGCAGCTTGCCCTGGGCCGCGTTCGGCCGCCTGACTTTTCGGCCGTCGTGTGGTCTGCTCGACAGGGCGCCGCCGCCCGCGTGCTGCCGAACGAAAGGAGTGCGATGGCTACCGACAGAACTGGCGCACCGACGACCGTCCGAGACCATGCCGGCGAGTACGACATCGCGGTGGCAGGCAAAGTCGTCGGGCACGCCTTCATCGCTGACCGTGGCGGCCAGCGCGTCTTCTACCACACCGAAGTTGACGACGACTTCGGCGGACGGGGCTTGGCCACCATCCTCATCGAGCAGGCGCTGGGCCGCGCCCGCGACGACGGTAAACGCATCGTCGCAGTCTGCCGGATGGTGGCAGCTGTGCTCGACAAGCATCCGGAGTTCCGCAGTATCACCGACCCGGTAACTCCGGAGATCGAGCGGTGGACACGCGAGGTCACGGCTGGAGGCCGTTGAAACGCATTCATTCACGCGCAACCGGGTACGCCGACTCACAAGAACAGTGCGGCTGGCGCTGTAGTCAACGTGTGCTCTTAGAGGAGTGAGTGTTATGGCGACGCTGCACCGCGATGCCGCGGACGGTATTCATCGCATCGAGCACGCTCACGTCAACCTCTACTTAATAGAGGGCGCCAGAGGCGAGTACACCGTGGTGGACGCCGGCTTGCCTGGCGTATGGTCACACCTTGGCCGGCTGTTGGGCCAGGTAGGTGCCGACCCGGGCAAGGTGGCCGCGCTGGTACTCACTCACGGGCACTTCGACCACGTCGGCGTGGCGTCTGCAATGCAGAAGGAGTGGCAGTTGCCGGTGTGGACCCACACCGATGAAAGGCAGCTTGCCGCGCACCCGTTGCGCTATCACCACGAACGCAATCGGTTCGCCGTGCCGCTGACTCATCCCCGGTCGCTGCCCATCGTGGCGCGGATGACACTGGCCGGTGCTCTCACAGTCAGGGGAGTCGAAGGTGTGACCGTGTTCGACACCGACCACCCCCTTGACCTTCCGGGGAATCCGGTTCCGGTCTTCACCCCCGGGCACACCTTCGGCCACACCGCGCTGCACTTCCCAGAACGAGACGCAATCATCACCGGCGACGCGCTCGTGAACTTGGACCCATACACCGGCGAGCGGGGACCGCAGATCGTCTCCGGGGCCGCCACGGCGGACAGCGCACAAGCCTTGGACTCACTTACGGTGCTGCGCGACACTGGTGCCACCATCGTGCTGCCCGGACACGGTGAGACGTGGACCGGTGGCATCGCCGACGCCACCGATCTGGCGAGGCGACGCGGACCACATTGACCCGACTCATTTGTCACCTGTGACTCGACTCATCACAATTGTGGGCGAAGGGGGACTTGAACCCCCACGTCCCGAAGGACACTGGCACCTGAAGCCAGCGCGTCTGCCATTCCGCCACTCGCCCGTGGCAACCGGGGCAGCCTATCACCACGACGCACAGCACCGAACCTGCTCTGAGCTGTGTAAAAGCGATTCTCAGAGTTCCTGAGGTGCCGCAGCGCCGCCCCGGCCCGATACCATGCTTGCTGATACACCGTTGTTGCGATGAGCGTGCGGTTGGCCACCTCACAGCAGCGGCAGCGAAACGTAGTGAGGCGAGCGCTGGACATGGGCGACCCGAAGGGGCTAGTTCAACGCATCGAGCGCAAACTGGAGGCGACTTTAGGTGATGCGTTTGCTCGAGTGTTCGGCGGATCGATCGTCCCACAAGAGGTCGAAGCCATGTTGCGCCGCGAAGCAGCCGACGGAATCCGGTCGCTTCAGGGCAATCGCCTTTTGGCGCCCAACGAATACGTCATTACTCTCGGAGTACACGACTACGAGATTGTGGCCGCAGACCCCGATCTCACGTCGGACACCTTTGCCAAACACTTGGCGGGATACATCGGTGAACAGGGCTGGCAAACGTATGGTGATGTGGTCGTCCGCTTCGAACAGTCCGCTAGTCTGCACACCGGCCAGTTCCGCGCCCGCGGTGCTGTCAACCCCGACGTCGAGTCCCGCCCGACGGCTGGCGATGCCGCTCCGCCACAATCAGACCGTGCGTTCAGCGCAGAACCAGGAGTAGGACCCATGACCGACAATTCGAGCTATCGCGGCGGCAAGGGGCAGGGGCGGCCCGGCGACGAATATTACGACGACCGCTATGGCCGTCAGCAGGATGACCCGCGGGGCGGCCAGGAAGGTCCCGGATATCCGGGTGACCCGGCCGGCTACCCACCGCAGGGCGGCTATCCGCCACCACGCCAACCCGAGCAGGGCGGCTATCCCGACCAGCGCGGTCATCCGGAACAGGGTGGTCATCCGGAACAGGGTGCCTACCCCGACCAGCGCGGCCACCAAGAGCAGGGCGGCTATCCCGACCAGCGCGGTTACCAGGACCAAGGCGGCTACCCGGACCAACGCGGCTATCCCGATCAGCGCCAATACCCCGGGCCAGGCGGATATCCCGACCAGGGCGGCTACCCCGAGCGCGGCTATGGCGACCAGCGCGGTTACCCGGAGCAGGGTGGCTACCCGGATCAGGGCGGCTACCCGGACCGGGGATCAAGCGGTTATCAGCCTCCCGCTGACCAGCGCCCGCCCGCCGGCTACGGCGGCGCCCAGAGCTACGACCCCGGCTATCGCCAGGGTGGTGGTTACGGCTCGCCGGGCGGCGGTCAACAGGGTTATGGCGACTATGGGCGCGGACCTGCCCGCCCTGATGAGGGTGGCTACGGTTCGGCCGAGCAGCGGCCTTCCTACCCGGACCAGGGCGGCTATGACCAGGGCTATCAAGCCGATCAGGGTTACCAGGGCGGGCCGGGTTACGGCCGGCAAGATTACGGTCAGAGCGACTACAACCGCTACGGCGAAGCCGGCGGTGGCGGGGCGTACGCGCCTCCCGGTGGTGGCTATGGCGAACCCGGCGGAGGCTACGGCGAGCCGGGCGGCGGGTACGGCGAGCCTAGCGGCTATGCGGAATCCAGCGGCTATGCCCAACCGGGCTATGCAGAACCGGGTGGCTACGGCGAGTCCGCGGCTGGTTACGGCGATCCCGCCGGCGGTGGTTACGACCTCGGCCATTCCGAGACCCAGGTAGGCGGCTATGGCGGTTACGGGCAGGGCGGCTACGGGTCTAGCGGAACGACGGTCACCTTGCAGTTGGACGACGGCAGCGGACGCACCTACCAGTTACGCGACGGTGCCAACATCGTCGGCCGTGGACAGGATGCTCAGTTCCGGCTGCCTGACACCGGCGTGTCGCGTAGGCACCTCGAGATCCGTTGGGATGGACAGGTCGCCTTACTGTCGGACCTCAATTCCACTAACGGCACCACTGTCAACAACTCGGCGGTGCAAGAGTGGCAGTTAGCCGACGGCGACGTGATCCGGCTGGGTCATTCGGAGATCATCGTCCACATTCACTGACGTCTTGCTTGACGAAGCTATCGAGCTTCAACCCATGTCGATCAGCGTCCAAGTATCGTGACGTTGCTGATGTGCTCGGTTTCACGGGCGTGGGCACAGCACCAGTACGGAAGGACGCCAGATGCAGGGACTAGTGCTGCAGCTGACGCGTGCCGGATTCCTGCTGCTGTTGTGGGTCTTCATCTGGTCGGTGCTGCGGATCTTGCGGACGGACATCTATGCGCCGACCGGAGCCGTGATGGTGCGGCGCGGCCTGCCGTTGCGTGGCGCTCTGCTGCCTTCGCGGCAGAACAGGAGTGCGCGCTACCTGGTGGTCACCGACGGATCGCTGGCGGGCGCGCGAATCAGCCTCAGCGGGCAGCCGGTGCTCATTGGACGTGCCGACGACTCCACACTGGTGCTCACCGATGACTACGCGTCGACGCGGCACGCGCGGTTATCCCAGCGTGGCTCGGAATGGTACGTCGAGGATTTAGGATCGACCAACGGCACTTACCTTGACAGGGCGAAGGTGACGACGGCGGTACGTGTTCCGATTGGGACGCCGGTTCGAATCGGCAAGACGGTGATCGAGCTGCGCCCGTGAGCTTGGTCTTGCGCTACGCAGCCCGCAGCGACGTCGGGCTTGTGCGCTCCAATAATGAAGACTCCGTTTATGCGGGTGCGCGGCTGCTCGCTCTTGCCGACGGCATGGGCGGCCACGCCGCTGGTGAGGTGGCATCCCAGCTGGCGATCGCGGCGCTGGCTCACCTCGACGACGACGAGCCCGGCGGCGACTTGCTCGGCAAGCTGGACGCCGCGGTGCGAGCAGGCAACTCGGCTATCGCCGGGCAAGTGGAGCTAGATCCCGAGCTCGAGGGAATGGGCACGACGCTCACCGCAATCCTGTTCGCGGGCAACCGCATCGGCCTTGTACACATCGGGGACTCCCGGGGCTATCTGATGCGCGACGGTGAACTGACCCAGATCACCAAAGACGACACCTTTGTGCAGACTCTGGTCGACGAGGGCCGCATCACACGCGAGGAGGCGCACAGCCATCCGCAGCGTTCGCTGATTATGCGGGCACTGACCGGACACGAAGTCGAGCCCACCCTGATCATGCGGGAAGCCCGCGCCGGCGACCGCTACCTGCTGTGTTCTGACGGACTATCCGACCCGGTCAGCGACGAGACCATCCGGGATGCCATGCAGCTTCCTGACGTCGGCGAAAGTGCCGAGCGCCTGATCGAACTGGCGCTGCGCGGCGGCGGACCCGACAACGTCACCGTGGTGGTCGCCGAAGTCGTCGACAACGACTACGGGCAGACCCAGCCGATCTTGGCCGGGGCGGTATCCGGCGACGAGTCCCAGTCGACGCGTCCCAACACCTCCGCCGGGCGGGCGTCGGCTATCAATGCCCGCAAGGCCGTCCCTCCGAAACCCGTTGCGCCGCCGCCGGAAGAGGTCACCCGGCCCACGCATTCGCGGCGCCGGCTGGCCATCGGCATTGCTCTGTTGGTGCTGGTCCTGCTCGCCGGCACGGCCATCGGGCGAACCGTTGTCCGCGGTTACTACTACGTCGCCGACTACGACGAAACCGTCACCATCATGCGTGGCATCCGGGGATCGGTTCTGGGCCTGAAACTGCAGGAACCGTGGCTGGTCGGCTGCTTTAACGGCAGCAACGAGCCATTTGGGCAGTCCGCTAAGGTCCCGGGCTGCGAACCGTTGAAGATGGCCAATTTGAGCCAGTCCAGCCAGGAACTGGTGAAGACGGGACTGCCGTACGCCGACCTCGACGGCGCCAAAAAACAGTTGCAAGGCCTGTTCTCCGCCTGCCCGCCGGCGTCTTCGCCCGCCCCCGCCAAGCCGCCAGGCAGCAGCCAGAACCCGGCACCGTCCAGCTCCGCCGCGCCGTCGAACCCCGAGCCGCCGCCAGCTTCCGCCGAGCCGCCGCACGCCGGCGTGCCGGCAAAACCGACGACTTCCGCACCACCGCCGGCCGCGGTCCCCAACCCACCGGCGAACCCGCCGCCGTCCAACCAACCGGCACTTGCCTGCCGGGAAGCGGCATGACGACGCAGCCCCAAGCACCGGTCGCGGTAACACCTCCACTACCGAATCGGCGAAATGCCGAGCTACTCCTGTTGTGCTTCGCCACCGTCATCATTGCGGCGGCCCTGTTGATCGTGCAGGCCGACCAGGAGCGGGCTTTGCGCTGGGATCTGGCCGGCTACGCCCTGGCGTTCTTCACAGTGTTTGCCTCGGCGCACTTGGCCATTCGGCGCTACGCGCCGTACGCCGATCCGCTGCTTCTTCCGGTCGTCGCTCTGCTCAACGGTCTGGGCCTGGTGATGATCCACCGACTCGACTTGGCCGACAGCGCGATCGGCGGTAGCACCCATCCGACCGCTAATCAGCAGATGCTGTGGACACTGGTCGGTGTCGCTGCGTTCGCCCTCGCCGTGACGTTCCTCAAAGACCATCGGCAGCTCGCACGGTACGGCTACGTCTGCGGGCTCGCCGGTCTGATACTGCTGGCCATCCCGGCGCTGCTGCCGACGGCGTTTTCCGAGCAGAACGGCGCCAAGATCTGGATTCGGTTGCCGGGCTTCTCCATTCAGCCGGCCGAGTTTTCGAAGATCTTGCTGCTCATCTTCTTCTCCGCGGTGTTGGTCGCCAAGCGCGGCCTGTTCACCAGCGCCGGCAGGCATGTGATGGGTCTGAACCTGCCCCGCGCCCGCGACCTGGCGCCGCTGCTGGCGGCGTGGGTGATCTCCATCGGGGTGATGGTGTTCGAAAAAGACCTGGGCACTTCGCTGTTGCTGTATGCGTCGTTTCTGACGGTCGTCTACCTGGCGACCCAACGGTTCAGCTGGGTGGTGCTCGGTTCGGCGTTGTTCGCGGCCGGCAGCGTCGTGGCGTACTTCGCTTTCAGCCATGTCCGGGTCCGGGTGCAGACCTGGCTCGACCCGTTCAGCGACCCGGACGGCAGCGGCTATCAGATTGTGCAGTCGTTGTTCAGCTTCGCCACCGGCGGCATCTTCGGTACCGGGCTCGGCAACGGGCAGCCGGACACCGTGCCCGCGGCGTCGACCGACTTCATCATCGCCGCGTTCGGAGAGGAGCTCGGCCTCGTCGGCCTCGCCAGCCTGCTCATGCTCTACACCGTCGTCATCGTCCGCGGCTTGCGAACGGCGATCGCGGTGCGCGACAGCTTCGGCAAGCTGCAGGCCGCCGGCTTGGCGTCGACGCTGGCGATTCAGCTGTTCATCGTCGTCGGCGGTGTGACGAAGCTGATCCCGCTGACCGGGTTGACCACGCCCTGGATGTCGTATGGCGGCTCGTCGCTGCTGGCCAATTACCTGCTGCTGGCCATCCTGGTGCGCATCTCCGACTCGGCGCGACGCCCACCGCGGCCCCGGGTTCGTAAGTCGTCGCCGATCGCCGCCGCCAGCACCGAGGTGATCGAGCGCGTATGAACGCCTCCTTGCGCCGCATTTCGGTGACCGTGATGGCGCTGATCGTCCTGCTGCTGGTCAATGCGACCTTCACTCAGGTGTTCACTGCCGACGGGTTGCGCACCGATCCCCGCAATCAGCGAGTCCTCCTCGATGAGTATTCGCGGCAGCGCGGCCAAATCACCGCCGGAGGCCAGCTGCTGGCTTATTCGGTGGCCACCGACAGCCGCTACCGGTTCCTGCGGGTCTATCCCAATCCCGCCGCCTACGCGCCGATCACCGGCTTCTATTCGCTGCGGTACTCCAGCACCGGCCTGGAACGCGCCGAGGACCCGGTGCTGAACGGATCCGATCCTCGGCTTTTCGGTCGCCGGCTGGCCGACTTCTTCACCGCTCGTGATCCCCGCGGCGGCAACGTCGACACCACGATCAACTCTCGCGTACAGCAGGTCGGCTGGGATGCGATGCAGCAGGGCTGCAACGGGCCGTGCAAAGGCGCGGTCGTCGCGTTGGAGCCGTCCACCGGCAAAATCCTGGCGCTGATCTCCTCGCCGTCCTACGACCCCAACTTGCTGTCTTCGCACAACACCCAGGACCAGCTGCAGGCGTGGCAGCGGCTGCGGGACGATTCGGCGTCCCCGCTGACCAATCGCGCCATCACCGAGACCTACCCGCCCGGATCGACGTTCAAGGTCATCACCACCGCTGCCGCGCTACAGATCGGCGCCAGCGAAGACGATCAACTGACCTCCGCACCGCGCATTCGGCTGCCGGGCAGCACCGCCACGCTGGAGAACTACGGCGGAACGCCCTGCGGTGGGGAGCCGACGGTGTCGCTGCGCGAGGCGTTCGCGCGCTCCTGCAACACCGCCTTCGTACAGCTCGGCCTGCGCACCGGCCCGGACGCCCTGCGCGGCACCGCGCACGCTTTCGGGCTCGACAGCGCCCTGGACCCCATTCCCTTGCAAGTCGCCGAATCGACCGTCGGCCCCATACCAGACGCCGCCGCACTGGGAATGTCAAGTATCGGACAGAAAGATGTGGCATTGACACCGCTGCAAAACGCCGTGGTGGCCGCGACGATCGCGAACGCCGGGGTGACGATGCAGCCATACCTGCTGGACAGCCTGCAGGGGCCTGACCTGGCTCCGATCGGCACCACCGCACCGCACCAACAGCGCCGTGCGGTGTCGCCGCAGGTCGCGGCTAAGCTAACTGAACTAATGGTCGGCGCCGAGCAAGTCACACAGCAGAAAGGGGCTATCCCCGGCGTGCAGATCGCGTCCAAAACCGGTACCGCAGAGCATGGCACCGATCCGCGTAACACCCCACCGCACGCTTGGTACATCGCGTTCGCCCCCGCGCAGACGCCGAAGGTCGCCGTCGCGGTGTTGGTGGAGGACGGTGCGGACCGGCTGTCCGCAACCGGCGGCGCGCTCGCCGCGCCGATCGGAAGGGCTGTGATCGAGGCCGCGCTTCAGGGAGGACCATGAGCCCGCGAGTAGGTGTGACGCTGTCTGGCCGGTATCGCCTGCAGCGCCTCATCGCCACTGGCGGTATGGGCCAGGTGTGGGAGGCGGTCGACAGCCGGCTGGGCCGGCGCGTCGCGGTGAAAGTGCTCAAGAGTGAATTCTCCACCGACCCGGAATTCATCGAGCGGTTCCGCATCGAGGCCAGAACTACCGCAATGCTCAACCATCCCGGCATCGCGAGTGTGCACGATTACGGCGAAACCCAGATGGATGGCGAGGGCCACACCGCCTACCTGGTGATGGAATTGGTGAACGGTGAGCCGCTCAATTCGGTGCTCAAACGCACCGGTCGGCTTTCCCTGCGGCACGCACTGGACATGCTCGAACAGACCGGTCGCGCTCTGCAGGTCGCGCACGCCTCAGGCCTGGTGCACCGCGACGTCAAACCCGGCAACATCCTCATCACACCGACTGGCCAGGTGAAAATCACCGATTTCGGGATCGCCAAGGCCGTCGATGCCGCCCCGGTGACTCAGACCGGCATGGTGATGGGTACCGCGCAATACATCGCACCCGAACAGGCTCTGGGCCACGATGCCTCACCGGCCAGCGACGTCTACTCGCTGGGCGTGGTCGGGTATGAAGTCGTTTCCGGCAAGCGCCCGTTCACCGGCGACGGCGCGTTGACAGTGGCGATGAAGCACATCAAAGAGCCGCCGCCGCCGCTGCCCAGCGACTTGCCCCCCAACGTGCGGGAACTGATCGATATCACGCTAGTCAAGAACCCGGGCATGCGCTACAAGAGTGGCGGCCCGTTCGCCGACGCGGTCGCCGCCGTGCGCGCCGGGCGCCGTCCGCCGCGTCCGACCAGTCAGGGCTCGGCCTCCGGTCGTGCCGCGCCCGCCGCCATACCTTCGGGTACACCCGCCCGGGCGGCCGCCGGCGCTACCGCCAAGGCCCCGGCGGTGACGCCCCGCCGGTCGCGACCCACCACCGGCGGTAACCGCCAGCCGCCGCCGCGGCGCACCTTCTCGTCCGGTCAGCGCGCGCTGCTGTGGGCCGCTGGCGTGCTGGGCGCTTTGGCGATCATCATCGCGGTGTTGATTGTCCTCAACTCGCACAACGAGAGCACCCAGCAGCAGGCACCTCCTACCGTCACCGACACCGGAACCCCGCCCGCTAAGACGTCTGGCGGGGGGGGCGCAGTGCCGGCACAGCCGACCCATCGGACGGCCCGCGCGCCTTACCGACATCACCTCGTCATTCCGCTGCAGCAGCGTTATCCCGCTAAACCGATTTCACCCGAGACGCTGCGATGACCACCCCGCAACACCTGTCCGATAGGTATGAGCTGGGGGAAATCCTCGGCTTCGGCGGCATGTCCGAGGTGCACCTGGCGCGCGATGTCCGGTTGGGGCGCGACGTCGCGGTAAAGGTGCTGCGGGCCGATCTGGCCCGCGACCCAAGCTTCTATCTGCGGTTTCGGCGCGAAGCCCAGAACGCCGCAGCGCTGAACCACCCGGCCATCGTCGCTGTCTACGACACCGGGGAGGCCGAGACCGCCGCTGGTCCGCTGCCCTACATCGTGATGGAGTTTGTCGACGGAGTCACCTTGCGTGACATCGTTCACACCGACGGTCCGATGCCGCCCCGGCGGGCGATCGAGGTCATAGCCGACGCGTGCCAGGCGCTCAACTTCAGCCACCAGCACGGCATCATCCACCGCGACGTCAAGCCGGCGAACATCATGATCAGCACGACCAACGCGGTCAAAGTGATGGATTTCGGGATCGCCCGGGCCATCGCCGACGGCGGCAACAGCGTCACCCAGACCGCGGCCGTGATCGGCACCGCGCAGTACCTTTCGCCGGAGCAGGCCCGCGGCGACCCGGTGGACGCCCGCTCCGATGTGTATTCGTTGGGCTGTGTGCTGTACGAAATGCTAACGGGTGAACCACCTTTCGTCGGGGACTCACCCGTGGCCGTGGCCTATCAGCATGTACGGGAAGATCCGATTCCACCGTCTCAGCGGCACGAAAAAGTTTCTGCCGACCTTGACGCGGTTGTGCTGAAGGCATTGGCCAAGAATCCCGACAACCGGTATCAAACGGCTGCTGAGATGCGCACCGACTTGGTCCGGGTGCACAACGGTGAGCCTCCCGAGGCGCCCAAGATTCTCACCGACGCGGAGCGCACGTCGCTGCTGTCCTCCACCCCCGCGGCGGGTTCGGGTGCCGGGCATACCGATCCGTCACCCCGCCAGCAGCTCGACTTCACCACCGACCGCACCGTCGGTTCGGTGAGCCGCTGGTTGATCGTGGTCGCCGTGCTGGCTGTACTGACTGTTGCGGTGACCATCCTGATCAACACATTCGGCGGTGATACCCGCAGCGTCCAGGTGCCCGATGTGCGTGGGGAGGTGTCGGCTGACGCCATCGCCGCGTTGCAGAACCGCGGCTTCAAAACCCGCACCCAGCAGAAACCGGATTCCACGGTGCCGCCGGATCACGTCATCGGAACCGATCCTGGCGCGAATGCATCGGTCAGTGCGGGCGACGAGATCACCCTCAACGTCTCGACCGGGCCGGAGCAACGTGAACTGCCCGACGTGTCCTCACTGAGTTACACCGACGCGGTGAAGAAACTGAAGTACGCCGGGTTCAGCCGGTTCAAGCAGGTCGATTCACCGTCCACGCCGGAACTCAATGGCCGTGTGGTCGGTACTAACCCGCCGGCCAACCAGACGTCGGCGATCACCAATGAGATCACCATCGTCGTGGGAACCGGGCCGGCGACCAAGCAGGTCCCCGACGTGGTCGGCCAGACGGTCGACGTCGCCGAGAAAAATCTCAATGTCTACGGTTTCACCCAAGTCAGTCAGGCCATGGTGGACAGCCCCCGACCGGCCGGATATGTGCTCGGCTCCAACCCACCGGCGGGCGCAACGGTACCGCTGGATTCGGTGGTCGAGTTGCAGGTCTCCAAAGGCAATCAGTTCCTGATGCCCGACCTGTCCGGGTTGTTCTGGACCGAAGCCGAACCGCAACTGCGGGCGCTGGGCTGGACCGGGGGGCTGGTGAAGGGATCCGACGTCGACGCGGGCGCCTCGTCGCACAACCGGGTGGTCTCCCAGAGTCCGACGGCCGGCCAGGGCCTCAACAAAGACGGCAATATCACGCTGAAGTTCGGTCAGTAGCCGCCAGCGGCCGCACCGCGGCAGTCACTTCGCTCTCCAGCCTGCAGACCAAGGCTTCGTCGCGCGCCTGGCCGCAGAAGGTCAGCCAGTTGGCCAGCATCCGGTGCCCGCCTTCGGTGAGGATCGATTCGGGGTGGAATTGCACGCCGTGGATCGGCAGCCCGATGTGCCGCACGCCCATGATGACACCGCTGCGAGTCTGGGCGGTCACCTCCAGCTCGGCGGGCAGCGTCTCCGGCAGGATCGTCAGCGAGTGATACCGGGTAGCCGTGAAAGGGTCAGGAAGTCCCTGCACCACACCGCTATTGGTGTGAAACACGTCGCTGGTCTTGCCGTGCAACAACTCCGGCGCGCGGTCGACGGAGGCGCCGAAGGCGACGCCGATCGCCTGATGCCCGAGACACACTCCGAGAAGCGGGGTTTCGGCGTCGGCGCAGGCGCGCACCAAGCCGATTGACGCGCCCGCGCGTTCCGGTGTGCCCGGTCCCGGGCTGAGCAGCACTCCGTCGAATTCGGCGGCCACGGCGGCCTGGTCGCACAGCTCGGCGTCGTCGTTACGCCACACCTGGACTGCGACACCGAGCTGTCCGAGGTACTGAACCAGGTTGAACACGAAGCTGTCGTAGTTGTCGACGACCAAAATCTGCACCGTGTCAGGCTACCGTCAGTACCCCACCGGTCCCGCGGGCTGCGCGAACTGCACTCGGATCGGCTCGGTGAAACCCACGATCTGCAGATCCGGGTGCACCGCTTCGTCGTAGCCCAGACCGAAACGGACCACGTATTGCTTGTAGAGCGTGACCAGGGGAGCGGCGGATAGCGCGGCCTGCATCGCCGCCGCATTACCGATCGCGGCGATTGTGTAGGGCGGGCTGTAGGTACGTCCGTTGAGCAGCAGGGTGTTCCCGACGCAGCGTGGCGCCGAGGTGGTGATCAGGCGCTGATCTTGCATTTGGATCGCTTCGGCGCCGGCACTCCACATCGCGTTGAGAACGGCCTGGATGTCTTGCTGATGCACGACGAGATCGTCAGGGGAGGCGTCGCGAGGGAAGCGCCCATTGGCGTCGCGTTGCGCGTCGGTCAACGTGACCGAGAGGCCCGGACCGTGCACCGGAGCCGCACCGGCGTCTTCACCGAGTTCCGCGGATCGTTTCATCATCGCCGCCAACGCGCCACTGATCGACCGCCCGTGCGTGTTGTCGATACGGGTGGCCAATGCGTCTCGTTCCGCGCTGAGCCGCTCGACCGAGGACTGCTCAGCGCGGACGAGGTCGACCAGGCGCGGTGCGTCGCTGTGGCGTATCTCGCCTCCGCCGGACACCCCGTGGGTGGCGGCCAGCAACAGCCCCGCCAGCAGGCACACCACCGGAACACCCAGCCGCCAAGGGGAGCGGGCATGGCCAGCTGAGTCCGGCGACCGGCGCAAGAGCCCGGCGATCCAGCCAGCCATCGCGTCTCCATTCCCTGCTCGCGACGAGGGGTGAGCTAGTGTCGTATCCGACAAATTTCCCAGCTGCAGTCGCCATCGTGGCACCCACTCTGCACAACTGTCCGAGGTATGAATGCCTAAGTCAAAGGTTCGCAAGAAGAACGACTTCGCCGTGAGCACGGTCAGCCGCACCCCGGTCAAGGTCAAAGCCGGCCCGTCGAGCATGTGGTTCGTCGCATTCTTCTGCGGCCTGCTGCTCGTGGGCCTGGCGTGGTTGATGGTCTTTCAGTTGGCCGCCACGGGCACTGATGCGCCGGCCGCCCTGAATTGGATGGCGCAGCTCGGCCCGTGGAATTACGCGATTGCGTTTGCCTTCTTGATCAGCGGTTTGTTGCTGACGATGCGCTGGCACTGACGCTGTCGAGTGGAGCAATCACATGCGTGTGATTCATCCCCATTGTTGATAACCCCTGTGGACAATTGCATCGGCCTGGGCAGGACCTATCAATAACGGAGATCAGCGGACCGAGTGGGCGCCGCCACCAGCCGGGATCGCTGCGTGCGGCATCGCCGGCGCGGTGATGGCTACCGCAGTTCTGACCGTCATCACCGACCCGCCGGGCCGAGTACTTGCGGGTGTTGCCGCAGCGGGCCTGCTGGTGTTTGCCGGTTTTTCGTGGCGCGCACGGCCGAGGCTGGCGGTCACCGCTCGCGGGCTCGTCGTCCGCGGGTGGTGGCGGCAACAGCTGCTGGAGCCGGCTGCTGTCACGCTGGTCAGAATCACGGAGTTCCGTCGCATCGGGCGCAAGGTGCAGCTGCTCGAGATCGACACCGCAGACGATCGATTGCTCGTGTTTTCCCGCTGGGACCTCGGCACCCAGCCGTTGGAGGTGCTTAACGCCCTCACCGCGGCGGGCTACTTCGGACCGCGTTCCGGTGAGCACGGCGGCAACGGCGCGGCGCCTTGAGACGCGCCGGCGCTCTTACGAGATCGTGATCGACTCGATGACGACGGGTTCGCTCGGCCGGTCATTACGGTCGGTCGGAGTGGTGGCGATCGCCTCGACGACGTGCTGCGATTCCGGGTCGACCACCTCACCGAAGATGGTGTGCCGCCGGTTCAAGTGCGGCGTCTCGCCTACGGTGATGAAGAACTGCGACCCGTTGGTGCCAGGGCCCGCGTTAGCCATGGCGAGCAGGTAGGGCCTGCTGAATTGCAGTTCCGGGTGGAATTCGTCGGCAAACTTGTAGCCGGGTCCGCCGCGACCCGTGCCGGTCGGATCGCCACCCTGGATCATGAACCCGTTAATCACCCGGTGAAACACCGCGCCGTCGTAGAACGGGCCCGACGAGCTTCCGGAGGCGTTCTCCGTTGAGTACTCCTTGGTGCCTTGCGCTAAGCCCACGAAGTTGGCGACGGTCTTGGGCGCGTGGTTGCCGTATAGGGCGATCTTGATGTCGCCGCGGTTCGTGTGCAGGGTTGCCGTAGCGGTTTGAATGGAGCTGGTGGTCACGACAGCACAGTCTGCCATTGGCCGATAACCCTTCAGGTGATGGGGCCGGTCGTAGTCGGCGCCGGCCCGCAACGCACATCGGCTCATTCGGCCCGCAGCCGTGGTGTTGATGGCAGTCTTAGACACGGTGCGCGGCCCCGATCGGGCGGAAGAGGCGGAACATGAGCGCTATGACGAAGACTCGGTTGACTCCGCGGCAGCGACTGAGCCGCGGCCTGGCTCACACGGCGGCGGGTCCGATCGATATCACGCGCGGCGTCGTCGGGCTCAGTCTCGACTCGGCTCAGGCGGGGGCATCGGGTCTGCGGCGGCGCTACCGGGAAGGCCGGCTTGCCCGAGAGCTGGCGTTGGCGCAGCAGACGGTCGCCCAGGAATTGACGGCGGCGCAGGAGGCGGTGGCCAGCTTGCCGGCGGTGTTGCAGGACGCTCGGCGGTCATATCGCCGCGGTAAAGCGCCCTGGATCCTCGCCGGAGCTGCCACGGCGGTCCTTACCGGCGGCGCTGTGGTGTTCTCAGTCGTGCGTCGATCGTCGCGCCCGGAGCCGTCGCCACGACCGCCGAGTGTGGACGTGCAGCCCGCGCCGTGACTACGACGGCGGCGGCTGGTGATTTGTGGAGCTGTAATTTGTGGAGCCTAGGGGATTCGAACCCCTGACTTCTGCCTTGCAAAGGCAGCGCTCTACCAACTGAGCTAAGGCCCCTCGTCGTGATTACCGGTCGACTCCGGCACCACGTGCCACACCTCGACGCCCCGGCGTGATGCCATCACTGCGAGCAGCCCAACGATCGCGGCGACAAGCAGCGCCACTCGCGCAACGCGTCGTGATGAACCCATGGTTGTGGGCCTAGGAGGACTCGAACCTCCGACCTCTTCGTTATCAGCGAAGCGCTCTAACCGCCTGAGCTATAGGCCCGTACTCGCGGATGGCCGAGCGACGAGATTACCGCAATCAGCGCTCCCACCCAAACCGGTTGTCTCGAAGTTAATCGCGGTCTGCCAGGGTCACTTCGACGCCGCCGATCAGGTCGGTCGTCAGGTTGTAGATGAACGCACCGATCGTGGCCATCGCGGTCAACAGCACGATGTTCACCAGGCCGATCAGGACCGCGCCACCAAAGATCGTGCCGCTGGACACCAGCTCACCGCTGCTATTGGTATTGGTCAGCAGGTCACCGACGTTGCTGTTCAGTTTGCTCCACACCCCCATGCCGCCGAGCACCAGGTAAAGAAACGCCACCGCGATCATCCAGACGAAAAACAGCGCCACCGACAGGATCAACGAGACCTTGAGTGTGCTCCACGGGTCGATCCGGCGGACCTGCATGCTGGCCCGTACTGGGCCGCGAGCGCGGCGAGACGACAGCTGCACCCTATTCTCCGACAAACCTGACCGGCTGGCACCCGCGGCGGTGTCCTTCCGCAGCGTCTGTCGCGGCAGCGGCCCCGACAGATCGGGCAATTCACTGGCGTAGGCCTCGTTGTGTGAGCCGCCAGCGCTGGTCTCGGGCTTCTCCGCCGGCGCGGTGGTGGGAGGGGTCGACGCGCCTAAAGCGGCCTTCGGCGCGGCGGTGCCGGAAATGAAACGGTTCACCCGCGCCTCCACGTCGGGCGCGCCGGCCTGATGTGCGGCCGGCTGTGTCACCGAGCGCTGCCCGCTCGGCCGGGGCCGGCTCGCTGAGCGCTGCCACGGAGGTACGTCGCCGCTACCGGTCACCCGGCCGGTTGCCGAACCGGCGGGCAAGCGGTGCGCGCCGCTTTGGTCGGGCGTTCCGTTGCGGCCGCCCGGACCGTCGCCGGATTTCGAAGATCCCGGCTCGTTCGGTGAAGTCACCCCCGGCTCCTTAACTGTGCGCCCAGACCGTCGGGCCCGACTCTTGATCGGGTCACTGCTGCCCGCTTCATCAGGCTAGCTACCCGCATCTTCGTCGATTACTTCGGCTACCTCGGCTTCTTCGGCGTTACGTGCAATGGCTAATAGTGTGTCGCCCGCACCCAGATTCATCAACCGAACGCCCTTGGTTTGACGGCCTGCCTTGCGGACCTGACGTGCAGCTGTGCGGATCACGCCGCCACCGGAGGTGATGGCGTACACCTCGGCGTCGTCATCGACGATCATCGCCCCGACCAGCTTGCCACGCCGCGAGTCGTACTGGATGGTCAGGATGCCTTTTCCACCGCGGCCCTGCGGGGTGTACTCCTCGAGGGCCGTGCGCTTGGCGTAGCCGCCGGACGTGGCGACCAACAGATACATCCCCTCCTGGACCACATTCAGCGAGAGCAACTGGTCGTCGGTGTTGAAGCGCATGCCCTGCACGCCCGAGGTGGCCCGCCCCATCGGTCGCAGCGCTTCATCGGTTGCGGAGAACCGGATGGACTGGCCCTTGGCCGACACCAGCAACAGGTCCTCGCCGGCCGAACACAGCACCGCGCCGACCAGTTCGTCGCCGTCGCGCAGATTGATCGCCACGATTCCACCAGAGCGGTTGGAGTCGAAGTCGGTGAGTTTGGTCTTCTTGACCAGACCCCTGCGGGTCGCCAGCACCAGATAGGGCGCGTCCTCGTAGCCACGGATCTGGATGACCTGCGCGATGCGCTCCTCGGGTTGAAACGCCAGCAGGTTGGCCACGTGTTGTCCGCGCGCAATCCGCGACGCTTCGGGCAATTCGTAGGCTTTGGCCCGGTACACCCGGCCCTGAGTGGTGAAGAACAAGATCCAGTCGTGCGTCGAGCACACGAAGAAGTGCGCGACGATGTCATCTTGCTTGAGCCCGGCACCCTGCACGCCCTTGCCGCCGCGTTTTTGGCTGCGGTAGAGATCTGTCTTGGTGCGCTTGGCGTATCCGGTCTCGGTGATGGTGACGACGACATTTTCCCGGGCGATCAAATCCTCGTCGCTGACGTCGCCGTCGGCCGCGACGATCCGGGTCCGGCGGTCGTCGCCGTGCTTGTCGACGATTTCGGCCAGTTCGTCGCGCACGATTCCGCGTTGCCGTTCCGGTTTGGCCAAAATGTCTTCCAGATCGGCGATTTCGGCTTCGATCTTGGCCAGGTCGTCGACGATGCGCTGCCGTTCCAGCGCGGCCAACCGGCGCAGCTGCATGTCAAGGACGGCCTGCGCCTGAATGTCGTCGACGTCGAGCAGCTCGATCAGGCCGGCCCGCGCGATGTCCACGGTCTCCGACGCCCGAATCAGGGCGATCACCTCGTCCAGCGCATCGAGCGCTTTGACCAGCCCGCGCAGGATGTGGGCCCGTTCGTTGGCTTTTCGCAGCCGATAGGTGGTGCGCCGCACGATGACGTCGAGCTGATGCTCGACGTAGTAGCGAATGAGCTGGTCGAGCCGCAACGTGCGCGGCACACCGTCGACGATCGCCAACATGTTGGCGCCGAAGCTGGTCTGCAGCTGAGTGTGCTTATAGAGGTTGTTCAGCACCACCTTGGCAACGGCGTCGCGCTTGACCTCCACGACGATGCGCACGCCAACGCGGTCGCTGCCCTGGTCTTCGACGTTGGCGATGCCGCCGAGTTTGCCGTCGCGGACCTGCTCAGCGATCGACGCGATGAAATTGTCGTGGTTGACCTGATAGGGCAGCTCGGTAGTGACGAGGGAAGTACGGCCTCTGGAGTCTTCTTCGACCTCGACGACCCCGCGCATCCGGATCGACCCGCGTCCGGTCTTGTATGCGTCGGCGATCCCTTGCGAACCGACGATCAGTCCGGCGGTGGGAAAGTCGGGCCCTTTGACCCGTTCCATGACGGCGGCCAGTGTCGCCTCTTCGTCGGCGTCGAAGTTTTCCAGTGCCCAGAACACCGCGTCGGCGAGCTCGCGCAGATTGTGCGGCGGCATGTTGGTCGCCATTCCGACCGCGATGCCGCCGGAACCGTTCGCCAGCAGGTTGGGGAACCGGCTGGGCAAGACCGTCGGCTCCTGCACCCGGCCGTCATAGTTAGGAATGAAATCGACTGTTTCCTCGTCGATTTCGCGCAGCATATCCATCGCCAGCGCAGTGAGCCGCGCCTCGGTGTATCTCATGGCGGCCGGTGGATCGTTACCCGGCGAGCCGAAGTTGCCCTGCCCGTCGACCAGCGGGTAGCGCAGCGACCACGGCTGCGCCATGCGGACCAGGGTGTCGTAGATCGAGGCGTCCCCGTGGGGGTGGTAATTGCCCATCGTTTCGGCGACGGAGCGAGCCGATTTTGCGTGGCTGCGGTCTGGGCGAAAACCGGAGTCGAACATCGCGTACAGCACTCGGCGGTGCACGGGTTTGAGTCCGTCGCGCACTTCGGGTAGCGCACGCCCGACGATCACGCTCATCGCGTAATCGATGTAGCTGCGCTGCATCTCCTGCTGAATGTCGACGGGTTCGACCCGATCGACGGGGCCTCCACTCGGTGGCAGCGTGGTGTCAGTCATCTATCCCTCTTCTGCTGGGGCAGTCGGCCGATGTCGACCCATCAGACGTCAAGGAAACGAACGTCTTTGGCGTTGCGAGTGATGAAGCTGCGACGGGCGTTGACGTCCTCGCCCATCAGAATGGAGAACAGCTCGTCGGCTGCTGCCGCGTCGTCGAGAGTGATCTGACGCAAAACCCGGACCGCGGGATCCATTGTGGTTTCCCACAACTCCCTAGCGTCCATCTCACCCAGACCCTTGTATCGCTGGATGCCGTCGTCTTTGTTGATCCTCTTACCCGCCTTCTGCCCGGCTTCGAGCAATCCGTCCCGTTCACGGTCGGAGTAGGCGAATTCCGGTTCGGTGCGTTGCCATTTCAATTTGTACAGCGGAGGCTGCGCCAGGAACACGTGGCCGTTTTCGATCAGCGGCCGCATGAACCGGAACAACAGGGTCAGCAGCAGCGTGGAGATGTGCTGGCCGTCGACGTCGGCGTCGGCCATCAACACGATCTTGTGATAACGCAATTTCGCCAGGTCGAACTCGTCATGGATCCCGGTGCCGAGCGCAGTGATAATCGCTTGCACTTCGGTGTTCTTCAGCACCCGGTCGATGCGGGCCTTTTCGACGTTGATGATCTTGCCGCGCAGCGGAAGGATCGCCTGAAACATCGAGTCCCGTCCGCTCTTGGCTGAGCCGCCGGCTGAATCACCCTCGACGACGTACAGTTCTGACTTCCGCGGGTCAGTTGAGCGGCAGTCGGCCAGCTTGCCGGGCAGCCCACCCAAATCGGTGGCGCTTTTGCGGCGCACCAGTTCGCGGGCTTTTCGAGCGGCAATACGCGCTTGCGCTGAGGAAACCGCTTTGTTGACAACAATTTTGGCGTCGACAGGGTTCGCTTCAAACCAATGCGTGAGTTGCTCGTTGCACACCCGCTGGACGAACGACTTGACCTCGGTGTTGCCCAGCTTGGTCTTCGTTTGTCCTTCGAACTGCGGTTCGGTCACTTTCACCGAGATCACCGCGGCCAAACCTTCGCGGATGTCATCGCCGGTCAGGTTCGGGTCCTTGTCTTTCAGTAGCTTCTTTTCTTTGGCGTATTTGTTGACCACCGAGGTCAACGCGCTGCGAAAACCTTCCTCGTGGGTTCCACCCTCATGGGTGTTGATGGTGTTGGCGAAGGTGTGCACCGACTCGGAATATCCGCCGTTCCACTGCATCGCGATCTCGACCTCATGGCCGGTTCCTTTGGTTTCGAAGTCGATGATGCTCTGCTGAATCGGGCTTTTGGTGCGATTGATGTGTTTGACGAAGTCGACCAAGCCGCCCGGGTAGCGGAACGTGCGGTGCTTGACCTTGTGTCGCGGCGCGACCGATTCAGCCGCTTTCTCTTCGGCGGACTTGGGCGCCTCGGCCGTGTCGCTAACGATGTCGTCGACGATCTCTTCGGCACTGACCCGTTCGTCGGTGAGGTCGATTGTCAACCCCTTGTTCAGGAACGCCATCTCCTGCAGCCGCCGCGCCACGGTCTCGAAGTCGTACTCGGTGGTCTCGAAAATGTCCGGATCGGCCCAGAACCGGATGGTGGTGCCGGTGCTTTTGGTGGTCTCGCCCTGTTTAAGTGTTCCAGGCTGGGCGTGGTCGTAGAACTGCGACCACCGATGACCGTCGCGGGCGATGTCCACCTCGAGCCGGAACGACAGCGCGTTGACCACCGAAACGCCGACACCGTGCAAACCGCCGCTGACGTTGTAGCCACTGTTTTCGCCACCGAACTTGCCGCCGGCGTGCAGCTGGGTCATCACCACGTCAACAGTCGGCACGCCGGTGGCATGCGTCGCGACCGGGATGCCGCGGCCGTTGTCGGCCACCTCAACGCTGCCGTCGTTGAGTAAGCGCACATCGACCTGCGTGGCGTAGCCGGCCATTGCCTCGTCGACCGAGTTGTCGACCACCTCCCAGATCAGGTGGTGCAGGCCGCGCTCGCCGGTAGAGCCGATATACATGCTCGGGCGTTTGCGGACCGCCTCCAGCCCCTCGAGGATCGTGATGGACGAGGCGCCGTACTCCTCTTGTGCCTTCTTCTTCTGGGCAGCCACGATCGGAAAGCTCTCCTTGGGGTTCGTCTGCGAGCGGTCCGTAGCCGCAGCAGGTATTGCGACCAGTCTACCGGCACAGCCGGGTCGCACCTATTTTCCAAACGCGTTTCTGCACGGCTATCCGCGCCGTGAGTTGCGCATTTCAAAGGTGGCCAAGTCCTGACGCTCGCGAAAAGGATTTGTTACGTCCTGGCGGCTCTGAGCCGACAAAAGTTGAGCGCCGAACGGTCTCAGCCATAGGTGTCACGGGGGCCTCTGCCGGCGATGTGCAGCGGCCCCTTTCGCCACGCTGGCGCCGACGGGCCGGTGATTCTCAACGATCGCACTACGCCGTCGCCCACCGCTTCGGCGATCTTCGCCAGCAGTTGAGCTTGCATCATGCGCAGTTGAGTGGCCCACGCCGTCGATTCGGCGGCCACGCTCAGCACCCCGTCGGCCAGTCCGATCGGCGTGGCGTGCTCAGCGATCTGGCTGCCAACCACCGTCGGCCATTGGCCCAAGACCGTGCCCTCGGCGACCCTCGGCGACCAGCCCCGCTTCTTGGCCAGGTCGCGCGCAACCCTGCCCAGCGGTTGCGGGTCACGATAGTCCGGACCCGGTCCTGACCAGCTCCGCCGCCGACCGGCGCCGGCCACTCGTCGCGGCGCTGACCAGGTTGTCCGGCCCCGCCCGATGTTTTGGCCGCGGATGCGGGCCGCGTCACGGGCTTCCTCCAATGTGCGCCGGACCAGGTCCATCGCAGCCGAATCGGCGCGTTCAGCCCGCTCAGGCGTGGGCGGTCCCGGTTCGTCGCCGAAACGCGTCATCGCTGCACCACCGACATCCGTCCTCCGCTGTCGTCGTCGTGCAAATTGATTCGCAACTGTCGCGCGTCCCAGCCGGCCGGGACGTCATCGGGCACCGCTGCGGTCACCAGCACCTGCTCTGCCGACGCCGCGGCGGCGGCCAACGCCCGACGGCGAGCCGCGTCGAGTTCGGCGAAAACGTCGTCGAGCAGCAACACCGGGTCGCTGCCCTCGGCGCGTAAGAGTTCATAGGCTGCCAACCGCAACGCCAACGCCAACGACCAGGATTCACCATGGCTGGCGAAGCCCTTGGCGGGCTGATCGCCCAATATCAACTCGAGATCGTCGCGGTGCGGGCCGACCAGACACACGCCGCGCTCGAGTTCAGCGTGCCGGCGCTCCGACAACGCAGACAGCAGCGCGGCTTCCAGCGAGGCCACGTCGATGTCCTCGGCTGGTTCGAGCGCCGTGCTGGCGCGGTAACCGACGGTGGCTGAGCGGGACCCCGGCGCCACCAGTTGATAGGCCTTGGCGACTTCGGGTGCCAGTTGGTTGACCAGTTCCATGCGGACGCTCATCAGCTCAGCCCCATGCGCAGCGAGGCGTGCGTCCCAGACGTCGAGCGTGTCCAACACGCTCGGGTCAGCTCGGTGCCTGGCCCCCAACGCCGTCTTCAGTAACGCGGTGCGCTGGCGCAAGACTTTGTCGTAATCCGAACGCACCGCGGCGACTCGAGGCCGGCGCACTGTCGCCAAGTCGTCGAGATATCCGCGCCGATCAGCAGGGTCGCCGCGCACCAACGCCAAGTCTTCTGGAGCGAACAGCACCGCCCGCAGCACTCCGGCCACTTCCCGGGTGCTGCGCACTGGCGAGCGGTTCAGCCGCGCTTTATTGGCGCGGCCGGTCGCGATCTCCAAGTCGACCGCGCATTCACGTCCCTCATTGACGACGATCGTGGAGATCAACGCCCGCTCCGCGCCGACACGGACCAGCGGCGCGTCGGTCGCCACCCG
The DNA here is from genome assembly GCA_963808345.1 of uncultured Actinomycetota bacterium. Lineage (GTDB taxonomy): Bacteria > Actinomycetota > Actinomycetes > Mycobacteriales > Mycobacteriaceae > Mycobacterium. Next base: position 801,343 of record CAWEFM010000005.1, on the reverse strand, counting down.
ATGCGAGCCTAACGTGGACGAATACCACAACGCCTCAACGAGATTGGTTTTGCCGTAGCCGTTCGGACCGACGAAAACAGTCCGCCCCGGCTCGAGCTCGAGGTCGGCGTGCGCCCACGAACGAAAGTCGCGCAGCCCTAAGTGCCGGACGTACACAGCAGGACGTCAGCCCGGCAACCGCACCGGCATCAGCAGGTACACGTAATCCGTTTTCACCGCGGGAAACGGGCCGGTATCGTGCGGCGAAGCCTCGTCACCTGATGCAGGACGTAGCACCGCCGGCCGACTGGGCGTAGTGAAACCGAATGACACCCGCTCAGAGTGCAACGATCCGAGCCCGTCGGTCAGATAGATCGGGTTGAAAGCGATGGTCAACGGTTCACCGACGAAGTCGACGGGCAGATCCTCTTCGGCCCGGCCCACGTCGTCTGCGCCAGCGGAAAGCCGCAGCAGTCCTTCGGCGAACTCCATTCGGACCTGCGCGCCGCGGTCCGCGACCAGCGCAACTCGCTTGATCGCCTCGGTGAGCTCGGCCACGCCGATGGTAGCGACCGCCGTGTGCTCAGCAGGCAGTAACTGCCGGAACTTCGGGAACTCGGCGTCCAGCAGACGCGTTGTGCTGCGTTTACCGGCACCGCTGATGCCGAGCAGGCCATCCTTTCCGACCCCGGACCCGGCACCCAGGGACAGGTGTACTTCCGAGCCGTCGGTGCCGGCTTTGGCGGCCTCCGCCAACGTCTTGGCCGGCACCAGCACCGCCGCCTCGATGTCCGGCGCAGCCGCTGACCAGGTCAACTCGCGGACGGCCAGCCGGAATCTGTCCGTGGCCGCCAAAACCACCGATTCACCGGAAATCTCAACCCGGATACCAGTCAGCATGGGCAGCGTGTCGTCACGGCCGGCGGCGACTGCAACCTGACTGATCGCCTCGGCGAACACCTGGGCCGGCAGCGTGCCGGTTTCTGCGGGCAACGTCGGCAAGGTTGGGTAATCCTCGACGGCCATCGTCGGCAGTGAGAAGCGGGCGCTGCCGCAGTTCAGCGCGACGCGCGTGCCGTCGACGTGCAAGTCGACCGGTTTGTTCGGCAACGCGCGGGTGATGTCGGAAAGCAGTCGACCGGAGACCAAAACGCTTCCACGCGTTGCGATTTCAGCTGCGACCCGCACCTCGGCGGACACTTCGTAGTCGAATCCGGAAACCACCAGCCCGTCTTCGTTGCCGGTGAGCAGCACACCGGCCAATACCGGCACCGTCGGCCTGGTGGGCAGATTCTTGGCCACCCATGCCACCGCGTCGGCGAAGTCGTCGCGTACCAAACGAAACTTCAAGTCGTTGAGGCCGACTTTCGTCGTCGCCACGTCCATGAGCGGTCCCTTCATCACTTTTCAGCCAACGACCTTCGAAGTCAGCGGCTGCTCGCCCCAGCGAGCGGGCGGCGAACGCCTGCGGCTGCGATCCGCCACAACGACCGTACTGGCAGTCGTCAAACACGGTAGAGCTTCCGGCGCCTTCTTGGAGGCTAATCGACACCGGTGACACGTTGTCGTCGGCGCAGGTCCTCAGCTTCTGACTCCGAAATCCCCAAGCCGTTCTTCAAAGAAGAGTTGATGAAGAGATTTCAATAACAGTATTAAGGGCTGTGTGCACTGGGGACAGCTGGGCATCGGTGCTGCTCGGCGCCTTGCGGGGTTGTGAATCACGGTGGGCCGAGCTGTGCGCACCGTGTGGTGTGTTGGGGAACGAAGCACCGCTGTGCACGCGGATCGCGGACCTGGGGAACGATGCGCGGGCCCGATCCACAAGTAGTGCACACCCGTTCAACACGATGAACGGTGCGAGCCAACGGTAGTGAGGGGCGATTTTAGGATCGCGTCAGCGCTTGGAACGCTGGCGAATGCGAGTGGTGAGCTCCTTGACGTGATCGAACACTTCTTGCCGCTCAGCCATTTCGGAGAGGATCTTGCGCTGGGCGTACATGACCGTGGTGTGGTCACGGTCAAATGCCTGACCGATCTTGGGCAGCGAGAGGTCGGTGAGTTCTCGGCACAGATACATCGCGATCTGCCGCGACTGCGCCAGTGCACGGGTCTTGCCCGGGCCACGCAGCTCTTCCACTGCGGTGTCGAAGTATTCGGCGGTCGCGGCCATCACGGTGGCCGCACTGATGTGCATGGTGCCGGCGTCGGCGATCAGGTCGCGGAGCACAAGCTCGGCCAACGCTTTGTCGATCGGGGTTTTGTTCAGCGAGGCGAACGCGGTGACCCGGATCAGCGCGCCTTCCAGCTCCCGGATGTTGCGTTCGATGCTGCTGGCGATCAGCTCGAGCACGTCGTCGGGCACCGCCAGCCGTTCCATCTGTGCTTTCTTGCGCAAAATGGCGATTCGGGTCTCCAGCTCGGGTGGCTGCACATCGGTGATCAGGCCCCACTCGAACCGTGTCCGCAGCCGGTCTTCCAAGGTGGCCAGCTGTTTGGGTGGGCGGTCGGAGGAGATGACGATCTGTTTGTTGGCGTTGTGCAGCGTGTTGAAGGTGTGGAAGAACTCTTCTTGAATACCTTCCTTGCCTTCGATGAACTGGATGTCATCGACCAGCAGCACGTCGACGTCGCGGTAGCTGCGTTTGAAGGCGACTTTGCGGTCGTCGCGCAGCGAGTTGATGAAGTCGTTGGTGAATTCCTCGGTCGAGACGTACTTGACCCGCATCCCGGGAAACAGGCGCTGCGCGTAGTTTCCGGCGGCGTGCAGCAGGTGGGTTTTACCGAGCCCGGATTCGCCCCAGATGAACAGCGGATTGTAGGCGCGGGCCGGGGCTTCGGCGATGGCCAGGGCCGCCGCATGAGCGAACCGGTTGGAGGCGCCGATCACGAAGGTGTCAAACGTGTAGCGCCGGTTCAGACTGGTTCCTACAGCAGCGGCCGGATCGTTGTTGCGAGGCCGTTCGGTGAAGTACTTCGGCCAAGTCTCGTGGGCGCTGGCCAGTGCCTCGCTGTCCTCGTCGACCTCGTCGGGTTCGGCGATCATGTCGGCGGGGGCCGGCATCGCGGCGATGCTGTCGCCGTCGTTGTGCGGTTGCGGAGCGATCCGGACGCCCAACTGGACTTGCTGGCCGATCCGGCGGCTCAGCGCATCGGTGATCTGAGCGCGCAGATGGCGTTCGATCTCGTTCTGCACAAAGCTGCTGGGCACTGACAACAAGGCGAATCCCTCGACGATGGTGAGCGGCTGAACGAGATTCAGCCAAGCTCGCTGCTGAGGAGTCAGCGGGGCGAGCAGCGTTTCACCGTTGGTGACCGCACGGTTTATGACCGTGTCGCCGTTGAGTTCAGAGACGACCTCGCTCCACACGGTCGCAAAGGTCGAACCGGGATCATCGGTCAACGACGAGTCCCCCTGGTTCACGTTTGAGGTAGCCATCCCGGCGACGACGGACTGTCCACATACCTATCCACAGGTGTGGACAGGGCGGTCATCACCGCACCGAACTTCTTCGGAGACGGCCCCCGGGGGTGGCGCTCGAGATAGTCGGTGCGGGCTGTCCGCCTATCGACCTATTCGCCATCCTCGCTTCGTTTTCGGGCGCCGTTCCAGGCCGAAACGGCACTGCCCGAAGCTAACAGTTTTCCGTTCGGGTGCCAACCGTTTGGCAACATTCCTGGGAGTGACTTGACCGCGAGTATGCCGGTGCCGTGGCGGATGTGGCAGGAGTTGGGCAGCGATGGCCGGCCAACGCCAGCACAGCCGAGTTTGACCCGGCAGTGGGACGCTCAGTACCCTCATACCGTCGCCCGAACGCTGGCGATACGGCTGCGCCCGGTCAAACCGGAGTCCGCGCCGGCTACCAGCAATACACCGAGTTCACCGCGACTCACCGAAGATGCGTCCGGGCCGCCCGGTCCGGCGCGGTGAGCCGAGGCGGACTGCGGCGGCAGACTATTGAGGAGACACCCGTGGCCAAGGGCAAGCGGACCTTTCAGCCGAACAACCGGCGTCGAGCACGGGTACACGGCTTTCGGCTGCGGATGCGGACCCGGGCCGGGCGCGCAATCGTCTCGGGTCGCCGTCGCAAGGGGCGGCGATCCCTGACCGCGTGAGCTGACCCCAAAGGATTCAAAGCGGTGCTTCCCGCGCAAAATCGCATGACGCGGTCGACCGATTTCGAAACGACGGTCAAGCGCGGTGTACGCGCAGCGCAACCCGACATCGTCGTCCACGCTTCGTCGCGCAGTGCTGTGCCCAGCGATTCAGGACTAAGTCCACGGATCGGGTTCATCGTCGCCAAGTCGGTGGGCTCGGCCGTCCAGCGTCATCGCGTGACGCGACGATTGCGGCATGTCGCCCGCACGCTGCTCACGGAGCTAGACCTGTCCGAAGACTTGGTGGTTCGGGCCCTGCCGACCAGCCGTAACGCCGCATCGTCGACGCTGGAGGCCCAACTGCGCGCGGGGCTGCGCCGCGTGCACAAGTTGATGGGCTCACAGAAAGGTTCCAGGCCGTGACGCGGTGGTCAACGAACGTGGTGGGCATCGCGGGTCGAGCGGTGGCGCGGGCCTTGATCGGTGGCATCCAGTTGTATCGGCAGACGGTCTCGCCGTTGCGGTTGCCGACGTGCCGCTTTATGCCGACCTGCAGCCAGTACGCCGTGGACGCACTAACCGAATACGGCGTATTTCGGGGAAGCTGGCTCACCGCGATGCGGCTCGCCAGATGCGGACCGTGGCATCGGGGAGGATGGGACCCGGTACCCGAACGCCGCGGCTGTGCTCACGGCGGCGGCGGCGATGTGAGTGGCACCCCAGCGAAGCGACGGGAGCGTGCGTCTTTTGTTTGATTGGTTCAGCCTTGACGTCATCTATTACCCGGTGTCGGCGATCATGTGGGTCTGGTACAAGGCGTTCTCTTTATTGCTGGGGCCCGACAATTTCTTCGCGTGGTCGCTCTCGGTGATGTTCCTCGTCTTCACGCTGCGCGCGTTGTTGTACAAGCCTTTCGTTCGGCAGATTCGAACTACCCGGCAGATGCAGGAATTGCAGCCGCAGATCAAGGCCCTGCAAAAGAAGTACGGCAAGGATCGCCAGCGGATGGCGCTGGAAATGCAGAAGCTGCAACGCGAGCACGGCTTCAACCCGGTACTGGGCTGTCTGCCGATGTTGGCGCAGCTCCCGGTGTTCCTCGGGCTTTACCATGTGCTGCGGTGCTTCAACCGGACCTCCACCGGCATCGGTCAGCTGGGCCTGTCGCCCGAGCGGAATCGGGAGCTGGGCAACTACGTGTTCAGCGCAAAGGACGTCGGCCACTTCCTCGATGCCAACCTGTTCGGCGCACCGCTCGGCGCAACGATGATGCAGAAGGGCGCCACCATCGCCGCCTTCACCCACTTCAGCCGGTTAGCCGTCATCGGGGTGGGATTACCGGTGATGTTCTTGGCCGGCGTCGCCACCTACTTCAACAGTCGGGCGTCGGTGGCACGGCAGAGCGCCGAGGCCGCGGCCAACCCGCAGACCGCGATGATGAACAAGCTGGCGCTTTATGTGTTCCCATTCGGTGTCGTGGCCGGCGGACCATTCCTGCCGCTGGCGATCATCTTCTACTGGTTCTCTAATAACATCTGGACGTTTGGCCAGCAGCATTACGTCTTCTCGATGATCGAAAAGGAAGAAGAGGCCAAGAAGCAGGAGGCAATTGAACGGCGCGCGGCCAATGCGCCCGCTCCGGGAGCCAAGCCCAAACGCGCCGGCAAAGCCCCACCGCCGGGAGGCAACGGGGCCGGGGCTCTTGCCGACGCAGGCCAGGAACCGGAGCAGGCGAGCACGAAGCCAGACGGCGTCGATGGCCAGGCGGCAAACGGAAAACCCGCGCGAGCCAATGCCGGTCGGCCGGGTGGGCGCAGCAGCACCTCCGGCGGCCGGACGCCGCGCCCCGGCGCGAAACCCAAAAAGCGCAAACGTTGACCAACCCGGCGGCGCAAACGACTGCGCAAGCCCGCCGGAGCGAAGCAGTGGGCGGGCAATCAAATCCAACGGCGCACCGGCGCCGACGAGACGGGACGAGGAGGACGGGCATGACCGATGCTGACATCACTGACCGCGACGCAGAGCCGCTGGAACTGGAGCAGGAAGTCGCCGACATTGCCGAAGCTGCGCCCGAAGCAGGCGACTTGGAGGAGCGTCTGGTCGCCGAGGGGGAGATCGCCGGCGATTACCTGGAAGAGCTTTTGGATCTGCTCGACTTCGACGGCGACATCGATCTAGACGTCGAAGGTAGCCGGGCGGTCGTCAGCATTGATGGCGGTGAGGACTTGAACAAACTGGTCGGCCGCAAAGGCGAAGTGCTCGATGCGTTACAGGAGTTGACCCGGCTGGCGGTTCATCAGAAAACCGGTGTGCGTAGCCGACTGATGCTCGACATCGCGAGCTGGCGGCGCCGCCGCCGGGAGGAACTGGCGGCTATCGGGGACAAGGTGGCAAGGCGGGTGCTTGCGACGGGGGAGCGCGAAGAACTTGCTCCCATGACGCCGTTCGAGCGCAAGATCGTGCACGACGCCGTTGCCGAAGTGCCCGGCGTGCACAGTGAGAGCGAGGGCGTGGAGCCGGCCCGGCGCGTCGTTGTGCTAGTCGACTGAGCTTCGAGTTACACCGATGTAGTTCGGCTCAGCGCGCGGCGATGCTGGGTTGGGAGGAATGTTTCACGTGAAACATGGTGACGCCAGTTCGAACTACGAGCAGGAGCTGGCCGGATCGGCTCCCGATACGGCGAAGACGATTTTCGGGTCACGGCTCGAACAGGTGCAACGTTATGCCGACCTGCTGGGCGGTGCCGGAGTCGAGCGCGGCGTGATCGGACCGCACGAAGTCGAGCGGCTGTGGGACCGGCACCTGATGAACAGCGCGGCACTTGCGGAGTTACTCGGCGATGGAGAACGAGTCATCGATCTGGGTAGCGGCGCTGGCTTGCCGGGGATTCCGCTGGCGCTTGCCAGACCGGACCTGCAGCTGACGCTCGTTGAACCGTTGCTACGGCGAAGCAACTTCCTCACAGAAGCGGTTGCGCTGCTGGGGATCCCGGTGCAGGTCGTGCGGGGGAGAGCCGAAGAACCCGCGGTGCGCAGCCAGGCGGGCGGTGCCGATGCGGTCGTTTCTCGTGCGGTCGCACCATTGGACAAGTTGACCAAATGGAGCTTGCCACTGTTGCGGCCCGGCGGACGAATGCTGGCGATCAAGGGCGAACGAGTACGGCAGGAAGTGGCCGACTGTCGGCGTGTGATGATCTCTATGGGCGCGGCTGATGTCAGGGTAGTGACGTGCGGCGCGAGCTATCTGGATCCGCCCGCGACGGTGGTAGTAGCGCAGCGGGCGGCGCCGGGTTCACGACCGCGCTCGTCCGGACGGGTCTCGAGCAGGGAGTGGCGATGAGCGCACACGACGGCCGAGGACCATCCGCGGCAGAGGAGAACCGACTCGTCGGTCCAGCGCGGAGTGCACCGGCTCAGCAGATGGTCAATGTTTCACGTGAAACATCGAGCGAATTCGACACCCCGATCGGTGATGCGGCTAAGCGTGCGATGCAGGTGCTCCACACCACGCACGACCGGTTGGTCCGGCCGCCGCAGCGCCGGCTGTTCACCATTGCGAATCAGAAAGGCGGAGTCGGCAAGACCACGACTGCTGTGAACCTGGCCGCCGCGTTGGCCACGCTAGGACTCAAGGCGTTGGTCATCGATCTCGATCCGCAAGGCAACGCCAGCACCGCACTTGGCATCACCGAACGCCAGTCCGGTACGCCCTCGTCCTACGAAGTGTTGCTGGGCGACGTTCCGCTGCCTGCGGCACTGCGGCGCAGTCCGCACAGCGAGCGCCTCTTCTGTGTGCCGGCCACCATCGACCTTGCCGGAGCGGAGATCGAACTGGTGAGCATGGTGGCGCGGGAAAACCGGCTGAAAACGGCTCTGGTGGCGCTCGACGAATTGGACTTCGACTTCGTCTTTATCGACTGCCCGCCTTCGCTCGGCCTGTTGACTATCAACGCCCTTGTCGCCGCACCCGAAGTGCTGCTCCCCATCCAGTGCGAGTACTACGCGCTCGAGGGTGTATCCCAACTGATGAAAAACATCGAGATGGTCAGAGCGCACCTCAACCCGCGGCTCGAGGTCACGACCGTCATCCTGACCATGTACGACGGCCGGACGAAGCTTGCCGACCAGGTCGCTGAAGAGGTGCGCCGCTACTTTGGCACCAAGGTGCTGCGCACAGTGATTCCGCGCAGCGTGAAAGTCTCCGAAGCCCCGGGTTACAGCATGACGATCATCAGCTATGACCCGGGTTCGCGGGGTGCGATGAGCTATCTCGACGCCAGTCGCGAGCTTGCCGAACGCCAGCAACCACCAGCCGCGGAGGGACAGATATGAACCAGTCGTCACGCAGAAAGGGTGGCCTCGGCCGCGGGCTGGCGTCACTGATTCCGACCGGTCCCGCCGAGGCCGACTCCGGGCCCACGACATTCGGCCCGCGACTTGGGCAGGCAGCAGCGGACGTGGTAATCGGCGGCCCCAAGATGCCGGACTCCGGCGCCGGCTCGATGGGTGCGGTGTATCGCGAGATCGACCCCTCGCTGATCGAACGCAATCCGCGGCAGCCACGCCAAGTCTTCGACGACGAGGCACTGGCCGAACTGGTGCACTCGATCCGCGAGTTCGGGCTGATGCAGCCCATCGTGGTGCGACCGCTGGACGGATCTGCCAGTGGGGCGCGCTATCAGCTGGTGATGGGGGAGCGGCGGTGGCGCGCTGCTCAGCAGGCGGGCCTCAGCGCAATCCCGGCGATCGTTCGAGAAACCGGCGAAGACAATCTGCTTCGCGATGCTCTGCTGGAGAACATTCATCGCGTACAGCTGAATCCTTTGGAAGAGGCGGCGGCCTATCAGCAGCTGCTCGACGAGTTCGGCGTCACCCACGACGAACTGGCAGGCCGCATCGGTCGGTCGCGGCCGTTGATCACGAACATGATCAGGTTGTTGCGGCTGCCGATCCCGGTTCAGCGGCGGGTAGCCGCGGGTGTACTGTCGGCGGGTCATGCCCGCGCCCTGTTGTCGTTGGAGGCCGGCCCGGAGGCGCAAGAAGAGCTCGCCTCGCGGATCGTGGCCGAGGGCCTGTCTGTGCGGGCAACCGAGGAGGCGGTCACCCTGGCCAACCGCGGTGACGTCACCGCACCCACGCCGCCGCGCCGCAAGCCGATTCAGATGCCAGGTCTGCAAGACGTCGCCGAACGGCTTTCCGGCGCATTCGACACCCGTGTCACAGTCAGCGTCGGAAAGCGCAAAGGCAAGATCGTCGTCGAATTCGGCTCTGTTGACGATTTGCAGCGCATCGTCGGCCTGATGAACGCGACGGAAGCTTGACGAAGGCCTGACCGCAGACACCGGGTCGTTACGTCACAGTGACGGTGCTGCGATCCGCCCCCGCCCCTGAACGTCGAAAGCAAATGAAACCTACTGTGCCGTACGTTCTTTCGAACTGACAAGCCAGCCCGACGAAAGCCGGATAACAGATCGTGAACCACACTGGTCCGTTGCGGCCAACTCTCCTATCCTGGAACAGTTGCTGACGGGTGGATGAGTCAGCGTGGTGACGATGCGAAAGCCGAGTAAGCGGCAAAGCCTTGCAACGATGCGAATCAACATAGGCCGAGGGCAGGCAGGGTCACCGACAGCACCGTACGGAGGCCCAGGAGTCAAGTGACCGCTCGAATCACGCCGCTGCGGCTCGAGGGCTTCGAGCAGCTTCCCAAACACGCCCGTCGATGCGTCTTCTGGGAAGTAGATCCCGCCACCCTGGGCAACGACGACCGCTTGGCCGATCCCGAATTTGAGAAGGAAGCCTGGCTGTCGATGGTGATGCTGGAGTGGGGTTCTTGCGGTCAGGTCGCCACCATGGCGCCCACCCCCGACTGCGTGCCCACTGAGCCACCGTGTCTGGGCTATGTGCTCTATGCCCCGCCAGGGGCGGTGCCGCGAGCGCATCGGTTTCCCACTGCGCCGGTGTCCGCCGATGCGGTGCTGCTCACCTCGATGGGCATCGAGCCCAGCCCGATTAGCGACGACCTGCCCTACAGTTTGGTCACCCGGGTGGTCGAGGAGCTGATGCGCCGTGGGGTGCGGGCCCTGGAAGCCTTCGGCCGCACGGACGCGACCGTCGAGTTGGCCGAGCGAACGACGGTCGACGCAGACCTGCGACCGGTGCTCGATTCACTCGGAGACTGCTCGGTGGAGCGCTGTGTCATCGCCGCGGACTTCCTGCAGAACGTCGGTTTCGCGGTGGTGGCTCCGCACCGCTTCTTTCCCCGGTTGCGGCTCGAGCTTGACAAGGGGCTGGGCTGGAAGGCTGAGGTGGAGGCAGCGCTGGAGCGGCTGTTGGAGAACGCGCGACTGCAGACCGCCGGCCTGCAAGAAGTCTCCGCCGGATCGCTGGCTACGAACCGCTGAGCCGGCCGGCTTGTTCCACCGACAGCTCATGGGCGAGTAGCTCAGCGAAGGTGAATGTGCCGGTGGGCCTGTCGTTCTTGCCCAGCAGGTAAAGTCGTTTGACCGCCGCAAGTATGCCTTCGGCGATGGCGTCTCGGGTCTGCGTCGTGACCAGCATGGCTCGGTCGTTCGGATTGGTGATGTAGCCGATGTCGACCTGTACGGTGGGCATCCGGGTCAGCCGCAGCAGATCCCATGTCCGCCCGTGTGTGCGGCAATCCCGTATTCCCGTGCGCGCCACAACTTCTCGTTGAATGAAGTCGGAAAGCATCCGTCCTATCGTGGACACCGAGCCGTGCGAGTTGCCGAAGTGAAAGGACGCCACACCATTAGCCGATGGGCTCGCTTGTGTCGCACAGCGCAAACTGATCATCAGGTCTGCCCCAACGGCGTTGGCCGTCGCAGCACGCTGTTCGTCCGACGGGCTGCGGTTGGTGGGCCGAGACAGAAACGTCTCCATGCCGATGGCAGTCATCCGGCCTTCCAACCGACTTGCCAAGTCCCACAGTATGTCTGACTCGCTGATGGGTCCGGCGGTCCCGTGAGTGATCAGACCGTGGTCAGATCCGCCGCGGCCCGGATCGATGATGATCCGCTTGCCCGACAATTTCGGGCCGGATCGGCGCACCAGCTCTTCCTCGCGAATGGCGTGCAGCGAACCTCCGGTAACGCGCGAGCTGAGAAAGTACAACGAGCGCAACGTTTCCGGGCCACAAATCCCATCGGCGTAAAGCCCATACTCGCGTTGGTAGGACATCAACGCGTTGTGCGTCTGCAGACCGAAGTAGCCGTCGACCAAGCCGGTGTAAAAGCCGAGGTCTTGCAGTCTGGCTTGCAGCATGGCGACGTCATCGCCGTACATCGGGGCGCCGAACTGGTGATTCAGCGTGCGGGCACCGAGCCGGTAGGACGCTTCCTTGACCGCGCGGTAGGTGGCTTCGCCGACGACGCCGTCGACCAGCAGGCCCCGATTCTGCTGGAAGGCCCGCACCGCGTGGTCGAGTTCTTCGTCGAAAACGTCGAGCGCCACATGTCTTCCGGTGATGAGGTCGTCGCCGACGCTGACGAGCAGTCCAAGGGCCGCCAAGGCGGCGCGAATCTCGGTAACCGCGGCGCCACGGTCACCGCAACGCAGCGCGTCACCGTTGCCGCTGCGCGGACTCGACATCCCGGGGCCTCCATGAGGTGTGAACAGAGCTGCCGATTCGGCTTTCCGGTATTGTCGCAGAAACCCGGCATTTTCTGGAAAACGCCAGGCAGACGGTATCCAGATTGGTTTACAGGTCGTCGGAGATTTCTCGCAGCAGCGCGGCTTTACCTTTGGCGCCCACGATCCGTTTCACCGGCTGACCATCCTTGAACAGGATCAGCGTGGGAATGGAGACGACCTGAAAGTTACGGGCTGTCTCCGGGTTGGCGTCCACGTCGAGTTTGGCGACGGTGAGCTGCTCAGAATTCTCCGTCGCAATCTCCTCGAGCACCGGAGCCACCATCCGGCACGGCCCACACCAGGTCGCCCAAAAATCAACCAGCACAGGCTTGTTGCTCGACAAGACAGCCTCGGCGAAGGACGCGTCGGAAACCTCGACCGGGCCGCCGGCGTTGTGGGTGCTCGTCATCGAGGTGCTCCAATCAGGTCGGTGCCGGTGCTGTTGGCGGCTCCGGTGGCATCGGTCAGTTCGGTTTCGTCATCGGAATCGTCGCGGTCCGCCAGCCACCGTTCGGCGTCGATCGCCGCCGCGCAGCCGGTGCCAGCTGCGGTGATCGCCTGCCGGTAGCTGCGGTCGACCAGGTCACCGGCGGCGAACACGCCGTCCACAGAGGTGTTCGTCGACGGCTGCCGCACCTGCACGTAACCGTCGGCGTCTAGATCCACAACGTCACGCACGAGCTGCGAACGCGGGTCGTGGCCGATCGCTACGAACACTCCAGTGACGCCGAGGGTGGATTCCTCACCGGTCACGGTGTGGCGCACCCGCAGCCCGGACACCGTGCCGTCGCCTTCCACCGCCAGCACGAGGTGTTTGGTCAAGAACCGAATCTTGTCGTTGCTGCGGGCGCGGTTAAGCATGATCTTGGAAGCGCGGAACTCGTCTCTGCGGTGCACGATCGTCACGCTGCGCGCGAAGCGCGTCAGAAAATTGGCTTCTTCCATCGCTGAATCGCCGCCGCCGATGACGGCGATGTCCTGGTCGCGGAAGAAGAAACCGTCGCAGGTGGCGCATGCGCTCACACCTCTGCCCAGTAACTCCTGCTCACCGGGCACCTGCAGATAGCGGGCAGCTGCCCCCATCGCGAGGATGACAGCCCGCGCCCGATACGTCTCTCCCTCGGCGGTGAGGACCGTCTTGACTGGACCGTCCAGTCCCACCGACTCGACGTCCTCCATCTTCAGGTCGGCACCGAAGCGCATCGCCTGCCCCCGCATCTGGTCCATCAGTTCCGGGCCGGTGATGCCGTCGCGAAAGCCGGGGAAGTTCTCCACTTCGGTAGTGGTCATCAATGCGCCGCCGAACGAGGTGCCCTCGAAGACCACCGGCGCCAGCTGCGCACGAGCGGCATAGACGGCCGCCGTGTAGCCGGCAGGGCCGGAACCGATGACGATCACGTCGTGCACGGGGCTAGCAGAGGTCATTCGAACCTTTCGGACACACACTTGCGGACGGGCGACTGTGAAAGCCCTTCGTGTGGCTACGAACGCCAGCCTAGGCGCTGGTGTTCCCGCGCCCGCTACGGACGGCGCACGACGGTGTCGGTCAACAGCCCGGTGTCGGCCGAGCTGCAGTTCGCTGACACCGCCAGTACGGCCAGCGCGTCAGGCGTGTCGCCAGGCAATACCAGCAGCACCGCCGGCAGGCCGTTGATCTCGATCGGTTGTGCGCCGAGCACGCGGGTCGACGCCGGATAGCCGAGGCCAGTCAGGCATGACGAGCGCCGCTCGGGATCGCTTAACGCCCCGTAGTCGGGGCTGCGGTCGAGCAACGCCAGGATCTGCGCCGCGGACAGCGGAATGATCGTCGCGCGAGACGACACGGTGATGTGCTGCGCCGTCGCGGGAGTACTCGGGGCCGGTGCACCTGCGCGCAGCAGCGCCATGGTGCCCAGCGCGGTCGCGACAACGGCGGCAGCCACACCGGCGATGGCAGCTATCGTCCGCGCCGGCGGCCGACCGGGCCGCGCCGAGTGGGTCGCGCCGGCGCGGAGCCCGCCGGACGGAGCTGCTGCCGACCGCAACGTCGCGCGCACCGCGTCGACAGCGACCGGGGGCACCTCGGGCGCGGAGGCGGTATCGGTGCCCAGCGCGGCGATGTCACCCCGTACCCGGTTCAGGGCGGCCAGCACCTGCCCGGCGGCCGGCTCAGCCCGAATCCGCCTACGCAGCTCAGCGGCCCCGTCGTCGTCGAGCAAACCGGCCTGCAGATCGGCGAGCAGGTCCGGCGTCAGCGGGGGATCCGCGTTCGCACCGTCGCCGTGCGCGTGATCCGGCGAGTCGTCCTCGGCGCCACCCATCTGCCCCAGTGTCCGTCATGCACACACCCGGCGCCACAGACACCCCCAATGTGTTCGACGGCTAACCGGTCGGGCGCTCGACCGGCCGGGACGGGGCGTCAACGGCGAGATAGCCAAGCGCTGCTGCCAGGCGGGTGCGGGCCCGCGCGCAGCGACTTTTGACCGTCCCTTCGGCTACGCCGAGCAGCCCGGCGGTTTCGGCGATCGAATAACCCTGCATGTCGACGGCGACCACCGCGGCGCGTTGCTCGACCGGCAGCCGCAGCAACGCCCGGTGCACCACGATGGCCGTCTCGACTTGATTGGTGTGGTCGGCGACCGCGTGCACGTCTTCCAGCGGGGCGGCGGGGTGTGATTTGGTGCGGCGCAGCCGGTCCAGACAGGCGTTGACCACGATTCGGTGCAGCCAGCTGCTGACCGCGGCGTCCTGCCGGAAAGAGCCGGCGCCCTTGTGCGCCGAGAGCATCGCGTCCTGCAGGGCGTCCTCGGCGTCTTGCGGATTGCGGCTGCTCAACCGGGCAAGCCGGTGCAGCTGCCGGTGGTGGCGAAGGAACAACTCTTCGAACGCGTAGCGGTCGCCGGCGACATGGGCGGCCAACAGTTCGGCGTCGCTGCGTTCCTGCGGAAACACTGACCGGAACCCCACGGCCGGACAGTAACCAATCAACGTGGCGCCGGCACTTCACTCGCATTCGGCCGGTGTAATTGGCGTGGAATCAGGGCGCGGGTTCGACGCTGACCTCGGAGAAGTCGGCGCGGCTTTCTCCGTTAGTCGATCCCAACGTCGATATCCACACCAGTAAGTAGGAGGTCGGCGGCGCCGCTTTCACCTGGATGCTGTTGTGGCCAGCATGCACAGCCGTCGGCGCTGTGAGCGCAACGGTGTCTCCCAGCTTCGCCGGAGCAGCCGTCGAAGCTGAACGGATCTGCACCTTGGTGCCGGTGGCGGAGGTGTCGAGGTTGACAGTGCCGACTGCGGTGGGTTTCGGCAGCTGCAGGATCAGGCCGACGCCGTTTTTGAAACCGGGGAAGGGCACGGCATCGTGGTAGGTGTCCGTCGACCAGGCGGTGGCCGGGTTACCATCGATCGCCAGACCGCCCCGGTCGGGCTCGTCGGCGTCACCTTCGGGCGAGAAGACCGTAGCTTTGACCGGTCGAACCAGGTTGCCGGGTGCCGAACCGCCCGCCGAGGCCGTCGATGACGGCGCGTTCAGACCGAGCCGATCTTTGTCCAGCCCGCCGCCGAGGTTGCCGAAGATTTTGCCCAGCACTGTGGCGATGACAAGCAGGGCCACCACGACGATCGCACCAGCGGCGCCCAAGCCGATCAGCAGATTGCGCCGACGCCGCGCGCGAGTCTCGGCGTCGGGGGGCCCGGAGCCGAACCGGCCTCGTCGTGCGGGCGGCTCGGTGATCGGGCTGATCAGCTCGGTGCGGTCAGCCACCTCGGTCGCTTGCTGCAACAAGTTCAAGAACGTCGAGGCGCTCCGGATTCCACCATCCTGCTGGATGGCATGGACCGCTGCCGCGGAGATCTGGAACGGGACATCTCGGTTGACGAGGATCGGTTCCAAGGGTTGACCGGCCGGATCCCGACGGGCCGGCGCGAGCGCGCTGCGCCCTCCTGCCTCGTTCAGCGGCCAGCGATTGACGAGCAGGGCGTACAAGGCCGCGCCAATGCCGCGGATGTCATCTTCTGGAGTGGCTTGAGGCAAAGTTGCCGGGAACGCCAACACCACTTCGCCTTCGATGCTGACCCGCACCCTGCTCGGGTGGTCGATCGACAGCGCGACACCGGCGTGGTGGGCGGCTTCGGCTGCTGCGGCCAGCGATTGCATCGCCCGAGCAGCGCCGACCGGTGACGGCTGAGTTTCGGCGACCTCCTGCAGCGAACCGCCGCGGATCCACTCGGTCACGACGAGGCCGCCGCTACCGATGTGGATTACGTCGAGTATCCGGGCCACTCCGGGTTTGTCCACCCGGCTGAGCCGAGAGGTGCGCGCCAGAATCTCGCGTACGTGATCATCAGGCAGGGAACGATCCGGGTCGACGAAGGTGAGGGCGACCTGTCGGTTCAGCGCGGTGTCGAGGGCTTGCCAGAACTGCAGGGGCGGTGTGTCGCCATGGGAGACCAGCAGGCGGTAGCGACCCTTCGCAATCCGGACGCCGGGCACCAACTGAACGTCTTCGCGGCTCTCAGACGACCCACCGGCCGGCGCTACCGGCCCGGCGATCATCGCCGACTCCAGCAGCGGGTCACTCGGCAGACCACCGGCGTCCTCGGCAAAGTGACCGGCGGATGGCCCGCCGTTGGAACCCTTGGACAAGATCGGCGGCGCGAGCCCTGCACCTGCGCCCGGCGGGTAATCGGCAGGGATGTCCGGTTGGAAGTCGTCGGCGGCCGGCGACGATGCGGGCCGTGGAGCGGCCAGAGGAGGAACCGGCCCGTCCGATCCGGCCGGCGACGATGCGGGACGGGCGGAAAACGGGCCGTCAGCTTCCGACGGGTGAGATAGCTCGGCTTCTGAGGCAGATGTGGACGCGGCGCTGTCCGAGGGGCGGTCGGTCAACTCCGGTCCTTTCCTTGTGGTGGCTCCGGCCAAGGGCTCTGGAGGCTCCCGCCGGATCGGCTGTTGGATCCGATACCCCCCCGGCGCAAACAAATTTCTCTGCTCAGCGTACGTGACCAGTTCATCGCGGAATGGGCGATCCCGCACCGCATCGCCGGTCCGGGTCACCGCCTTGCGATCGGTCAATCGCTTGCGGATGAGGGCCAGCGCTGAGTGCGCCTCGGGCACCCCGGCGCGCACCATCACCGCGGCCGTGATCGGCAGCATGATCATTGCCAACCCAGCCAGCCGCAGCAGCGACCCGGTCCCGCCCCAATGGCTGGTCAGAGCGGTCAGTTTCAGCAGCCGGTCAGCCACGTGGGCGCTCAGTGCGGCCAGCAGCGACGCCGCGACGGTAACCAAGATGGAGTGCACCTCGCGGACGCCGACAAGGTGGCCCCGTGGCGGCCGCAAAGCGCGTCGGAGCAGGAAGTATCCGACGATCGCACCGGCCAAAAATCCGAGGCCGTTGGCCAGGCCCAGGTAACCGGCGACCAGTTCACGGTCGCCCGTCAGGTGTGGAGCGAACAGTGAAGCGCCGACCTTGACCGCGGTGATCACGACGATGACCGCGATTGGCGTCCAAGGCTGCTCGCGTGCGTAGAAGACGCGTAGTTGCAACAGCACCAAAGCGTAGGGAATCAACGTGAAGGCGGACAAGGCGATTGCCGCACCCAGATACCCGGCGTCAATCTCACCGAAGTGGCCGTACGCGAACAATGCGCTGCCCATCGCCGGACCGCCGACCGTCATGAAGGCTACCGTCGGGATGAGGATCACGAGCGTCATTCGGGTGGCCAGCGACAGGTCGGCGAGCACGGCGCCGGTGTCGTCGGCGGCGGCGTTGCGGCTCAGCCGCGGCATCACCACCGTCAGTACCGTCACGCCAACCATGCCGAACGGCAGCATCAACACCAGCCAGGTGTAGTTGTAGATCGCAGGCCCGGACGCCGCGGCGGAGCTGGCGATCCGGTTGCCGACCACCAAACCCAACTGGCTGATCAGCACATACAGCACCATGGCGGCGGCCATCGCGCCGAACCGTTTGAGCCGCGCGTCAACGCCCCACAACGGACGCAGGCTGATGCGCTGACGGCGGATCGCCGCCAACAGCACCGTGGTTTGCGCGAAGACCCCCACCGTGGTGCCGATTCCCAACACCAACAGCTTGGTGTTGCCCATCTGGACGGGATCGACCGACAGCTCGCCGGGCACCGCCAGATACACGCCGAGGGTGGCAATCGCGACGACATTGTTGACGACCGGCGCCCACGCCGGCGGCCCGAACACATTGCGGGTATTCAAGATCGCCATGAACACCGAGGACAACCCGTAGAAAATGACCTGGGGCAGCAGCAGATACGCGAAAGCGGTGGTCAGCGGTTGGTTGACGCGGGGATCGTGGCCCAGCATCAGGCGCACTAATAGTGGCGCCGCCAACACCGAAAGCGCCGTGGTGATCAGCAGCAAAGTGGTAGCCAGCGTCACCAGGCGGCGCACGAAGGACGCGCCGCCGTCGAAATCGTCCTGTTCAGCGCGCGCCAGCACCGGCACGAAGATCGCGGTGAAGGTCGCCTCCAGCACGAGCGCAGCGACCAGGTTCGGCAACTGGTTGGCCACCGAGAACGCACTAGAGAGGGCGGCGCCCAAGATCGCTGCGAGTAGCACGATGCGGGTGAACCCGGTGATCCTGCTGACCAGCGTCGCGAATGCCATCCCCCAGGACCGGGACACCAGCGCCGCATCGGACAACTCCGGGCGCGCGGACGGCGGCGTCCGTGGAGTAGTCAGTGGCAGGCGGCGAGCCGTGGGCACCTGCAGCGGGTTCGGGACTGTTGGCGGCGACCCCCGCGGCCTCAGCTGTGCCGCCGGCGGCGGCACGTGCCGCCCGGCGGCGTTCATACCCGGTGCTCTTGGTCGACGCGAGAATTCACCTGAGGTCGGCTACGGGCGGGCCGGTGGTCGTCGCTGAGCAGGGCCGCGTCGGCGGGGTCCGGGCGGTCCAGGTCGGCTGGGTCGGGCTGCCCGCGGAAGCGGTGCCACAGCCGTCGGCCGGCCAGCACGACCAGCACGCCCGCGGCTGTCAGCGTGAAGGCGAACAACACCTTGCCGTAGGCGTTGGAGTGCACCGACAGCCGGACGGGCTCACCGAGCGACAACCCCTCAGGGGTGCGCAGCGACACGTCCACAGCGACCCGCTGGGTGAAGTTCACTTCGATCGGCACTCGCAGCGGCAGATAACCCGGCGGGAGTTCGACTTCCCCCACGTCGCTCACCCGCATGCCGGGCGGCGCATCGACTTGCACCCGGACGCGAATCGGCACCGCCAACCCGTTGCGCAACGCCAGCGGCAGCGGGCTGTGCTCGGTGGCCAGCGTGTACGAACCGCCCGGGTTGACGATGGTCACCGCACCGAACAAGTCGTCGATCGTGTGGCCGACCATCTCCAGCCGCTGATGGGCCAGCCCGTCGCGGGTGTCCGGCCGTTCGGTTTGGCTGACCGCACGCAGCATGTCCTCCCGCAACGGCGCGGTGTATTGAACGCCGGTCAACCCGGTACGGGCGTCGACGGTCAGCGCCGATGTCAATCCCTGTAACCGGCTGACGCTGCCGGCCATCTCGGTGACGACGTCGTCGTCGAAGCGCCCGCGCACCGTGGTCGAGCTGCCCAGCGGCTGCGGCGGTTGGCTGACCGTCTCGGCCGCGGTGATTACTGCCGGTAGTGGCCGTGGCACCGCCAGTCCGGAACGGATGGTGGTGGCCAGCGTGCTCAGCACGGCCTGCGCGTCGTCGGTCTGCAGGTTCCACGCCGCCGGCGGCAGCAGTATCTCGGAGCGTGTGCTCACGCCGGGCTGCAACGCTCGCCATAGCATCGCTCCCAGCGCGTCCTGCCGGCGGGCGGTGTCGGAGTCGTGGCGCAACCGCACCGCCAATGCCGCATCCAGATAGGTGGGCGCCGCCGGATCGCTGCCGGCCGCCGCCAAGGCCGCCCCCACGGCGGGATCGAACGGCGCGGTCACCAGATGCGGGCAGACGCGGCGCGACGCGACGTCGGCGGTCGCCTGGGCTCTGCCGCCGGCGTCCCGGGCGGAGAAGCCGGCCGCCGAAACCGCCACTGTGGGGCCGGTGGCGTTGAGCAGGTCGGCGGCACGGTTGGTCAGCGGGCCGTCCGGCAACAGGGCCGCACCCCGCGTCGAAGTCACGCCGAGAATCTGATCGACGATATCGCCGGCAGTGTTGACCGCGATGGCGCTGAGCCCTGGATCGTTGACCCGGCGCAGCGCGTCGAGGTCGGCTTCGGCGTACAACGTCGGTGTCACACACGTTTGACGGGCCAGCGTTCGCAGCCGCGCCAGCCACGTCGCCGCAACCGCCTGCCCGGTGCCGGGATGGGTGTCAGCTCCAGGTTGTCTCGCGCCGTCGGGGGAATCGGAGACCACGTAGCCGGCGGTCATCGCGTTCACCGTGACCAGCAAATCGGGGTCCACCGCCAGGCACAGTGTGTGTCCGACCGCGCCGTCAGGGTCCACTTCTCGACTGGTGGCGAATTCTGCCGCGGAGAGCAGGACGTCGAGCCGACCGCCGGTCGCCAGCGACGTCGCGAGCTCGTCGTCGGTGAGCCGGACCGGGAGGGTGCCACCGGGTGCACCGGGATAGAGGCGGGGCCGGTCGGCGAGCGGCCACAGCATCGTCAGCTGAACCGGCTTGGAGGTGTCCGGCGCGACGGCGGCGTCAGCGGCGTCTACGGACTTGTCGGTGGGATCAGGTGGCACGCCCACCACCGGCAGTAAGAACCGGGCATTGTCCAGCCGGGCGGCTTCGCCGTAGTCGGGTGTGCCGTTGACGTTGACCAACACCGGGTAGACGCCGGGTCGGTCGATGCTCAGCGACGGCCCGCTCGGCGAGCGCACCGGAGCGGACAGCGTGAACCCGGCACCTTGACCACGCTGCAATTCGGCCGTCACCGTGACGAAGTCGGCAGCCGGCTGGAACTGATCGGTGGCGCCGTCAAGGTTGGAGCGCAGACCCGCTGACGAGTCGACCGGCCCGGCGTGCTCGAGTCGGACCATCACGTCGCGGACCGGACGGTCACCGACGTTGGTCACCACCCCGGTGACCGTGATCGCAGCCTCGCTGCTCGTCGATACCACCTCGGGGGTGACGTGATCGACGCGCACCTGCAAAAACGGCGTGGCGCCCGGCTCGCCCGCCCCGGCGCGCGGGACCGCGGCGGGTACGGCGAGTACGGCTGCCAAACCGGCCACGATGCCGGCCAACACGGCAAGGCGCCAGACAGTGATCCGCCAGAGCCCGGACCAAACCAAAGCGCCGCCCCCTTTTACCGCTTCGCTCGGCATCGTCGTCGGCGGGGTCGAGGCGCCGCTCCTCCTCATCGCTTCGCTCTGCATCGTCGTCGGCGCTACGGCGCTGGACCGCGACCGTTCTTCCGGCCCGGTGCGGGGTCGTCCACCCGTCGGTTGCTGGTGCGGGAATGCGTTTGCGGCCGTCGGCGCGGAGAGCTGGGCGGCAGCGGGGGCAAGGCGGTCGGACCGTCGGTCTGCAACTTGTCGATCAACTCGTCGGCTACTTCGGCGAGCCGGCGTTCGTCGGCGTAGGCGAGCCGCGAGGGCAGCTCTTGGATCGGCACCCACGCAACCTCGGCCACCTCGACGTCGTCGTCGGAAAGCTGCCCGCCGGAGAACCGCATCAGGTAATGGTGCACTGTCTTGTGCACCCGTCGCCCTTCGGTCACGAACCAGTAGTCGATGCTGCCTAATGCGGCCAGTACATTGCCGTGGATTCCAGTTTCCTCGGCAACCTCGCGGATGGCGGTTTGCTCAGCGGTTTCGCCCTGTTCGATGTGGCCTTTCGGCAACGACCACAGCATGCGGCCACGGCGATCGACGCGACCGATGAGAGCGGCCACCTGATCCACCCGCGGACCATCGAGACCGTCGATCACCAGTCCGCCGGCTGAAGTTTCGTGCACAGTCCGGAGCCGCTCGGACCCGCGACGCGTAGAGCCGTTGCGCCGCGTCTTGGCTGCAATCACCTCAGCACCGGGTTGCTGGTCAGCAGGACCGGCGGCCCGACCACCGCGGCGCCTACCTCGGCGCCGACGGGGCTTGGCTTGTTCGCCGTCCGACACCCAAGCGATAGTAGCTGGCACACCTTGGCGTTCTGGTGTTCACTCGCCGGGTGTCGATCCCGGCTGAAGTGGATCGTCCGGTCCCTCAACGGCCGTTTCAGCACCCATCGTGGCCGGACTAGGCTCATCGAACGTGCCTGAAACCCCTGAGGACGCCGCACGGTTGACTGCGGCCGCGGTCGCTTTGAACAGGTACGCCGACTTGTTGGGTGAACTCGGTTCGTTGTTCGCTGCAGGCGGCCACGAGTTGTATCTGGTCGGCGGGTCGGTGCGGGACGCGCTGCTCGGCCGGTTGAGCCCGGATCAGGACTTTGCCACCGACGCGCGCCCGGACGAAGTTCAGAAGATCGTACGGTCGTGGGCGGACGCGGTGTGGGACATCGGCATTGAGTTCGGCACCGTCGGCGTCAACAAGCACAGGCAGCGCCTGGAGATCACGACCTTCCGCGCCGACCGCTACGACCAAGTGTCGCGAAACCCGCAGGTGCGTTTCGGCGACCGCATCGAGGAAGACCTGATCCGCCGCGATTTCACTGTCAACGCGATGGCGGTGCGCCTCACCTCCACCGGACCGGGCGACTTCGTCGACCCCGTGGGCGGGTTGGCGGCGCTGAACGACGGTGTGTTGGACACCCCGGCAGCGCCCGAGGTGTCCTTCGGAGACGATCCGCTGCGGATGCTGCGCGCCGCCCGGTTCGTGTCCCAGCTGGGTTTCAAGGTTGCCCCCCGGGTGCAGGCCGCCATCGAAGACATGGCGTCGCAGTTGGCGCGGATCACTGCCGAACGGGTGGCCGCCGAACTGAACAAGCTGCTGATCGGCGAGCACCCGGCCGCAGGTATCGATCTGCTTGTGTGGACCGGGCTGGGAGAAGTGGTGCTGCCGGAAGTCGGCGGCATGCGGATGGCCATCGACGAACACCACCAGCACAAAGACGTCTATCAGCATTCGCTGACCGTGCTGCGCCAGGCGATCGAGTTGGAGAACGGCGGACCTGATCTGGTGTTGCGCTGGGCGGCGCTGTTGCACGACATCGGCAAGCCCGCCACCCGACGGCACGAGCCCGACGGCGGCGTGAGCTTTCACCATCACGAAGTGGTCGGCGCCAAGATGGCCCGCAAGCGGCTGCGGGCGCTGAAGTACTCCAAGCAGATGGTCGAAGACGTTTCGCAGCTGGTTTATCTGCACCTGCGTTTCCACGGCTACGGTGACCGGAAGTGGACCGATTCGGCGGTGCGCCGTTACGTCACCGACGCCGGACCGTTGCTGCCGCGGCTGCATAAGCTAGTGCGCGCCGACTGCACCACCCGCAATGCGCGCAGGGCTGCGCGGTTGCGGGCTAATTACGACGACTTGGAACGTCGGATCGACGAGTTGGCCGCTCAGGAGGACTTAAACCGGGTGCGTCCAGATCTCGACGGCAACGAGATCATGCAGATCCTCGACATTCCGGCCGGCCCGCAGGTCGGTGATGCGTGGCGCTACCTCAAGGAGCTGCGGTTGGATCGCGGACCGCTGACCCGAGAGGAGGCGACCGCGGCGCTCTTGAACTGGTGGGGTGTCAGCGGGAACCACTAGCGTCCATCCGGCGTCGGAGATGCTGTGGAGTATTGCCTGGGCAGCGGTGCCGACGCCGCAAGGATGTGGGACGGTCAGCCCACCCTCGACATCGACGGCGACGGCCGGCTCGATGCGGTTGCGCTGGATTTCGACGGCGACGGACTGTGTGATGACGCGCTGGCTGATCTGGACGGCGACGGCTTAGCCGACCACGCGGTGCTCGACCTCGACAACGACGGCACACCAGAGGGGTACTTCACCGATGACGGATCCGGCACGTGGACAGTGCCTGTGGACCGGGGCGGACAGTTGCGCTGGTACGGGCTGGACGGCGTCGAGCACACCAGCGGGTCTTTGGTCGACTTCGACGGCGACGGCCAGGCCGACGACCGATTGCTCGACACCAACGGTGACGGCCTGGCCGACAGGGTGCTCTGCGCCGGCGAGGATGGGGCCGCGGGCTACGTCGACACGGACGGCGACGGGCGGTGGAACGTCAAACTGACCGATGCCGACGGTGACGGCACCGCGGACGCGGCATCAACGCTGTGATGCTTCGAGCACCGAAATCGACGGCAGCGCGAAGGTTGCTTCGCGCGTTGTACGCGCTCATCGCCCAGGGCGCGTTTTGGTGGGCCCCCGTCTCTCTTCGCGCGTTGCACGCGCTCATCGCCCAGGGCCCGGCGGGCCGGCGAAGGCTTGGGCGATGCTGAGCCAACGCTGCGCGTCGTCGCCTTGCGCTGTCACGTCAAGCGCTATCAGCGGCCGCCGCTGCGTGACCAAACAGCAGAAATCGTGGGCCGCGCCGGTAACCTGTTGGGCCGCATCAGGCGGGCCCCATGACCACACCTCGCCGTCGGGCGCCCGCAGTTCGACGAGAAACGGCTCGGTCGGCGGTGGTAGACCGTTGATCACGAACGAGAAGTCGCGGGTGCGGACACCGATGTGTGCGATCGAGCGCAACCGTGCGGTCGGACGGCGGGTGACGCCGAGGGTATCGGCGACGTCAAGCCCATGCGCCCACGTCTCCATCAGTCGGGCGGTCGCCATCGACGCCGCGCTCATCGGTGGCCCGAACCAGGGCAATTTCTGGTTCTCGGCAACGGCGAGCAGCGCCTCGTGCAGCTGGTCGCGAGTCAGGCGCCACTTGGTGAGCAATTCCGCCGGCGGTGTGCGGGCCAGTTCCTCGGCGCCCCCGTCGACGAAGCCGGCCGGGTTCTGCGCTGCCTTCGCCTGCACTTCCGCGAAACCCGCCGCGTCGTTGACCGCGGTCAGCGCGACCCGGTCGGTCCACCACAGATGCGCGATCTGGTGCGCAATCGTCCAACCCGGCGACGGCGTCGGCTCGGCCCACCGGGTTGCGGGCAGCGATGTCACGAGCGCGTCCAGCTCGTCGCTTTCGGCTTTCAGGTCGGCCACCATCGGGCCAGGTCGGGCCACGAGGGCTACATTAACCGGCACTCGCGAACTGACCTCGGCGACCGACCACCGCGTGCACCACCAGTCCGGCCAGATACAGTGCCGTCCCGGCCAGCGCCAACGCCGGGGAGTGTCCGTCGTCGGGAAGGAGGGTGGCCGCCGACGTGATCGCGGCGACGAAAGACACCCAGAACAGCGCGTCTTGCACGGCGAACGCATGCCCACGTAACGCGTCGCCGACGTCGACCTGCATTGCGGTGTCCGCGCACAACTTGACGATCTGGCCGGCCAAGCCGAGAAAGACCGCGGAGGCCACCATGACGGGCAGGTGCAGCCAGGCTGCCGCGAGCTGAATAACGGCCGCCGCGGCCAGCGCGCCGTTGGCCGTGGCATAGCGACCCCAGCGGCGCACCGCCAGCGGTGTCAAGGCGTTGGCCGCAAGGGAGCCGGCTCCGGTCGCAGCGACGAACAGCACCGCGGTGCCCAGGCCACCGACCGCCGTCGCGCCGACATGGCGAACCAGTACCAGAGCCAGCAACGTGTTGGCGCCGAATGCCATGCGGTGTGCCGCCAGCGCGGCGAGGGTGGCGGCGACCGTTGGGCGGTTAAGCACGGTCCGGGCACCGTCGAACCAGCCGGTCAGCACCGCGTGGGCGGCAGATGCGTGATTCGTGCGCCGCGTCTCATCGGGCCCCAGCGTGCGCGCCGCGAACCGCAAGGACAGCAGCAGCGCGACCAGCACCGGAATTGCCGAGATGAACACTATCGACGCGGCACCTCTGTCTCCGGGTCCGAAGAGCCAGCGGGGCACCAGCATGAAGTCGGCGCCCAGGAAAGCCGCAACCGCACCGGTGGCGGTGGCCAGCGCGTTCATTGTGACCACGCGGTCGCGCGGCACCACGTGCGGCAGCGCCGCCGACATCGCCGAGGATACGAACCGGGCGAAACCGTTGACGATCAGGGCGCCGCACAACACCGCCACGTCGTCGGCATCGACGGCCAGCATGGCGCCCACCGCTAACACCGCCAGCAGCCGGCCCGTGTTTGCCAGAAACAGCACCTGGCGTCGGTCGAAACGGTCCATCAACGCACCGGCGAAAGGGCCCAGCAACGAATAGGGCAAAAACAGCACCGCGAACGCCCCGGCGATGGCCAACGGGTCGGTCTCCCGTTCCGGGTTGAACAACAGCGCCCCGGCCAAGGCCGACTGAAACAGGCCGTCACCGAACTGGCTAGCCACCCGCAGCTCGAGGAGGCGCCGGAAAGCCGTCAGCCCGCGCACCGACCGCCAGACAGTGATCGGCGCACGGGTGCGAATCACACAACCAACTTCCACGATTCTCCGCAGTCGCCGAGAAGTGACCGCACGTAACCTGTTCACAGTACAAATATCGGAAAGGGCCGCGCTTGTTCGCCGCGGAGTCGGGGCCCGGTGCCATGATGGTGGGGTGGCGCAGCCCGAAGACCCCGAGGACTATGTCGCACCCGCCGCCCATCGGGTGCGCGCGGGCACGTTGCTGCTGGCGAATACCGATCTGCTCGAGCCGACGTTTCGTCGCAGCGTCATCTACATCGTCGAGCACAACGACGGCGGCACGCTGGGCGTGGTGCTCAACCGGCCCAGTGAAACCGCGGTGTACAACGTGCTGCCGCAGTGGGCGAAGTTGGCGGCCAAACCGAAGACGATGTTCATCGGGGGGCCGGTGAAGCGCGACGCGGCGCTGTGCCTCGGGACGCTGCGGGTGGGCGTCGATCCCAACGCGGTGCCGGGTCTGCGACATGTAGCCGGTCGCGTCGCGATGGTCGACTTGGACGCTGACCCGGATGTGGTCGCGCCGATGCTCGAGGGCGTGCGGATCTACGCCGGCTACTCAGGGTGGACCATCGGCCAACTGGAGGGCGAGATCGAGCGTGACGACTGGGTCGTGTTGTCCGCGTTGCCCTCTGATGTGCTGGTCCCGGCGAGGGTCGATCTGTGGGGACGGGTACTGCGCCGCCAGCCGCTCCCGTTGTCGCTGTTGGCGACTCACCCGATCGACGTCAGCCGGAACTAGCGGGCCTCGCCGCGTCCGCAGGCCGGGGTAGCCGCCGGCCGCTCCTCGTCGCGAGACAACCTGCTGGCGAGAACCGCGCACACCACCAACTGGATCTGGTGAAACAGCATCGCGGGAGAACACCCATAAAGCCGAGCACCGGATCATGCCGAGGACGCCGCAGATCCCCTGCGGGGTAAAGGATTTGTGCCGACGCACTCGACACCATCCGGCTCTGATCCGTTGTCGGAACAAAGATGGCTCTAGTAGGTATCCAATGCTTTTTGTGTACGCGCCTCTGCCACTTCCTTCCCTACATATTTGTAGGATCAAGTGTGGGCGTGAGAACAACGGGGGCGATGAGTCGAGCGCCAGCGTGCGGCCCAGAAATGATGGTGTCTGTCGTCGTGCCCCGGAAGCCGCTGCGGCCGTTTGAGTATAGGACTGTTGTAGACTCGTCTAGAGCGCCGCCGTCAGGTATCGGGTTCGCACGACTCGACCATTTTCCAGAGACCCACACCAGCGTTTCCACAGTCTTTTCCGATGGGGACGAATCTGGGATGCTCGGCGCCGTTGATGTCGCAACGCAGTTTCGGCCGGTGCACTGGGTCGAAAATTGGATGTAGCCCACGTAATCTACTGGTCCCGCCGACCATTCGGATGGGGAACTGTCCACGTATGTTGACTTGCTGTCCTCCAGGGTCAGCCGGTATTGGCCGTTGAGCATCGCTCCGGGCGGAATCGGTGGTTTTGGATTGGACGGCGGTAGCGCCGGCGTGACGTCAGGCGGTGCTGATTCGGCCTGATGGTGTCGTTCGAGTCCCCTGCCGCTAAATACGACACCGGTGGCCACGACACCAAACACAGCAAGAATGACAGCGGCTACGCCAACCGCTCGTCGCAAAAGCCAACACTTGCCGACGTTCGTCGGACTGGCTGGGGCCGCCGCAGCTCTCGCAGTTGGGGCGTCACCGCCTATGGTCTGCAGCGCAGGGTGCATCAACTTGTAGCGCATAGCCTTAACCACTCGGTTGTCCATAGCTAATGTTTTACTCTGCAATAGTTTGTGGTTGCACCCTAGTAGTCTGCTTAATTGCTGAAATTTAGCTGTGGGGGACTGGCGTCAACGAGCGTGAAAGGAAGTGATGGATCAGTAACTGCCGCCTACGGCGGGTTGCTGTCGGGTGTTCAGGTCCAGTTCACGTCGGCCAGTAACTTGAGAGGTTCTGCATTGATCCGGTGCGAGCGAATTCGGTGACGTAGTAATCGAACTCGCTGGCGCCGAGCCAGTGCGGCGGCCGGGCCGGCTCGGGTAGGCGGTCGATGAAGCCCGTCGGCCCGAACCGTAGAGCCAGAACAGCACGGCGATCGACACCACGGCGGCGGCGCCACGGGCCGACAGGACGGCCGCCAGGGCTACGGTGGCCAGGCAGAGCCAGCAGGAAAGTGGCGACCGGGATCGCCGACAGTCGCCTCAGCACGACGAGCCGTCAGGAACAGGACCGGGTGCAGCCAGCGCAACCTGCACCGCACTGGGTCGGCGCCGCCTGCCTGCGCACCGCGTACCGGGCGCTCTGCCATGAGCCGACTGCCACGGTCCCGATCGCACCGGCAACGCAGATCACGACGACCAGCACCGCCGTTCGCGGCGCGGCCAGCGCCAATGCGCCGCCACTGGCCAGCATCACCCCGGCCGCCAATTGAGTCGGCGCTTGCGCACGCCGCAGCGTGAGCACTGGGTCGGTGGCCGGGACCCGAGTGAACGACCAGAACCCGAAGGCGGCGGACAGGACGGCTGCGCAGAGACACATCACGCCCACGATCACCATGGCCTCACCATACGAGGCACCTGGTCGCAGGCCACGCCCGAGTAGCGACCGGGGCTACCGCGCGGGAATGCTCGGGCTGGCTCCCGGCACGGGCGCCGGCTGTGCCACCGGCGTCGGGGGGCTGGGTTGGGCATCGCTCGGCGTGGCGCCAGGCGCGGCCACCCGGAAACCGTTGACGATCGCTTCGGTAGCCCGCGACTCGGCTCCGGCCTGGCCGGCGCCGGTGGTCACCGCCAACGACACCAGGTACTTGTCAGGGCCTGACGTGGCGATGACGTGCCGGCGCACCGTGCTGAGCGTCATGTTGTTCTGGCGGTAGGTGCCTTTGATGATCGCAGACGGTGATCCGCCGAAATCCGCCAGCGAGGTGCCGGCGGTCTTCCACGCCATCAACTGCTGGCTGTCGACGAAGCCGTGGATGATGGCCTCCTGCGGGTCGAAGTCGCCGATCAGCTTGTACACCACCACTTGGGCATTCGATGTGTACAGGCTTGTGCCGGCTCGATCGGCGATCACCACGAACGGGTCGACGACGTTGGGGTCGGGCACTCGCGTCCATCGAGGTGGCATCGGCAAGGTGACGTCGAGCGCCTTGAAATCGTCAGATTTCTGCGGCTCCAGCGCAACACCGTTGCCCTGCAGATAATCTCGGATCGTTCCGGAGGCAGCCGGAGCTGCGGCCGCCTGTGGTGGCGGCGCGGCCGCTGCAGCCGGTGCCGGCGCCAACGCGGGGCCCGCGCTCGAGGTGCTGCCGGCAACCGCTCCGGGCGCGACGGCGAATGGCTGATTGGCGGTGGCCGGCGCCGGCGTGGGCCGCGGCGGATACACCGGCTCCGCTGATGCGTTGCCACCGGCGAAGCCGACGACGGCAACCACGCTGACGAGCACACCCCCAGCAAAAGCTCGCCAGGTGCTGGCTGAACGCATCATCGTGTCGGTTCCTTCCGCGAAGCATCGTCGCCAAAGCAGCGATCCTGTGCGGGCTGACTGTAACGACCGCTGCGCGGCGCCCACCAGAGCTGGAATCGACCCCTGATCGGTCCGCAACGCAACCGAGATCATTCCAGACCGACTTGTGGCCGAACCACGGCGCGGCGTCCTTGGATCGCCATGCGCGTCCGATCGCCTGAATCCGGTGCACCCGGCACATAGGTGAGTCGCCGGCATGCGAACCTGTCCCAAGCCTCAGCGCGGTCGAAGGACGACTTCCTGGACGTCGCCGTCGGTGGGCGTGGCCACCGCATTGGCGACAGCCGCCGCCACGGTTTCAGGCCGTAAAAACTTGGCCGGGTCGTACTGGCCGCCCTCGAACTCGACCAGTTCATGTTGCATAGCGGTGTCGGTGCGGCCCGGGAAGACGGTGGTCACCCGCAGCGCCGGCTCATCTTGCCGCAGGGAATCGGCGAAGGAGCGCAATGCGAACTTGCTGGCCGAGTAGGAAGCCATGCCCGGCGACACGTTGCGGCCGGATCCGGAGTTGATGAACACGACGTGACCCTGGCTGCGCCGCAGCACCGGCAGCAGGGCCAGCGTAAAAGCCACTACGCCAAACAAATTGACGTCGAACGTGGCGCGCCAATCTTCGATCCGCGAGTCGCCGACCCGGCTGGGAATGGACACACCGGCGTTGTGCACCAGGACGTCGAGTTCGTCGACGGCTGTAGCACCGTCGCGGATCGTGTCGGCGTCGGTCAGATCCAGCGGCATCGTCTTGGCTCGCAGCCGTTGTGCGACGGTGTCGAGGCGCGGCGACCGTCGCCCCGCCAACACAAGGGCGTGGGTGGATCCCAAGGCGGCAGCGATTGCCGAGCCGATACCGCCCCCGGCCCCAGTGATCAGTGCAGTTGGCATGCTGTCATGCTAGCCGCCGCGCGAATCACATTGACGTGGCTGAACTTACGCTTGTTCGCGTTCGTCCGCCGCATCTGTGGAGCCCCCGGCCGGCTCGCAGGTGGCCAGCCGTTCCAGCGGCGCCAGCGCCTTGGTGAGCGTGTCCAGTTCAAAATCGGTGAGCTCGCTCAGCATCGCCGCCAGAGAGGCGTGGCGATTGGCCAGCGATTCGCGATGGACTGCCAACCCTCGCGGTGTGATGTCGACCAGAACCGCCCGCAAATCCGAAGGGTCACGTGAGCGCTTTACCAGCCCTATTTTTTCCAGGCGGCGAATCGCCACGGTGGTCGTAGGGGTGCGCACCCGCTCGTGGGCGGCCAGGTCGGTCATTCGGATGGGACCCTGGTCAAGCAACGTGACGAGAATGGACAACTGCGCCAAGGTCAGGTCACCGGCCACCACTCCGTTCGGGTCGCCGCGGCGCAGGATCGCGAACAGCTTGGACAGCGTGCGGTGCAAGCCCTCCGCCAGGTCCGTCACTTCAGGCGTAACGGTTCCGCCTTCCGCCATAATTTGCCAGTCTAACTGCTAAGTGTGTCGCAGATCGGGAAACGATTCCGTGGGCGTTAAAGCACCTGAGACAGAAAGCGCTGCAGTCGTTCGGTTTCCGCTGCGTCAAAAACCCTCTCCGGCGGACCGGATTCGACGACTCGGCCGTGATCCAGGAACGCGACGGCGTCAGACGCGGAGCGGGCGAACCCCATTTCGTGGGTGACGACAACCATCGTCATACCGCCGGCGCCCAGATCGGCGATCAGCGCCAGAATGCCTTTGACCATCTCAGGATCCAGCGCTGACGTCGCTTCGTCGAAAAACATCACCTGCGGCGCCATCGCCAGCGCGCGGGCGATCGCGACGCGTTGCTGCTGTCCCCCCGACAAGGTGGCCGGCCGGGTGTCGGCTTTGTGTTTGAGCCCCACGCGGTCCAACTGAGCCAGCGCCAACTCGCGTGCGGCGTCTGCCGGCAGCTTTTTGCACTTGTGCGGCGCCAGCATGACGTTGTCCACCACCGTGCGATGCGGAAACAGGTTGAAGTGCTGAAACACCATGCCGATGCGCTGACGTAGTTCGTCGGGATTGTCGTTCAACACCGACCGGCCGTCCAGCAGAATGTCACCCCGGTCAGGCTCGTAGAGCCGGTTGAGTGCCCGTAGCAACGTCGACTTACCCGACCCCGAGGGCCCGATCACCGCCAGGGTGTTGCCGGCGGGCACCTCGATGTCAATGCCGCGCAGCACCGCCGAGTGGCCCAGTGAGAGGTGAATGTCCTTGCCTGTCAACGACACCGGTCGCCGCTGCTGGGCCCCGGCCGTCACGTCATCTCCTGGCCGGAGGTGGTGGTGATCAGCTCGAAGGCGTCCTCCGGTTCGGTGGACGGCCGGCCCCGGCGCAGCCTGTTGTCGATGATGTTGACCAAATGGGTCAGCGGGATGGTCAGCATCAAATAGAAAAGCCCAGCTGCCACCAGCGGCGAGAGGCTGCCGCTCTGCGCGTTAAGGTCACGGCCGACCTGGAAGAGCTCGCGTTGCCCGGCGATCAGCCCGAGGAAGTACACCAGGGCCGAGCCCTTGAGCAACGCGATGAATTGATTGACCAGTGCCGGCAGCACCCGGCGAATGCCTTGCGGCATCACCACCAGGCGCATGGCGGCGGAGTAGCTGAAGCCGAGCGCGCGGGCAGCTTCGAGCTGACCCGGCTCGACACTTTGGATTCCGGCGCGGAATATTTCGCCGATGTAGGCCGCCGCCATCAGCCCCAGCGCGGCAATGCCCAGCGGGTAGGGATTGTTGTGGGTCACTTCACCGACTAGCGGCCCCAAGCCCAGGCCGATGATCAAGATGACGACCACCTCGGGCAGGCCCCGGAAGATGTCTGTGTAGACCCGCGCCGGCCAGCGCAACCAGCGAGAGCGGGCGATTCCGGCGACTGCCAGCACCATGCCGAACGCCAGTCCGATGATGCCGGCGCTGACGGTCAGGGTCAATGTGTTCGGCAGCCCGGTCTCCAGCAGGACCGGAATGGCGGTCTTGTAGAGATTCCAATCGAGGAAGGAGTCCGCCAGTTGGTCGAGGGTGGACTTTGGCGTGGGCGGCTCGTCGACTGTGCGGTGGTGGCGTGCGGCGATGGCGTCGAAAGGCGGCAGGTGAGGCTGCGGAGCAGCCTTGGAGCCGGGTTTCCAGCCGCGCGGCACCGGGCGGGGAACCCAGTCGGTGTACAGCTGCGACCAGGTGCCGTCGGCGATGACGGCGTCCAGTCCTGCGTTGAGTGCCGCGAGTAGCGGCCGGTTGTTCCTGGCGACCGCATAGGCCACATAGTTGCCCGACCCGAAGGTGTTCGCGACGATCGCGGCGGGGTCACCGACGTGGACGGCGTTCAGTGCCTCCATCGCCGGCGCCACCCAGGCATCGACCTGGCGTGTCTTGAGGCTGGCGTAAAGGTTGATGAAGTCGGGAAACTTCACCGGCTGCTAGATGCAGGCTTTCGACGACGTAAGACTCCTCGACCGTGCCCTGCACGACGCCGATGCGCTGGCCCTCCGCAAGATGGTCGAACCCGGTGATTGCGGAGCCGGCGGGCACGACCAGGGAGAAGTAGCCGAAGTCATAGCCGTTGGTGAAGCTGACAGTGCGGCGCCGCGCGTCGGTTGCGGTGATCGACGCCGAACCGACGTCGAAGCGGCCGGCCGCTACTTGGGCGAGCAGCCCGGCGAAGTCGGTGCCGACGAAACTCACTTGCAAGTCCAGCTTTTTCGCGATGGCCTGCAACAGCTCGTTGTCGAATCCGGTGAACCGTCCGGCGCTGTTGATACAGACGTTTGGCGGCGACTGCGAGAGAGTTGCGACCCGCAAGGTTCCGGGGGTGCTCAGGCCCAACCCGTTGACGTTGACGTTGGTCAATGGTTCCACGTCAGGGGTCGTGTACTTGTCCTCGTTGGGCCGGTTGGCGGTGGCCAGCTTCTTCGGCAACGCGATCGCGCCGTCCTCACCGGACGGCGTGCACTGATCGGGTGCCGCGCCGGCGGGCGCGGCGCAGCCCAGCCCGCACACCAGCATGACCACGATCAGTGCGCTGACGGTTCGGCGCAGCAGGCCCGGACCGCGGCTCATCAGCGTGATGTCGTCGCCTCGGCCGACTTGGTTGTCACCGGCCGCTGCGAGCGTCAGCGGCTGTCGCGCCACCGGCACAGAGCCTCGGCGCTGGTCAGGTCGTAACCGGGGCCGCCCGTCCCGACAGTCAGCAGGGTGACGCCAAGGCCCACCAGCGCCTCGGCGTCGGCGATAAGCGCGTCGGCCCCGTCGCCCGCCCCGCCCACTCCGGTCGAGCGGGCGATCGTGGCGGGGTCGCGTCCGGCGGCGGCGCAGTGCTCGGCCAGCACGCCGGATTTCGCCGGATAAGTGTCGCGGGTGGCGAAGCTGTGCCAGATGTCGGCGTGTTCGGCGACCAATCGCAGAGTTTTCTTCTCGCCGCCTCCACCGATCAGGATCGGAATGTCGCGAGTCGGCGCCGGATTGAGTTTGGACAGCCGCGACTTGATTCTCGGCAGCGCGGCCGCGAGGTCGTCGAGCCGGCCGCCCGCCGTCCCGAATTCGTACCCGTACTCGTCGTAGTCCTTCTGCTTCCAGCCCGATCCGATGCCCAGGATCAGCCGCCCACCAGAGATGTGGTCGACGGTGCGGGCCATATCGGCGAGCAGTTCAGGATTGCGGTAGGAGTTACAAGTCACCAGCGCGCCGATTTCGATGCGGGACGTCTGCTCAGCCCACGCGCCTAGCATCGTCCAGCATTCGAAGTGGGCGCCGTCGGGATCGCCGTACAGCGGGAAGAAGTGATCCCAGTTGAAGGCGACGTCGACACCGATGTCTTCGCAGCGGCGGACGGCGTCACGAAGGGCGCGGTAGTCGGGGGCCTGCTGCGGCTGCAGTTGCACGCCGATGCGGATGGGACGGTCTGCGGCACTCACACGTTCACGGTAGCGGGTCGGCCGGCGTGCTCTATGTGCGCCGCTCCTCGATCCCGGCATCGCCGGGACTTCGTCGCCGGCGCGACTCAGCCGGCCAGCACCTCCCGCACGATGTCGACCAGAACACCGGGCTGATCACTTTGCACCGAGTGCCCCGAACCCTCAACCACCCGGACGCCCCGAAACTGCGGTGCGCGTCTGGCCAGTTCGTCGGCGTCCTCGTCGGTGACGAATCCCGACTTGGCTCCCCGGATCAGTGTGACCGGGGCGTCGAGGGCGCCGACGTCGTCCCATAGACCGCTGAAGTCGGGCACTGTGCGGATCAGGTCGTAGCGCCACGCCCACCTGCCGTCGTCGAGGCGACGCGAATTGTGAAACACCCCACGGCGCAGTGACCACCGATCGCGGTGCGGAGCGGCCGCGGTGGTCAATTCCAGCATCGCCGCGAAGCTGGGAAACACCCGCTCGCCCTCCAGCAACGCCACTGTGCCGCGCTGGTCGGTGCTGAGTTCGGCGTGCCGCTGCAACGCCGAGGGAGTCACGTCGACCAGCACGAGCCCGCGCACCAGTTCGGGCGCAAGCGCCGATAGTCGGATCGCCGTCAAGCCACCCAGGGACATGCCGACCACCAAGTCGGCGCCGGCGGCCAGCTCCTGCAGCACCGGGGCCACGGCCGCGGCGTTGAGCCGCGGCGAGTAGTCGCCGTCGTCACGCCAGGCTGATCGGCCGTGGCCGGGCAGGTCCACGGCCAGCGCCGGCTCGCCCAGGCCCACAATCACGGTGTCCCAGGTGTGCGCGTTCTGCCCGCCGCCGTGCAGGAACACCACCCGCGGCGCGCGCTCCCCCCAGCGCAGCGCACTCACCGTGCCGTCGGCGGTGTCTGTGTCGACGCGCTGCACGGTCGGCAGCGCACCAGTCACCCCGGCCTGCTCGACGTTCTCACCCAGCAGCGCGAACTCCGAAAGCCCCGCCAGTTCGTCCTCAGGAATGTCAGACACGCCTGAAGACTTTACGAGCGGCGAGACCTACCCCTCGATAAATTCCGCAAGCTGCGTTCGAGCCACGTCGTCGGGCAGTTGCTGCGGCGGGCTTTTCATCAGGTACGCCGACGCCGGGATCACCGGGCCGCCGATGCCGCGGTCCTTGGCGAGCTTGGCCGCCCGTACCGCGTCGATGATGACGCCGGCCGAGTTCGGCGAGTCCCACACTTCGAGCTTGTACTCCAGGTTCAGCGGAACGTCACCGAACGCACGGCCTTCCAGGCGCACGTACGCCCACTTGCGGTCGTCTAGCCAGCTGACGTGGTCGGACGGCCCGATGTGCACGTCCTTCGTCTTGAACTCGCGCTGCAGATTGGAAGTGACGGCCTGGGTTTTGGAGATCTTCTTCGACTCCAACCGTTCCCGCTCGAGCATGTTCAGAAAGTCCATGTTGCCGCCGACGTTGAGCTGCATGGTGCGGTCCAGCTGCACACCACGGTCCTCGAACAGCTTGGCCATCACCCGGTGCGTGATGGTCGCGCCGACCTGGCTCTTGATGTCGTCACCGACGATCGGCACCCCGGCCTCGGTGAACTTCTTGGCCCACACCGGGTCGGAGGCGATGAACACCGGCAACGCGTTGACGAACGCCACGCCGGCGTCGATAGCGCACTGAGCGTAGAACTTGTCGGCTTCTTCTGAGCCCACCGGCAGGTAGGAGACCA
Organism: uncultured Actinomycetota bacterium; assembly: GCA_963808345.1. Classification (GTDB taxonomy): domain Bacteria; phylum Actinomycetota; class Actinomycetes; order Mycobacteriales; family Mycobacteriaceae; genus Mycobacterium. Next base: position 765,167 of record CAWEFM010000005.1, on the reverse strand, counting down.
GCACGTCGACGCTGGCCTCGCGCAGCACATTCACCACGTCGACCGGGTCGGCGTCGGAGACCTCGATGGTGTCGGCGTAGTACTTGCCGATGCCGTCCAGCGTCGGGCCGCGCTGCACCACAACATTGGTCGGCGGTACGTCGGCGATCTTGATGGTGTTGTTCTCCGAGGCGAAGATCGCGTCGGAAAGGTCGAAGCCGACCTTTTTGGCGTCGACGTCGAATGCGGCGACGAACTTCACGTCGCGGACGTGGTACGGGCCGAACCGCACGTGCATCAGGCCGGGGACGGTGCTGTTCTCGTCGGCGTCGTGGTAGTACTCGACGCCCTGGACCAACGAGGACGCACAGTTGCCGACACCGACTATGGCGACTCGGACCTCGGGCTGCGCCCCTGGCGCCTGTAGCGGCTTGTGCTCACTCATGGGGCGTTCTCCTTACTTCTACCTTGGGTTTCTCAAACAGGGACTTCGTAGTGCTCGATCGACTTCTTCAGCTTTGTTCGGCCCGGCCTTGCGCCACCCGCTCGGCGGCAATGAGCTCGTTGAGCCATTTCACTTCACGTTCACTGGACTCCAGCCCGAGTTGGTGCAGCTGGCGGGTGTAGCGATCGAACGAGTTGCTGGCCCGCGCGACTGCTTCACGAAGACCTTCCCGGCGTTCCTCGACCTGCCGACGGCGACCTTCGAGAATGCGCATCCGCGCCTCAGCGGGTGTGCGGTTGAAGAACGCCATGTGCACGCCGAAGCCGTCGTCGGTGTAGTTGTGCGGGCCGGTGTCGGCCACCAACTCGCTGAAACGCTGCCGGCCGGCGTCGGTCAGCTCATAGACCCGGCGAGCGCGCCGCACCGGCGTCCCGGCCGGGGCGGCGTTCTCGGCGATCAGCCCCCCGGACTGCATGCGCCGCAGTGCCGGGTAGAGCGAACCGTACGAGAAAGCGCGGAAAGCCCCGAGCAAACCGGTCAGCCGTTTGCGTAATTCGTAGCCGTGCATGGGTGACTCGAGCAGGAGACCGAGAATGGCAAGCTCCAACATCTAGTCACCTCCTTTGCTCCAGCCGTTACGACGCCCCAACGCCTCGGGCGATCGTATCGTCCCGATATATTAGCCACACACTAAGAGTTGTTCAAATTGTGTTCAGCTACCGGACACCCGGCATCCGGGCCGTCGGCTCAGCTCACGGCATCGGCGCTGCGCAGTGCGCCGAAACCGCGCCCCCAGCGGCGGCCATTGCAGTTCGCCGACACCTAACTGACCTGGGACGAGCCGCTCGACCAGGTCGTGGAAAAGCTGTTCGGGAGCCGCGACATCGCCTGGTATGAGGTTCGGTGATCAGCTTGGCGGCAACCGTTTTGCTCAACCCGATCGAACCCGGGCAGCCACCAACGACAGCGTAGACAGTCGCGATCCGATAGCCGGGCGAGGTCTCGACAATCGCCGCGCGGACGTACTCTGGTGACCATGCGACTGCAGCGACAGGTGGTGGACTATGCGCTGCGGCGCCGTACACTGCTGTCGGAGGTGTACTCCGGACGCACCGGTGTCTCCGAGGTGTGCGACGCCGACCCCTATCTGCTGCGCGCTGCGAAGTTCCACGGGAAACTCAGCTCGGTGATGTGCCCGATCTGCCGGAAAGAGCAGCTCACGCTGGTGTCGTGGGTCTTCGGGGATCATCTGGGTGCGGCGTCGGGTTCGGCCCGCACGGCCGAAGAGCTGGTGTTGCTGGCGTCCCGGTTCGAAGAGTTCTCGGTACACGTGGTGGAGGTATGCCGAACCTGCAGCTGGAATCACTTGGTCAAGTCGTATGTTCTCGGCGCGACGCGCCCGCCAAAGGGTTCGCGCGGCACGCGGACGGCGCGAAACGGTACCCGCACGGCCAGTGAGTAACGAAGGGCATAAAGACCAGTCAGCCACTGACGTCCCTGCCGGGTCAGCGGCAGCGGGCGCGTTCAATCGTCCAGTGCCGCCAGATGACCGGCTGACGATTGTCATTCCCGCAGTCAAAGACGGCCCCGAGCGCGATCCGGTCGAGGCAGTCAAGGCTGCGCTGAACGCGGAGCCGGTGACGCGGCCGCTCGAACGTGACCAGATCGAGGCCGTGACGGCAGCGCTGAACGGTTCGACGCTGAAATCGCCGCATCCCGACGACCATCTTTTCGGCGGCCGGCGCCGACTTGACAGCCGTCCGCCCGAGCCGGCGCTACCCGGGGTACAACACCTGCTCACCGATTTGGCTCATCGCGCCAACTGGCGATGGGCGCGGCGCAGCCTCTTGGTGTCCGCGGCGGTGGTGTTGGTGTTGCCGCTCATGACCTTCGCGATGGCTTACCTGATTGTCGACGTCCCCAAACCAGGCGATATCCGCACCAATCAGGTTTCGACGATCCTGGCCAGCGACGGCTCGGAGCTGGCCAAAATTGTCCCGCCGGAGGGGAATCGCGTCGACATCAACCTTAGCGAGGTTCCGGTTCACGTGCGCCAGGCGGTGATCGCCGCAGAGGACCGCAACTTCTACTCCAACCCGGGATTCTCGTTCACCGGTTTCGCACGGGCGATCAAGAACAACCTGTTCGGCGGTGACACCCAGGGCGGCTCGACCATCACCCAGCAGTACGTCAAAAACGCGCTGGTGGGTTCTCAGCGTGCCGGCGTAAGCGGGCTGGTCCGCAAAGCCAAAGAACTCGTCATCGCCACCAAGATGTCGGGGCAGTGGCAAAAAGACGACGTGCTGCAGGCCTATCTGAACATCGTGTACTTCGGCCGCGGCGCCTACGGCATTGCATCGGCGTCCAAGGCCTACTTCAACAAGCCAACCGATCAGCTGACCGTAGCCGAGGGAGCGCTGCTGGCTGCGCTGATCCAGCGGCCCTCCACGCTGGATCCCGCCGTCGATTTGGCTGGCGCGACCCAACGCTGGAACTGGGTGCTTGACGGCATGGTCGACATCAAGTCGCTGTCAGCGAGCGACCGCGCCGCTCAGGTGTTCCCGCCCACCTTGCCGCCTGATGCGGCGCGCCAACAGAACCAGACCACCGGCGCCAACGGGCTGATAGAGCGGCAAGTCACCAGGGAGCTGCTCGACCTGTTCAACATTGACGAGCGGACATTGAACACTCAAGGCCTGCAGATCACCACGACCGTCGATCCGCTGGCCCAGCGATCGGCCGAGAAGGCGGTGTCGAAGTACCTCGACGGCCAAGACGCCGACATGCGCGCCGCGGTGGTGTCCATCGACCCGCGCACCGGGGCGGTTAAGGCCTACTACGGCGGTTCAGACGCCAACGGCTTTGACTTCGCCCAGGCCGGGCTGCAGACCGGGTCGGCGTTCAAGGTATTCGCGTTGATCGCCGCGCTCGAGCAAGGGATCGGGCTGGGTACCCAGATCGACAGCTCACCGCTGACGGTCGACGGCATCAAGATCACCAACGTCGAGGGCGAAAGCTGCGGAACCTGCAATATTGCCGAGGCGCTCAAGCGCTCGTTGAACACGTCGTACTACCGGTTGATGCTCAAGCTCAAGCACGGCCCGGTGGATGTCGCCGAGGCCGCGCACCAGGCCGGTATCGCCGCCAGCTTCCCTGGCGTCCCGTACACCTTGAGCGAGGACGGCCAGGGCGGCCCGCCGAACAACGGAATCGTGCTGGGCCAGTACCAGACGCGGGTGATTGACATGGCTACCGCGTATGCGACGCTGGCGGCCTCGGGCGTCTACCATCCACCCCACTTCGTGCAAAAAGTGGTCAACGCCGAAGGCCAGGTGCTGTTCGACGCAACTAACGCCAACGACAACGGTGATCAGCGGCTGGACAAGGCCGTCGCCGACAACGTGACGTCGGCAATGCAACCGATCGCGGGCTACTCCAATGGGCACAACCTGGCCGGCGGGCGTCCGTCGGCGGCTAAAACCGGCACCACACAGCTCGGTGACACCGGCTCGGACAAGGACGCCTGGATGGTTGGCTATACCCCATCGCTGTCGACCGCGGTGTGGGTGGGCACCGTCAAGGACGACCAGCCGCTGGTCAACAAGTGGGGGTCGCCGGTGTACGGCTCAGGACTGCCTTCCGACATCTGGAAGGCGACCATGGACGGCGCTCTCAAGGGCACCAGCAATGATTCGTTCCCCAAACCCGCCGAGATCGGCGGATACGCCGGAGTGCCCGCGGCGCCACCACCCCGGCCGGTGGCGCCACCGCGGGAAACCGTGATCCAACCCACCATCGAGGTGGCCCCCGGCATCACCATTCCGGTCGGTCCACCATCGACCGCCCCGGCCGGGCCCACTCCGGGCGAACCGCCCTTCGGCGGCCCCGAAGCGCCTGCCTCGCCCCCGTGACGGGCGTCGACGCTTCTTCCGCCGACCTCTCACCGCTCCCGTTGGCCGCGGACCTGCGAAGTGCCGACAATCGCGATTGCCCCAGCCGCAACGATCAACTGGGCGCCGCACTGTCCAAGGTCATCGGCGGACCGGTAGGCCGGCACGCACTGATCGGCCGGACCAGATTTTTCACGCCGGTACGGGTGATGTTCGTCATCGCTTTGGTCTTTCTGGCACTGGGCTGGTCGACGAAAGCGGCCTGCCTGCAAAGCACCGGCAAAGGCACCGGCGATCAGCGGGTGGCCAACTGGAACAACCAGCGCGCCTACTACGAACTGTGCTATTCGGACACGGTGCCGCTGTATGGCGCAGAGTTGTTGAGCGACGGCAAGTTTCCTTACAAGTCTAGCTGGGTGGAGACCGAGTCCAGCGGCAAGCCGCAGACGCGCTTTGACGGCAAGCCGGCGGTTCGCTACATGGAGTATCCGGTGCTGACCGGGATCTACCAGTATGTAACGATGACGCTGGCCAAGACCTACACGGCGTTGAGCAAGATGCATGTTGTCCCGGTGGTCGCTGAGGTGGTGGTGTTCTTCGACGCCGCCGCCGTCGGTTTGGCCCTGGCGTGGCTGGCGACCGTGTGGGCCGCTGCCGGGCTGGCGGGGCGGCGGGTGTGGGACGGCGCGCTGGTAGCCGCTTCACCGCTGGTGATTTTTCAGATATTCACCAACTTCGATGCGCTCGCAACGGCTTTCGCGGTAGGAGGACTGCTGGCGTGGGCGCGGCGCCGACCGGTACTGGCCGGTCTGCTGATCGGACTCGGCGCTGCGGCCAAACTGTATCCGGCTTTGCTGCTGCTCGCGCTGTTCGTCTTGGGAGTGCGGACCGGGCGGCTGGCTGCGGTGACGCGCACCGCCGCCTGCGCGCTGGGAACGTGGCTGCTGGTGAATCTGCCGGTGATGGTGCTGTTTCCGCGAGGTTGGTCGGAGTTCTTCCGGCTCAATGCCCGTCGCGGCGACGACATGGATTCGATCTACAACGTCGTCAAGTCATTCACCCAGTGGCCCGGCTTCGATCACGATCTGGGATTGTGGGAGCCGCCCAATGTGCTCAACGTGGTCGTTACGGTTCTCTTTGTCATATGTTGTGCGGTAATTGGTTATGTCGCACTGACCGCTCCGACCCGGCCACGGTTGCCGCAGCTGGCGTTCCTGATTGTCGCGGCGTTCCTGCTGACCAATAAAGTGTGGAGCCCGCAATTCTCGCTGTGGCTGGTGCCGCTGGCTGTGCTGGCCTTGCCGCATCGTCGAATTTTGCTGACCTGGATGACGATTGACGCAGTGGTGTGGGTGCCGCGAATGTATTACCTGTACACCGTTCCCAATCGCGGGCTGCCCGAGCAGTGGTTCACCGGGACCGTGCTGCTGCGCGACGTCGCGGTGATGCTGTTGTGCGCGCTGGTGATTCGGCAGATTTACCGGCCCGACGAGGACCTGGTGCGCTGGAGCGAGCGGGTCGACGATCCGGCCGGGGGGGTGTTCGACCGGGCAGCCGACGCGCCGCCCGGCTGGCTGTCCGGCCGGCTGCGCCCGGCGCGATCCCGGTTGCGTCCAGCGGCGGCGTCGGCGATACCGGACTTCGCAGAGCCCTGAACCGCATTCGCTGCACCGACTGTGCGTCCCGGGAGTCGACTGCGCCGCCACGGCGCTGAAATCGTCGTCAGATCACCCTGGGCGCACGCTCGACTCCCTCAGCGCACACTCGACGGTGAGCCAGCTGCAGCCGTCCGCGCCGCCGCCACGATTTCTCAGGCCAGCGGCGCATCCGGTAGCCTGGTCGGGTTGCCGACGCAGGCGACCCTCCTGCCACGGACCGACCGTGGCCGCCCACGACCATAGGAGGTGATGCGGTCTCATGCGTCCCTACGAAATCCTGGTCATCTTGGACCCCACTCTCGACGAGCGCACCGTCGCCCCGTCGTTGGAGACGTTCCTCAACGTCGTCCGCAAAGACGGCGGGACCGTCGAGAAGCTCGACATCTGGGGTCGACGCAGGCTGGCCTACGAGATTGCCAAGCATGCCGAAGGCATTTACGCCGTCATCGACGTCAAAGCGGAGCCGGCGACGGTGTCCGAACTCGACCGTCAGTTGGGCCTGAACGAGTCGGTGCTGCGCACCAAGGTGATGCGCACCGACAAGCACTAGCGCGTGGCGAGGATGCAGGTCGCGCAACGGCGTGAAGAGGAGCTGCGCAATCCGGCGGTAGCCCCACAGGCACGTCGATGAACGGCCGTCGCGCGTCAGACCCGTTGCGTAGGCTCTGCCAAGAGCCGCGCCCAGAACGTCGCGCTCACCCGCCGATCCCAGGAGGACCTCGTGGCTGGTGACACCACCATCACCGTCGTCGGAAATCTGACTGCAGACCCTGAACTGCGGTTCACCCCGTCCGGCGCTGCCGTCGCGAACTTCACCGTGGCGTCCACGCCGCGGATCTATGACCGCCAAAGCGGTGAGTGGAAGGACGGCGAGGCGCTATTCCTGCGATGCAACATCTGGCGTGAAGCCGCTGAGAACGTGGCCGAAAGCCTCACCCGTGGTTCACGAGTGATCGTCAGCGGACGGCTCAAGCAGCGTTCCTTCGAAACCCGTGAAGGCGAGAAGCGCACCGTGTTCGAGGTCGAGGTCGACGAGATCGGCCCCTCGCTGCGGTACGCCACGGCCAAGGTCAATAAGGCCAGCCGCAGCGGCGGCGGGGGCGGCGGCTATGGCAGCGGTGGAACGCGCAGCGGCGGAGGAGGAGGGGCGGCGGCGGCGCCGCCAGTACGGCCCCTGCCGGCGGCGGTTCCGGCGAGGACCCGTGGGGCAGCGCTCCGGCGTCGGGCTCGTTCGGCGGCGCTGACGACGAACCCCCCTTCTAGAAACCATGCGCGGGTGCCCAGCACCCGTTGAGACGACACCCGAACAGAACGAAAGAGACAGACAAATGGCCAAGTCCAACAAGCGGCGGCCGGCTCCGGAGAAGCCGGTCAAGACACGCAAGTGCGTGTTCTGCGGGAAGAAAGAACAAACGATCGACTACAAGGACACCGCTTTGCTGCGCACCTACATCAGTGAACGCGGCAAGATTCGGGCGCGGCGTGTCACCGGCAACTGCGTGCAGCATCAGCGCGACATCGCCCTCGCGGTCAAAAATGCCCGCGAGGTGGCTTTGCTGCCCTTCACCTCCTCCGCGCGCTAGAACGAGAACGGAATCGACAAACGATGAAGCTGATCCTGACCGCCGACGTCGACCACCTCGGCGCCATCGGCGACACCGTAGAAGTCAAAGACGGCTACGGACGCAACTTCCTGCTGCCACGCGGGCTGGCGATCGTCGCCTCCCGCGGCGCCCAGCGCCAGGTCGACGACATTCGGCGCGCCCGCGAATCCAAACGGGTCCGCGACTTCGATCACGCTAATGAGCTCAAAGCGGCGATCCAGGGGCTTGGCTCGGTGCAGCTTCCGGTCAAAGCCGCCGGCGATTCGGGCAAATTGTTCGGATCTGTGACGGCCGGTGACGTCGTCGCCGCGATCAAGAAGGCGGGCGGGCCCAATCTCGACAAGCGCACCGTTCGGCTGCCCAAGGCGCACATCAAAGCGGTCGGCAACCACCCGGTGTCGGTGCATCTGCACCCCGAGGTCGACGTCGAATTTTCGGTCGACGTCGTCGCAAACGCCTGACCCTTAACACACGCGGGTCTCGGGCGAGACCCTTTCCGGGCCGCGTCCGGCGTGTTGCCGCCAACACGCTGGCGAACTTTTTCCGGCCTCCCTCAGCGAGGGAACGTAACTGTGTGTTAACGCGGTACATATGCCTTTGAAACGCAACACGCCCGAAGCGGCAATCTTTTAAGACACGCCGAAGAGAATGTCATCCACACGAGATCGATGCTGCTTTGGGCCGCTAGCCAGCGCCGATGGCAGAACGCCGCGCTTTACTCCACAGGTTGTCCACACCCGGGTCAACACGAGTGGTCCCGGCTGTGCACACCCGATGCACAGATCCACCAACAACGGCTTTTGGAGTCGGTGCCAGCAACGCTTACCGTCAACCGTCACGGCCCCGGGCGGTTCTGTTAGCAGGCGATGTCGGGGCCGTCCTTTACAGTCGGCAGTACCGACGTCGAATGTGCGTTCGAGCGCGTTGCGGAGGAGGTGAGACTTCATTGGCAGTCGTCGACGACCTCGCATACGCGAGCGTGGATTCGGCACCACCCAGTGAGGACCTGGGCCGTCAGCCGCCGCAGGATCTGGCGGCGGAGCAGTCGGTGCTGGGCGGAATGCTGTTGAGCAAAGATGCCATCGCGGACGTCCTCGAGCGGCTGCGACCCGGGGACTTCTACCGGCCAGCTCACCAGAACGTTTATGACGCGATTTTGGACCTCTACGGTCGCGGTGAGCCGGCCGACGCCGTAACCGTCGCCGCGGAGCTCGATCGCCGTGGTCTGCTGCGCCGGATCGGCGGTGCGCCATATGTGCACACCCTGATTTCCACGGTGCCGACGGCGGCCAATGCTGGCTATTACGCGAGCATCGTCGCCGAGAAGGCGCTGCTGCGCCGGCTGGTGGAGGCCGGGACGCGGGTGGTGCAGTACGGCTACGCCGGGGCGGACGGCTCTGATGTCGCCGAGGTGGTCGACCGGGCACAGGCCGAGATCTACGAGGTCACCGACCGGCGGCTGTCCGAGGATTTCGTCGCGCTGGAAGATTTGCTGCAGCCGACAATGGACGAGATCGACGCGATCGCCTCCAACGGTGGTCTGGCCCGCGGTGTGCCGACTGGCTTCACCGAACTCGACGAGGTGACCTGCGGTTTGCATCCGGGGCAGATGATCATCGTTGCGGCCCGGCCGGGTGTGGGCAAGGCGCTCGCGCTGGACACTCCGCTGCCGACACCGGCGGGCTGGACGACGATGGGTGACGTCGCTGTCGGCGACGAGTTGCTCGGCGCCGACGGGCAGCCGACTGAGGTGGTGGCGGCGACCGAGGTGATGTTGGGCCGGCCCTGCTACGAAGTCGAGTTCTCCGACGGCACGATCATCGTCGCCGACGCACTGCACCAGTGGCCGACGGGGTACGGGATCCGCACCACCGCTGAACTGCGTTGCGGACTGGACACGATCGCCGCGGCCGGGTCGATCGGCCGATACGCCGGGCGGCGAGGCGCCGCGACGCTGATGGCGCCGGTATTGCAGATCGACGCGGTGCGCCGGTTGCGCAGCGTTCCGGTGCGCTGCGTCGAGGTGAGCAAGCCTGCGCATCTGTACCTGGCAGGGCGGGGCATGGTGCCCACGCATAACTCCACCCTGGGGCTGGACTTCATGCGGTCGTGTTCGATCAAGAACCGGATGGCCAGCGTGATCTTCTCGCTGGAGATGAGCAAGTCCGAGATTGTGATGCGGTTGCTGTCGGCCGAGGCCAAAATCAAACTCGCCGATATGCGTTCGGGTCGAATGAGCGACGACGACTGGACCCGGCTGGCACGACGGATGAGCGAAATCAGCGAAGCGCCACTGTATATCGACGACTCGCCGAACCTGACCATGATGGAGATCCGCGCTAAAGCCCGCCGGCTGCGCCAGAAAGCCGATCTGCGGCTGGTGGTCGTCGACTACCTGCAGCTCATGACCTCCGGCAAGCGGCACGAGTCGCGGCAGGTCGAGGTTTCGGAATTCTCAAGGCACCTCAAGCTGTTGGCCAAAGAGCTCGAGGTGCCCGTCATTGCGATCAGCCAGCTTAACCGTGGTCCTGAGCAGCGCACCGACAAGAAGCCGATGCTTTCGGACCTGCGTGAGTCGGGATGTATGACAGCCGCGACCCGAATCCTGCGTGCTGACACCGGTGCTGAGGTGACGTTCGGTGAGCTGATGCGGACCGGCGAACGGCCCCTCGTGTGGTCACTGGATGAGCGACTGCGCATGGTCGCCAGGCCGATGAGCAACGTCTTTTCGAGCGGGCGCAAAGAGGTCTTCCGGCTTCGACTCGCCTCCGGACGCGAGGTGGAGGCTACCGGTAACCACCCCTTCATGAAGCTTGACGGCTGGACACCGTTGCAAGAGTTGGCGGTTGGCGACCGGCTGGCGGTGCCGCGCAGCGTTCCCGAACCCGTTGACGCCAAGAGGATGGCGGAATCCGAGGTAATTCTGCTCGCACACATGATCGGTGACGGGTCGTGCGTGAAGAGGCAGCCGATTCGCTACGCCTCGGTAGATGAAGCCAACCTGGCGGCGGTCGCAGTTTCGGCGGCGTATTTCGGCGTCAGCGCGGTGCGTGACGATTACCCGGCTGCGCGGGTGACTACACTGCGGCTACCCGCGCCGTATCGGTTGACGCACGGTCGGCATAATCCGATCGCCGCATGGCTCGACGAGCTAGGTTTGTTCGGGCTGCGGAGCTATGAAAAATTCGTGCCGCAGCAAGTTTTCGCGATGCCGACCGATCAAGTGGCGTTGTTCCTGCGGCATTTATGGGCCACCGACGGTTCGGTGCGCTGGGAGTCAGTGGCGGCGCAAGCAAAACTTTATTACGCGTCAACGAGTCGCCGTCTCGTTGACGACGTCGCGCACTTGCTTCTTCGCATCGGCGTTCAGAGCCGGATCGCACGGGTCTCGAAGTCCGGCTACCGGGATTGCTGGCACTTGACCATTGACCGTGCGGAGAACCAGATCAGGTTTCTTCGCAACGTCGGTGTGCACGGCGCACGCAGTGGCAAAGTGCAAGAGGTTCTCGCTGAACTCGAGACGCGTACCGGCCGGCCCGGTGCCGACACCGTGCCTTCAGAGGTTTGGGAGAAGATCGGCAATGCCCTTGCGAAAAAGGGGCTTACATATGGTGCTCTGAGGGTCGCTATGGAGTCATCGTTCGCCATCTCAACGCGAAGGTTCGCGCCTGGACGCGCGCGATTGCACGACATGGCCGGAATGCTCAAGGACGCCGGAATTCACGCTTGGGCCGCAAGCGATGTGTTCTGGGACAAGGTTGTTGAAGTCACCGGCCTGGGCGAAATGGATGTCTATGACGGAACTGTCGGCGGCACGCACAATTTCATCGCTAATGGGGTAAGCGCACATAACTCTTTGGAACAGGATGCCGACATGGTTATTCTGCTGAACCGACCCGACGCGTTCGAGCGTGACGACCCGCGTGGCGGCGAGGCGGACCTCATTCTGGCCAAACATCGTAACGGCCCGACCAAGACCGTGACGGTCGCGCATCAGTTGCACCTGTCGCGGTTTGCCAATATGGCGCATTGAGGATCTGGATGTCGAGATGCAGCGAAGATGAGCAAAACGCGGGGGCTTGTTTAACAAGCCCGATTTAATCTTCAGCCCGGCTTGAGCTGCAGCAAGATGCGGATGCAGCTGAAATCACTGAGTCGATCCCGCGTTCCTTGCTCTGGTCCGGTTTGGGAATGATCGGTCAGGACGGCGGTCGCTGACGTGCGCTCCGGGAAGCTGGTGGCTTGGGGTTGATCAATCGTCCCTGCGCGATGATAGATCCATGTTGTTTCAGGAACTGGGTGCGGATCCTGACATCAGAAGTCAGTACTGGGGATTATCGGCATGTGTGTGTGGGTGGCGCAGCATGAGCCGGACTAAGCCGCGGAAGGCACATCGTTCGACCGAAGCGGGGTTGACTTCAATTGCCGCCGAGCGGCAGGATGCTGTCCTATCTTGTCGATGAGGCTCCCTTGCCGCGATGCCACCTGCCGGTGGTATCCGGTGTGAGTTAGAGGGACTAGGAACGGACATGTGCCTTGCGTGCGGATACGACCACCCGCCGATCGATCATTTAGCCGAGCTATTCCCGCCTTGGCAGGCCGTCGGATGTGAAGTCATCGACGCAGACGCTGACCTCGTCGCGACTTTCGCAAACCCCCACGACGCGTGGCTACTTGTCGAAACCATGAATGGAACTCGGACGTAGAACGAGATTAGCGGCAGCGGCAGCAGCAGCAGTGGTGAGCCGCGGCGGCGGTCGTCAGGACGAGAAATCTGCCGTGGGGAGTGACGATGTACGCTTCCTGTTCGAGATTTGGTGGTGTCATAACAGAGTGCCGCCGCCGTCGGACGACGTCCGGTTCCAGAGTCGTTCGAGAATCGCGACATCGCCGGAGTCCAACTCTTGATCGCCGAAAATTGCAAATACCGTTGTGTCCCAAAGTCGTACAGCATCGTGACGCGGTGTCAGCATTACCGCGACGGTGACTGCCTCAGGACGAATCGACTGGTCAAGTGCAGATGTCCACTCGTGATGCCGGAGCATCGTCCACCTGCGGAATGCCTCTTTATGTAGCTCGGTGAATTGATTGCAGACGACGTATCCAAGATGCAAGTACGCGGTTCCAAGTAGGTAGCGCCGCATGTCCCAGTGGGCAGTGCCCGGGCTGACAGCCGATGTCCGGCCGAGGTGCGTAAGCAGCCGCCGACCGATCACCGATCGTTCCGCTACAGGCAGTTGATCGAGGAACCACAACAGCTTCAGACGATCGGTCTCGTCTCGATCCCACGGTCCGTCGGCGATGTCTTCAAGCATCTGCCGGTATGTCCGGGTGCCGTATTCGTCAGCGGTGCTGACGGGCTCTAGCGGTAGGAGAGGATGTGAGGAGCGCAAGCTGGGGTCGCTCAGTGAGTCCGGAATGCGGGAGTTGAGAAGGTCGGCTGGCGTCTGTTCATCGGCCAGCGCGAGTTCGTAGTAGTTGGCGACGTGGGTGCCCGGAGCGACGCGATCGGGGGCAATGCGGTGAAGGTACGCGACAACGGCGGTAGTTGAGCGGAGCTGATCGAAAAGGAAATCCCATTCTCGCCGCAGTACGGCCACGTATGGAAGTCGCGCGGCATCGGCGACGTATTCGATGGTGTCGGGAGGGTCGTCATGATCGATAATCACCAGACCGATCCAGTTGATGGAAGATCCATCAACAGTTACCGATCGTCCTCTGGCGTTGGTGTGCTCTAGCGGTGAGCGCTGAACCGTTCTTACTGAGCCGGCAGCCTGCCGAGCTCCCTCTGCGATCTTTTTCCTAATCCACGACGTCTCTCGGGCCGGATTGTCGGTCGCGTTTGATCTGGCCTTGACCTGGACAGCGACGCCCAAGTCTCCGCAGACGATTGTACCGTCGCCGACTTCCCTTGTCGCGGAACCGCGTTCGACGGTTCTGGGCGCGAGAACAAAGTCAGGAAGGCCCCATCGCGCTGCGGATCCACGGCTGGCACGCTCCGCGGCCTCTCCCCGGGTGATGCCGTCATCGAGTGACGTCGCCCGGGGGACCACACGGCCATAGATCCCGTCCGGTCGTTGCACCAGCATGATGAATTCGTCGCCAGTTTGGTAGGTCGCCAGGCCGAGATCGGATGCTGCCAAACCGCTTTCGATGTCTGAAACGTCGCTGGTGTCCACCCGTGCCCAAAGCGGGTCATCCTCAGGCAACGGCAATAGCCGAAAACGACCACTGTGCAACGGCGGTCGCAGGCCCACCGACCGCTCCAGTCCCTGGATCAACAACTCGATGATGAGCAGGAGTCCTCGGCAGCGGACGCTCATGTTGTCGTCGGGATCTTGAGGCCACGGCTCGGCGTTGAAAATCGGATCAAAAGCTATGCAAGGGTTCGCACTGGGACGTGTTCCGGGAGGCACGCGAAATGTTGCGACGCAATGGGTATCGACCAGGAGGCCATCGGGATTGACCTGAAGCTCGCTCACTGAGCCGGGGGCATCAACCTGTATCTGCGGTTGCGCAGAGTGTGCCCAGAATGCGACTAGAGGCCTGCTCTCAGCCCCGATGACTTGACCTAGGCTGTGCAGGTGCTGCACTAGTAGGAGGAAGATGCGATGCGAGTCGTTGTCGTTCGTGGCCAGGTAGTAGGGCTGGAACTGCTCGATGAGCTGGATTTGATCTGGTCGAAGTCCATCAAGGGGTCCTGAGTCGAGAAAAGTGCGGAACTCGGCGATGCTCTCGCACAACGGAAATCGAGGGAGGTGGTCGCGACCGGGTGCGCGCAGAGCGGCTGACACGCACCGCTCAGTGTCCAGCAGGGCTTCGCGCGCGGTAGCTAGGAGCAGCGAGACGAATCTCTTCGCACCGCTCTGTAAAGAGTCAAGGCGATGTTCTTCGTATTCGTCGATATATACGTCGACGCGTCCGAGGCCATCCGCATCCGCAAAGACAGATTTATCGAAGAGGTCGGTACCTACTAGCTCGTTCCAGCGATCAGGCAACTCTTGTCCTGCCCGGTTCGCCTGATCGAAGAGCTCCCAGGAAGCGGCAAAAGCGTCACTTCGTGCGTTCGATGGGAGCGTTGAGTCGGGTTCCTGTTCCAAGGGGCCGTTCGTCGAACTGTTGTCAGTCATGCACCGTCGCAATCGTTTAGAGTTGTTTCGTTATCCCAACAGCGGGTTTGTACCCCGCCCGGCTACGGCTTCGAAGCCGACGGCGACGCACTTCCTGTGTTAACCGGCTTCTAACGCCGGCTGCGATTTCACGGGTGATCACCTCCGCCGGTCCACTCGCCTGTAACGAGCCAAAGTTCGTAGTGCATGAGCCATTCGGCAGTCCAGGGCACGATCGTGTCGGCCAGCAGCATCGACGGATTCCACTGGCTCGGGTAATGCAGGCAGAGTTGGTCACCGGAGTAGACGTGCGGTAGGCCCGCAGCCCCCTGGTGCAGCTGAAGCGGTGGATCGATGACGTAAACACGCGGTTGCTTGGCATGCTGCTGAAGGATCTGGACGGTGTAGGTCAGGCTCATCGGCGAGGGCTGAATCGATAGAGTGCACTTGAGAATTCCCCGACGCACCGTGCCGCTGGCGCTCGGGATTCTCGCGCGAAGCGCGAGCATTTGCTGAGCAGGATTGAGTCGCTGCCTCTGGCTATAGGCCATAGAACGTGTGTGGTGGAATGCTCACTCCAGCCGAGGTGGTGGTGATGAGGCCGCTGGGACGGACCCGCAGTCCGCCAGCGTCGCGTCGCTGCGCGAGGTGTTCGCCGTACTTTTTCGCGGAGGTCCGGATCTCGCTGCGGCTGAAACTTTTTTCAAGACGCGCGGCGATCGCGGGGAGTCCGGCGCCCGTCATCCTGATGACGTCGTCGAGCGTCTCGGTGATTTCCCGGTGCCAGTCGTTGAACGCATCGCGGCGCTCAGGGTAGTCATTCCATTTGTCGGCGAAGTTTTCCCCCTCGTGCGCCGGGTTCGGCACCCAGTATTTCCCGTTGCGGGTCTCGATGTGCTCGTGCATACCAGCCAGAGCCGCTCGAATGGCCGTCGTGAGATCGGTTTCACCGCGGTATGCCCTGGCCGCAAGGGTGGTCACCAGAATGGACGGCGGGCGGTTGTCGATATCGTCGGCGAAGTGGACCATGCTGTGCCATTTGAGGACCTGCACGAGGCGTTGCAAGGTGGTCCGGGCTACGGTCCACTCGGGCACCTGGCTGACGTCCTTATGGCGTGCCTCGGCGGCTTCAATCAGCCTACGTTGCAGCTCTTCTGAGCGAGTGCGGAACCAGCTGCTGTACTTGATGGGGTCACTGTGCTGCCAGCGACGGAGTTGCTTGTCGGTAAGCAAGATTCCCGACGGCAGGTAGTCGGTGTCCGGGATCGCCGGGAGCACGTCGAGGTGGAAGCCATGGTCGGCGTAGTCCAACGTCCAGCAGCGCCGCCGGTCGTGCAGGTGAGAAGGGCCGTCGCCGTGGCCGCGGGCGGTTTTCCACCTGACATAGCTGCGCAGAAGGGCGCCTGCGCCGGATTTCAGTTGTGCTTGAGTGGTGTTCTCCTTCGCGATGAACATCCGGAAGACGAGATCGATGTCGTACTCGCCGGCGGCGTCCATGGGCCGCACTACCGTGCCGAGTCGGAATGATCCTTGCGGGAAGATGTCGCAGCGGACGTCCGCGTGGCTGGCCAGCCAGCTACCGACCTCCTCATAGCGGTCGACTGCGATCTGTTGAAGCTCGGGCGAAATATCCAGCACTTCAACGGCTCCGGCGAGGAGCATCGACAGCATCTCGTCAGTCGTATCCACATCAATCCTTACTTTTGGCGTGCCAGGGCATGTAAGTCGGCGCGAGATGATCGACGAACATATCTTTGAAATCCGGTGACTGCATTCTGCTTACGTGATCGGCAAGGCCGATGAGGCTGTCGGCGTCGACTCGGTCGAGGTTCAGCGCGCCGGTCGGTACCGTCGGGTTCAGACGGAGGAAGTTATTGTCGCCGAGGAAGTGTCGGGCTTGCTTTGTCGCGCCCTCGCTCTGGGCGCGCATCAACACGTCAACCGCAGCAGGTGCCCATACCAGCCGTCCACCGTTGTCGAGAAGCCGGCGGTGGCGGGGGACGTCGGTGGTAGTTCCGACACTGAACGCCTTGACGTTGGAGATGTTAATCCCAAGCGGACCAACGGCTTCGGTGAGTGCGACCATCATCGGGTTGTTCGCGAAAACGCCGCCATCGATGAGTCGTGTGCCGCGCAGGGGCATGGCCGGAAAGTATGTCGGTGCCGCGGCGGTGGACAGGGCCACGTCCACGGCGCGTTCGCGCCAGTCCCTGCGCAATTCTTCCAGGTGGGGAGTGCGGAAAAGATGGATATCGCTGGCGCCGAGGTCGTACGACGGAATGACGAGCCTCTTCGTGCTGTCGCCAAACAGACGATCACCGAAGACTTCGGTCAGCGCATGGCGGAGAGGTCGTGCTGAGTATTTGCTCCGAAGCCACTGATGAGCACCGCGCAGTCCGCTCCGATCACGAAAGATACGGCTTCCGTGCTCGGTGTAGAACTCGAGGATCTGCCTGGGCGACATCCCCAATCCGAGGCCCAGGGCGATGATCCCGCCGGTCGAGGTCCCGGCAATGAGGTCGAAGTGGTCTACGACTCGGATGCCGTGGTCTTCCTCGAGCAGTGCCAAGACGGCGGCGGTGAACATCCCGCGCAGGCCACCGCCGTCGAGCGACAGAATCTGGAATCGGTCGTCGGCCGTCCCGCTCTGCTGGCTTTCCGTGTCGTTCGGCACGAAGCCCTCTCCGCGTAGTATTGAATTAGCTTAAGTTTACTACATGATATTCGGCGCGCAGTTCTCCGTGCGAGGATCACGTACTTTCGGCGCGAGACCCGCTACCATCCGGTCAGGCGACTTAGCTGCGTTGCGGGTCCAAGGCCCAGGGGAGCGATGGACAGTTCGGTGTTTCGACCGGCGCGGTTACGAGTGGCGCGCGAGTTAATCGGTGTGAGTCAGAACCAGCTTGCGAGTCAGGTGGGTCTGTCGGCCGCGGCGATCAGTCAGTACGAAAGCGGGTCAGCCCGTCCGAGCTCGGAGACCGCCGATGCACTCGCAGTTGCGCTTTCGGTGCCGACGACTTTCTTTGCTCAGCCGTTGACCGAAACCCACGAGGGGTTTTTCCGATCTCTCCGTAGGACAGCGGTTTCCGACCGCAGAAGAGCACGCGCCATTGCACACGTTGCCCACGACCTTGCTGTCGCGGCTGCCGCCGCCGGTGAATTTCCTGCCAGTGATGTTCCCAGATTTACCGTCGACTCCCTCGATGCTACCCAACCCCAGATCGAGGCGATTGCCGCGAAAGTTCGTGCCTTCTACCGAATCCCACCGGGGCCGGTCAGCAATGTGGTCGAACTTCTAGAGCGTCATGGGGTGGTCGTAATCCGCTTGCCGCTTGGCAGCGCTGATGTCGACGCATTTTCGTTGCCGTTTGTGGACCATCCGGTCGTAGTGCTTGGAAGCGACAAAAACGATCGAGCCCGCTCGCGATTCGACGCTGCCCACGAACTTGCCCACTTGGTTATGCACGGTGACCAGATGTGGGGCGTGAAAGAAGTTGAGAACCAAGCGCATTGGTTCGCGGCGGCATTCTTGATGCCGGCTGATGAGATACGAGACCAATTACCCACAACAGTCGATTGGCAACAGCTTTTCGTTCTGAAACGGAACTGGCAGGTTTCTCTTGCGGCTTTATTGATGCGCGCCCGAAAACTGGGGCGCATGAGCGAACGGACCTATTTGACCGCGGTGAAGGCAGCATCAGCCCGGGGTTGGCGCAGAGTGGAACCAGTGCCGCTCGGCGGGCCGGAGGAACCGTCTCTGCTGCTTCGCTACCTCACATCAACCGCTAGCCGACGGGCTCGCAGCTACTTACCTAGCAGCCTGGTTGACCGCATCGTCGCGGCGACGCACGCTGCGTAAGCGTCGATAAAGAACTGCCGCACACCGAGACCGTTTGACGTCCGTAAATAATGCCGGCAAAACGACTGTTTCGGCGAACGGATTTGGGCTTGCTCGCTATGAGCCGAATGCGCGAACTGACGCGCGAGCTGTCGTCGCGGCGAGTCTCACTCGGGCTGCGACGCGCAATCTGCCACAATGCGTTCAAGATCTCGCCGCGCAAGTTACGGTCGCCGCACCGAAGTCACTTGAGCCGTCTCGCGCTCATGCAGGAGCGTCTAGCCTTCGTTGGACGTCCGATCCCGGGGCTTACGACCCATCAGGCTAAAGGCGGTGAATGGAAATCTGGCGGTATTTGCCTCAGCCAAGACGAACTGACAGCCCTCACCCGTGGTCTGTCCATCGAGAGCTACAGGGGCAGAAAGCTGGATGTCGCTTGCACACGCGCGCCGGTCTTCACCGCCCAGATCACCTGAAGCAGGAGAAGGTCGCGCAGACAGCAGGGCAGGACGAGTCGAAGTCGATGCAGCTGATGGCAACGTCCGCTGCAGCGGCGGCCAAATTTTCAGGTGAGCTGGGTTAATGCAGCGAAGATTAGCAAGCCATTTCGACACGCCGGTGGTTTGTCAAAGTAGCCAGGCGTGTCTTGGCGAGCAGCGTCGTCTTGATTTCTAGTCCGAGTCTATCTATGGTGACCTGCTTCTAGCAGCCACTTTGTGCATGTAGTTCGTATGCGCGAGCCGCGATTCGGACGTTTCCGAGTGCAATCGCGTTTGGCACGCAGATTTCAGAGAAAACTGACGCGTTCAGCTTGGGACACGGTCCATGTCGCCGACTATGGCCATCCGTAGCTAGCTTAGCTAGGTCGGTGAGCAGTCCGGTCAAGCTTGTGGTCGGCTCGGTCATTGGCGGCGCACGCCGCTCGCCATAACGTCGGTGGAACCGAATATTTGGACGAAGGAGTTCTGCTGTGGGGTTGCATCGCTCGTCCTGGATGGACAAGGACCTTGACGCGCTGGCCGATCTGGCGCGCCGGTTCTTCGAGAAGGAGTGCACTCCAAACGAGGAGCGTTGGGGCAACCAGCAGTACGTCGACCGCGACGTGTGGCGCAAAGCGGGCGAGCTGGGTCTGCTGTGTCTGAGCATCCCGGAGGAGTATGGCGGCGGCGGCGGCACGTTTGCCCATGAGGCCGTCGTGGCGATCGAGCAGATTCGGGCGATGGCGCCGAGTTTCGGCGGCCTGCTGCACAGTGCCATCATCGCGCACTACATCGGGTCGTACGGGACCGAGGAACAGAAGAAGACGTGGTTGCCGAAGATGGCCTCCGGTGAGGTTGTCAGTGCGATCGCCATGACCGAGCCCGGGACCGGCTCGGATCTGCAGGCGATCAAGACCAAGGCGGTCAAAGACGGCGACGACTACGTGATCAACGGCGCCAAGACCTTCATCTCGAACGGCCAGACCGCCGATCTGGTGGTTGTCGCGGCCAAGACCAACCCAGACAGCACCGGCATCGACAGCGTGTCCCTGATCCTCGTCGAAACCGACCGTGGGGGCTTCCGCCGTGGGCGCAATCTGGAGAAGATCGGCCAGCATGGCCAGGACACGTGCGAGCTGTTCTTCGACGACGTCCGGGTGCCGCAGTCCAACCTTGTCGGTGCGGCCGAGGGCCTGGGGTTCATCCAGTTGATGCAGCAGCTGCCGCAGGAGCGCTTGATTCTCGCGGTCGCCGCGGCCGCGGCGATCGAGTTGACCGTCGACGTCACGCTCGCCTACACCAGGGAGCGTGAGGCGTTCGGTAAGCCGATCTTCAAGTTCCAGAACACGCAGTTCGTGCTCGCCGAAGCAGACACGATCAAGTCGGTCGGATGGAGCTTCCTTGATGACTGCGTCGCCAAGCACATCAACGGCGAACTCGACGTGCCGACCGCAGCCAAGGCGAAGTGGTGGCTGGCCGAGCAGCAGTGCAAGGTCGCCGACGAATGCCTGCAGCTGTTCGGTGGCTACGGCTACATGAAGGAATACCCGATCGCCAGGCTCTACACCGATGCGCGCATTCAGAAGGTGTACGGCGGAACCAACGAGATCATGAAGACGATCATCGCGAAGTCGCTCTGATGGGGCCGCTGGCGGGAGTCAAGGTCGTCGAGATCGCCAGCCTCGCGCCGGCCCCGTTCGGTTGCATGGTGCTGGCGGACCTGGGCGCCGAGGTGCTGCGTGTCGAGCGCGCGGGCCCGCCGACTGACGGTCTCACCCCACCGGACGGTCCGCTGGACCGCGGCAAACGCAGCATCAAGCTGAACATGAAGGACCCCGCGGACCTGCAGACGCTGTACGCACTGGTGGAGCAGGCCGACGTATTCGTCGAGGGCTTCCGTCCGGGGGTTGCCGAGCGGCTCGGCATCGGCCCGGCCGATCTGGAAGTCCGCAACCCGCGCCTGATCTACGGCCGGATGACCGGCTGGGGGCAGCAGGGCCCGTTGGCCGGCACGGCCGGTCACGACATCAACTACATCGCGCTGACCGGCACGCTCGATCTGATCGGACGCTCGGGTGAGCGCCCAGTGCCGCCGGGCAACATCATCGGCGACTTCGCCGGCGGCGGCATGCTGCTGGCGTTAGGTGTGCTGTCCGCGCTCTACGAGCGGGAGCGATCCGGCACAGGCCAGGTGATCGACGCGGCCATGGTCGACGGTGCGGCGCTCTACACGGCATTCATGCACGGCATGCACGCAGTCGGGCTGTGGAACCAGCCGCGCGGCCAGAACGCACTCGACGGCGGCGCCCCCTTCTACGACACCTACGAATGCGCCGACGGCGGGTACGTCGCTGTCGGTTGTGTCGAGTTCCCGTTCTATGTGCAGCTTTTGGCTGGGCTCGGGATCGACGACCCTGAGTTGCCGTTCCAGCTGGACCCGACAGGGTGGGCGCTGCTCAAGGAGGTCCTCGGGGCGAAGTTCAAGGAGCGCACCCGCGACGAGTGGGCTGTGGTGTTCGCGAACTCCGATGCGTGTGTGACACCGGTGCTGAGCCCCTGGGAGGCCCACGAGCATGAGCACAGTCAGGCGCGTGAGGCGTTCATCGAGGTCGCCGGCGTGCGTCAGCCGGCCCCGGCGCCGCGGTTCAGCCGGACCCCTGCCGGGCACCCGCAACCGCAGACCGCGGATACATCGGTGGTGGGAAAGCTGTTGTCCGACTGGGGCGTTGCTGACGGCCACATCGAGCGGCTGACCCGCTAGCGCTGGTAGGACCCGGGCGGGCTGTCGGTCCAGCGGCGAAACGCCCGGGAGAAGGCACTGGGTTCGGAGAAGCCGAGCCGACGAGACAGCGCGGCGACGGTTTCGTCGCCGCGCACCAAGCTCGCGATCGCCGCGTCGCGCAGGATCTCTTCTTTGACCTGGCGCGGTGAGGTGTTCTCTTGGTGGAGCTTGCGGCGCAATGTTTGCGGACTCATCGTCAGTTCGGCGGCGATCTCGTCGAAACTCAGCCACTGACCGTCCAGGCCCTGCGCAAGCAGCCGGCGTACCTGGTTTGCCGTCGAGGTTGCATAGCTGCGGTCGGTCAGCACGCTCGCGGGCGCGCCGCGAAGATAGTCGTTTAGCGACGCTTCGTCGCGGACTATCGGCGCGGACAGGTTGTCACTGCCGAAGACCAGCGCGGGCTGGTCTGCGGAAAACACCACGGGCGCGCCGAAGAGGACGTCGTAATCGTCGACCTCGGCACGCTCGGCATAGGGGACTTCGACGTGTCGCAGCGGTATCCGCTTGCCGACGGCCCAACCGATGAACCGATGGGTGGTGGCGAGCAGGGTGTCGATCAGGAGGTCGACCGGCCGCTGGATCGCACCGATGTCGACCGACAGCCGAGCGCTGTCGCCGCCGCCAAAAAGTATGACGGGCGGAATTCCGGGCACGGCCCGGTTGACGTCTTCGAACCGTCGTAGCGCCGCACCCAGGTCAGGCGCGTTGATGAGTGCATAGCAGAGCAGCCGAAAGGTGCCGCGCGGGACCGGTTCGAGCCCGAATCCGAGAAGCTCGTCGTCGGTTTCACGCCACAGCTGCCGAAACAGCACTCCGAACTGGTCGGCGGTGATGCGGGAACGACCTTCGGCCAGCAGCATCGGTGAGATTCCGGCCGTGTCCAACATGGCTTCGATGTCCCAACCCCGGTTCATCGCCAGACCGACGAACGCCTGCACCCGCTGAATAGGGATCGTGGAGGCGGTCGTCGGGTCGGCGGGGCGCACCTGCCGAAGCTACCAAGCCGGCGCGAGCGGTTCGGTCAAGAACGCGAGAAGTTCGGTCATCGTCGGCCCCTTCGCGCGACCGTAGCGTCGAGAACCAGATTGCCCGATGATGCGCAAGGAGTATGGATGGCCACCACCGAGGGATTTCACCTCGACCGCCTCGATCAGTGGACCGGAGAACAGGAATTCAAGGTCGAGGCCGAACAGAGCGTCGCTTATGCGAAGGCGACCAACGACCCGATCGCCGCACATCTGGACGGCACCTTCGCGCCGCCGGTGTTCGCCGTTGTGCCGGTCACCGCGATCATGGCTGATGCCACCATGGGTGTGGTCCCGGACGAGCTGATGTTGCGGATCCTGCACGGCGAGCACGACTTTCGTTTCCACCGGCCGATCGAGCCTGGTGAGGTCCTGACGGTGCGGGCGAAGCCGATCGGTATCGAGAGTAAGGATTCGGGTGTGGTTGTCACGACCCTGATGGAAACCCGCAGCGACCGAGGCGATTTGGTGAACGAGCAGTATTTCATCGGGTTCTTCCGCGGCGGCACGTTCGAGGGAATTGTCGGCGAGCGCAGCCCGCAGCACGGCTTCGATGCATCGCTGCGTGGCAGCGAGCCGGCGTTCATTGCGGTGCAGACGTTCGACGCGGACCAGACGTTTCGCTACAGCGAGCCTGCGGGCGATCCGATGCCGATCCACCTCGACGACGATTTCGCGAAGGCGATGGGCTTGCCGGGCATCATCATCCACGGCCTGTGCACGATCGCATTCACGTCGCACGCGTTGCTGACGCAGGTGAGCCCGCACGATCCAAGCCGACTCAAGCGCCTTGCCGTACGCCTGAGCAAGCCCGCAATGCCGAACGAAACGGTTACAAGTACGTTCTGGAACACCGGCGAGGGTGTCTACGCGTTCGAAACCGCCGGCGACGAGAAGCCCG
Source organism: uncultured Actinomycetota bacterium (assembly GCA_963808345.1). Lineage (GTDB taxonomy): Bacteria > Actinomycetota > Actinomycetes > Mycobacteriales > Mycobacteriaceae > Mycobacterium. The sequence continues at coordinate 741,457 of CAWEFM010000005.1, read as the reverse complement.
GCAAGTTCGTGATCACCGACGGCCTCGCCGAATTCTCCTAGGAAGGAAACGATATGAGCAACAAGGTATTTGTGGTGGGCGTCGGCATGACCAAGTTCGAGAAGCCGGGCCGCCGCGAGGGCTGGGACTACCCGGCGATGGCCCAGGAGTCCGGCACCAACGCACTCGAGGATGCGGGTATCGCCTACCATTTGGTGCAGCAAGCCTACGCCGGCTTCTGCTACGGCGAATCGTGCTCCGGACATCGAGCGGTCTATGGGCTGGGCCTGACGGGCATCCCGGTGTTCAATGTGAATAGCAACTGTTCGACTGGCTCCAGCGCGTTGTTCCTTGCCGCGCAAGCGATTCGTGGCGGGCTCGCGGACTGCACGCTGGCTATCGGATTCGAGAAGATGCAGCCGGGTTCGCTGGGCACCACCTACGATGACCGCGAACAGCCGATGGCCAACCACATGCAAGCGATGGCTGAGCTGCAAGACTTCGCATTCCCGGTCGCGCCGTGGATGTTCGGCGCCGCGGGCGTCGAGCACAACCAGAAGTACGGCTCAACCCCCGAACACTTCGCGCGCATCGCGGTCAAGAACCACCAGCACTCGGTCAACAACCCGTACTCGCAATTCCAGGACGTGTACACCGAGGAACAGATCGTCGGAGCGAAGATGATCTACGCGCCCGGTCAGCTGACCCGCCCGATGTGCTCGCCGACCTCTGATGGCTCCGGGGCAGCGATACTGGCCAGCGAAGCCTTCATCGACAAGCACGGCCTCGCCGCGCAGGCGATCGAGATCGTCGGCCAGGCGCTGGTCACCGACGTGCCCGGCACGTTCGACAGCAAGAACATGGCGACCCTGGTCGGTGCCGGCATGAGCCGAACCGCCGCGCAGCAGCTCTATGAGCAGGCCCAGATCACCCCCGACGACATCGACGTGATCGAACTGCACGATTGTTTTGCGCCCAACGAATTGCTCACCTACGAGTCGCTCGGCCTCGCGGCAGAGGGTGAGGGCCACAAACTCGTCGACAACAACGACACCACCTACGGCGGCCGCTGGGTCGTCAACCCCTCCGGTGGTCTGATCTCCAAGGGGCATCCCTTGGGTGCAACGGGTTTGGCGCAGTGCGCCGAACTCACCTGGCAGCTGCGCGGCACCGCCGACAAGCGGCAGGTCGACGGAGCGAAAGTCGCGCTGCAGCACAATATCGGACTCGGTGGTAGCGCGGTCGTGACCGCGTACCGACCGGCCGGCCGCTGAAAGTAGTTATCCCGCAATAGGTTCCATTACGAACAGGAGCAGTGCATCATGGCGAAGTCCAACGTTTCCAAAGTGATCGCAGCCCCGCAGGACAAGCTGTGGGCCGTTATCTCCGATCCCTCGCGTTTCGAGGAGTGGCTTACGGTCCACACCAAGTGGAAGGAAGCCCCGCCGGCTGAGTTGTCCAAGGGGGCGACCATGAGCGAAGTTCTCACGATCATGGGGATGGCGAACACCATCACGTTCACCGTCGACGATTTCGATGCCCCCCATACGACAAAGTTCTCCGGCACCGGCATGGCCGGCGCGAAGATCAGCTTCACGTTGACTGTCGAGCCGGATGGTGAGGACGCCTCCGTCGCCACCGTCGACGCCGAGTTCATCAGCCAGATGATGGTCGGCGCGATCGGTGGCGCTATCGAGCGCGCCTCAACCAAGGAACTCAACGAGTCTCTCGACAAGCTCGCGACCCTCGTCGCCTGACATCCAATCATCCAACCTGAGAAGGAAACTCACATGGGTTCACTGGAGAACCGCGTCGCGATTGTGACCGGCGCCGGCCGTGGCATAGGCCGTGAACACGCACTATTGCTGGCGAAAGAGGGTGCCAGCGTCGTCGTCAACGACCTCGGCGGCGCCAACGACGGCAGCGGTAGCGACGTCGGCCCCGCGCAGGAAGTGGCGAACGAAATCTTCGCCGCCGGCGGCAACGCCGTTGCCAACACCGACAACATTGCGACCTGGGACGGCGCGAAAAACCTTGTCGACCGGGCGATATCGGAGTTCGGCAGTCTCGACATCGTCGTCAACAACGCCGGCATCCTGCGCGACGGCTTGATCGCCTCGATGGACGAATCCCAATGGGACAGCGTGATCGCGGTGCATCTGAAGGGGCACTTCTCGGTGCTGCGCCACGCGGCCGGCTACTGGAAGGAGCAGTCCAAGGCCGGCAAGCCGGTCAACGCCGCGGTCATCAACACCGCGTCGGCGTCGGGCACGTTCATGGCGAACGCGGGGCAGGCCAACTACGGCGCCGCCAAGGCAGGCATCGCGGCCATCACGGAGGTCGCGGCCTTGGAACTCGAGCGTTACGGCGTGCGGGTGAATGCGATCGCGCCGGTCGCCCGCACCCGCCTGACCCTGGCCACTCCGGGCATGAGCGTGATGTTCACCGAAGAAGTGCCTGAAGGCGAGTTCGATGCTTTCAGCCCGGCCAACATCGCACCGGTCGTTGCCTACCTGGCGGCCGAGAAATGCCCGCTCACCGGCAAGGTCCTCGCCGTTCAGGGCGAGGCCATCACGCTGCTGAAGGGCTGGACGTCGGTGGAAACCGTCGAGACCGACGGCCCGTGGTTGCTCGACGAGTTGCCCAATCAATTGGGTCATTGGGCAGAGCAGGCCTGAGCGCGTGATCAATGAGCGACGCGCCGTCCACGCCGGTGTGGGCACGCGAGAGTTGTTTGTCGAGGGCGATGGGCCAACGATCCTGCTGTTGCACGGGTTCGGCCATCCCGCCGATTCGTGGCGGCACGTGTTGCACCGGTTCGCCCAAGCCGGCCAGTCGGCCGTGGCGGTCGACTTGCCCGGCTTCGGCGCCGCCGACCCGGCCGCTCCTGGTGCATGGCTACCCCAGGGTGATCGATTCGTCGCTGAGGTGATCGCACAGTACGGCGGGCAGTCTCCGGTTGTGCTCGTCGGGAATTCTCTCGGCGCTTTCCTCACCGTGCGGGCCGCGGCAACGTCGCGGCACCTGCCGATCGGTGGAATCGTGGCGACCGCGACGCCGGGTATGGGCTGGACGCCGCTGGTCCGGGCCGCGCTGCGCGACAATGGCCGACTCCTCACCAGGGTGGCGGCCTTAGACGCACCCACGTTGGTGCGCCGACACGGCGCCGACAGGCTCGCCGGCCGCCTGGTCTACGGGGATCGACCGGCGCTGGACAAGGAGTTGGTGCGCATCCTCAGTTCCCAGATGTATACACCGCGCGGTTCCCGAGACGTGCTGGGACGGGCCTGTCGCATGAAAGCCGAAGTCGACGCCCAGCCCGCGGTTCCCGATATTTCCTGCCCCACAATCTTCGTGCACGGCCGCCGGGATCGAATCGTCGCGCTCGCGTCCAGCGTCGGTCTGCACCGGGCCATTCCACACAGCCGACTCGTCGTGCTCGTCAAGGCCGGTCACAGCCCGCAACTGGATGCCCCCGACGAGATCGTCGGCCTGGCTTGCGAACTCGCGACGGCATCGCACGGTCGATCCCGCCCCGCATGAAGGGACGACGTAGGGCGCCATACCCGCCGTCGGCGCTCACGGACTCGCCGCTTCGGCCTCACCAATGGAGAGAAGTAGATGACGGATCGAGCAGTCGTGCGCGACAAGGTGATCGCGGTTACCGGTGGGGCCCGCGGCATCGGGTACGCCACCGCGACCGCGTTGCAGAGACTCGGCGCGAAGGTCGCGATAGGCGACATCGACGAGGCGACCGTCACCGAGTCTGGGGCTGCGATCGGCGCCTATGCGTGCGGGCTCGACGTCAGCGACCCCGACTCGTTCGCGGTCTTCCTCGACGCCGTTGAGCGTGAGCTCGGCCCCCTGGATGTGCTGATCAACAACGCCGGCATCATGCCGGTCGGCAAGCTCGTCGACGAGCCCGACGCGGTGACCCGCCGTATTCTCGATATCAACACCTACGCGGTGATCGTCGGCACTAAACTCGCCGCGCAACGGATGGTCCCCCGAGCGGCCGGCCACGTCATCAATGTCGCGTCGCTGGCCGGCGAAACCTACACGCCCGGGCTTGCGACCTACTGTGCCAGTAAGTATGCCGTCGTCGGCTTCACCGACGCGGTGCGCGTGGAGAACCGGAAAACCGGAGTGCGGTTCTCGACAGTCCTCCCGTCGTTCGTTAACACTGAACTCAGCGCTGGCACCGCCGGCATCAAGGGCTTCAAGAACGCGGAACCTGAAGATATCGCGAACGCGATCGTGGGGTTGATCGTCGAACCGCGACCGAAGGTCCGAGTCACCAGGTTGGTCGGTGCACTCGTCGCATCGCAGAAGTTCATGCCGCGCGTTGTCGCCGAAGGAATGAACCGGTTCGTCGGTGGCGAGCATGTGTTCACCGACAAGGTCGACAACGTGCAGCGCAAAGCGTACGAGGACCGCGCCCGCGGTCAAGTGTGAAAGGGAACTCGATCAGATGAGCACCGCGGTACCACGGACCCTGTGTGAGGCATTCCAGCAGGTAGGCCAGCATGCCCCGGACGCGGTCGCGCTTCGCAGCGCTGACGGCGCGACGACCATCACGTGGCGCCAGTATGTCGATCGCGTGCGCGCGATCGCTTCCGGTCTGGCCGCGCTCGGCGTCGAGCCGGGTGACACCGTCGCGCTGATGCTGACCAATCGGCCGGAATTCCATTTGTGCGACACGGCGGTCCTGCACACCGGTGCGACTCCGTTCTCGGTGTACAACACCAATCCCGCGGATGTGCTCGCCTACCAGTTCGAGAACGCCGACAACCGCGTGGTGATCTGTGAGAGGCAGTTCCTGCCAACGGTTCTCGCGGCGACTGAGATGGGCGGCAAGGTCGAGCAGGTGATATGTGTGGACGCCGAAGCGGACGGCGTGCTGAGCCTCGACACGCTCGAATCCACGCCCGCGGACGGCTTCGATTTCGACGCCACGTGGCGGGCCGTGGAACCGAGTGATCTGCTGACAATCGTCTACACGTCGGGCACCACCGGCCCGCCGAAGGGTGTCGAGCTCACTCATACCAACTTCATCGAGAACGCCCGTATCGTCGACGATTTCGGCGGTATCAGCGCATCCGATCGGGTCATTTCTTACCTGCCCGATGCGCACGCCGCCAACAGGTGGTTTGCTCACTACACGAATCTGATGTACGGCGTCCCGGTCACCACGGTGCCCGACATCAAACAGGTGATCGCCGCGGTGATCGACGTTCGGTCGACCGGTTTCCTCGGCGTGCCACGCATCTGGGTGAAGCTCAAAGCGGCGCTGGAACAACGGATCGCCGACGAGCCCAATCCGGTGAAGCGGAACCTGGCGCGTTGGGCGTTCACGACCGGGCAGGCGAAGGCCCGCACCGAATCGGGCGGTCGGCGACTCGGTGTCCTGGACGGAATCCGATACGCCCTAGCCGATCGGCTGGTGTTGTCGAAGGTCCGCACGCAACTAGGGATGGACCAGGTGCGCCTCGCGGTGACCGGCGCCGCACCCATCCCGCCGGAAGTGCACGAGTTCATCCTCGGGCTCGGCTTGCCCCTCTGCGAGGGGTGGGGCATGTCCGAGTGCACGGCGGGGGTCACCGTGAACCGACCCGATCGGATCAAGATCGGTACCGTCGGCACACCCTTTCCTGGAGCCCACATCCGCCTCGCCGACGACGGCGAAGTGCTCGCCCGTGGCCCGATGGTGATGCGCGGATACCGGAAAGATCCCGCCAAAACAGCGGAAACCATCGATGCCGACGGCTGGCTGCACACCGGGGACATCGGATCCATCGACGCCGAGGGCTACCTGTCCATCATCGATCGCAAGAAGGAACTCATCATCAACGCGGCAGGCAAGAACATGTCGCCGACCAACATCGAAAACACCATCGCCGCCAATTGCCCACTCGTCGGCATCGTCGTCGCGATCGGGGACGCACGGCAATACAACACCGCGCTGATCTGCCTCGACCCCGACGCTGCTCCGGCGTTCGCCGACAAGCACGGGCTCGACAACCTCTCCGTCGCTGACCTTGTTGGAACTGCGCTGATCCGACAGACCGTGAACGCCGGTGTCGACGCCGCGAACGCCAAACTATCTCGCGTGGAGCAGATCAAAAAATTCACCATCCTGCCCGAAACATGGGAACCCGGCAGTGAGTATCTGACGCCGACCAACAAGCTCAAACGAAAGCCAATCGCCATTCGATACGCCGACGTGATCGAACAGATGTATTCGTAGCGAGTGTTGCGCTTGACCGGACTCTCAGCTCCCCCGCGGGTGCTCGGGACGCTACCGTGACGGCCGAACAGCGCAGAGGCAGGCGCGACGCGGCGCGGGCTCATTCAGCTTTGAAAAGCGCGATACGCCCACGTCATTTGATACCGCACGTTCCCGAATCGGCGCTTTCGCGTTTCCCGACGTCCAGTGTGCACCGCTGCCGATCTGCGGCTCATGGATTTTCATCCGGTCCCGGTGCTGGCTTGTACGCCTGACCTTATTGATGCAAATGCAATGGGTGCTGAACCCGCGGACCCGTATGTCGTCGCGATGGCACTCGATTTAGGGACCCCTCGATCTCGAGTGCCGGGTTGTCGTCGTGTCCGACGATATGATCGACCGCGTCGGCTTCGAGAGTTTCGTGAGGACCGCGTCCCAACGGGCGGGTGTTGAGTTTGGGAACCGCCAAAGTTTTCACCTGCGCTTAGCAGCGAATCTCGGCCGTATCAGCCATGAGCTTTGTCGCGACCGCTTCCGCGGCGGCGCGCACGTAGCGTTCTTCATTGAGCTGACCTGGGCTTATGCAGCGAAGATTAGCAAACCTCCGCGACACGCCGAAGTCTTGTCAAAGTAGGCAGGCGTGTCTTGTCAATCTTTCCTGCATCTCGACATCGGCCGGCGGTAGGACGGTCATGACGTTGCGCCGCTGCGTCTATGGCTGTGGCAGGGCCCGCGGTTTAGTGTGATCCCATGTCCGAAGTGCCGCACCGCACGAGTGGCGACGAGGTCGAGCTTGGCACGTTGCTGGCGTTGCTGCACGGAGCTGATGACCGGTTTCGAACCGTTGCAGCGACCTACCGCATTTGGCGCCACGAACAGCGCCTGCACGAGGCGTTTCGCGCCGACACCGAAGCGCAGAAGCGTCGCGGCGTTTCGTTCGCCGCCGTCTCCGCCGTCAGTGGTGGCGGCGAGCCGGCGCCCGCTGAGACCGAAGAGACGGTGCGCATCTGGCGCGATGGCCAGCGGTTCCGCGAAGAGCTTCACGGGGGCCGCCGGGACGGCTATTACGGTGTCGCCGACGGTCCGCTGTGGTGGTTCTGGGACGAGCACATGGGCGCCAGCAGCAACCAGGACAATCCGAGCGCCCAAAGCGGCGTCGGACAGCGGCTCCAAGTCTTGCTCAATCCCGTACCGCTGCTTAGCTCGCTGCGTTTTCGCGTGATTGGCAACTCCGAGGTGGCGGGTCGAGCCGCCGTGACAGCTCGCGCCACCCCCCGCCCGCACGATCCACGCCACGGCGGGTTTCACCGCGAGCTCCACGAACTCGGCAGCGGCGCCCAGCACTACCAGCTCGACGTTGACCAGGAACGCGGAGTGCTCCTGGCGGTCACCGCGATCCGCGACGAGCAGCCCTTCCACAAGATCACCACGCTCGCGATCCGCTTCGATGAGCCGATCCCAACCGAGACGTTCCAGTTCACGCCACCGGATGGTGAAGAGATTCAGCCAATCCGAAGTCGTCTGCGCGATCTGCGGCACATCACGCTCACTGAAGCGCAGCAGCGCGCCCCATTTACCGTTGTCATGCCGGACCGCGTGCCCGACGGTTGGCAGCTGCGCTGCATGTTCATTGAAGCTTCCGCGCGGCCACCTTCGCCGGCGCAGGTCACGCTGAGCTACCGTTCGGTCGACGGACACCAGAGCATTTCCATTTCGCAGGTGGCTGCGGCTGACCGCGCTTCCCACTTCGGGAGCATGATCAATGACGAGAACTGGCAAGTGGTGGTCCGCGGCGGGACCTCGGTCAGGGTCAGTCCAGCCGAATGGCCTCAGGCCCAAGCAAACCTTGAACGCGACGGAACGCTCGTGTTCCTCACATCAGACAATCTCACAAACGACCAACTCGCAACGATCGCTGCCGGCCTCAAGCCCGCGCCCAGCACCGGCAGCATCTAACGTCACCACTCCAAAGGCGGTCTATCACGCGACGGGATCTCATTAGACTTCTCTAAAGCGGTAGTGGCGTCGCGTCATTCACAATGTCTCGAGCGACAGTGATCGCTTCGCGTACATCCGATTCTGCGAAGAGCGTGCCGGCATGGGTTGCGTTGTTTCGCCGCTTAAGGAGCCGGGTCTGGTAATCGGCGGGAAGGTTTCCGCGGCATTGTCGGGTCCAATAATCGCAGAGGGGACCGAGCATTCGATTTCTTCGTAACTCTCTGTCGGTGTTGGGGTGACCGATAGCTGCGAGGTGCGATCGGATGAGTTTGGTGACAGCAAGCTCGGCGGCTAGGCCGGCGTCGAGCACGGAGCGGCGGTAGTCCTGGCCCGCGCATAGTGAGTTCGCGTCGCGGATGAGCATCCATTCGGTGGGAGGAGGTCCGTGGTTCTGGCTGTGCTCGATGCAGTGCTGGAGTTGTTGGGCATCAATTGGGGTGTAGTTCGGCCACGTAACGCGGATGGCGCTCGATCCGACCGGAAGGATGTGGCCGCCGGGGATCGGGTGACCCTGCAAGCTGTAGAGCCGTGACCGCAATGTCGTACCACTGAATTTGATTCCTGGTTCGACGGGCCCGAGCCGAGACAGGTCTTGGCTGTGGCGCACCTCGATCCATGCACTGACCGCAGCCCACCACACTGACATGGCGTCGCCGACCCGGCGCCCGGCCTCGCGAACGAGATCGTCGTCGCCGGCAACCTCGAACGAAATTCCAATTCGGTGGATGTTGGCGGCTTTCGGCGCGTCAAAGTTAGCGCTCCACACCACGACGCGGCCCCAGAAAGGAGCCATCTCGGGTCGGCTGCTCAGAAGGTCTTCATGTTCCGAGTAATGCTGCGGAGGCGCCGACAACCCGTCGTGAGACCTCTCCACCCCGTCCGCCGACGGCAGCCTAAGCGTGAGCGGTTGGCCCCCCACAATCGCCGAGTACTTCTCCCTGAGGGCCTCGATGTCCACTGTGAATGGCACGGGGCACTCGAAATACCCCTCGACTACGCGCGTCGACACTCCCGCCATCCGCCGAGCGTAGTCATCTCCTCTGTATCCCTCTGTCGGAGTGCCGATCACCGCGGACCTGATCGACGAGCACTTAAGCAATCGGCCCGAGGAATCCGCCCATCTTAGAGTCACGTATAGGTCAATCCACCCCGCGCCAGCCGCATCGGCGAGGGGTCTTCCTGTGTAGCTCGTCCTCGCGTGTAACTCAATACTGTTGGGGCACAGGCATATCGGTCCCGCATGTCAACGCGAGATGGGCAAGCCTCGAGTGCAGTAGACCAAAGTTCTCGTGGACGGTCAGACTAGTCAACCGGAATCGAGGAACTGCCGCCGAACTCCATTGAATCGCTGAGCAGGACTTTTGCAACGAAGATTGCCAAGTTCTCCCGACACGCCGAACTTTTGTCAAAGTAGCCAGGCGTGTCTTGTCAACCTTCGCTGCATCTCGACACTGGAGGTGTCAGTAGGACAACAACGCAAACCATTATCAGTCGGCGGAAGTCGTTCTCCTTCGTCGTCGTCGACCGCCACAGTCACCACGGCCGCCAGGTCAGCGGAAGCGGACGTTCAACGTTGCCAGGCCGAAGATCTTCCGGCCACCGGACCTCGCGGCGACGATGACGACACCCGTGCGGGTCTCCGGGTCCAGCGACTTGATCCGGCCGCTGTACTCGATGTCTGCGCCGTCGAGGGCCGCCACGATCACCGGCTGAGACAGCCGCACCGCGTAGCGGGTAACCGCACCGGGGTCGCCCGACCACGCGGAGGCGAACCCGGCGCCCAGGCCCATGGTGAGCATGCCGTGGGCGATCACATCGGGCAGCCCTGCCATCTTGGCGATGTCCTCGTTCCAGTGAATCGGGTTGGCGTCGCCGGCCACACCGGAATAGTTCACCAGATCGCCGCGGGACAGTCGGGCGTGATACACCGGTAGCTCCTCGCCGACCTTCACGTCCTCGAAGGACGGCGTCCCGGGCGACCGGGCGGAGCCACCGTCGGCGATCCGGATCTCGCTGTCGGGACGCACCGTCTTCTCATAGGGGGCACCGGTTTCCTCGGCTGCGGAGAAGCCGACGTCGTGCATCATCGCTCTCTGCACTACCGCCTTGATCGCCGGATCGACGTCCTCAGCGGTGATGCCGACAACAGTGGTGTGCAAGGTGTGCACCCGCTCGCCGGCACTGTCGGTGAAAGTGTTGGTCACGGTGATCAGGTCTCTGTTGGCGAACCTGCGCACCGATGACAGTTCGACGTCAGTGTGCAGTTCGTCGCCGGCCACGATTGGGCGGTGCTGCTCGAAGACCTCATCGGTCTGCATGTAGGTGTCATAACCGACGACCACCGACTCGAACAGCAGCCGATTGGCGACCATGCCCGGTATTGACGTGAACGTCAGCGGCGCCACCACACCCGAGTATCCGAGCTCGGCGGCCGCGGCGTCATCCCAGTGCGCGGGGTGAAAGTCCTGCACCGCACGGGCATACTCGCGCACCTTCTCGCGGCCCACCTGGTAGGTATCGTCCACCTGGTAGTAGTGACCGACCCGCGCTTGGAGTGCCGACGTTTCTGCTGCTGCGGTCATGAATTGCCCAACTTTTCTACCGGCTTGTTCGCTGAGGCCGACCAAAGCACACTAACGCGGGGACACCTAGCAATAGACGCCGATACGCTTCGCCGGTTTGTGTCCGCGTGACCTTCTGATGCTCGTCACGCTCTATCACGATGTCTGGATCATCGCCCCGCCTTCAACGAGGTACGCGTCATCGCCGATGTGATCGCTGACCTTCACATGGTCCTCGACCGTGTCGTCTGCGCGGACGACGGCAGTCACGACCACACTGCGGCCCACGCCGGCCACCGGGGCCGGCACACTGACCGAAATATCCTTTGAGATCTCGCGATCGGCCGACCAGGCCGTGGTGCGTGAAGAAGCACTGGTCGCCGTAGAAATACCTGGATGATGCGGCTGGCAATCCGTCGGGACCACCACGGCGCAGCTGCTCGAAGCCAACGGGCTTCCCCAGATACGGCGCCACGGCGACGCAGTGTCCATCGCCGGCAACTACTACTCCAGCTCAATCTTGAAGTAGTATTACTGCCGGCTTGCTGCTCAGTCTCCTGGCTTGGTCCTGATCCTGAATGGCTTGCTGCGGGGCTTCCTCGTTTGTTCTTCGGCCTGTTGCCCGCAGAGCCGGGGCGATTCGGATCCAGCCGGTCACCGGTGATCGATTAGCATGTCTAGGTTATAACAGGAGCTTAGGTCGTCGCGCTGGTTTCAGGCAATGTCGTTACGACCGGAAAGGCGACCACCCGAGATGCCGAATGAGCTCACGCCGCACTTTGAAGACGTGCAAGCCCACTACGACCTCTCCGACGAATTCTTCCGGCTCTTCCTCGACCCCACCCAGACCTACAGCTGCGCCTACTTCGCCCGCGACGATATGACGCTAGAACAGGCGCAGATCGCCAAAATCGACCTGGCGCTGGGCAAGCTGGGTCTGCAGCCAGGCATGACGCTGCTCGACGTCGGCTGCGGCTGGGGCGCCACCATGCGGCGGGCGATCGAAAACTACGACGTCAACGTCGTTGGCCTGACACTGTCGAAGAACCAGGCCGCCCACGTGCAGCAGGCATTCGACGAAATGGACAGTCCGCGCACGAAACGGGTGCTGCTGGCCGGCTGGGAACAATTCGACGAGCCCGTCGACCGGATCGTTTCAATCGGCGCGTTCGAGCACTTCGGCCACGAGCGTTACCCCGCCTTCTTCAAGATGGCCTATCAGGCGCTGCCCGCTGACGGTGTGATGCTGCTGCATACCATCGTCGGACAGCACCCCGAAGACGCCCAGCGGCTGGGCGTTCCGTTGACGTTCGAGCTGGCCCGCTTCATCAAGTTCGTCATGACTGAGATCTTCCCCGGCGGCCGGCTGCCCTCGACCCCGATGGTCGAAGGCCGCGCCACCGAGGCCGGCTTTGCCGTCACGCGGATCCAATCGCTGCAGCCCCACTATGCCAGAACCCTCGACACCTGGGCGGCAGCACTACACGCCAACAAAGACAAGGCCATCGCGATCCAGTCACAAGAGGTCTACGACCGCTACATGAAGTACCTAACCGGCTGCGCGAAGCTGTTCCGCCAAGGCCAGGTTGACGTCGACCAGTTCACATTGGAGAAGTAGCTGGGACTGTCGACGTACCGTTCGTTTTCCCGATAGGTGCTCCAGATGTTCTCCGGCGGAAGTGCGCGGCGCAGTAGCTGTTTGTGCCGGGAGAGCTGGCTCTGGCGGCGGCGCGGCGGGAAGTGGGCATCAGCCCGCGAGCCAACAGCTTCAAGAACTGCTGACGCTTCGCCGACATGGGACGACGCCCAGGACCCTTGCGAACTCGCCGAGACGACACGACACAAACCTCCACAGACTTAGCTGGTGTTGCATCGGCTGCTAGAAACCACCCCGGAACAGGCTGCTCAGAATTCGGCCGGAACCGACAGTTGCCGACGTGGGTGAACACTCACGCTGGCAGAACCACATTTGCAGATCAGCAACGCGGCGCCGTCTTCGAGACGCACCATCGTGGGCGATCCCTCCTTAAACGATCTGGTAGCCGATTTCGGCGGCTGCGGCTTGTGCGAGCGACCAGACGAACGGTTGGGTGAGGGGGCGGGAGAACGACGGCGCTCCGGGCATGGTGTCGGCCGCAGCGGTCCACAGCACCACGTTGATGCGCCCTGTCATAGCGGAGGGCGCTTGCATACCGTCGAGTTCAGGCCAGGTTGCGTAAATCGCGCGGGCCCAGCGTCGGCAAGTGGATCGCGGCGCGCCGAGCAGTGCCGCCGAAGCCGCGTTGCGCAGCAGCCAGGTCCCGGACAAGTCCAGCAACTGTAGGGGCCGCGAGGGCGCCCACGCGGTGAGCCTCGGCGCGCCGGCGCGCGTGTCGATGACCCGTGTGAATTGGTAAACCTCAGCAACGCTGGTGGCGACATCGGACGCGGCATAGAGAACGCCGTCGGGATGCTCGGCGGGTTGCGGACCTGGATGGGGGTCCCAGCGCATTGACGGCAGCGGGCCGTAGGCGCGTAACTCGTTCCACGGTCGTACGTGTTCGCCTGTGGTGCGGTGGACTCCCCACAATATGCCCGTGTAGTCGACGACGTCGGCAGGTTCTTTGGTAAGTCGGTCGGGCGGTGTTCGCGGGACTTTCGGCTTGGGCCGACTCACCAGCGGGCGAGATCTGATACGAAGTCGGCGATCAGCGTGGGATCACCGCCGGCGGCGAGATGTTCGATCGGTGTGCGGTCGCCGAAATCTGCCTGCGGCGTTTTCATGAAAGCCTCCACGGCTTTGGGGGTTACGTGGCGCGGTATCGCGGGCACGATCACGTCTAGACCAGGAAGGAACCCGCGGCTGAGGAACTGCCAGCGAGGGATGCGGCGGCTTCCATTGATGTCGAACGCCCACAAGCCTTTCCCGGTGATGCGCCGAGACACGCGGGACCGGTCAATTTCCAGCAGCGCGGCGGCTTCCTTGATGCTCATCGACCCAGAGAGGGTGTCACCGAGTTCCCGTACGGCCGAGCGCGCGTGGGCCTGGCGTTCCTGTTCGCCAGACCAGTTGTCGCCCACCGCCGTGGCACCAGCGCCGGCGTGCGCGCGCAGGAAGTGCACTTCATCCGTTGAAAGGGGCGCTGCACCGGCACCGGGGATTGTCGCGAACGCGGAGTCCAGCTGGTCTAAGACCTCTTCGCTGGTCATGTCCATCTGATGCCTTTCCAGCAGCGCATCCAGCCCGTGGAAATCCGACTCACCCATACCGCATATTCTAGCAGGGCCATGCGCCTATGTGCGCCTGGCCGGATCGGAAGCATGTCACCACGTCGGCCACGTGGCACTACTCCGTAATGAATTCAGTGCGGGGGATAACAGCGGTTATCCATGAATCACCGATTGGGGGTGTCGCTGTCGGCGGCGCCTAAAACCCCGGCGCGCCGCCAGGGGGTCAAAATTCAAATGCCGTCGACACCCGTTTACCTACGACGTGTGAACCCAGCCGGAGCGGCCAGAAGCCGCCAGAATGCTGCCTGCTGCAGGCGACTTCTGGCAGCGCATTCTCCTGGACTTGCTGCTCGAGTACACCGAACGATGCGCGGCCAAGTATCCGGTCGAGGACGTCCGCGCCGCTGTCCACACCGTGCTCGCCAAACTGAGGAACTTCAGGTCGACAACGCCCCGAACGAAAAACTGCGGGCCGTGTTTGAGCGCTCGCCGAAACCGAACGCTGGACCAACAAAGGCAGGTTCGCCGACGACCACCGCGAGCGAGGTGGCTTTTAGCGTCAAGCCGGCGATCGCCGCGAACGCCTCGGTGAGCAGATTGTCGACAGCCCGTCGGACTGGTCAACGGATGCGCACCATAGCGACCGTTTTCCGTTTCATGCCGAAGGGTAAAGGTGTTTATGGATGTCGGCGAGCGGCGTGAGAAGTATTCGACCGTTGCGCCTGACGACAGCGAGAAGCCGCGGTCGCCAACTGATTTGACGAGGTCCTCCGTGGCCTTCGTGCTGCGTACGACGGCCCGACAGTTTGGTCGAGATCAGTGCACGGATCTTGCCGCAGGGTTGACCTATTACGCGGTGTTATCGCTCTTTCCCGCGCTGCTTGTCATGGTTTCTCTGCTGGGCGTGTTCGGGCAAGGCAAGCGCACCACTGACGCGGTGCTGCAGATCGTCCGGGGTCTCGGCCCGCCTTCTGTGGTGGACACTTTGCATGCCCCGATTGAGCAGTTGGTCAATTCGCCATCGGCCGGTTTCGCGCTGCTCGCTGGCTTGCTGGGTGCCCTGTGGTCAGCGTCGGGATATGTGGGCGCGCTCGGGCGCGCGCTGAATCGAATCTACGGAATGGAAGAGGGACGCCCGATCTGGAAACTGCGTCCGCTGCAGCTGCTGTTGACGCTGGTCGGTCTGATCACAGCCGCGGCCGTTGCCTTCATGCTGGCCGTTAGCGGGCCGGTAGCCAAGGCGGTCGGTGATGCCATTGCCGCCGGGCACATGGGATTGATGGTGTGGAATATCGCCCGGTGGCCGGTGATCCTGGTGTTCGTCATCGCGGCTGTTGCAATTCTGTTCCACGCGACACCCAACGTTCGTCAGCCCAAATTCCGCTGGATCAGCGTCGGCGCGGCCGTCGCGATCGTCATTTGGATCACAGCTTCGGTGTTATTCGGCACCTATGTCAGCAACTTCAGCAGCTACAACAAGACCTATGGGACGCTGGCCGGCGTGATCGTGTTCTTGCTGTGGCTGTGGATCACCAATCTCGCATTGCTGTTTGGCGCTGAACTGGACGTGGAACTGGAGCGCGGTCGCGAATTGCAAGCGGGGCTTCCGGCCGAGCGTGAGCTGCAACTACCACCGCGTGACACTCGCGGCATCGACAAGAACCGGGCCAAAGACGAGCGCATAATCGAACGCGCTGAAGAGGTGCGGCGCTCGCATGGTGGCGATGATTAGCTTCCGGATTTGAGTGGAAGCCGGCGAAAATCGAACCGCTGCACGAATGCGGTGCGCCATCGGCAAAGTGTCACTGCGTAGGCGAGGTAGGGGCCGCCGTCGGCGATCCCGCTGTGCTGTGCGCTCCGATCAGAAGAAGGTGGCCACCACTAAACTCAGGTCGGAGAACACCGCCGGCAGATCGTTCGTGAAGGCGCTGAAGTCGCGCTGAACGCGGCGGGGTCAAGCAGGGACGAGACCGCGGTGTCAAACGTCGCACGAAGTGGGCAGTGTGGCCAGGCCGAAATCAACTGCAAAGTCGCCACTTTGCTGCACGCGGTTGACGACCACCAGATGTATAAGTACATCGCCGCCAGTGACTGCGGCGAGTAACCGCCCGAATGCCTACCGCATCGAAGTGTGTGCCCCTTGCCCACCCTCGTCATCGCGAATCTGCACGGCGGTGGTGTGCTGTGTGCCGTGCGCTGTCACCGGTGCGCGATGCTGGGCTGCGGTGTGAACAGGGAATCGAACCCTGGGCACTGCCCTTCGTGCGCCGAGAGCCGGCATTGCCCCTGCCGGCGGGGGTTGTGCACGCCTCCGCGACGACTACCTGCGCCACCTCGGTTCGTCAGTCCAGTAGGTCTACCTCCCAGTTCGAGCGTTGGATTCGCACATCCAGATCGCGAAGCTCGCGGGCGAGATCATCAGCGCGCCTACGTAACTCGCCAACAGGTAATGCTGACAACATTCTCAGCTCAGATCGCAGCTGACGCGCATAGCCGGGTTGACTGGTTCCGGCGGCCGCGTCTGCCGCAGAAGTCAGGACGGAATGACGCGCCCGCAGTGCATCTCGACGAGCCAGCGCGTCGGTCAGGGTGCCGTCCGCCCCGATTGTGGTGGCGGCGTTCGTGCGGTTGATCCGCCGGATGAGCGTTTCAAATTCATCCAGCGCCTCGTCGGCTTCGGCAAGCAGAGCCGCGGCATCCTCAGCAGGGTCCTCGCCCTCCTGGAAACGAGCATTGCTCACGATGCGGCTGCGCAGCCGCTCGATGCGGCGCACCGAATCGGCCCGCATGGATAGTGCCTCCGCCAGCTTCACAAACCGCCACCCTTTCTCACCGACCGAAGGGCACATCCTCCTCCAGAGATAGAGCTGCCCCGCGGCTAGTGTATTGGCCCACCGGTGGGCGCCAGTACACCAATTCTCGTCTCCCGACCGCCACGGGTGCTCGCAACTGGCGCTTGATCGCCGCCGTGCAAATGCCGTGCTTTCCAGCTGAGAACGCAGGTAGTGTTCATCTTCTACTCGATTTCGCCAGGAGCTGCGATGAGCCTGAATCGGCGGGCCGAACGTCGACTGCTGCTTGCGTTTCTGCCCGGCCTTTCGATGACGTTGCTGGCATTGGCCTCGAGCATTTCGGTGCCGACGTCTCGGGCAGACGGCTCCGGCATCCGTTGGACGCGCTGATGATGGGGGGCTCCGGCATGCCGACGCCCAGTACGGCGTGGCTGGACACGACGCTCACCGACTACATCGACCCCGCCACCGGCGACCAGTACACGCCGGTGCTGGTCCCGACGCCGGAATCGTTCGCCGCCACGTCACTCTTGAACGGTTTGGCGGACCTGCAGGCGGCGATGGCCAACCAGCAGACGACTCACCCCGGGGGGCCCTATCTGGTCGAGGGATATTCGCAGAGCGCGGTCATTGCGGTCGACGAAAAGATGGCGCTGATGGAAGCCGGCCGCCCGGCGCCCGACGTCACTTTCCTGCTGCTCGGCTCGCTCAACCGCCCCGACGGGGGCATCATCGAGCGATTTCCCGGATTCAGCGCCGACGCCGGGATCCCGACCATCGACACCGCCTGGACAAAGCTGCAGTCGAAGGCGCCAGCAACGCCTTCGCAGTGTTCGGCGCCCAGCTGCCCGAGGCCGCAGAGCTGGAGAACATGATCGGTGACGCTGAATTGTGGTCAGCGCAGGAGATCGGCGCGCCCTACTACGAGGCGGTATTCGACCCCATCCTCGGCGTTTTCGGGCCACTCGGTGGACTGTTCACCAGTTAGCCTGCGCCGATATCTGTTTGCGCCATCTCAGTGCCTCGGTTCATTGAGTATGCGAGATCTGCCCCTTTAGAGGAGGAACCCAAAATGCCC
The DNA here is from genome assembly GCA_963808345.1 of uncultured Actinomycetota bacterium. Classification (GTDB taxonomy): domain Bacteria; phylum Actinomycetota; class Actinomycetes; order Mycobacteriales; family Mycobacteriaceae; genus Mycobacterium. The sequence goes on along the minus strand of CAWEFM010000005.1, from coordinate 723,613 downwards.
GGATGGTTCGGTACCGCCATTGCGCTGTTGGTGATCGGCGCCCTACTTGCGGCGGCCAGTGTGCGGGCACGCACGAAGGTGACTGTCAAATCCGTCGACGGCGAACCAGGAACTGCGAGAGCACGTCTGCGCCGTTGGGTGGCCGGCACAGCCGCAGCATTCATCGCGCTGGGAGTGGCGTGCGTTGCTGCCAGCGCCTATGACAGGGTCGACATCCGCAACGTCGGGATCCTGACGTCGTTCGGACGTCCGCAGACCGTGCATGACGCTGGACCGTGGTGGCATGCGCCATGGAAAAGGGTCGATGAGCTGTCCGAGGCGTATCAGCAGCAGTCCTTCGAGTCCAACAGTTACCAGGATGCGGAACAGGGTAAGACCAGTAACAGCAACGACTCTGGCCCGGCGGTGCTGGTGCGCTTGGGAAATAATTCCAACGCCTACGTGGTGGAGAACTTGCAATGGCGGCTGAAGTCCGGTGCGGCTTTGCGGTTGTTTCAGGACTACGGAGGCAGCAACGTGTTTGGCACGATTCAGAATTCGATCGTCGACAAGCAGGCGCAGGCGATTCTTTCGCGAGTTTTCGCCGGCTTCAATCCGCAACAACAAGTGGCCGTCAACGACAATCTTCCGACAGTGCCCGGCTTGCCGCCGATTCAGACCGTCGCGCTGGTCCAACCCGACCTCGTGGGCATGGCCAACACGGTGAAGAAAGGCTTGCAGGCAGCTGTCGGCAACGACGTCGAAATCCAGTATGTCAACATTCCGCGGATCTTTTACGATCCCAATACTCAGGCGGTGATCGACGGATTCAACACAAAGGTGCAGGAAACGAAGAACGCCATCCAGGACGCCAACACCGCGTTGGCCCGCAAGCAGGCGAATGACACGATCGCACAGTCTGTTCAGAACCCTCTGGTCGTCGTGGCCCAGTGCATCACCGAGCAGATCAACCAGAAGAAGGACCCGGCCGGCTGCTGGCCCATCGGCGGAACCCCGCTGATCAACGCGCCGCGGCAAGGCGGTTGAGCCCGCGCCGTTCTTCCAAAGCTGTTGTGCTGAGCGCGGTTCAAGTGATTACGGCCGTCTGGTGGTGGTTTGGCCCCTGAACCCGGCGATGAATCGTTGTACGCTTCGCGTCAGTGACCGGGGGACGTGGTCGGGATCCATCAGGTCGTTCTCCGCGAGCGGACCTGCCTCCCCGGCGATTGTGCTTTCGGTGAACGGCCGCAACGTGCGGCCGCCGCCCCGAAGTGCCTCGATAGCCTGTCGGAACGACCCGCAATCTTGCACCGACTTCTCGAAGTCAGCGACGCGCACACCGAGGTGTTCAGTCACCAATCGATGACACACCGAAGTGATTTCGCGGCGAACGGCGTCATCTGTCGAACTGTCCGCTTCTGCCTCGATGGCCACGTCGCATTCGCTGTCAAAGCCCATCGACCGGTTATTGAGGTTCGACGAGCCGATGCGCAGTAATCGGTCGTCGACGACCAGTACCTTCGAGTGGACGTAGATCGGGGTGCCGCCATCGGTCACCGGCCAGTAGACGCCCAACCGGTCATGCTCGTCTGCTGCCCACAGCACTTGGATGAGCCGGTGGCGGGCGCTGTCCATCGCCTGCCGCTCGAGCGGGTTGTTACCTCTACGCGGAAGGACGATGACAATCTCAGGACCGTCGTCTTCTTTCAGCCGGGCTGCCAGCGCGTCGACGAGGCGCCTGGCCGCGAGATACTGGTTCTCCAGATAGAGGGTGTGGCGTGCCGCGGCGATGGCCGCAAGGTCGAGCGCCTCCACCTCCCGGACTTCACGGCGGTGGTCCAGTTCCGGCAGGGTTCGCGCGATCGCGACGTCGACGTTGCGCAGCATCGGTTCCAGGCTGCTCGGCCAGGTGCTGTGCTTGGCGGCGATCGGCGCCAGCAGGTGATCCGTCGCAGTGCGCCACCTTGCGAGTGCCTGCTCGCCGAGGGCGCGCGCGGCCGCACCGTGAACTGCTGCGGCCACTTCATGTCGCGGCCCGTAGCTGCGCCCCAGCGTGCGACGGCTGCGATTGTCGTGTCGGTGCGCGGGGTCGTCCCATCGTTCGACCGTAAGGTCGATGCCCCCGCAGAACGCCACTGCGTCGTCGACGACGACGATCTTCTGGTGATGGACGGAGCCGGTCGGATGCGCACCGTCGACGGCAAAGTGCATCCGCTTGCTGCTGACCTGGTTCACCAGCGCTACCGGTGCGAGCCCGACCCAGATGCCGTCGAAGGCGGACAGCAGACGCAGGTTGGACCTCAAGAGGTAAACGTGAAGATCGGACCGTTTCCACAGCAGCCAATAAAGAAAGGCGCCGAGCTGGTTTGGGCCGGGAAGAGTTCTGGCGCCTCGTTCGAACGCCATTCGGGCGTCGAAATCCCAGCCGATCAGCATGATTCGGTGTCGAGCGCGCAGCATCGCCGCCTTGACGTGCTTGAAGTAGTCAGCCGCATCGATGATGCAGGCGAACCGTTCGGCGTGATCGATGCGCCAGCACGTCTCGCCGGGTGTCAGGAGTCGATCGTCGCGCACGCTGGTTGTTTCAGGATTAGGGGCGACTCAGGGCTGACATGGCCCCGTGTCTACCACATTGATGCGCCCGTATCCGAAGCGCTACCGGTAACGTTGGTGCTCCAGCAGCGTCAGTTAGCCGATCGAAGGAGCCATGTCTTACTACCCGCCACAGGGACCTCCGCCAGGACCAGTTGGCCCGCCACTTCCGTGGCCACCCTACGGTGGTCCTCCCCAGTGGCCACAACAGCAAAGCCCGCTATGGCCGCAACAGTATTGGCCCGGACCGCCGCGGCGTTCCCATAAGCCGGTGTGGATCATCATCGGCGTTGTCGCGGCCGCGGTGGTGCTGGTCGTTGTGGTCCTTGCCCTGACAAGCGGCAGCGGTACGTTCGCGGAACGACGGACTTTTGGGTCAGCCGAAGACCAGATCAGGCAGACCGTCGAAAACCTCGACGATGCCTACAACCGTTCCGATGCTTCCACCTTGACCGCTTTGACTTGCGATCAGCGGAAGGAGTCGCCGGGCTTCCGTGCGCCAAGCCACGCCGAGTTACGCCGCATGCTCCAATTGACCGGGCCGGAGACCACTTCGGTGACCGCTATCGTCGTCAGGGGCGATCGCGCCACCAGCAGGGTGACGACGACGTTCGCCAGATCACCGAGCAGACCTTCGGGTGCGGAAACCTTTGCACGCGAGGGCGGCACATGGAAGATCTGCGGTCACACCCGGACAATTGCGTCGTGAGGTGCTCGTTCTCAGGGAGGTCGCTCCGCAGCTAACGGGTGCTCTCGTCGGCGATGTTGCGCCGGGAATTGCGCAAACCCGGCCCGTCTGGATCCTCGTCTTGGTGCTCGAGCTGCTCCTGTAGGGCGCGTTGTTCCTCAGTCGCCTTCCGGGCGTCCTCGGGTGCGCCGGGCGGGTCGGTGTTGACCTGCTGATCCACGCGGAACCTCCTTTAAGAGCTTCGTCAGGTGTGTCCACTCGGAGGATCTCCGTAATGCCGAGCGTCAAAACCTCGGCCGAACCTGGTCGCCGGCCGGTCAGCCGACCCGGCGCAACAGCTCAGCGTTCAACTCACCGACCGCGCGCACACCCGTGAGCGCGAGCAGCAGATCTAGCTCGGCGATCAGGTTCAGCAGGACCTCGGTGACTCCGCGGCGGCCGGCCAACGCCAAGCCGTAGATGTGCGGGCGGCCCACGGCGACAGCGTCAGCACCCAGGGCCAGGGCCTTGACGATGTCGGCGCCGCTGCGGATACCGGAGTCGAAGATGACCGGGATGCGGCCCCCGACTGCAGCGGCGATGTCGACCAGCCCGATGTCGACCGCCCGTCGGGCGTCGTCGGGGTGCAGCAACCCCTTCACCAGGATCGGCAGGGTCGTCCGCTCGCGTCGCGGGGTGTTCGGTAGCGTGCCAGATCTGATCGCCAGCATCGAGGCATACCTAAACGCCCACGACGCCGATCCCAGGCCCTATATGTGGACCGCCACCGCCGAATCTATCCTCGCCAAAGTCCAACGCGCACGCACCAAACTCCAACCAGTAGTCAACCAAAACTGAGACACACCGCTAGCAAGGTTCGGCATGCCGACCCCCTTACCGCCCGGGAGTTGCGCAAGCAGGCCACCGGAAGGAACTTCGGCAGCACTCACCGATGCCCTTTTGTCGTGCACCGCGACGCGCTGAATGCCGGGCTAGGTCGCTTTTGGCCGCGATGATCCGCACATCCCCGGGTCACTCGTGCGTTAGCCACCGCTGTAACGAAAATCGTTCACCGCACGGTAATTACTCCTTTCTCCTTTCCTACCTCGTCCGGCGTCTTATCCGGTCGCAGATCACGCCAACTGGGTTGGCGCAGCCAGCTGTCCGACGTCCACTTGCTGTAGCGGAATTCGTTCGACCAGGCTCGGCTCGACATGGTCACCCCGGTGATGCTGGTAAAGTCGAAAAGCGACGCGGGCCTAGGTGATGGCTTTGCGCCGGCGGCTGGACGGGGGCAGAGCACCTTGTCAGGGTTGGTTAGCTCTCCCGCGGCCCCGCTGGCTGTGGCCCGTCCGAAGGCCTGGGTGGTCAAAATCGTGAGGTGCCCATGACGCAGAGCTACGCCATGGCGCTGTCAGCACCGCGTACGAAGCACCCTACGAAACTGAGCAATGCCACGCTGGCAGGATGGCTACCGGTCCCGGGGCCCCGCTATGACCGCAACGGCGTCGGCGTCGGCATCGTCCACTTCGGTGTCGGCGGTTTCCACCGCGCGCATCAGGCCGTCTACCTCGACCGGCTGCTTGAGCAAGGCCTGGCGCGCGATTGGGGCATCTGCGGGGTCGGGGTACTGCCGGCCGACCGCCGAATGCGGGACGTGCTGGCTGCTCAGGACGGCCTGTACACGCTGGTCGTCGAGCACAATGACGGCAGTCGCGAGGCGCGGGTGATCGGGTCGATCGTCGACTATTGCTACGCGCCCGACGATCCTGAGGCGGTGATCGAACGGCTCGCGGCGCCAACCACCCGGATCGTCTCGATGACGATCACCGAGGGCGGCTACCACCCCGGCGGACCGGTGTTTCCGTTGATCGCGCAAGCCCTGGCCCGCCGCCGTGACCGGGGCATCGCCTCGCCGACGATCGTCTCGTGCGACAACATCGACGCCAACGGCGGCGTCGCGCGGCGCGCTGTCCTGGCGGCAGCGCAAGATTGTGACGGTCTGGCTCAATGGATCACGGCGAATACCCGATTCCCGAGTTCGACGGTGGACCGGATCACCCCGGCCATCACACCGCGGGCGGCGGCGGCGGTTCGGCACGACTTCGGTGTCGACGACCAGTGGCCGGTGCTGACCGAGCCATTCACCGCGTGGGTTTTGGAAGACGACTTCGCCGACGGCAGGCCGCCGTTGGAAGAAGCGGGCGTCCTGCTGGTCGACGACGTCGCCCCCTACGAGTCGATCAAGCTGCGGCTGCTCAACGCCGCGCATCAGTGCTTGTGCTACTTCGCTTACCTGACCGGGCATCAGTTCGTCCACGACGCGGTCGGCGACCGGCCTCTCGCCGAATACCTTCGTGCCTATTGGCATTCCGAGGCTATCCGAACAGTGACCGACGTGCCCGGTGTCGATCTCGCCGACTACACGGAAACGCTCATGACGCGATTCGCCAACCCGGAAGTGTGCGACAGCATCGAGCGGTTGTGCGGCTATTCGTCGGATCGCATCCCAAAGTTCCTGCTTCCGGTGATCCGCGACAATCTGACAACCGGTGAGCCCGTCGCGCTGGCGTCCGCGGCGGTGGCCAGCTGGGCGCGTTACGCCGAAGGCGTCGACGAGGACGGCGCACCGTACAAAGTCGTCGACCAGCTGGCCGACACCCTGGTGCCCATCGCCCGCTCGCAACGAGACAATTCGACCGCGTTCATCGAAAACACCACGGCGTTTGGGGATCTGGCGACCCAGCCACGGTTCGTCGAGGCATATTTGTGGGCGCTGGAGTCGCTGCACCGCAACGGGGCGCGGGCGACGCTGGAGGCGTTACTGCAATGACCCGTGGGCTGGTGACCGGCGAATCGTTGATCGACATAGTCGAACATGGACGGATCACCGGTGAACATATCGGCGGCAGTCCGCTCAATGTCGTCGTCGGATTGGCCGGGCTGGGCCGTGACGTCTATTTTCTGACAAGGTTGGGGGACGACGCGAACGCCGTATCGCCGAATACCTGAAAGTTTCGGCCGCACACATTATTCCGGGAAACGGGTCTGGCACCCGGACACCCACCGCGCGAGTGACGCTGGACGACGACGGCTCGGCCAGCTACACGTTCGACCTGAAATGGCAGCTCGCCGGTATACCGCTGGTGGCGCCGCCACTTGTCGTGCACACCGGATCTGTCGCTGCGGTGAGCGAACCCGGCTGCCTGGCGGTCGCCGCGCTGATCAACACCTACCGGGTGTCGGCGACAGTCACTTTCGACCCCAACGTGCGTCCGGCACTGGTCATCAATCGGGATCGGGCTCGGGAGCGCATCGAGCATCTCGTCGGACGCAGCGTGAAGGTCAGCGACGAGGACCTGCAGTGGATCGATCCTCACCGTATGTACGCCTGAGCGAACGTGCACAGACCTGGGACACTCACCACCACAGAATACCGAACAACACACTACCTATTTACGAGACACACCACTAGGTTCGGCCGCGGTCCCGCTGACTCGGCTTGGGCAAGTCAGCGCGGGGCCCCCGACGGGCGAAGGCGATCAGGTGCCGGGCGCGTTCGGTGTCCTCGGTGAGGTCATGCAACCTCGCGACAAGCAAGTCCTGCAGCAGAAGGTGCCCTTGTTCCGCGCCGTCCGGCGAGACAACCCGCAGTGGGCGGCCGTTTGACTCGGCGAACGCATTCGCGGCGTGCCGCAAGGTGTCGCGGGAGTTGACGGTGCCGCCCGTAGGATCCTTCGACGGCTCGGGATGCAACATATCGGCCACGAAAAAGGTTTCCAAGGGGTCGGTGGTGTAGTCGCGGGTCAGATGCAATCCGCGCCGCGCGATCTTCTCGGTCAGGACCGACCGGTCCAGCAACAGCACCGATGCGGCATAGGCGGTGACCGAAGCGATGATCAGTGGAAAGAGCGCCGGCCAGGCGTGAGTCAGTTCGAGCGTGAACACCACTCCGGTCAGCGGCGAGCGCATGACACCGCCCACTACGGCGGCCAGGCCGAGGATCGCCCAGAACCCGGGGAACACTGCCGGCAGCCAGTGCCCGACCAAGGCGCCGAGCGCACCGCCGATCATGAACACCGGTGCGAGCACCCCGCCTGAGGTGCCTGAGCCTAAGGACAACGACCAGATCGCGGTCTTGACTATGAGAATGCCGACGATCAGCGACAGCGCGGCCTGGCCGGTGAGCAGCGCGTTGATCACGTCGTAGCCGACACCGAGAGCGCGCGGCTCGACTAGCCCACCCAGACCGATCACTACCCCACCGATCGCGGGCCACCACATCCAGTGAATCGGAAGATGCGCGAACGCGTCTTCGGCCAGATACACCATTCGAGTGGCAGCAATGGCGACCGCGGCGCCGCACATACCGATGACGAGAGCTAATAGGTCGATGTGCCAACGAATTTCGATCAGCGGCGCAACGACGGGAAACACCGGCGCGGCACCCAGAATGAATTGGCGCACCGCGGTCGCCACCGCTACCGCGGCGGTCACCGGAACCAGGCTGCGGGGCCGCCATTCGAACAACAACAGCTCGACAGCCAGCAGGATCGAGGCCAGTGGAGAATTGAACGTCGCTGCCATGCCGCCGGCGGCGCCAGAGACCAGCAGAATCTTGCGTTCGTCGGCCGTCAGGTGCAGGTATTGGGCCAGAATCGAGCCCAGTGCCCCACCTGTCATGATGATCGGGCCCTCGGCGCCGAAGGGGCCACCGGTACCAATGCTGATGGCCGCTGAGATAGGTTTGAGCACAGCGACTTTGGGGTCGACGCGACTGCCCCGGGTGAGAATCGCCTCGATCGCTTCGGGCATGCCGTGACCACGAATTTTCTCCGACCCGAATCGGGCCATCACTCCGACCACCAGGCCACCGGTCACCGGCGCGCCCAGCACCAGCCACCATGGATGATGCTGAGCTCCGGGAGCTACCAGCTCAACGGCCGAGCGTTGATAGAAGACCAGGTTCGTGACCAGCCCGATCAGCCGCAGCAAGCACCATGCCGCGCCCGCCGACAGCGCGCCGATGGGCACTGCGAGCGCGGTCGTGATCAGCATCCGCCGGTCGACGGCGAAGTCCGCCAAGCGCCCGCTCATACCCGGACCTCGGCACCGACCCGCTCGATGAGGTGCGTCAGACAGAGCGCGGTGGTCGACGCTGTCGCGGCGTCCGTTCCCACAACCGCGGCGCGCAGCACGCGTTCCCGGCAGGCGGTGACGCGCCGCACTGTCGCCGCACCCTGAGCCGTGAGCTGGAGATCGACGGCCGAAGCGTTTGCCGGGCTGACGCTGCGCGACACCAGCGGCGTCATCGCCGGCCGCGCGACCAGTCGGGTTACCGACGAGACGGTCACATGCAGCTTCGCGGCTACCGCTGAACAGGAAGCGACGCCGAGATCGGACACGGTGAACAGCAGCCGCATCTGGGCGAGTGTGAGACCCACCGACTCTGCGCTGCGCTCGGCCAGCATCGCGAACACTCGCACAGCACGCAGGTAGACGGCCAGATCATCGTCACTGAGGTGGTCAACCATTCCTGAAGTATTGCACTATGCAAAGCTTTCGCAGGTGTGCAGGGCCGGTCTGGCACGGGCACTGGTTCCCCGGTGAACGACGGCAGGCCCGGCCACCGTCCGATGATTTCTCGGGCGTCTTATGGTGTTAGGAATTGCTGGTGGCACCGCCGGCGACGATGCAGAGCGAAGCGATGAGGAGGAGCGGCGCTGGTGGCACCGCCGGCGACGATGCAGAGCGAAGCGATGAGGAGGAGCGGCGCTGGTGGCACCGCCGGCGACGATGCAGAGCGAAGCGATGAGGAGGAGCGGCGCCTCATGAACGGGGCCTGGGCGCGGCGACCGAAAAACCGAGGATCCGATGACTGACGAGCCCGATGAGCGTCCACTGACCGCGTACGCCATCAGTGAGAACCCGCCGCCGATCAGCCCGGCGCCGCTGAACCGGACGTGGATGGCGGCAACGCGGAGGGGTTGGGCCAATCGGTGCTTGCCGATGCTGATCGCCAACCAAAGCGGGTGGGTGATAGATAATCCGTGCGCGTTCAGCGCGACGTGGCTCGGTGCAGACGATCGCACGGGCGTGATGATCAACCCGGACCGCAGAGACAGCGGTCAGTTCCTGCCGAACAGCCATTTCGGTTACGGCATCCTGACCTGGCATCTGCCGATGCTGTTCCGCACTCCGCCCGGTTACAACCTGCTGGTTCGCGGACCGGCGAATCATCCCAAGGACGCCGTCTACCCGCTGGAGGGTTTGGTCGAAACCGATTGGCTAGCAGCGACTTTTACAATGAATTGGAAATTCACCCGCAAACTGATGCCGGTGCGATTCGAGGTCGATGAGCCTATTTGCATGGTTGTCCCGCAACGGCGCGGCGAGCTGGAAAACTTCACGCCGGAGCTCCGCCACATCGACTCCGATGAAGAGCTGCGCCGTAAGCACGAGTTCTTCATTCGCTCCCGCGACGAATTGGGGCAAGTTCAGGGCGTGACGGACAGCACCGCGGCAGCGCGGCTGCCGTGGCAGGGTGACTACACGCGCGGCACCGACACCGATGGAGCGACCGGCGCGCAGGATCACCAGACCCGCCGCCAACTCCGGGCGTTCGTCGACCGCCGTGACGAAGTGCCGTAGTCAGCCGGATGTGCCGTTCGCCACGCACCGCTGCTGGCATTTCAGGCGGGCGGTAGTGTCTCTGGGGTAGCGGTGGCCATACCGCGCGCTCGAATCTCTGGGGCGCCACCACCACGTCGCGAACCGCAACGATCGCAAGAAACGAGTTGTCGATGAGCACGACCGCAGGCGCCCACATGTGGACTCGGCAGACGTTGCGCCGTATCGGCGCCGTCACCGTCATGACCGTCACGATGTTGGCGGGACCGCAGGCGCTGCACCGGGCAGGCGCGGATGCGTGCCCGAACATCGATGTGGTGTTTGCGCGCGGAACGCTCGAGCCGCCCGGTGTCGGTGCGACCGGACAAGCGTTCGTCGACGCGCTGAACGCGAATCTGGCCGGGCGGAATGTCGGAGTCGACCCGGTCGATTATCCGGCGTCGCTCAACTTTCAGACAGCCGCCGACGGCGTAGCGAACGCCGCCAACAAGGTCACGTCCATCACGGCCGACTGTCCGAACACCAGGATCGTGCTCGGCGGATACTCGCAGGGCGCTGCGGTCGCCGCTTACACCACCACCGACAGCATTCCGGACGGGTACCCGCTGCCGGACGGCATCACCGGACCCTTGCCGCCCGCCACCGCCGCGCATGTGGCGGCCGTGGCGTTATTCGGGAAGCCCTCGAGCGGGTTCCTTGATCTGGTGGACCGCGAAGCGCCGCCGATCGTCATCGGACAGAAATACGTAGGCAAGACCATCGAGTTGTGCGCACCCGGCGACCCGGTCTGTGACCCGGGCGGTCGCGACCGTGCCGCCCACAGCTCATACAAGAGCAACGGAATGGCCGATCAGGCCGCGCAGTTCGTCGTCAACGAGGTCAGTCCGCGCGACTGAGCCTCGGATTCCCGGTTGCTGCCGAAAGGCGTTGCGACGCAACATTTGCCATTACCGGTACGCTGGTCGGGTGGCCGCTGCCTCTGACGTTCATCCCTTCGACCGCGCCCTGCGATTGGAAGCCGTTACCGACGCCACCCAACGTGGCCGGACGCAACCCGAGTGGGCCAACATGGTTGGTCCCTTCGGGGGTATCACCGCCGCGACCCTGCTGCACGCCATTGAGACGCACCCGGACCGCCTCGGCGAGCCGCTGGCGCTGACCGTCAATTTCACCGCCCCCATCGTCGACGGCGAATTCGACATCACGGTTCGCGCTGCGCGTACCAACCGCACCAACCAGCACTGGATCATCGAAGTCAGCCAGAACGAAGCGGTAAAAACCACCGCCACTGCGGTGTTCGGCATTAGGCGTGACAGCTGGGCCAACACCCAAGCTGCTCGGCCGCACACGATTCCACCGGAACAGATCACACCCGGAGTTTCGGACAGCCTCCCCGTCTGGGTGCGCCGCTACGACATGCGCTTTGCCGAAGGTGCCTTCCCCGACAGCAACGGACAGCCGAATTCATCGTCGACAACCGCGGTCTGGGTACGCGACTGTGCGCATCGCACGCTGGATTATCCGGCGTTGGCCGCGTGGTGTGACGTATTTTTCCCTCGAGTGTTCTTGCGCCGCGGGCAATTTGTTCCAGCCGGAACCATCTCGTTGACGAGCTACTTCCACGCCGATCCACAGCAACTCGCTGCGGTCGGCAGCGACTTCATCCTGGGCATCGCCCACGCCAATCGCTTTTCCGGTGGCTACTTCGACCAGAGCGCCCAGCTGTGGACGCGTGCCGGCACCTTGTTGGCGACTACGCATCAAATCGTGTACTTCAAGGCGTGAATGCAGGATCAGGCTAGAACCGCCGAGAGGTAGCCCGAGTTCGCGCTGAAGAAGGCCAGCTCGTCGTCGGGCAACTCGAAGCCGTGGGCGGCGTAGGCCTGCTTTGTTGTCCGGATGTCTACCCGCCACCCGTGCGCTGAAAGGTAGTCGGCGGCGGTGTCGCGATCGCCCGTGTAGAACAATTCGGCGAGGTTGATGTCGGAGCCGATGCGGCGAGACCGCTCAGTCAGGCGCTCCGCCCAGTCCGACGGGATGTTGCGCAGGTCCATGTGTTCAGTGGCGACCCGGCTGCCCGGCGCGGACAAGGCGCCGATGTGGTCGAACAAGCGGTCCTGCGCCTCGGGCGGCAGGTAGACAAGCAATCCTTCGGCGCTCCAGGCGGTCGGCTTGCCGGTGTCGAATCCGGCCTCCGTCAACGCCGAAGGCCAGTCCTCGCGGAGGTCGATCGCAATCGTGCGACGCTGCGCGGTGGGTTCGGCGCCCAGATTGGCCATGGTCGTCGTCTTGAACGCGATGACCTCCGGTTGGTCGATCTCGAACACCACCGTGCCGGCCGGCCACGGCAACCGGTAGGCCCTGGTGTCCAGCCCGGAGGCCAGGACCACAGCTTGGCGGATACCCGAACCGGTGGCTTGCACGAAGAAGTCATCGAAGAAGCGGGTGCGCACCGTGATCTGCTCAGCCATGGCTCGGCGATTGAACAGCGGATCATCGGTCTGACCGATCTCGCCGTCGATCAGCTTGACGAAGTTGTCGATGCCCACAGCACGGACGAGGGGGTCGGCCCAGGGGTCGTCGAGCAGCGGATCTGGATCCCTGGAGGCCATCGCACGCGATGCGGCGACAGCAGTTGCGGTCGCGCCCACACTGGAGGCCAGATCCCAGCTGTCGTTATCGGTGCGGGCCATCAGCCGAACCCCTCTCTGCGCAACCGCGCATTACTTAGGACATATAACTTAACTGCCGCAACTGTACGCCTTGCCCCCGGCTGGGGCGCTTGCGCCCGCAATTGCCGGGGTACATGCCTGCGAATACCGGTCGGAGAGGAGGTGATGATGTCAGCGGAATCGGAGTGTCCGAAACGGATGGAGTTCGGGCCCTGTGGCGGGGTACGGCCCGACGGCCAGTGCGAGATGCGCGCCGGACCGTGCGCCTTCACCGAGGTGGTGGCATGGTCAGGCACCCCTGCTGCACTGCGACCCGCCGCCGTGCCCATGGTGCTCACCGATTTCAGCGCCACTCCGTTCGACCGAGACGACATCGCGGCCACGGCGGCCGTCTTGGCGGGAGGCTGTGACGCCGTGCTCGTCGGTGAACACCAGAACAAACCCGACTTTCCGCCCACGCTTTTCGGATCGCTATTGCTCGATGCGGGCGTAACGCCGTGGATCACGTTGTCCTGCCGGGACCGCAACCGCGTGGTCCTCGAGCAGGAACTACGGGGTTTGAAAAGCATCGGCGTCGACACGGTGTTGTGCGTCACCGGCGATGGCCGCGGCTACGACGTCCGCCCCGACGTCACGCAGACCTTCGACCTCGACGGCTTACGCCTGCTGTCACTGGCCGCCGCCGTCGGAGTGATCGCGGCGGCACCAGAAACGCCCACCGCCCCACCCGTACACGCCCGGCCCGCGCGATTGGTGGAAAAGCAGCGGGCCGGAGCCAGCCTGGCAGTGCTGAACCACGTGCCGTTCCCCGACATGGTCGCCGACTTCATGAAAACGGCGCGGTCAACTGGGCTGTCGATTCCGGTGATCGCCGCTGTCGCGGTGTTCACCGACAGCGTGTCAGCAGCAGTGCTACAGGGGTTGCCCGGTCTCGAACTCGACCCGGAGGTGACGGAGCAGGTACTCAACGCCGAGGACCCGGTGACCGCCGGCATCGCGGCGGCAGTCACCGAAGCCCGGGCGCTGCTGGAGATCGAGGGTATACAGGGCGTCAACGTGTCGGGGCTCGCGTCCGCGTCGGGCACCCGCATCGGCGCGGAGATCAAAGCGGAGGTTGGTCGTCGGATCCGGGCGGAGGCGTCATGAGCGAAGCGATGGAGGCCGAATTCGACACGGTCGCCGAGTGGACAGCGCAGGTTGCCGCCGACCTCGGCCCCGACTACCACGTGCCGGCCGGATGCCGGGGCAGCGGAAGTCCGGCCGCATTGGACTGGCTCATCGGATCAATGGAGTTGGCACCTGGTGACAGTTTGTTAGATTGCGGCGCCGGCGTCGGCGGTCCCGCCGCTTATGCCGCACAACAACGTTCGGTGTCACCATTGTTGGTCGAGCCGGAAGCGGGCGCGTGCCGCGCGGCGCTGCAACTGTTCGGCTACCCGGTGTTGCGTGCTGACGGGTCGGCTCTACCGGTGAAAGACTCCAGCTTCGACGCCGCGTGGTCGTTGGGGGTGTTGTGCACGACCCCAGACCAGTTGAGCTTGCTGAAGGAACTGCGCCGCACTGTCCGGCCCGGGGGGCGGATCGGTTTGCTCGCCTTCGTCGCTCGCCGTGAGCTACCAGCTGACCGCACGGAGGGCAACCACTTTCCGACGTCGAGCCGCCTTGCGGATCTGATGCAGAGATCCGCGCTTCGCATCGAGCATCAGCTGTGTACGGCGAATCTCCCCCCGATACCCGAGGAGTGGAATGCGCGCGTTGACACCGTCACCCAAACGCTCGCCGACCGGCACAAGCACACCCAGGCCTGGCAAATGGCCGAACGGCAGAGCTCAGGTGTCGCGGAGTTACTCAAAGAAGGCGCCGTGACCGGCGAGTTGCTGGTGCTGCGTCATGGCTGACCGGCGGTCCGGAACGCGGCGGTGATGTCGGCAACCCTCGGATCGGCGCGCAGCTGCTCGAGGGTTTCGGGAAGCGGCAACCGCCAATTCGGATACTCATCGACGGTGCCCGGCAGGTTCGGCTGCCGCAGTTCACCGACCACGTCGTACGGCGAGATCAGCTTGAGCCGGCTCGGCGTGGCCGCCAACAGCTGATGCATTGCCAGGACGATCGCCGCCTCGTCCGGCTCAGCCGCCGGGTCCTCGTCGGGCAGTAGTCCTTCGGAGCGCAGGAGCCCCAACCACTCGGCGCGCTCCTTGTGAGCTGCCGCCCGCTCAGCCGGGACATCGTCGAGCAGACCGAGGTCCGCACGGGCGCCGACGTGTGCACCGCGCAGAAAGCCCGCCGCGGTAGGCAAGTCGTGGGTGGAAAGGCTGGCGGCTGCCCGCGCCGGCCACTTCGCCGGGGGAAGGAGCGGCTCGTCGGGTACTGACAAGTCCCGAGTGAACCAAGACACCGCGCACCCGAGCATTCCCCGATCAGCCAGCCCTTCGGTGACCTCCGGTTCGACGGTGCCCAAGTCCTCGCCGACGACGACGGCTCCGGCCCGGTGCGCTTCCAACGCCAAGACAGCGAGCATCACGTCGGCGTCATAGTGCACGTACGTGCCACGATCCGGACCGTCGCCAGGAGGAATCCACCACAGCCGCCACAGCCCGGCGACATGATCGATCCGCAGACCGTCGGCGTAGGTCAGCACGGCGCGCAGCATGTCCCGCAACGCGGCGTAGCCGGTCGCGGCCAGCCGGTCCGGACGCCACGGCGGTAGCCCCCAATCCTGACCACGAGGGGTGAAGTTGTCCGGCGGAGCCCCGACGCTCACCCCGGCGGCGAGCACGTCGGCAAGCGCCCACGCGTCGGCGCCGTCGGCGTCCACACCGACCGGAAGGTCATGCAAGACGCCCAGTGTCATGCCGGCATCCCGCGCGGCGGCGCGTACGGCGGTGAGCTGCTCGACACTGCGCTGCTGCACCCAGGCGTGAAACGCCACTCTGGACGCCAGCTCGCGGCGGGCCGCCGTCACCGCCGCACCGCTGACGTGACGTAGCGGCTCGGGCCACCGGGTCCACCGCCCGCCGTGCCGCTCGGCCAGCGCGCAATAGGTGGCCCAGTCGCGCAACCCGTCGGACACCTCGGAACCCGTCGACGGGTCCAGCGGAGAGGGCCGGCCCTCGGCGCGCCACAGCAATTCCAGCGCCGAACGTTTGGCCGCCCACACCAGGTCGTGGTCGATCCGCTCAGTGTTCGCCGAAACCCGTAACGCGTCGACCTCGGCGCGAGTGTCCGGGCCGGCTCTCCGGTAGGCGTCCAGATCCTCCAATCGCAGCGCCAACGGGTTGGCGAACCGTCGGCTGGACGGCGTGTACGGCGAGGGCTGAACCGGATGAGTGGGACCCGGTGCGCCCAGCGGATTGAGCAGCACCGCGCCGGCGCCGTGTTCACGGGCCGTCCAGTCGATGAATTCGCGCAGATCAGCCAAGTCGCCGATGCCCCACGAACCGGCCGAGCGCAGCGCGTACAGCTGCAGCATCCAACCCCAGGTAGCTGGCGTCGCCGGCACCTGCGACGGTGCTGCCACCAGGGTGGCCTGCTGGCCGCCGCGGGTGTGCAGCTGATACCAGCCCGGTGACAGGTCGGCGGGTAACTCGTCGCGCACCTCGGTCGGGGTGCCGTCTTCGCCGACCAGCACTGCGGCCCCGGGTAGCGGCTGAGGTTTGCCGTCGACACGAGCGGCGACGGTGGGCGCCACCACACCGGCACGGTTGACCTCATCGAGTCGCGCCAGTTCGCGACGCCGATCGGCATCGGTGCCGGCGTCGACTTCGAGCAGTCCGAGCACCTTGATCACCACGTCGGCGTCCACCTCGACCGGCTCGCGACGTTCGTTGCGATAGGAGGTCGCCACTCCGTGCGCCGCGGCCAACCGGCGCAGGTCTTCGGGCACCGGTTTCGGGTTCGCCGTCACACCGCACATATACCCGGGTGCCGGTTTCTCACACTCGGTCGGATGGGGCTTCGTCGGTCAACGAGGTGCACTCGACGCGGGTAGGCAGGCAGTCTGACTATTGCGCTTGCGCTGCGTGGCAGACCATTTGACGACCGCATCGAGCAGACCCACGCGCCCGTGCCCCGTCGACCCGGACCATGTGGGTGGGCACCGTGCGCTCCACCAACTACCGGCCTTTCAGGCTGCCGATCCGAAGCGAGTAGTCCCTCGGTTTGGACGGTGGTGAGTTCTCGAGATTGTCGACGTAGGTCTGCGGGTCCCGGTCGATGATCGGCAGTCCCTCGGTGGTGGGGTGTTCAGCCATGAAATCGCTGTACTGGCGTCCGAGCGCTGCACGAAGACCGATCGGAGCGTTGCGACGGAAGTCGGACAAACCTTCGCGCTCCTCTTCGCCCATGTGGTCGTCGTTGGCTTCTCGGGCGCGACCGACCGCTGCCCACCATTCATCGCTGCCGAGTCGGGCGCCGTTGGCGTCTCGCACTCCGTCGCGGATGTCGTTGTGATCGCCAATGGCATCCAGGGTCTCGCCCTCGGGGTCGTTCACGCCGCGTTTAAGTAGTTGCGGGTAAAAGATCTGCTCTTCGATGTAGGCGTGCACGTCAAGTTTGTCTGCGAGCGGGCGCCATATCCGGTTCAGCGCGCGCAGATCGACCGGCGTCTGCGCCTGCAGATAGTCCAGCTTGGCGAATTGTTCGCGGAACCAGTTGTGGTCGTCGAGGATCAACATGGTGATGTCAGTCATCTCGACTCTCCGCTTCCCCGGACCGGCCACGATTTCCGCTATCGTGTCGCAATCCGCCGGAACCCGTCAAACGCCTTGGCCCGGCATGCACTGCACTGGCTATTCATCCGTTCGGTTCCGTAAGCCCATTGCCCCGCGCCGCTTACTGCCATAGTGAAGACACGGTTGACCCATGAGCAGGAGATTAGGACGAAATGAACACTCCTCGCGAGCAATTGACGCACCGACTTCTGATCGATGCTCTCGCTGGCCCGGTAGACCTCAACGGCGTCGATTGGCATGTCAGACAACTGCATTCGTCTGCAGCACCGGCTGAAGTGCAGAACGAAACTATCGAATTGATTCGCCATGTGGTCAACGAAGGGCTGTGTCGGTTGGGCCACGAGGTGGCAGGGCGCAGGCAGCCCGGCAGTGTGGGCACCTCAGGCCGTCAGTTCATCGCCTGGCGTCACCCGCTCGAGCATTCAATCCGCCACATCTCCCACTACTACATCAAGCACTACGACGACCCGGAGCACTGGATGTATGCCGCTTATCTGCAACTGACACCGGAGGGTGAACAGCTCGCAGGGTCACTCGAGCGCAAAGGCCTCGGCTCCTACCGGCAGTTCGGCTGAACTGCAGGACTTGCTGAGCCGACCGCGGCCAGGCGTTCGGGTGACGTTACCGATCAAGCTGCACAGTGACCGTGACACGTCCTTGCTCGTCGCGCTCGGCCACCGCGTGTCCGGTGTGCTCCATGTCGTCAAGCCGCACGGTCAACGGGGCGCCGTCGCCGACGAAATTACGCCACCACGTCTTAGCGTCCGGCATGTTAGCGCCGATGACGACCTCGTCACCTTTTCTGCGGTAACTCACCGGTATGGTGAATTGCTTGCCCGAGCGCCGTCCGCTATAGGTCAGTATCGCTATGTTGCGGTTGACCAAGCGGCCAAGCCGCGGAGATCTGGCCAGCGCCGCGACCGGCACATTCAGCAACGGCGCACCTCGCATGAAGAGCCGTCCGAGGGTTTGTTGCACTGAGGACATCGTGATCTCTCATTTCATCAGGGTGCAGGGGCCGGCGGTCGTCACCGGTTCGCTGTTCGCTTGGTCGACCACTCGATTAAACCGTGTCGTGTGCGTCAGCGCGTCGACACGAAACCCGGGCGGTCATGCCGAGCCCTAGGCTCGAAGAGTGGTGATCCGCTATGACGATGTGCTGCAGGAGCGGATCCGCAAGCATCTCGCGGATCACGACCGACGGGTCGTCAGCGACTCGACCAAGCGACAGGCAGCCGTTGCGGTGGTTCTGGTCGATTCACAACTCGGCGAGGATCGTGTTGATCCGGCGCCGCTGGACGACTGGATCGCCGGGCGCTCGATGCCTGAGGCGGGTCTTGACGGCCGCATGGTCGACGTTTCCGGCGGTGCGGCATTCTTGTTGTGTCGCAGAGCGTCCCGGCTCAGCACACATGCGGCGCAGTGGGCGCTGCCGGGTGGCCGGCTGGACCCGGGGGAGACTGCAGTCGACGCCGCACTGCGGGAACTGCACGAGGAAGTTGGTCTGAACCTGCTCAATCCCACCGTGTTGGGCCTGCTCGACGACTACCCCACCCGGTCCGGCTATGTGATCACCCCGGTGGTGATCTGGGGCGGCGGACGGCTGGATCTCCGGCCGGCGCCCGACGAGGTGGTGGCGGTGTACCGGGTGGGGCTTCACCAGTTGCAGCGGGCGGATTCACCGCGGTTCATCACCATCCCGGAAAGCTCACGACCAGTGGTCCAGATCCCGTTGGGCAACGACCTCATTCACGCGCCGACCGGCGCTGTGCTGCTGCAGTTGCGCTGGCTGGGCCTGGAAGGGCTCCACGACTCGGTTGGCGAACTGGAACAACCGGTCTTCGCTTGGCGCTAGGCCGCAGGACGAACCGTCGACGGCCTTGGGAGATCTGTTACGTCTTGTCCGGATCGAACGCGTCTTTGATCTTGCCGACGACGCCTTTCTCGGTTCCGAATGCGGGCGTCCTCGGCTCGCCCCAACTGCCGTCGTAGGTGACGTAGAGCTTGGGGTCCGGTGGCGGTCCGTGCTGCAGGTCACCAAGGGGACGGGTGTCGGTACGGAAACGGTTGACATGCCTGCCGTCTGGCGCGGTGCCGAAGGCCCAGCGGCCTTTGTCGGCGTCAGCTCCGTCGGAAAGGTGCCATAACTCACTGGCGTGCTCTTCGTACTCTTCGTCGAACAGGTCGTTGGGGGCCACGATTCCTTCCAGCCCATCGGCCTGCAATTCCTCGATCGCCGCGAGCCACATGTTCTGGTGATAGGTGTCTCGGGCGAGGTTGAACTTCAGCATCGCCTTCACGCCCGGGTCGTCGGTCATGTGCCACAGCCGCGCGGTCTGCACCGGCCCTGGGCTTCCGCCGCGACGTTAGCGTGAAAGTCGGCGAGCAGATTGCCAGACGCGACAATGTATTTCCCGTTCCAGGGCGCGCCGTGGCTGTCCGACAAGGTCGGAGCGCCGCCGGAAACGATGGCCTGCTGGGGGTCCATACCGCCCAAGACCGCGGCCACGACAGGATCACCGAAAGCGTTCTTAGTCGACTCGGTCGCTGGAGCGCTTTCCAACAACCGGGCGATCATGGTGGCGATCATCTCGACATGCCCGATCTCCTCGGTCGCCACGTCCATGATGAGGTCTTTGTACTTGCCTTTCATACGACAGTTCCACCCCTGCATTAGGTACTGCATGGTGACTGTCATCTCCCCGAACGCGCCGCCCAGCAGCTCCTGCAGCTTCTGCGCGTAGACGGGATCGGGCTTTTCTGGTTTGACATCGAACTGCAGATAGTCGGTGTGCCTGAACATCACGAACCTCTAATCGGTACGTAGATTTGACGGGCCGTCCTGGCCGCGGAACCGCGTCAATGGCTGAGCGGTCTTGTTGCGATACCCACGCACGAGTTGGGCAAACGTGGTTTGCAGCTATCACGCAGCAGCAGGTTTGGCAGGCCACCTGTCGGGCACGCTGGCGTGACAAGGAGGACTCGATGACATCCCTGGCAGACCAAACCCTCGCAGAAGCCTGGTGCTGTTTTGCCAGGCACCGCACGCAGCTGAAGGGGTGACGGTGATGAAAATCCGGTTCGGAGTGGGGCTCGGTGCGGACACCGCGCCGGATCAGCTTGCTGAGGTGGTCGATCAGCTCGAAAGCAGCGGAGTGGACTCGCTGTGGTTCTCTGAACTGGTCTACACACCGGCGGTCGACCCGATTGTGGGCATGGCCTTCGCGTTGGCGCGGACAAACCGCTTGAAGGTGGGAACCTCTGTTGCGGTACTGCCGGGACGGCATCCGGTGCTGGTCGCCAAGCAACTCGCGTCCTTAGCGGCCGTGGCCCCCAAGCGGGTGCTTCCGGTGTTCGGGTTGCGGTCGGCGATCGTCGCCGAACGTGACGTCTTCGTCGTTCCGCACGGGGAACGTGCCGCAGTGTTCGACGAGTCGTTGCGGTTGCTGCGTTCTGCACTGGTCGACGACGCGGCCGAGTTCCGCGGCCGGTACTTCACCGTAACTGGGGTAGCGATCGCCCCGCGGCCAGCGCCTGCGCTGGACATTTGGCTCGGCGGCTCGGCGCCGGCGGCGTTTCGGCGCATCGGCGCGCTGGGCGATGGCTGGCTGGGCAGCTTCCTCACGCCGGACGAGGCGCGAGCGGGGCGCGAGGCCATCGAGCGGGCTGCGTCGCAAGCCGGCCGGCACATCGAAGCCGATCACTTCGGCATTTCGCTGGCCGTCGCCGACGGTGAACTGCCCCCGGATTTGATCGCAGCAGCACGTCGGCGACGGCCGGATCTGGATCCTGGCGCCGTGATCGCCGCGGACTGGGGTCAGTTGCACCGTCAGCTTGACGGCTACCTGGCCGCCGGCTTGACGAAATTCGTGATACGGCCCGCCGGCCGACTGCCGCTGGACCAGTTCATCGACCGGTTCGTCGACGAACTGTCCGGGCGGCAGAACTGACCACTGCCGTGCGCCAGGTGTACCATATCGTTAGTTGTGCAAACGAATTATTGACGAAATTCGGGGAGGTTGCGATGGCACGAACCGCCGGTGATACCTGGGACATTGTGACCAGTGTCGGCTTCACGGCGCTCGCCGTGACGGCAGCGCGTGCGCTCGACGCCGCGCTTGACCCGCCGTTGGCCCATGACGATTACGCGGCGAAATTCGTGGTCGCCGCTGGGGAGCCGAATCTGGCCGCGGCGGTGGCCAACACCGACCTCAACAGCGCCGCGGCTTTCAACGCTCAGTGGGTCGGAGTGCGCACACGGTTCTTCGACGACTTTTTCGCCCGGGCCGGCCGGTGTGGAATGCAGCAGGCGGTGATACTGGCCGCCGGATTGGACTGCCGCGCATACCGTTTGAGGTGGCCGTCAGACTCTACTGTCTTCGAAATCGACCAACCGCGGGTACTTGAGTTCAAGCAGGAGGAACTCGACCGGCAGGGCGCCGTCGCGGCCACGCGACGTGTCACGGTCGCCACCGACTTGCGCGACGACTGGGCGGGCGCGCTACTCGCCGCGGGGTTCGACCCGGCCCGCCCGACAGCCTGGGCGCTCGAGGGACTGCTGCCCTACTTGCCCGGTGGTGCCCAGGACGCGCTGTTCGAGAAACTGCACCAACTGTCGGCTGCCGGCAGCCAGCTGGCCGCCGAACTTGGGCCGGAACCGGGCGAATCTGAGGAATTCGCCGAGAGCATTCCTACGATCGCCCAGGATGGTACCCAGCCACGAGTTTCCGAGCTGTGGTACGACGATCCGCGCACCGATACCAAGGCTTGGCTCGCCGGACGAGGCTGGGCGGTCGTCGATGCAGACCTCGTGGAGAAGGCCGCCGAAGAATACGGTCGGCCCTTCAACGGACTGCCGTCGGCGTTCGAGCAACTGATGCGCACCAAATTCTTCACCGCCACACGCGAGAAGGTGCGCAGTAGGGTCTGAATCGCTTTTTGATACCGACGACTGGGCTCCCTACACAACAAAAAGGTGGCCACCGGAACACTCCGATGGCCACCTGTCGAAAAACCGGTGGGGTGTCAGTCCTTGAAAGCGTCCTTCACCTTTTCACCGGCATCTTTAAGACTGGATTTCGTCTGGTCAAGCTTTCCCTCGTTCTTTTTGCTGTCATCGTCAGTTGCGTGGCCGACAGCCTCTTTGGCCTTGCCGCCCACGTCGTCGATCTTGTTGCTCACTTTGTCCTGGGCGCTCATGAATCGCCTCCTTTGCAGTCCGTGCATGGTCGGCCAAGAGTGTAACCCGTCGACGAGTCGCTCAAACGGCGATCCCGGCCGCCAGCCCTGAGCTGCGATCCCGGTTGAAACCGGAACGAGAAGACACACCTCTGCGCGGTCATCTCAGATGGCGGTCAGATCACCGGGCAAGTCATCGCAGATTAGGGCCTGCGCAAGCAGTTCGCCGAGCAGCGGCCCGAATTTCATCAGGTTGCTGCCCACGAACCCGACGACGCGACCACGCCGGGCGACCGTCCAGCCGTCACCGCCCTCGTCGAGCCAGGGGGCGCGCACCGTCACGCAGTCCACCCGGTCGACGACTGAAAGTGACGGGAACAGTGCGCGCACCGTCTCAGGGTCTGGCGTCGGCTGTCCGAAGGCCCAGCGCCCGGTGCTGCCGAGCGGCAAACCGTAGCCCTCAGGTGCCGATAGGCACGCGGCGCCGGCGGCGTCGGCGCCTTCGTAGGTGAAGCGGGTATGCGGACCGAATTCGATGTCGAGCGGGCCGAACATCTTCGGTGTCTGCACACCTGCACAGATCAGCACGCGGTCGGCCCGCATGACGGTTCCGTCGGCGCAGGTCGTCGAACCGTCGTCGGCGACCGACACCGCCTCGCCACGGCGCACGTCGACTCGTTGCGCCAACGCGCTCAGTGCCCGCCGGATGCGCAGGCTGCCGCCGAACGGGTCGAAGACTGCGTTCTCCCACGGAACGGCGAGAAACGGTATGTGCTCGGCGATCTCGTCTCGGCTCAACCGGTGAAACTTCGTACCGGCGGCTGCCATCGCCGCCGTGGTGTCCTCGCCGGCTCCGGCGGCGATGAAACCTTCGTCACCAAGCAGCCGACCCACACCCAGCTCGGCCTCCCAGCGTCGCCAGCCGCTGCGCGCCCGAATCGCCAACTCGCACAACGCCGGGCGTCGGTGGGCGATCCGAAAGATCCGCGCCAATCCGGTGGACTGCTCGGCGAACGGCGCTCCGCGCTCGAAGACGGTCACGCGCTGCCCGCGCTTGGACAATTCGTAGGCCGTGGCCAGCCCGCAGACACCGGCGCCGATGACGACGATCACGTGCGCAGGTCAGAAGAAGAAGCCGGCATGGGGCGCGTAAGGAACCGCGAACAGCCGGTCAGCCACCACGATCGCTGCTGGATCCGCGGCGCCGGCCAGCCCGGCGACCGCCAGGCCGCGCCAGGTTGACCCACCGAGCAGCACAGCGGCCAGTCCTGCCACCCCGACACGCAGATCCGGGTGCCGGTCGGTCGGTTCCGTCCCACCGCTGGTGATGGAGAAAACCGCGGTGTTCTCCGCCAGAAGCGGGTCGGTAACGGCGACGGTAACGGTGCCGTCGCCGGCGTACCGGCGAGCGGCCAGAGCATTCCCGACGTCGACAATGCGAAGCCACGTTTCGTCATGCACCGCGGTTACCCGCGCGGCCCGCCGGTCAACAAGCAACCAGGGCAGCGGATCGTCGACGGGCAACATCCAAAACAGCACCCGGTCGATCAGGTCGAGGTTGAGCAGGAATCGCAGCAGCCCCAGGTAGGCGTCGGTGGTGGGTGCGAAGAAGTCCTCGACCACTATGGTGCGCTGATCGCTGGTGAACCACGACGCGGTGTCTACCGGGCGGTAGCGGACGAAGCCCGACTCGGAACCGGCTTCGCCGTGCACCGCGACATACCACGGCTCCGGCGATGCCTCGGCGCGCCGCCGCGCGCCCTGCCACCACACCTCCGGACGCCCGATGGTTCCCGGCCGAGCCGGCCGATTTGCCGCATAAATGCCGGGCAGGACGTCCCACGCTCGGGCCCCGTCCAGGAGATGCACCGGACCGCCGGCCCCGACGTCTGGCCGAAGCGCCGCGCGTGCGGTTAGCACCTCGACGCTTTGCGACGAGCTCGCTACGCCGTAGCCGTACCGCTCATAGATCGTTGCCTCCGAAGCACGCAGCGTGGCGACCGCCTCGCCGCGTGCGGCGATGTCGCGCAATTGACGGTAGATCAGCTCGGTGGCGATTCCTCGACGAGTGAACGAGGGGCTGACGCCTATGTGCGTCACCGCAGCGTGGTCCACGACGGCGCCGCCGGGAAGCGTCAGGTCGCTCGTGGTGGCGTCGACGGTGCCCACGAGTTGTCCATCGACGAAAGCGCCTACGGTTCGGCCGGGTTCAAGCAGCGTGTGGATCTGCCCGGGCTTCAGGTTCGACAGCGGCGGGACGCCGACCATGGCGGCGCGGAACAGGTTGGCCGCCGCAACCAGGTCTTCTTCGCGGTCCAGGACACGGATTTCGGTGCTCACCCCGCCATCATGTCCCAGCAGCCTCGGCGCAGATCGGCACCCGTTGTGTCCACCACGCAGCGACTTCAAGCGTGAGCGTCGATGCCTGAAGGCGACTCGGCCGAAATTTGTCGCTGGAAGGTGGGCACACTGCCCGCACCCTTCCGCCAGTGACCTGAGTGACGTTTGTGACAAAGGCTCCGGAACCCCTTCTCACCCGCGCAGAAACGCCACTTGTCGTGGCTCGCGCCGCCGACCGCGACGCTGCAACTGGCCGTCCGGTGACGATGCGGTCGGAATATCTGAACCGGGTCCACCGTTGCCAGGACGGTTCGGTGCCCGCATGCGATAGAAAGGCGAATTCTCATGCCTGATTCGTCGAGGCCGGTGCACCTTGCCGTCGCGCTGGACGGCGCCGGCTGGCACCCAGGCGCCTGGCGGGAACCCGACGCTCGACCCGCTGAATTGTTCGACGCCCGCTACTGGGCCGACCTGGTCGCCGAAGGTGAACGCGCAGCGCTGGACTTTGTCACGATCGAAGATTCACTGGGCCTGCAATCCGATGACCACTTTCAGCCCGACAGCCGAGTCGACCGGGTACGCGGCCGCCTGGACGCTGTCCTCCTCGCCGCCCGGATCGCCCCGCGCACCCGCGGGATCGGGTTCGTGCCGACGGTGCACGTCACACACACAGAGCCGTTTCACGCCTCGAAGTCGATCGCCACGCTCGACTACGTGAGTTCGGGTCGTGCCGGGGTTCGGGTGCAGATTTCCGGCCGTCCAGACGTGGCACCGCATTTCGGACGTCGCGACATGCCTCGTTTGTCGGTCGACGCAATGGACGATCCGGGCGCACAACAGCGGATCGGTGAGTTCTTCGCCGAAGCCGCCGATTACGTCGAAGTACTCCGCCGGCTGTGGGACAGCTGGGAGGACGACGCCGAAATCCGCGATGTAGGCACCGGACGGTTCATCGACGCGGACAAGCTGCACTACATCGACTTCCAGGGGCGTTGGTTCTCTGTCAAGGGACCGTCGATCACGCCACGCCCGCCGCAGGGCCAGCCGATCGTCGCCGCTTTGGGACACGGTGGCGCCTCTTACGAACTGATCGCCGCCAGCGCCGACGTCGGGTTCGTCACGCCGCGCGATGCCGCGCAGGCCAAAGACATCGTCGCAGAGATCACGGGGCTGCAGTGGGCGGCCGCCCGCCGCCGCGACACCGTACACATCTTCGCCGACCTGCTGGTGTTCCTGGACGACACCGAGCATGACGCGCAATCGCGGCGACGTCGGCTCGACGACCTTGCCGGTGTGCAATACCGCGGTGACGCACAGAGATTCGCGGGCACTCCCGCGCAACTTGCCGATCTGCTGCAGGAGTGGCATGCCGTCGGGTTGTCCGGTTTTCGGCTGCGGCCCGCGGCGCTTCCGCATGACCTTGTCCAGATCACCGAAGGCCTGGTACCGGAATTGCGCCGCCGAAATCTGTTCCGCTCCAACTATGAAGCCGACACACTGCGCGGGCTGTTGG
Source organism: uncultured Actinomycetota bacterium (assembly GCA_963808345.1). Taxonomy (GTDB): domain Bacteria; phylum Actinomycetota; class Actinomycetes; order Mycobacteriales; family Mycobacteriaceae; genus Mycobacterium. Next base: position 697,312 of record CAWEFM010000005.1, on the reverse strand, counting down.
GTTTGCCCCGCCCCGCCAATCGTTATGCGACCGCCTGACTACCCGACTGCGAGGACTGTCTGTCAATGAGCAAGCCGTTGAAGCAAATTCACTTGGCCGCGCACTTCCCGGGCGTCAACAACACCACCGTGTGGAGCGACCCGGCCGCCGGCAGTCACATCGAGTTCAGCTCGTTCGCTCAATTCGCACAGACCGCCGAACGAGGCAAGTTCGACTTCCTTTTTCTGGCTGAGGGCCTGCGGCTGCGCGAACAGAACGGCCGGATCTATGACCTCGACGTGGTGGGCCGCCCGGACACGTTCACCGTGCTGGCCGCTTTGGCGGCGGTCACCGAAAGACTGGGCTTGACCGGCACCATCAACTCCACCTTCAACGAACCCTATGAGGTGGCTCGACAATTCGCCTCGCTGGATCATCTCTCCGGCGGCCGTGCGGCGTGGAATGTGGTGACTTCGTGGGATGCGTTCACCGGCGAGAACTTTCGCCGCGGTGGATTTCTGCCAGAGGAGCAGCGTTACGAGCGGGCGAAAACCTTCCTAGAGACCACACAGGAGCTGTTCGACTCGTGGCGCGGCGACGAGATCGTCGCGGACAAGGCCGGCGGCGTTTTCCTGAGCGATCCGGACGCGGGCGCTTTCGCACACCAAGACACGCACTTCGACATCCGTGGCCGGTTCAACGTGCCGAGAAGCCCGCAGGGTCGGCCAGTGATTTTTCAGGCGGGCGACTCTGATGGCGGCCGCGAGTTCGCAGCCGCTGCTGCCGACGCCATCTTCTCCCGGCACAGCACATTAAAGGCCGGTCAAGCGTTCTACACCGACGTCAAAGGCCGACTCGCCCGCTACGGACGTCACCCCGAAGAGTTGCTGATTCTGCCGGCGGCGACGTTCGTCATCGGCGAAACCGACGCTGAAGCGCAGGACCTCGCGCACGAGGTGCGGCTAGCGCAGGTGTCCCCGCAGACGGCGATCAAATTTCTTGAGCAGTTGTGGAACCGCGACCTGTCCGACCACGACCCGGACGGGCCGTTGCCGGCCCTGGACCCGCAAGAAGGGGAGAACACCGTGTCGCGGGGCCGGGCCAGCGTGCGCATGTTCTCCGACCGGATAGCGATCGCCAACGATTGGCGGGCCAAAGCTGAGGCCGAGAAGTTGTCCACTCGCGAGTTGATCGTCGAGGTCACCGGACGGCAGTCGTTCATCGGTTCACCGCAAACCATCGCGACCACGATCAACGACTTGGTGCAGGCCGATGCCAGCGACGGGTTCATCCTGGTGCCACACATCACGCCCGCCGGTCTTGATCCCTTCGTCGACGGGGTGGTGCCACTGCTGCAGGAACGCGGTGTCTTCCGCGCCGACTACACCGGCGCCACGTTGCGCGATCACCTGGGATTGGCGCCGTTGCCGACACCGCGGCGATCCGCAGACCGCAGGGCCGCTACCGGGGTCGCCTCGTAATGGCCGGCGCGCAAGCGCGATCGACCGCGGCGGAAAGCTGACTCAGCGGTGGTGTGCAGCGAAGAACTGCCAAGTAGTGTCGGTGGCGTCGAGGGCCGTTGACGGTGCGGGTATCCCTCCGGCCTTGTGCACCAGCGGGCTTCGCATACCCCCGGGCCACTGGTGGCCGGCGTCGGCCACCGAAATCGTCTCGACTGTGTAGTCGTGCGGGCAGGTCGCTGTCACAGTCGTCACGACCCCTACCGTGACGGACGCCGGCGGTCCACAACTATCGATGGATCGCCACGTCGCGTTCACCGACGGCACCGAGGGGCCGTCGACGCGTGGACGACCGTTGGCCACCGGGTGACCGCCGCCAAGGCAACCGCTGACCAATACCACCAGCCCGATACCCGCAAGCCGTCTCCATCCGAACTGCATGACCCATGGTGGCATCCGACCGGTGCCCGACCCCGCCGATGCTTGCGCGCAAATCATCGAGCTCACCCCCCCTTAGCGAAGAAGCGGGCTGTAGTCGGTCGGCGGGTCGATGAGGTTCATGGCTCGGAAGAGCTTTTCGGTGAGCGCAGGACTGTGCTCGGCGGCAGCCAGCACTTCGTCGCGGAAGTCCAGCAGTTCTCGGGGTATCGACTGCTGACCGTTGCCGTTGGCCAGATAGATGTCATTGAACTGATTGGACGCCCAGAGTGGCCCGACATGCCGGGCAGCGGCGTCGAGGAAACGCCGGCTCAAGTCGCCGTTCGCTTCCAACAGGCATTCACGCAGCGAGGCCGCCTCCAGCGCGGCGACCGTCATGCCTTGACCGTAGATGGGATTGGTGCTGCAGATCGCATCACCGAACACCAGGAACCCGGCCGGAAAGCGCGACATCTTGTCGTATCGCCGCCAAGTGCCACCTGGGTACCTGAATACCGCCACTTCGCCGACGAGTTCACCTTGTTGTAGCGCGTTCAAGACCGCGGGAGGGGCGAATTGTTTTGCCTGCACCATCATTTCGGCAAAATTGCCGGGTGGTTCATTGCCGGCCAGGCGTGCGACGGTGAAGATCCACAAGTCATGCTCGTACACCGAGAACGCGCCACCGGTCTTTCGTTCCGGCTCCGGTAAAACAAAAGTCATCTTCTCCGCGATCACCCCGGCCGGGATCCGCATCAACTGGCTCGAGTAACTGGCATTCGCCAGTGAGCGTTCCACCGGCGGCCGGCCGTAACCCAATTGGTCGAGGAAGGCCGGGGTCCGTGCACTGCGGCCCATCGCGTCGACTACCAGATCGGCGTCCAGCGTCTGCTCGACTCCGCTGTCGCGGTCGACCACCAGCGCACCGGTGACCTGCTGCGGCTGCGCGGCAATGGGTTCGACCAGGTCGTGGCCGTCGAGGAAGTCCACGTTGTCGATGTCGGCGACTCGCCGCCTGATCTGCGATTCCAGCAGCGGTCGACTCAGCAGGTGGATGACCACCGACGTGGGATCGGTGAACTTGCCCGTCCTGTTGTACTCGTGACCGGCCACCCGGATGGATACCTGCGCGAGGCTGCCGTCGTCGCACACCGTCGCACCGGCGGCGACGAGTTCGTCGTGCAAGCCCGGGAACAGTTTTCCCAATTCCCGCGATCCGCGACTCCACAGCACGTGAAAGTGTCGGCCCTGGGGTACTCCGCGCCGCGGTGCGACCGCGTCGGACAACTTGTCTCGTTCGACCACCGTCACGGTGTGGTAGAACTCCGACAGCACCCGAGCGGCGAGTAACCCACCCATACCCGCACCGCAGACGATGGCTCGTTCACCGCGCTTGATCATCGACACCCCCTTCACGCTTACGCCTTGCGCGCGACTCCGACGATGTAGTCGAGCTTGTAGGTGTTGAGCCAGAAGCCCACAGGGGTGAAGGTGTACCGGATCAGCGGGTTGATGTGCCTCATGTCGGGCTGGAAGATTTTCTTTGACAGGAACTGACCCACCGGCTTGAACACATCGTCGGTGATGGGCCAGGCATCGGCCTCCGCAAAACCCACGTGCCGCAGCAGGTCCTGGTAGCCCTCCACGTTGGCCGACCGACGGATCGCCTTCGGCGACGCTGCGCCCCAACCGAGCCGCGTAACCTCGGCGCGCTCGCGTGTGTTGAAGATCGTCTTTTTGGGCACGATATCGGCGGTCACCAAACGGCCGCCGGGTTTGAGCACTCGCAGGGCCTCGGAGAAGAAATCGACGCGCGAGGGGAAGTGGAAAGCGGATTCGAGCGCGACGACTTTGGTGGCCGACTCGTCTTCCAACGGCAGTTCGGTCGCGGAGGCGTGCAGGTATTCGATTCGATCACCAAGCCCGGCTTCCCGGACGCGCTGCGAGGAAATCTCGATCTGCTCGGTAGCCAGGTTGACGCCGGTGATGTGTTCAACGCCGAACTCGTCGGCCCACAATATGTCTTGATCCCCGTAACCGCAGCCGCAGTCCACGATGCTGTCCGAGGAATTGAAGTCGGCCGTACGGGCAAGGAGGCGTGCCAAATCTCGGCTGGCTTCGTCGAGAGTGGTGGGCTGATTTTTCCAGTAACCGAAGTTGATGAACAACGACTCTTCGCCATACAGATTTTGGGTGCCGACGATGTCGTAAATCTGCCCAGTTTTCGGCAAGTCAGAGGGCGTCAATGCGACGCGCAATGCTCGCCGGCACTCGTCCGCCCACCGACGCAGCCGGGCACTGGTTGTCTCCTCCTGGATCCGACGCGGAACTGTCACCACAAACGTTCCCCTTTTCTCACTTCGAATGTCGGCCAGCACCCAAGGTGGCCCTGAGCATGCGTGGCGGTGACAATCGGCGCTCAGACCCACGTTCATACAGTCCGACCGTCAAGCCCCACGGAATGTCTCAACTTGGTAAAATACCACGGCTGTTTGGCCCGGGCACGCCGGTGAGGACGTCGTGCAGGGGCTGTCTCGCCGCCCTCCGCCGCAGAAAACGGCGTGCTCGTCAGCTGCGTTTGGCGCGGACCCATTGAATCGTGCTGAGATTTTTGGTGCGCACGCTGGCGAAGCCATGGTCTTCCAGGAGGTCGGCGATGTCGTCGTCACCGAAGAAATGCGCTCCGGTATTCGGCAGCAGTTTCCACACCGGACCGGCAGCACCAGCAGTGGGCACCATCAGGGCCAGCCGTCCGCCCGGGCGCAGCACTCGCGCAATCTCCGAGATTGTGGCCGCCGGATCCGGAATCAGCTGCAACACGGCAATTGAGGTCACCGCATCAACTGTCTCGCTGCGCAACGGAAGTCGCTGGGCGTCCGCCCGCAGGAACGCGGTGCGCGGGCCGCCGTGATTGCGAACGGCGCGGGCCAGCATCGGTTGGGAAATGTCGACGCCGATGGCCAGACCGTCGGGGGCGGCCGCGCTGGCAAGCGCTGCGGTGACGCTGCCCGGACCGCTCCCGACGTCGAGCGCGACTCCGCCGGGTGGGATGTTCAACCACCCCTGCGGGTGTTGCCAAGCGGTGAACAGCCGCCGGGCCAGCGCCTGAACGTTGTCGTAGAGCAGTGAGCCGACCGGCGAAGCCCATAACGCCTGGATGGTGCCGGTGTTCTTGGGCACCGCGGAGCTCTCGAGCGGTTCAGCTCCCAGCAGGTCGAGGTAGCCCTTGCTGACGTCTGGTACCGGCGGCGGATCCGAGAGCAGGCCCAAGACCCGGTGCAGCGCCGGCGGCAAGGTTGTCGTGGGGTCGGTCACGAGTGTCCTTTCTTAATCGACGGTTCAATCCTTGATTCCGACGGTGATCAGGTCAGAGATGAACCGGGTGAGAAGGGGGCGCGGAATACGGTGCTGCTCGCGAACGGTCAGTCCTGCGCTCTCGAACAACCGCCGCAGTTCGGCCGGCGACGCGTGGTGTGCCGGCTTCCACCTGCTGGCAACCGGACCCTGCAGCAGCGGTTGCCGCGCGCTCAGGGCCGCTATCGCCACCAGCCCACCGGAGGAAAGCACGCGGCTGAATTCGCGCAGAGCCGCTGCCTGGTCGAAGAAGTGAAACGCCGACGTCGTGACTACGGCGTCCAGCGCTCCGTCGTCGAAGGGCAGCTGCTCAGCCGGTCCGGCTAACCACCGCACCCGCGACGACCTGGCCCGAGCCTGGTTGAGCATGCCCTGTGACATGTCCACGCCATAGACCTGCTCCGGCTGCAGCTCCCGCTGAATCCGGTCAGCGAGAATTCCTGTTCCGCAGGCGATGTCGGCGATATGGCGGGACGGGTGCGCGGTGAGCCGGGCGAGCACCTCGTCGTGGGCCGGACGGTATACCCACTGTTGGAGGACCGGCAGGTTGTAACCCGGCGCGGCGAAACTCCAGAACCGTGTGACGGCGTCGTTGAGCCCTCTTCTCGAAACTGTCGGCATCGCCGTCGGTTACCCAGTTTTGAGTACAGAGGTGTAATAAATCGTGTCGGCGACCGAGACGGAATCAGTGATCTGCGGCAGCGCCGTCAGTCCGTTGTCCGCGAACAGCTCACTCATCCGTGCTGCGGTCGACCGCCACCCCAACCCGCCGAGGTAGTCGGCCACGTCGTTGCGCTCGCCCTGATAGCCGAGGTCAACGAAGTCCAGGTCCAAGCCGTGCTCCCGCCACTTCGCGGTGGCGTTGCGCATCATCTCGCGAGCTTCCTCGACGCTGATCTCAGACAGGTTCGGCACCGCTTCGCTGGCGAGCCGGCTGCCGTCGGCGCTGAGCGCGGTGATGTTGTCCAGTAGGCGGTCCTGAGCCTCAGGCGGGAGATAGCCGAGCAACCCCTCAGCGATCCAGGCGGTTGGCCGGGTCGGCTCGAAACCCGCATCGATCAGCGCTGTCGGCCAGTCGTCCCGCAGGTCGACGGCTACGGCACGCCGATCAGCGGTCGGCGCCGCCCCCAGTTGGGCCAGCGCCGCCGTTTTGAATTCGATGACCGACGGCTGGTCGATCTCGAGGACCGTCATACCGGCGGGCCAGGCCAACCGGTAGGCGCGGGTGTCCAAGCCGGATGCCAGGATCACCGCCTGGCGAATCCCGGCGTCTGTCGCCTCCCGGAAGAACGTGTCGAAGAATTTGGTGCGAGCAGCCATCGCGTCGGGCATGTGCGCGAGCTTCCAGCCGGAGTCGTGATCGTCGACGTCGGCGGCGACCAGTTCTCCGTCGATCCACCTGTCGAAGAAATCCACGCCTACCGCGCGTACCAGAGGCTCCGCGAACGGGTCGTTGATCAGCGCGTTCTCCGCATTGGTGGCGATCGCTCGCGCCGCGGCGACCATCGTCGCCGTAGCACCCACGCTGGTTGCCAGATCCCAAGTGTCGTTGTCGGTACGCGGCATGTGCATCCTCCAGACGTCAAGCTCGGCTAATTATTAGCTAGTATAAACGAATAGATCGGCCGCGTGCAGATTGGCATCGGAGACGTTCGTCACAAGCGGCGCAACTCACGTCGAACTGGCGGCTTACCGGCGGGGCGCAGCGGGTACCGCGCTGTCGCGGGACGCACATGGCGACAGGAGAAGCGCATGCAGTGCACAGGCAACACCGTTGTGGTGACCGGCGGCGGGACCGGCATCGGCCGCGGGCTGGCCGAATCATTCCACCGGTTGGGCAACCGGGTGGTGATCGCCGGCCGTCGGCGAGACCCGCTGCAGGAGGTGGCCGCGGCCAATCCGGGAATCGAGTACCTGACTCTGGACCAGGGCGACGCCGGCGAGATCTCCCGGTTCGCCGCCGAGCTGGCCGACCGCTATCCCGACCTCAATGTGCTGATCAACAACGCCGGCATACAGCGACCCGAAGACCTCCTCGTCGGCGACGTGAGCGCGGCGGAGCAGACCGTCGCGATCAACCTGCTGGGCCCGATCCGGCTCACCGCCGCGCTGTTGCCGTCGCTGATCGACAAAACCCGCCCGGTGATCGTCAACGTGAGCTCGTGCCTGGGGTTCATGCCGAGCGCGCTCACACCGACGTATTGCGCCACCAAGGCGGCGCTGCACTCCTACACCGAATCGTTGCGGTTTCAGCTTCGCAAGAAGTCCATTCAGGTGATCGAGATCGTGCCGCCGCAGGTGCAGACCGCTTTACAGGGGGAGCGGGGCTTTGATCCGAAGGCGATGCCGCTCGACGAGTACGTCGCCGAGACGATGACACTGCTGCAAAGCCGGCCACAAGCCAAGGAGATCGTCGTCGAGCGCGCGAGACGGTTCCGCAACGCCGAACGCGACGATGTGTACGACGAGATCTACCCCGCCTTCAACGAGCAGATCACGGCCGCACTCGGCGAGGCGGTCCGCGGCTGATGCGGGTACTGATGGTGGGTGCCACAGGGCGGCACGCCCGGTGGGTGCTGCGCGCCTTGCTGGACCGTGGCATCCCGGTACGGGCACTGGTGCGCAACGGCGAGCGTGCCAAGGTCGCACGGGACAACGGCGCCGATCAGACGGTCATCGGTGATCTGACCGAACCGGCGAGCTTGGCCGCTGCGGTCGCCGGAGTTGACGGCGTCTTCCACATCGGGCCGGCGCATGCGGCGGGCGAGGCGCAGATGGGCGTGGCGATGGTCGACGCCGCTCGAGCGGCCGGCGTGCGAAAGTTCGTCTTCTCCGGCGTGATTCACCCGTCGATCTCAGCGATGACCAATCATGCCGCCGCGAAGTTGCCGGTCGAAGACGCCCTGTACAGCTCAGAACTGGATTTCACCGTGCTGCAGCCGGCGCGGTTCATGCAGAACTTCAAAGGGTCTTGGAGCGATGTCGTTGAGCACGGCCGGTTGGCGCAGCCGTACTCGCCGGCGGTGAAGATGTGCTCGGTGGACTACCGCGATGTGGCCGAGGCCGCCGCGCTGGCGCTGACCGGCGACCAGCTCAGCTACGGCACGTTCGAATTGTGTGCGCCGGGAAACCAGGACAGCCACGACGTCGCCGCAATACTGAGCGAGGTGCTCGGACGTCAGATTACCGCGGTTCAGACGCCGCTGGAAGAATTCTCGTCGCACTTGCCGGAAGGACCGTTCCGTGACGGGATGGCGCGGATGATGGCCCACTACGACCGCCATGGCCTGCCCGGCGGGAACCCGCTGGTGTTGCGGGCGATCCTCGGCCGCGAACCGCGGACGCTCAAAGACTATTTCCAGGAGCTTGCGTCTCGCTGAAAACCCGATGAATTCGCCCGAAGTCACCGGAGTTCTGGATTGTTGGCCCGGTCGGCGTTGCGACAAGATCGGTGCCATGGCCTCGTTCCCAAGCCCGCCGGATTTCGCCCTGCTCGACGTACCGAGAACGGCACCGGTCGAGGACCCCGAGGATTATTTGCGCGCCGCCCTGGCCTGGCATTTCGGTCAGGACACCGGTTCGTCGTTCTGGTTACGGACCGCCGAGACGCTGCCCTTCAACCCGTTGACCGACGTCAGATCCTTCGGCGATCTGCGGTTGTTCCCCAACCTCGTCAACGAATTGCGCAACGTCCCGGTCGAAGACCTCATCCCGCGCGGGTACGGATCGCCGCATCCCGTACCGCAGGTATTCGAATCCGGTGGCACCACCGGCGCGCCGAAACGGACTGCGCAACTGCCGGATTGGATCGCACAAGTCACCCAGTGGCAGACCGAGGACTTCGCCATCGGCGGGTTCCGGCCAGGCCAGGGCTTCCTGTGCCTGATGCCCAGCGGACCGCACGGGGTGGGGTACTTCTCCCGAATGGTCTGCGGGCGACTCGGCTCGGTGTTTCACGGAATCGACATCGATCCGCGTTGGGTGAAAAAGATCGCCGCCCGCAACGCGGCCACGGAGGTAGCGGCATATATCGACCACGTGATCGAGCAGGCGGTGTTCGTTCTGCAGACGCAGAACGTCGCCAACATGCACACCACCCCACCGCTGCTCGAGGCGATCGCCCGCAATGACCGGGTGGTGGATATGGTCAACGAAAAAATCCGCTACCTGCTGCTCAGCGGCGCGCACGTCGACCCCGACACTTTGCACCTGCTGCGTGACATCTTCCCGGAGACCGTGATCACGATGGCCTTCGGCAGTACCATGGTCCTCTCGCAGGCGGTGACCCGGTTAGCCGACGACTCCGAGACTTTCGTTTTCGATCCCCGCTCGCCCTACGTCGTCTTCTGGGTGGTCGACCCCGACACCGGAGAACCAGTGCCCTACGGAGAGCTGGGCCAGGTGGTCATGAACCACATCAGCAAGGGAATGTTCATACCGAACAACCTGGAGCGCGACATGGCGATTCGAATGCCTGGGCCGGCAACCCAAGTTGGGGACTCCGTCAGTGCGGTGCGACCGGTCAGCATCTTCGAGGGTGAAGCCGTCATCGAAGGGGTGTACTGACCGTGGCGGCTGAAAATATCTCTAACGCAACTGATTTGATCAGCATCGACGCACTCGGCCCGGGCGGGCCGTACCGGACCCGCAACCGCGCGGCGATCACGACCATCACCGGCGAGCCGATCGCCGAGTTGAGCCTCGTTCCCCCGCTGTATGTTTCGCGCGCCGTCAATTCACAACGCTGCGCGAAACCACTTCCGGCCGCGCAGCGCCGAGCCGGGTTGGCGCGCGCCGCCGATGGTTTCACCACCGCGGTAATTGCCGGTCTGGACTTCCAGACCTACGTCGAGCTGGCCAGCCGGGTGTCCGGGCTGCCGATCAAGGTGGCCCGCGCCGCCGCCCTGCGCGCCGGTGAAGCCGTCGGAGAGGCTTGGGATGCCGTGCGGCCGGCTCAGCCGGCCGGCTCGGCGCTGAACTGGCGCGAGGAACGCACCCGTCGTGGCGGCGCGGTGTGGGCCCGTCGCGGTGAGGTGTTCGCGGTGCACGCCTCGGGCAACAGTCCCGGTGTTCATGCGCTGTGGCCGCAGGCGCTCGCTCTGGGCTACCGGGTGGCCGTCCGCCCGTCGCGGCGCGAACCGTTCACCGCGCAGCGCCTGATCCTCGCCATGCACGCGGCGGGATTCCGGCCCGAAGACGTCACCTACCTGCCGACCGACCACAGCGGAGCCGACGAGGTCATCCGCTCGGCCGACCTGGCCATGGTGTACGGCGATCAGGCAGTTGTCGACAAGTACGCCACCGACCCGAAGGTGTTCGCCAACGGTCCGGGACGCGCGAAAATGCTGATCACCGCCGACCAGGATTGGGGCGCCTACCTAGACATCATCGTCGACTCGATCGCAGACCTGGGCGGGATGGCCTGTGTCAACACCACCGCCGTGCTCTATGAGGGAGATCCCGCCCCGCTGGCGTCGGCGATCGCCGACCGATTGTCCACCCTCGAACCGCATCCCGCCACCGACGAACGAGCAGTCCTGCCCACCCAATCCCTGGATGCAGCACGAGCGCTGGCGCACCACCTGTCGGTCAAAGCCGCCGGAACCACCCCAGTGCTCGGCGCCGATCAGGTGGTCGCCGACCTCGGCGACGGTTGCGCTGCGCTGCGCCCGGCGGTGCACCTGCTGGCCGCACCCGACGTCGAGAAACTGAACACCGAACTGCCGTTTCCGTGTGTGTGGGTGTCCGGGTGGTCACGGGCTGACGGGGTCGCTGCGTTGCGGCGATCGCTCGTCGTCAACGCCTGCACCGACGACGAAGACCTGATCGACGCCTTAGTGGCCGAACCGACGGTGACCAACGTCTACTGCGGCCACCACCGCAGCTACTACCAGGCGCCGGAAATACCACACGACGGATACCTGGCCGACTTCCTGATGCGCAACAAAGGCTTCATCCGGGATTGACGCCGCTGCGCAGCACCCGCCGACGCGGACGCCGGGCCTCCCGACGCGTCCGGTAGAACAATTGAAGATGAGCACGAGTCGGCGAGGCGGCGAAATGAATGTGGCAGTGAACGCGGTCAACAAGGTTGCCAACCCGCGAGGCGTCGCCGACCCGGACCGGCTCCGCGACGCTGTGGCGGGCAAGACCGTGCTGGTCACCGGGGCGTCCTACGGCGTCGGCGAAGCGACCGCCCGCAAGCTGGCTGCGGCCGCGGCGACGGTGATCGTCGTGGCCCGATCGGCGGACAAACTCGACGACGTCGTCGCCGCCATCACTGCAGGCGGCGGACGCGCGGTGGCCCACCCGGCCGATCTGACCGACGAGCATGCCGTGCGCGCGCTGGTCGACGAGGTCAACCGCCGACACGGCGCACTGGACATCGTGGTGAGCAATGCCGGCAAGTCGCTGCGCCGGTCCCTGGACCAGCAGTACGACCGGCCGCACGACTTTCAGCGCACCATCGACATCAACTATCTCGGGCCGATCCGGTTGCTGCTCGGTGTGCTGCCGGCGATGCGGGCACACGGCGGTGGGCACATCGTCAACGTCTCCAGCGTCGGCGTGCGGGTGGCACCCGGTCCGCAGTGGGGCGCGTATCAGGCGTCGAAGGGGGCGTTCGACCGCTGGTTACGCAGCGTCGCACCGGAACTACACGCCGACGGTGTGCACGTCACCTCGATCTACTTCGGCTTGATCCGCACCAGGATGATCGAGCCGACGCCGATGCTGCGCAGGCTGCCGGGCCTGTCTGCGGATCAGGCCGCCGACGTCGTCGCCAAAGCGATCGTAGACCGGCCCCGGGCGATCGCGCCGCCCTGGACGTTTGCCGCCGAAGTCGCCTCGGTGCTGCTGGCCGGACCTGCGGACCGGGCCGCGCGGCTCTGGCACCGCCACCTGATCGATTCCGCGGCGGGCCGGTGATGACGCTCGTCGGCACCGTCGCGGTGGCAGGTCGCGCAGTGCTGCGCTCCCGGATACTGAGCGTGCCCGGACCCGCCGCGACGCTGCGACTGATGCGCGAGGCCGTCCGAGGCGGCACCAATCCGTTCACCCTGCTCGCGGTCACCGCCGCCCGGTGGCCGAACCGGGCCGCGGTGATCGACGACGACGGCGTGATCAGCTACCGCGAAATGCAGGCCAGAACCGAGGCCCTCGCCGGTGTACTGCACCGTCGCGGCGTAGAACCGGGCGACGCGGTCGGGGTGTTGTGCCGCAACGGCCGCGGCTTCGTCGAGGCGCTGTTCGCAGCCGCGCTGATCGGCGCCGACGTGGTGCTGATCAACACCGAGTTCCGCACCGACGCGCTGGCCGCCGCGCTCGGCGCGCACGACATCGCCACGGTCGTGGGTGACCCGGAGTTCGGTGAGCGGGTGAGCGCCGCCGACGAGTCCATCGCATTACTCGACCCGGCCGCCCTCGAGACACACCCTGGCGCTGCCCGCCCGCGCGTGGCGCCGGCCGGCCGGATCATCCTGCTGACGTCAGGCACCACCGGTAAACCCAAGGGCGTACCCCGCGCGCCGCGGGTGAACACCGGGGTGGTCGGCATCGGGCTGACCATTCTGGATCGCACCAAGTTGCGCACCGGGACGCGGATCGCCGTAACGGTTCCGATGTTCCACGGCCTCGGGCTGGGCATGACGATCCTTGCCGTCGGTCTGGGCGGCACGATTCTGACGCATCGGCGCTTTGATCCGGAGGCCGTGCTCGCGCAGGCCTCGCTGCATCGCGCCGACGCGATGACCTCGGTGCCGATCCTGCTGTCGAGAATCCTCGACCTGCCAGAAACCGTGCGGGCGCGCAATCCGCTGCCGGCTCTCCGGACGGTGGTCTCTAGTGGCGACCGGCTCGACCCCAGCTTGGCGCAACGATTCATGGACAGCTACGGCGACGTCCTCTACAACGGCTACGGCTCGACCGAGGTCGGCATCGGCGCGCTGGCAACGCCGGCGGAGTTACGCGAATTTCCCGAAACGGTGGGTCGGCCGAGCGCCGGCTGCCGGGTCCGAATCCTCAGCGACAGCGGCGCGCCGGTCGGCCCGAACGTCACCGGTCGCGTCTTCGTCGGCGGTGAGCTGACCTTCGAGGGATACACCGGCGGCACAGGCCAAGACGTCAAGAAAGTCACCGACAACATGACCAGCACCGGCGACCTGGGATACTTCGACAGTTCCGGGCGGTTGTTCATTGTCGGTCGCGAAGACGACATGATCGTCTCCGGGGGAGAGAACGTCTATCCCCGCGCAGTCGAGAACGCGCTGGCCGAACACCCCGACATCACCGACATCGCGGTCATCGGCGTTCCGGATGAGCAATTCGGTCAGCGACTGGCGGTGTTCATCGTTCCGCGACCCGAAAGCGAGGTCGACGAAACCGCGGTGCGCGAGTACCTGAAGTCCAGGGTCTCCCGGTTCGAACAGCCCCGCGATGTCCGCATCGTCGGCAGCATCCCACGCAATGCCGCCGGCAAGGTGGTGCGGCGCGAACTGCCGATGTGACTGCGCCTGAGCAGCGCCGGCTAAAGCTAGGCCGGTGAATCTACCGGCTCGACGATCCGCAGCAGCGGGGCACCGACACGGTCGAGCCGGTCTCCGTTAGTGGCCGATGCGAGGTCGACCTCGCCGACCGGCACGGCGTCCTCGGTGGTCTTGATCAGCCAGTTCGGCGCAATCACCGAGACGGCGGTGGCCGCCGCCGTAGCGCCGGCCACACTCGTCCAGGCGAACGGACCCAGCGGTGTGCAGCCGAAGAAGTGGCTGACGCCCGGCGTCTGCACAATGGCCACCAGCACAGCCGCGCTGCCCAGTGCGGTGGCCACCACGAGCGGACTGTGACGGCGCGTCAGCAGCGTCTGCGCCAGCTGGGTGCTCACCAGAGCGGTCAAACCCATAGTCGAGGTTCGCCGCTGCGTGCCGGGTGTCCAACGCCCGATGGCCCAGGCGGCGGTCGCCCCGGCCGCGGTGACCACACCTCTGGTAGCGATCTGCCGCATCAGCGGCGCGTCGAGTGAGGGCGTCGGCTCGGACAGCACCGCGCGCTGGTACTCGCGGCGGGCCGCTTCGGCCTCCTCCTCGGTCTGATCGGGGTCTTCCTCCGGTTCGGGGATCTGCGGCGTGACGGCGACGGCGAGCGCCGGGAACATGTCGGTCAGCAGATTCACCAGCAGCAGTTGGCGGGTCCCCACCGGCGCTCGGCCGGTGCCCAGCGCCGTACCCACGATGGTGAAGATGACCTCGCCGATGTTGCCGCCCACCAGGATGGTCAACGCGTCGCGCACCGCACTCCACATGCTGCGGCCTTCGACCAACGCATCGAGCAGCGCACTCAGGTCGTCCTCGGTCAAGACGATGTCGGCGGCGTTGCGGGCCGCTGAGGAGCCGCGGCCACTGACACCGATGCCGACGTCGGCCATCCGGATCGCCGCGGCGTCGTTGGCTCCGTCGCCCACCATCGCGGTTACCCGTCCGCAGCGTTGCAGCGATGCGACGACTTGCACTTTCTGTTCCGGGCTGACGCGGGCGAACACCTGCACATCGGTGGCCAGCCGGGTGCAGGCTTCCTCGTCCAGCGCGGCGAATTCGGAGCCGGTGATGACCTGCACGTCGGCCGGCAGGCCCAGTTGACGGGCGATCGCCCGCGCGGTGACCGGATGGTCGCCGGTGATCAGCACAACCTGGCGGTTGGCCTGGTGCAGCGCCTCGATCAGGGGCTGCGCCGACGGGCGTGCGGTGTCTGCCAGGCCGACGTAACCGATCAGCTCCAGGTCCTGCGCGGCGGCGTCGACGCTATCGGCGTCGGTCTCCTCCTCGTCGGTCGGGTCGTCCTCCCAACTGCGCTGCGCCACCGCCAGCACCCGCAGGCCTTGCTCGGCCAGACTCTGCACCAGCGACTCTGCGTGATTGCGATCGGCTTTCGGGTTGGCGAACCGGCAGCGCGGCAGGATCTCCTCCGGTGCACCCTTGAGCATCAGCGTCGGCGCCTGCGCGTCCGCTTGCGCGCTGCCGATGGCGGCGGCGTAGCCGCGACTGGACTCGAACGGCACCTCGGCGAGCGTCGTCCATTCCGAGTCCTGCGGCCCGAGGACCGAACTGGCCGATTTGAGGATGGCCTCGTCGGTGGCATGGGCGTGTCCTTGCCCGTCCTGTGGGCGCGGGCAGGCCCGCGCGGCCGCACGCAGTACTCGGGCGGCGACGGGATCGTCCGCGCCGGGCAGCGGGCCACCGGCATCGGTGCCGGCCGGCACCGCGCGAACAACCCGCAGCCGGTTTTCGGTAAGCGTGCCGGTCTTGTCGAAGCAGACCGTCTCCACCCGGCCCAACGCCTCGATGGTTCGCGGGGCACGGACCAGTACTCCCCGTCGGGTCAGCCGCTGGGCGGCGGCAAGCTGTGCGAGCGTGGCCACCAGCGGCAACCCTTCCGGCACGGCGGCCACTGCGATCGCGACGCCGTCGGCGACGGCCTGTCGCAGCGGTGAGCCACGCAGCATCGCCAACCCGGTTACCGCGGCGCCGCCGGCCAGCGTGAGCGGAAGGACCTTGTTGGTCAGTTCCCGCAGCCGCGCCTGCACGCCGGCTCCCGATTCGACGTCGGCGACCGCCGCGATCGCACGTTGAGCAGCGGTGGCACTGCCGGTCGCGACGACGATGGCGCGAGCATGACCGGCGACGATGGCGCTGCCCTCGAACAGCATGCTGGCCCGCTCGGTGTCTGAGGCCGCGACCGGTTCCACCTGCTTGTCTACCGGCAGCGACTCACCGGTGAGCAGCGACTCGTCCACTTCGAGGTCTTCTGCCACGAGCAGCCGCGCATCGGCGGGCACGACGTCGGGTGCGGTCAGGTCGATGACGTCGCCGGGCCGCAGTGAGCTGGCCGTGATGGTTACCGTGCGTTCGGCGTGCTGGGCCGCCTCCAGCCGGCGTCGGGTGGTGGCGACCGCCGGGACGACGACGCGACGCGCGAGTTGGTCCTGCTCGGCGAACAGTTCGGCGGCTGCGGCGTCGGCCCGCAGACGTTGGGCGCCGCCGGTGATGGCGTTGGCTGTCATCACGCCCGCGACCAGCAGTGCATCGACGTTGCTGCCGACGATCGCCGATGCCGCGGCGCCGACGGCGAGGATGGGGGTCAGGGGGTCGGCCAACTCGGCCCTGGTGGCGCCCAGCAGCCGTCCCACCCGCTGGGCCGGCCCGCGCAGCGGCGACACGACCGGGCTGTAGGACAGATCTTCCAAACGTTGCCGCCACGCCGACGTCTCGGTGTCTGCGGCCAACGGTCGGGCGCCGCCGGCCAGCCGCGAGTAGACGATCTCGGGGTCCAGCGCATGCCAGGCGGTCAGCGGCTGCGGGGTTGGATCGGGTCGCCGCAGCACATTGGCGGCGGAGAGCGCACCGGAGAACAAAGCGCTCGTAGCGGCCGCGTTGACCGGGTTGAACCAACGCCGAGCCGACAGGGTACTGCTGGGCCTGCTGGGGTCACCCGTTACCAGCAGCAGGCCGGCCAAGGTGGTACCGCCCTTGGCCAGACGCACAGCCGACTCACTGGCCTGTCGGGCGGCCGGCAGCGCCGACAGGATCCGCACCGCGGCGGCCAGGTCGGTGCCGGTGATGACGTCCGCCGTCCACGGTGTCGCGGCCTGCGGATCGTCCAGCGCCACCCCGACGTCGGCCACGGCCAGCGCCGCCAGGGTGTCCGTCGACGCGAAATCCCGGTGCAATGCGGTGATCAGCAGCACCGGTCCGCGATCGGACCGCAGCTCGCGCACCAGCCTGAGCAGCGGCGTTCCGGGTGGGTGCGCTGCTCCGACGCTGGCGGACAGATCCTCGGTACCGGCGACGTGCCGCAGGACCACCCGGGCGCCCGTCCGGTGCGCCGTCTGCAGCAGCGGCACCGCATACGGGTCGACCTCCCACGCCACGTCGACGCTGCCCACCTGCTCCCCATCGACTATCAGGTCGGCACGCTCGAGGCCTTGTGCCGGTGCGGCCGACGGTTCCGCGCGGACCCAGCGCAGCCGCGCCCCGGTGGCCGGCAACTCGTCCGGATCGGGCTCGGGTGCCTGCTCGCCGTGCAGTAACGCATCGGCGACCTCGTACACCCGGTCGTCGTCCCAGCCGGGAAGCTCGCCGCGCGAATGCAACACCGCGCGAGCGTCGCCGCGCAGCGCCGCCCCGTCGATGATGACCACCTGCACCCGGTCCAGCCGGCGCAGTGCGCCCGGGTCGAGGACCAGTTGCCCGGCGTTGGCAAGCCCACGGCCCAGCACCGCGGCGAAGGTCTGCCGGCCCAGATGCGCTGCTTTGGGCGCCGCGGCCAGCACGGCGCCGGCAGCCTCCTCCGCACCACCGCCACCGAGCAGGGCGCCGGCCGCGGCCACCAACGCACCGTTGGCGGCTTGGTCCACGTACTGCTCGACCGGCCCGGCGGCGGCGCCCTTCGCGGTGTCGATGGCGGCGTCGACGGCTCCGTCGACGACCACGTGCGATGCCTCGCCGGCGGCCGCGGACTTCGCGCCGGCCGACGAAATGACCGGAACCACCGGAGCCTGCGGCCGCCTCGGATTGGCCAATTCGCGCTCCCGCTGCCGCCACACTTCGCGATGCGCCGACGCCTCGGAAAGCTGAAGGCCGCGTTGCGCGAGGTCGAGCAGCGGCGTGCTGACGACGTGAGTCAGCCCGTTGGTGACCGCCATCGAAGCGGCCAACGTGAGGTCGGTGCCGACGCGGCCCAGCCGCGATTCCAGCATGGACACCAGCCGCGGTTGATTACTGAGCAGGGACGATGCGGCCCGGGCGGTTTTCGGTCCGGCCGGAAGCCGGCCGAACCAGCCGGTGATGGCGGCGCCGATGGCCACCACGTCCATCGCCGCGGCGGTCAGCGGCACGACGAGCGCCAGCGGATTTCCCGGGTCGGCGAACGGCGCGGTCTGGGGTGCGGACTCCAACCCTGTCGAGGACACCTCATCGGCGACCGACGCGACCGCGGCCCGCACCTCGTCGAGCACGCGGTCGTCGTCGATGTTCTCCGCTAGTTCAACCACCAGCCGGCCCAGCGCCCCTTCGACATGAGCGCTGGCCACGCCGGGGATCTGCCGGACCGGCTCTTCGAGCTGTGCTGCCTGTTGATGCCAGCGGGGGAAAGGCAGCAGCGGGTCGAGGTCCAGATGCACCCGGTTCCCGCTCTGCCAGCGCACCGGCGGAAGCGCGTGCCTTGCGGAGCTAGTGGGAGATCCGTGATTGTTCCGGCCCAGCACTCGTCCGGTTGCCTGGCCCACCGACCGCACCATCGGGTCGGCCAGCGTTTGCACCGCACCGGCGGCGTCTGCGGCACCGTGCACCCCGGCGCGCAGAACCTGCACAGCCTGGCCGGTAAGTCCGCGGACAACACCGTTCACACCCGGCATGTTCATTCCGATCAACCCTTCAACCAGGCTGCTAGGCCAGCGCCACCCAACGGCGCAGTCATCTGTTCACAAATAGTCCCCAATAGCCTCGCACGGATTGACTCGGCCCTGCGCTGTTGAGGCGCTCAGTTGTTGTGTGCTCGCCGAACCAGGGTGGCACCAAGACCGGAGACGATCTCCCGCGGGCGCTGTTGTTCGCCTTGCTGGGCGCCCAGAACGAGGATTGCGCCGGTGAGCACCGGCAGTGCCCACTGCAAGTACTTCAGCTGCTGTTGTGCGGTAGCGACGTCCGGCGGTGTCTGCGGTGCCGGCTCGGTTGCTCCGTGCGCGGTTTGTTGGTCGCTCTGCGCGATCTTCGAGCCCAACGCCCCGCTCCAGGCGGTGGCGCCGAGAGCAGCCCCCGTCACCGCAAGCTTGGTGACAGTGTTCGCGCGGACACCGGTCTGATACTTCGCCCGGCCGCGGTTCGCGAGCAGGATTCCGGCGCCGCCGATCACGTGCGCACCGATCGCAGCGGCGTTGACCGGGCTCCACTTCGCCCAGCCCGCTGACGCGACCCGGCCCCGATCTTGCGGCTCTCTGACCGCAGCGGCGGCGCCGTTCAGGCCCACTGCGCCCATCAGCGAACCGCCGAACCATGCCGCAGCACCCAGGTCATGAAGGGAACGGATGAACGTGTTACGTGCAGTCATGTTGAATGTCTCCTTTGAAGTCGTGCATCACGTGGAATCACCCAAGCCGGGGCTTGCCGTTGATGAATCAAGATGCTCGTTGAGTAGCCAATCGGTTCGGTAGTCCGCGCTACAAAGCACTGATTGACCAGTTTCGAACAGTTGAAACCTCAGCCAAAGCCGGCTTCGACGTCTCGGTCGACAGATGAGGCGGCGCTGGTCGACGCCAGAGTTGTTGTGATTAAACCTGATTCACAGGTGCGGACCCAAAAAAGCCGCGGTGTCGTAATAGGTTCGGAAAGAGCCGATGCTCTGCCCGCGTCCCTCCAGCACGCTGACGCCTTCGTAGCGGAAGTCAGCTCCGTTGCTCAGCGTTCCTGCCGAAGTCCACTCCAGGAAGGCGATGCCGTCGCTGCTCGCGACGTGTTGGAACGACGCGTCGACTGAGCCGAATACGTCGCGGTATTGACGCCAGAAGCTGCGTGCACCGTCCTTGCCGTGCTCCTCGTGCGGCATCCCGAGCTTGCGCAGGGTGGCGTCCTCGGCGAAAAGGTCGACCAACGGGTCGACGTCCCGAGTGCTGTGCAGGTCACCCAAGGCGGCAACGAAACGGTCAACGAGGTCATCCATGCCCGCGGCTATACCCTCAACCGTCGAGCCGCTAACCCCGGCCGAAGCGAACCGTTCCGATGGTCTGGGACACTCGAGGCTGTTCTGAAAGGAAGGCGCGTGACCACGAGCAAACCGCCTACACCGCCGCAGACGCCAACTTGCTATCGGCATCCCGACCGCACCACCTTTGTCAGCTGTACTCGTTGCGACCGTTACATCTGCCCGGAGTGCATGCGTGACGCCACCGTAGGACAGCAGTGCATCGAGTGCGTTCGCGCCGACCGCAGGACTGCACCCCGGGCGCGCACCCAGTTCGGCGGTCGGATGCGGTCAGGCGCTCCGGCCCTCACCTATGCGCTGATCGGCGTGAACGTCGCGGCGTTCGTCCTGCAGATGGCGTCGGGCGCACTGGAAAGCCATCTCACGCTCTGGCCGCCGGCCGTCGCCGACGGTCAGTGGTACCGGCTGGCGACCTCGGCCTTCCTGCACTACGGCCTGACGCACCTGCTTTTCAACATGTGGGCGCTGTATGTGGTGGGCCCACCCTTGGAGCGGTGGCTGGGCCGGTCGCGGTTCGGCGCGCTCTACGCGTTGAGCGCTTTGGGCGGCTCGGTCTTGGTCTACCTGATCGCGCCGCTCAACACTGCGACGGCGGGCGCGTCGGGCGCCATCTTCGGCTTGTTCGGCGCCGTCTTCGTGGTGCTGCGTCGGCTCGACCTCGACTACCGCTGGGTTGTCGCGGTGATCGCGGTCAACTTCCTGGTCACTCTCGTGGTGCCGATGATCAGTGCGCAGTCGATCAGCTGGCAGGCGCACGTCGGTGGCCTGGTGACCGGCGCGGTGGTCGCGTCGGCGTATGTGTACGCCCCGCGCCACCGCCGCGAAGTCGTTCAAGCCGCCACCACGGTTGCCGCTGTGCTGCTGTTCGCAACGCTGATCTGGTGGCGCACCAGCGCTTTGCTGGCCGAAGTCGGTGGAAATTTCGTGCTGCGGTAACGAGCCGGACCCGCCGCCAAAGGCGACCAGGTGAATCGCCCGAGCGCGACTGCCGGTTGACTGTCCGCAGTGTGTCACTGGATAGTTCGCACCGACCAGACGCTGACCGAAGATGTGCCGGCAGCGCCGGCTACGGTGCGCGACTTCTACGTCAACCTGGAGAACATGAAGGTGGTGCATCCGCTGGTGGTCTCGGTGCGCCAGACTTCGCGCCGCGAGTCAGCCGACGGGTTCGTGCACGATTACCGGGTTGGCGATCGAATCCCGCTAGGAAAATGGGTGTTACCGATCAGCTACCAGGTGCGGTTGCAGGTTCCGGTCGAGGGCGCTGTCATTAGCACAGCTCGTCAGTTCCCGCAGGTGCGGTTGGACGGGACGGTGTCCTTTGACGCGATCGAGACGGGCACCCGAATCGTCGAGCGGCTGCGAATCGCGGCGCCACTGCCCATTGCGGGTGTGACGACGCGGCGGGCAGTGCAGGCGCACAGCACCATGCTGGCGGCACTCCGCCGCCACTTTGCGTCGGGATCGTGACGCGTCACCGAGGCGTCGAAGCGCGCAGTTTTCCTCACCACACGCGCGCGATTTCCTGCGTCGCGCCCGGCGAAGCCTCTACCGTGCTAGGAAAGCCGCTAATGAGGAGGTCGGCATGTTGCACAGTTTGGTACTGGCCGCTCAAGAAAATCCCCAGGCGGCCGGGTTCTTTTTGCGCGGAATCAAAGCGGTCATCGTCGGTATCGGCAGCGTTATCGCGGCGATCGTGTGCGGCGTCATCGCCGCGACGAAGGGTCGTAACCCGCTCGGTTGGGGCATTCTCGGCCTGTTCTTCAGCATCCTGACGCTGATCGTTGTGATCGTCATCCCCAGCAAGAAGTAACTTCCGGGCGCCGGCGCGGACAAGTTCACCGGGCGGTCCACTGCGAGGTGAGCCCGAAATCGGACAGGTATTTCGTCGAACTCCAGCCGCCGTCGACAACGATCGTCTGGCCGTTGATGAAACTGCCGCCCGGGGAGCACAGGAACGCGACGACGGCGGCGACGTCGTCGACGGTGCCCAGCCGTTGATGTGGCGTCATCTCGGTGTTGAGCCGTTGAAAACTCTGGTCGGCAAGGCGTTGTTCGGTCATCGGCGTACGAATGACCCCCGGAGCCACCGCGTTGCACCGTATTCCCTGCGATCCGTACTGACAGGCGATGTGCATGGTCAGCGCTGTCAAGCCGCCTTTGGCGGCGGAATACGCGCCGCCGCGCAGACCGCCGACCAGAGCGAACGTCGACGTCACGTTGACGATCGCGGACCCGGGCCGCAGAAATGGAATGACGTCGCGGGTCAGGCGAAACGGTGCCCGCAGCATCAAACCCAGGAAGTGATCGAGGGTTTGGTCGTCGGTCTCGTGTAGGGGTTTCGGACTGCCCACCCCGGCGTTGTTGATGAGGAAGTCGATGTGTCCCCAGCGCGCGACCGCGGTGTCCACAATTCGCCTCGGCGCGTCGTCTTCGGTCAGATTGGCGGCGACGGTGATTATCTGCTCGGGATCACCGACGGCAATCGCCAGTGCTTCGAGCCGTTCTTCGTCGCGGCCGGTGGCGACAATGGCCACACCTGCCTCGGCGAGCCGGGTGACGCAACCGGCGCCGATCGCTCCGCTGGCGCCGGTCACCACCGCTACCTGCATGTCTGATCCGCGTTCTGCAGCGTCGTTTTGATCAGATGTTTCAGCACTTTTCCTGCGTCGTTTTTCGGCAGCGCCGTCCAGGTGACGACTTGCTCAGGCACCTTGAATCTGGCGACACCGCGGGCCTCCAGATACTCACGCAGCGCGGCGACATCAGGACGGCAGCCGGCCGTCGGGACGATCACCGCGCAGGCCCGCTCCCCGGTGCGTTCGTTGGGCACGCCGATGATGGCCACCTCGGCTATGTCGGCATGGTCAGCGAGCAGGTCTTCGACCTCCTTTGGGGAGATGTTTTCACCGTTGCGGATGATGATGTCTCTGGCCCGCCCGGTGACGAGAAGGTATTCGTCGTCGACCCACCGGCCCAGGTCGCCGGTGCGGAAATACCCATCGGCGTCAAAGGATTGGACCTCGTCCTCCGGATGCAGGTAGCCGGCTAACATCTGTGGTCCGCGAGCATAGACCTCGCCGTCGCAGGCATCGGAAATGTCGGCAACCAGCCGGATCTGAGTTGAGCCGGCACGGCCGTCGGTGTCAGCGGCGTGGTCGGCATCCCGCGGCGAGCCGATCGTGGTGATCGGAACCTCGGTCGAGCCGTACACCCGGGTCACCACTGCGCGTTCGAAATAACCGGCCGCAGAACGGATCAACGACGGTGACACCGACGCGCCGCCGCAGACGAACATTTTCAGGTCAGGTAGGTGTGTACCGGCGCGTCGAGCGGCGGCGAGGATCTGCTCGAGGAAGGGAGTGGCCCCGGCAATGTGAGTACAGTGCTCAACCTGCATCAGCCGCACCGCATCATCGGCATTCCAGCGGTCCATCAGGATTGCGGCAGTGTCCACTAGTAGGGGACATTCGAAGGCGTATATCGAGCCGCCGATGTGAGCGATCGGGCTGGGAACCAGAAATCGGTCACCGGACTCGACCGACCAGTGCTCACGAACCTGGCAGATCAAGGCGTGCAGCGAATTGTGGCTGTGCAGCACCCCTTTGGGCCGACCGGTGGTCCCTGAGGTGTAGAGGATCATCCGCACCGCGTCGGGGTCCAGCACCGGCAGGCTCGCGCTGCCCGTCGATTCGGTCAACAGCGACCCGAACGGTGTGTGC
Source organism: uncultured Actinomycetota bacterium (assembly GCA_963808345.1). Classification (GTDB taxonomy): domain Bacteria; phylum Actinomycetota; class Actinomycetes; order Mycobacteriales; family Mycobacteriaceae; genus Mycobacterium. The sequence continues at coordinate 673,635 of CAWEFM010000005.1, read as the reverse complement.
CGACCGTCCGCGTCGTCGCCGCGGGACACCACCACCTCGACGGGGCGGCTGAGCTGTGCGGCGACACGGTCCATCATCGACGCGTAGTCGTAGCGGTTGAACAGCGCGGGTATGAAGACCATGCGGCTGCCGGCGTCTTGAAGAATGAAAAGCAGTTCACGGTCGCGCAGCGACGGCAGAATCGGATTGATAACCATGCCGGCCAACGTCGCTGCCAGGTAGATGACGGCAGCTTCGTGCCAATTGGGCAACATGAAGGACACCACGCTGCCCACCGGCATGCGAACAGCCATTGCCGCCGCCAGTGCTGTCGCCTGGTTGTGCAGCTGACGGCAATCGATCCGCACATCGCCGTCGACGAGCACAAGACGCCCCGGTGTCTGTTCGGCGGCCTCGCGGAGCGAATCAGCCAGCGTGGACTTCACCCACCAGCCGCGGGCGTAAGAGTCGAGGGCGTCTTCGCCGTCCCATCGACTTAGTTTTGCGGTCAACCGATTTCGCTCACCGTTGTTCGCCGGCGCCCGCTCAGAAATCAAGGCCGGTTCCGGTATGTCGGGCGCCGGCGGCGGACGCCGTGAAGCCGTGCACTGTCACCACATCTTCGAACGTACGAGTTTTGCGCAGAACTCGAAAGTCGGCACCGCGATCTTGCTTGGCGAGCAGCCACGATCGGCGCGGAGCCGTTCGCGACCGTCGTGCATCGTCGTCGACGTGAACAGCTGACAGCAAAGCCCGGAATCGCGACCGCTTCCCCCGCCGTGTCGTCCGCTCGACGGGCCTTGACGCATCTAAGCTTTGCCCTGATTTGACAGCCCCTGATTCGACAGAGAGGGACATCGACGTATCAGCGGCAACGAAAGCGTCGTCCGGTCGGATGGTCAGGACGCGCAGCAAGCGAGCAGCGAACCGGCCAGGATCACGCCCACGCCGGTTCGCGGTGCCGGGCGACCCCGCTGGATAGCGCCGGTCCCGCGTCGCCGCCGTCCGTCCACCTGGAGCCGTAGCGCGGGCAGCCGCCCGCGGCGTAAACCCGGCATCCCCGCTTTGGATGGCTTGCGGGCGGTGGCCGTCGCGCTGGTGCTCGCCGATCACGGTGGCCTCGCCGGCATGGGCGGCGGTTTCCTCGGCGTCGACGTGTTCTTCGTGCTCAGCGGATTCCTCATCACCTCACTACTGCTCGACGAACTTGGCGGCAGCGGTCGCATCGACCTGCCCGGTTTCTGGATCCGCCGGGTCCGACGGCTGCTGCCCGCGCTCGTGCTGATGGTGCTGGCTGTCGGCGCGATGCGGCAACTGCTGCCTGCCGAGGCTGTCGCCGGGCTGCGGGGCGACGCCATCGCGGCGTTCTTCTGGATGGCGAACTGGCGGTTCGTGACGACGCAAACCGATTACTTCACGCAGGGCGCCACGCCGTCGCCGCTACAACACACGTGGTCGCTGGGCGTGGAGGAGCAGTACTACTTCGTCTGGCCGCTGGTGCTCATCACGCTGGCCGTTGGCCTCGGTGCGGCCGCCCGACGCCGCGGCGCCCGGGCCACTCTCGGTTCGGTCCGACTGGTCGCATTCCTCGCCGCCGTGGTGGGCGCGCTGGCCTCGGCGGCCGTTGCGGTCCTGCTTGCGTCCGACGCCGCGCGTGACCGTATTTACTTCGGCACGGACACCCGCGCGCAGGCTTTGCTCGTCGGTGCGGCCGCCGCGGCGCTGCTGGTCGAGGATTGGTCAGCGTTGAACCGCGGCTGGTCGGTGATCCGCACCCGTTGGGGGAGGCGGGCGGCGCGAGTACTGCCGGTGATCGGTTTGGCAGCGCTGGGATTCGCCGCGCACCGCGCTACGGGCAACGCGCAGGAGTTCCGCGGCGGTCTGCTGATGGGGGTCGCGGTTGCGGCCGTCGCGGTGATCGCCTCGGTAGCGCTCGATCAGCGGGGCGCGGTGGCCCGGGTGCTGGCCTGGCCTCCGATGGTGTGGTTGGGGGCCATCTCCTATGGCGTCTACCTCTGGCATTGGCCGATATTTTTGGTGCTCAACGGTGAACGCACCGGCTGGTCGGGCACACCGCTGTTCGGCGCGCGCTGCGTCGCCACTGTTACCGTCGCGGCGGCGTCGTGGTGGTTGATCGAACAACCGATCCGGCGGTGGAAACCGGTACGTGTCCCGCTGTTGCCGTTGGCGGGCGCCACTGTCGCGTCCGCGGTTGCGGTGACGGTGCTGGTGGTGCCGGTGCGGACCGGTCCGGGCGCAACACCGGACAGCAGCCTGCCACCGGGTGTGTCGGCGGTCGCCGCGGTGTCGCCGTCACCGCCCGGTTATCCTGTCGCTGCGCAGCCCGCGGCGCAGCGAGACCCGAACCGTCCTTTTACCGTCTCGGTGTTCGGTGATTCGATCGCGTGGACGCTGATGCATTACCTGCCGGCCACTCCAGGATTCGACTTCGTCGACCACACCGTCATCGGGTGCAGCCTGGTGCGCGGCGGACCGTACAAGTATCTGGGTCAAACGCTCGAACCGAAACCGGAATGCGACACCTGGCCGAACAGATGGTCTACGCAGATCAGCCAGGATCGACCCGATGTCGCACTGCTGATAATCGGTCGCTGGGAGACGGTCGACCGGGTGAACGAGGGTCGCTGGACCCACATCGGTGACCCGTCGTTCGACGGATACATCACTCAAGAGCTGCAGCGCGCCGTAGCGGTGCTCGGCTCGACCGGTTCCCGATTGGTCGTCGCGACCGTGCCCTACAGCCGGCGCGGTGAGAAGCCCAACGGAAGTCTGTGGCCTGAAGACCAACCGGAACGGGTCGATCAATGGAATGCGATGCTGCACAGAGTCATTGCCCAAAACCCGATCATCGGGATACTCGATTTGAACAAGAAGCTCTGCCCTGGCGGTGTTTACACAGCCAAGGTCGACGGTGTCCAGGTACGCAGCGACGGTGTCCACCTCACTCCGGAAGGGGTGGAGTGGCTGACGCCATGGCTCGAGGAATCGGTCCGGTGACCAATGATGGTGCGCCGGTACAGGTTCGTCATTCCCGCGGAAGCAGGACGATCTTGCCGTGCGTATGGCGTTGCTCTAGTTCGGCGAACGCGTCGGCCACCCGGTCGAGGGGGTACGTAGCGGCGATATCGAAGTCGACGGCCCCGTCGGCCACCAAGTCAGCCACTTCCGCCAACACTTCAGGTGTCGACGCATCGGTGCTGCCTTCGGTTTTCGCGCCCACTTCCGCCGCCTTCTGGAACGAGATGATCGTCTCGATCCGCTCGGGTGGCACACCCAAGTCGACGGCCAACTGCACATAGTCGGGACCGAAGAGATCGATGAAAGCGTCCACTCCGTTCGGCGCGGCTTCGCGGAGGCGTGCCTCTAAACCGTCGCCGTATGCGATCGGTATGACGTCGTGGGCCTGCAGCCAATCGGCGCTGTTGCTCGATGCGATACCGAGCACCCGCACCTGGCGTCGCGCCAGCAGTTGCACCACCAGACTGCCGACTCCGCCGGCCGCCGCCGACACGGCGACTGTCTCACCTGGTTGTGGTGCCACCGCCCGCACCGCGGCATACGCGGTGGCGCCGACGACGTACAACGATCCGGCTGCCTCCCAACTCAACTCGTCGGGCTTTTTGATCAGCTGGTTCGCCGGCACCGTCACGTGGGTGGCGTGGCTGGAGCGCCGCATGCTGAACCCGAGAACCCGGTCACCGACGGCGAATTCGTCGACGCCGGGACCCACCTCGATCACCACACCAGCCAGATCGCTGCCTTCACCGGAGGGGAACGTCGCGGGAAACATCTCGTGCAGCGCGCCGTTCCGGATCGCGGCCTCCCCGGGATTGATTCCGGCAGCCCGCACCTCGACCAGCACTTCGCCGGGATCGGGCGCAGGCGTGTCGATGTCCGCGACGTAGAGCACTTCACGGTCACCGTAGCGGTCGAACCGCACCGCGCGGGTCTTCCCAGCTGTCATTCGGATCCTTCCTCAGAGCGGAGCCAGGGCGGGTCGCCGTCGTCTCGAGCACCGTTACGGGCGGTCGGCCTTGCCTCACGCCGCGTCTTTTCTGTCAGCGCCAACTCGGCGCTGCAGCCCTGCATTCCCCGCGCGGCGCCGAAGCTACACCTGATCCGGACCGGAGTCGGGCCTATTACTGGACGATGATCGGGTCGCCAATGTGAACGGTGTCGAAGTACCAGGCAGCGTTGTCGGGGCTGAGGTTGATGCAACCGTGGCTGACATTGGCATAACCCTGCGAGTCCACCGACCACGGTGCTGAGTGCACATAGACGCCGCCCCAGGTCACGCGCACGGCGTACTGACCCTGAATGAGGTAGCCCTCGGATGAACTCAGCGGGATACCGATGGTTCGTGAATCAAAGGTGACGGTCCGCTGCTTTTGCAGCGCGGTGAACGAACCGCGCGGGGTGGGACGACTGGGTTTGCCCATCGAGGCCGGCATAGTGCGCAGCACCTCGCCGTCGACGCTGACGGTGAACGTGTGCGCGCTGACGTCGGCGACTCCCAAGACCGCCGAACCGGTTTCGAATCCGGTGGACAAGCCGTGCACTTCGACTGCAACGTGGCTGTGAGCGGGCCAGTAGGTGTCTGGAACCCATTGCACGACATCGTCACTGGTCCAGTCGAAATGGCCGGTCGGAGGGTTCGGCGTAAAGACCTTGATGGTTCGCTCCGCCGCCCGACGGTCGGGGACCGGGCCGGTGAACGTCACGATCACCGGATGCCCGACACCGACGACCTCGCCCGAGCTGGGTTGAACCGACGCAACGGCCGGGTCCGGTACCGGCGGCGCGACCGCTGCCACACTCGAATTTTCCGGCCCGGCCAGCGTCAGCGCCAAAGCGCCCGCCGCGATGAGGGCCAACCGAATCACGCTACGCACGGCCTCTATCCCTTCGAAACGGCCCGGGGACCGGGACCTCATCTAAATGCGGAACCCCATCAGCATATCCAGCAAACTGCGGTTGTCGCCGCCGAACGAAGTGAGGACGTTCAGTCGGCCGGTTGCACTCGGGTGGCAGCTGATTCCGGCATCGGCTCGTAGCGAACGAACGAGCGGGTGAACGACGCCGCGCCATGCGACAACGAGCGCAGATCGATGGCATAGCGGGTCAGCTCTACCTGCGGCACTTCGGCTTTGACCATGGAGCGTTCACCGCCCGCGGTGCCGGTGCCGAGAACGCGACCGCGACGCCCGGACAGGTCACCCATCACGGTGCCCACCAGGTCGTCGGCCACCACGACGGAGATTTCGTCGATCGGCTCGAGCAAGCTGACTTTGGTCGCGGCGGCGGCTGCCTTGAGCGCCAGTGCACCGGCCATTTGAAAGGCGAAGTCCGACGAGTCGACACTGTGCGCCTTTCCGTCGAGCAAGGTGACGCGGACGTCGACAACCGGATAACCGGCGTGCACACCCTTGTCCATTTGAGCGCGAACGCCCTTTTCCACGCTCGGAATGAACTGCCGCGGCACCGCACCGCCCACGACTTTGTCGTGGAACTCGAACCCGGAGCCTTGCGGGAGCGGCTCCACTTCGATGTCGCAGACCGCGTACTGGCCGTGCCCGCCGGATTGTTTGACGTGGCGGCCATGACCTTTCGCCTTGCCGGCAAAAGTTTCGCGCAGCGGGACGCGGAGTCCCACCATGTCCACGGTCACGCCGTACCGGTTGGCCAGGGCGTCGAGCACCACACCGGCATGCGCCTCGCCCATGCACCACAGCACGATCTGGTGAGTTTCCCGATTCTGTTCGATTCGCAGCGTCGGATCCTCCGCGGCCAGCCTTCCCAGTCCGTGGGCCAGCTTGTCCTCGTCGGTTTTGGCATGCGCCGCAATGGCAACGGGCAGCAACGAATCAGGCATCGTCCACGGTTTGAGCACCAGGGGATCGGACTTGTCGGACAGGGTGTCGCCGGTCTCGGCCCGGCTGAGTCGACAGATTGAGCAGATGTCGCCGGCCAGCACGACCGGCGCGGGCCGCTGCTGCTTACCCAGCGGGAACGACAGGCTGCCGATGCGTTCATCCTCGTCATGATCGGCATGTGCGGTTGTGCTGCCGGCAGCAGAACCGGCCGACGACTCGGCAGGCGACCCGAAGAACGACGCGAAATGCCCTGACACGTGCACCGTGGCATCGGGTTTGATGGTGCCGGCGAAGACCCGCACGAGGCTGACCCGGCCGACGTAGGGGTCCGACGTCGTCTTGATTACTTCGGCGAGCAACGGACCATCGGCGGTACATGCCAGGCCGCCGCGTGCCGCGCCCTGCGGTGTGAAGACGTCCGGCAGTGGATGTTCCAGCGGCGAAGGAAACCCTTTGGTCGCGATCTCGAGCAGCTCGAGGGTGCCGACGCCGGTGCCGCTGCACACCGGCAGCACCGGAAAGAACGAGCCTCGGGCAACCGCTTTTTCCAAGTCCTCGATGAGCACCGACTCGTCGATCACCTCACCGCTCAGGTAGCGCTCCATCAGGGATTCGTCTTCGGACTCCTCGATGACTCCCTCGATCAGCTTGCTGCGCTGTTCCGCAATCTGCTCGATGTGCGAAACATCAGGCGAATGAGTGGTTCGCCGGCCGCCGGTGTAGTCGTAATGGGTCTGTGAGAGCAAACCGATCAGTCCGTCACCGGCTGGCAGGTACAGCGGCAAGACTTTGTCCCCGAACGCGTTTCGTGCGGCGGTCAAGGCGCTTTCGTAGTTGGCCCGGGCATGGTTGAGCTTGGTGATCGCCACCGCGCGCGGCATACCCACCTCGTGGCATTCCTGCCACAGGGACTTGGTCGGCTCGTCGACGCCCTCGTTCGCAGCGATAACGAAAACCGCGCAGTCGGCGGCGCGCAACCCGGCCCGTAGCTCGCCGACGAAATCGGCGTATCCGGGTGTGTCGATCAGATTGACCTTGGTGCCATGGTGCGACAGCGACGCCAGGGCGAGTCCCAACGATCGTTGCTGGCGGATCTCTGCGTCGTCGTAGTCACATACGGTGGTGCCGTCGACAACTGAGCCGGGGCGCGACAGCACGCCGGAAGCGACCAGCAGGGCCTCAATCAGAGTGGTTTTGCCGCCGCCCGACGGACCCACGAGCACTACGTTGCGGACGGCGGCCGGACTGTCTGGGACCGGGGCGGCTCCCTGACCCTGAGAATTGGTCGACTTGTCGGCCATGACGTACCTCCTCGTACCTCACCGGACTCAGTAAGTCACCTTCCCCTTCCGATACGGGCAGCACAAGGCTTTGGCGGCCAACCCACCAGCTACCCGTAAGACCGCGATCAGAAGTGCCAGCCGGCCCAGCGCTGGACGGCGACGGCGATCACCGGGCCGTCTAGCGAAACCGTTTGATACTGCGGGTATTTGGCCTGCAGCGCGCAATATCCGGCGCGGAAGAGGGCACCGTCGCGGTGGACGGTCGCGATACCGTCGACTCGGACCCACCACAACTGCGTCCAGTCGTCGTCGTAGTGATCGACCAGCAAACTGACGTTCGGGTTGTGTTCGATGTTGGCCAGCCGGCGCAGCTTTCGCGTTGTCTTCGGTTTGGCGTCGACTGCGGTGTACACCACGTCGTTTCGCACCGCGAAGACCACCGGCACCAGGTGCGGTTTCCCGCCGGGCGCCACAGTGGCCAGGCGGGCGCTCGACGCCTGTGCGAACCGTGCCCTCTGGTCGAAGTCGACCACGCGATGAGCTTATCGGGTCGCCATCGCCATCGGCTCAGCTCAGCTGATGGTGAGGCCGCCGTCAACGATGATGGTCTGGCCCGTCACGTAACCGCCCGCCGGCGAAGCCAGCCACACGGCGGTGGCGGCGAGCTCGGCCCCGTCACCCATGCGACCCAAAATCAACCGGTGCCCCTGGCTTTCCAGATACCCCGGCTTGTAGGAGTCGGTCATCTCTGACTGAAAGAAGCCCGGCGCCAGCGCGTTGACCCGGATGCCTTTGCGTGCGCCCCACTGCTGAGCGAGATCGCGGGTCAGGCCGGTGACAGCCGCCTTGCTCGCGCTGTAGGCGGCTTGCGGCAGGCCGGCGGTGGTGAAGCCCAAGACGCTGGAGATGCTGATGATCGAGCTGCCCGGTTGCATCACCCGGCCGCAAGCCTGTGCCATCCAGTAAGTGCCGTTGAGGTTGACGTCGATCACCGAGCGGAACTGCTCCGGGGTCTCGCGGGTCGCCGGCACTGCGGTGCCTAGGCCCGCGTTGTTGATCAGCACATCGACGTGACCGAAGGTCTGCATCGCCGCATCCACCAAGTCCTGACACTGCTCCGGCACGCCGACGTCGGTCGTCACCGGCAGCACCTCACGGCCGGCAGCTTCCACCAACGCAGCGGTCGCCTGCAGTTTGTCGGCGCGGCGCGCACCTATCACTATGTCGGCGCCGGCCTCGGCGAAGGCTTGCGCGAAGGACACCCCCAGTCCCGACGACCCGCCGGTCACAATCACGACCTTGTTTTCAAGCCGAAATGAATCGAGCACACTCATCAGCTACCGACCTTCCGCTTGTGCACCGCCCCTAATGCGCGGCCGCCGGCACCTTGCAGCGGTGTCGCGCCTTCGGACATGGTCGCATTCGGGCCGTCGCCGACGGCAGGGGCTCCCGGGGGGCTTCGCGCTTTTCGATAACAAACGTTGTCCGTGAATCAAAGCCGTGATCTTATCGCCGACCGGCGCAGCGGGCCTGCCGTCGCATACTTCGTTTGCCGATGCGACGGTGCGGTTATTCCCCTTCGGTGCTCAAAGTCGCCGACGGGCTCTGAAGAGCCGTCTGAAGTTGCGCGGTCTAGGGTAGAAGACTAAAAGTGCATGTCGCGGCCTGACCGCGGTGAGAATTGCAGTCGTACGCCATCAGTCGTACGCCTATCGGAAGGTGACGTAATGAGCAGTAACCACCGCGGCACGCGGCGACAAAAGCGGTCGTCGTGCGCGGCTAGTTTGACTGCGTTGATAGCCGCGGCGGGACTCGGCATGGCGCCGGCGCAGGCGGCGCCGACGGGTCCGCAGGCCCCGTCACCTTCCATTCCGGCGGCGCCCGGCGCGCCGCTGGACCCGCTGGCGACGGTATCGCAGGTGGGGCCGGAGATCGTGGACATCGACACCAAGCTGGGCTTCCAGGGCGCAGTTGGCGCCGGAACCGGCATAGTGATCGATCCGGGCGGTGTGGTGCTCACCAACAACCACGTCATCGCGGGTGCAACCGACATCAGCGCCCGAGACATCGCTACCGGGCAGACCTACCCGGTGGAGGTCATTGGTTACGACCGGACCAACGACATCGCGGTAGTGCAACTCGGCGGCGCGGGCGGGCTGCCGGTCGCCAACATCGGCAACTCGTCCGGTGTCTCGGTGGGCGATCCGATCGTGTCGCTGGGCAACGCCGGCGGTGTCGGCGGAACGCCGAGCGCGGTCGCGGGAAGGGTGACCGGGGTCAACCAGACGGTGTCGGCGTCCGACTCGCTGACCGGCAGCACCGAGACGCTCAATGGTCTGATTCAAGTCGACGCCGGAATCCGGCCCGGTGACTCCGGCGGCCCGACGGTGAACAGCGCCAACCAGGTGATCGGCGTCAACACCGCCGCGTCGGACAACTTCAAGCTAGGTCGCGGCGAAGGCTTCGCGATCCCGATCAACCGGGCCATGGCGATCGCCGGGCAGATCCGGTCCGGCGCCGGCTCGGGCACCGTGCACACCGGGCCCACCGGATTCCTGGGTGTCGGCGTCAACGACGGCCGTGGCGGCGGCGCCGCGGTCGCGCAGGTGATACCGGAAGGTCCGGCCGCCGGAGCCGGCCTCACACCAGGGTCGGTGATCACGTCGGTCGACGGCAGCCCCGTCAACTCGGCCACTGCGCTGACAAACCTCCTCGACCAGCACCACCCGGGCGACACAGTCACGCTGGGCGTGCGGGAGGGCACGGGCGGGCCGCGGAATGTTCCCGTGACTTTGAGTCCCGGACCGCCCGGCTGACCGCCCCTGCGGACGCCGGCTAACGTTGCCCCTCAATTCGTTTGGCACGCATAGTGTTTTCCGTGCGCGCTCTCGGGTACCTGTAAGCTCGTGGACTTGACGAGGAACACCAACGATAACGTCGAGCACGACCCAGCAAAGGGCAGTCATGTCCAGGCCGGTGTGGTGGAACACCCCAGCGCTGATGACTTTCGCGATGCCCGTCAGATACCCGCTGATCCAACCTGGTTCAAGCGCGCGGTTTTCTACGAAGTGCTGGTTCGGGCGTTTTATGACTCCAACGGCGACGGCTTCGGTGACCTGCGGGGTCTGACCGAACGTATCGACTATCTGCAATGGCTCGGTGTCGACTGCATCTGGCTGCCGCCGTTCTACGACTCACCACTGCGTGACGGCGGCTACGACATCCGGGACTTCTACAAAGTGTTGCCCGAGTTCGGGACGGTGGACGATTTCGTCGAGCTGGTCGATGCCGCGCACCGCCGCGGCATCCGGGTCATCACCGACCTGGTGATGAACCACACATCGGACAGCCACCCGTGGTTCCAGGAGTCCCGGCACGACCCGGACGGCCCCTATGGTGACTACTACGTGTGGAGCGAGAGCAGCGACAAGTACTCCGACGCGCGGATCATCTTCGTCGACACCGAAGACTCGAACTGGACCTACGACCCGGTCCGCCGCCAGTTCTTCTGGCACCGGTTCTTCGCTCATCAGCCCGATCTGAACTACGACAATTTTGCCGTTCAGGACGCGATGATCGACGTGATCCGGTTCTGGTTGGACCTCGGAATCGACGGATTCCGGCTGGATGCGGTGCCCTACCTGTTCGAGCGCGAAGGCACCAACTGCGAAAACCTGCCGGAGACGCACGCGTTCCTGAAACGCGTCCGTAAGGTAGTCGACGACGAATTCCCCGGCCGTGTGCTGCTGGCCGAGGCCAATCAGTGGCCCAGCGATGTCGTCGAATATTTCGGCGACGCGGAAACCGGCGGCGACGAATGCCACATGGCTTTCCACTTTCCACTCATGCCGCGCATCTTCATGTCGGTACGCCGCGAGTCGCGTTTCCCGATTTCGGAAATTTTGGCGCAGACGCCGCCCATTCCGAAGATGGCACAGTGGGGCATCTTCTTGCGTAATCACGACGAGTTGACCTTGGAAATGGTCTCCGACGAGGAACGCGATTATATGTACGCCGAGTATGCGAAAGACCCGCGGATGAAGGCGAATGTCGGTATCCGTCGTCGGCTGGCTCCGCTGTTGGAGAAGGACCGCAACCAGATCGAGTTGTTCACCGCATTGCTGCTGTCCCTGCCGGGCTCACCGGTCATCTATTACGGCGACGAAATCGGCATGGGCGACGTCATCTGGCTGGGTGACCGCGACGGCGTGCGCACCCCGATGCAGTGGACACCCGACCGCAACGCCGGCTTCTCCACCGCCAACCCCGGCCGGCTCTACGTGCCACCGAGCCAGGACCCGGTTTACGGCTATCACACGGTGAACGTGGAATCCCAGCGAGACACCTCGACTTCGCTGCTCAACTGGACGCGCACCATGCTGGCGGTCCGCCGCCGACACGACGCGTTCGCCACCGGCACCTTCCGCGAGTTGGGCGGCTCAAACCCGTCGGTGTTGGCGTACGTGCGAGAAGCGGACGACGACGTCGTTCTCTGCGTCAACAATTTGTCGCGCTTCCCGCAGCCCATCGAGTTGAATCTGCAGCACTGGAACAACTACACGCCCATCGAGCTGACCGGGCACGTGAGCTTCCCGCACATCGGTCATCTGCCTTATCTGCTGACGTTGCCGGGACACGGCTTCTACTGGTTCCAGCTCTGCGATTCCGAGGAGACGCAATGAATCTGCCGTTCGCAGAATGGCTTCCGCAGCAGCGATGGTATGCCGGCCGCAGCCGGCAGCTCGCCTCGGCTGAAGCCGGTTTGACCGTCTCTCTGGAAGACGACCTGGACTTGGTGTTGATCGACGTGGCCTACACCGACGGCTCGTCGGAACGCTATCAAGTTCTTGTCAGATGGGACTCTGAGCCGTTTGCCGAGTACAGCACGGTCGCGACAATCGGCTCCGACAACGACCGCACGGCCTACGACGCTTTGTACGACCCGGCCGCCACCCAGTTCCTGATGTCGCTGCTCGACTCGTCCGCGGTGCGCGACGACCTGAAGTTCACCAAGGAACCCGGCGTCTCTCTGCCGCTCGACGCGGTGCCGTACGTATCAGAGGCAGAGCAAAGCAATTCCAGCGTGGTCTTCGAGCAGGAGGCCGTCTTCAAGTTGTTCCGAAGAGTCAGCAGCGGCATCAATCCCGACATCGAGCTCAACCGCGTGCTCGGGCGCGCCGGCAATCCGCACGTGGCGCGCCTCCTCGGCTCCTATGAGCTGGCGGCTTTCGACGGCGAGCCTGTCCCGTTGGGCATGGTGACCGCATTCGCGGCCAACGCCGCCGAGGGTTGGGCTACCGCCACCGCAAGCGTGCGCGACCTGTTCGGCGAGGGTGATTTGTACGCGTATGAAGTCGGCGGGGACTTCGCCGGCGAGTCCTACCGCCTCGGCGAGGCGGTGGCCTCGGTCCATGCCACCCTGGCCGACCAACTGGGCGCGTCGCAGGCCACCTTCCCTGTCGACACTTTGCTGGAAAGGTTGTCGGCGACAGCTTCCTCGGTGCCCGAGCTCTCCGATTACGTGGCGACGATCGAGGAGCGCTTCCGCAAGCTGACCGGTGAGACGATCACGGTTCAACGGGTGCACGGCGACCTCCACTTGGGCCAGGTGCTGCGGACGCCGGAGACCTGGTTGCTGATCGACTTTGAAGGCGAGCCGGGTCAGCCGCTGGAAGAGCGACGGGCACCGGATTCCCCGCTGCGGGATGTGGCCGGTGTGCTGCGCTCCTACGAGTACGCCGCCTACGGGCCGCTGGTGGACCAGTCGTCCGACAAGCAGCTCGCCGCGCGTGCCCGCGAATGGGTCGAGCGCAACCAGGCAGCATTCTGTGACGGTTATGCCGCAGCGTCGGGCAGCGATCCGCGCGACTCGGCTCTGGTGCTGGGCGCCTACGAGCTGGACAAGGCGGTATATGAGACCGGCTACGAATCGCGGCACCGGCCCGGCTGGGTACCCATTCCGCTGCGGGCGATCGCGCGGCTCACCACGGCGTGACCGGCCGGTTCCAGCGAGCCTTTGATGGAACTGGGCGGTGACCTGAGTTCGGCCTGAACCCGCCCGTTCGGTGCACCTGCAGATGTCGGGATCTGGAAGCATCGGTCGGTGTGATCCGAGCGAAGTACAACAGCGAAGAAAAACTGTCCTGGGTGCTGGCCGCGTTGGCCGGGCTGCTGGGCGCGACGGCGTTCGCCCATTCGTCGGGTTATTTGGTGACCTACATGACAGGCAACACTCAGCGCGCGGTGCTGGGCTACTTCCTGAACGAGGAGTGGCGAGCGTTGTCATCGGCGATCGTGCTGGCGGCTTTCCTCGGCGGCGTCGTCAGCGCGTCACTGTGCCGCCGCCGTCTGTGGCCACAGCGGCCGCACGGGGCCACCGTGCTCACCACGTTGGCCCTCGTGCTCGCCACTGTTCTGGACGTCGTCATCGGTGGTGAATTCCCACATCCACTTTCGTTGCTGCCCATTGTGTTTGTCGCCTTCGGCATCGGTGCGCTGAACACCACTTTCGTCAAGGACGGCGAGGTGTCGATTCCGTTGAGCTATGTCACCGGCACGTTGGTGAAGCTTGGTCAAGGTCTCGAACGTCACCTCAGCGGCGGTCAGATCTGGGACTGGCTGGGATATTTTCTGCTGCTCGGCGGCTTCGTGTTCGGCGCCGGCGTCGGCGGGTTCGTCAGCCTGGTCGCCGACGGCAGTCAAATGCTGGCCATTGCCAGCGCGATCTGTGCACTGACCACCGGCTACACCTTCTTCTACGCCGACCGGCGTGCCATCTGGAAGTGACGGCAACACAGGCTTTATGGCGCAACGACGGCACCGCAGCCATCGGCGGCAGCGCCGCGCTGCCGCCGATGCATTCGATTTGTCAGCTGGCGTTGGGTGCGCCGCCGAGCACCCGTTGGATGTCCGGCTTCATGGCCACCAGCTGGGTGTTCCAGTAAGGCCAGGCGTGGGTGCCGTCGGTCGGGAAGCTGAACATGCCGTTGTTGCCCCCGGCGGCAACGTAGTTGTCCCGGAAGGCTTCGTTTGTCCGCAGCGTAAAGCTTTCCAGGAACTTGGCCGGCATGTTGTCACCACCGAGGTCGCTGGGCTTGCCGCTACCGCAGTAAACCCAAACCCGCGTGTTGTTCTGCACCAACCGCGGGATCTGGACCATCGGGTCATTCCGCTTCCACGCCGGGTCGCTGGACGGACCCCACATGCTGTTGGCGTTGTAGTGGCCGGCGTCGCTCATCGCCATGCCGATCATGGTCGGCCACCAGCCTTCTGAGGGGTTGAGGAAGCCGGAAAGCGAAGCGGCATAGGGGAACTGTTGTGGATAGTAGGCGGCAAGGATCAGCGCAGATCCTCCCGACATCGAAACACCAACTGCGGCATTGCCCGTCGGGGAGACGCCTTTGTTCGCCTGCAGCCAGCCCGGCATTTCTCTGGTCAGGAACGTCTCCCACTTGTAGGTGTAGTCCTGACCGTTGCCCTGGGAGGGCTGGTACCAGTCGGTGTAGAAACTGGATTGCCCACCCACGGGCATGATCACCGACAGGCCGGACTGGTAGTACTCTTCGAACGCCGGAGTGTTGATGTCCCAGCCGTTGTAGTCGTCTTGAGCGCGCAACCCGTCGAGCAAATACACACCGTGCTCGCCGCCGCCTTGAAATTGGACTTTGATGTTGCGGCCCATCGAGGGCGACGGTACCTGCAAATATTCGACTGGCAGACCCGGTTTGGAGAATGCGCCCGCAGTCGCCGAGTCACCGACGACACCGACCAGACCGGGCAACAGGACAGCGCCTATGGCCGTGATCGTCAGCCGGCGCGGCAAACGGGCCGCTGCGCCACGCCACTTTTCAACGAACTTCATAGCTTCTTACCCATCCCAACTTTCATCTGCCGCACAGTGCGGTTGACTGGTTGCCACCGGCAGTGAAACACAGTGAGATGCGTGTCGAGCACTGTCGACGCCGAGGCGAGACGTCGCAGTTGGCTAACGATTGAAAGTCGGCTCGAACTCGGCTTTATCCCGGACTCAGCGCACCAGTCGCCGCAACAGCGCTGATGCGGTCGCAATACCCACGCCGGCCGCCCCTACCAGAACAACAATGTCCAGTGAATTGAACGGAGTCCCGATCAGCAACGCGCGCAATGCATTGACTTCGTAACTGAGCGGGTTGACAGTGCTGAGCGCGCGCAGCCACGCCGGCATCACGTCAACTGGGTACAGCGCGTTGGAGGCGAAGAACAATGGCATGGTGATGGCCTGACCGATACCCATCAGGCGATCACGGCTGCGCACCAGTCCTGCCAACGTCATCGACAAGCAGGCGAAGAACGCCGCCCCCAGGACCACCACCGCCATCGCGGCCAGGATCCGCAGCGGATTGACCGTCAGGTGTACGCCCATCAGGTAGGCCAACGCCAGCACACCAATGACTTGGGCAACCGAACGTACACCCGCGGCAAAAGACTTGCCACTGACCAGCGCTGAGACCGGTGCCGGCGTGACCATGAGCTTGGCCAGGATGCCGGCGTCTCGCTCCCAGATTATCTGAATGCCGTAGAAGATCGAGATGAACAAAGCTGACTGGGCGATGATGCCCGGTGCCAAGAAGGCCAGATACGACACCGAACCGGTGTTGACGGCGTGTAGGTGGCTGAACGTCGTCCCGAAAATCAACAGCCATAACGCGGGCTGCACCATGCGGGTCAGCAGTTCAGTGCGGTCGTGCTGCAGTTTCTGCAGTTCCACGATCGCGAAAGTGCCGACGCTGAACAGCGTTTGCCGGAATCGACGCCATCCTTGCGGCACGTCGGTGAGATAAGTACCCAGTTCCTGATCAACCGACACGACGAGCAATCCTCCTGCTGGAACGGATTTCGCTGAGGCGCGGCGGCGATGTGTCATCGGCCAGGTCGGATCCGGCGTACTGGCGAAAAACATCTTCAAGCGTGGCGTCTGCTGAAACGGTCGACTTCAACTCGGCGGGGGCGCCGATAGCCTGCAGACGACCCCGGTGCATCAGCGCAACGCGGTCGCACAACGCGTCGGCCTCTTCCATGTAGTGAGTGGTCAACAACACCGTCATGCCCAGCTCGGCCTGCATGCCGCGCACCTGAGTCCAGACACTGTCGCGTGCAATGGGATCCAGGCCTACCGTTGGCTCGTCGAGGATCAGCAGTGACGGGCGATTGACCAGCGCCTGAGCCAATTCCAGACGACGGACCATGCCGCCGGAGTAGGTGGCGGCGAGCTGATCGGCCACGTCGAGCAACTGCATGGCGGCCAACGCCTCCTCGACGCGGCCCGTCCGACCGGCGCGGGGAACACCGTACAACCGGGCAAACCACTCGACGTTCTGCCGTCCGGTGAGAGCCGGCTCGATCGAAAGTTGTTGCGGTACGTATCCGATGCTGTTGCGGATAGCCAATGCGTGCCGACGGGCATCCAGACCGAAGACGCGCAACTCACCCCGCTGCACTGGAGTCAAGGTGATCAGCATGCGCACCAGCGTGGTTTTGCCGGCGCCATTAGGTCCGAGCAAGCCCATGGTTTCACCGGCCCCCACCTGCATGGTCACCTCGTCGACCGCGGTGAACTGACCGTAACGGTAAGTCAAGCCGCGGCAATCGACGGCGATCGTTTCGGGTCCGCTCATGCCGAGCGCTCCTGCAGTAATCGGGTCATGTTGTTCAGGACCTCCAATCCTTTGGTCAAATCCGCAACCTCGCTTGGGTCGAGCGTGTCGAGCACTTCGGTGAGTAGCGTTCGGCGGGCGGCCCGCGACGCGTCGACCATCTGCTGGGCCGGCTCGGTGAGCCGCAGCCGGTAGACCCGACGGTCAGCCGGGTCGACGGCCCGGACCAGCAGGCCGCCACCGGAAAGTTTGGACACCAACGTCGAAGCGG
This sequence comes from uncultured Actinomycetota bacterium, assembly GCA_963808345.1. GTDB lineage: Bacteria > Actinomycetota > Actinomycetes > Mycobacteriales > Mycobacteriaceae > Mycobacterium. Next base: position 656,576 of record CAWEFM010000005.1, on the reverse strand, counting down.
TATTGGCGACCAGCCCCAGTTCAGCGGCGGCCACGCTGACCGAGACACCCGGCCGCCGCCCGACGAGCCGGAGCAGCTCGGCCTGTGACTCGGTGAGCTGAGCCGACTCGAAACTGTGGCCGGCCGAACGTCGCAGCTGACGGCGAAAGCGCCCGACAACGCTGAACAGCTCGCTCGTCAGGTCGGCGGGTGATTCCACCCCGTCCATAATACCTCTGCGATAGAGCTATTTGTCGAGTCGATGTAGAACCACATCTTTGAGCACGCCGTCGCTGATCGTGGCGGTCATGTAGGTGCAGAACGGCTGACGCCGGCGATCGGTCGGTGAGCCGGGGTTAAGCATCCGGAGACCGGTCGGGGTCGTGGTGTCCCACGGGATGTGGCTGTGGCCAAACACCAGCACATCGCTGTCGGGGTAGCGGTGCGACATCCGTGATTCCCGGCCGCTTGACGCCCCGGTTTCGTGCACGACGGTGAAACGCAGGCCGGCCAGCGTTACGTCGGCGCGCTCGGGCAGCCGGGAACGCAGCGCCGACCCGTCGTTGTTACCCCAACAGGCCACCAGCCGTGCCGAACTCGCCTGGAGGCCGTCGAGCAATTGTGGTGCCACCCAGTCGCCGGCGTGGATCACAACGTCGGCGTCCGCCACTTCGGCCCATACCCGGGCGGGCAGATCCCGTGCCCTTTTGGGAACGTGGGTGTCAGCCAGCAAAAGCAGCCTCACCCGCGAGTCACTTACTTCTGCTGGGCCCGGGCTTCGGCCCCACTTTCACCTGCGTCGAAAACGTCGTCGTTGAACGTCCGCCCGACGTAAGAGCCTTCTTCGCCCTTCTTGCCGGCTCGGGACTGCGCCTGGTGGTCCTCCGCCTCGACGTCCGACTCGGGTTTGTGGTGCTTATCTTCAGCCATGCTTAAACGTTTCCTTCCAATGCCATGATGGACGTGGCTACCCCTACCTCCGGCGACGCGAAACATCAATGCCGGCAGCGTGACCGGCACGACCGCAACGGACTTCGAAGCAAACCGGGTGGCCGGGGTGAGGCGTTGGACACAACGGCCGCCCCGCACGGCTGTGTCGTCGCATCCCGGCGACGTTTATCATCGGAACGCGGCAGCGCGGTTGTCTTACAGGCGGTTCAGTTGCCGGGAAACCTGAACAGAGGAGCAGACCATTGCGCACCTTCGAATCGCTCGCTGAACTCGGTGCCGCCAAGGGCCAGGAAATCGGGCACAGCGAGTGGGTGACCATCACCCAGCAGGACGTCAACCTGTTCGCCGACGCGACCGGGGATCACCAGTGGATCCACGTCGACCCGGAGAGGGCGGCGGCGGGCCCGTTCGGCGGGACGATCGCCCACGGCTTCATGACACTGTCGCTGCTGCCGCGGTTGCAGCACGAGATCTACACGGTCAACGGCATCAAGCTCGCAATAAACTACGGGCTGAACAAAGTTCGGTTTCCCTCGCCGGTGCCGGTCGGGTCGAAGGTACGCGCTCGCAGCTCCTTGGTCGAGGTCCAGGACCTTGGCAACGGCGCGGTGCAGGCAACGGTGTCGACGACCGTCGAGATCGAGGGTGCAGCCAAACCTGCGTGCGTGGCCGAAAGCATCGTGCGCTACATCTCCTGAATTTCTTGAAACTAGCTCGATTCCGCTCTCAGAATTCGGCGGCCGCGTGCTCGAGGCGCTCGGCCAGTCGCGCCTGCGCCTCGGCCCGCCGGGTCGGTAGGTGCTGAGACGGGAAGAGCGTTGTCACCGGCTCGTATTCGCGCAGCGTTCGACGCGCAACAGTCATCTTGTGGAGTTCGGTCGCACCGTCGGCGATGCCCAGGGACTCTGCGGCGACCATCATCTTGACGAACGGCATCTCGTTGGAGACACCGAGCGCGCCGTGCAGATGCATCGCGCGTTGCACGACGTCATGCAGCACCGTGGGCATCGCCACCTTGACCGCGGCGATGTCGCGGCGCACCTTCTGATAGTCGTGATGTTTGTCGATCAGCCAAGCGGTTCGCAGCACCAGCAGCCGGAACTGCTCGATCTGCAGCCAGCTGTCGGCGATCTTCTCCTGCGTCATCTGAAAGTCGCCCAGTCGCCCGAACCGGGTCTGGCGCGACACCGCACGCTCACACATCATGTCGAAGGCCCGCTTCGCAAGAGCGATGGTGCGCATGGCGTGGTGAACGCGGCCACCGCCCAGTCGCGTCTGCGCGATCGCGAACGCCTGGCCCTCACCGCCGAGCACGTGATCATCGGGTACCCGCATGTCGGTGTAGCGGACATAGCCGTGCGTGCCGTGATTCGACGACGATGAGCCCTCTCCCAATCCAACGCCTACATGCCGGACGATGTCGATACCCGGCGTCTCAGCCGGAACGATGAATAGCGACATCTTCTCCCGAGTGCGGGCATCGGGGTTCGTAACAGCCATGACGATGAAGAAAGACGCATGCCTGGCATTGGTGGAGAACCACTTCTCACCGTTGATCACCCACGAGTCACCGTCGCGGTGTGCTTGAGTGACGAACAAGCCCGGGTCTGAACCGCCCTGCGGTTCGGTCATCGAATAACAGGAAGAGATCTCGCCGTCGAGCAGCGGTTGTAGGTAGCGCGCTTTCTGTTCCTCGGTGCCGAACAGGGCGAGAATCTCGGCGTTGCCCGAGTCGGGCGCCTGCGAGCCGAACACCGACGGCGCCCAGCGCGACCGGCCGATGATCTCGTTGAGCAGCGCCAACTTGACTTGACCGTAGCCTTGGCCGCCGAGCTCAGGCCGTAGGTGAGCCGCCCAGAGGCCCTCGTTTTTCACCCTCTGCTGCAGTGGTCGCAGCACCGCCATGGTCTCGGGGTTTTTCCTGTCGTACGGATCAAGCGCCAGCAGATCCAGCGGCTCGACCTCGTCGACCAGAAATCCCTCGACCCAGTTCAACTTCTGCTGGTACGCGGAGTCGGTCTCGAAATCCCACACAGTTCGGCCTTCTGTCAGTGACGGACACCGTTGAGCTTAAGTCCTCCCAATGACCGCCGAACCGCTGGCAACACTCGCTCGGCGAGCAGCTCAAGATGCTGCCGTCGTTGATCGCCCGTTCGGTGTGCGGTTGGCGGTCGGGCGCAAGCTGACAGAACTGCTGAAGTCGATGAAGCGCGCGCATTCCGAAGGGCCGCATTGCTTTATTGGCATTGCCGGGTGAGCCAATAACGCGCCGAAAGGCGAAAGCGCCACTGCCTCAGCTCCCCGTCGGGCGTGCCGCTCTCCTTTCGACGCTTCCCAGGCATGCTCCGCTCCACCATGCGTTTGCAGGCTTCGGATCGCCCCCCGTTCGAGGGGTCTGCCCTTTCCTGCCAGCGTAGGCGCCACGCCTCGGAAATGAGCAAACCCTGGCCAGCTCACCTCACTCTCCGGTTGGGAGCCATCGACCTGCCGGAAAACAGCCGCTAAAATTGTCAATAGCGTTAATAGTCGGTATTGGTTCAACAGCGTCCATAATTGACACCGTTTTGCTTTTTAGACGTATCTATCTCGCCGAACGTATGCCATAATTTATCGCAAGTTTATGCAGCACAGGGGGCATCGACGGCGAAGGAGGTGTGAACCCATGAAGATCGCAGTAGCGAAAACTGGAATCGCCATCGCGGCCAGTGGCATCATGCCCGCGCTCTTCGGCGAGTAGCGCCGCGCGCGCCTTTAATCGACCCAACGCGTCGTATTGCGGCCTCTCGCCGCCATAGCTGTCTTAACGCGAGCAAAATTGCGTCCGTCCATTTTCCTGTTGCGTCCGTTTATCTTTGCCTCTGTGTACGTTTATTTCAATGTGCCCAAATAGGTTGCCGAAGAAAGTGATCCAACCTGCGTACCGCGGACTGAGAACGGCATGGTTGCGGTGCAGCGAAGCATGGTCTGCGCAGTCGTCGGCCACGCAAATTCTGATGAAAGGTGCAATAGTCGACCGCCGCAAGGTGGGCATCTGTTGCACTACCGAAGAAGGAAATCAAATGAAGATAACAGGAATGAAGAAAACAACGGTTGCGGCGATAGCCGCGGCGGCAGTGCTAGTTCCACTGGCGCCCGTCATGTCGCCCAGCGCACATGCCGATGGCATATGCAAGAGAGGCGTGGTGGCACTCGGACCGACAAGCTGCCCGTTTGCCTTGGACGTGGCATCGGCGTATTACGCCAACATCGGCTCTGGTCCCGGCGAACTTTACAACGTCTACTCACCGACCACCGGCGAAAACTACAACATGAGCTGCTCAACGCTGGGTGCAGGCGTGATGTGTACGGGCGGAAACGGCGCAGAAGTCAACATCTTCTGACAAGGGACCGCGAGTCAATGCCCGTCGCAAAAGGCGGCGGGCATTACTCGCCAGATGGAGAAATAAAATGAAGAAGGCCGCACGCGAGTCCAAGTCGACTGAGAAAATCTGTGGTGTCAAGATGGCCGACGGTAAGCCTTGTGTTCTTGATGCTGGGCATAACCCGACGGAGTGGTGGGAAAAGCGCATACACCGGACTGTTGAGGGTACTGAGTTCACCTGGAAGCAAGGGCAGCAAGGGTTGCCCACCGGGTTGCCCGCCGGATTAGGGTTTCAAGCTCCTTACCTGTAACTAGGGGAAGTGAATGAAGAAACAACAATTGCGGCTATCGCCGTTTTCACGGGTCTTGTGTGTGTGCCAGGCTTTGCGGAAACGAGTGAAAACGACGGTAGCGATATCCGCCCTCATGGCGGCGGGTATCGCCTGCGCTCCGGTGGTGCAGGCCGACAGCGGTGACCAGGCATCGGCGGAGCAGGCGGTGCGGACGGTTTACAACGAAGTTCAGGTCCGCTGCACACCGACGATACATCCGGCTTATCAGGGGATTGTTTGGAGCAGCTTTACGCCGTTACGTTCCGGGGAGGGCGTCATTAAAGACGCCCATCAGGGGCTGGGTGGCTCTTTCGCCGCATATTACGACCCCTCGGGAACACCACCTGCCGGTACTCCGCTTATGCGTAGGTCGGGTGACTGGGATGTTGACTTGCAGTTCTGCTGAGGAAGAATGACAAGCAATGCGCCCGTTGGCGCCGCGAAATTCCCGGTTGCCGCATGGCTGCTTCCCGCGGGATTTGCCGTCCTCCTGATTACGGACTTCCTACCTGCGAGGATAACGAGCATTTCGTGGGCCGTATTCAGGGATTTGGTAATAAACGCCGCGTGCGTAGGGTTGGTTTGGGCGACGTTTACCCGATTCCGGCCCCGGCTGTGGTCACTTATGACCCTGATTGTCTTGGTCGCCGTAGAGTGTTTCGGCGCGATCGTTAGCTATATCGGCGCCGCGTCGCCTGTTGTGGAGACCCTGTTGTCCATAACATCGATCAGCTTTTTGGCCGTGGCTATCATCATGGCCCGGATCGCAATGTTCAAAGGCGCTACCGCATGAACGACAACCGCGAGGAGGTGAAAGCGTGAAGAAATCATTTATCGCGGCGGCGGCTGCCGCCATAGCCCTGGCACCTATCTCGGTGATTATTCCGGTGGCTATTCCCGTGGTACACGCGGACGACTGCCCCGGCCCTACCCCGACACCAGAGAAGGCGGCTTGCTACTGCAACCAGCACCCGCTCACCTCTGGGAATCAACAGTGCCTAGATAATGTGATGCAATCAATGCAGCAGGAGATGCAGTTGCCCTGCCCTGGGGGTAAACGCAGAATTTTAGATCCGCCCTGGTGTGTCGGACCGGATGCTGTCACCACTCCGGCACGGGCTCCGAGCACGCAAGCGCCGAGCGCCCCGCCACCAACCGCCAAAGCCGCAGTGCTGCCAGCGCCGAAGGGTTTGGATGCGCCACCGGACGCTGTTGCGGCGGCAAAGGGGGCGCCGGCGACGCACGTTGACCCGGCCAACCCGCCGAAGCCTCCGACTCAGGTGGAGTTCAATCGGCGGGTGCAGAGCGTGGTCACGGGCAACAAGGCCAACATCGACGTGGTGAACGGGTTGGCGCATCCGCGTCATTGGGACTACATCGACTACGACGACGCCCAGCATCCAGTCCTCTATAACCCGATCAACGAGGCGACGACGTTCCGCTACTACTACAGCGGCGACTACCGAGAGCTTTACGTTGAAGCCGGTAGCAAGGTGGTGCTCGACACCACGGTCGGCGGCGTGTATCCCTTCACCGCGGTCAGCGATAACTACCTGGCATCGGGCAGCTTCAACGGAGGAGGTCCGACGGCGCTATACCACGACGTCGATGCCTACATCCCGGCGTATGGCAAGACCGTTCAGGTTGTTGCCGTAACGCCCGTTGGCCACGACGACAGTCAGCCTGCGAGCAGTCAGGACACCTTCATGCTCGATGACTCCACCTTGGCGTGGGGCAAAGCCGACAATCCCACTGACGGCGGTCAGATCACGGTGGCCAAGACCCAAACTTTGCCAGGCGTGGGCCCGACAGACGACGGCAAATCCCTGGTCGATTTGACCGTGGCATCGCATCCGCAGAGCAATAGCAGGCCGTGGCTCGTTGGGGGTCTGATTGCTGCACTGTTAGTAGCGGTAGGGGTGCTCGTTATCCGCGCCCGCAGGTTGAGGCGGTCTACCTAGCAGAGCAAGCACGGCCTTTCGGGCGCTGGTAGCCGCCAGGCGTTGATGCGGTCACACCTACAACGCTGCGACGCCGAACGGCCGGCCTATCTGGAGTCGAGCAAGCCGGACAAGATTCCGTATCACCAGCGCTTCGGCTTCGCGGTGACCGGCGAAATTGTGGTCCCGGGCGGGCCGACCCTCTGGCCGATGTGGCGTGCACCGCCAGGCCTCCGTTTAGTGACCGCAGGTGACGGGCAATCGGTGGCTATGGCGACAGACACCGGCGACGGACTGGACCCCGCGGATTTCCCCGAGGAGGGCGGTCCCGGCGACACGCTGAACCAGAGCGAGTCCTTGGATTCCGACGAGGTCCGCAACGACGACGGTGACGTCGTCGTCGACCCGCCTGAGGGGTGGAGCGGCGTTGACAAGTTCGGTATCACCGCGCGAGAAGAGCGCGAGGGCGAACCACTCGACGACCGCCTCGCCGCCGAAGAACCCGAGGTGACTGACGTCAACGAGGAAATCCTGGAGGAGGGCCCGCCGGGACGCGCACATCACGGCCAGATCGACGGGGCTCCCGAGGATGGCGACTCACTGTACGAGGTGGTCGACGAGAGCGGTAACCCGTAAAGCTGTCGATAGCGGCTCGTCATCAAGTTTTGCTGCGCCAAGCGGTGACTCCGACGACGATCATTCGCTGTTGTATGACCGCAATGCGGCGAATCTCCTCGAGCGCCTCGGTGCTCTGAACATCCTCGATGGCTTCGGCAATGACGATCATCGAGTTGACGAACAGAGTTGCCAGAACGTTAAGGTCTTCTGTGCTCCATTCGCGCAGCTCCGGAAAGCGCGCCAGGTCGGTCGCCAACTCTGAGGTGATGAGCCGAATCTCGGTGCGAATGGCGTAGCGCAACACGGTGACACCGCTGGAGCGCTCACGTCCGATGAAGCGCCAGTGCTCGCGCCGCTCGGCGACACTGGCGACGAGTATCTCGACGGACGACTCGATCACCCGGTTGGTGTCGAGCTTGCCGGCGCGCGCACCGCGCAGCATGTCGCGCAACGTGCGAAACGACTCGTCGATCAGGACCAGGCCCAACGCTTCCATCGATTCGAAGTGCCGGTAGAACGCCGCGGGTACGATCCCGGCCTCACGGGTCACCTCGCGCAGACTTAGCCCGCTGAAGCTGCGGTCGCCGAGGAGTTTCAACGCCGCAGCCACAATGGCCCGCCGGGTCGCCTCTTTGCGCTCTACCCGGGACGGACTTTCCCTCGTGCGGTCGTGGCCGACCCGGTGTGAACGTGAGCTGGGCATACGGCTGTTCACTATGTGAACCCTAACACAGACCTGCGGAAATGCTTGACCCCGGACCTTTTCACGTTAGATCGTGTACACATGTTCACTCAGACTGTTGCTCGAAGCGTTAGCCGGCGGGTGCTGGGTTCTCACCTGCTCGACCTGCTCACCGGACCGCACGGCGTCGACCGGTACACCGAGCTGCTGGCCCCGACTTGGACACTGAACGAGGCCCGCGCCAGGGTGCTCGAGGTCCGGCGAACCACGCCTCGCAGCGTCACGCTCATCCTTGCTCCTAATGTGGCTTTCCCTCATCACACTGTAAGGGCCGGTCACTACGTCAGTGTCACGGTCGAGATCGACGGCCGCCGGCACAGCCGCTGCTATTCCCCAGCCAACGCCGAGGGCGCGCCCACCCTTGAGCTGACCATCGGCCGGCACGACGACGGCTTGGTCTCGTCCTACCTCTTCGAGCAGGCCCGACCCGGGATGGTGCTCGGTTTGGGCGGCGTCGCCGGCGACTTCACGCTGCCGGACCGCCGTCCGCGGCGCATCCTGTTCGTCTCCGGCGGCAGCGGCATCACCCCGGTGATGGCGATGCTGCGGACATTGATCGCCGAAGGACATGAGGGGGAGATCGCGTTCATCCATTACGCGCGTACCCCGGCCGAGGCGTGCTACCGCCACGAGCTGGCCACGCTGCCAGGTGTTCGGGTGCTGCACGGCTACACCCGTTCAGGAACGGGTGACCTCAGCGGCGGATTCGGGCCTGACCATTTGGCCGCGGCCATGCCGTCACCGGAAGCCGTGTACGTCTGCGGTCCGCAGGCCTTGGTAGACGCGGTCCGGGAACACCACCCGGCTGCGCATTCAGAAAGCTTCGTCGGACCGGCCACCGACCTTGCCGCCAAGCCGTCCGGCGGCCGGGTGACGTTCACGGGCAGCGGTGTCGAGGTCACCGACGACGGCCGTTCGCTGCTCGACCAGGCGGAAGCGGCCGGCTTGACGCCGGCGAGCGGATGCCGGATGGGCATCTGCCACACCTGCACGCGGCGCAAGACCGCCGGCGTCGTGCGCAACCTGACCACTGGAGGCGTGTCGACGACTCCGGGAGAAGACGTGCAAATCTGCGTGTCCGTTCCCGTGGGTGACGTTGAACTCGCCCTTTGACCACGACTTGGAGGACTTTAAATGACAAAGCCGAAGATCACCCTGACCCTCGAACAGGCCGAAGCTTTCGGCCGTGAACTCGACGCCATCAAAGAACGCGTGACGGCCGACCTCGGTGAGCGCGACGCCGACTACATCCGCCGTGTCATCAAAGCCCAGCGGGCCCTCGAAACCGGCGGGCGCGCCATGCTGTTCGCCGGCATCCTGCCGCCGGCCTGGTTGGCGGGCACCGCGATGCTGGGAGTGTCGAAGATCCTCGACAACATGGAGATCGGCCACAATGTGATGCACGGGCAGTACGACTGGATGCGCGACCCGGCGATCAGCGGCCGTGTTTTCGAATGGGACACCGCCTGCCCGGCCGACCAGTGGCGGCATTCGCACAACTACATGCACCACACCCACACCAACATCGTGGGAATGGATCGCGACATCGGCTACGGGATCTTGCGCATGAGCGAGGACCAGCCATGGGAACCGTACTTCCTGGGTAACCCGGTCTACGCCTTTCTGCTAATGGTGTTGTTCCAATACGGCGTTGCGTTGCACGAACTGGAAACTGAGCGCATTCGCACCGGCGAAATCACCGTCGCTGACAAACGCGAAGTGCTGCAGGCAATCTGGCACAAGACCCGTCGCCAAGTACTCAAAGACTATGTGGCGTTTCCGTTGCTGGCCGGGCCGTTCGCGCCGTGGGTGTTCGCCGGCAACCTCTCAGCCAACCTGATCCGCAACGTCTGGTCGTACATGATCATCTTCTGCGGTCACTTCCCGGACGGGACACAGGAGTTCTCCGTCGAGGAAACTCAGGATGAGTCGCGCGGCATGTGGTACTTCCGGCAGGTCCTCGGATCGGCGAATCTGACTGGCGGCAAACTCTTTCATCTGTTGTCGGGGAACCTGTCGCACCAGATCGAGCACCACCTGTTCCCCGACGTGCCGGCGCACCGGTACGCCGAGATTGCGCCACAGGTACGCGAGATCTGTCGTCGCTACGGCGTCCCCTACCACGCAGGACCATTGCCCAAGCAGTTCGCCACCGTCGTCCGCAAGATTCTCCGGCTGACCCTGCCGGCGAAGAAGCGGGCCGCCGATTTCGAGCCGATCGCCGACGGGCAGCCGATCGCCGCGTAGCTCTGGCGCGGTGCCGCACGGCACGTCGAAACTGCGTCCACGTGGGGCAGCTTGCTGAGCCAAGCCTGCTGCGCGGGTACTCCCGATTAGCAAGCGGTTTGAAGTTCGAGCTGGTCGACGGCGTCGGTCAATGGATAGTCGAGCAGCGCGCTGACATGGTGTTGGACCGGCTCCGCCCGTTCTTGCGGGCGTAACAGCGCATACCACGGGGTACCGTACCGCAATAGATCCGTGGTACATCCTGTACCAGGCTGACATTGGGGGTGCACCGATATCACCGAAGCGGCCAGATTCAACACCGCACTAGCGACGACGCCGCCTGAGATCAGGCTGCCGCCAGGACCGCGGATACCCAAGATGCTGCAGGGCGTTGCCTTCTCCACGGCGCGCCGATGGATCGTGCCGCGGTTGACACGCCGCTACGGTGACACCTTTACCCTCAATATCCCGGTGTACGGCCGCAGCGTGGTGGTCGCCAACCCCCAGCTGGCCAAGCAGATTTTTACCACCCGCCCGGAGGATCTCGGCAACGTCCAACCGAATTTGGGCCGGCTGCTTGGCTCAGGGTCGGTGTTCGCGCTCGATGGCGACGATCACCGGCGGCGCCGACGACTGCTGGCGCCGGCCCTGCACGGGAAAAGCATCAAGAACTACGAGCGCATCATCGAAGAAGAGACGCTGCGCGAGACGGCCGGGTGGCCGGAGGGTCAGCCGTTCGCTACATTGCCGTCGACGAACCGGATCACGCTCAACGCGATTCTGCGCGCGGGCTTTGGGGCCGACGGTACCGAACTTGACGAGTTACGGCGGATCATCCCGCCGTGGGTGACGCTGGGGTCGCGCTTGGAGACACTGCCGACACCGTCCCGGACCTACGGCCGCTACAGCCCCTGGGGGCGGCTGGCCGAATGGCGGCGCAAATACGACATCGTCGTGGACAAGCTGATCGAAGACGAGCGAGCAGACCCAGACTTCGAAAACCGCACCGACGTGCTGGCACTGCTGCTGCGCAGCACGTACGAGGACGGTTCAGTCATGTCGCGTAAAGATATCGGTGACGAGCTGTTGGCCCTGCTGACCGCCGGACATGAGACCACCGCAGGAACATTGGGCTGGGCGTTCGAACGTTTGAGCCGGCATCCCGATGTGTTGGCGGCGCTGGTCGCCGAGGCTGACACCGACGAAGACGAGCTACGCCAAGCGGTGATCCTGGAAGTGCAGCGCAACAGGACGGTCATCGATTTCGCCGGCCGCCATGTCTACGCGCCGGTGTACACGCTTGGCGAGTGGGCAATTCCTCGCGGGTTCACAATCATGGTCAGCATTTCCCAGATGCACACCAACGCCGACGCCTTTCCCGACCCAGACCGTTTCGATCCGCAGCGCTACATCGGCGCCAAACCGTCCACCTTCGCGTGGATCCCGTTCGGCGGCGGCACTCGACGTTGCGTGGGTGCCGCGTTCGCCAATATGGAGATGGACGTGGTGCTGCGAACGGTATTGCGCCACTTCATCATCGAGACCACCACCGCACCCGGGGAGAAGTGCCACTTTCGCGGTGTGGCTTTTCCCCCGAAGGAGGGCGGCCGGATCGTGGTACGTCGTCGGACGGCGTGACCGATACGCTGACCCGCTATGACCGCGACAGGTGACGCAGGCGAGCTGCTCGACATGATCAACGGCGCGATGGAACACACGATCCCGCTGGCGCACAAGATAGTTTGACGACGACACCATTGCGCGCATCGAGGCGGAGGCAGTGGAAAAAGGCAGAGCTTCGGTCTGAAAGCCGGGTCACCGACGCCGAGAGTCAGACCGTTGCGACTACTTGCGGCCTCTATCAGCTGCGCGCGTACGGCCGGTGAGCGCCGATCGAAATCAGCTGTCGACCGCGGCCCGCCGCGGCAACTTCCAGCCCGGCCGGATGTAGTGGCAGGTGTACCCGCTGGGATAGCGCTTCAGGTAGTCCTGGTGTTCTTGCTCGGCCTCCCAGAAGTCGCCGGCGGGGCTGACCTCAGTCACCACCCGGCCGGGCCATAGGCCCGACGCCTCGACGTCGGCGATGGTGTCCAACGCGACCTGCTTCTGTTCTTCGTCGACAAAGAAGATCGCAGAGCGGTAGCTGGCGCCGAGGTCGTTGCCCTGCCGGTTTTTCGTTGTCGGGTCGTGAATTTGAAAGAAGAACTCCAACAGCGTTCGGTAGTCCGTGCGTTGCGGGTCGTACACGATTTCGATGGCCTCGGCGTGCGTGCCGTGGTTGCGGTACGTCGCGTTCGGCGTGGTGCCGCCGGTGTAGCCGACCCGCGTCGACAACACGCCAGTCTGATTGCGGATCAGGTCCTGCATCCCCCAGAAGCAGCCGCCGGCCAGGATGGCCTTGCTGTGGTTGGTCATTCGTATCGCTCCTTGATCCCTGTTCGTGGGGTGCGCACCTCTTGTTAGGCTACACACGATTTTCCGCCGCCGACGTCGGCAACGATGGCTGCCGACCCACACGCGCGAGGTGCTCGGGTGACGACTGAGTTGTTCAGCCGCAAGGAGTTGTCGGCGGCATTCGACAACTTCGAACGGACCGTTGCCCGAGCTGCTGAAAGCCGCGATTGGGACAGCTGGGTGGAGCACTACACGCCGGATGTCGAGTACGTCGAACATGCGGCCGGCACCATGAACGGCCGCGACGAGGTACGCGGCTGGATTCACACGACAATGACGACCTTTCCGGGCAGTCACATGATCGCGTTCCCGTCACTGTGGTCGGTCATCGACGAGTCGACCGGGCGGATCATCTGCGAGTTGGACAACCCGATGGTGGACCCCGGCGACGGCACCATCATCAGCGCGACGAATATCTCGATCATCACCTACGCCGGGGACGGCCACTGGGGTCGGCAGGAAGACATCTACAACCCGCTGCGCTTCGTGCAGGCGGCGCTGAAGTGGTGCAAGAAAGCGCAAGCACTGGGCACACTCGACGACGCCGCCGCGGACTGGATGCGGCGGTATGGCCGATGACGACGGCCGCGCCCAAATTGGTCATCGGCGCCAACGGTTTCCTGGGCTCGCATGTCACCCGGCAACTCGCCGGCGCCGGCGCCGGCGTGCGGGCGATGGTGCGATCCGGTGCCAACACCCGCAGTATCGACGATCTGACAGTGACCAGGTTTCACGGCGATGTCTTCGACTTCGATACGTTGCGCGCCGCCATGGACGGTTGCGACGACGTGTACCACTGCGTCGTCGACACTCGAGCGTGGCTGCGGGATACGGCGCCGTTGTTTCGCACCAACGTCGAGGGCACCCGTAATGTGCTCGACGCCGCCAAGGACGCCGGTCTGCGCCGGTTCGTTTTCACCAGCTCTTACGCGACGGTGGGCCGGCGACACGGTCACGTGGCGACTGAGGACGACCAGATCGACCGGCGCGGGCTCACACCCTACGTCGATTCCCGGGTGCAGGCCGAAGACCTCGTGCTGCGCTACGCGAAAGACCACGGCCTGCCCGCCGTCGCGATGTGCGTTTCGACGACTTATGGCAGCGGTGATTGGGGCCGCACTCCGCACGGCGCGTTCATCGCCGCGGCGGTGTTCGGCAAACTGCCCTTCACGATGAACGGTATTCAGTTGGAAGTGGTCGGGGTCGATGACGCCGCCAGGGCGCTGATCCTGGCCGCCGAATGCGGCCGCAACGGCGAGCGATACCTGATCTCCGAGAAGCTGATCGCGTTGCGCGAGGTGGTCCGGATCGCCGCCGACGAAGTCGGTGTCGCGCCGCCGCGCCGGTCGATCTCGGTGCCGACGCTTTACGCGCTGGGTGTGCTGGGCACCCTCAGGGCCCGCTTCACCGGCAAGGACGCCGAGCTCAGCTTGGCGTCGGTGCAGATGATGCGCGCTGAAGCTCCCGTCGACCACAGCAAAGCGGTGCGCGAACTGGGCTGGCAGCCCAGACCGGTCGAGGAGTCCATCCGCGAGGCCGCGCAATTCTGGGCGCAACTGAAGAGCGCCCGCGGAAAAAGCTCGACGCCGAATTAGTAGGCGCTCGATGGGCGGGTCTGCAGCGCACGCCCGGCCGTCGGGAATCTTCACCGCCGGTAAGCGTTGCAAAACCTATTCGCACCCGAGGAGACGTCACATGACAAACCGTCCAGTTCTAGAGCCCAGCGCCAGGCACCCGATCGACATCGAGCCGACGAAGGGGCGTGTGCGGATTCGCGTGAACGGCCAAGTCGTTGCCGAAACCGACGCCGCGCTGCAATTGAATGAAGCCAAATACCCCGCGGTGCAGTATATTCCGTTCAGCGATGTCAGGCAGGACGTACTGACCCGCACCGACACCAGCACCTACTGTCCATTCAAGGGCGACGCCAGCTATTACAGCGTGACGACCGCCGGCGGCGACACCGTCGACGACGTCATCTGGACCTACGAGCAGCCCTATCCCGCAGTTGCGGCGATCGCCGGTCACGTCGCGTTCTACCTGGACAAGGCCGAAGTCAGCGTCGACACCGACTGAAATCAGCGCGCCGACGCCACTCGCTAACGCTCACAGCGTGACTCGCTGCCGACGATGAACAAGCCGCCGCGTGGAGGCAGAATGGCTGACCGGGCGGAGGCGGCGGGGCGGCGCGCGAACTCCGGAGATGGGACGTCGCCGAAACCATTGTCGCCGCGCGAGCGGTGGTAGCAGCCGCCGGCGACGCAGAGCGGTTTGAGGCCGTCTCGGTCAGTGGATTCAGGTCAGGACGCCGCGTCTGGCGAAGCGTCGGCCGTCAGACGGGTGTCGCTGTACTCCCGAATCGACACGATCAAGCCGTCACGGGTCTCGAAGAAGAAGACGTACGGGCTGTCGTAGCGGCCCCCGTTGGAAGTGATGCCCTCGCCGCGTGCCTCGACCACCACAGTGTCGACGTCGTGAACACAGCGGATCAACTCCAAAGAGACCTCCACCTGCCTTCTGCGCAATTCGACTCGCCGCCGCAGCGCCGCCTTGCCCAGACTCGCGTGGTCAGCGATGCTCCAGTAGGTGAAGTCGTCGCTGAGCAGATCGAAGCATTCGTCGAGTTCGCCGTCACCCAGGCACTGCAAGAACATCCACGCCAGCTCGGCTTGAGGGTTGTCGAACGGCGTGGTCATAACCGCCGCTTCTCCTCATCGCTTCGCTCTGCATCGTCGCCGGCGTGAGTCATTGGCGCCGCTTCTCCTCATCGCTTCGCTCTGCATCGTCGCCGGCGCAGATCACACCGTCATACTCACCCCGTGGGCAGTCATGGTCAATTGCGCCGCGGTAAAACCGGACCGCCGGCCTCGGGCGCAGTCGCCGACGCCCCCTATGATCGTTTGATTCAGACCAGGACGAGCGCTCGCACCGTGACGTTCCCGGGTGTGGTCAGCCCGGCGCTCACGCTGGCGCCGTTGCGTCGCGGCCCGTGGGATCCGTGTTTTCAGAACAGCGGCGACGGCGCAATCTGGCGGACCAGCCTGCTGCTCACCGGACCCATCACCGCGCGGATCAAGCGCACCGCCCTCAACGCGGTCACCTGCGCAGCCTGGGGTGGCGGCGCCGCGGAGTTTCTCGACGCACTGCCCGCGCAACTGGGCGCTGAGGACGAGGCGTCCGATTTCGCGCCGCAGGAACCCATAGTCGCAGCGGCGCATCGGCGGGTGCCGCATCTGCGGCTGGGCCGCACCGGCCATGTTCTGGAAGCATTGATCCCGGCGGTTCTAGAGCAACGTGTGCAAGGCGCCGACGCCTTCCGGTCCTGGCGGATCTTGGTCACCAAGTACGGCACACCGGCGCCCGGCCCGGCGCCACGGCGCATGCGGGTGCCACCGCCCGCCGAAGTATGGCGAGACATCCCGTCGTGGGAGTTCCACCTCGCCAACGTCGACCCCCGCCGCTCGCGCACCGTCGTGAGCTGCGCGCAACGGACGGCATCGCTGAAGAAGTTGAGCTCCTGGCCGGTGGCGAAGGCGCGCGACGCGCTGACGGCCCTGCCGGGCGTCGGGATTTGGACGGCAGCCGAGACGGCGCAGCGCGCGTTCGGTGACGCCGACGCGTTGTCGGTGGGCGACTACCACGTTCCGAAAATGATCGGCTGGACGCTGCTGGGCCGGCCGGTCACCGACGAGATCATGGTCGAACTGTTGGAACCGATGCGACCGCACCGGCATCGGGTGGTCCGACTACTCGAAGCCAGCGGACTTGCGTACGAACCGCGGCGCGGAGCGCGCCTCGCACTGCAGAACATTCGCTCCCTCTAGCCGGTTACCGGGCGCAGAGGGCGGGTACCCGCACCCCGATTTACTGGGCCAAGATTCATAGGAGTTTTCGATGACACAGTTCACCGTTCCAGGCTTGAGCGGGGACGACGGAGCGCAGGTTGCTGAGTTGCTGCAGAAGCGACTCAGCGCGTACAACGACCTGCACCTGACGCTCAAGCATGTGCACTGGAATGTCGTCGGACCGAACTTCATCGGCGTGCACGAAATGATCGATCCGCAGGTGAAGCTGGTGCGCAATTATGCCGACGAGGTGGCCGAGCGCATTGCGACTCTCGGCGGCTCACCGCAGGGCACTCCGGGTGCGATCCTCAAAGACCGTACCTGGGACGACTATTCGGTCGGCCGCGACACCGTGCAGGCGCATCTGGCGGCGCTCGACCTGGTCTACACCGGCGTGATCGAGGACACCCGCAAGGGCATCACCGAGACCGAGCAGCTCGACCCGGTCAGCCAGGACATCCTGATCGGCCAGGCCGCCGAACTGGAGAAATTCCAGTGGTTCGTGCGGGCCCACCTGGAGAACGCGGGCGGGCAGTTGGCGCACGAAGGCACCTCGACGGAGAAGGACGCCGCCGACTCCGCTCGGGCCTGAGTCTGCGAAGTCAAAAAGCGGGCGCTAACCGGACCGGCCGGCACCCGCAAGCTTGCGTTCGGCCTCGGCTGTTTCGCGGTTGAGACGCTGCGCGTGGTAGATCGACACTTTGGTGTTGTACAGCAGCAGTGACGCGATTCCGACCGCAATGATCGCGCCGGGCACGACCGAGAACGATCCGGTCATTTCAGCCACCATGATCAGCAGCGCCAGGGGCGCATGCGCGATGCTGCCAAAGCAAGCCATCATCCCGACAACGACGAAGATGCCGGGACTGTGCGGAATTCCCGGTAGGTGAAACAAGGCGCCCAGCCGCCAGGTAGCCGCGCCGACGAATGCCCCGATCACGATGCCGGGCCCGAAGATACCGCCCGATCCGCCGGTGCCGATCGACAGCGACGTCGCCACGATCTTTGCGATCGGAAGAAGCAGCACGATCCACAGCGGAATAGCCGTCAGTGAGTCCTTGGCGGTGGCCAGTTGCACCCAGCCGTAACCGCTGCCCAGCACCTGGGGTAGCGCCAATCCCAGCAGGCCCACCAGCAGTCCCCCCAACGTCGGCTTGAGCACCGGGCCGCCGGGAAGTCGGGCGGTCAACGTCCCAGTGGCGTAGAAGATGCGGGCGTACAGATAACCCACCGTTGCCGCGGCAATGCCGAGGGCAATGAACCACAGCAACGGCCCGGCGTCCTCGAAGCGGTATTCGGCGTCGACATAACCGAACATCGGATCGAAACCCAGAAACGAACCGAATACGGCATACGCGGTCGCGGAGGTGACGAAACCCGGATAAAGAGTGCGGTATTCGAAGTCGTCGCGGTAGATGATCGACGCCGCCAGCACCGCGCCACCGAGTGGGGCGCCGAAGATGGCGCCAATGCCTGCACCGACACCGAGCGACACCAGGATTCGGCCGTCGTCATCAGACAGGTGAAGCCTTCGCGTCAGCATCGACGCGAAGCCCGCCGAGATCTGCGCAGTGGGACCTTCGCGGCCACCGGAACCGCCCGAGCCGATGGTCAGCGCGCTGGACACCATTTTGACGAGCACGACCCGGAGCCTGATGTGCCGCGGATCGGTATGTATCGCCTCGATCGCGCTGTCGGTGCCATGGCCGCTGGCTTCGGGAGCGAATCTGGCCACGATCAACGCCGACACCAATGCGCCGGCTGTCGTCACCAGTGGCAGCGCCCACGGTCTGGCGTAGTGCGGCGACCCTGCGCTGCCGCCTTCGACCTTCGGGGTGGGCATGCGATAGCCGGCGACGTAGCCCAACAAAAAGTCGCCGGTGTAGCGCATCGCCAGGTAGAACGCGACCGCACCGAGGCCGGCGATCACCCCGATGACCATCCCCAGCAGCAGCCACTTCTCGACGAATTCCAAATTGCGGACGAAACGCCCTACTCGGCCGCCGCCCTCGAGTGGGTCCGGTTCGAGTTCTTCACGGAGCTTGGCATCCGTGTCATCGGCCTGCGGCACCACCGCACGGTAGCAGCGGACTTTGTGACGGCCCACAGCACAAAGCCCGAAATAATCGGACTGCAGTCCGGTTATACTAACTGACGCTGAGGAGGCGGACATGCCCGCAGTAATCGCAAACGTTTTGGCCCTGCCCCGAGTGACCGCGGCTGGCCCGGCCGACACCGAACGCCCCGTTCGGTCGATCACGACCGGCCCGCGCGGCTTCGAAGGCGAGGGCTTTCCCGTCATTCGAGCCTTCGCCGGCATCGGCAAAGCCGCCCTGGACCCGTTTGTGCACATGGACCAAATGGGCGAGGTGGACTACCAGCCGGGTGAACCCAGAGGTACCGGCTGGCATCCGCACCGCGGCTTCGAGACGGTGACCTACATGATCGACGGCCGGTTCGCCCACCAGGACTCACACGGGGGCGGCGGTGTGATCGCCGACGGTGCCACCCAGTGGATGACGGCGGGCTCGGGGATTCTGCACATCGAAACCCCACCTGCTGAACTCGTCGAAAGCGGCGGGCTGTTTCACGGCATCCAGCTATGGGTGAATTTGCCCAGCAAGGCGAAATTCGCCAACCCGCGGTATCAGGCCATCGAGGGCAACGACGTTGCGCTGCTTGCCTCCCCCGACGGTGGCGCGCTGGTCCGGGTCATCGCCGGCGAGATAGACGGTCACCGCGGGCCGGGCGCGACCTACACGCCGATCACGTTCGCCCATGCCACCGTCGAGCCCGGCGCTGTGCTGAACATCGCCTGGAATCAGAACTTCAATGCGTTGGTGTACGTGCTGTCCGGGAGCGGCTCGGTGGGCCCGGCCGGACATCCGATACACCAGGGACAACTGGCGGTGCTGGGATCCGGCGACCGGATCACCATCGACGCCGCAGCAACCCAGGATTCGCATCGGCCCGCCCTGGAGGCACTGCTGCTTGGCGGACAGCCGATTCGGGAGCCGGTGTTCCAATACGGCCCGTTCGTGATGAACAGCAAGCCGGAGCTCGTTGCGGCCGTCGAGGATTACCAGGCGGGCAAGTTCGGCGCGATCCCGCCGGATGCGTTGATGCCACACCAGTACGGTCAGCGTCCAGCTGCGAAGTGACCGCGAAGGGCCATATCAGCTGGCCTTCCTGTGATTTATGGCACAATCTTTTCGTGCCGTACACGGCGAGTCGGGGCCCTGGGCGGCCCCCTGCAGCGACAGCGGCCGGTACGCGCCTGCGCATCGTGCAAGCCGCTCGTGTGATCTTCAGCGAGTGTGGCTACGAAGCGGCGACCTTCCAGGCGATAGCGATACGGGCCGATCTGACCCGGCCCGCCATCAACCATTACTTCTCCAGCAAGCTGGTGCTCTACCGCGAGGTCCTCGAGCAGACGAACAACTCGATCGTCGTCACCGCCGTGGAGCGGGCCCGGCGGGAGGCCACCCTGATCGGCCGGCTGGTGGCTTTCATCGCCGCGGCGACGCAGGGCGATGCGGAGAATCCGTCGTCGGCGGCTTTTCTGCTCACGTCGGTGGTGGAGTCGCGGCGGCATCCGGAATTGCGCAGGCTGGAGAACGCCTCACTGCGCCAAACGCGCGAATTCCTCACCGACGCTATCGAAGAGGCGATCCAGGACGGCGAGCTCACCGCGACCACGGATCTGGCGTCGCTGACCGAGATGCTGGTGGCGGTGTTGTGCGGCATCGGCTTCTACGCCGATTTCGTCGGCAGTCGTCGGCAACTGAACGTCATCACCAATCAGCTGCGGCAGTTGATGGCGGGGACCCTGTGGCGCTTCAGTAACGCAGACCCGGCTCACGGCACAGCGCAGTGAGATAGCGCACACGGCCAAATAGCTTGCCTAAGTTGCTGGGTAGCATGGTGCGCGTATGACTGGGTTAGGCGAAGTACGTTCGATTCGAACCGAAGGTGACAGCTGGGACATTGCCACCAGTGTCGGCAGTACCGCACTGATGGTGGCAGCCGCCCGGGCTGTCGAGACCGCTTCACCGAACGCGCTCATCCGCGACGAGTACGCAGACATTCTGGTGTCATCGGCCGGGCCGGCCTGGCGGCGTTTGGCGAGTCCAGACCTGGAGTGGCTCGGTGACGACGGGCACGGACGGCGCGCCCATCGCGTCGCCTGCAACTACCAGGCAGTGCGGACCCACTTTTTCGACGAATATTTCAGCGCCGCCGTCGGTGGCGGCATCCGGCAGGTGGTGCTTCTGGCCGCGGGCCTGGATGCGCGGGCTTACCGCTTGGACTGGCCGGCCGGCACCACGTTGTACGAGATCGACCAGCCCAAGGTCCTGGCCTACAAAGCGAGCACGCTGCAGTCGCATGGTGCGCGTCCGAAGGCGTCCCGGCATGCGGTGCCGGTGGATCTGCGCGACGACTGGCCGGCCGCATTGATCGCGGCCGGTTTCGACCGCAGGCAGCCGACCGCGTGGCTAGCCGAAGGCCTGCTGCCGTATCTGCCGATTGACGCGCAGAACCGGCTGTTCCAGAAGCTGACCGCGCTCAGCGAGTTGGGCAGCCAGATTGCTGTCGAGGCGTTCCACATCGGCTCAGCCGACACCGAGCGGCGCAAAGCGGCGCGACGCGCCCGGTGGCTGCGGATGCGCGACCGGCTGGGCCTCGACATCAACGTCGAGACTCTCACCTACTCCGACGGCGAACGCCCGGACGCCGCGAAGTGGTTAGCCTGCCACGGCTGGCAGGTGCAGGCGGCGGACAACGCCGACGAGATGGCCCGACTCGGCCGTCGGATACCCGAAGACCTGGCCGACGAGGCCGTCCGCAGCACGTTGCTGCGAGCCCGTCTCGCTGCCGCGGATTGACCCGCACCGGCCGATCGATCTCAGGAGAAAGAGACCCCTTATGAGCAGCTCGCGCACCGATGACGACACCTGGGATATCGCCACCAGCGTCGGCACTACCGCTGTGATGGTGGCCGCCGCGCGTGCTGTGGAGACGGCACGGCCTGATCCACTGATCCGCGATCCCTACGCGAAGATCCTGGTCAGCAACGCCGGTACCGGGGTGTGGGAAACGATGCTCGACGAGTCGATCGTCGACACGATTGAAAAGCTGGATCCCGAAGCGGCCGCGATCTTCCAACACATGCGCAGCTATCAGGCGGTGCGGACGCACTTTTTCGACACCTACTTCGCCGCCGCCGTCGCAGCGGGAATTCGCCAGGTGGTGATCCTGGCCTCCGGGCTGGACTCCCGGGCCTACCGGCTGGACTGGCCGGCCGGCACGACGGTGTACGAGATCGACCAACCCAAAGTGCTCGACTACAAAACCGCCACGCTGACCGCTCACGACGTCACCTCGTCGGCCCAACGGCGGGAGGTGCCAATCGACCTACGCCAGGACTGGCCGGCTGCATTGCGCGGCGAAGGATTCGACTCGCAACAGCCGACCGCCTGGTTGGCTGAAGGCTTGCTGATGTACCTACCCGCAGAGGCGCAGGACCGGCTGTTCGAGCGGGTTACCGAGTTGAGTGCACCGGGCAGCCGGATCGCGGTGGAAACCGCGGCGCACCATGCCGACGACCGGCGCGCGGAGATGCGGGAACGATTCCGGAAAGTTGCCGACCAACTCGGGTTCGACGAGACCGTCGATGTGCAGGCGCTGATCTACCACGACGAGGATCGCGCGGTAGTCGCCGATTGGCTGAACGAGCACGGCTGGCAGGCCACTGCGCAGCCTGCGCACGACGAGATGCGCCGGCTGAACCGCTGGATCGACGGCGTTCCGATGGCCGACGACAAGGACGCGTTCGCCGACTTCGTCACCGCCGAGCGGGGATAGTTCCGGTTATGACCGGACGGGCTGCATCGAACCCGAGGCGTCGGTTGTTTTAGCCTGGACCGGCCGTCTAAGCATCCAGCCCGGTAGCCGGGCGACTAGCCCGAAAGGAAGTTCATGCCCGGAGTGCAGGATCGTGTCATCGTCGTCACGGGGGCCGGCGGGGGATTGGGCCGCGAATACGCCCTGACCCTGGCACGCGAAGGCGCCAGCGTCGTGGTCAACGACCTCGGCGGAGCCCGCGACGGCACCGGTGCCGGATCGGCGATGGCCGACCAGGTCGTCAATGAGATCAAGGAGGCCGGCGGTCGCGCGGTGGCCAACTACGACAGCGTCGCCGAGTCCGAAGGCGCCGGAAACATCATCAAGACCGCTCTCGACGAGTTCGGCAAGATCGACGGTGTGGTGAGCAACGCCGGCATCCTGCGCGATGGCACCTTCCACAAGATGACCTTCGAGAATTGGGACGCAGTGCTGAAGGTGCATCTTTACGGCGGTTACAACGTGATTCGCGCGGCCTGGCCACATTTTCGGGAGCAAAGCTTCGGGCGGGTGGTTGTCGCGACCTCGACCAGCGGACTGTTCGGCAACTTCGGTCAGGCCAACTACGGAGCGGCCAAACTCGGCCTGGTCGGCTTGATCAACACGCTGGCTCAGGAGGGCGCCAAGTACAACATCAAGGCCAACGCGCTCGCACCGATCGCGGCCACCCGGATGACTGAGGACATTCTGCCGGCCGAGGTGCTGGGGAACCTCACCCCGGAATTCGTCGCCCCGGTGGTGGCTTATCTGTCGACCGAGGAAGTGCCCGACACCGGCTCGATCTTCATTGTCGGCGGCGGCAAGGTGCAACGGGCCGCGCTTTTTCAGAACGAGGGCGTCACCTTCAAGACACCGCCGTCGGTGGACGACGTGGCCACGCACTGGTCGGAGATCGACGACTTGTCCGCGCGCAAACCCGGCGAATTTTTCCATCCGGTGACACCAAACCGGGTGACAGCTGCCCACCCGCTTGGTTACGGGATCAAGCCGCCGATCAGTTCGTAACCGGTCGTTGCGAGTGCCTCGCCGACGACGGCGAGGTCTAAACCGAGGGGCAGCGGCAGGATTCCGATGTCGGCCGCGATGGGATCACCGAGGGCGGCCACCAGGTTGCCCGCCTCGAGGCCTTGCTCGAACAAAGTGATGTCGTAGTTCGGTAGTGAGACTCCCAGTGCGAGCGCGGTATCGAAGAACGGCAGCACCGTCGAGGCATCGGTGGATACGACCTGGGTCAAGCCGTTGACGATATCGGTGAGTGACGAATAGTCGATCGGAGTGAGGGGAACGTCACCGTTGAAGTAGGTAGCGCCCGCGCCCAGCAGCTCGGAGAGGGTAGGAGTGTCACTGGGTGTGAGGCCGAACGTGTGCGCCGCGTCCACCAAAGTCTGCAGCGACGAGTAGTCGGTGAACTGTCCAGCCTGGATGTCGGCCACCGCTTTGGAGAATCCCTCCGGAATGCCCTGCACTAGGGCGTTGAGGACGTCGGCCGGGTTGACGTTGTCCGGCAGAAACCCGAGCGGTGTGGGGACGTCCGGGGCGTTCGCGGTGTCATAGCCATCGGTGATGCTGCCGTAGCCCAGGTTCACCAGCACCGACAAATCGGGTTGCATCAGGTCGGCCAACGGATTTCCGCCCGGGATGAACCGCAGTATGTCCAGCAGCGGCAGCTCGTCGGTCGGATTGATGTAGTACGTGGTGTCGCCGTAGGTACCCAGATCTTGAAGGCTGCTGAGGTTCTGGTCGACGTAAGCGGTGTGCTCGAAGATGATGCCGAGGTAGGCGTTGAGGTCGGACAGGATATCGATCGGGTAGCGCGGGAAGTCCGCGAAACCGTCGTATTCGTTGGTGATGATGTCGGTGGGGAAGAGGTCGCTGGGTGTCGCGCCGCTGGCCGTCACCCCGAAACTCGGGATCGACCCGCCGACGAAGCGTTCCAGGAAGCCGCCGTCGGGATTGCTCGGATCACCGACCAGAATGAAGGACACCGGTGCGTTGGGATCCTCGGTGTGGAGCTGCGACATCTCCAAAGAGGCGATCGTGGAGCTCTGCGAGTAACCGAATACCTCGATAGGACCCTTAGTGGTGGTCAGGGCGTTGTTCAACGTCTGTTCGCCCAGTGCGACCGACGGGTCCAAAGGCAAGCTGTTGATCCCCGTGATCGGATACAGCCCCTCCGGCGTGGTCAGCGGAAACGCGTCGGCGCTGGGAAGGCCAAGATACAAAGTGTTAGCCGCGTCGACGTAGCTGTCGGCCGGGACCGGGAATCCGCTGGGACCCAACACCAATGCTGTGTCGGCGCCGAAGCCGCCGCCAGGCTCGAAGCCGCCGGCCATGTCCGCCGTATCGGCGAGCGCGGGTGCTGCTGTCAGGGTCGGCAGGAGTGCCAACGCGCCGGCTCCGCCGCTCGCGAACACTGCGACGGTAAGCCACTTGAGCTTGCGACCTGACATTGCGACCTCCCCGGAGTTAGGACATCGTCGTGGTTGCGTGCCGCACAATGGGCCCGGCTTGCGGCCAGACCCACCGTGCGGCTACTCCTTCCTAGAAAAGACTCGCGAAGTCGGCGGCAATCTGCGAGGCCGCAGTGGAGATGATGTCGTATTCGAAACCGGCTGCCAGCGTGTCCAACGCGGTGTTCGCAGCGACCGGCAGTCCGACAGCGTCAAGGAAGTCACCGGTGCTCAGATTGTCCGTGATGAGCGAGACGTCGTAGGCCGGGAGACTGGTTGTCAGGGCATTGATGATGTCGGTCGTCGGCAACAGCGTGCTGTAGGCCGTCGAGGACGCACTCGAGATTGCGTTGGCGAAGTCGGTCAGCGTCGTGCTGGCAGCCTCCGGCGAGCTGAAGTCGTGCCCCAACGCGGTGAAGACGTCGGTCAATGACGGGCCTGATGTCATCGAGGACTGCCCCAGCGACGAGAACAACGCTGCCGGATCCGACAGGTCCTTCTCGAAGTTGGCGAATCCCGTCTCGGTCCCGGTGGTCAGCTCGTTCATCAGTGTCGTCGAGTTGACGTCCGGGAACAGCCCGAACGGCGTGGGCACGTTCGCCGGCGCGTCCGAATAGCCAAGGTTGTCGCCGCCGTAGCCCAGATTGATGATCGTCGTCAGGTCGGGCCCCAGCAGGGCTTCCAGCGGCTTACCGATGACCGGAATGTCTCCCAGCGTCGATACCAGCGGCGGCGTCACTGGACGTCCACCCCGCCGACGGTGTCCGTGGTGATCATGTAGTAGTTGGTCGCTGTCTGGCGTGCCCATTTTCCGCCCGTCAGTGGATCGCGTCGCTAGCGCAATGTCCGCCAGGTGATGGGACCGGGCACGCCGGCGGCAGCGTTCAGGTACGTGCCGTGCAGGTCGGCGATCCCCAAAAAGGCGTTCAGGTCGGACAGGAAGTTCAGCGGGTAGCGCGGGAAGTCGGCGAAGCCGTCGTATTCCAGCGAGTAGATGGAGGTCGTGAAGTCGTCGGCCGGGGTTGCCCCGTCGAACGAAATTCCCAGGCTCGGGAGCTGCAGCGGGTCGACGGTGGTCTGGCCGTTGAGGGTTTCGAAACCGTTGAAACGCTCCAGCAATCCGCCGTTCGGGTTGCTGGGGTCAGCGATCAGCAGAAACTGGGGATTTAGGCCACCTGTTTCCGGTATGCCTTTCGGGTCGAGCAACTGCATGGCGATGCCGTTCAGCGTTGAACCCTGTGAGTAGCCGAACACCGTTGAGGCGTTACCAAGTGCCTGCTCGCCGAGGACCGTGCTCTGCACAATGGTGGCGCCCTGACCCACCGAGCTGCTGATATCCGGAAGACCGTTGGCGTCGAGCGGGTAGTTCAAATACAGCTGGTGGACGCCAGCCTCTTCCAGCGGATATAGCCCTTCGGGCGTGAACACACCGTTGCCGAAGGGATTATCTTTCGGTGGCCTGGTAGAAGCTGGTGATGTCGGGACATATCGGGTGGACAGGGTTGTCGACGTAAAGCCTGTCAGCGGCCTCCACATAGTCGGGTCCGGGTATCGGCAGCCCGCTGGCGCCGACGAACAAGCCGATGTCCGGAACGGCCGGTGTCACGATATCCGCGCGTCGTCCCCGAAGGCGAACGCCGAGTTCATGACCGCGGTCATCGAGAGCATTCCGGCGCCGGCGCTGGCGAACAGTCCAGCGGTGAGCCATCGAAGCTTCTCTCCTGACATGACGACCTCCCGATGCTTGGGCGGATGCTGTTGTGCGACCTCTGTGGGCGCTGTCCGAAGCAGCACGGCGGTATGAGACGCATGTGCATCATGCACCCTGCACTTACCGTAAGTCTAGGAAACGCTCAGGTTTCCTATAGGAATTTTTCGACGACGGTGGCTCGGTCCATCCGTGTTCGGAGATCAGCCGAACAGGGCTTCGCGCAGCCGACGCACGTCGTCGTCGCAGATCCCCGCGCTTTGCAGATAACCGTCGAGCGAGCCGAACCGCTCGTCGATGGAGCGCCGCGCCGAAGCCAAGTAGTCCTCGCGCACACCGAGGACATCGTCGGCCAGTCGCGCCTCGGTGAAGGCGAGCAACTCCGGGGTGGCTTCGACGTCGGTGCGCTGCCGCACCGACTGCAAGATCCGCTCCCGCAACCGCGGGACGGCCGCATTGCTGCGCAGGAAATCCTCGACGATGACGTCCCGGTCGACACCTGCGGCTTCCAGCACCAGTGCCACCACAAAGCCCGTGCGGTCCTTGCCGGCGAAACAATGCGTCAGCACCGTCCGTTGGCTGCCGAGCAGGGCGACGACCCGGTGCAGTGCCTGCCGGGTCCCGTTGTAGGTGGGAAAGCGGCTGTATTCGTCGATCATGTAGCGGTTGGACGCAGCCTCGACCGATTCGTCGCCCGACCTGTCTTCCAGCAGACGCTTGAACGCGTGCTCGTGCGGAGCCTCGCCGTTTAAGTCGGCGTCGTCCGGCTCGACATCAGGGATAGGCAGCAGGTGGATCTCGACGCCGTCGGGAACTCGGCCGGGCCCGCGGCGCTGCACCTCACGACGGGAGCGCAGATCGGCGACATCGGTGACGCCCGACCGGCGCAACTCCAGTCGCCCGTCGTCGCCGAGTTCGCTCAGCTCACCGGATCGGAAGAATCGCCCCGGTCGCAGTGCGCCGGTGCTGTCTGCAATGTCGCGAAAATTCCACGAGCCCTGCAGTTCCCGTAGGCCCAAAGCCACGTCAGGTGACCGCCGCGGCCAAAGCGCTCTTCTCGCGGCCGAGTTCGGTGCGCGCGATGGTGCGCAGGTGCACCTCGTCGGGCCCGTCGAAGATCCGCATGGCGCGGTGCCACCCGTACAGCCGGGCCAAGACGGTGTCGTCGCTGACGCCGGCGGCACCGTGCACCTGAATGGCGCGGTCGATGACCTCACAAGCCACCAGCGGTGCGACCGCCTTGATCTGGGAGACCAGCAGATGAGCGGCCTTATTGCCGTGCTGGTCGATGGTCCACGCCGCCTTCTCGCACAGCAGCCGGGCCTGGTCGATCTCGTTACGCGACCTGGCGATTGCTTCTCGCACCACGCCCTGCTCGGCCAGCGGGCGGCCGAAAGCAACCCGCTTCTGTACCCGGTCCACCATCAGCGCCAAGGCGCGTTCGGCGGCGCCGAGCGCGCGCATGCAGTGATGGATGCGGCCCGGACCCAGCCGGGCCTGGGCGATCGCGAAGCCTGAGCCTTCCTCGCCGAGCAGATTGGTCATCGGCACCCGAACGTTGTCGTAGACGATCTCGCAATGCCCGTGCTGGTCCTGCCAGCCGAACACCGAGGTGGAGCGAACGACCGTCACACCGGGTGTGTCGATGGGCACCAGCACCATCGACTGCTGCTGGTGACTGGCCGCTTCTGGATTGGTGCGGCCCATGACGATCAGGATTCTGCACCGCGGGTCGGCCGCGCCGGACGTCCACCATTTGCGGCCGTTGATCACATAGTCGCCGCCGTCGCGCTCAATCAACGTCTCGATGTTGCGGGCGTCGCTGCTGGCCACCGCCGGTTCGGTCATCGAGAACGCGCTGCGGATCTCGCCGTCGAGCAACGGCTGCAGCCACTGCTTGCGCTGCTCCTCGGTGGCGAACAGATGCAAAGTTTCCATGTTGCCGGTGTCGGGTGCCGCGCAGTTGAGCGCTTCGGGCGCGATCTCCATGCTCCAACCGGACAGCTCGGCCAGCGGCGAGTAATCCAAATTGGACAGTCCGGATTCGGCGGGCAGGAACAGGTTCCACAGCCCGCGTTCTTTGGCCTTACCCTTCAACTCCTCGAGAATCGGCGGCACGGTGTGATCGTTCGGGCCCGCTTCGTGGCGGTAGTGGTCATATTCGGCTTCGGCCGGAAAGACCAGTTCGACCATGAACTCCGACAACCGCTTGTGGTAGTCGTTCGCCTTAGCCGATCTCGCAAAGTCCATGTCCGCCACGATAGGCCACCGCCACTTGCCAACGGCCGCCGGATTGGCGATCGCCGGCGGGTAGGTGCGACCCACCTCTGCCCCGCGGCTTCCGGCCACACCACTACAATGGACATCTGTTTGGAAGTCGCCTGCAACCAAGCAAATCGAAGCCATTTCGAAGCGATTCACATGCGCCCGAAGGGGTCGAGCTCAGGAGAACAACGCAACGGAGAGTGATATTGGGCGCGGATGACGACGGCTCGTTTGCCGACCAACCAGCGCACGCGACGACCTACTCGAGCGCATCAGCCGACGTCATCGAGCGAAAATGGCAAGACCGTTGGCGGCAGGCCAAGGTCTTCCAAGCGGCCAATCCGGCGGGCAGTCTGCGCGGTGCGACGTCTGCCGAACACTCCTACATTTTGGACATGTTTCCCTATCCGTCGGGCACCGGATTGCATGTCGGCCATCCGCTGGGATTCATCGCGACCGACGTGCTGGCCCGTTACCTGCGGACGCGCGGCGGAAACGTTCTCTACACAATGGGTTACGACGCTTTCGGATTGCCTGCGGAGCAGTATGCGGTGCAAACAGGAACCCATCCTGCGGCGACCACAGCCATAAACGTCTCCCGCTATCGCGCACAGCTCCAACGTCTAGGCATGTCCTACGACGAGCGACGCATCCTGACCACTACAGACCCGAAATACTATCGCTGGACGCAGTGGATATTCACCCAGTTATACGACTCGTGGTATGACCCGGATGCTCGTCACGCGCGACCAATATCGACGTTGATCGACAAGATCGAATCCGGCCAGCTGAACACCAACGGCGAACACTGGCAGCAAATGGATCTCGCTGCCCGCAACGCTTTCCTGAACGGCCATCGCCTGGCCTATCTGGACGAGGCGCCGGTCAACTGGTGCCCGGGACTGGGCACCGTGCTGGCGGATGAGGAGGTGACGGCCGACCGGCGATCCGAACGCGGCAACTATCCGGTGTTCCGCATCAATCTGAAGCAATGGAAGTTACGGATCACGGCCTATGCCGACCGACTGCTGGATGACCTCGCGCCGCTTGACTGGCCGGAATCGATCAAACTGCAGCAGCGGAATTGGATAGGAAAATCTCAAGGCGTCAACATCCGGTTCACCGGGCAGGAATCCAGCCGGATCATTGAGGTCTTTACCACCAGGCCGGACACCCTCTTCGGTGCCAGCTACGTGGCGGTGTCACCGGAGTCCGACATCGCTGACGATTTGTTACAGGCCGAATGGCCGGAGTCGACGCCGCCGCAGTGGCGGTCAGGCTATGAGTCGCCGAAAGCCGCCGCGGACGCGCTTCGCACCACGAAACCCGAGGATCCGGATCTCACCGTCACCGGGGTGTTCACCGGATCTCACGCGGTTCACCCGGTGACGCAGGCGCCAGTCCCAATCTTCCTGGCTGACTACGTGCTCGCCGGTTACGGGGCAGGAGCGGTCATGGGGGTACCTGCTCACGACACCCGCGATCACCGCTTCGCGACCTTGTACGGTTTGCCGATCCAACCGGTGATCGTCGCAGACGGCACCGCTGACCCGAATGACGCGGCTTCAACGGCTTATACCGGCACGACGGGTCGGCTGGTGAATTCCGCCCACGCTGACTTCGACCTGAATGGGATGTCGCCGACCGAAGCGAAAGCAGCGGCGATCGACTGGCTTCAGCGCCACGACGCCGGCCAAGCCGTGACCCTGTACAAACTTCGCGACTGGCTTTTCAGCCGGCAGCGCTATTGGGGTGAGCCGATCCCGGTCGTCTATGACGCTGAGGGGCTGCCACACCGAATTCCTGATTCGATGCTGCCGGTCGAATTGCCCGACCTGGATGATTATTCCCCTCGAACCTTCGACCCCGACGACGCCGACACCACGCCGGAGACTCCGCTGTCCCGCGATGAGACTTGGGTGAATGTCGAGCTGGACCTCGGCGACGGACGGAAACGATATCGCCGCGACACCAACACCATGCCGAACTGGGCAGGATCATCCTGGTACGAGCTTCGCTATATCGATCCCACCGATGACGACGAATTCGTCCGAAAAGACAACGAGGCGTACTGGATGGGGCCGACCGCGCACAAACCGCTGGGCGGGACGGACCTGTACATCGGTGGAACGGAGCACGCCGTTCTGCACCTGCTCTATGCGCGCTTCTGGCACAAAGTTCTGCATGACCTGGGCTACTTGAATTCCAGCGAGCCGTTTCATCGTTTGTTCAACCAGGGAATGATTCAGGCCTACGTCTACCGCGACAGCCGGGGACTGGTGGTTCCGGCCGCCGAAGTCGCCGAGACCCCGGAAGGTATTTTCCTCTTCCAGGGCGCGACTGTGAGCAGGCAGCTGGGGAAAATGGGGAAGTCGCTCAAGAATTCGATCGCACCCGATGACATCGTTGCCGAGTACGGCGCCGACACATTCCGGGTCTACGCCATGTCGACTGGGCCGCTGAGCGCATCGCGGCCATGGATCACCAGGGCAGTGGTCGGGGCGCAGCGGTTTCTGCAACGGGTGTGGCGCTGCGTCATCGATCAGGACACCGGTGAGCTGCTCGTTGACGAGTCCGAGCCGCCGGATGCGGTTCTGCGTGCCTTGCACGAAACGCTCGCGCAGTACCACGCCGATGTTGCGGCCCTGCGGTTCAACGCGGTCATCGCGCGGCTCATCGAGTACACCAACACGTTGACCAAGAACGGTGTCTATGCGCGGGCAGCGGTGGAGCCGTTGATCCTGATGCTCTCGCCGTTCGCACCGCACCTGGCGGAGGAACTGTGGGAAAGGCTGGGTCACGGCGATGGCCTGACCCAGGTCGAGGTGCCACCAGCAGATCCCGTGCTGGCCCAGCCGAATTCGGTCACCGCGATCATTCAGATCAACGGCAAGGTCCGCGCGCGAATCGAGGTGTCGGAGTCGATCGTCGCCGAGGACCTGGAACGCAAAGCCGTCGAGCATCCCGTCATCGCAGAGCTGATCGGCCAAAGCACGGTGCGCAAAGCGATCGTCAAGCCACCCACAGTGGTGAATTTTGTTGTGGGCTGAGGACCCGATGATGGCGTTCGAAAAACCCAGGCTTTAGTAGTGGCCATGACCGACGCCCTCCCGCCGCTGCCGCCGTTCACCGTCGAGACCGCGTGGGAGAAAGTTCAAGCCGCCGAAGACGCGTGGAACACCCGCGACCCGGAGCGTGTAAGCCGCGCCTACACCGTCGACTCGCATTGGCGTAACCGCGACCTGCACATCGTCGGGCGCGACGAGATCGTGGCGTTCCTGACGAACAAATGGCAGACCGAGCGCGACTATGTGCTGCGCAAAGGATTGTGGGCCTTCGAAGACAACCGCATCGCCGTCCGCTTCCAGTACGAGTGGCACGACGACGGCGGTCAGTGGTATCGCAGCTACGGAAACGAATTGTGGGAGTTCACTGAGGCCGGGCTGATGGCGCGAAGGGAAGCCAGTATCAACGACGTCGGGATCGGGCCGTCCGAGCGTCGCTACTTCGGGCCGCGCCCACAAGCCGAGCACGGGCAGGATTTTCCGCTCTGGTGACGTGACCAGCAGAACGACGTGAGCTGACGCGCCGCACATCGCTCAGCCAGCCACCAGTTAGGCTCGGCGAGGCGCGGCCGACCCGTGCCGGGTCGCAGGCAGGGGAAGGCTAGATGTGCGGGCCATGACAGATACTCAGACGACGGTAGGGGTGGTCGCCGAGTCGGGAGCCGACGAGCGGCGCGTCGCGCTGGTCCCCAAGGCGGTTGCGTCGCTGGTGAGCAGTGGTGTAGCGGTAGTGGTCGACGCCGGTGCGGGTGAGTCGGCATTGCTTCCCGACGACCTCTATACCGCAGCCGGCGCGACGATCGGGGACGCGTGGGCGGCCGATGTCGTGGTCAAGGTCGCACCGCCCAGCGCCGGCGAGGTCGGTCGGCTGCATCGCGGTCAGACTTTGGTCGGTTTCCTGGCCCCCCGAGACGCCGACAACCAGATCGAAGCGCTGGGAGCGGCCGGTGTACAGGCCTTCGCGTTGGAAGCGATACCCCGGATCTCTCGCGCCCAGGCGATGGACGCGCTGTCCTCGCAAGCCAACGTCGCAGGCTACAAGGCGGTGCTACTGGCCGCCTCGGAGTCGACGCGCTTCTTCCCGATGCTCACCACAGCTGCTGGCACGGTCAAGCCCGCCACCGTGCTGGTGCTCGGCGTCGGTGTGGCCGGACTGCAGGCGCTGGCAACAGCGAAGCGGCTCGGTGCGCGCACCACCGGTTACGACGTCCGGCCGGAGGTGGCTGACCAGGTCCGCTCGGTCGGCGCGCAATGGTTGAAGCTTGGCGGCGAAGATCTGGCCGCGTCGGGGGAGGGTGGTTACGCCCGCGAGCTCACCGAGCAGGAACGCGAGCAGCAGCAGAAAGCACTGGAGAAGGCGATCACCGGGTTCGACGTCGTCATCACCACCGCCCTGGTGCCGGGCCGCCCGGCGCCGCGGCTGGTGACTGCGGCGGCGGTGGAGGGGATGAAGCCCGGCAGCGTGGTCGTCGACCTGGCCGGCGAAACCGGCGGTAACTGCGAGCTGACCGAACCGGGCCGCACCGTCGTCAAGCACGACGTCACCATTGCGTCCCCGCTGAACCTGCCCGCGACCATGCCCGAACACGCCAGCGAGCTGTACAGCAAGAACATCACGGCTCTACTCGAGCTGCTCATCAAGGACGGCAAGCTCGCACCCGACTTCGGTGACGAGGTCGTGGCGGCGGCGTGCGTGACCGGTAGAGAGGGCGTGTGATGTACAACTCGCTGTTGGCCAATCTGGGGATTCTGGTGCTGTCCGGGTTCGTCGGGTTCGCGGTGATCTCGAAGGTGCCCAACACCTTGCACACCCCCTTGATGTCGGGGACCAACGCCATCCACGGGATCGTGGTGCTGGGGGCGCTGGTGGTGTTCGGCTCGGTGAAGCACCCGTCGCTGGCTGTGCAGATCGTCATGTTCGTGGCGGTCGTGTTCGGCACGCTGAACGTCATCGGCGGCTTCATCGTCACCGACCGGATGCTGGGCATGTTCAAAGGCA
This sequence comes from uncultured Actinomycetota bacterium, assembly GCA_963808345.1. GTDB lineage: Bacteria > Actinomycetota > Actinomycetes > Mycobacteriales > Mycobacteriaceae > Mycobacterium. The sequence continues at coordinate 622,737 of CAWEFM010000005.1, read as the reverse complement.
AAAAGGCCGGGGCCGTAAAGGCAGTCAAATCAGATGATCTGGCGGTCAAATGAACTACCTCGTCACAGCCCTCTACATCATCTCGTTCGCGCTGTTCATCTACGGCTTGATGGGCCTGACCGGACCCAAGACGGCAGTCCGCGGCAACCTCATTGCCGCGGTCGGGATGGCGCTCGCGGTGATCGCCACTCTGATCTTGATCCGGCACACCAGCCAGTGGCCGCTTATCATCGCCGGCCTGGTCGTCGGCGTCGTGCTCGGAGTACCGCCGGCGCGATTGACCAAGATGACCGCAATGCCACAACTCGTGGCGTTCTTCAACGGCGTCGGCGGCGGCACCGTCGCGCTGATCGCGTTAGCCGAGTTCATCGAGACGACCGGTTTCTCCGCCTTCCAGCACGGCGAGTCGCCGACCGTGCACATCGTGGTGGCCTCACTGTTCGCCGCGATCATTGGGTCCATCTCGTTCTGGGGATCGATCATCGCGTTCGGCAAGCTGCAGGAGGTCATCTCCGGATCGCCGATCGGCTTCGGCAGGCTTCAGCAGCCGGTCAACCTGATCGTGCTCACTACAGCCGTCGCCGCCGCGGTGGTCATCGGTGTGCACGCGCAGCCCGGCAACGGCGGAGCGTCGCTGTGGTGGATGGTCGGCTTGCTGGTTGCCGCCGGTGTGCTGGGCTTGATGGTGGTACTGCCGATCGGTGGCGCCGACATGCCGGTGGTCATCTCGCTACTCAACGCCATGACCGGGTTGTCGGCCGCCGCGGCGGGCCTGGCGCTCGACAACACCGCGATGATCGTGGCGGGCATGATCGTCGGCGCCTCGGGTTCGATCCTCACCAACCTGATGGCCAAAGCGATGAACCGGTCCATCCCCGCCATCGTGGCCGGCGGCTTCGGGGGCGGCGGGGTGGCGGTGAGCGGCGGCGACAGCGGAGACAAGCACGTCAAGTCCACCTCCGCTGCCGATGCCGCTATTCAAATGGCCTACGCCAACCAGGTGATCGTGGTGCCCGGCTACGGTCTGGCCGTTGCGCAAGCCCAACACGCCGTCAAGGACATGGCGGGCCTGCTGGAGAACCGGGGCGTCGCGGTCAAGTATGCGATCCACCCGGTTGCCGGACGGATGCCCGGGCACATGAACGTGCTGCTGGCCGAAGCCGAAGTCGATTACGACGCCATGAAGGACATGGACGACATCAACGACGAGTTCGGCCGCACCGACGTGACCCTCGTGATCGGCGCCAACGACGTCACCAACCCGGCGGCCCGCAACGAGTCCTCCAGCCCTATCTACGGGATGCCGATTCTGAATGTGGACAAGTCCAGGTCGGTGATCGTCCTCAAGAGGTCGATGAATTCGGGTTTCGCCGGAATCGACAACCCGCTGTTCTATGCCGAAGGCACCACCATGCTCTTCGGCGACGCCAAGAAGTCGGTGTCTCAGGTCACCGAGGAACTGAAAGCTCTCTAGAGGTCGACGTTGCTAGACCGGCGGGTAGGCCGGCGGCGGGTAGCCGTTGCCGTCGACGACGCCGCGGAGCCCGAAGGGAACGTACCGAAGGAAGAACTCGATCTCGTCGGAAAAGTCGTAGCTCGGGTCCGGATCCATGTGCCCACCTTACGTCTCGGGTCTTACATCCTGCGTACCAGAGTCTAGTCCACCCTGCATCATGCGTCAGGAAAAAATGACGTTGTCCTACACTGGCCAACCAGTTGATTGAGACGAGGTGACATGGCACTGGAGGCCGGCACGCCCAACGGGCTCAGCCGCCGCGAGGAGCTGTTGGTGGTAGCGACCAAGCTGTTCGCCGCGCGCGGTTACCACGGCACCCGGATGGACGACGTCGCCGACGTGGTCGGGCTGAACAAGGCAACGGTCTACCACTATTACGCCAGCAAGTCGCTGATTCTCTACGACATCTACCAACAGGCAGCTGAGCGCACGCTGGCCGCCCTGCACGACGACCCGTCGATGTCCGCCCGCGAAGCGCTTTACCAGTACACCGTGCGGCTGCTCAATCAGATCGCGGCTAATCCGGAGGGGGCTGCGGTGTACTTCCAGGAGCAGCCCTACATCACCGAATGGTTCACCGACGAGCAAGTGGCCGCGGTCCGGGAAAAGGAAACCCAGGTCTACGAGCACGTGCACGGCCTGATCGATCGGGGCATTTCCAGCGGCGAGTTCTACCAGTGCGATTCCCATGTGCTGGCGCTCGGCTACATCGGAATGACGCTGGGCGCCTATCGGTGGTTGCGGCCAAGTGGACGCCGCAGCGCGAAGGAGATCGCCGCTGAGTTCAGCACCGCGCTGTTGCGCGGACTGATCCGCGACGAGTCGATCCGCGCCGAGTGCCCGCTGGGCGTCAGCCGCTTTCCGTCGAGCGTCGACTTGCCCGGCTGAAGCTAGAGAGCCCTGCCGAGAAATTCCAGCTGGTCGGTGACGACGCGCTCGAACGCGGCACCGACGTAGATCTCGAAGTGCCCTTCGGGGTAGATCTTCACTTCGCCTTGCGGTGCTTTGGCGGCATGGCGGCGGGTTGCGACCGCCGGCGCGACCGAGTCGGTTTCGCAGATGCAGAACAAGATCGGGCACGGGACCTGGGCGGCGAGCCGGCCGGGATGGTAGGCGAAGACCTTCAAGCCCAAGCGGGCGGCGACCTCGTTCTGCAGCGGTGAGCCGTCGGGAACCAGCCTGGTGTAGCCGGGGTAGGCGTCCGGCGCATTCATCAGCGCCACCTCGTGTGGGTGGCCGGCCACCGGCACCATCACCGGCGGCCTGCCCAGCCGCGCTGCGATCAAGTCGCGGAGCGCGAGGGCCGTGACACGCGCCGTGACGAACGGACTCAACGTTTTGGCTGAGGCGATGCCGTCGGTGAAGGGGCATTGAGCAACAACAGCCGCAATGCCGGGCAGCCGTGCCGCCGTGGCGATGACGTGTCCGCCACTGAAAGATGTGCCCCACAGGCCGATGCGCTTGGAATCGATATGCGGCAGCGTTCGCGCGTAGGCGACCGCGGCGGTCCAGTCCTGCAACTGCAGCCGGACGTCGACGAGTTGCCGCGGCCGGCCCTCGCTATCGCCGAAGTTGCGATAGTCGAACACCAAGCACGCGTAACCGGCCGCGCAGAACCGCTCGGCGTAGGCGTCGAGCCGCATGGTGCGCACCGCCCCTAGGCCGTGGGCCATCACCAGCAGCGGTGAATCGGTGACGCCGTCCGGCCGGTAGAGCCACCCGCTGATCTGGTCGTGACCGGAGTTGAACCGCACATTCTCGCGATTCGCAGTTCCCATCAGCGCGCTCCCGGGTCGGGCAAGATTGTGTGCAGGCAGAGTCTAGGGCCAGGGGCGTCGGCGCCTACGGTAAAGCCATGAAGTCCACCTTGTTGTCGCGGCGCGACCTCGATTTCCTGCTCTTCGAATGGTTGCGGGTCGACGAGCTGACCAAGCGGGCGCGGTTCGCCGATCACTCCCGCGAGACGTTCTCCGACGTCCTGGACCTGTGCGAGCAGGTGGCGACGCGATACTTCGCCCCGCACAACAAGAAAAGCGACGTCCAGGAGCCCAGCTTCGACGGGTCGACAGTCACCATCATCCCCGAGGTGAAGCAGGCGCTGCGGGCGTTCGCCGGGGCGGACCTGATCAGCATGGCGATGGATTCCGAACTGGGCGGAGCCCAGTTGCCGGCCACCGTCGCCCAGGCAGGTTTCGCCTGGCTGTCAGCTGCCAACGTCAGCACCGCCGGCTACGTCATGCTGACGATGGCCAACGCGAACCTGATCGCCGAGTTCGGCACCCAGCAGCAGATCGACACCTACGTCAAACCCATGCTGGCCGGCCGATTCCTCGGCACGATGTGCCTGTCGGAAACCCAGGCCGGTTCATCACTGGCCGACATCACCACCAAAGCCGAACCTCGCGACGATGATCAATTCCCCGGCAGCTATCGGCTGTTCGGGTCGAAGATGTGGATCTCCGGTGGGGATCACGAACTCAGCGACACCATTGTGCATCTGGTGCTGGCCAAGATCGCCGGTGGTCCGCCTGGCACCAAAGGCATCTCACTGTTCATCGTGCCGAAGCACCTCGGTGGGCCAAACGGTCAAATCGGGGAACGCAATGACGTTGTGCTGGCAGGGCTCAACCACAAGATGGGCTACCGCGGAATCACGAACGCCGTGCTCAACTTCGGTGAGGGCGCCTTCCGTCCCGGCGGCGAGCCGGGAGCGGTCGGATACCTCGTCGGAGAACCGCACCGCGGGATCGCCTACATGTTCCACATGATGAACGAAGCTCGGCTGGGCGTCGGGATGGGCGCGATCGCCTTGGGTTACACCGGGTATCTCAAGTCCCTGCGCTATGCCGAGGAACGACCGCAAGGACGGTCAGTGGCCACTAGAGACCCTGCTGCAGAGCAGGTTCGGATCATCGAGCACTCGGACGTCAAACGGATGCTGTTGGCGCAGAAGTCGTACGTCGAAGGCGCCATGGCACTCGCGTTGTACTGCGCCCGGCTCGTCGACATCCAGCACACTGCGGAATCCGACGAAGAACTCGACCGCGCCTCGCTGCTGCTCGACATTCTGACGCCGGTCGCGAAAAGCTGGCCGTCGCAGTGGTGTCTGGAGGCGAACAGCCTCGCGATCCAGGTGCACGGCGGCTACGGCTACACCCGCGAATACGACGTCGAACAGCATTACCGCGACAATCGACTCAATCCCATCCACGAAGGAACGCATGGCATTCAGAGCCTGGACCTGTTGGCACGCAAAGCCACTCAACGAGGCGGTGCCAGCCTGCAGGCGTTCAGCGGTGCCATCGCGGACTCGGTCGCCGCTGCGCGAGCCGCCGGTGACGAGCCGGCCGGATTCGCCGCCGAATTAGATGCGGTCAGCCGGCGCCTGGTGTCGGTGACCGCGACGATGTTCGGTTCGGGCGACGTCGAGGCCGCCTTGGCCAACAGCGCGGTCTACCTGGAAGCGTTCGGTCACATCGCCATCGCGTGGATGTGGCTGGAGCAGGTGCTGGCCGCGCACGCCCGCGCCGGCGACTTCTACGACGGCAAACGCCAAGCCGCCCGCTTCTTCTTCCGCTACGAACTACCCCGAACCGCCCCGCAGCTCGATCTGCTGGAAAGACTGGACCGCACCACCCTGGAGATGCGACCGGAGTGGTTTTAAGCGATCTTGTGCCCCGGCTGTGCGCCACCGTCGGTGCGCAGCACGTGAGCACCGACCCTGACGTGCTCAGCGGGCGCAGCGTCGACTGGACGGGCCGTTACCGGGGACGGGCCAGTGCGCTGGTGCGGCCGGCGACAGCCGGCGAGGTGGCCGGGGTGCTTGCAGTCTGCCGCGACGCGGGCACGCACGTCACCGTCCAAGGCGGTCGGACCTCGTTGGTGGCCGGCACCGTTCCCGAGCATGACGACGTGCTGTTGTCCACCGAGCGGCTGAACACCATCGGCGAAGTGGACACCGTCGACCGGCGCGTCACCGTTGGCGCCGGAGCCACGCTGGCTGCGGTGCACGACGCCGCCACGAAGGCCGGGCTGGTGTTCGGTGTCGACCTCGCGGCGCGCGACACCGCGACCATCGGCGGCATGGCCTCCACCAACGCCGGCGGACTGCGCACAGTGCGCTACGGGAACATGGGTGAGCAGGTGGTCGGCTTGGATGTCGTGCTGCCCGACGGCTCGGAGCTGCATCGGCACTCCCAAGTTCGGGCGGACAACACTGGTTATGACCTGCCGGCGCTGTTCGTCGGCGCCGAAGGAACTCTCGGCGTGATCACCGCGCTGGACCTGCGATTGCAGCCCAACCCGTCTCACCGGGTGACCACGGTGTGCGGCTTCGCCGAACTCGGCGCCGTCGTCGAGGCCGCCCGGTTATTCCGCGAACTCGACGGTATTGCTGCGCTGGAACTCATCGACGCTCGGGCAGCCATGTTGACCGGTGAGCACACCGGCGCACCTGCACCGGTCGACGGCGACTGGCTTCTGCTGGTGGAGTTGGCCGCCGACCACGATCAGACCGATCAGCTTGCTGCCGCTTTGGCGGATGTCAAGTTGTACGGTGAGCCCGCCGTCGGTGTCGACGCCGGCGCGCAGCAGCGGCTGTGGCGGGTTCGCGAGTCGCTCACCGACGTTTTGGGCGTCTATGGGCCGCCACTCAAATTCGACGTGTCGCTGCCGCTGTCAGCGGTCGAGAGGTTCGCCCGTGACGCGGGCGAACTGGTGCGCCAGCGTGCGGCTGAGGCTTTTCCGGTGCTGTTCGGGCACATCGCCGAAGGCAATCTGCACTTCAACGTGCTGCGCTGCTCGCTCGACGAAGAAGCCGGCTTGTACTCAGCGATGATGAACCTGATTGCCGAGTGCGGCGGCAATGTCAGCTCCGAACATGGTGTGGGCAGCCGCAAACGTGCGTACGTTGGTATGTCGCGCGAGCGCGCCGACATCGCAGCGATGCGCACCGTGAAGTCGGCCTTCGACCCGACCGGTTACCTGAACGCCGCAGTGCTGTTCGGCTGAGCAGGGCAATCAGCGCGGGTTGATGCCGACGGCGTGGCGCAACTGCGCCAGGAACTGGTCGGCGTCGTCGCTGCGCACCAGGTAGTGCGAGATCGCCACCCGGATCGCCGTCGCCGCTTTGACCGCACCGCCCGGGCCGGGCAGCAGCCGTTGCAGGCCTTCCCGCATTTGTGGCAAGACGTGCGAGAACTCGGCGATGACGTGCTCGGGCTCGATATCAACCATCCGCACGCCCGAATACGATTTCTGGTAATCGACGATGAACCGCAAGGCGGCGTCGAGCCTGTCGACACCTTTGAGGCCGGCGGTGGCCACGGCCAGACCGCTCTCGAAGGATTGCCGCTCGTAGCGCGAGAAGGCCGACAGCAACTCCTCTTTGGAGGCGAACCAGCGGTAGAGCGTCGGTCGGGAAACGCCCGCCTGCCCAGCCACGTCGGACAGACTGAGTTTCCGCTTGCCGTTGCGGCTGACCACTTCGGCAGTGGCTGCCAGGATCCGCTGCTGTGTCGAAGCGTCGCCCTCGCGCGCCGACGTGCCGTCCATACTTAGATTTTACGAATTCTTGGGCAATGTCTTGTTGTTTCGCCTCAGCCGACCGGTCGGCGCATCAGCCCGGATCGGTGCCGGGGAACGTCTGCGCTATGCGTCCGCATCCGCTTCCGCCCTTCTGACGTCGTTATGCAACCGGCCTGACGGACTTCCGGCTAGCTTTACGAAGCATCGCGCACGTGTCACGACGGGTTTGACATCCGCACGGTCGGCCACCAGCCCTAGGGAGCGGCAGATGCAGTTCACCATCACCCACCCGATGCACCGCCACCCTTACGACCCCGAACTGGTCAGCGGTGAAGGAATCGCCGCAGTCGCCGCGGCTGCTGAAGCGGCCGGTGTCCACGGCTTCGGTTTCACCGACCATCCGGCGCCCAGCCAGCGGTGGCTGGAAGCCGGCGGACACGACGCGGTCGACCCCTTTGTGGCGATGGGATTCGCCGCGGCGTGCACCACCACCTTGCGACTGATTCCCAACATCGTCGTGCTGCCATACCGAAATCCGTTCATCGTGGCCAAATCCGGCGCGACGCTCGACCTACTTTCGGGCGGCCGATTCACCCTCGCCGTCGGTGTCGGTTATCTCAAACGCGAATTCGCCGCCCTGGGAATCGACTACGAGCAGCGTGCTGAACTCTTCGATGAAGCCCTCGACGTGATCCGCGCGATCTGGACCACCGATGACGTCTCGTTCGAGGGAAAGACTTTCAGTGCTCGCGGCATCACCGCGCATCCGCGGCCGGTCAGCGCGCCGCACCCGCCGATCTGGATCGGCGGTAATACCGGCGCGGCGCGCCGCCGCGTCGCCCTCAAAGGCGACGGCTGGTGTCCGTTCGCCGCGCCGCCCGCGCTGGCTCGGACCGCCCGCACTGCAGCACTGGACTCGCTCGAACGTCTCGCCGACGGGATCACCGACCTGCGCCGCCGCATCGACGACGCCGGGCGCGACTGGTCAACGATCGACGTCGTCTTCAGCAACATCGACGGCGGCGATCCGGCCGCCGACGACTTCAACGCCGACGCCTACCTCAGCGCGTTGGACAAGCTGGCCGGTCTTGGCGTCACCTGGGTGCAGGTCGGGTTGCCCGGCGACAGTCTGGCGCACGCGCTCGAGTTCATTGAGCGATTCAAGACCCAGGTGATCGGGGCCACCTCAGATCTGGCACCGCCTGCGCGCAAGGCTGTACAAGGTCAGATGTGAATGTCACTCTCGCTAAGTGACGACGGAGTCTGAACAGACGCAGTGGTCGGTCGCCGGCCTGCTGGAACTGTTCGATGCGCGACCCGCCGAGACGCCCGACCGGTTCAGCGGCGACACCGGAATCGCCGGAGACGACGAGCGGCAGGTGGTAGAAGGCACGCAGCTGCTGGCGCAGGTGATCGTCGCGGTGGCCAAAAGGTTCCCGGACAAATCGGTCCGCTCTGCGCACGCGGTGTTCGGCCGCGTAGTGCTGGTCGGACCGCCGGTGCAGTTCGACATCGACGTCGTCCACGAGGGTCGTTCCACCGCCACAGCCGTGGTCAACGTCACGCAGAACGATCGCCGCTGCATCGTGGTGACGACACTGCTGGACGTGCCGTCGCCGGACGTCATCCGCCACCACCTGCCCCGGCCGAAGGTCACCTCACCGGCCGACGCCAACCCGTCGCCGATGCCGATGGCCGGTCGGGAGGTGCGGCTGGTCGACGTGGTCGACGTCAACAGCCCGGACGAGGTGGGGCCGCCCGAGCTCTACGCCTGGCTGCGCTACGACTCGGTCCCGAACCGCGACGACTTGGCTAAAGCCCTGATCGCCTACTTCACCGGCCATCTGGGCATCTCAACCACCATGCGCGCGCACGAAGGGATTGGCACCAGCCAGTCCCACCTGACGGTGTCTACCGCGCCGTTGACGGTGTCGGTCAGTTTCCACGAGCCGGTGACCTGGACCGGGTGGTTGCTCTACGCGCATGAAAGTACCCAGGCGGGCGCGGGCATGTCCTTCGTCCGCGGCGCGGTGCACAGCGAAGAAGGTGAGCTGATCGCGTCGTTCACTCAGGAGGCGCTGATCCGCCCGCTGCGCACCAGCGACAGCGCGATCACAACTCAGGCCCGGCTTTAACCGCCGGCAGATCGGCGAGAACGTCGGCACGGTCGGCGTCAAAGCCGAAACAACTTGCAATCGGCCGGGTTTCGGGCGGTGGATCCAGGTAGCTCCACGCCACGTCGTTGATCACCGTGTCGCCGACCGCGGCCGACCAGTACGTCGCCACACCTTTGTAGTTGCAGTAGCTCGACGTCTCGGTCTGCCGCAGCAGGTCGGTGCGCACATGCCTCGGATCGACATAAAGGCGAGGTTTCAGGGCGGTCTCGAAGACGATGACGGTGTCTTCGGTGTCGACCAGCGTGGTGCCGGCCACCTCGACCCGCAGCCGCCGGGTAGTCGGGCGACAGTCGACCCGGTGGTACGGGTTGGGCGGATATTGCACCAGCTCGCGGCCCTCCTCCAGCCAGGTGTCCACCGCGTCCCACGGGACGTGAACGAAGCCGGCTGCCTCGGGCACCGGTTGACTGGGCAGACCGGTGACAACGTCGGCGGGAAATGCGTAGGACAGCGGATGGTTTCGCCGATGCACGAGCAACGCGCATTCGGTGTCGATCACGGACTGCCCGCCACGCAGCGCCTGAATCCGCCGGGGATGAGGTTCGATGTAGACCAACTCGGCGGGTAGCGGGGGAGAGAACCATCCGACGGGATCAATACTCAGCGGTCCGCGTCCGGCCACCAGGCTCATAGCTCAGTCACCTTTTCCGGTCAGCGATACTGCTGGCAGAACTCCGCGTGCCCGTTTCGTTCGCCGAGGCAGTGCTGATAGTCCTCGTTGAATGCTTCCGTGCCAAAGGCGAGCCAGATGATGAACGCGCCCGCGGCGACGGCGATCACGCCGAGAACGATGCCAACCAGCGCAGCGCCGGCGCCGGTGGCTTCGCCGCGCTTCACGCGCCTGCGCGCGACAAGCCCTAAGACCACGGCGGTGATACCGAGGATGACACCTCCGAAAACCGACAGCGTCGCCAGCAGGGCGAACAGGCCAACCAATAGGGATGCGGTACCAAGGCCGTTTCCGCGACGGGGAGGCGGCGGCAGGACACCGGGGTACGGCGGTGGCGGTGTGCCATAGCCACCCGGCGGACGGGGGCCGGGCCACGGGCCTCGCGGAGACTCCGGTTCGCCGACCGGTGTGCCCGGGGGCTGGGTCATGAATCGCACTCCTCACGGGGACGGTGAGAACTGACGGTACTCCGGCGGGGACCTGGTAAGGCTCACAACTGGAGTGCTTATGTTGCTGTGGCGGAGTCGACGAGAGGATGCCGAGTATGGCCGGACCGCTGGACGGCGTCAAAGTCGTCGAACTCGGCGTGTGGGTGGCCGGCCCAGCAGCGGCCGGCATCCTCGCCGACTGGGGAGCCGACGTGGTCAAGGTCGAGCCGCCGGCCGGTGACCCCGCCCGCAGATTCGGCACAATGCTGGGCCTGGACCTCGAAGCCAACCCGCCGTTCGAATTGGACAACCGCTCCAAACGCAGCATCGTTCTGGACCTCGGCGTCGACGAAGACCGGCGTCGAGCGCTTGGATTGCTCGCCGCTGCAGATGTCTTTGTGACCAACGTGCGCGCCGGCGCGCTGCAGCGGCTGGGATTCGACTTCGAGTCCCTGTCGGCCGACTACCCACGGTTGGTGTACGGGCTGATCACCGGCTACGGCGAAACCGGGCCGGACGCCGACCGCGCTGCCTATGACGTCGCGGCGTTCTGGTCCCGCGCCGGGGTTGCTCACCTGCTCACCCGGCCGGGCGACACCCCGCCGTTTCAACGCGGCGGCATGGGTGACCACACGGCCGCCATGACGCTGGCCGGCGCGATCTGCGCGGCGCTGCTGGCCCGCGACCGCACCGGCGCCGGGCAGTTGGTCAGCACCTCGCTGTATCGGCAAGGTGCGTACACCGTGGGATTCGACCTGAACACCTACCTCATGACCGGCCAACCGATCGCCATCGGCCGGCGTGAGTCGATGGCCAACCCGAGCATGAACAACTACACCGCAGGTGATGGGCGGCGATTCTGGATCGTCGGCCTGCAAGTCGAACGGCACTGGCCGCCGCTGTGCCGGGCAGTGGGCCGCCCCGAATGGCTGGTCGACCCACGATTCACCGATGCCCGCGCACGCGCCGCCCACGCCGTCGAGCTGATCGCCGAACTGGACCGGATTTTTGCGGCAGAGCCGCTCACCCACTGGGCGAAAGTCTTTGCGCGCGAGCCGGATTTGTTCTGGTCGCCGATCAACTCGATCGAAGACGTCGTCGCTGACGAGCAGTTCCAGGCTGCCGGCGGCGTCGTCGACGTACCGAACGGCAACGCGGTCGTGCCGATGGTTGCGACGCCCGCAGATTTCCACGGCACACCCTGGGCACCAGAATCTCCCGCGCCCCGACTGGGCGAACACACCGCCGAGATACTCGCCGAACTCGACGCGCGCCGTAGCTGAAGTTGCTCACCGCAGGGTTTCGCCTTGCTGCGGGCCTTCAGAAGGTGATGAGTTGACGTACCGCAACGCCCTCGGCCAGTCGGTCCATCGCAAGGTTGATGTCGTCGAGGGCGATAGTCGAGGACACCAGCGACTCGACCGGTAGCCGCCCGGAGCGCCACAGTTCGACGAAACGCGGAATATCGCGCGACGGGACCGCTGAGCCCAGATAACTGCCGATCAGCGACCGGCCCTCTGCCACGAAACCCAGTGGCGCCACTTCGAGTCGCGCACTCGGCGGCGGTAGCCCGACCGTGATCGTCCGGCCGCCCGGCGCCGTCAGTTGGATCGCCGTCTGCAAGGCGGCGGGATGACCGGCGGCCTCCACGACGATCGCGGCTTTGACCGCGGCCTCGGTCGCCGCTTGCGGCATGTAAGCCTCGTGTGCACCCAACACCGTTGCTGCGCGGAGCTTTTCCGGAAGCTGGTCGACCGCGATGACGCGAACATCGTCGTGAGCCAACGCGGTCATGACCGCCGCCATGCCGACGCCGCCCAAGCCCACCACGATCACCGTCTGGCCTCGTTGCGGCCTGCCGACGTTGAGCACCGCACCTCCGCCGGTCAGCACCGCGCACCCGAGCAGCGCCGCCACCGGCGGCGGCACGTCATCGGGCACCGGCACCACGCTGGCACGATGCACGACGGCGTGCGTGGCGAAGCCGGACACCCCGAGGTGGTGGTACACCGAGTTCTCGCCCCGGCTCAGCCGCATCCCGCCGCCCAGCAATGTGCCCGCGTTGTTGGCAGCGCTGCCCGGCTCACACGGTGTCAGACCGTCGGTGGCGCACGCCGGGCAGTGGCCGCAACGCGGCAAGAAAGTCATCACCACCCGCTGGCCCTCGCTCACGTCGCGCGCGTCTTCGATACCGGCGCCGACTCGCTCGATGATTCCGGCCGCCTCGTGACCGAGCAGCATGGGCGTCGGCCGGACCCGGTTGCCGTCGACGACCGACAGGTCGGAATGGCACACCCCGGCAGCTTCGACGCGGACCTGCAGCTCACCGGGACCGGGCGGGGACAACTCGAGCTCGGCGATGCCGATTGGCCGCGACTCGGCGTAGGGGCGGGGTGAACCGACGCGCTCCAGCACCGCTCCCCGGATTTCGGTCATGGTCGAATACAACCATGACGTCGGTTCCGCCCACACCGGCCAGGCTCACCAGCCACGACTTCCCGGTGCACTGGCCAGTGCCCACCCGATGGGCCGACAACGACATGTTCGGTCACCTGAACAACGCCGTCTACTACCAACTCTTCGACACCGCGATCAACGGCTGGATCAGTGCGAACGTCGACATCGACCCGGTCACCGCCGCCGCGCAGGGCATCGTGGCGGAATCCGGCTGCCGCTACTTCTCCGAACTGCACTTCCCGGAGCGGCTGGTGGTCGGGCTGGGGGTGATGCGACTCGGGCGCAGCAGCACCACCTATCGGCTCGGCGTGTTCCGTGGCGCCGAGGCGTCGGCCGCCGACCAACCGCAGGACATCGCCGCGCTCGGACACTGGGTGCACGTGTACGTCGACCGCACCCATCGCCGACCGGTGCCGATTCCCGATGCCATCCGATCGCTGCTGTCGACTGCCGTCATCGCCTAACCCGCCGTATGCTCAGCCGGTGCCGATCGTGAGCAAGACCGTCGAGGTGAGTGCCGACGCCGCCTCGATCATGGGCATCGTCGCGGACTTCGAGTCTTACCCGCAGTGGAACAAAGAGATCAAAGGGCTGTGGGTTTTGCACCGCTACCCGGACGGTCGGCCCAGCCAGTTGCGACTCGACGCGGTCTATGAAGGTTTCGAGGGCGTCTTCATCCAGGCGGTGTACTACCCGGGCCCGACCCAGATCCAGACGGTCATGCAGCAGGGCGATCTGTTCGCCAAGCAGGAGCAGTTGTTCAGTGTCGTCGAAATGGGGCCGACCAGTTTGCTGACCGTGGACATGGACATTGAGCCGAAGATGGCGGTGCCCAAGTCGATGGTCAAGAAGGTTGCCAACGACATCCTCGACTATCTCGCCGACAATCTGAAACGGCGCGCTGAGCAGCTGGCCAGCAGATAGAAGGGACACCGGCAGGTGACCGCGCAGTCAACCGGGCAGAGCAGCGCCACCGGGCAGCCGTACCTGGCGAGGCGGCAGAACTGGGTCAACCAACTCGAACGGCATGCGCTGATGCAACCGCAGGCGCCGGCGCTGCGCTTCGCGGGCAACACGCTGAGCTGGGCTCAGCTGCGTGAACGGGTCGCCGCACTGGCCGGGGCGCTGAACCGCCGCGGGGTGGGTTTTGGGGACCGGGTGATGATCCTGATGCTCAACCGCACCGAATTCATGGAATCGGTGCTCGCGATCAACATGCTCGGGGCAATCGCGGTGCCGGTGAATTTCCGGCTGACCCCGGCCGAGATCGCCTTTTTGGTCAGCGACTGCGAAGCGCGTCTGTTGATCACCGAACCGGTGCTGGCCGCGGTGGCCACCGACGTGCGCAACATCCAGCCTTTGCTCGACACGATCGTTGTGGCCGGCGGTGGTGGCGAAGACGGCCTGCTGGCCTACGAGGACTTGGTCGCTGAGATCGGTGACCCGCTCGAACCGGTGGACATCCCGAACGAATCAGCTGCGCTGATCGTCTACACGTCGGGGACCACCGGGCGACCCAAGGGTGCCGTGCTGACCCACACCAACCTGACCGGGCAGGCAATGACCGGCCTCTACACCCACGGCGCCGACATCAACAACGACGTCGGTTTCATCGGTGTGCCGTTCTTCCACATCGCCGGGATCGGCAACATGCTGACCGGGATGGTGCTGGGTGCGCCCACTGTCATCCACCCACTCGGCGCCTTCGACCCCGGTCAGCTTCTCGACGTACTGCAAGCAGAGCAGGTGACGGGCATCTTCCTGGTGCCCGCTCAATGGCAGGCCGTCTGCGCTGCTCAGCGGAAGAACCCGCGGCAGCTCAAGCTGCGGGTGATCTCATGGGGCGCCGCGCCGGCCCCGGACACGCTGCTGCGGGACATGTCAGAGACCTTCCCGGAAGCTCAGATCCTGGCCGCGTTCGGCCAGACCGAGATGTCGCCGGTGACCTGCATGCTGCTGGGCGATGATGCGATTCGCAAACGCGGTTCGGTGGGCAAGGTGATACCCACCGTCGCCGCACGCGTCGTCGACGAGAACATGAATGACGTGCCGGTCGGCGAAGTCGGCGAAATCGTCTATCGCGCACCAACTTTGATGAGCGGCTACTGGAACAATCCGGAGGCCACCGCAGAGGCGTTCGCCGGCGGCTGGTTTCACTCCGGTGACCTGGTGCGGATGGACGAGGACGGCTACGTCTGGGTGGTGGACCGCAAGAAGGACATGATCATCTCCGGCGGGGAGAACATCTATTGCGCCGAAGTGGAGAACGTTCTGGCCGGCCATCCCGGCATCGTCGAGGTCGCGGTCATCGGTCGGGCCGACGACAGGTGGGGTGAGGTGCCGATCGCCGTGGCGGCCGTCATGGCAGACGCGCTGCAAAACAAGTTAAGCCTCGAGGACCTCGACGGGTTCCTCACCGAGCGACTGGCGCGCTACAAGCACCCCAAGGGGCTGGAGATCGTCGACGCCCTGCCGCGCAACCCGGCGGGCAAAGTCCTCAAGACCGAGTTGCGCGCGCGGTATTCGGCCGCCGGGGAACGGTCAGACGGGCCCGCCGCACGGGCTTGAGAGTTGCTGAAAAGTAGGCGATTCTGCCCCAGCCAGAGAACTTACGGTTGGAATAATTTCACTGTGGCGTCGACGCGGGTTCAATTGTGCCGATGCCGCACCCACCCCGAGCAGCATCGGGTACAGTCCTGTGGTCTCGCTTACTACCTGCGAGTAAGGAGACGACGGTCACACGCATATTGCCCAGGCAAGGAGGCGGAGTGCGACACGATCGGCCGTTGAGCCGCGGCATCGACGGCCCCGGGGGGAAGGGGCCGAAATGACGGCGTCCACGGGAGGTTTGGTTGGTTACGTTCGCGAACAGGTGAAGGGCCCGCTGACGACAATCGGCGGTTTCTTCCGCATGTGCGTGCTGACTGGTAAGGCGCTGTTCCAGTGGCCGCCGCAGTGGAATGAAGTCATCCAGCAATGCTGGTTCATCATGAGGGTCGCGCTGCTGCCGACGATCATGGTCTCCATCCCGCTGACCGTGCTGCTGATCTTCACGCTCAACATCCTGTTGAAGGAGGTTGGCGCCGCCGACCTTTCGGGCGCCGGCGCGGGAATCGGCGTGGTCACCCAGCTTGGTCCGCTGGCCACCGTGCTGGTGGTCGCCGGTGCCGGGTCGACGGCGATCTGCGCCGATCTGGGTGCGCGCACCATCCGCGAAGAGATCGACGCGATGGAAGTGCTGGGCATCGACCCTATCTACCGGCTGGTGGTGCCCCGGGTGATTGCAGCGACGATCGTCTCGACCCTGCTCAACGCTCTGGTGATCACCGTCGGCCTGGTCGGCGGCTTCATCTTCGGGGTTTATCTGCAAAACGTGTCGGGCGGCGCATACCTGGCCACGCTGACCACGCTCACCGGATTGCCTGAAGTGATCATCGCGACGGTCAAGGCAATGGTGTTCGGGCTCATCGCCGGGCTGGTCGGCTGCTATCGCGGGCTGACCGTCGGCGGCGGCTCCAAGGGCCTGGGCACGGCGGTCAACGAGACTGTGGTGCTGTGCGTGGTGGCGCTGTATGCGGTGAACGTCATCTTGACCACCATCGGTGTGCGGTTCGGAACGGGTAAGTGACATGAGTACAGCCGCAGTACTACGCTCGCGGTTCCCGAAGACCGTTGAGAATCTCCGCCGCTACGGCGGCGCCGCGGGTCGGGGATTCGACCAGTCCGGCCAACTGGCCTGGTTCGCGGTGGAGAGCGTCGCGAATATCCCGCACGCAATTCGCGAATACCGCAAGGAGACGCTGCGGCTGATCGCCCAGATCGGCATGGGCACCGGTGCCATGGCCGTCGTCGGCGGCACCGTGGCGATCGTCGCTTTCGTCACGCTCTCCGGTAGCTCGCTGGTCGCCATCCAGGGCTATTCGTCGCTGGGCAATATCGGTCTCGAGACCTTTACCGGCTTCCTTTCCGCCTACGTCAATGTGCGCCTCGCCTGCCCGGTCGTCACCGGTGTCTCGCTGGCGGCCACCGTCGGCGCCGGCGTGACCGCCGAACTCGGCGCGATGCGGATCGCCGAGGAGATCGACGCTCTCGAGGTGATCAGCGTCAAGTCGATTTCCTACCTGGCATCAACACGGATCATCGCCGGGCTGATAGTCATCATCCCGCTGTACTCGATGGCGCTCATCGCGACGTTCCTGTCCCCGCAGATCACCACCACGTTGTTGTACGGACAATCGCACGGCACCTACGAACACTATTTCCGGACGTTCCTTCGCCCCGAAGACGTGTTCTGGTCATTCGGCGAAGTCATCATCATGGCAGCGATCATCATGATCAGCCACTCCTTCTACGGCTATAACGCCACCGGCGGCCCGGTCGGCGTCGGCGAGGCCGTCGGCCGGTCGATGCGCTTCTCGCTGGTGTCGGTGGAGCTGGTCATCCTGCTGGCTGAGTTGGCGCTCTACGGCGTCAACCCGAACTTCGCCCTCACGGTGTAATCGCCATGACGTATCCGACGGGTAAAGAAAACAAGCTAAGCAATCCGCCGTACAAGTGGGCTGGCTTCGGGTTTTTCTTGATCTTGGCGATCATCGTTGGTCTGGTTTACGGGCAGTTCCGCGGAGACTTTACGTCGAAGGTGCACCTGCAGATGTTGTCGGCTCGTGCGGGCCTGGTGATGGACCCCGGGTCGAAGGTGACCTACAACGGGGTGGAGATCGGCAAGGTGGCCGAGATCACCGAAGTGACGAAGGACCACAAGCCGGCGGCCAAGTTTTCGCTGGACGTCTATCCCAAGTACCTGAACCTGATTCCGCAGAATGTGGACGCCAACATCAGGGCCACCACCGTGTTCGGCGGCAAATACGTTTCGCTCACCACGCCCAAGAACCCGACGAAGCAACGGATCACACCACAGCATGTCATCGATGCGAGGTCGGTGACCACAGAGATCAACACGGTGTTCCAGACGCTCAGCTCGATCGCCCAACAGGTTGATCCGGTCAAGCTGAACCTCACATTGAGTGCGGCGGCGCAAGCGTTGAGCGGGCTGGGCGACAAGTTCGGCCAATCAATCGTCAGCGCCAATGAGGTTCTTGACAACGTCAACCCAAAGCAGCCCAGAGCCCGTCGCGACATCCAGCAGTTCGCTGCTCTGGCAGACACTTTCGCCAACTCGGCGCCGAACTTCTTCGACTTCCTCAGTGATACGGTGACTACCGCGCGTACCCTCAACCGACAGCAAAAAGACCTGGACAAGGCGTTGATGTCGGCCATTGGATTCGGCAACACCGGCGGCGAACTTATCGAACGCGGCGGGCCGTATCTGGATCGGGCCGCGGCGGATCTGATTCCCACTGCCCAGCTGCTCGACGAGTACAGCCCAGAAATTTACTGCACCATCCGCAATTACCACGACACCGAACCTGCGAACGCCAGTTTCAACGGCGGTAACGGCTACTCGCTGCGAACCAATAGCGAGCTGTTGTCCGGCGCGGGACTGTTGCTCAATCCCTCATTCGTGTTCGGTAGCTTGCTGTTTCCGGGTCTGTTGGCGGCCGCACCAGCCGCGTTGATCAACGGAGCGCCGAATCCTTACATCTATCCCGAGAATCTGCCGCGGGTGAACACCAAGGGCGGACCCGGTGGTGCACCCGGCTGCTGGCAGCGGATCACCCGCGACTTTTGGCCGGCGCCGTACCTGGTGATGGACAGCGGCAACAGCGTCGCGCCGTACAACCACTTAGAAGTCGGTTCGCCCTACGCGATCGAGTACGTCTGGGGCCGTCAGGTAGGGGATAACACGATCAACCCATGAGCATCAAAGGCACTGCAATCAAGTTGGCGATCTTCTCGGTCGTGCTGGTGTTCTTCACCGTGGCAATCGTCGTGATCTTCGGCCAGATTCGCTTCGACCGGACGAACACTTACACCGCTGAGTTCAGCAACGTCAGTGGGCTGCGGGAAGGCCAGTTCGTCCGCGCCGCCGGAGTGGAGATCGGCAAGGTCAAGAGCATCGAGCTGATAAACAACGGCCACCGCGCCCAGGTGAAATTCGACGTCGACCGGACAGTGCCGCTGTTTCAGTCGACGAGCGCGCAGATCCGCTATCTCGATTTGATCGGCAACCGCTACCTGGAGCTCAAACGCGGCCAGGGCCAGGGTGCCGACCAAGTGCTGCTGCCAGGTGGGTTCATCCCGGAGTCTCGCACTTCACCGGCGCTGGATCTCGACGCGCTGATCGGTGGTTTCCGTCCGCTGTTTCGGGCACTGGACCCGCAGAAGGTCAACAACATCGCCTCGGCCATCATCACCGTCTTCCAAGGACAGGGCGGAACCATTAACGACATCCTTGACCAGACCGCGAGTTTTACCTCCACCATCGCCGAACGTGACCAGGCGATCGGAGAGGTGATCAAAAACTTGAACATCGTGCTCGACACCACGGTGCGCCACCGCAAAGAGTTCGACCAGACCATCGACAACTTCGAAAAACTGGTCACCGGCTTGTCGGCCCACTCCGACAGCCTGGCCGCGGACGCCGCCCACATCAGCAGCGGCACCGCCGCAGTCGCCGATCTATTGGGCGACAACCAGACGCTGCTGAACAAGACCATCAACTACCTCGATGCTGTTCAGCAGCCGATCATCGACCAGCGTGATATGTACGACGACCAGCTGCACCGGACGCCGATCGCACTGGACAAGATCGGGCGCGCCATCGGCAGCTACGGCGACTTCGTGAACTTCTACTTCTGCGATATCACTCTGAAGTTCAACGGGCTTCAGGCTGGCGGTCCGGTCCGCACAGTGCGGCTTTTCCAGCAGCCGACGGGTAGGTGCACGCCGCAATGAGAACTCTGGAACCACCCAACCGTTCACGGATCGGGCTGATGGGCCTCGCGGTGGTGGTGATGGTCATCGCGTTCGGCCAAACGATGACGAGCGTCCCGATGTTGTTCGCCTCGGCCCCTTACTACGGGCAGTTCGCCGACACCGGCGGGATAAACAAAGGCGACAAAGTGCGGATCGCCGGCCTGAATGTCGGTGCCATTCAAGGGATCAGGATCGACGGTGACCACATCGTGATGAAGTTCACCACCGGCGGCCAACCCATCGGAACCGAAAGCCGGCTCACCATCCGCACCGATACCCTGCTGGGCAAGCGGGTGCTCGAGATCGAGCCGCGCGGCACTCAGAAGTTGCGTCCTAACTCGACGCTGCCGCTGGGCCAAAGCACCCAGCCCTATCAGATTTACGACGCCGTCAACGACGTCACCAAAGCGGCCTCCAACTGGAACATCGACACGGTCAAGCAGTCGCTGGATGTTTTGTCGCAGACCATCAATCAGACTTACCCGCATCTGAGTGCAGCTCTGGACGGCGTAGCGGCCTTCTCCGACACCATCGGCAAACGCGACGAGGAGATCAAGCACCTACTGGCGCAGGCCAACCAGGTGGCCAGCATCCTCGGTGACCGCAGTGAGCAGGTTGACCGGCTGTTGGTCAACACCAAGACCCTGCTGGTTGCGTTCAACGCACGCGGGCAGGCCATCGACACGCTGTTGAGCAACATTGCCCGCTTCTCGAACGAAGTGCAGAAGTTCATCAATGACAATCCCAACCTGAATCACGTGTTGGAGCAGTTACGGACGGTCAGCGACCTGCTCAGGGAACGCAAGCAAGACCTGGCCGACGGAATCACCAAGGGAGGCCGTAACGTCCTGCAACTCGGGGAAACCATCGCGTCGGGACCGTACTTCAAGGTGCAGATAGCTAACCTGCTGCCTTATCAGTTGCTGCAGCCGTTTGTCGACGCCGCGTTCAAGAAGCGCGGTATCGATCCGGAGCAGTTCTACCGCAACGCCGGGCTGCCGGCGTTCCGGTTCCCCGACCCCAACGGCACCCGGTTCCCCAACGGCGCACCGCCGCCGGCGCCACCGGTGCTCGAAGGCACCCCGGATCACCCGGGTCCGGCTGTCGCGCCGGGGTCGCCGTGCTCGTTCACGCCACCCGCCGACGGCTTACCCCGCCCGGGAAACCCGTTGCCGTGCGTGGGCACCGACCAAAACTTCGGGCCCTTCGGTGCCTTGGCCGGACCGCTTCTGGGGATACCCAACGTCTTGGCGTCGCCGCCGAACCCCAACGGCTTGCCGCCGACACCGGGCATTCCGATCGCCGGGCGACCAGGTGAGCCGGCACCAGACGTGCCGGGCACCCCGGTGCCGTTACCGCCCAACGCGCCACCGGGTGCGCGCACGGAGAACTTGCAACCGGCCGGTCCGGCTGCCCCGCCGTCGACGTTCGCGCCGGGCTTCCCGCCGGGACCGCCGGCGCCGCCCGGACCAGGCCAGCAGCTGCCGGCGCCGTTCATCGCACCCGGCGTACAAGGAAGCCAGCCAGGCGGAGGCGGAGGCGACTCAGGCGGAGTTGTGGGCGACCTGGGGGGAGGGGGCGGTAACCAATGAGCACCATCCTCGATATGCGCAACCTGAAGCTGCCCAAGATGTCGCGGGCGTCGGTGATCATCGGATCGGTGATCATCGTGCTGGCGTTGATTGCGGCGTTCGTCGGCTGGCAGCTGTACCAGAAGTTGATTAACAACACCGTCGTCGCCTACTTCCCGGAGGCGAACGCGCTTTACGCCGGAGACAAGGTCCAGATCATGGGCTTCCGGGTGGGCGCCATCGACAAGATCGAGCCGGCCGGCGACAAGATGAAAGTCACCTTCCACTATCTGAGTAAGTACAAGGTGCCCGCCAACGCCTCCGTGGTTGAGCTGAACCCCACGCTGGTGGCATCGCGCTCGCTGCAACTGGAACCGGTCTACAAAGGTGGACCGATAATGGCCGACAACGCGGTGATCCCGATCGAGCGCACCCAGGTGCCGACCGAGTTCGACCAGCTACGGGACAGCCTTTCCAACCTCATCACCAAGCTCGGCCCCACCCCTGCGCAGCCCAAGGGACCCTTCGGTGATGTCATCGAGTCGTTCGCCAACGGGCTCGCCGGCAAGGGCAAAGAGGTCAACACCACCTTCTCCAACCTGTCACGGGCGTTGACCGCGCTCAACGAAGGCCGCGGCGACTTCTTCGCGGTGGTCCGCAGTCTGGCATTGTTCGTCAACGCTCTACACTCCGACGACCAGCAGTTCGTCGCGCTGAACCAGAACCTGGCGCAGTTCACCGACCGGCTGACCCGCACCGACCACGACCTTGCCAATTCGCTACAGCAGTTCGACGGTCTGCTGGCGACAGTGAAGCCCTTCTTCGAAAAGAACCGCGAGGTGCTCACGCACGACATCAACAACCTGGCCGAAGTGACTACGACACTGGTCCAACCCAATTCGCTGGACGGGTTGGAGACCCTGCTGCATGTCATACCGACGGGAGCGGCGAACCTCAACACCATTTATCACCCGTCGCACGGCGCCATCGTCGCCATTCCGGCGATCATGAACTTCGCCAACCCAATGCAGTTCCTCTGCAGCACCATCCAGGCGGGCAGCCGGCTCGGCTATCAAGAGTCCGCCGAACTGTGTGCGCAGTACCTCGGCCCAATCCTCGACGCGATCAAGTTCAACTACCTGCCGTTCGGGCTCAACCTCTTCTCGACCGCCGAGACGACACCCAAAGAGGTCGCCTACTCCGAGCCGCGGCTGCAGCCGCCGAACGGGTACAAAGACACCACCGTTCCGGGCATCTGGGTGCCGGACACCCCGACGTCGCACAAAAACACCCAACCGGGCTGGATCACCGCGCCCGGCATGCAGGGCCAGAAGGTGGGCCCGATCACGGCCGGACTGCTGACGCCGGAATCCCTCGCAGAACTCATGGGCGGCCCAGACATCTCGCCGGTCCAGTCGAACCTGCAGACTCCGCCCGGCTATCCGAATGCCTACGACGAACAACCGGGTCCGCTGCCCTATATCGGCCAGCCAGACCATCCGGCGCCGATAGCGCCGCCGCCGCCCGGTCCCGACGTGCGGCCTGGACCGGTCCCGCCAACACCTGCTGGCCCTGCGCCGGCACCCGCACCCTTGGGTCCGCCTTTGCCCGCCGAGATGGGAGCTGGCTAGTGACACGCGTGTCGAACGCTGCGAGCGGAAATAACCGCGCGAGCCGGTGGACGGCCACTATGGCGTCGCGTCTTCGTTACCGGGGCCGGCAGGTGCTGGTGGTGTCGGTCGCAGCACTGATGCTGAGTTCGTGCGGCTGGCGCGGCATCTCCAACGTGTCCATTCCGGGCGGCCCGGGCAACGAGTCCGGCTCCTACACCGTCTACGTGCAGATGCCGGACACGCTGGCGATCAACGGCAACAGCCCGGTCCAGGTGGCCGACGTCTTCGTCGGTTCGATACGTGAAATCAAGCTGAAGAACTGGATCGCGACACTGACGCTGGGTCTGAACAAGAGCGTCAAGCTGCCGAAAAACGCCACCGCCAAAATCGGGCAGACTAGCTTGCTGGGATCTCAGCACATCGAATTGGCCGCGCCGGCCAACCCGTCACATGAGCTGTTGAAAAATGGCGACACCATCCCGTTGAAGAACTCGTCGTCGTACCCGTCTACCGAGCAGACCCTGGCCAGCCTTGCCTTGATCTTGCGTGGCGGTGGCATTCCGAACCTGGAAGTGCTGCAGAACGAAGTCAGCAACGTCGTTTCCGGCCGAGCCGACCAGATTCACGCGTTCCTCGGGAAACTGGACACTTTCACTCGCGAGGTCAACGAGCAACGGGGCGACATCACCCATGCCATCGATTCCACCAACCGGTTGCTGGCTTACGTCGGTACCCGTGCGGACGTGATCGATCGGGTGCTGACTGAGGTCCCGCCGTTGATCAAATACTTGGCGGACCCCAGCTATCAGCGTGACTTGATCAACGCGGGCGATGCGTTGGGCCGGATCACCGGCGCCGCCGGGCAGTACCTCGGCGCTGTGCGCGGCCCGCTGCACACGGATCTGCAGGCACTGCAGTGTCCCTTGAAGGAGCTGGGCCGTGCCTCTCCCGATCTGCTCGGCGCGCTCAAGATTCTCCTCACCCAGCCGTTCGACGTCGACACCGCCCCGAAGGTGTTTCGCGGTGACTACTACAACATCTCGATCACGCTCGACGTGACCTACAGCTCCGACGACAACGCGTTCTTGACCGGCACCGGACTGTCTGGATCATTGCGTGCGCTCGAGCAGTCGTTCGGCCGCGATCCTAAAACCATGATTCCGGACGTCCGCTATACGCCTAACCCGAACGACGCGCCCGGCGGACCGTTGGTCGAACGAGGGGATAGGAACTGCTGATGAGCAGATTCGTCCGGCGCCAGCTGATTTTGTTCGTCGGCTTGTCGGTGGTGGCGATGCTCGTGCTGGGCGTCTACTACCTGCAGGTCCCGACGTTGGTCGGCATCGGCCGCTATGACTTGAAGGTGAATCTGCCGGAATCGGGCGGTCTGTACAAAACTGCGAACGTCACCTACCGCGGCATCACGATCGGCAAAGTCACCGACATCGAGCCGACCGAACAGGGCGCGCAGGCGAAGTTGAGCATCGACAGCCGCTACAAGATCCCGGTCGATGCGATCGCCAACGTGCACTCGGTATCGGCGGTCGGTGAGCAGTTCGTCGATATGACCTCGCCAGGGAATGCGCGCAAGAACTTGTCGCCCGGGCAGACCATCACCAAAAGCACGGTGCCCGTGCAGATCGGGCCGTTGCTGGACGCCACCAATCGGGGTCTGTCTGTATTACCCAAGGAAAAAATCGGCCAGCTGCTGGACGAGACTGCGCAATCCGTCGGCGGCTTGGGCCCCGCGCTGCAACGGCTGGTCGATTCGACTCAGGCGATCGTCAAAGATTTCGGCACCAACATCGACAACGTCGACGACATCATCCAGAACTCGACGCCGATCCTGGACAGCCAAGTCAATTCGAGCAGTGCGATCGAGCGCTGGGCGCGCAATCTGAAAAGTCTCGCCGCTCAAACTGCGCAGAACGACGGCCACGTACGCAGGATCTTATCTGAGGCGGCACCGACTGCCGATCAGGTCGCCGGGGCGTTCGGCGACGTGCGTGAGGCGCTGCCGCAGACGTTGGCCAACCTAGCGATCGTCACGGAAATGCTCAAGCGCTACCACAACGGTGTAGAGCAGCTACTCGTGTTTCTGCCGCAAGGGGCGTCCATCGCGGAGACCGTTGCCGCGCCATTCCCGCCGCTTGCTGCGCTGGACGTCGCGACGACGATCAATCAGCCACCACCATGTCTGACGGGCTTCATCCCGGCATCGCAATGGCGGTCGCCGGCGGACACCCATGACATGCCGGTGCCCAACGGGCTGTATTGCAAGATCCCGAAGGACACTCCCGCCAACGGCGTCCGCGGAGCACGCAACTTTCCGTGTGTAGACGTACCGGGGAAGCGGGCCGCAACGCCGAAGGAGTGCCGCGATCCCAAGCCCTACGTGCCATTGGGCACCAATCCGTGGTACGGCGACCCGAACCAGATCAAGAACTGTCCCGCACCGGGGGCCCGCTGCGATCAGCCCATCACGCCGGGGTTGGTGGAGCAGGCGCCGTCGGTCGACACCGGCCTCAACCCCGCACCCGCCGACCAGGTGCCGGGAACGCCACCCCCGATGAGCGACCCTCTGCAACGGCCGGGGTCGGGTACGGTGCAGTGCAACGGGCAACAACCGAATCCCTGCGTCTACACTCCGGGCGGGCCGCCCACAGCGATCTACAGTCCGCAGAGCGGTGAATTGATAGGACCGGACGGTGTCAAGTACGCGGTCCAGAACTCGAATAACACAGGAGACGACGGATGGAAGGAGATGCTGGCGCCAGCCGCCGGTTGAACCTCACCGATGCCGACGACTCGTCGCTTTCGGAGGTGACGCCCGAGGAATCGATTGATTCTGAGGGCGGAGCCGACCAGACCAACACCGTGGTGACGCCCGAGGAATCGATTGATTCTGCGGGCGGAGCCGACCAGACCAACACCGTGGTGACGCCCGAGGAATCGATTGATTCTGAGGGCGGAGCCGACCAGGCCAGCACCGAGATTATGCCGGAGACGGCCGGCGAGAACGGCGCGGAATCCGGCGCAGCGCCCGACGAATTAGAAGGTGACGAGGGCGCGAAGGCGGTCAGCGCTATGCCGACCGGATCACGCGTGGGCCGGGGTTGGTTGGCCGCTGTCGCGGTGCTGCTTCTGCTGCTGGCGGGGGGCGTCGGTATTGGCGGAATCTTTGCCTTGCGTGGCCACCGGGCAAGCCAGGCCGTCGCCCGCGATGACGCGGCGGCCCTAAGGGCGGCTGAGGACTGCGTGGCGGCTACCCAGGCGCCTGACACAGCCGCGATGTCCAATGCCGCACGGCGGATCATCGAATGCTCCACCGGAGATTTCGGTGCGCAGGCCGCTTTGTACAGCGGAATGCTTGCCGACGCCTATCAGGCCTCTAATGCGCATGTTCAGGTGTCAGACATGCGCGCGGCGGTGGAACGGAACAATGGCGACGGTTCGGTCGACGTCTTGGTGGCGCTACGCACCAGAGTGACCAACGCCGAAGCCCAGAATCAAGAACAGGGGTTCCGGTTGCGGGTGACGATGTCGCCCGCCGACGGTACATACAAGATTTCCAAACTCGACCAGGTGGCGAAGTGACGGCGGTGGTCGAGGAGACCAAGCCCGCGCCCGCCGTCCCGAAGGGAGCTGGAGAACGCCCCGCCGCGTCTTGGCGCCTGCGCGCCTCGGCGTTCGTGGTTGACCTTGCCCTGAGCCTTGCCGTAATGGCGACGATGGCGCTGGTGTGCTGGACGGTGCCGGTGCGCGGAGTGTGGTGGTGGCTGTGCGGTGTTATCGCCGGCGCGGTCATCCTGCTGACGTTGGTGAACCGGCTGGTGCTGCCGACGGTGACCGGATGGAGCCTCGGTCGCGCCAACGTCGACATCGCTGTGGTGCGGCGGAATGGAACGGCGGTCGGGCCTTGGCGATTGCTGGTGCGGGACCTGGCTCACCTGCTGGACACGGCGGCACTGTTTTTGGGTTGGCTCTGGCCGCTGTGGGATCCACGACGGCGCACCTTCGCTGATCTGCTGTTAGGTACCGAGGTCCAGGTCACCGAGCAGCGTCCGTCGCCAGGCCGTGTACGGCAGTTGAACGTCATCGCGGTGCTGACCGCAACGTCGCTCTGCCTGATCGGAGCGGCGACATCCTTTGCCGCCGTGTACTGGCATGAGCGGGCGGTCAACCAAGCGTCCGACCAGATCACGGCGCAGGGACCGAAGATGGTCGTGGAGATGCTGTCCTACGACCCGAAAACCATACGGGAAGACTTTGCGCGCGCTCAGTCGCTGACCACCGACCGGTATCGCGGTGAATTAGTCAAGCAACAGGAAGCAGTGCAGAAGCATCCCGTCCTCAACCAGTACTTCGTGGCCAACGGCGCGGTTTTGCGTCCCGTGACACCGACGCACGCGTCGATGATGTTGTTCATGCGGGGGGAACGCGGACTCGCGTCAGAGCAGCGCTACATCACCGCAACTGTTCGAGTGAGCTTCGCCAAAGGCGCTCACGGTCAGTGGCGGGTCGACGATCTGACCGTGCTGACCAAACCGAAGCCGGCTGCAGGTGGTGGGAGATGAGCCCGCGCCGTAAGTTTCAGCCCGGGGAGCAACCGCTGCTGGCCGCCCAAACGACGGAGTTGCAGCGGCCGCGCCAGTGGCTGCCCCGGCTGCGGAAACCGTCGCGACCCGAAGGCTTCCGTGTGGTTGTCACAGTCGCCGCGCTGCTGATGGCCGGTGCGGTGACCGGCTGCGCCCTGATGCTGGTCTCACATCTGCGCAGTGATTCGGCAGCCCAAAAAGATGGTGCCGTGCTGAGCTACGTTTCGTCGTTCATGACCGAGTTCACTTCTGTGGATCCGTTCCACGCGAATGACTACATAGACCGGGTACTGGCCCAAGCGACCGGCGACTTCCAGAAGCAGTATCAGGGCAGCGCCAATGAGATCCTGTTCCAGATCGCCAGAGGAGAACGGACTACCGGTACCGTCCTTGACGCCGGCGTTGAACGGTGGAATGACGACGGCAGCGCCAACGTCCTGGTCGCTACTGAAGTCACCTCGAAGTCCCCGGACGGGAAGCAGCTTTTCGACAACACCGATCGTTGGGTGGCAACGGCTAAGCAGGAAGGGAACGCGTGGAAGATCAGCAACCTCTCGCAGGTGATCTGACGGTATTCAGCGACGACGACGCGCGGGCCGATTCAGCCGTCTCAGCCGATGCGGTCGAGCCGACGCCGGCAGAGCCGGAAGTTGCGGATGAGGCGCCGTCGACACCTACGAAGGTTCGGTCGCTGACACGGCGTGGCCGGTGGCGTAACAAACGCCGAGGCGCTGCGGTGGCGTCGGATTTGGGTACCGAAGAAGCAGTCGACGCCGGACCCGAGTCAGCGCAGGATCCCGACGTCGTCACATCTCAATCCGCCGAGGACGGTGAACCAGCAGCTTTCGAACCGCCCGATTCAACCGATGAGACGCCGCGGTCGAGGAAGCCGGTAGGCAGAATGCTTGTTGCCGCGGTCCTCGTCGCTGCCGCCTTATTCGTCGGATCCGCAGCGTTCGCAGGTGCGATGGTGCAGCCGTACCTGGCGAATCGCGCGGTTGTGGAGACCAAACTCAACATCGCACGAACCGCGGCTAACGCCATTACGACGCTATGGACCTACACTCCGGACAATCTGGACAAGCTCGGCGACCGGGCGTCGCTTTACCTGACCGGTGATTTCGAAGCCCAGTACCGCAGATTCGTCGATGCCCTGGTCGCGCCGAATAAACAGGCTCAAGTTTCGAACAACACGGTGGTCACTGGTGCGGGGGTGGAATCGTTCGAGGGCTCGAACGCCGTCGCCATCGTCTACACCAACAGCACCTCGACGAGCCCGATGACCAAGAATATCCCCGCGCTGAAATACCTGTCGTACCGGCTGTTCATGAAGCGTGACCACGCGCGCTGGCTGGTCACCAGGATGAGCACCATTACTTCGCTGGATCTGACGCCTCAGCTGTAAGAACCGTGGCAGTTGCTTCGCCGGTCTCTGAGCGCGCGACGATCGGCGCCCTGCTGCTGTTGACCTTCGCCACCGGCATCGTCGACGCGATCAGCTTGCTGGTGCTCGGTCACGTGTTCGTGGCCAACATGACCGGCGATGTCATCTTCCTCGGATTTCGTCCCGTGGGCCGGTGTCGACCTGACCGCTGCCGTCGTGGCGTTCGGCGGATCTCACCGGCACGGTCATCGGTGGCCGGTTGGCACGGTACATCAGCGGGGTCCGCCGGTGGATCACCGCAGCACTAAGCCTGGAAGTCGTCGTGCTGGCGGTGATGGCGCTGCTCGCCGGGACCGGCGTGCTGCGTTACCACGACGCCACGAAGCTGATTTCGATCGCCGCATTGGGTTTACCGTTCGGCGTGCAGAACGCTACCGCACGCCGGTTCGGCATTCGGGTCACCGTCGCGCCGGTGATCGCGCTGGCCGCCGCAGTGGTCGCGGTCAGCCTGACGATCTTTCGGTTCGGGCCGGCTGCGCAGGCGCAGCCGGTTCAGTAATCGGCGCTTGGCACGTCCGCGTTCGCCGGCTCTGCGGTAACTGCCGTCCTCTCGCTGGCGTCCGCCGTCGCGGCGCCGTGCGTTTCAGCGATCTCGCTTGGAGCGGCGGAACCAGCCGTCGCGTCGGCCTCCGTGGTCTCCGCCGTCTCCGCCGGTTCGTCGGCTTCCGCTTCGGTGGTGGGCGTTTCTGCGGTCTCCGGCGGCTCGGCGACGGCCATGATGCGGTGATATCCGCGGCGGTCGTAGATGCGAGTGACGACAGCACCCAACGCGAGCCCGATCACCAAACCGACCGCCGTCACCAGCACCGACTGCGAGAGCCCGGCGTCGGCGCGGCCGTTGAAGTACAGCAGTGCCCGTGCGCCCAGGAAGACTTGGTGCATCGGCTCGAAATTGGCAAGCCATCCATAGAACGGCGGTGCCGCCTCCAGTGGAACCGTCGCGCCGGCCGACGGCAACCCGAGGATGACGAACAGGAACAGGCTGACCAGCAAGCCAACGGTGCCCAGCGCCGCGATCAGTGAGGCGGAGGTGATACCGACGGCAGCGATCACGAACACACCGAAAAGCCAAAGGATCACGGTGTTCTCGAATGGCATGCCCAGCCCTTTGGCGATGCTGAGGTATGCAGCTGACGTCAGCAACGCCACCACAACCGTGACGGCCCACTTGATCAGCAAGGTCCGGAACCGGGAGATCTTGACCTTTTCGGCGAACCGGTACACCGGGCCGAATTCCGCCGGCACATAACCGAGCATCGAATCGACCAGCGTGCTGATCACGATGCTGCCGGTGAAGCCGGCCAACAGCAGCAAAAGCGCGTAGTAGAAAGCCGACAAACCGTTGCCGGTACCTTCCGGAAGAGGTTTGTACACCCGGCTCTCGATCGCGACGGGATTGGACAGCAACGCGGCCGCCGAACTCGGCAGCTGACCGCCCTGCGTTTTCTCAGCTATGTCCTCGACGAGCCGTTCGCCGATCCGATGGCTGAGCGCGGCGGCAGCCCGGTTGAGCGCCTGGCTGGCGATGTTGGATCCCAACGTGCTGGCCCGGGGGTTGGACAGCACCGATATAACCGGCCGACTGACCGGCCCCGGCGCGCCCGCTGCCCGTGCAACGCCTTGCAGCTTGGCGGAGAAGTTCGGCGCGATTCCGACCGCGCCATACACCCGCGCGGTGTCCAACTGTTGCTGCACCTCTTGCGGCGTCAGAATGCGTACGTCGAATTTGTCTTTGTCCAGACCTGACACCATGCCGTTCAGGACTTGTTTGCCCGTCGGGCCGGTGTCCTCGTTGACCAGTGCGACCGGAACGTGCCGCAAGTTGGTCGTCGGGTTCAAAATCCCACCCAAATACAGCGCAGCCAGCGCCGACAACATGGCCACGCAGATCAGGATGGGCGCCGCCCAGAACCGAACCGTTCGGGTGGGTCTTACAACTGCCTTTCGGCGAACAGGCTTTCGGCGGGGTGCTTTACGGTTGGACTTTGCTTGCGGCATGGCAGGCTCCTTCTCGTCTGGCTTACCTTATGTGTCTCTCAGTGCATCGTGGTCGTGCTCCCAGCAGAAGTTAGGAGCGTCGGATAAGTGGGCATTCCGATCGGTAACGGCACCAGCAGGCGCCGCAACACTGAGGAGCAGCAATGATAGGAACAATTTTCAGCGCCCTCGTCGTCGGGCTGATCGTTGGCGCCCTCGCGCGGCTGGTCATGCCCGGTAAGCAGAACATCGGGCTCGTCATGACCATCGTCCTGGGCGCCGTCGGGGCGTTCCTTGGGTCGTGGCTGACCTACAACCTGGGTTACACCAACTCCAACGGCGGGTGGGCGGTCATTCCGTTCCTGGTCGGCATCATCACGGCGGTCATCCTCATCGCGATCTACTTGGGCGTGACCGGGCGGCGTAGCCAGATCCGCCGCTGAGCCGACCGGGCCGGCTGCTCAACCGCCGCCGAGCGCGGCGTGCATCTCCCAAACCAGCAGTTCGGCGTGCTCGGTGGCGGTCACCCGCGCGCCGTCGAACCCGGTGAACCGAACAGCGTCACCCCCCTGCAGCGCACCGCCATCGTCGAGCGCGACTTCGCCACGCGCGACGAAAAGGTGCAGGTATGGCGCTTGGGGCAAATCGACCGTCTCGCCTGCCGTCAGCCGAGCACCGTGCAGCGCCGCGTGACGGTTGTGCAGCGTGATGGCGGCGTCCCGGCCCGCGATACCGGAGGCGATGGTGACGAGGTGTCCCTGCAGTTGTGCGTCGTCGATCTCGTGCTGCTGATAACTGGGGGAGATGCCCGACTCGTCGGGAATGACCCACATCTGAACGAAGTGCACGCGCTCGGCGGCTGAGTCGTTTTTCTCCGAATGCAGGATGCCGCTGCCGGCCGACATGCGCTGCGCCAGGCCGGGATAGATGACGCCGTGGCGACC
This sequence comes from uncultured Actinomycetota bacterium, assembly GCA_963808345.1. Taxonomy (GTDB): domain Bacteria; phylum Actinomycetota; class Actinomycetes; order Mycobacteriales; family Mycobacteriaceae; genus Mycobacterium. The sequence goes on along the minus strand of CAWEFM010000005.1, from coordinate 590,940 downwards.
CGTCGAATCTTGGTGCGTCAGCGATCCCCGCAGCACCCACGTGACGATTTCCATGTCCCGGTGCGGGTGGCGATGAAAGCCGCTGCTCGGTTCGACGATGTCGTCGTTGTTCACCAACAGCAGCCCGTGGTGGGTGTTGGCTGGATCGTAGTAGTCGCCGAACGAGAAGGAGTGCCTCGAGTTGAGCCAGGGCGTTCTAGTGGCCGCGCGATCGGCCGCGCGCCTCACCTCCACCCCTGCAGGCATGCCTCACCGTACCCAGCCGCTTCAGTGGACGTCATCGGTGGCCGAACGGCCACTTGACGCCCGCGACGCCGCTTGGCTGTGGTCGGGCCGGACGTCGACGGTGGCGGGGCTCTCGGCTGCCGCGCTAATGGTAACGCGGTGGATTGATCCGAGACGGCCCGCCGAGTTGTACCGCCGTAATGAAAAGCCGGTCGACGGCATAGTCATTCACCGCGACGGATTGCGAGAAGAAGAAGTGTGCACCGTCCGTGGAATGCCGGTCATCACACCTGCGCGCACCACGTTCGACCTCGGACGCCGCACCGGGCAGTCAAGCGCCGTGATCTGCGGCGCGGAATCGCCGCAAGAGAGCCGATCCCGACAATTGCTCGTCCGGTCGGGTCTACCCAAACCCGATACCCAAATCGTCGTGCGGGACCGGTTCTATTATTCGTTCGCGCGAATCGACAGGAGCTATGTCGAGTGGAAGATCGGGATCGATTTCGACGGCGCTCAACATTGGATCGACCCTGCCCAGCGCACGGCTGATATCGATCGGTACGCCGAACTGGCGGCGTCCGGTTGGACGATAATCCGGGTCAGCAGCGACCTTATTCGCTACCGCCCGATCGTTATTGTGGCCAGGGTGTGCGCCGCATTTCGCGAAGCAGGCGCCGAATGGCCAGTTCTTGAACGATTTCCGGTCTATCGCGTGGCATAACTGGCCACCCGGCCGTCCCGAAGGTTCCGCGCGGCGAGAGAGGCGAGGGTTTTGCGTCTACGCTGCCCTGGTGATCACCCGTACCGAGCGGACCTTCGAAGGGGTCGACGGCGTCCGCATCGTCTACGACGTCTGGATAACGGACGCCACGCCGCGGGGGGTGGTTGTCTTGTCGCACGGGCTCGGAGAGCACGCCCGCCGCTACGACCACGTTGCGCAGCGTTTCGGCGCGGCGGGGCTGGCTACCTACGCGATCGACCACCGCGGACACGGTCGCTCGGGCGGCAAGCGGGTGCTGGTCAAGGACATCTCTGAATACACCGGCGACTTCGCCACCCTGGTCGGCATCGCGGGCAAAGAACACCCCGGCGGTAAGTGCATTGTGCTCGGGCACAGCATGGGTGGGGGCATCGTGTTCGCCTATGGGGTAGAGCGTCCGGACAATTACGACCTGATGGTGCTGTCCGGGCCGGCGGTGGCCGCTCAGCACGCAGTTTCGCCGTTGTTGGTGCTGGTCGCGAAAGCTGTTGGGGCGGTCGCGCCGGGGCTGCCGGTACAGGAACTCGAGACCGAAGCCATATCCCGGGACCCCGCCGTGGTGGCCGCCTATCACAGCGACCCGCTGGTGCATCACGGCAAGGTGCCCGCGGGCATCGCTCGCGCCCTACTGCTGGTCGGTGAGACGATGCCGCAGCGGGCCGCCGCGCTGACCGCGCCGCTGCTGGTCGTGCATGGTGTGGAGGACCGGCTGGTCGACATCAGCGGCAGTCGCAAACTCATCGAGGTGGTCGGCTCTGCGGACGCCGAGCTCAAGGAGTATCCAGGTTTGTACCACGAAGTCTTCAATGAGCCCGAACGCGACCGAGTGCTCGACGACGTCGTGTCGTGGATCAACGCCCGACTGTGAACAACGACGCTCGCAGCGGGAAAGCCGACGACCACGCCGCACCGAGATGTCTTCGCTATCCAGTAGTTTGACGGCTATGAGCGACGACAAGATCTTGGCCCGCATCGCCGCCCTGCTGCGCCAAGCCGAAGGCACCGACAACATCCACGAAGCTGAGGCGTTCATGGCCGCGGCGCAACGGCTCGCCACCGCGACGTCCATCGACTTGGCGGTGGCGCGGGCGCACTCGGCCACCCGCACCCAGGCACAGGCTCCTGTTCAACGCACCATCACAATAGGGACGGCGGGCACCAGGGGACTTCGGACCTATGTCCAATTGTTCGTGGTCATCGCTTCAGCAAACGATGTGCGCTGCGACGTGGCGTCGAATTCGACGTTCGTCTATGCCTACGGTTTCACCGAGGACATCGACACCAGCCACGCTTTGTATGCCAGCTTGGTGGTCCAGATGGTGCGGGCCTCGGATTTCTACATCTCCTCCGGGTCGCACCGTCCGACGCCGACGATCACCGCGCGGCTGAACTTCCAGCTCGCGTTCGGCGCCCGGGTTGGTAAGCGGCTGGTGGAGGCGCGGGAGCAAGTTCGTCGGGAAGCGCAGAACGATCGCCACCGGGTACCCGGTACGGCAGTTGCGCTGCGCGATAAAGAACTCGAGCTGCGCAACTTCTACCGCGGCGAGTCTTCGGCGCGCGGTACCTGGCGGGCCAGCCGGGCGTCGGCGGGGTATTCGTCGGCGGCTCGGCGGGCGGGGGATCGGGCGGGCAAGCGAGCGCGGCTGGGCAACAGTCCCGAGCTGTCCTCGGCGAGGGCCGCTCTGAACCGGTGAGCGCGGCAACTCCTTGCGCGCGGGACATACAGCGCTCCAAGGTCTACGCGGCTGAGCACTTCGTCCGGGTCTTGTTCGACCGGGCCGCGCAGCACGGGTCACCGGCCGTGGACTTCTTCGGTACGCAACTCACCTTGCCGCCCGAAGGCCGATTCGCCTCGGTTCCGTCGGTGCAGCGTTACGTCGACCACGTACTGTCGCTGCCGACGGTGCAGCGGCAATGGCCGACACCACCGCCACTGACGGTGCGGGCGCGGCGAGCAGCTACCGCGGCGCACTACGAGCGACGCGACGGTGCCGGAGTGATCGCCGTACCTGACCGGGACACCGCCGACTGGGCGATGCGAGAGCTGGTCGTACTGCACGAAATGGCGCACCATCTCAGTGACACCGGTCCTCCCCACGGCCCGGCGTTCGTCGCGACCATGTGCACGCTGGCCGAGTTGGTGATGGGCCCGGAGCTCGGGCATGTGCTGCGGGTGGTCTACGCGAAAGAAGGCGCCCGGTGAGCGAGCGGGCCGCTGATCGCGAGACTGACCCGGACGTTCGCGCCCGCCAACTCGAGGAGCAGTTGACCGACGAGGAGCGATTTTCGCTGCTGCTCAGCGTGATGGGTGCCAGTGAGCTGTTCCCGTTCCACGATGAGCGCTTCCCGCCGGATGTTCCGAGAAGCGCGGGCTACGTGCCCGGCATTCCGCGGCTGGGCGTGCCGGCGCTGCGGATGAGCGACGCCGGCCTTGGTGTGACCAACCCCGGTTACCGGCCCGGCGACACCGCCACCGCGCTCCCGGCGGGTCTCTCGCTGGCCGCCACCTTCCATCCAGCGCTGGCACGCTCGGCGGGCGCAGCGGTCGGGAGCGAAGCCCGCGCGCGCGGCTTCAACGTGCTGCTCGGTCCCGGATTGAACCTCGCGCGCGACCCACGCAACGGGCGCAACTTCGAATACCTGTCCGAAGATCCACTGTTGAGCGCCACCATCGCCGCGCAGTCGATCGCCGGAATACAGGAGCAGGGCGTGATCTCAACGGTCAAGCACTTCTCGTTGAACTGCAACGAGACCAACCGGCACTGGCTGGACGCGGTGATCGGCCCGGACGCCCACCGCGAGGCCGACCTGCTGGCGTTCGAGATCGCCGTCGAGCAGGCACAACCCGGCGCGGTGATGACGGCCTACAACAAGATCAACGGCGAATACGCCAGCCGCAACCACGGGCTGATCAACGACATCCTCAAAAATCGTTGGGGCTACCGCGGCTGGGTGATGTCAGACTGGGGCGGAACGCCGAGCTGGGAGTGCGCGCTCAACGGTCTCGACCAGGAGTGCGGCGCACAGATCGACGCGATCCTCTGGCAGGCCGAGGCGTTCACCGACCCGCTGCGAGCCGCTTATGCCGACGGCAGGCTGCCGAAGTCCCGGCTTGCGGACATGGTCCGCCGGATTTTGCGTTCGATGTTCGCCGTGGGAGTCGACCGTGGGGACAAAGCTCCCGCACCGGATATGGCGGCGCACAGCACCATTGCGCTGAACATAGCCCGGCAGGGAACTGTGCTGCTGCAAAACCGCGGGCTGCTGCCGCTGGTGGCGGGGTCGACGCCGCGGGTTGCCGTCATCGGCGGCTACGCGCAAGTCGGTGTGCCGACCGGATGCGGGTCCAGCGCAGTCGTTCCGCCCGACGGTTACGCGGCCGTCATTCCGATCGGTGCGCCCGGCGTGTCCGGTCAAGGCCGCAATTTGTATCTGCTGCCGTCCAGCCCGCTCGAGGAACTGCGTAAGCGCCTGCCGCACAGCTGGATTGAGTTCGATCCCGGGATCAGCCCGGCCGAGGCGGCTATCGCGGCACGGCAGGCTGATGTCGCCGTAGTGTTCGGCATACGCGTCGAAGGTGAGGGCCGCGACAGCGCAGACCTGTCGCTGCCGTGGGGTCAGGATGCAGTGATCTCGGCCGTGGCGGAGGTCAACCCGAACACTGTGGTGGTTCTCCAGACCGGCAACCCGGTCGCGATGCCGTGGCGGGAGTCCGTCAACGCGATACTGCAGGCCTGGTACCCGGGGCAGGCCGGCGGTCAGGCGATCGCCGAAATCATTGTCGGCGCAGTAAATCCGTCAGGCCGGCTGCCGGTGACCTTTCCGGTCGCGCTGGCGCAGACGCCGCGTCCCGAGCTCCCCGGGCTCGGTGACCCGTGGGGAACACCGACGACGATGGACTACTCGGAGGGTTCCGACGTCGGATACCGGTGGTTCGCGAAGACGGCGGCTCCCCCGATGTTCGCCTTCGGACACGGCCTGTCCTACACCAGCTTCGAGTACCGCGACCTGACGGTACACGGCGGGCACACCGTCACCGCTGAGTTCACGGTGGTCAACACCGGCGACCGTGCCGGCGCCGACATTCCGCAGCTGTACCTGACTGCCGGTCCCGGCGGGCAACAGCTGCGGTTGTTGGGCTACCAACGGATCGCGCTCGAGCCTGCCGAATCGTGCCGGGTCGGCGTTGAAGCCGATCCGCGCCTGCTCGCCCGCTATGACGGCAACGCCGGCAGCTGGCGAATTGACGGCGGCAGCTACGCGGTGGCGCTGAGCGCTTCGGCGGCTCAACCGGAGCTCACCGCTGACCTCGAGCTGTCGGCGCGGGCTTTCGGCCGGTGATCCACGGCCGGCTTGACGGCCTGACAGTCGCTACTTGACCGCGACCAGTTCCTCGCCGCAGGTGCAGCGGTAGGCCTGGCTGCCCTCGGCGCAATGGCATTCGACCTCAACGAGCACCCGGCATCCGCAGCCGTCGTGGCCACACGTCAGCACACTGCCCTCTGTGTAATCGGTCATCTGCGTAAACCTTTCTCGACGGTTTCATCTACCCGCGCGAGTATACCCCCTTGGGGTATACCGACACGATAGGCCCCGGCGATTTTCCGAAGACCTGTTCTGAGCCACTCCGCGACCCTCGTCGTGATCGGGCTAGCGTTGACGACATGAGCCAGGACCCGACCCCGCAGCAAGTCGACGCGTTTCTTGACAACGCGTTGATCGGCGACGACCCGGTGCTCTCGGCCGCTTTGGCGGCCAGCGACTCCGCCGGACTGCCGCCCATCGCCGTATCGGCACAACAGGGCAAGTTTTTGTCGCTGCTGGCCGGCGCGACCGGGGCCCGCCGCATTCTCGAAATCGGCACACTCGGCGGCTTCAGCACCATCTGGCTGGCGCGCGGCGCCGGTCCGCAGGGGCGGGTGATCACGCTGGAGTACGAGCCCAAACACGCCGAGGTGGCAAAAGCCAACACAGAACGGGCCGGTGTCGGCGAGCAGGTCGAAGTGATCGTCGGAGCCGCGCTGGACACGCTGCCGACTCTGACCGGTGGCCCGTTCGATCTGGTGTTCATCGACGCGGACAAGGAGAACTACGTCGCCTACCTGGAGTGGGCGATCAAGCTGAGCCGCCCGGGCGCACTGATCGTGGCGGACAACGTCATCCGGGAGGGCAGAGTGCTATCTCCGCGCGCCGACGACCAGGCAGCCCTAGCGGTCCGGCAGACCATCGAAGCGATGGGTCAGCATCCGCGGCTGGACACCGCCGTGCTGCAGACGGTCGGCGCCAAAACGTGGGACGGTCTGGCCATCGCGCTGGTCAAGTAGCGTCGGCTGGCGAGCCGCTCATCCGCACACCGCGCCGCCTGCCGCCGACCCCACCAGCTTGACATACTTGGCCAGCACACCGGTGGTGTAGCGGGGTGGCGGCGGAGTGAAACCCTGCTGCCGCGAAACTATTTCGGCCTCGTCGACCAACACGTCGAGGGTCGCCTGCGCGACGTCGAGCCGAATCCGGTCGCCGTCGCGCAGGAACGCGATCGGTCCGCCGTCCACCGCCTCGGGGGCGATGTGCCCCACGCACAACCCGGTGGTGCCGCCGGAGAACCGGCCGTCGGTCAACAGCAGCACATCCTTGCCCAGGCCGGCGCCCTTGATGGCCCCGGTGATGGCCAGCATCTCTCGCATCCCGGGCCCCCCCTTGGGTCCCTCGTAGCGAATCACCACGGCGTCACCGGCGGTGATCGTGCCGTCTTCGAGTGCATCCAGGGCCGCGCGCTCGCGATCGAAAACCCTTGCTGTGCCTTCGAACACGTCGGAGTCGAAACCGGCTGACTTGACCACGGCGCCGTCCGGCGCCAGCGAGCCGCCGAGGATGGTGATCCCGCCGGTCGGATGAATCGGATTGTCCAGCGCTCGCAACACCTTGCCGTCCGGATCGGGCGGTGCGATATGCGCCAGGTTCTCCGCCATCGTGCGGCCAGTCACGGTCAGGCAGTCGCCGTGCAGCAGCTTGGCGTCGAGCAGCGCCTTCATGATGACCGGCACGCCGCCGATGCGGTCGACGTCGAACATTACGTGCTGCCCGAACGGCTTGACGTCAGCCAGGTGCGGCACCTGCGACCCGATACGCCGGAAATCGGCCAGAGACAGCTTGACGTTGGCTTCATAGGCGATGGCTAGCAGATGCAGCACCGCGTTGGTCGACCCACCGAACGCCATCACCACCGCGATCGCGTTCTCGAAGGCCTCCTTGGTGAGTATGTCGCGAGCGGTGATGCCGCGGCGCAGCAATTCGATGACGGCCTGGCCGCTGCGACGGGCGAACCCGTCGCGGCGGCGGTCGGTGGCCGGCGGAGCGGCGCTGCCAGGCAGCGACATTCCCAGCGCCTCGGCGGCGCTGGCCATGGTGTTGGCGGTGTACATACCTCCGCAGGCACCCTCGCTCGGACAAATGGCCCGCTCGATGGCGTCGACGTCCGCTCTCGACATCAGCCCGCGAGCGCAGGCGCCGACTGCCTCGAACGCGTCGATGATCGTCACGTCGCGTTCGGTGCCGTCGGAAAGCTTCGCCCGCCCCGGCAGTATCGAGCCGGCGTAGAGGAATACCGCGGCCAGATCGAGCCGCGCTGCGGCCATCAGCATTCCGGGCAACGACTTGTCACATCCGGCCAGCAGCACCGAACCGTCGAGCCGCTCGGCTTGCATGACGGTCTCTACGCTGTCGGCGATCACCTCCCGCGACACCAGGGAGAAGTGCATACCTTCGTGACCCATCGAGATGCCGTCGGACACCGAGATCGTGCCGAACTCGAGCGGATAACCGCCGGCGGCGAATACGCCTTCTTTGACCGCCTTGGCTAACCGGTCCAGCGACAGGTTGCACGGGGTGATCTCGTTCCACGACGAGGCCACGCCGATTTGCGACTTGGCGAAGTCGTCGTCGTCCATGCCCACCGCCCGCAGCATTCCGCGGGCGGCCGCCTTCTCCAGACCGTCGGTGACGTCCCGGCTGCGGGGTTTGAGGTCGACGGGCGGCGATTGGGCCTGCGTCGGAGCAAAATGAGCGGTGTCGGCCATGGTCCAAGTATGCTCGCGGAGTTATGGCTGCCCAAAACTGTACGGATACCCACCGGGGGTATCACACGCAACGGGTCAGTGGCGTGCGGGCCCGCGTCGCCCGGGTTGCGGCGGCTCTGGTGGCATCCGCGGCGCTCGTCGTGCTCTCCGCCTGTGGCGGGCACTCGACGAACAGTTCGGGCGGAACTAAACCGCTTACTCACAACCTCGCCGACGTCGTCTTCGCGACCCACATGATCCCGCACCACCAGCAAGGCGCCGATCTGGCGGACATGGTGCCGGCGCACACCGGCAATCCCGATCTGCTCAAGCTGGCGTCGGGCATCACGTCTACCCAGATGTCGGAGATCAAGATGCTCGCGAGCTTGGTGACGCAGTGGAGCACTCAACCGGACGCCGACACCCGCGGCCCGGACGATACCGCCATGACCGGCATGGTCGACCCGGGCACCTTGACCAAGCTGGGAACGCTGAACGGTCCGGACTTCGACAAGTTGTGGCTGCAATCCATGATCAGTCACCATCAAGGGGCGGTCGAGATGGCCAACACCGAGGTCAGCAAAGGCAACAATCCCGACGCGATCGCGATGGCGAAGAAGATGGCCAGCGTGCAGCAGGGCGAAATCGACCAGATGAAGAAGATGCTGGGAGGCTAGATGGCATCGGCGCGCGGCTACTCGTCGCAGAAAGACAACTACGCGAAGCGGCTGCGACGCATCGAGGGCCAGGTGCGCGGTATCGCGCGAATGATCGATGAGGACCAGTACTGCATAGACGTCCTCACCCAGATCAGCGCCGCGAACAGCGCGCTTAGGGCTGTGGCGCTGAACCTGCTCGACGAACATCTCGGCCACTGCGTCAGCCGCGCGGTCGCTCAGGGCGGCGACGATGGCGACGCGAAGCTGGCCGAGGCCTCCGCGGCCATCGCGCGACTCGTCCGCTCCTGATCACTCACTTCTGACCTGGACCGTGGTTGAGTAGTCGCCGTGGGGCCACTCCGTACCGGTGGAGCCGCGCGACCGCGCCAACGGCCGCCCGATGCCGCTCCCGGCGCAGTCGGTGTGATGATCCGTCCCGGTCGTAGGGGTCCCTGGACACCTCAGACTCTCGCGCAGCTCGCCGTGTTGGCAGGCGCCGCTTTCATCTACGTCACCGCGGAGATTCTGCCGGTGGGTGCGTTGCCGGCCATCTCGCGTGACCTGCACGTCAGCGTCCTGGCCGTCGGCACACTGCTGGCGTGGTATGCCCTGGTGGCGGCCATTACGACAGTTCCGCTGGTGCGGTGGACGGCACGGTGGCCGCGCCGGCGCACCCTGTTGCTCGCGTTGACGTGCCTGACGGTCTCCCAGCTGGTTTCGGCGGTTGCGCCCGACTTCCTGGTCCTGGCGGCCGGCCGCGGCCTCTGCGCACTGACCCACGGTCTGCTGCTGTCGGTCTTCGCTCCGATCGCCACCCGGTTGGTGCCGGCCAGTCACTCCGGACGCGCAACGACACTGGTCTACGGCGGTATCGGACTGGCGGTGGTGGTCGGCAGCCCGCTGACGGCGGCGATGAGCCTACTGTGGGGTTGGCGGACGGCCGTGGTCGTCATCACCGCAGGTGCGGCTTTCATCACCCTGGCGGCCTGGGTCGCGCTGCCGGAGATGGTGCTGAGCGGCGAACAGCTCGCCACCGTCGGGCGCGGCGTGCGTCATCACCGAAACCGCCAACTCGTCACCGTGAGTTTGCTCACGCTTGTCGCTGTGATCGGCCAGTACATCTCCTACACCTACATCGTCGTGATCATCCGTGACGTGGTCGGAGTTCGAGGGGCCAATCTGGCTTGGTTGCTGGCCGCCTACGGCATTGCCGGGCTGAGCGTGATGCCATTGGTAGCGAGGCCGCTGGATAATCGGCCCAGGATCGCGGTGATCAGCTGTGCCACCGTCTTGTGGGCCGCGCTTTTGCTGCTCACCGGGCTGACGTTCGGCAACGGGCCCACCTTGGCGACGGCGCTGATCGGCACCATTGCGATTGCCCTGTGGGGTGGCGCCGCCAACGGGGTCGCACCGATGCTGCAGGCGGCGGCGATGCGGGCCGGCGGGGACGACCCCGACGGAGCCTCGGGGCTGTATGTGGCCGTCTTCCAGGTCGGGATCATGGCCGGCTCGCTTGCAGGCGGCCTGTTGTACGAATGCAGTGAGCAGGCGATGCTGGCAGCCTCGGCAGTGCTGATGGGGGTCGCGCTCGTCGGTGTGACGGTAGGCAGGCACATCTTCGACGTGCCCGCCCTGCCGGATCCGCGGTAACGTTCGCGACCGCGCAGCCGAAGGACTCAGCAGCTCCGGGACCCGATCGAGCCACCCGCGGGATGTGCGGCGGGTTGCGGGAGGACGGGCTTGTCCCGGCGCTATGCCACACTGGGCTGAGACTGTGACTGGAGGTATGCAAATGTCGCGCTCCTTGAGGGGCACGCTCTACGGCGCTCTCACGACGACAGGACTGGCGTTGCTGCTGGCAGTGGGCACCGGCTCCGCGCTGGCCGATCCTGATCAGCCGTCACCCCCCGGTGACCCGGCGGCTGTCGATGCCGGTCCGCCGGCGGCGCCTGAGGCTCCCGCGCCGCCTGCTCCGGCCGACCCGTTGGCCGGGCCGCCGGGAGGCCCGTTGGCGCCGCTACCGGGCGCGCAGCCGGCCGCCGCAGAGGGTGTGCCGGCAGGGGAGAACCCTAATCCGTTCGTCGGCGACCCGCCGTTCGTGCCGCCGTCGTTCAACCCGGTCAGCGGCTCGACGGTCGGGGTGGCCAAGCCGATCGTCATCAATTTCCAACGGCCTATCGCCGATTCGGGGATGGCTGAGCAGGCGATTCACATTTCGTCGACCCCGCCGGTGGCCGGCAAGTTCTACTGGACCACCCCCACGCAGCTGCGCTGGCGGCCGCTGAGCTTCTGGCCCGCGCACACTGCCGTGCACGTCGACGCCGCCGGCACCCCGTCGGACTTTGTGACCGGCGACACGCTGCTGGCGACCGCTGACGACGCGACTCACCAGATGACGATCACCCGCAACGGAGTCGTCGAGAAGACCTTCCCGATGTCGATGGGCATGGCGGCCGGCGGCCACCAGACGGCCAACGGCACCTACTACGTCCTCGAGAAGCTTCCGTCCGTGGTGATGGACTCCTCGACGTACGGGGTCCCGGTCAGTTCGGCTTACGGCTACAAGGTGACGGTGACGGACGCCGTGCGGTTCGACAACAGTGGCAACTTCGTGCACAGCGCGCCGTGGTCGGTGGGCGACCAGGGTAAGCGCGACGTCAGTCACGGTTGCATCAACCTCGCGCCCGCCGATGCCAAATGGTTCTTCACCAACTTCGGCAGCGGCGACCCCATCGTCGTGAAGAACTCCGTCGGCACCTACTCGAAGAACGACGGATCCAACGACTGGCAGCTCTAATTCCAGATCCTGACCCGGTGTTGCGGATCGAGGTAGAGCGCGTCGCGCTCGGCGACGTCGAAGGCGTCGTAGAAGCCGTCGATGTTGCGGATGACGCCGTTGCAGCGGAACTCCGGCGGTGAGTGCGGGTCGATCGCCAGGCGCCGAATCGACTCGGCCTCGCGGGACTTGGTGCGCCACACCTGCGCCCAGCCGAAGAACACCCGCTGCACACCGGTCATGCCGTCGATGACGGGAGCCGGTTCGCCGTTCAGCGACAGCTGATAGGCCAGTAACGCGATGGACAGCCCGCCCAGGTCGCCGATGTTCTCACCGACGGTGAACGCGCCGTTGACGTGGTGGCCGCCGTCCAGGCCGCGGGGCCGGTAGGCGTCGTACTGCTCGATCAACGCCGTCGTCCGCGAGCCGAACTCGGCTCGGTCGCCGTCGGTCCACCAGTCGGCCAGATTACCGTCGCCGTCATACTTGGCGCCCTGGTCGTCGAAGCCGTGGCCGATTTCGTGGCCGATCACCGCGCCGATACCGCCGTAATTGGCGGCGTCGTCGGCGTCGGGGTCAAAGAACGGCGGCTGCAGAATCGCTGCGGGAAAAACGATTTCGTTCATCCCTGGGTTGTAGTAAGCGTTGACGGTCTGCGGCGTCATGAACCACTCGTCGCGGTCGACCGGTCCGCCCAGCTTGGCCAGTTCGCGATCGTAATTCACCGCAAATCCGCGTCGGTAGTTGCCGTAGAGGTCATCGCGGTCGACGACCAGTCCGGAGTAGTCCCGCCACTTGTCGGGGTAACCCACTTTGGCGGTGAACTTGTCCAGCTTGCTCAACGCGCGCTGCCGGGTTTCGGGTGTCATCCAATCCAGGTCGGTGATACTGACCCGGTAGGCCGCGCGCAAGTTGTCCACCAGGGTGTCGACGCGGGATTTGGCGTCCGGCGGGAAATGCCGCTGCACGTAGAGCTTTCCGACGACGTCGCCGATCAGGCCTTGAATAAGCGACACTCCCCGTTTCCACCGGTCACGGATCTGCTCGGCACCGGTCAATCTGCGGCCGTAGAAGGCGAAGTCCTCAGCTACCAGCGCACCGCTGAGAAGGTCGGCTCGCGCAGATATCAGCCGCCAGCGCGCCCAACGCTTCCAGTCCTCGAAGTCCTCACCGCGCCACAGTGCGGCGAACGCGGTCAAGTAGTCCGGTTGCCGGACCACCACTTCGGTGGCTGTGTCAGGTGAACTGCCGAGCGCGATCAGCCAGCCGTCCCAGTCGAAACCGGCCGCCTCATCGCCCAGGTCGCTGAAGAGGCGCAGGTTGTAGGTGAGTTCGGCGTCGCGGCGCTTGACCACATCCCAGTGCGCGGCAGCCAGCTTGGTCTCCAGAGCCGCGATGCGCGCCGCTGTGTCAGCGTGGTCGTCACCGCCGCCGTAGACCAAGGCGAACATCCGGGAGATATGCGCCGGGTAGTCGGCCAGCACGTCGGCGTGCTGCGGATCGCGATAGTAAGACTCGTCGGGCAGTCCGAGGCCGGACTGGGTGAGGTGCACCAGGTAACGGGCCGAGTTCTTCGAGTCGGTGTCGATGTAGGCGCCGGTGGCACCGCCGACGCCGGTGCGTTGCAGGGCGCCGACGACGGCGGCCAGGGCGTCCGGGTCGACGGCCCGGTCGATCAGCGTCAGCTCGTCGAGCAGCGGCTGCACGCCCCGGCTTTTCACGGTGTGTTCGTCCAGGTAGCTGGCGTAGAGGTCACCGATACGCTGTTCATCGGTGCCGGCCGCCGCGCCGGAGTTGCTGGCCGCCAAGATCAGGTCGCGGACCTGCTCCTCGGCCCGGTCGAACAGCGACCGGAACGCTCCATCAGTGGCTCGGTCGGCAGGGATCTCGAAGTCCGCTAACCAACGGCCGTTGACGTGGCCGAAGAGGTCGTCTTGGGGCCGGGCGGCGGCGTCGACGTGAGTGAGGTCGAGGCCCGAGCGGGTCGCTTCACCCGTCGTTTTGAAGGTCACTCGGCCCATCCTTGCACGCGGGCCGGCGGTGGCGGTCGGGCCGAGCCGCCGTCTGCTGCCGAGTACCCTCACGCCCATGCCTGACGGCGAACAGCCCGAGTTAGTGGTCGACGTGGACGAGCCCGTCCTCGAATCGACCGGTGATCGGACCGTCTCCACCTACGGGGTCGCCTCGGCGGTGCTGGGGGTGGTGTCGGTGGCGGCAATCGCATTCGTCGTGGTGATCTGCTCGTCGCATCGCAGCGACGTCACTGAACGCAACTACACCAGCCACGCTATGCGAACCGCGATCGACTGGACCGGCGTGCTGATCAACATGAACAGCGACAATGTCGACGCCAGCCTGCAGCGGCTGCACGACGGGACCGTGGGCGAACTCAACGTCGACTTCGACTCGGCCGTGCGGCCTTATCGCCAAGTGGTGCAACGACTGAAGTCGCACAGCGCCGGGCGGGTCGAGGCGGTCGCGATGGAGGCGGTGCGGCACGATTTGGACGTCGATCCGGCTACGCCGCGTCCGGCGCCGGCCCCCGAGGCGCCCCTGCCGGCCGGCACCCGCACCGACACGGTCATGGTCATCGCCACATCGATCGCGGAAACCACCGGCGGCAAGCCGCAGACCGTGCACTGGGATCTGCGGCTCGACGTCTCCGATGTCGACGGCAACATGCTGATTTCGCGGCTGGAGTCCATCCGGTGAGGCGGCATCCCTGATGAGGCGGGATTGATTCATTGAGAAACGCGTGGCGGGTGCTGACTTTCGACGTGGCCGCTCCACTCGGCGCGATCGCGGCGTTGGTGATGATCGGGATCGTGCTGAGCTGGCGGATGTGGTGGGTGTCGCTGTGCTCGGTGCTCGTGCTGTTGATCATCGAGGGCATCGTCATCAATTTCATGTTGCTGCGCCGCGATTCGGTGACTGTCGGCACCGACGACGACGCACCCGGGCTGCGGCTGGCCGTCGTCGGTCTGTGCACCGCGGCGATCGTGGCTGCAGCGGCGACGGCATACCATCACTGGACCTTGCCCGATCGCCAGCTCAAACGGGATTCGACCGAGGTGGTGCGGATCGCCACCGGGATGGCCGAGGCGACGGCGACGTTCACCCCACAGGACCCCGCTGCGTCGCTCGATCGAGCTGCAGCGCTGATGGTGCCAGAGCAGGCGGGCCCGTTCAGGAACCAGTTTCTGAAGTCCACCGCCGATCTGGCGCACCGCAACGTCTCCGCGCAGGGTCAAACGCTGGCCGCCGGAGTCGAGGCGCTCGGCCCGTCGGCGGCCAGTGTGGCCGTCTTGCTGCGCGGCACCCAGAACGCTCCGGGTGAACCACCCAGCCGCGCGGTGCTGGCTTTGCGGGTCACCCTGACCAAGAACAGCGGTCGCTGGCTGGTGTTCGACGTGTCGCCGATCAACGCCCGGTAGCGGGAATTGTCGGTCGATGTCCGAGCGGATTCTCTGCGAAAAAGACCCTATGGCGGTGCGTTTCGCGCAATTTACGACCGTGGCTGCTGTTTCGCGACGGCGAGCGATGGTCAGCTCAGTACAGCCGCGCGTGGTCGACTTTCAGGCAGCGGTCCATGACGACGCGCAGCCCGGCGGCAGTGGCTTCGCGGGCCACCTGCTCATTCCATAACCCCTGTTGTAGCCAGAGCGTCTTCGGCAATGGCTGCAGCGCAAGGGTTTCGGCGAGCATAGCGGGCACCTCGTCGAGCCGGCGAAACACGTCGACGATGTCCGGCACGACCGGCAGCTCAGCCAGGCTGGGATACACCGGGGCCCCGTCGATCTCGGTGATCGTCGGATTCACCGGATACACCTGATAGTCGCCGGTCGCTGCGAGATAGCGGTAGACGCCGTGACTGGGCCGCGCCGGCTTGTTCGACGCACCTACCACCGCGATGGTGTGCGCTTCTCGCAGGATGCGTTGCACAGTCTCGTCAGTCGCCAGGAAATCGGTCATCGCGCCACCGCTTAGTTGTCGGCCGGCGGGCGCTCGGCTCGGACCTTGACGAACCGGTCGGACAGTCGGCGCATCCGGATCATCAGCGAGGCCGACGGACTGATCTTGGAGTCGAGGAAAGCGGCCAAGTCCTCGACCGGCACCCCGATCCTGGAGGCGAACTCGGGTTGGCTCAGCCCCGAGCGCTCGATCAGCAACTGTACGTGGCGGGCGACTTCGCTGCGTTCGTTCGCCTCCAGGTGGGCGCGGGCGCGCTCTAACACCTCCCACAACGCCTTGGAGATGCCGTAGGGATGATTGCCCTGAAGCACCTCCTCGACCTGCCGGGCCGTCCGCCCGAACGGGTCGCGTTTGAGCGCGACGGCGATCCGCTTCCAGATGGTGATGTCGCCGCTGTCCAGCGCCGACCTGATCGCAGAAGTGGGCCAGAATTCGACGGGCTGGTCGGTGGCGCGAGGGCCTGCGCCTGAGCGCTCCGGCGGCGAACCGGAAGGCTGATCGGTTTCAGAACGCTGCGGAATCGGTCCGGGGCGTCGGTCGGATGCCAACGTCACCTCGCCTCCTCCAGCATGGCTACCGCCACCGTCAGGCAGCGTCGCCTGATTCCCTCCCATTCTGCCTGGGCCTCCGGTTCCGACCAACGGTCATCGCCAGTGTCGAACGGGCTTGGATCGGCGAGCCGCCGAAGCAACTGGGTGGCGATCCAGTTCCGGCCGGACGGTGGACCCCTGTAGTACTTGTCGATGCCGGACAGCACCACCGCAGCGGTTTCCGCGTCCATCGCTTCGACCAGTTCGGCGAATTCGGCGTAATCGCGATGGGTGTTGCGGCTGATGACCAGATACCCCTTGAAACGGAGGGTTTCCGCGCCGGTCGGGATCTGCAGGCGGTCACCGGTGGGAAGCTGCACATGGGTGGTTTCCACCGGGCTGCGCCGCTCTAAGGCCGCTTGGTCTGATTCGCTCACCGAAGCCGCGGCCTCGAGTGCGTCGAGGGCGACGGAAAGCCGTCCACGCCATACCGTGACCGGATGCACGGGCCGGGTCAGCCTCGACGCGCCACGGCTTCTGCCGTTGCGGTGCGGCAGGCCGGCGCCGGCCTTCCGCGAACCCGGGTGGCCGTTCGGTGCGCCGGCCGCGTCAGTCGGCGCGGTGCGCTGCCTGCCCGCGTCGTCGCCGACATTGATCCGCTGATCTCGACTGCGCTCGCAACCGGTGAAGGCCAACGGATCGGTGACGCAGATCGCGTCAGGCACCAGGTGTTTGAGCTTGGCCGCGGACTTGATCACCACTCGCAGGTCGGCACTTGGGACTACCGGCGCCGAGACGTCGTCCGGGATCATCACCACACCGCCGAGATCCACTCGGGGTAGCGGCTTTTCGAAGTCGACCGACGGCAGGACCCGGGCCAGCCAGGCCGGCAGCCACCAGTTCCACTGGTCGAACATCGCCATGAGCGCCGGCACCAGCACCAGTCGCACGATGGTGGCGTCCACTGCGATTGCGACGGCGCAAGCAACGCCGATCTCAGCTACCAGCGGCATACCGGCGAACGCGAAGCCGATGAACACCGCGATCATGATCAGCGCCGCGCTGGTGATGGTGCGGGCGCTGGTGCTCACGCCGTAAGCGACGGCGTCGTGGGTGTCGGCCGAATGCAGGAACCGTTCCCTGATGCGGGTGAGCAGGAAGATTTCGTAGTCCATGGACAGGCCGAAGGTCATCGCCAGTACCAGCGGCGGGACGGTGCTGTCGATCGAGGTGATCGGGTGGAATCCCAGCTTCTCCAGCCAGCCCCACTGAAAGACCATGACCAGACTGCCGTAGGCGGCGGCCACTGACAGCATCGTCATCAGCACACCTTTGAGCGCCAGGAACACCGAGTGCACCGAGATCAGCAGCATCGCGAAGGCGATCAGGGCCACCACAACCAAAACCAGCGGCTCGGTTTTGGACACCCGGTCGTCGAAGTCCTTGATCAGCGCCGTCGGGCCGCCGACGTCGACGCGCACCGAATCGGCGCCCCGGTCCGCAGCCACATGAGTGCGTATCCAGGCGACGCTTTGACGCGCGGCCATGTCCTCGGGATCCACCGACAGCACCACACTGATCAGGGCGCTGCTGTTGTCGTTGGCGAAAATCGGTGACGAGACCGAGATGATGTCGGGGGCGCTGCGCAGCCGATGGCCGAGGGCGTTGAGCGTCTGATGGTTGGCGGGGGCGGACGCGTCGTCGTCGGGGAAGCTCACCAGTACTTGGATCGGGCCCAGCGCCCCGGGCCCGAGGGCCTGTGCCGCGGCCCCCACCCCACCGCGAATCTCGTGCGTGGAATCGAACTGACGCAGCAGGCTGTTGCCGAGCACCATCGACAACGCCGGGATCGCCATGACGATCAGCAGTGCGGATGCCGCCAGCGCCGATGCCCAGGGCCGGAGCATCACACCGCCGATCCAGCTGGTCCAGAACCGCGACTGCGTGGACTCCGGCCGCCGCGACCAGTGCAACGCCGCCGACCTCTTCGCCGCCGCCCGGCCGAACGTTGCCAGCACCGCCGGAGTCAGGGTGGTCGAGGTGAGCATCGCCACCGCGACGGCAAGGATCGCGCCGGTAGCCATCGACGCCAGCGCCGGGGTGTTGATCAAGTAGATCGCGGTCAGCGAGGCGACGACCGTCATACCGGACAGCACCACCGCAAGACCGGAGCTGGCCATCGCGGCGTCGACGGCGTCCTGCGGTTGGCGTCCGACCCGCAGTTCCTCGCGGTAGCGCATCAGAATGAACAGCGAGTAGTCGACAGCCAGCGCTATACCGAACATCGAAACGGTCGGCGTGACGAACACCGACATCGTCGTGAACGTCGACAACAGGTAAACCAGGCCCATGGTGATCGCGACCGTGCAGATGCCGAGCGCGAGCGGGATCGCTGCGGCGGCCAGTGAACCGAAGACGGCCAGCAACACGATCAGAATGATCGGAAGATTCCACCGCTCCGCGAGCGCGATGTCGTGTTTGGTGTTCGCCGCCGCGGCAGTACTCAGCGCGCCTTGGCCGATGACGTAGAGGCGGACGTGACCGTTCTCGATCTGCCCGGGTTTGTCGCCTTTGATCCCCACGTCTTGCCGCAGCTTCTTGGCGACGTCGCTGGAGCCGGTGTTGTTGAAGTCGACCCGCAGCGTTACCACGTATGGCCGGTCGGGCTGCGGCGCGGGCTGACGTGGGTCGGCCACCATGGACACCGCAGGCACTCCGCCGGCGATCCGCTTGAGCTTCGCGACCGCAGCGTTCATGTCTTCGAACGTGGCGTCGGCGCGGGGGGCCGCAACCAATGCGAGTCCTGAGGCACCTTGATCGGGGTAGTGATCCTCGAGTTGGTCGTGAACAGAGAGCGACTGGGAGCCGGTCACGTCGAATCCACCCCCGGTCAGCTGCCCCGTTTGGGTGACCGTGAGATAGATCGCCGGCATCAACGCGAGCAACCAACCTGTGAAGACCAGCCAGCGGTATCTGCGCAGGTAGCCGCTGAAGCGCATCATGAACTGCTGGATCTTTGTCTCCCCCGCAATTGCCTCGTTGCGTGCAGCGAGCCTACCCCAGCAGCCTGTGACGAAAGGCCGGCTTTGACGCACTGAGCTGTGCCGATTCGGTTGCGGCGCGAGCCTGTGTCCTGGTGTGGCCCGCGGAGGGTGGGAGCAGATTCACAGCGTTTCGAATAGCGGGCGCGCCGCGCGGGATGGCACGATGCCGGGTGGCATCCCGCCGAGACGTCCAGAACGCTGTCGAGTGCCATCGGCGAGGCTCGTCAGGTGCCGCAAATCCAAAAGGAGTTTTCTATGACTTCAATGTCGATGTCGACCGGCGCTTTGCGTTACGGTTTGCTCGGCTTGCTAGCTGCTCTCACGTTGGGTGGAGCCGCCACGCTGAACGGGGCCGCACCGTCGGCAGTTGGTTCCAACGACCCGTGCGCGGCCAGCGAAATGGCCCGCACAGTCGGCTCCGTCGCCAAATCCGCCGGCGATTACCTCGATTCGCACCCTGAGACGAACCAGGCAATGACCAGCGCCATCCAGCAGCCCGCCGGTCCGGCGTCGGTGAACACCTTGAAGGGCTATTTCGACGCCAACCCGAAGGTGACCGGCGATTTTCAGAAGATCGGGGAGCCGCTGGCGGGACTGTCGACGAAATGCAAGCTGCCGATCTCGATTCCGCAGGTGCTCGGTTTCATGCAGAACGCTCAGGGCGGGCTCCCGGGTGGGCTGGCCGGCGGTTTACCGGGTGGGCTGCCCGGCAGAGGCTTCCCGGCGCAGCCGGTGGCCGGAGCACCGGCTCCCGGGACTGCGCCCGCTGGTGGGCTTGCGCCCGGTGGTGGTGCCGTGCCCGCGCCCAGCCCTTTGGCGCCGGCGCTCAGCGCGATCAGATAGCTTGCCAGCGTCGTCGGCCAATAGTCGGCAACATGTCAGGTCGCCCAATGGCCCGTTATCGGGTCGACTTGTTGTGGTTCGCGGCACCGAGTGTGCGCCTGTAGATTCCAAGCCGCTTCATTCACCGCTCAGAGTGGGGCGCCGCATCCGATTCCGGCGGCGGCAGCGGCCCTTGCAGGGCGGCATCGGGCGAGTTGGATGTAGGAGATTTCCCGACGGGCGCCGCTGTGTTGGTCACGCCGATCTCATCGTGCGAGTCGCCCTCGTTCTCGGTGCGGAACAGGAAGAAGAAGATGACCCAGCCGATGGCGGCGATCAGCAGCCAACTGATCAGCCGATAGATCAGCATCGCGGAAATGGCGTTCGGCAACGACATGCCGCTTGACACTAGCCCGGGAACCAAGACCGCCTCGACGACCAGCAGGCCGCCCGGCATCAGGGGAATCGTGCCGACGGCGCGGGCAGCGGCGTAAGCGACGGTCAATCCTGCCACCGACACGTTGTCGCCGGCCGCATACGCCGCGAAGCCCAGACAAGCGACGTCGGCGATCCAGTTAAACAACGACCAACTGAAAGCCACTGACAGGTCGCGGCGGCCCAGGCTGACCGATTCGAGCTGTCTGAGCATCTCGCGCCACTTGTCCAAACCGGTCTCGACCGGTCGGCCGCGGATTGAGTTGAACCACGACAACACCCGAACACCGATACCGTCGATCAGTTCCGGCCGCGATGCCACCGCCTGGCCCAGCAATAGCAGCGCGACAAAGCCGCCGAGAGTGAACAATAGCGAGAATGGGTTGTTCTTTGCGCCAAGGAAGAAGGCGCCGCCCAGCCCGAGCAGAGCCAGGCCGACCGCCTGCAGCACGCCCGACATCACCAGCTGCCAGGACGCCACCACGGTCGAAGCGCCCCAACGTCGTTGCTGCCTCAGCAAGAACGTGGCCGAGATGACCGGTCCGCCGGGCAGGGTCGTGCTGAGCGAGTTGGCGGCGTAGTAGGCGGCCTCTGATCGCCATTGCTTGACGTCGACACCGGCCGACCTGAGCAGGGTGCGCTGGATCTGAGCAAAGCTGTGGATCGACGCCCCCGCCGCGACCGCCGAGGCCAGCAGCCACCACCACTTGGCGCCGTAGAGACTCTTCCACGCCTTGAGCAGCTGATCCCACACCAGCACGACCTCGGCGGCCAGCACGATCGCCACAACCGCCAGGACCACCCAGCGCAGCCACCAGTATTTGCCGCGGGCAGGCTCAGCCCGCTGACGGAGGGCACTGCCGGCCGGCGCGTCGTGCGACACGAGCTTCAGCGTAGCTGTGCAGGTCACGCCATCAGCGCCGCCCGGCCCCGCCGGGGTGTCACCTTTTCGCATCTGATCGGCCGCATCGGCGCCGCCCGGCAGCGTCCCCGGCGGGGAGGCGGGGCACTAGGCTTCTACCTCATGCCAGCCACCGTTTACGCCGACGCGGTCGAACCGATCGTCCGCAAGACCGCGGAGTGGGCGTGGCGGCTGCTGGTGATCCTGGCGGCGGTGGTGGCATTGCTGTGGACGGTCAATCGACTCGAAATCATCGTTGTTCCGGTGCTGCTGGCCTTGATGTTATCGGCGCTGCTGGTGCCCGCGGTGGACCTGCTGGACCGGCGGGGAGTCCCGCGCGGCGGCGCAGTGGCGCTGGTCATGTTGAGCGGCTTCGCGATTCTCGGCGGAATCATGGCCTTCGTCATCAGCCAGTTCGTGGTCGGCGTGCCCAGCCTGGTCGACCAGGTCGCCCGCAGCATCAATTCCACCCGCAGATGGCTGATCGAGGGACCGGCGCACCTGAGCCGTCAGCAGATCGACAATGCCGGCAACGCCGCTATCCAGGCACTGCGCAACAACCAGGACAAGCTGACCAGCGGCGCGCTGTCCACCGCGGCGACCATCACCGAAATCGTCACCGCCACGCTGCTGACCCTGTTCACCCTGATCTTCTTCCTCTACGGCGGCCGCAACATCTGGCACTACGTCACCAAGATGATCCCGGCCAACGCCCGGGAGCGGGTGCGCGCCGCCGGCGTCGCCGGGTACAAGTCGCTGATCGGCTACGTGCGCGCCACCTTCCTGGTGGCACTGGTCGACGCGACCGGCGTGGGCACCGGACTGGCCATCATGACGGTGCCCCTGGCGCTCCCACTGGCCTCACTGGTGTTCCTGGGTGCATTCATCCCGCTGGTCGGTGCATTGCTGAGCGGCTTTTTGGCAGTCGTCGTCGCATTGCTTGCGAAGGGATGGGTGTACGCGCTGATGACGCTCGGCGTGCTGGTGGCCGTCAATCAACTCGAGGCGCACATCCTGCAGCCGTTGGTAATGGGCCGAGCGGTGTCTATTCATCCGCTGGGGGTGGTGTTGGCGATCTCCTCCGGCGGTGTGCTGGCCGGAATCGTTGGCGCACTGCTGGCCGTGCCGACGGTCGCGTTCCTCAACAACGCCTTTCAGGTGCTACTGGCGCGGGATCCGAAGGCCGAGGTGGCCGCTCAAGACAGCGACGCAACAGCGATCATCGAAGCCGAACCTGACACCGTCGAGTCCGGGAACCGCGACGACGACCGCGTCGAAGAGCCGGTCGGCAAGCTCTCCTGACTTAGAACCGGCCTTCTCTGCGCAGCAGGTCTTGTGCGCTCAGGCCACCACCGCGCCGCTGGCGCGGCTTTTCCCCGCCGCCGTCGATGCCTGCGGTGTTCAGCTTCTCGGTGGCTGTAGCGGCGTCGTCGTCGTCACGCGGTGGAGTGGGAAGCGCGGTGGTGTCGCCGTCGTGCTGCTCGTGGCTGCCTGGGCGGTTGTTGCCGGCCGGCATCGCCCTGGTCTCCTCAGCGGAGGGTTTGGGGCGTGCGGCCTGAGGTCGACCGGCTTCGGCGGCGCCGCCGCGCAGGTCGCTCAACCAGGACTCAATTTCACGTTCGGCCGGCTCCGACGGCGGCGTCGGGGTGTTGCGCGGCTCGACCGGCGCGGTGCTACCGGCGGTGTTATGCGGCGCGGCCAGGCGAGTGGTTTCCGGCTCGGATTCCGGAGCGCCGGCGACTGGTATGCGCGTGGTGCTCGCCTGCGCGGACCTGTCCTGAACCGGCGGCCATGGCTCCGGGCGGCTGGCAACGCGCGGACGCGACGGTGCCGGGCTCGGCGAATGGGCCGGGTCGTTCGGCGGGTGAGGTTTGGTGGCGGGCACGCTGCGCGGCACCACGGCGGCTCCGCCGCTGCGGCTGCGGACAATGGGCTGCTTGCGCTCGTCGGGCAGGTGGATCTCGCCGAGTCCCAACCGGGTCTGGATCCGTTTCATCCAGCGTGGCGCCCACCAGCAGTCGTCGCCGAGCAACTTCATCACCGACGGGACGAGGAACATCCGCACCACCGTTGCGTCCAACAGCAGGGCCGCCATCAGACCGAACGCCAGGTACTTCATCATCACCAGGTCGGAGAAGACGAACGAGCCGGCGACCACCGCGAGGACCAGCGCGGCCGCGGTGATCAGACGCCCCGTGGTCGCGGTACCGATCCGAATCGCCTCCGCGGTCGACATGCCGCGCTCGCGGGCCTCCACCATCCGGGACACCAGGAACACCTCGTAGTCAGTGGCCAGACCGAAACCTACGGCGACCACCAGCGCGATGAGCACCACCATGAGCGGGGTGGGCGTGAAGTTCAACCACTTCGAGAAGTGACCGTCGACAAAGATCCACGTCAGGATGCCCATCGTTGACCCAAGGGTCAGGGCGCTCATGACCCCGGCCTTCAACGGCAGCACCACCGACCCGAAGGCCAAGAACATCAGCAGCATCGTCGTGGTGAGCAGCACCACGAGCATGAGCGGGGCTTTGTCGAACAAGCTATGAATACTGTCTTGTTCCAGCGCCGGCACGCCGCCGACCAGCAAACTCAGTCCCTTAGGTGGTGGTATTGCCCGCAGTTCGCTGATCTTCTTAACCGCGTCGGTGGGATTGGCCAAACCGTTCTGGATGACGCGAATGGACTCGTCTTTCGGGCGAGTCGCCCCGTTGGGGCCGGGAACGCATGGGTTGCTGGCGATGGATGGGCACGGTCGTTCCTGCCAGGTCTTGTCGGTGAACCCGTTAATGGTCCCGACTTTGCTGCGGATGTCAGCGATTTGCTGGTCGGTGATTTTGCTGTGGTTTGTGCTCTCGATCACCATCGTCAACTGGTTGGTCCGATAGCCGGTGAAGAGCTTGTCGAAATTCTCCTGGGACAGGCGGACCGGGTTGTTGGGCGGCAGGTACTTCTCGCTCATACCGCCGAACGACAAGTTGTGCAGCGGAATGACCAGCATGATCATCGCGAAAACAATCGGGACGGCAAAAACAAGCGGCCGTTTCATCACCAAGTTGACCAGCTTGCCCCAGAACCCGGCTTCCACTTCTTCGCGGGTCTTGGTCTTCTGCAGCCGATCAGCGAGCCAGTTCAGATAAGCCCGCGACACCTTCCAGTTCGCCAGGAAAGGGATCCGGAACAGGGTGCGTACGCCGAGCGCGTCGACGTGGCGGCCCAAGATCCCCAAACAGGCCGGCAACAGCGTGATCGACAGCACCGCGGCCAGCGTCACCGCGGCAATCAGCGCATAGGTCAGCGATCTCACGAAGCCCTGCGGCAACAGCAGCAGGCTGGCCCCGGATGCGGCGATCAGCACTGCCGAGAACGTCACTGTGCGACCGGCCGTCATCACCGTGCGGCGCACCGCGGCCTCGGTGTCGTAACCCTCAGCGATCTCCTCGCGGAATCGACTCACCACGAACAGTCCGTAGTCGACCGCGATCCCAAGGCCGATCAACGACACCACCGGCTGGGCGAAGAAGTGGACCGGGCCGAAGACCGCGATGAGCCGCAGAATGCCGGTGGCACCCGCGATGCTCAGACCGCCGACCATGACCGGCAGGCAGGCGGCGATCACTCCACCGAAGACCAGGAAAAGCACGACCGCGACCAACGGCAGCGCCAGGACTTCCATGCGCTTCTCGTCGGTGGCGATGGTGCCGGTCAGCGCGGAGGCAATCGGTTCAAGGCCGGCGAGCTGGACCTTGCCGCCGTTAAGTTTCTGCAGATCCGGCTCGACGTCCTTGTAGTTGGTCAGGATGGTGTCGTCGTCGTCGCCCTTCAGCGGGATGCTGACGAAGGTGTGCTTGCGGTCCTCGCTGGCCATTCCTTTGATGACCGGGTCGGTGCTGGTCGGCGCCGCCAGCCAGCCGGCCCAGCCAACGACTTTGTCGGAGTGGTCCTTTTTGAAGTCGTTGAGCTCGTTGACGACGTTTTGCCGCCAGGCCGAATCGTCGACGGTCTTGGGGGCGGTGAAGGTGGCGACGATGTGGCTGGTGCGATCGCGGCCGTAGGTCTGGTCGCCCAGCACCGAGGCCTTCACGGACTGGCTCTGGTCGTCATAGAAGCCGCTCTGGGTGACGTGCTTGCCCAAGCTGATCCCGAAGATGCCACTGACCAAGCACAGTCCTACCGTGACGCCGATTACGATGAACCGGTAGCGGTACACAATTCGACCCCACCAGGCGAACACGTAATCTCCTTACTGGATCTGTAGCGACCCGCGTATCGGTTTTCCAGTCTCACACACGCGAGGCCAATAGCGACGACAGCGGCCGGAACGGCTGGAGCCAGGCGCCCTCCTCGGGCAGCGAATCCAAGCCGATTCGCGGCAACGGTTCCCGGAAAACACCGTCGATGTCCTCCAGGTCGACAAACTCCAAGGTATCCGACGCTAGGGCCCAACTCGCATGTTCGCGGAACCCCAGGACCTGCACAGGTACTCCGCCGCGCGACATGTCCTCCAGCGGTTGCCGGAACGCTTGACCGTCAGCCGAAGCCACAACCAGGGCGGCCAGTCCTTCGCTGCACCGCAGCTCGATGTGGTGCAGCATGTCGGCGTCGACGTCGCTGTTGTCATCAATCTTCGGTTTCGCGAAGACCGCGAAACCCACGTTACGAAGCGCATCGACCCAGGGGCGAACCACGTCGGCGTTGCCCGGCGCGATGTTGGTGAAGACGGTGGCCTCAGGTTCCGCCGACACATCATGTTGACCGCCGGCGAAATCGGCGGTGCGGGCCAGCAGCCAGCGGCCCAACGCGTCGAAGCGGGGCCGTTCGAGCGCGGTGGGGCGCCGGCCCAGGATGGAGCCCAGTCCCATATCGAGGTTGGGTGCGTCCCACACCAGCAGGACCCGACGGGCCGGCGGCGGAAAAGCGCTGCTCTCGGCGGTCGAGCGGTCGGTGGGCGGGTCCTCAGAGGGGTATGCCAGAGACGCCGGGGGAGCTTCGGCCGATGCGGTCGGCTCAGCTCTCGCTTCTTGCGTCGTGCTCACGGCGCGCATCTTTCCCAGAGCAATTCGGTGACGGCACTGCCGGCATGGCGAGCCTTCGTCTCGTACTTGGTCGTCGGTCGGGTGACCGAGATGATTGATCCGGTGGGCAACTTCACCCGGCGAAGCCGCGGCTCGGCGTCGCCGGTCTCGGCAATGTGTGCGGCGTAGCCGGCATGGTCGGTGGCAGCGTGTAAGACACCACCCGGTCGTAACCGGTCGGCGATGAGCGCGACTGTCGACGGCTGCAGCAGCCGCCGCTTGTGGTGGCGTGCTTTCGGCCACGGATCCGGAAAGAACACCCGAACCCCGGTGAGCGAGCCCGGTGCGATCAGCTGCGCCAGCACGACGACGGCGTCACCGCGGACGAGCCGGACATTGCGCACGTCCTCCCGCTGCACAGCGCACAGCAACTGCGCCAGTCCGCGGCGGTAGACATCGACGGCGATCACATCGATGTGAGGTTCGGCGTGGGCCATCGCGACCGTCGACGTTCCTGCGCCACAACCGATTTCCAGTACCACCGGAGCTGTGCGCCCGAACCAGGCAGCGGTGTCGAGCGGTTGGACGTCAGAGGTGCCGTCATCGCGGGGAACGTCGAACCCGAGTTCGGGCCACCGCCGCTGCCAGGTGTCCTGCTGAGCGCTTGAAAGCGCTGAGCGCCGAGACCGGAAATTGGTGACTCGCGGCAATCCCGGCATGCCGTGCTGTGCGGGCAGACCCGTATCGGGTAGAGCCGGCCCGGTGGCCGCTGCTCCGCACTGCGCACGCATCCGTCCATCGTGGCCCATGAACCGCCGATGTAGCCGCGCTGTGGTGCAGATCGATACCCGATAGTTGCCTTCTGGACGGTGCTGGACCAGATAGTCGACCTAAAATCCGTCACACTGGACGATCACGCCCAGTGGCTGCTGCGAAGGCAGGTTGAGGCCGTCAGCGCCGCGCTCCTGGGCGCAGCCGCGTCGTGGCCGTCACTCGTGTTTATTCCCGAAGGCGCCCTTCGATCTCGTCGCGCGTCGACCTTTCCGGGCTCTCCGTGCCGGAGCCACTTCGGTCTCGACTGGGCATGGTGGCTCGCGTCTGGGCAGCCAGAGTGTCACCATTCGGTAAGTGGCCGCCGACGGCGCGGGCCGGCAGGGGAAATAGGTTGGGCGATCGGACTAGCAGGCCGCATATGACCGCACCGGGCTACCGGATTTTCGCTGATGAGCTGGCGTCTTTCGCCGCCGACGTCACCGAGCCGCGGCTGACGGTGATCGCGCAGCGTATCGTCGCGCCGCTGCGTGTGGCGGTGCAGGGACGTCGCGGCGTCGGGCGAAGGACGGTCACCCACGCGCTTACCGGCGCCGGTTTCGCGGTCGAGACGCCGACGGGGCAGCCCGAGGTGGTGGTGCACGTCATCGCCGAGGTCGCCAAACCCGAGGACCGCGACGCGATCGCCGCCGCCCGCTGTCCCGTGTCGGTGGTGCTCAACAAAGCCGACTTGGCGGGGCGCCGCTGCAGTGAGCTCGCTGAGTTGACCGGCGCGCCGACGTCACCGATGGTCGCGCTGCTCGCCGTCGCCGCGCTCGACGACGCGCTGTGGACTGCATTGCGGCTGCTCGCCGACCGGCCCGCCGACCTCCGTTCGCCGGACGCGTTCTTGGCCGACGTGCACCCGCTGTCGGATACGGCGCGTCGGCGCCTGCTGGAAACGCTGGACCTCTTCGGCGTCGCACTGGTGATCGCGGCTTTGCAGGCGGGCGCTTCTGAGGCGGCGATCGGTGCGCTGCTGCGCAGCGCCAGCGGTATCGACCTCATCAGCAACCAACTGCACGAGCTCAGTCGCGAGGCGCGCTACCGGCGCGTGCTGGACGCCGATGCCGAGCTAGAAACCCTGGCCGTCACCGACGAGCGGATCAGTGACGTGCTGCGCAGCGACGAGTTGGTGATCGCCCGGATGGCGGCCGCCGTCGATGTCGTCGAGGCGACCGGCCTGCGGGTCGACTCGCGCGACGACCCGGCCGCGCATCTGCGCCGGGCGGTGCACTGGCGGCGCTACGGGCGCGGTCTGGCGTCCGCCGTGCACCGCAGCTGCAGCGCGGACATCGCTCGCGGTTCGCTTCGGCTCTGGACACGCGCTGGCGACGATGCAGAGCGCAGCGATGAGGAGGAGCGGCGCAATGACTCCCGCTGGTAGCGACGGGCAGGAGCGGCGCAATGACTGATCTGGGGCACGACGACCCGGTCGCTGAAGTCGACGAGTTGGTCGACGCGATCGCACCCCGGCTGGCCACGCCCGCGGTGCAGCGCGTCGACGCGGTGCTGGTGACCGGCCCCTGGCTGGCGGGCGTCAGCGCGGTGGCCGCCGCGCTCGGCGAACATCTGCCGGAGTACACCGTCTACGAGCCGGACGAGCTGCGCGCCGATGAGGCGCCGACCGCGGTGGTGTTCGTCGTCTCGGCGGCCGCCGGGCTGACCGGGTCGGACTGTGCGCTGATCGATGCCGCGGCCGCCCATACCGACGTCGTCATCGCCGCGGTGTCCAAAATCGACGTGCACCGCCAGTGGCGTGACCTGATGGCCGTCGATCGCGACACACTGGCCGCCCACGCCTCGCGCTACCAGCGGGTGCAGTGGGTCGGCGTAGCCGCAGCACCTCAACGTGGCAAGCGCCAAGTCGATGATCTGGTCGCCGCAGTGCGCCACGAGCTCGCCGACCCGCATATCGCACGACGCAATCAACTGCGCGGGTGGGAATCGCGGCTGCGGGCGCTGGTGGACAGGTACGAACGCGACGCCGAGGGCACCGGCCGACGGGCGAGGGCGGCGGCGTTGCGAGCGCAGCGCAGCACCGCGCTGCGCCAGCGACGATTCTCGAAGTCCGAGCGCACCATCGGTTTGCGCAGCCAGCTTCAGCAGGCTCGTGTGCAGCTGTCCTATTTTGCCCGAAATCGCTGCGGCTCGGTGCGCAACGAACTGCAGGAGGACGTGACAGCTTTGACGCGACGCACCTTGCCGAGGTTCGAGCCGTACGCCCGGCGCCGCGTCGACGAAGTCGTCATGGAGGTCGAGGAGGGCTGCAGTAAGCACCTGGCTGACGTAGCGCAGGTCTGCGGCCTGACCGGCTGCGCCCAGCCGGCGTCGCCCGCGCCGCTTCCGCGAATCGAGCCTCCCGGTCCCTCGCTGCAATCCCGGCGACTGGAGACCCGGCTGATGATGCTGCTGGGCGTGGGTTTCGGGCTGGGTGTCGCCCTGACGCTGACCCGGCTGCTGGCAGACCTGACGCCGGGGCTGACCGCCGCAGGAGTGATCGCCTGTGTGGCGATCGGCCTGGCACTGGCGGTGTGGGTGGTCAGCACGCGAGGGTTACTGCACGATCGTGCGGTGCTCGACCGATGGGTGGGCGAGGCCACCTCGTCGCTGCGCGCTGCGGTGGAGCAGCTGGTCGCGACCCGGGTGCTGACCGCGGAGTCAGCGCTGAGCTCGGCCCTCGGTCAGCTCGACGAAACGGACGCGGCGAGGGTGGCTGATGAGGTCAACGCGCTGGACCGCGAACTGCGCGAACACGCCGTCGCCGACGCACGTGCTGCAGCGTTGCGTGACCGGGAGATGCCGGCGCTACAGGCCGCGCTGAACCGGGTGCGAGCCGAACTGGCTGACGCAGGTGTGGAGAAATCAGCCGACGACAGGCCAACGCCGCGGGCAGCAGCACCGGTGAGCACGGATGACCGGGATGATCGGCCGGTATGGAGCGGCACCGCGCCTGAGTGACGCGATTAATACGCTTCTGAATCGTTCCTGTGAATGAGCCGATACAAACCCGACCCGTTTTGGGTATACGACAGGCGATAACCTGTTCTAAGGGCTACCGAAAAGTCGCAGGGACGAAATTCGTCGTCTGCTCGCATACATTTAACGCAGGAGAGTGCGATGACTTCAGCGACCATCCCGGGTTTGGATACCGCGCCGACCGAGCATGAGGGGTTGCTTTCGTGGATAGCGGAGGTTGCTGAACTTACCCAGCCTGAGCGGGTCGTCTTCGCGGACGGCTCCGAGGAGGAGTGGCAGCGCCTGGCCGAGCAGCTTGTGCAGGCCGGTACGTTCCGGAAGCTCAACGAGGAGAAGCACCGCAACTCCTATCTGGCGTTGTCCGACCCGTCCGACGTGGCGCGAGTGGAGTCACGCACGTTCATCTGTTCTGAGCGTGAGGTCAACGCCGGCCCGACGAACAACTGGATGGAGCCGGCCGAGATGCGGGCCACCATGACGGAGCTCTACCGCGGCAGTATGCGCGGGCGGACCATGTGGGTGGTGCCGTTCTGCATGGGCCCGCTGGGGGCAGACGACCCCAAGCTCGGGGTGGAGATCACCGACTCCGAATACGTCGTCGCCTCGATGAAGGTGATGACCCGGATGGGCAAGGCGGCGCTGGAGAAGATCGGCAGCGACGGGTTCTTTGTCAAGGCGCTGCATTCCGTCGGCGCACCCCTGGAGCCGGGGCAACAAGACGTCCCGTGGCCGTGCAACGACACCAAATACATCACCCACTTTCCGGAGACCCGCGAGATCTGGAGCTATGGCTCCGGCTACGGCGGCAACGCGCTGCTGGGCAAGAAGTGCTACTCGTTGCGCATCGCCTCAGCGATGGCTCACGACGAGGGCTGGCTGGCTGAGCACATGCTGATCCTCAAGTTGATCTCCCCGGAGAACAAGGCTTACTACTTCGCCGCGGCGTTCCCGTCGGCTTGCGGCAAGACCAATCTCGCGATGCTGCAACCGACGATCCCGGGCTGGCGCGCCGAGACGCTCGGCGACGACATTGCGTGGATGCGGTTCGGCAAGGACGGCCGGTTGTACGCGGTCAATCCGGAGTTCGGATTTTTCGGGGTTGCGCCGGGCACGAATTGGAAATCGAATCCCAACGCGATGCGCACCATCGCGGCGGGCAACACCGTCTTCACCAACGTCGCGCTCACCGACGACAACGACGTGTGGTGGGAGGGCCTCGAAGGCGACCCCCAGCATCTGATCGATTGGAAGGGCAACGACTGGTACTTCCGTGAGACGGAAACCAACGCGGCTCACCCCAACTCGCGGTACTGCACCCCGATGTCGCAGTGCCCGATTTTGGCGCCGGAGTGGGACGACCCGCAGGGTGTGCCGATCTCCGGCATTCTGTTCGGCGCCCGGCGCAAGACGACGGTGCCGCTGGTCACCGAGGCCCGCGACTGGCAGCACGGCGTGTTCATGGGAGCCACCATGGGCAGCGAGCAGACCGCGGCCGCGGAGGGCAAGGTCGGCGCTGTGCGCCGCGACCCGATGGCGATGCTGCCGTTCCTGGGTTACAACGTCGGCGACTACTTCCAGCACTGGTTAGACCTCGGTAAGAACTCTGACGAGTCCAAACTGCCGAAGGTGTTCTTCGTCAACTGGTTTCGCCGCGGTGACGGCGGCAAATTCCTGTGGCCGGGATTCGGTGAAAACAGCCGGGTACTCAAGTGGATCGTCGACCGCATCGAGCACACGGCCGGTGGTCAGGACACCCCGATCGGTGTGGTGCCGAACGCCGAGGACTTGGATCTGAGCGGACTCGACATCGACGCCGGGGACGTCGCAAAGGCCTTGGTGGTGAACCCTGCCGAGTGGCGTCAGGAGTTGCCGCTGATCGAGG
This sequence comes from uncultured Actinomycetota bacterium, assembly GCA_963808345.1. Lineage (GTDB taxonomy): Bacteria > Actinomycetota > Actinomycetes > Mycobacteriales > Mycobacteriaceae > Mycobacterium. Next base: position 559,075 of record CAWEFM010000005.1, on the reverse strand, counting down.
AGTGGTTCCAGTTCGTCGGCGACAAATTGCCCACCGGCGTAAAGGACGAGTTCGAGGCGCTCAAGCAGCGCCTGGCAGACGCCGAATAGTCCGCGCCTCAGGCACGAACCCGGCGACACTGTGCTGTCGGCGCATAAATACCGTCGCGCAGCTACTTGACACCCGTCAAGAATGCCGGCGGTACAGTCTGCGCATGCAGATACGCGAGCACCTGGGCACCGGCAAACCGGCTGTGATCCTGCATCCGCGCGGCACCGTCATCACCTTCGACGACCTGGAAGCCCGCGCTAACCGGTTGGCCCACTACTTCCGCGACGCCGGTCTGGCCGAAGGCGACGCCGTTGCGATTCTGATGGAGAACAACGAACACATTCATGCGGTCATGTGGGCCGCGCGTCGCAGCGGCCTGTATTACGTGCCGATCAACACCCACCTGACCGCGGCCGAGGCCGCCTACATCGTCGACAACAGTCAGGCGCAGGCGATCATCGGTTCAGCCGCCTTGCGCAAGACCTGCGAAAACCTCGAGCAGCACCTGCCAGGTGGCCTGCCCAGGCTGCTGATGATCGCTGACGACGATTTGACTGGATGGCAGCGGTATCCCGAATGCGTTGCCGCGCAGCCGGATACACCGATCGACGACGAACGCGAAGGTGACCTGCTGCAGTACTCGTCGGGAACCACTGGCAGGCCCAAGGGCATCAAACGCGCACTGCGGCAGATGCCGCCCGCCGAGGCGCCGGGAATGATGTCAGCGTTGGTCAGCGTCTGGATGAATCCGAAGTCGATTTATCTAAGCCCTGCACCGCTGTATCACACCGCGCCTTCGGTGTGGTCGATGACGGTGCAAGCCGGCGGGATAACGACGGTCGTCCTGGAGAAGTTCGAGCCGGAAAGTTGTCTGGATGCCATTCAGCGATACCGGGTCACCCACGGCCAGTTCGTGCCCGCGATGTTCACCCGGATGGTGAAACTGCCGGAGCAGGTCCGCGCTTCGTATGATTTGTCGAGTTTGCAGCGGGTGATTCACGCCGCAGCCCCTTGTCCGGTGGAAATCAAGAAACAGATGATCGACTGGTGGGGTCCGATTGTCGACGAGTACTACGCGTCGTCCGAAGCGATCGGGTCGACCATGATCAGCGCCGAGGAGTGGCTGGCCCATCCTGGATCGGTCGGCAAACCGATGATGTGTGAGATCCACATCCTCGACGAGGACGGCAACGAATTGCCGCCGGGCCACGCCGGTGACATTTATTTCAGCGGCGGATTCGATTTCGAATACCTCAACGACGCAGCGAAGACCGCGGCTTCGCGGAATAGCCAGGGCTGGGTCACAGTCGGCGATGTCGGTTATGTCGACGACGACGGCTACCTGTTTCTCACCGACCGCCGCCACCACATGATCATCTCCGGTGGGGTGAACATCTACCCGCAGGAAGCCGAGAATCTGCTCGTCACTCATCCCAAAGTGCTCGACGCCGCGGTTTTCGGCATTCCCGACGAAGAGATGGGCCAAAGCGTGAAAGCGGTTGTGCAGACCGTTGACCCGCTCGGCGGCACCGACGAGATCGCTGAGGAACTGCTCAGCTGGCTGCGAAGTCGACTGTCGCACTACAAGTGTCCGCGCTCGATCGCCTTTCAGGCGCAACTGCCCCGCAGCGAAACCGGCAAACTGTTCAAAGCCGAACTGATCAAGGCTTATTCAGGGTGATGCTGCGCGTCGTTGACCTGACGGACCCGCCGCAGGTGGACGACGCGCCGCTGCCGGGAGTCCTCGTTGCGGCCGGACCCGTGTCAGGTGCGTCTGACTATTGGCTTGAACGCGCCACTTTCACCCTCACCGATGAGCTCAGCGAAGACCGTCGGGTCATCACCGTCGAGTCGGTGCCCGACGCGCTCACCGCGTTGCGCGAACGATCCAGCCGCTGGCCGCAGGCCAGTACGGTCTGCGACGACGTGCTGCGGTCACTGCACCCGCACGGTGCGACGTCCGCCGGCGTTGTGACGGAGTCGCTGGCCTACTCCGCCTTGCAAGCCGGCCCGGAATTCGCCCGTTGGCTCGCCGAGCGCGGGCCGGCCGAGGTACCTCTGATCCCCGATCCGGTTCAGGCGCAACGCGACGGCAACACTGTGCGCGTCGCACTCAACCGTCCGTGGCGGCACAACGCCTTTTCCACCGACGCGCGTGCAGCGCTGCTGGAGGCGGTGAACGTTGCGTGGCTGGATTCGTCGGTCGACGAGGTCGTGTTGAGCGGTAACGGCCCGTCATTCTGCAGCGGTGGCGACCTCGCCGAGTTCGGCACGTTCGCGGATCCGGCGAGCGCGCACCTGGCCCGCACCCGGCACAGCCCGGCCCTGATGCTGGATGCGATCACCGCCCGACTCGGAGCGTCGTGCCGCGCCGAAGTTCACGGCCGGGTGCTGGGCAGTGGATTGGAGATGGCGGCGTTTTGCGGGCGGGTGGTCAGTCGACCCGGCGCGGTGCTCGGGTTGCCCGAGATGGGCTTGGGCCTGATTCCGGGCGCGGGCGGCACCGTGAGTGTGACAAGGCGGATAGGGCGTTGGCGCACAGCCTATTTGGTGATCTCAGGTGAAACCATTGACGTTGATACCGCGCTGGCTTGGGGCTTGGTGGACGAGATCGGTTGACGGGCGCTTCGGGTGTCGCGTCGAATGTGTCTGACCACGCGGTGCGCGGGCTAGAGCACGGCGTCAGCGAGGCGGTCGACTCGCCCGGGGCCGGTCTTCGTGTCGGGCTCAGCGGTCCTGCTCGGCTGCTTGCGGCGGTTCGCCGTTGCTCTGCGTTTTAACGTCCTCGTTGATGGCGGCGACGACGTCTTCGGACGCTTCGCCGAGCACTTTCAGCCGGTCGGGCCCGAGCACCTCGACGAAGAGTGCTCGCACGCGAGCCGCGTTGGCCGGGGCGCAGGCCCGGATCGCGTCCATGCCCATGTCGGTGATGACGATGTCGGGATAGCGGGCGTCCCCCTCCTCCCTCCGGATCAGGCCGCGTTTCTCCATTCGGCTCAAATGGTGCGATATTCGGCTCTTCTCCCATTGGGTCGCGGCACCCAACTCGCCCGCGCGCATGCGCCCGGTCTCCGACTCCGACAAATTGACCAGGATCTCGAAGTCAGACGGCGACAGCCCGCACTCGTACTGCAGGTGCCGCGCGAGGTACCTGTCCAGCGTGCGGCGCATCAGCACAAAGCTCCGCCACGCCTTCTGCTCGTCGTCGCTCAGCCATGGCCGGTTGTCCATGTCCTGATGATGCTACATGCGGGTTGACATATCAACCAAGAAGGAGCTACCTTGGGTGGGTTGATACATCAACCTAAATGGCAAAGGAGCGTTCAACATGAGTGAGCAGAAAGTGATTGCAGTCGTTGGTGCCACCGGTTCCCAAGGAGGCGGCCTGGTCCGGGCCATCCTCGCTGACCAGAGCCGGGAGTTTGCGGCCCGTGCGCTGACTCGGGACCCCAATTCCCCCAAGGCGCACAAGCTGGCCGCGGCCGGGGCCGACGTCGTCAAGGCCGACCTCAACGACGAGGCGAGCGTTCGCCAGGCGTTCGACGGAGTCCACGGCGCCTTCGTCGTGACGAACTACTACGTCGAGCGCACGCCAGAACAGGATGCCGCCCGCACCCGCGCCGAGATGGAACTCGAACAGGCGGCGGTTGCGGCGCGAGCGGCCCGCGGCGCCGGTGTCGGGCATGTGATCTGGTCGACTCTGGAGGACACCCGGCTCTTCTTCGGCGACAGCGACCGGGTGCCCACGCTGGAGGGTCGATACAAGGTTCCACACTTCGACGCCAAGGGGGAGGCCGATAAGACATTCACCGAATACGGTGTCCCGACCACCCTGCTGCGGACAACCTTCTTCTTCGAGGATTTTCAGATGGCAGGCATGGGGCCGGCGCGCGACCAAGACGGCGTGCTGACACTGACGGTTCCGATGGCTGACCGCCGATTAGCCGGAATTGCCGTCGAGGACATCGGCAAGACGGCGCTCGGCATCTTCAAGCGGGGCAGCGGGTTGATCGGCAAGACGGTCAGCATCGCCGGTGATTTTTTGACCGGCGAACAGTACGCCGCGGAGCTGTCGCAGGCGCTGGGTGAGCAAGTTCGCTACCGGCCCTATGGCTGGGACGAGTACCGCGGACTGGGCTTTCCCGGGGCGGTCGAATTGGGCAACATGTTCCAGTACTACGCCGAAAACTCCGAACGTTTCACCGGCGACCGCGACCTTGCGCTGGTCCGGGAGCTGAACCCCCAGCTGGAGTCCTTCCGCGACTGGCTGACGGTTCACACGCTCGACATCGCGGCTTGAGCGTCGCGCTGGGCGGGCGTCGGGCGTCCGGACTAGAGACCACCGCGGGCGACCAGTTGGCCGGCGATGACATTGCGCTGAATCTCGTTGGTGCCTTCGCCGACGATCATCAGCGGAGCATCGCGGAAATACCGCTCGACGTCGTATTCGGTGGAGTAGCCGTAGCCGCCGTGGATGCGCACCGCCGTCAGCGCGTTCTCCATGGCCACCTCGGAAGCGAACAGCTTGGCCATCCCCGCCTCCATGTCGCAGCGCTCGCCGCTGTCGTAACGTTCGGCGGCGTAGCGGGTTAGTTGGCGCGCCGCGGCGAGTTTGGTCGCCATGTCGGCCAAGTAGTTGCCTATCGCCTGGTGCTTCCAGATCGGCTGACCGAAGCTTTCGCGCTGCTGGGCGTAGGCCAGCGCATCCTCGAGCGCCGCCGTTGCCACGCCCAACGCACGCGACGCCACCTGAATGCGACCGGTTTCCAGGCCCTTCATCATCTGCGCGAAGCCGCAGCCGGGCACACCACCCAGAATCGACGTCGAGGGAACGCGGCAGCCGTCGAACGACAGCTCGCAGCTTTCCACGCCTTTATAGCCCAGCTTGGGCAGGTCTCGCGACACCGTCAGGCCCGGCCCGGGCTCGACGAGCAACACAGAAATCCCCCTGTGCCGCGGTGCCGCATGGGGGTCGGTCTTGCACAGCAGCGCGATCAGGCCGGAGTGGCGGGCATTGCTGATCCAGGTCTTGGAGCCGTTGATCAACAGATCAGACCCGTCCGACAGCGCGGTGGTCGACATGCTCTGCAGGTCGCTGCCGCCGCCCGGTTCGGTCAACGCCATGGTGGCACGTATCTCTCCGGTCGCCATCGGCGGAAGGTACCGACGCTGCTGCTCGTCGGTGCCGAACAACGCCAGCAGCTTGGCGACGACGGTGTGTCCGCCCATCGCGCCGGCCAGGCTCATCCAACCGCGCGCCAGTTCCTGAGTCACCAGCACATAGCAGGGCATCGATACCGGCGACCCGCCGTACTCATCCGGTATCGCCAGGCCGTAGATGCCGATGCGCTTCATCTGCTCGATCCACGCCTCGGGGTAGGTGTTGGCATGCTCCACCTCGCGCACCGTCGGCTTGACCTCTTTGTCGACGAACGCGCGCACCGTCGCGACCAGCATCCGCTCCTCGTCGGTCAATCCCGCGCTCATGCATCGCCTCCGTGTGTCAGGATTCGCAAGCCCTTGCTAAGCCATACTGACTCCCTCGGAGGCGCGATGATCGGCGGACCGTACTTCGAGGATCTCGCGGTCGGCCAAATCTTCGAAGGTGCACCGTCGGTCACGTTGACGGCCGGGATGACCGCTGTCCACCAGGCCATCATCGGGGATCGGTTGCGGCTGGCGTTGGATGCCGACTTGTCAGCCGCCGTTACCGGCGCGCCGACCGCGCTGGTGCATCCGGCGCTGGTCTGTGACGTGGCCATTGGACAGAGCACGCTGGCCACTCAGCGGGTAAAAGCCAATCTGTTCTACCGCGGCCTGGCTTACCACCGGTTTCCCGTCATCGGTGACACCCTTTACACCCGCACCGAAGTGGTCGCTATGCGGGAGAACACGACTAAGCGGGGCCGGGCACCCACCGGGATGGCCACGCTGCGGATGACCACTATTGATCAAGCCGATCAGTTGGTTCTCGACTTCTACCGTTGCGCGATGTTGCCGATCCGGCCCGACACCGGCGACACCGGACATCACGACGATCTCTCTGGCGTCGGCAGCGACGAGGTGGCACCGGTACCCGACCCTACGGCCGACTGGGACGCCGACGCGTTTCGCAGACGAGTGGCCGGAAACCACTTCGACGCCGACCTCGCCGGAATGGTGCTGCACAGCACCGCCGACGTCGTCAGTGGGGCCCCGGAGCTGGCCCGGCTCACCGTCAATATAGCTGCGGTGCATCATGATTCACGTGCAAGCGGATGCCGGCTGGTGTACGGCGGGCACACCATCGGATTGGCGCTGGCCCAGGCCACCCGATTACTGCCCAACCTGGTGACGGTGCTGGGCTGGCAGTCCTGCGACCACACCGGCCCGGTGCATGAAGGCGACACCTTGTACAGCGAACTGCACGTCGAATCCGCTGAGCCAACAGATCAAGGTGGTGTGCTGGGTTTGCGGTCGCTCGTCTATGCCGCCGGCGACAGTCCAGACGACGCGGATCGGCAGGTGCTGGACTGGCGTTTCACGGCACGGCAGTTCTGACCGCCGCCAGCCGGACAATGGTAGACGTGGACCTTGACACAGCACGGGTCGTGGAGGACTGGGCCGGTAGCGGGCTGGCGTATCTGACGGGGTCGCCCGACGGGCCGCCGGACTTTTCGCGCGCCGCAGTGCTGTCCGAAGCCCGCCGGGTGGCGGCAGAAATCGCGCGACTTCTTGCTGTCGACGTCGACGCCGCCGCGCTGCTGGCCGGCCGGGCCTCGCTGCTGGGCCTGAGCCGTCGCGGCAGTACCTCCGCGGGCGGCGCTACCAGACTGCTCGCCACCACCGACAGCTGGTGCGCCGTCGCGCTACCACGCACCGACGACGTCGCGGCGGTGCCGGCGTTGCTGCATGTGAGCACCGAACCCGACAACCCGTGGCTGACGCTGAGTCGATGGGCCGCAACACGATCCGCGGAGACCGTCGTCTCACGCGCTGCGCTGCTCGACATCGCCGCGGCGGTGTTGAGTGAGGCGGCTGCAGCCGAGCCGGTGATACGGCCTCACGTTGCCCCCGTAGACCCGCGCCCGCCAGCCGGGCTTCTGGTGGCAGACCTGTCGTCGTTGTGGGCCGGTCCGCTATGCGGGCAACTCCTCGCGAAGGCAGGTGCGGTCGTCGTGAAAGTGGAAAGCCCGACGCGCCCCGACGGCGCCCGCCATGGTGCCCCCGCCTTCTTCGACTGGATGAATTCGGGCAAGCTCAGCTGCGCAGCGCACTTCGACGCCGACACCGACCGGCTGCGGGATCTACTCACCGCTGCCGACGTCGTCATCGAGGGTTCGCGGCCCGCGGCGCTGCGGCGCCGACGGCTCAGCGTCGACGACGTGCCGGTCCGGCCAGGCCAGGTGTGGCTCCGCATCAGCGGTCATGCCGGTCAGCCGGACCGTCCGGCGTTCGGCGACGACGCCGCGGTCGCCGGGGGACTGGTCAGCGCCGGGCCCACCGGCCCGGTGTTTTGTGGCGACGCGATAGCCGACCCGCTGACCGGTTTGGAGGCGACGCGGGCGGTGGCGCGATCACTGCTCCGCGGCGGCGGCGAGGTGATCGATGTGTCGATGGCGGCGGTGGCCGCACGGTATGCCGCAATGCCGCCGACGATGACCAGCACCGCAACTGTCGCCTTCCCGAAACCGCCGCCGCCCAGCCCGCCGGCGGCCCTGCTGGGCGCCGACAACGCCGCCGTGCAGCACTTGGTGTCCGAGCGGCTCGCCGGCGCATGCTGATTCGACGGGCCGCGCTGCTGGACGGCAGGGTCGTCGACCTTCGGGTGGGCGCAGCCATCGCGCAAGTCGAGAGCCGATTGACGCCGCAGCGCGGCGAAGACGTGTTCGACGCCGCCGGCGGGACCGTGTTGCCCGGCTTGCACGATCATCACGTTCACCTGTATTCCGCTGCGGCAGCCGATGATTCGTTACTTGTCGGTCCGCCTCAGGTGCGCAACCGCGACGACTTGGCCGCCGCGCTGGCCGGTGCTGAGATCGGCGACGACGGCTGGATACGTGCCATCGGCTATCACGACTCGGTGGCCGGTCCGCTGAACCGGACGCTGCTGGATGCGCTGGCACCGCCGGTGCCGGTGCGGGTGCAGCACCGCAGCGGCCTCATGTGGATCCTGAACTCGGCAGGTCTGGAAAAGATCGGGCTGCCTGATCATGATGACGGCCGGCTCCGCAGCACCGATCCGAGTTGGTCAGTTCCGCTGCAGCGCCGTGACGTCGGCCTCGCCGCGGTCAGCCGAAGGTTACTGAGCTACGGCGTCACCGGCGTCACCGACGCCACACCGGATCTGACTCTCGACGACATCGTCAGCCTGACCCAAGCGCAGCACCGCGGCGCTGTGCGCCAAAGCGTGCGCTTCCTTTCACCGGGCAAACGCATCCTGCACGACGACGGTCTGGATCTCGACGAGCTGGCCCGCTGGATCGCCGACCGCCACGAGGCGAACACGTCGGTGGCCATCCACTGCGTGACCGCCGCACAACTGGTGGTGGCCGCCGCGGCCTTGCAGCAATCCGGCACGCGGCCCGGCGACCGTATCGAGCACGCCGCGGTCACCCCGCACGACGTGGTCGCCGACTTGTCCCGGCTCGGGGTCACTGTGGTTACCCAGCCCAATTTCATCGCGGAGCGCGGCGATCAATACCTGGCCGACGTCTCAGCCGACGAACACGGTGAACTGTGGCGAGTCGCCTCGCTGCTGAGCGCGTCGGTCCCGGTGGCGTTGTCGACCGACATGCCGTTCGGCGGTGCCGATCCGTGGGCTGCAATGCGGTCTGCGGTACACCGCACGACGCCTAACGGCGCCGTGCTCAACGCCGACGAACGCGTCACCGCGTTAACAGCATTGATGATGTTTGCGGGCCGACCCGACCGACCCGCCGAACCGCGTTCGATCCGATCCGGGCAGCCGGGGGATTTGTGCGTGCTGTCCGTTGCGCCTGCGGTCGCGCTGGCCGAACTGCGCGCGGAGATGGTCGCCGCGACGATCATCGGCGGGCGACTCACCTACTCGGCCCATTGACTGCGACTAGGAAAGTTCGCCGACGAGATAGCGCTGCAGGGTCGGCGCCACGGCATCGACGAGCGCGTCGACATCCATCGAGTGGATCGGCTCGACGCGGACCGCGTAGCGCATGATGCCCAAACCGACCACTTGCGAGGCGCACAACGATGCCCGCAGCTTGATCTGGTCAGCTCCGAGGGCTTTCAGCAGTGGGTCGAAGACCGGCCCGATGAACAGGCTTTGCGCTATTTCGGCCGTCTTGGCCAAACCAGCCGAGGCGATCGCGCTGGCGGCGAAGGGTCCGCCGCCGGTGAGATCCCAAGTCGACAGCAGCATGTGCAGCGTGCGCCGACCGGCTTGGTTGACACCCCCGCTGATGATCCGGTCGATGAACTCCGGCGTGCCGAACGGCAGACGGAGCCTCTTTGCGACTGGGTCGAGAAAACTGCGCGTCAGCTTCTCGCGACGGCTCATTGCCTGAGGATATCGCAGAACACGTCCGGCACCGTGGAAGCTGATCAGCCTCGCGGTGCGAACGCGGCGCGCAAGCCAGCGCACTGGACGGCGAAGAAATCTCGCGATACTCGGGCTTTTGACGCCACTTGATCGAAACCGTGGAAAGCGCCCGATACCACCTCTACATGGCAGGGGATGCCGGCGCTGCGGAGGCGTTCGGCGTACGCGATGTCCTCGTCATGGAAAAAATCGCAGGTTCCGACGCCGATCCACGCCGGTGGCAGTCCGGTCAGGTCGTCGCGGCGCGCCGGCACCGCGATTTTCGGGTCGGTGGCGCCGAGATAGGCGGCCCAACCGAAGCGATTGCTGCGCGGGCTCCACAGCCGGTAGTCGTGATCGACGGCACTAGGCGGACTGCGATCGTCGAGCATCGGGTAGACCAGCAACTGCAGCGACAAATCGATTTCACCGCGATCGCGGGCCAGCAAGGCCAGCGCCGCCGCCAGACCTCCGCCGGCACTGGCCCCACCGATCGCCAGCCGCGCCGGATCCACCGACGGCTCCTCTGCCAGCCAGCGCAACGCCGAGTAGCAGTCGTCGAGCGCCGCCGGATACGGATGTTCGGGTGCCAGCCGGTAGTCCACTGACGCAACCGTGATGCCCAGTCTCGAGCTGAAGCGGCGGCACAGTCCGTCGTCGTGCCGCGCGGCGCCCATCACGTAGCCGCCGCCGTGAATCCACAGCAACGCCGGCGCGACGTCAGTGCTGCCGGCCGGTCGAAACAGCCGGATACGCGTTCCCGAGCTGAGGGTCACCACCTCGACGTCGCGAGGTGTCCGACGGAATTGCAGCTTCATCAGCGCCCGCAGAAGCGGCAGGGTCCTCGGCCCGACCAAGGTTCGCGGGGCAATCCGGGCAATTCTGCGGAGATCGGGATGGAAGTCGGTGCTCGCCACCGACTCAGTATCGCGTGCGCGTCGGCGGCGGGATGAACTAGTGCATCGTGCCGCTGAGGGGGGCGGGCTCAACCGCGGCGAAAGCGGCGGTGAGCCAGTCGCAGACAGCAGTGACCAGCACCTCGCGGTTTTCCCGTTTATCGATCTGGTGTCCGTCGTCGTCGAACAGCAGATAACGCACCGCCCGGCCCCGCGCGCGCAGCGCCTCGACTATTTGTTGCGACTCGCCTACCGGCACGTTGGTGTCATTGGTGCCGTGCACCACGAGCAGTGGAGCGTTCAACGTGTCGACACGGCGCAGCGGTGATAGCGCCTCGAACAATTTACGGTCGTGAACAGGGTGGCCGTACTTCGAGTAGGCTTCCTGCGCGATCCACGGTTCGGTGTTGCGGTAGAACGTGGACAAGTCACTCATCCCGCAGATGCTGATGCCCGCGACGAACAGGTCCGGATGAAACGTCAACGCGGCCAGCGTCAGGAAACCACCATAGGACCAGCCGGCGCACGCAACCCGGTCGGCATAGGCCAAGCCACGCTCGACCAGAAAGCAAGTGCAATCGGCCACGTCGTTGATCGCGGCGAAGCGCTTCTCCTTATCGTCGGCGTGGGTGAACGCCCGTCCGGAGCCGCTGGAGCCGCGAACATTCGGCGCGAACACCGCGATACCGGCAGTGAGCAATGCGGGAAACAGTTCTTCGTAACCGGGCCTGGCCTGTCCCTCCGGTCCGCCGTGCAGATACACCAGCGTTCCGACGTGCGGTGTCGGGTTCGGCGGCCGGTACCACCAACCCGTCAGCCCCAATCCGTCACGTGCGGTGAGCTTTTGCAGAGTCGGCCCGCTGCCCTTCCAGCTGACGATCGGTCCGCGACTGGGTTCGCGGTCGATGCGCACCCACTCGCGTGAGCGCGGATCCACCAGTTCGACTGTTCGCGGCATCGACGGGCCCTCGACGGTCATCGCCACCATCGAGCCGCCGGCGCTGATTGACAGTTGGCCGGCCATCGGCCCGGGTAGTGGGATCGGTTGCTGAAGCGTGTAGTCGACGAAGGACATGATCTGCAATTCGGTGCGGTGTACATTCCACACTAAGGCCACCGTGCTGAGGTCGTCGCTGAGGATGAACTCGTCGAGGTCGCAGTCGGGGCGTTCGGCGATTACTTGAAAGACGATCCCGTCCTCGGTGGCGGTAACCTCCAACAGCCGGGCATAGTCAGAGCCGTTGTCGCTGCGGACCAGTGCGCGCACGTAGCCTTTCGGGCTGTTCAGGTCGTAGAACTTGTGCGGGCGGTAAAGCTTGGTTTGCTCGCCCGTCGGGCCGTACCGGATCCAGCGGGAATGATGATCGTCGAGGATGATGCCGGCATCGGTGACGGATCCGGGATCGGTGGGCAGCAACGCTGTTTCAGTCAGCCCGTGCAGCAGAATGAGTTCCCGGTAGCCACGCGGACCCACCCGTACCAGCGACGCCCCGGACCATGAGTCGATCAGCCGGCCACCTGAACGCTTATCCAGCACCATGCAGTTCCCACCGGAGGGGTCGATAAGGCACGATGAGCCGACGCCGTTCTCCCCGGTCAGAATTGCCGCCACCCGGGAGCCGTCCCAACCGACCAGCTCGGCGGTGCCGGTTTCTTGCCGGTCGATTCGCCATGCTGACAGGTCGTCGGGATCAGTTGTGACGAGCCAGATTTCGGTGCGGTTGCCGCCCTGGGGTGCCACCTCGCAGGCGAGCCAGTGCCCATCGGGGGAGTGAATGACGCGGGTGACGGGACCGTTGATCGGCAACGCAACATCGCGTGACGAGCTGGCCCGCCAACCGGTCAGGAAGCGCTGTACCGCCCGGGGGTAGCCGCCGTCGTCGACGATGTGGGCGAAGACCGTCGCGTCGGGAGCCAGCGACGCGCCGTAGTTCGCCCTGACGTGCTGCGCACTCATGTCAGCCAGCCATGTTCTGCAGCCACATCTCGAGGACCGCTAGCTGCCAGAGCGCATTGGGTCTAGCGTGGTGCGGGTGCGATTCGGCTCGGCCGGCAGCGCAGTCACCGTCTCCGTGCGGTAGAGCGCGCGCTCGGGCCGCGTCGTTGGCCAGCGCTTCACAACCCACGTCCATCATCGGGCCGTTCAGGTGCCGGATGCCGGGCACCGGGAAATAGCCCTTGGTGCGGTCGATCACCTCAGCCGGCAGCAGCGCCCGCGACGCGTCCTTGAGGACAGCTTTTCCGCCGGACGCCAATTTCAGTTCCGGGGGCAGCGCGCGGCCAGCTCGACGAAGTTGTGGGGGAGTAACGGCACTCGCGCCTCGAGGTCCCAAGCCATAGTCATCGTGTGACCTGCTTGACTGGGGCGGTTTGCGTCACCTGCATTTTCGGCCGGCACCGTCAGTGGCACCGCCCCGACCGCTACCACTTCGATGCCGAGATCAGCGGCGGTTTCGATCAGTACCCCGCGCTGATGCAGCAGGTGGTCGCGAAGCCCTTCCAGGGACTCGGCTACCTTACTGGTCATCTCCGCCACGCAGCGCTGTAACTCGGCGGTGAAGTCGTCAGAGAGGTGCTCCAGCAGTTCGGGCGCACGGGCGGTCAGCCGCCTCGTCGTCAGATCGACGAGGTGGAATTCCTCTTCCACGCCCGTGGTCCACGGCGGCTCACGTTGCACCCATTGATGTTAAGGGGATCCGGAACATTCCGCTTTTCCGAATGGCGTTGAGCTGTCGTGTAAAAACAGCTCACCGCCGTGCGCCCGCGAGGCCTGGTGGTATCGGCCAAGCGGTAACCCAGCTGTATCGCCGATGAATTGTGCTGGGAGCGAATCGGTTCGGCGATCGATAGGCTTCGGGCTGTGTAAAGACAGATGCCCAGCTTCCGCGCGACGGCAAAAGCGGGCCCGTTGAACGTGCGCTGTTGTTAGCCGGATGGAAATCCAGCCGAAACACGTTGATCCAGCCAACACACATCATGGCGGGCTTCGGAGTGTTCTTTACTCGTAGCCCATTGCTGCAAATAATATTGCCCTGCGAAGCGCGTCGTCTGGGCCAGAACCTTGCCGCAACCATGACGGGGACTCAAGGGCAAGTCGCACAAACTCTTTGAGACCAGCGGCCACAATCACAATTGCGGGGCTGGCACCGAACCGCTCGAGCTGGCGACACCGAACTTCAGTGTCTTGGGCGTTCGCCGTCAACCCCAGCCGCGATCCGTCGTTCGCTGGACAGGCTGGCGCCACGGCTGCGGTTACCCAATCAACACCCCACCAGCGGGTTCACCCGCGCAGCGACAGCCATCCGTGCAGACGTCGAGGTCGTGAGAACTTCAGTGCGATTGTCGTTTGTTAACTAATCCGCGGGGTACAGTCCCGGCATGACGGCACGACCGGCCACGCGTTACCCCGGACCGAGCATGGCGACCCGCATCAGATGGTTTCTGCGGGCCCGGCCCGCCGACTACATGCTGGCGTGCAGCGTCGCGGCGGCTTCGCTGCCGGTGATCGGGAAACGACTGGAACCGCTCGGCGGACTCACCGCGATGGGCGTCTGGGGTGCCAGGGTCCTGCCGGAACTGGTCAATCAGGCGGCGAAGTCGCGATCCACACCTGGCGACGGCGAGGCTCGCCGGGAAGATTGCCTCAAGACGAAGGCGGTCTCCGAGGCGGCGCTGCGCAATGTGGTGCCGGCCGAAGACCTGGCGATCGAGTGGCCGGCGCCGGAGCGCACGCCGCCTATTGCTCGGGCGCTGCATCACCGCCGCAACCTGTACCGGACCTCGGTTCGCTATGGTGACCATCCCACTCAAGTGCTTGACGTGTGGCGTCGCAAGGAATTGCCCGCCGGTGCAGCGCCGGTCCTGCTGTACGTGCCGGGCGGTGCGTGGGTCCACGGCAGCCGCGTGCTGCAGGGCTACGCGCTGCTGTCGCACATGGCCGAACAGGGCTGGGTCTGCCTGTCCATCGACTACCGGGTGTCGCCGCATCACCGCTGGCCGGCGCACATCATCGACGTCAAGACCGCGATCGCGTGGGCGCGTGCCAACGTCGACAAGTTCGGCGGTGACCGCAGTTTCGTCGCTGTGGCCGGCGCCTCGGCCGGCGGGCATCTGGCCGCGTTGGCCGGGTTGACGGGCAACGACCCGGAACTGCGCGCCGACGTCCCGGAAAGCTCCGACACCGCGGTGGACGCGGTCGTCGGGATCTACGGCCGCTACGACTGGGAAGACCGCTCCGATGCCGAGCGCGCCCGCTTCGTCGACTTCTTGGAGCGGGTGGTGGTCAAACGGAGCATCAAACGTCATCCCGACGTGTTCCATCAGGCGTCGCCGATCGCCCGGGTTCACCCGCAAGCTCCGCCGTTTCTGGTCATCCACGGCAGCAAGGACGCCGTCATCCCAGTGTGGCAAGCCCGCGCCTTCGTCGAAGAACTGCGGGCGGTCTCGCGCTCTGTCGTCAGCTATGTCGAGCTGCCCGGCGCCGGTCACGGCTTCGACCTGACCGACGGTGCCCGCACCGGGTCGATGGCCACCGCGGTGGGACTGTTCCTCAACCAGGTGCATCGCAACCGCCCACCGATTGGGGCCAAACAGGTCATCTGAGCGCGCGCCGCTTGTAGGGTCCTTCCCGTCAAGGGGTGGTGCAGGGAGGCGGATCAAGTGCAGAGGCTCAGTGGCTGGGATGCGTTCCTGCTGTACAGCGAAACACCGAATGTGCACATGCACACCCTCAAGCTGGCCGTCATCGAGCTGACCGCTGAACGCCGCGACTTCGACATCGACGCGTTCCGCCGGGTGATCCACAGCCGGTTGTACAAGCTGGACCCCTTCCGCTATCAACTCGTCACCATCCCGTGGAAGCTGCATCACCCGATGTGGCGGGAGAACTGCGACGTCGACCTCAGCTACCACATCCGGCCGTGGCGGGTGCAAGCGCCGGGCGGTCGCCGCGAACTCGACCAGGCTGTCGGTGAAATCGCCACCACACCGCTGGACCGCAGCCGACCGCTGTGGGAGATGTACTTCATCGACGGCCTGGCCGATGGCCGCATCGCCGTCCTCGGCAAAATCCACCACGCCCTCGCCGACGGCATCGCCTCAGCCAATCTGATGGCGCGCGGCATGGATCTGGCGCCGGACCAAAAGACCGACGGCGACTCCTATCGGTCCGACCCCGCGCCCACCACTGGACAGTTGCTGCGCTCGGCATTCCGCGATCACCTGCGCTATCTCGGCCGGGTCCCCGCGACGCTGAAATACACCGCCGAAGGGGTCGGCCGGGTGCGTCGCAGCACCCGAAAACTGAACCCCGAACTGACCCGACCGTTCACGCCGCCACCGACCTTCATCAACCATCGGATCACCTCGGAACGCCGGTTCGCCACCGCGACATTGGCTTTGGCGGACGTCAAGGAGACCGGTAAGCGGCTGGGCGCCACGATCAACGATCTGGTGCTGGCCACGGCAGCGGGCGCATTGCGAACTTTGTTGTTGCGCTACGACGGTCATGCTGATCATCCGTTGTTGATATCGGTGCCGGTGAGCTTCGACTTCTCGCCGGATCGCATTTCGGGTAATCGGTTCACCGGTGTGCTGGTGGCGCTGCCGACGCACGTCGAGGACCCGCTCGAGCGGGTGAGCCAGACCCACGAGGCGGCGGCCAAGGCGAAGGAGAGCAACAACCTCGTCGGGCCGGAGCTGGTCAGCCGATGGTCGAACTACATGCCGCCGGCCGGCGCTGAGTCGCTGTTTCGCTGGCTGGCCGATCGCGACGGCCAGAACAAGGTGCTGAATCTGACGGTCTCCAACGTCCCCGGCCCACGCGAACAGGGTCGGGTCGGCGGCGCGCTGGTCACCGAGATCTATTCGGTAGGGCCGTTGACCGCAGGCAGCGGCCTAAACATCACGGTCTGGAGTTACGTCGACCAACTCAACATCTCCGTGCTGGCCGACGGTGCCACTGTCGACGATCCGCACGAGGTGACCGAGGCCATGATCAACGACTTCATCGGAATACGTCGTGCCGCCGGGCTTTCCGGCGAGCTGACAGTCGTCGAGAACGCGATGGCCCAGCCCTAGGCTCGACTCTGGCCGGTAACCAGCGCCAGCAGCTCGTTGCGCACGATCTTGCCGGTGCTGCTGCGCGGCAGTTCGTCGAGGACAACAACTTCGCGCGGCACCTTGTAATTGGCCAGATGGTCGCGAACGTGCTGCTTGAGAGCCTCCGGCGTCGCTGATCCGGAGTTGGTCAGCACGACGAACGCGGCCAGCCGCTGCCCGTATTGCTCGTCGTCAACCCCGAGCACGCTGGCTTCGGCGACGTCCGGGTGGCTGTCCAGCGTCTCTTCCACCTCGAGCGGATACACGTTTTCACCGCCCGAGACGATCATCTCGTCGTCGCGCCCGACGACGTAGAGCCGTCCTGCCTGATCCAGCCGGCCGAGGTCGCCGGAGGCCATGAAGTCGTCGTGGAAGTCTTTTGTCGTGCCGGAGGTGTAGCCGTCGAACTGGCTGGAATTGTGCACGAAGATCTGGCCGACCTCACCGGTAGGCACCTCATGCCACTGCTCGTCGAGGATGCGAATCTGCGTGCCCGGCACCGGCTTTCCCGCGGTGTCCGGGGCGGCCCGCAGGTCCTCGGGTGTCGCGGTGGCGATCATGCCGGCCTCGGTGGCGTTGTAGTTGTTGTAGACGACGTCGCCGTACTCGTCCATGAACCGGGTGACGACATCAGGGCGCATCCGGGAGCCCGAGGCGGTGGCGAACCGCAACGACCGACCGCTGTACTTGCGGCGCACGTCCTCGGGCAGATCCACGATCCGGTCGAACATCACCGGCACCACGCACAGCCCGGTGGCGTGATGACGATCGATGAGGTCCAGAGTGGCTTCCGGGTCGAATTTTCGTCGGGTGGCGATCGTGCAGCCCAGCGACGCGGCGAATACCAGTTGGGAGAATCCCCATGCGTGAAACATCGGCGCCACCACGACGACCGTCTCTTCGGCGCGCCAGGGAACGCGGTCGAGGATGGCCTTGAGCTCACCGACGCCTCCACCGGAACGCGCGGCGCCCTTGGGTGCTCCGGTGGTTCCCGAGGTCAACAGGATCAATTTGCCCTTGCGGTCCGGTGCTGCAGGACGCTCGCCGTCATGGGCGGCGATGAGCTGCTCGACGGTGCGTGCACCGCTGTCGTGCTGCTCGGCCCAGGCGATGATGCCGGTGGCGTCCGGCCGGTCGGCGAGCGCCCGGCCGACCGGTTCGGCGAACTCCTCGTCGTAGACCATCGCGTCGACGCTTTCGCGGTCCACGACGTCGGCCAGCGCCGGCCCGGCGAAAGAAGTGTTGAGCAGCAGAACGTCGGCGCCGATGCGGTTGGCCGCGATCAACGCCTCGACGAAGCCCCGGTGGTTACGGCAAAGGATGCCGACGACGGCCGGCGAGCCCTTTGGCAACGTCTGCAGCGCTGCGGCCAGCGCGTTGCTGCGGGAGTCGATCTGGCGATAAGTGAGGCTGCCTTGTTCGTCGATCAGCGCGGGCCGATTCGGGCAGCGTTGCGCCGACATGGCGAATCCGCTTGTCATCGACATGCGTTCGCGGCGGCCGGCGGCGGCGATGCGGAAGTATTTGTCCGGACGAAGTGGCGCGACGATCCGGGCCCGGACCAAGGTCGCCAACAGGTCTCCGGCTTCGGTGATTCGGGCCAATGCGGCCGGGCCTGCCATCGAAGCTGCTCCTTAGCCGATGACCGGGATTCGGCGTTCTTTGGCCAGTTTGTCGAGCGCCTGCTGCATGACCCTTCGAACATGCGCGTCGACGGCGTCGATGTCGGGGTCCTCGCCGAATTCGGCTGAAAGGTCGATCGGCTCGAGCACCTGCGTCACGATCTTGGCCGGCAGCGGCACGTTGACCGGCAGCACCGCCGAGAGCCCGAACGGGAACCCCAAGGAGATCGGCAGAATCTTGACCCGCATCAGCTTGTCGAGCCGCAACAGATGCGCAAGCCCGATGCCCCGCGAGAGATACAGCTGAGTCTCCTGACCTCCGATGCTGACTGCCGGCACAATCGGCACACCGGCATGCAATGCCGCGCGCACATAGCCGGTCCGGCCGTCGAAGTCGATCTTGTTCTCCGACAACGTCGGCCGGTACACGTCGTAGTCTCCACCAGGAAACACCACTACGACTCCGCCGGAGCGCAGCGCCTCCTCGGCGTTCTCATGGCTGGCGCGGATGAACCCGGTGCGGATGAGCAGGTCACCCTGTGGACCGTTGAACAACATGTCGTGGCTCAACGTGTACACCGGCCGGTCGTAGCCGAACACGCCGTAAAAGCCGGTGGCGAAAACCGGGACATCCATGGGGAACAGACCGCCGGAGTGATTGGACACCACCAGCGCCCCGCCGGGCGGAAAGGACTCGAGGCCCCGGATCTCGGCGCGGTGATAACCCTTGATCAGCGGACGTAGCCACCCGATGACGCGTTCGGTTAAACCCGGATCCCATTTAGCGACTTCGCTGGGCGTCCTCTCGGTGGACTCGGTATCAGTTGCGGTCAACGGGTCCCCCTGGCTTCAGCGCGGGAATTCGGCTCTCGATGTTAGCGTCCGGTTTCTCCCGCCGGCTGCCTGGGTTCTCGCGCTGCCGGTATTCGGGCAGGAGAGCCCGTTGGAGATCAGCGGAACCGGCCATCCGGTGCGCCCGGCACAGACGGATACGATCGCTTTGTGAGCGAAGCCGAAGGCGATCCCGAGGTCCTGGTCGAGCAGCGGGACCGTGTGCTGGTTATCACGATCAACCGGCCGAAGGCCAAGAACGCGGTCAACGCTGCGGTGGCTCGGGGTTTGGCTGACGCCGTTGACCGACTCGATGGCGACAAGGGTCTTTCGGTCGGGGTGCTCACCGGGGCGGGTGGCTCGTTCAGCGCGGGTATGGATCTGAAGGCCTTCGCCCGTGGTGAGAGCCCGATCGTCGAAGGGCGAGGCATGGGTTTCACCGAGCGTCCGCCGGCTAAGCCGCTGATCGCCGCCGTCGAAGGTTATGCCTTGGCCGGAGGTACCGAACTGGCGTTGGCAACCGACCTGATCGTGGCGTCGAAAGATGCGGCGTTCGGCATTCCGGAGGTCAAGCGCGGCTTGGTGGCCGGTGGTGGCGGACTGCTGCGGCTGCCGCAGCGCATCCCGTATGCCGTTGCCATGGAATTGGCGCTTACGGGTGAAAACCTTCCCGCGGAACGGGCCCACGCGCTCGGTCTGGTGAACGTGCTGGCCGAGCCGGGCAAAGCACTGGACGAGGCGATCGCGTTGGCGGAGAAAATCACCGCTAACGGCCCGCTGGCGGTGGCCGCAACCAAACGCATCATTGTCGAAGCCCGCGGCTGGAGCCCCGAGACAATGTTCGCCGAGCAGATGAAGATTCTGATGCCGGTGTTCTCGTCCAACGACGCCAGGGAAGGCGCCGTCGCGTTCGCCGAAAAGCGCCCGCCGCACTGGACCGGAACCTGAGCGATCCCACCCGCCGGCGCTGCTCCTACGACCCAGCGGTTAGCTGGTCTACGATACATGTTCGGTCGCCGGTGTAATGTTTTCCCCGCCGGCCGGCACTGCGAGGTTGAGCCGCAAGGACGTCGACATGAGTATTTCGCTACTGCTCGAGATGGCCGTGTCGAGCAACCCCGATCGCACCGCCGTGGTCTCCGGCGACTTGCGGCTGACGACTCAGCAACTTAGCGACCTTGCTGACCGCGGCGCCGGCGTCATCGCAGCATCGAACGCTGGGCATGTCGTCTATGTCGGCACCGGCGGAGTGATGTTGCCGCTGCTGATCTTCTCCTCCGCGCGCGCCGGCCGGGCGTTCACTCCGATCAACTACCGGCTGTCCGGCGAGGGAGTGCAGTCGCTGATCGACCGGTTGCCCGAGCCGCTGGTGGTCGCTGACGAGCGGTACCGCGAGAGCGTCTCCTCCTCATATCACCAGGTGCTGAGCTCTGAAGAATTTCTTGCCACCGCACGCAGCGCCGAGCCTTTCGTGGAGTACCTGGACCCTGACTCCGTCGCCATCTTGCTGTTCACCTCGGGCACCACGTCGCTGCCCAAAGCGGTTGAGCTGTCGCATCACAACCTCACCAGCTATGTCACCGGCACTGTCGAGTTCGAGTCGGCCGCATCCACCGACGCGGCGCTGATCTGCGTGCCGCCCTATCACATCGCCGGTGTCGGCGCGGCACTGTCCAACCTGTACGCCGGCCGCAAAATGGTGTACCTGCCGATTTTCGACGCTGAAGAGTGGGTACGGCTGATCAACGACGAATCCATCACCACCGCGACAGTGGTGCCAACCATGCTCGACCGCCTCGTCACCGTGCTGGAAAGCGGTGACTATCAACTGCCTTCGCTGCGGAACCTGGCTTACGGCGGCTCAAGGGTAGGTCTGCCGCTGGTCCGCCGGGCGCTGGAGCTGCTTCCCGGCGTTGGTTTCGTCAACGCCTACGGACTGACCGAGACCAGTTCGACGATCGCGGTGTTGACTCCCGACGACCACCGCGCCGCCCAGGCGGCCACCGATGCCAAATTCGCGAAGCGGTTGGCGTCGGTGGGACAGCCGGTACCCGGCATCGAGCTGCAGGTCCGTGACGACGACGGCAACGTCCTCGGGCCCGGCCAGAGCGGTGAGCTGTTCGTGCGCGGCGAGCAAGTCTCCGGCCGCTACACCGGCGTCGGCTCGGTGCTCGACGAGAACGGCTGGTTTCCCACCAAGGACATCGCCGTGCTCGACGAGGACGGCTATCTGTTCGTCGGCGGGCGAAGCGACGACACCATCATCCGCGGTGGCGAGAACATCGCGCCCGCCGAGTTGGAGGACGTGCTGATCGAGCATCCCCAGGTTCGGGACGTCGCCGTCGTCGGCGTCGACGACCCGCAGTGGGGGCAGGCGATCGTCGCCGTGGTGGTGCCGATGCCGGGCGCCGACCCCGATGCCGGGGAGTTGCGCGAACACGTGCGCAACGCGTTACGGGGTTCGAGAAGTCCTGACCGAGTAGTGTTTCGCGACGAGCTGCCCACGAATGCGACCGGCAAGGTGCTGCGCCGCGAGATCGTCGAAGAGCTGCGCGCGGCGCCCGTCGACCAATGAACCCAGCAGAGCGACTCGTGTGAAGGACCGACAATGATCAAAAACGGAACCCGCCTTTCCAGCCAGGTCTGTGACACCCAGGTGATCGTCGTCAGAAGTGCCGATAGCCTCGACGGTCTCCGCTGCGGCGGCGCCCCGATGGTCGAAATGGGTGCGCCGCGCTCCGGTGAACTCGACCCGAAGCTCACCGGCGGCAACGTGATGGGGAAGCGCTACGTCGACAACACCGGCGCCGAGGTGTTGGTGACCAAAGCGGGAGCGGGGACGCTCGCCATCGGCGACACCGCGCTGAGCGTCAAGGAAGCCAAACCGCTACCAGCCAGCGACTGAGCCGGCCGGCCGGCCGGCGACGATGCAGAGCGGGTAGCGCGATGAGGAGGAGCGGCCCATCACAACCCAGCTGCGCGACTAGTTGCGCAGCCCGTTGCGGCGAACGAATTCCCTTGCTTTGATCAGAAATTCGAGCTGACCGTAGACCTCGCGCAACGGCTCGGTGTTGCGCGTCGAGCGGCACAGGACCACGGCGCCTTCCAGCGCTGCGATCGACATCACCGCCAGTGACTCGGAGTCTGACTGGTCGAAACCGTCGGCGACGAACGCGTGGGTAAGCGCGGTGCGCCAGCGGTCCAGGATTTGCCCGGCATCAGCGGTCAACTGCGGCTCGTCGGGCGCCGAGCCAATCGCTGCCGCCACCACCGGGCAGCCGGCGTTGAAGTCGCTTTCCGTCAGCAACCGCTCCCAGTACGCGACGAAACCGCGCACCAGCACCTTGGCGCCGCGCTCAGCGGCGTCGTCGATCGCAGCGGTGATGGCGTCGCCGGCATAATGCAGCGCCTCGGTCAGAATCTGCGTGCGGCCCTCGGGAAAGTGGTAATAAACCGAGCCGCGCGGCGCGCCGCTGCGGGTGAGGACCTCGTCGATGGTCACCCCAGCGGCGCCTCGCTCACGCAAAACCTCGGCGGCGCTGGCCAGCATCTTGCTGCGCGTTGTGCCCCGCGGCCCGCGCGTAGACCGCGTCGTCAGTGACATCGTCGGGATCTTCGACGAGACGTGTCAGGCGGCGTGCTGCTGGCGCGGCTGCGGAACTCGCCAGTGCACGCTGCGCGGGCTGAACCGGGCGGACCAGAAAGGTGGGCGGGAAAAGTCAGCGAACTGACGGGTGAACCGCCGTCCGGCGATGTTGAGTTCAAGCATCCACATAGTTCTGCTCGCCTATCTCGGCCGGATCACCCGAGCCGTTGATTATGCACTCCACCATAACCAGGCGCTCGGGCGTTAGGCAAGTGCGAAATAGTCAGGGCGCGTCAGAGTAGCGAAACCCGCAGTTGACAGCGGGTTACGATTAGGTAACGACTGCTGATGTCCGATTGTGAGATTATGCGAACCACCATAGTAAGCTGAGAACGCCGTCGACTCTCAACTGTCCAGGGTGTAGCCCAGCGGCATCAGCACGCTCTTCTGCTGAGTGAAGTGCTCGACACCTTCGGGGCCGTTCTCACGACCGACGCCGGAGTTCTTGTAGCCGCCGAATGGACAGCAGGGGTCGAACGCGTACCAGTTGATTCCGTACGTGCCGGTGCGGATCTTCTCCGAGATCTCAATGCCGTGCGGTACGTCGGCCGTCCACACGCTGCCGGCCAAGCCGTACACCGAATCGTTGGCGATCGCGATGGCGTCATCTTCGGTGTCGTAGGGGATGATGCTCAGCACCGGCCCGAAGATCTCCTCCTGGGCGATCGTCATCGTGTTGTCTACGTCGGCAAAGACGGTCGGTTGGACGAAGTAACCGTTGTCCAGCCCCTCGGGGCGCCCGCCGCCGCAGACCAGCCGGGCACCTTCCTCGACGCCCTTGGCGATGTAGCTTTCCACGCGGCTGCGCTGCTGCTCTGAGATCAGAGACCCGACCTGGGCGGCCGGGTCCGACGGAGACCCGACCGGCAGCGCTTGGACGAAATTGCTCACCGCGTCCACGACCTCGTCGTAGCGCGAGCGGGGAGCCAGGATGCGGGTCTGCGCGACGCAGGCCTGGCCGGTGTTCATGATCCCGGAGAACACCAGCATCGGGATGGCGGCGGCCAGATCGACATCGTCGAGCACGATGGCCGCCGACTTGCCGCCCAATTCCAGGGTGCACGGCTTGAGCAGGTCAGCGGCACGCTTGCCGATCTCTTTACCGACGGCTGAGCTGCCGGTGAAGGTGAAGATGTCGACTCCCACGTTCGAGGTCAGTGCTTTTCCGGTCTCGATACCGCCCGGCACGATTGAGAGCACCCCTTCGGGCAGGCCGGCCTCGGCGAACACCTCAGCCAGAGCGTTCGCGGTCAGCGGTGTCTCGGCAGCCGGCTTGAGCACCACCGTGCAGCCGGCCAGCAGTGCCGGCCCGAGCTTGTTGACCGCCAAGAACAGCGGCACGTTCCACGCTACGATCGCGCCGACCACGCCGATCGGCTCGCGGTGCACAATGGTCTGCCCATAGTTGCCGGTGCGGATCTCCTTCCACTTGACCTGGTCGACGGCGGGGCCGGCGAAGAAGTTCAGCGCGCCCATCGAACTCATCCAGTGCATGGTTTCCACGACCATGGGCGGTTGACCGGTTTCCTCGGCCAGCAGTCTGGTGAACAGCTCCTTGCGATCTTCGAGCAGCTTGACCGCTGCGGCGATGACCGCTGCACGTTCGGCAGGAGGGGTGCTAGGCCATGGGCCGGAGTCGAACGCCTTGCGGGCGGCTGCGACTGCAGCGTCGACATCGGCCGCGGCGGCCAGCGGCACTTTGCCGACGTACTCACCGGTGGCCGGGCAGTGCACTTCGATCACTTCGTCGGTCGACGGCGCGGTCCACTGCCCGCCGATGAACAGCTTGTTGTATTCGGTCTTGTCGCTCTCGGTCATGGAGGTCACCCTACTCAGCGCAGCGCAGAACGAGAACACGTTTCAGTCAAGTCCTGGCCTGCCGAGGGCGGCTGTAGCGCCAACACCAGATTGCTGACGATGAACTCCCGCAGCACTGGCACCGACGTCATCCACCAGGCCCATCGGGGGTGGTAGCGGGGGAAGGCGGCGATGAGCATCCCGGTGCTGGCCGCCCACTGCAGACCCCCGGCCGCGGACACGGCAAACAGTGACGAGCCGTAGTTGTTCTTCGCTGGTCGACCGTGTCTGCGCGCGTAGCGAGCCGCGGCGCGGGTACCGCCGAGATAATGCGCGCAGCCCAGTTCGTGACCGCCGAACGGTCCCAGCCACACCGTGTAGGACAACACCGCCAGGCCCCCGGGCCGGGTTACCCGCAGCATCTCCGCACCCAGCTGCCAGGGTTGCGGCACGTGCTCGGCGACGTTGGAGGACAGGCAGATGTCCACACTGTCGTCGGCGAACGGCAACGCCATGCCCGATGCCCGCACGAAGTGTCCCGGCGCATCGGCGATGTCGTATGCGGCGGAGTGCATCTCGCGGGGGTCGGGTTCGACGCCGACGTAGCGGAGCCCGGCGCCGGCGAAGGCCGTCGCGAAATATCCCGGACCACCACCGACGTCGAGGAGTCTGCGCCCGGCCGCCGACTCTCCGTTGACGGCCTGCCACAGATCGCTGACCATCGCCGCAGTGTCAGCGGCCAGTGCGCCGTAGAACCGGGCCGGATCGGCTTGCTCGTGGCGAAACTCGGACAGCAGTCGCAGCGAACGGGACAGCGTGGCCCGCCGCGCGAACACTTCGGTGGCGCCCACCGGTGCCACCCTACGGCGGCCAAGCTCCGCCCAGCGTCACGCTCGTGCCGGTTAGGCTGTCGACTGATGTCTAACCTGCGCTCGGTGCTGCTGCTGTGCTGGCGAGACACCGGGCATCCGCAGGGCGGTGGCAGCGAGGCCTACCTGCAGCGCATCGGTGCTCAGCTGGCCGCATCCGGAGTGGCCGTCACATTGCGTACCGCGCGGTATCCCGGCGCGCCGCGGCAAGAGATCCTCGACGGTATCCGAATCAGCCGCGCCGGCGGGCGGTACACGGTGTACCTGTGGGCGCTGGCCTGGATGGCCGGGAACGAACTCGGCGCGCGCCTGCGAATCGGACGCCTGCAGCGATTGCGGCCGGACGTGGTGGTCGACACTCAGAACGGCATACCGTTCGTTGCCCGGATGATCTACGGGCGCCGGGTCGCGGTGCTCGTGCACCACTGTCACCGCGCTCAGTGGCCGGTGGCCGGCCCCGTGCTGGGCCGGTTCGGCTGGTTTGTCGAGTCGACGTTGTCGCCGCGGTTGCACCGGCGCAACCAATACGTCACGGTGTCCTTACCGTCGGCTCGTGACCTGATGGACCTCGGTGTAGACAACGCGCGCATTGCAGTGGTGCGCAACGGTCTCGACGAGGCGCCGGCGCAGTCGCTGTCCGTGCCTCGAGCGATGGCTGCGCGGGTGGTGGTGTTGTCGCGGTTGGTGCCGCACAAGCAGATCGAAGACGCGCTGGACGCCGTCGCGGTCCTGCACGCCCGTATACCCGGTCTACATCTCGACGTCATCGGCGACGGCTGGTGGCGCCGCCGGCTGGTCGAGCACGCCGAACGGCTCGGCATTTCCGACGCGGTGACCTTCCACGGCCACGTCGACGATGCGACGAAGCATCGACTGGTGCAACGATGTTGGGTGGGTGTGCTGCCGTCGCGCAAGGAGGGCTGGGGTCTGGCGGTCATCGAGGCCGCGCAGCACAGCGTGCCGACGATCGGCTACCGGCAGTCCGGCGGACTGTCCGACTCCATCATCGACGGCGTGACCGGGGTGTTGGTCGACGATGCCGACGAACTGGTGAGTCGGCTTGAACAACTGCTGACCGACGAGGTGCTGCGCGAACAACTCGGCACCAAGGCACAGACCCGCAGCGGCGAATTCTCCTGGCGGCAGAGCGCGGCAGCGATGCGTAATGTGCTTGAAGCGGTGCACGCCGGCCAGCACGTCAGCGGCATCGTCTAGCCCGTTGCACTGGGTCCGCGAGACTTAATCAGTCGCCGTGCGTTGCGGCGTTTCGTCGCGCTGGGTGAAGTGTCGGCGCCGAACACCGACCGTGAGGCCCGCCGCGCCCGCTGCGAGCATGGCCAGCCACACCAGATGAGCGACCACCGCGGCCCGGCGCGAGCCCGTCGCCGCTTGCCGGCCGGTTTCCCCGCCGATTCGGTAAAGAATGAGGTCTGTGTCGTGATAGGCGACCGGCAATGCGCTCAACGTGCGGACCGCCGCACCCATCTCACCTGATGTGCCCAATTCCACCATCACCCAGGTGACGCCGGCATCACGGAGCGCGGTCGGATCGGTACCGCCGAGCAGCGTGCGCTGAATTGCCCGGGCCCGGATGCCCTCGCCGGGCACCGTGACGCCGGAGACGGTCAAATCGCCGGTCGTCAACACGTCGGCGCGCACCCACCGCGGCAACGGATCGAGCACGGGTGCACGCCCCGCCCAGGCGAAACGCCGCAAAGTGCCGGCCGGCAACACCGCCACCGTGCCGGGACCGTCGTTGATCAACCCCGAAACCCTCCACCACCCGGCCGGGTAGTGCACCGGGTGAACCCGCCCGCCCACGCCCCAGGCCAAATCGGGCAAGGTCGCGATCAACGCGACACTGCAGAGCAACGCCGTTAACGGCGGCCGCGACCAGCGCCGCAGCGTCACCACCGCGCCGGCGGCGGCCAGCGCGTACGCGGGCACAGCAAGCGCCAGCCACTTCTGGGTGTCCCGGACCACCGCCAGGCCCGGCGCGGCGTCGACCGTCGCGCGCAGCAACGCCGAACCGGGCCCGGTGGCCAGGGCGGCGGGCAACAGTACAGCCACCGCCGCCAAACCGAGTAGCGGTCGCGCTGCCCCCCGACGCAACAACACCGGGATTCCGGTCGCCACGATGCTCAACAGCACAGCCGTCGACACCACCGCGAAATAGGTTGTGCGGGTGGCGGGAACAGCCTCGCTGTTCCACAGCCCGCCGAGGCCGGCCAGGCTGCCCAAGGTGCCCAGACCGGGTTCGGCTCTCGCCGCGAACGCGGCAATGGCGTTACTGGCGCGGGATTGTGCCGCCGGCTCGCCCGCCGACCACCCGCCAAGGGCCGACGCGGTCAGCCAGGGCAGCGCCGCCAGCAGCGCACCGACCAAGGCGACCGTGGCGCACACCCAGCGCGGCCGGCCCGACGGCGGGGCCGGCGCCACGACGCAAGCCAAAGCGACTGTCGCTGCCAGCAGCAGGCCGGTCGGTGTCAGCCCCGCCAGCGCGAAAAGGAGCGCCGGCGCACCTAAACCCATCCACAGCGGCATCCCGGCTGATCGCAGCGCCAGGCCCGCCGTCGCGATCCAGGGCAGGCAGCCATAGCCGATCAGCAGGCTCCAATGGCCTTGCAGCAGTCGCTCGGCCACGTAGGGATTCCAAATGGCCACCGTGGTTGCGACGAGCTGGCCGCTCAACCCTGCTTCGGGTAGGACCGTCTCGGCCAGCCGGGCCGCGCCCCAGCCTGCCAGCCACAGCGCCAGCACCAGCAGCGCCTTGACCACGATGCCGCCGTCGACGACGTGGGAGGCCAGCGCTACCGCAAAGTCCTGCGGCGCGGCACGCGGAGCCGATTCGGCCAGTCCGAGAGCAGCGTCGGAGAGGTAGGACCGCGGCGTGGACACCGCGTCGCGCAGCAGCAGATATCCCGGGCGCAGCAGCGGCGCGACGATCAGCAGCGCCAGCGCAAAGGCGTAAGCCGACTGCACAACGCGGCGCCGCACCCGAGTTAAGGCCGTTCGGGTGAACCTGAGCTCGACTCCGGCGGCCCCGGCGGATCTACGCCCGGCGGTCCGGCACCCGGGGAAGCCGGATCATCGAGGTCCGGACGCGTCGGCAGGATCTCGGTTTCGGCCTCCGCTCCCGACGGCGGTTCCGCGTCGGGAGCATTGCGGCCGAAGAAGCCGTGGTCGGCCCGGTCCAAGCCCGGATCGATCAGCGCCGCTTCTGTCCGCAGGCTCAGGGCAGCCAGCAGCACACCGCCAATCAGCGCGACGACTCCAGCCGCGGTGAATGAGATCGGCAGCACCCGCGACCACAGCGCCAGCCGGTCACGCTCGTTGCGGGCGGCGTTGACCTGCGATTCGACGGTCTGCTCGTTCGATGTGACCTTGTATTCGACCAGCGTCGCATCCGGTTTCAGCGGGTCTCGAGCGTAGTAGTGGTTGACGTGGTCTTCTTCTTTGACGATGGTGCCCGACACCGGATCGACCCAGAAGGTGCGCTGGGCGGCGTAATAGCGGGTCATCGTGATCTTCTCGTCCGGATCGTCGCTGGGCACACCCCACCTCGTTGCCGACGCGGTGACTTTGCCGTCCTCGTCGCTGGCGTACAGCGACGGGTACTTGACCGGGGCGACCAGTCTGCCTGAGCTGTCGTAACCGATGTTCTGCGTGAAGCGGTAGGTGGCCAGGCCGTTGATGTCCTCGTCGTCGTCATAGTTGGCGTCGAAGGCCTTCTGCGCGATCGGGTCGAAGTACTGATAGGTCTGCTTGTCGGTGTGGAACGGGAAGCGGTAGGACAGTCCGTCGTGTGGCAGCGCGATGTTGGTTGGCGGGTTGTCGTCGTTGATGCTGCGCGGCTTCTGCACGGCGCCGCCGGGGTGGGTGTCGTCAGAGACGGCCAGCGCCGTCTTGCGGTTGAGCGTCACGGTGTCGACGATTGCCAGCAGCAGGCCGGTGTCCTTCTGCTTGTCGGTGCGCCGAACCGAGTTGCCGACTTGCAGCGTCACCACGTCGGCGTTGGCGGGCGACTCGACACTGATCTGTTGCTGCGAAACCAGCGGCACATTCTGGTCGATGACGAACCTGTCCCCGGACAGCGACGCCGGGTCCAACGCCTTGCCGTTGCCCTCACCGATCAAGGTGGTGTCCATGTCGAGCGGAATCTTGGTGATGCGGCTGCTGGTGTAGGTCCACAGCAGGAGGGCGGCGACCAGCAGGGCGGCCCCGAGCCCCATGATTCCGCATGCGGCTATCCGCAATACGACTGCTCGGTTCACCTTGCGGTGACCTCCTTCTGCGTTCGGTTCTTGATCGCCTTGTGCCTCGGCGTGCCCGCTAATTAGCGCAGCGAGCTAAAACCCGTTCGACCCTAACAGCAGAATTTAAGTCCCGGCTTTAGGCGTCCAGCGGTGCGCAGACCCGCGACCAGCGCCCGCGGTGTATCCGTTCAGTTTGGCCACCACCGCACGGCACACTGTTGCCATGACCCGCGCCGACGACGATTTACTGGGCAGCGATGAGGTGGGGGCACCTCCCGCTTGCGGGGGCGAGCGGCGCTCATGACCGACGACCGAATTGGTGGCACCCGCAATTTCTTGCCCGCCGTTGAGGGCATGCGGGCGTGCGCGGCCATCGGCGTCGTTGTCACCCATGCCGCTTTCCAGACCGGGCATTCCACCGGCGTCGACGGCCGGTTGCTGGGCCGCTTCGATCTGGCTGTGGCGGTGTTCTTCGCGCTGTCCGGCTTCTTGTTGTGGCGCGGTCATGTCGCGGTCGCCCGCGGTCTGGGCAAGCGGCCGGCGACCGGGCACTACCTGCGCTCGCGGGTGGTGCGCATCATGCCGGCCTACTTGGTGGCCGTCGTTGTCATCCTCACCTTGCTGCCCGACGCCGAAAACGCCAGCCCGACGGTGTGGCTGGCCAACCTCACGCTCACCCAGATTTATCTGCCGCTGACGCTGACCGCCGGGCTGACGCAGATGTGGAGCCTGTCCGTGGAAGTCGGCTTCTACCTCGCGTTACCCGTCCTCGCTTTACTGGCCCGCAAGCTCAAAGTCGGATGGCGGATCCCGGTGATCGCCGCGGTGGCGGTCGGCAGTTGGGCGTGGGCCTGGGTGCCCGTCGGATCGCGGCCGGGGCTCAATTCAATGAACTGGCCGCCGGCGTTCTTCTCCTGGTTCGCCGCAGGCATGCTGCTCGCCGAGTTGCTTCACACCCGGATCGGAGCTCCGCACCGGCTGGCGCGGCGGCGGGCGGTGATGGCCGTTGTCGCGGTGGTGGCCTATCTGGTGGCGGCTTCGCCGTTGGCCGGACCGGCCGGGCTGGTGCCGAGCACCTCGGTCCAGTTTGCGGTCAAGACGGCGATGGGCGCCGTGCTGGCGTTCGCGCTGATCGCTCCGCTGGTGCTCGACTCCGCCGACACCCCGCACCGGGTGTTGGGCAGCACCGGCATGGTGACGTTGGGCCGATGGTCTTACGGCCTGTTCATCTGGCACCTCGCGGCGCTGGTGATGGTGTTCCCGGTGATCGGCGAGTTCTCCTTCAGGGGTCACCTGCTCGAGGTGTTGGCGTTGACGCTGTTCTTCGGCATCGCCATTGCCGCCGTCAGTTACGCACTGGTCGAATCACCGTGCCGCGAAGCGTTGCGGCGTTGGGAAAAAGGCCGGCAAGAACGCGCGACGCCGGATCAGCCGATGCGAGAAGCCCAGGAGGACGCCATCGCGCCGTGACGGCTCGTTCCGAACGTCAGGGCAGCGGGTCGAATCTGAGCACCGGCAGTGTGCCTGCGAGCGCTTCGAATTCGTCGGGCGTGCCGTGGGTGATCATGCCGGAACTTTTGATGAACCCGACGCCGGCCGGCACGGAGCGGGGGTAGGCGCGCAGCACGAACCGGGCCTCATCGGGCCCGACGTCGACGATGCTCACTCGACGGGAGCGCCACCCTCGGGACAGCGTTCCGGTCCCGGCGGCGCGCACGTTGCGCACCCAGTCGGCCCCGGGGTAGCCGGCAACGACGTACAACCTGCCGCGGACCTCAAATGGCGACATAGGCGTCCCGCGTGGCTTACCGGTCTTGCGTCCGGTCACCGTCAGGATCATCACCGGACCGGTCGGGACCCCAATCCGGTGGGCAGCCTTCATCAAGGCGTTGACCGCTCTCAGCCAGCGCGGCGGCTGCACAGTGCGCACGGTCACCGTCCCGAGGTGAAGACGGCCCGATGAGCAGCGGCCCAGTCGGCGAATGACGTGGCGGACCGGCCGAGGATATTCTCCACGTCGTGGGTCACCACGGCCGGACGATCGAGAGTCGCGGTCAGCATCGCGGTGTAGGCGTCGGCGAAACCGGCGCGGAATCCCATTTGCGCGAAGCGGTCACGGAGAATGTGCGCCGGGATCTCCTGGTAGCGAAGTGGGCGGTCGAGCACCGTGCCGAGGACGCCGACCAGTTCGGCGTTGGTCAGCGCCTGTGGTCCAGTCAGCGGGATGCGTTGCCCGATGAGGTCGTCCGCGAGAAGCGCGTGAGCAGCGACCGCGGCGATATCGCCGTCGGCGATCGGCGCCAGGGATGCCCGAGGATGCGGCCCGTACACGCAGTCTGCACCGCGGATCTGCGCCGCCCACATTCCGACGAAGTTCGACGCGAACAGCGTCGGGCGAAGACTTATCCATGGGATGCCTGAGGCGGCGGCGATCTGGTCGGTTTCGCGGTTACGGTCGCCGCGGAACCGTGATGGTTGACGAGTGTCGTCATCGTCGGCGTTGATCGCGGAGAGCGCAAGAATTCGCTGGACGCC
Source organism: uncultured Actinomycetota bacterium (assembly GCA_963808345.1). Classification (GTDB taxonomy): domain Bacteria; phylum Actinomycetota; class Actinomycetes; order Mycobacteriales; family Mycobacteriaceae; genus Mycobacterium. Next base: position 526,956 of record CAWEFM010000005.1, on the reverse strand, counting down.
GGACTGTGCGGCCGCGTCGACGACCGCGGACATCTGGGCACCCAGCGCCCGTGAATTGAGGAACACGGCGGTGGCGTCGCGAAGCCCGTCGAAGGGCGACTCCACGACCTGCACTGCGGCGGGCAGTTGCGCCGCTGACGGATTCCGGCTGACGGCGCACACGTCGGCACCGGCGGCCAGGAGGTGATCGATGAGCGGGCGTCCGACGTTGCCGGTCGCTCCGGTGATGAGAATGGTCATGTCATCAGGACGACGCGGCGCCGCCAGAAAGTGACAGCTGCGATGGGTAACTTTTCCGTGCTCGGGATCGTCGTAGCCTCATGGATCCCGTAAAGATGGCCGGAGCGTGGCGCTCACACCGGGCCTACTTGGTCAACCTCGCCTACCAGATGCTCGGCGACGTCGGTGATGCCGAGGACATGGTGCAGGAAGCGTTCGTGCGCTTACAAGCCACCTCGCCCGGTGCGATCGACGACGAGCGCGGCTGGCTGACAGTCGTCACCGGTCGGCTCTGCCTTGACTTTTTGCGCTCGGCGCGCGTCCGCCGGGAATCGCCAGTTCCGGTCGACGACACCGGAGGTTCCGCGCCGCTACACGGCCAGACCAGCCCTGACCCCGCTGACCGAATCACCTTGGACGACGCCGTCAGCCGTGCGCTCAGCGAGGTTCTGCGCCGGCTCAGCCCCGGCGAGCGGGTAGCCTTCGTCCTCCACGACGTCTTCGCTGTTCCATTCGACACCATCGGCGAAATGACGGGACGACCCAGCGCCAGTTGCCGCCAACTGGCCAGACGCGCTCGGACCAAGCTGGCTCGCGCCGATCAACAGACAGCGATCGCCGCCAGAGCTGATCATCGGGACGTCATCGACCGCTTCATCACCGCCTGCGCCGGCGGAGATCTGCGCGGTTTGGCCTCCGTCCTCGACCCGTCGGTGTGGGGTGTAGGAACTGTGTTGGTCGATCCCGCGCCCCCGCAGCAAATCAACCATGGGCCGACCGATGTGGCCGCCAACCTGATGCGCTATCTGGGGCCCGACACGACGCTGGTCAGCGTGCCGGGCGAGCGGCCGACGCTGCTGGCCTTTGCCGACCGCAGGTTGTTCGCCGTCATCTCGTTGACGCTGCGCGACGGCAGAATCATTACGCTCGAGGCCGTCGCCGATCCCGCCGCCCGATTCGGAACACTGAGTCAGTAGGCGCCCTGGCGCTCGAAGATGCGGCGCGGGTTATCGACCAGCATCGTGTGCAACTGTTCGTCGGTGACGCCGCGCTGTTTGAGCGCCGGGATGACGTCGTTGTGAATGTGCAAGTAGTGCCAGTTCGGCATGACCTGCGGCACCAGCTCTTCGGGAAGCGCGTCGAAGTAACAGTTGGCGTCGTGTGACAGCACCATCTTGTCGGCGTGCCCGCGCTCGCAGAGCTGCGCCACAATGTTCACCCGGTCTTCGAACGGAGAGATCGTGTCGATGCCGAACCGGTCCATACCCAAATAGGAACCGGCGGAGACGAGTTCTTCGAGGTATCCGACATCGGTGCTGTCTCCGGAGTGGCCGATGACCACCCGGCTCAAATCCACGCCCTCCTCGGCGAAGATCCGCTGCTGCTCCAGCCCCCGACGCAGGCCGGCGTGGGTGTGGGTGGAGATCGGCACCCCGGTGCGGATGTGTGCTTGGGCGACCGCGCGCAACACCCGCTCGACGCCGGGAGTGACGCCGGGCGCGTCGGTGGCGCACTTCAGCATTCCGGCTTTGACGCCGGTATCGGCAATGCCCTGTTCGATGTCGCGCACGAACATATCGGTCATGATTTCCGGGCCGCCAAGCTCTGCGCCCGGCCCCAGGTAGTGAAAGTAGTACGGCACGTCGTTATAGGTGTAAAGGCCGGTGGCCGCAATGATGTTCAGTTCGGTGGCCGCGGCGATCCGGGCGATGCGCGGAATATAACGGCCCAACCCGATCACTGTCAGGTCGACGATGCTGTCCACCCCGCGGGCTTTGAGTTCGTTGAGGCGGTTGATCGCGTCGGCTTCGCGCTGTGCCTCGTCACCCCAGCCTTCCGGGTAGTTCTGGGTGATCTCGGTGGTCATGATGAACACGTGCTCGTGCATCAGCGTGACACCGAGGTCGGCGGTGTCGATGGACCCTCGAACGGTATTCAATTGCGGCACGCACTGATGCTAAGTCCTCTGTGGCCGGGCTTGATGCAGATTGCGCTAGGGCACGCATCAAGCCGGCTTGCGGGCCTCGATCAACGTCCGCGAGGTGCCGGTGACGAATGGTCCCTCAGCTTCGATCTGCTGCTGCAGTCTGCGCAGCGCGTCGCGGTGCGCATCCACGGTGAACCCGGGTATCGCCCACACCACCTTGCGCAGGAAGTAAATCACTGCGCCGATGTCGAAGAACTCCATCCGCAACCGCTCGAATCGCAGGTCAACTATGTCAAGGCCCGCCTCGGCGGCTTGCCTGCTGACGTCGTCGAGGCTCAGCTGCCCACGCCTCAAGACCTCTTGCGATGGTCCGACGAAGTATTCGATCATTTCTTGGACGGAATTCGGTCCGACGTGCTGAGCGAAGTAGCCGGCGCCCGGCTTGAGCACCCGGGCGATCTCGTCCCACCAGAGATCTGCGGGGTGCCGGCTGGTCACCAGGTCGAACGCGGCATCGGCGAAGGGTAAGGGTCGCTGTGCGCAGTGGACCACCACCACGCCCATGGCGTGCAACAACCGGGTTGCCAGGGCTAGGTTCGGGGGCCACGATTCGGTGGCGACCTTGGCCGGCGGGAAGGGGCCGGCGCCTGCGAGCACCTCGCCGCCGCCGGTTTGAATGTCCAACGCCGACGTCACCTGTGCCAACCGAGCGCGGAGTAGCCGCTGGTAACCCCACGAGGGGCGCTGTTCGGTAGCCCTGCCGTCCAGCCAGGAGAAGTCCCAACCGTCAACCGAAACCGACTCAGCTTCGGCGACGATCTCTTCGAATGTCCGAGTCATCAGCCAATCATGGCGAGCGGTGTTCAACGACGGAACCACCCCTTGCCGAGTGACGTGGCTCACAGTAATGTGACCACTGGTCATCGGTACGAGGAGGTGCGATGCCAACGGTCACCTGGGCTCGTGTCGATCCGGCTCGTCGTGCCGCTGTCATCGAGGCTGCCGAGGCCGAGTTCGCCGCTCACGGCTTCTCCGGCGGCAGTCTGAACGTCATCGCCCGCCGCGCCGCGGTCGCCAAGGGCAGCTTGTTTCAGTACTTCGCCGACAAGCGGGACCTGTATGCGTTCATCGCCGACGTCGGCAGCCAACGGGTGCGCTCCTACATGGAAGCCCGGATTCGCGCTCTGGACCCGAGCAGACCATTCTTCGAGTTTCTCACCGATCTGCTCGATGACTGGGTCGCCTACTTCGCCGACCATCCGCGGGAGCGCGCGCTGCACGCGGCGGCCAGTTTCGAAGTCGACACCGATGCCCGCATCAGCGTGCGAACCGTCATTTACCGCCACTATCTGGAGGTGCTGCGGCCGCTGGTGCGCGACGCCCAGCTATGCGGCGACCTGCGTGCCGACGCCGATACCGACGCCTTGTTGTCGCTGCTGCTGATGGTGTTTCCGCACTTGGCGCTGGCGCCGTTTGTTCGCGGCCTGGATCCGGTCCTCGGACTCGACGAACCGACACCCGAACAGCCGGCGCTGGCCGTCCGACGCTTGGTGGCTGTGCTGGCAGCGGCATACGTCACAGAACCGCACGTCAACCCCAGCTTCGAGGAGGTCAATTCATGACAAGGACACGCTACGGTTCACTGGCTGCCGGCGGCTTGAACTGGAACAGTCTGCCGCTCAAACTATTCGCCGGCGGCAATGCGAAATTTTGGGATCCCGCCGACATCGACTTCACCCGCGACCGCGCGGACTGGGAGCTGCTTTCGGACCGCGAACGCGACTACGCCACCCGGCTGTGCGCCCAATTCATCGCCGGCGAGGAAGCAGTCACCAAGGACATTCAGCCGTTCATGGCCGCGATGCGTGCCGAAGGCCGCCTCGGAGACGAGATGTACCTGACCCAGTTCGCCTTCGAAGAAGCCAAACACACCCAGGTGTTCCGGCTGTGGCTCGACGCCGTCGGGATTGCCGGCGACCTGCACAGCTACCTCGATGAACTGCCCGCATACCGGCAGATGTTCAACGAAGAGCTACCCGAATCGCTGAACGCGCTGGCCACCGACCCGTCACCGAGCGCCCAGGTGCGGGCCTCGGTGACCTACAACCACATCGTCGAAGGCATGCTGGCGCTGACCGGCTACTACGCCTGGCACAAAATCTGCCTGGAGCGCGGCATCTTGCCCGGCATGCAGGAACTGATCCGGCGTATCGGTGACGACGAGCGACGGCACATGGCCTGGGGCACCTTCACCTGCCGGCGCCACGTCGCCGCCGAAGACGCCAACTGGACGGTGTTCGAGAACCGGATGAACGAACTCATCCCGCTGGCGCTGCAGCTCACCCAGGATGGCTTCGCCCTCTACGGTGAGCCGATGCCGTTCGACCTGTCCGTCGACGAGTTCCTGCAGTACTCCGCCGACAAGGGCATGCGGCGATTCGGCACCATCGGCAGCGCCCGCGGTCGCCCGATCGAAGAGATTGACCTGGACTACTCGCCGCTGCAATTGGAGGACACCTTCGCCGACGAGGACGAGCGGGCGCTGGCCGCGACGGCTTAGCGCTACTCGACCTTCTTGCTGCCGCTCGAGCTGCCGGAGTCGGGCGACCCGACCCAGACGGTTTTCGCGTTGCAGAATTCACGGATGCCCAGGCCCGCGAGTTCGCGCCCGTAACCGGAGCGCTTCACACCGCCGAACGGCAGCTCGGGGTAGGACACCGTCATGCCGTTGATGAACACCTGACCCGCCTCGATGTCGTCGATGAAACGCTGCTGCTCGGCCTCGTCCTCCGTCCACGCGTTGGACCCCAGACCGAACGTGGTGGCGTTGGCGATCTCGATGGCTTCGTCGATGTCGGCGGCGCGGTATACCGACGCGACGGGACCGAACACCTCTTCGGTGTAAAGCGCCATCTCTTTGGTGATGTCGGTGACCACCGTGGGCGGGTAGAACCAGCCCGGCCGGTCGGGACGTTCGCCACCGCAGCGGATCACCGCGCCGGCTGCGGCGGCGTCTTCCACTTGCTTTTGAACCTCGTCGCGGCCGGACTCGGTGGCCAGCGGACCGATATCGGTGTCAGGATCGGTCGGATCACCGACCAGCAACGCCTGCATCTTGTCGACGAACTTGTCGACAAACTCGTCGTAGATGTCGGCGTGGGCGATGAACCGCTTCGCGGCGATGCAGGATTGGCCGTTGTTCTGGACCCGGGCGGTCACCGCGGTTTTGACCGCCTCGTCCATGTTCGCCGACGGCATCACGATGAACGGGTCGCTGCCGCCGAGCTCGAGCACGGTGGGTTTGATCTCGTCACCGGCGATCGCGCCGACCGATTGGCCTGCCGGTTCGCTGCCGGTCAGCGTGGCCGCCGCGACCCGGGAATCGCGCAGGATCTTCTCCACGGCGCTCGACGAGACGAGCAGCGTTTGGAAACAGCCGTCGGGAAAGCCGCCGCGGCTGATGACGTCGGCGAGGTATAACGCGGTTTGCGGCACGTTGGACGCATGTTTGAGGATGCCCACGTTGCCCGCCATCAGCGCCGGCGCGGCGAACCGGACGGCCTGCCACAGCGGGAAATTCCACGGCATGATGGCCAGCACGACGCCAAGCGGCTGGTAGCGGGTGTACGCCTGCTTCGCACCGACCTTCCCGGCGTCGGCCGGCTCGTCAGCCAAAATCTTTTCGGTTTGTTCCGCATAAAAGCGAAAACCTTTAGCGCATTTGAGTACCTCGGCCTGCGCGGATTTCAGCGTCTTGCCCATTTCCAGGGTCATCATGGCGCCAACGTCATCTGCTTCAGCCTCCAGCAAATCGGCCGTGGCGTTGGCCCACTCGGCACGCTGGGCGAAGGTGGTGGAGTGGCGGTAGTCGAGGAAGCGTTCGTAGGCGCGGGCGATCGCCGCTTCAACTTCCTCGTCCGTAGCGGCGGTGAAGGTTTTGACTGTCTCTCCGGTGGCGGGGTTGATGGTGGCAATAGCCATGCTGGCGTCCTTTGGGTTCGGAACCTCTAGGTACCTGTAAGCGTGCGAACGGCGCTCGCCATTCCAGCCTGCCACTCCGGTTGCCGCCCCTCCGCTTGAGGCAGGAATTTGTGGTCACCCGACACCCAGCAATCGAATCGGCGCTTCGTCGCGCTACCTTCTACTCGACCTTGGCCCCAGGAGGTGATGGGTGAGCACTGCCGCTCAGTTATTGGTGAAGTGCCTCGAAAATGAAGGTGTCACCTTCGTTTTCGGGATCCCGGGTGAGGAGAACATCCGCTTCGTGCAGGCGGTCGCCGGCTCGGACATCCGTTATGTGCTCACCCGGCACGAGCAGGCGGCGGCATTCATGGCCGAGATGTACGGGCGGGTCACCGGCCGCGCAGCCGTCGTCTCCGCCACGCTCGGCCCCGGTGCGATCAACATGCAGTTGGGCGTTGCCGACGCGACCAGCAACAGCACTCCGCTGGTTGCGATCTCGGCGCAGGTGGGTCAGGACCGGGAGTACAAAGAGTCGCACCAATACGTCGACCTGGTCACGATGTTCTCGCCGATCACCCGATGGGCCGACGGTATTCCCACCGTGCGGGCCATTCCGGAGATGGTCCGTAAGGCGTTCAAACTGGCGGAAAGTGAACGCCCGGCTGCGGTCTACCTGGCGGTGCCCGAGCACATCGACGCAGATGTGGCCGACTATTCCGACCTGTCCCCGTTGCCGCGCAACGTGGTGCACGCCGAAGCTCCGGCGGCCGGTCAGGTCCGGCGAGCCGCCGCCATCCTGCGGTCGGCGCGGCGGCCGGTGGTGCTGGCCGGGCACGGCGCGGCCCGCAACGGCGCCACCGCGGCTCTCGTCCGGTTCGCCGACGAACTGGCGATACCCGTCGCCAACAGCTTCCACGGCAAAGGCGTGATGCCCGACGATCATCCGCACAGCATCGGAACCATCGGCTTCATGCGGCACGACTACGTCAACTTCGGCTTCGACAACGCCGACGTCGTGGTCGCCGTCGGCTACGAGCCGCAGGAGTTCGACCCGGTACAAATCAACCCGAACGCCGACAAAAAGATCATTCATGTCCACCGATTCCCCGCCGAGGTCGACGCGCACTATCCGGTGGAGGTCGGGATCATCGGCGACATCAGTGCCTCGCTGGACGCGTTGACCGACGCGTTGTCGGCGCACCGCTTCGCCGGCGCTGCGCTGCCACCGGCATGCGATCTGTTGGCCGAGGAATTTGCGCGCGGACAGCAAGACTCCCGCTTCCCGTTGGCGCCGCAGCGGGTGGTCGCCGATACCCGAGCGGCGCTAGGCCGCAGCGATGTCGTGCTCGTCGACACCGGCGCCACCAAGATGTGGATGGCTCGGCTGTATCCGACGTACCAACCCAACAGCTGCTTGATCTCGAACGGATTGTCCACCATGTCGTTCGCACTGCCCGGAGCACTCGGTGTGAAACTGGCCCGACCAGACCACAAGGTGCTGGCCGTGGTTGGCGACGGCGCATTCCTGATGAACTCGCAGGAAATCGAAACCGCGGTCCGCGAACGTATCCCCCTGGTGGTGCTCATCTGGGAGGACGGCGGTTACGGGCTCATCGAATGGAAGATGGACCTCGAGCTCGGCGACCATTACCACGTGTCGTTCAACAATCCGGATGTGGTCGGCTACGCGGAGAGTTTCGGCGCCAAGGGTTACCGCATCACCAGCGCCGACGAACTGCTGCCGACGCTCAAGACAGCGCTCGACGACGACGGAGTATCGCTGATCGCCTGTCCAGTCGACTATTCCGAGAATTTGCGGTTGACCGACCGCCTTGGGCAACTGGACGCCACTTTATGATCGGGCTCAACGGCGGCGGCGCGCCATACCCTCGACGTCACCCGCGACGGTCCAACAGCCGTTGTTGCGGTGGTAGCGCCCGCTCAGCCGCGAGCCATCGCTTCGTCAGTCCCGGTGCAGGACGGCCTTTAATCCCTCGCTGGTCAGCCCGTAGAACGTGGGCAGCGCAAGGAAGACGACCAACGCGATCGCCGGCAGCCACAGCGCGCCCACGAGCCCCGCAACGGTGTACGTGACGATGCCGATGATCGCGCGAGCTCGTTCGGTACCGAACATCTCCCGGTCGACTTCCTCCTCGAGCAGGCGATCGCGGTGCCGGTGAACTTGGTGGTATAGCAGCAGCCAGCTCACACACATCGCCGCGGCGACGCCCGCGTACAGGCCGACCGCGGTGTGCGCATCCGTGCTGTCGATACCGGCGATAAACGTCTGCGACAGCACCGCGGTGGGGAACGGAATCAGCGCTGTGGTGAACAGCAGGCACATGTTGGCGATGTGCACACCCCGGTTGACGCGCTGAATACCGACGAACGTCTGGTGATGATTAAGCCAGATCACCGCCACATAGGCGAACGACGCGAAATACGCCAAATAGGCCGGCCATTGCCGGCCCAGCGCCGCCAGCAACTGGCCTTCGGGGTGGTTCGGAACCTTCAGGTCCAATACCAGCAGCGTGACCACGATCGCGAAAACACCGTCGCTGAACGCTTCCAGGCGGTCGGTTTCGGCGAGATGCAGCAATCGCCGGCCGCGGCGCTGCTCGGTCGCGTTGCAGGTGGTGGTTTCTGAAGTCAACTTCTGTCCCAATTCGATGGTCTGGCGATCACCGTCCGCATACCCGGCGGACGCTGACATGATTCCTGCCTGTCACTCGGCGGACGTGGGCAGGGTTGTTGTTTCTTCGCGTGAAATGGGCGGCAGATACTCGCCCAGGAGTGTGCGATGCCACCACGCGTGGTCGCGGCGCAATTCGCCCCAGGTGGTGAACCGGTACCGGTAGAGCTGAGCTCGCACATACCGCGGCGGCGACTCGGGGAAAGGATTGCACCGCAGCAACCGCAGCGTTGGTGCGTCGTTGACCAGCAGGCGCAGCATCAGGGGTCGCATCCACCGCTGGGCGTACAGCGGCGAGAGCGCCGCGAACCACATCAGCCAGTCCAGGCGCAGGTGGTAAGGCGCCCACTGTCGCGGCAGCCGGCGCACCGCCCCGGGCTTGCCCCTGAACTCGTATTCCTTCCACTGGATACGCTCGCTGAGCTCGATTGCGTCGGTACCTTCGATGATCACCTCGTGGCGCGTCCGGCCCACCGTTCCAAACGCGCCGTAGGTGTTGACCAGGTGCAGCGGGTTGAACGACATGTTCATCCGCTGCCCGTGCGAGATCATGTTGCGCACCGGCCAGAAGCCGAGAAACACCGTCAGCGCGGCGAACGCGATCACCAGCCCGGCGAACCACGTCGGCGGCCCCGGCAGCGCCAGGCGCCTCGGCACGGACACCACCGCTGCCACCGACGAATCGTCGATCGCGCTGAACGCCAGCAGAATAGTCAGCCAGTTGAGCCACGCGAAGTTGCCCGATGCCACCAGCCACAGCTGCGTGACGGCGATGATCGCCGCAGCTACGCCGGCCACCGGCTGCGGGGCGAACAGCCCGAACGGCACGACGAGCTGGGCGACATGGTTGCCCGCCACTTCGACACGGTGCAACGGCTTGGGCAGACGGTGAAAAAACCAGCTCAGCGGTCCAGGCATCGGCTGGGTCTCGTGGTGGTAATTCAGGCAGCTCAGATCGCGCCAACACCGGTCGCCGCGCAGCTTGATCAGTCCCGCCCCGAACTCCAGCCGGAACAGCAGGAACCGCGCCAACCATAACGTCAGCGCCGGCGGCGCGATGTGGTCGTTGCCGAGAAAGATTGCCAGGAAACCCGTCTCCAGCAGCAACGATTCCCAGCCGAATGAATACCAGGTTTGGCCGACGTTGACGATCGACTGGTACAGCACCCATAGCACCAGCCACATCGACATGGCCACCCCCAGCGGCATCATGTCGGCTGCGCCCGCCAGGATCGCGGCGCTCGTCGCTGCTCCTGCGCAGCAGACAACAGCGAATAGTCGGTCGGAGTAGCGCCATTGAAAGATGCTGGGGGCTCGCCAGAACGTCTGCCGCGCCAGGTATTGCGGTATCGGGAGCAGTCCGTGCTCGCCGATGAGCGCCCGGAATTGCGTTGCCGCGGCGACGAAAGCGATCAGGTAGACAGCCGCGACACCGCGGCTCAGGACAAGCCTGCCCAGCCAGTAGTCCGGTGCCGTGAACCATCCCATGCCGCATCTCCGCCGACGGTGGACGCTCGATGCCTAGCTCCGCGTGCGTCTTAGCCTAGGTCGCTGAGCCGGGTCTGATAAGAGACGGCACGCCTGGGTCGCGCCGGGATCGTTACTGCGGCAGCCACCGCGGCCAGTGAGATCAGCACCAGCAGCTGGACGCCGGGCGCATGTCCGGCGTAGCCGTCGACTGAGCGCCAAGGGTGCCGGGACAGGGCGGCGCCCGCCAGGATCATTCCGCCGGCGCTTAGGCCGAGGGTGAGCGCGTCACACCACTGCCAGTGGTTGCGCAGCGTGTAACGCAGCCCAAGGGCGGCGCCGATGACGACGATCCCAGTCACCCCGGAGATCACCGCGCCGACGCTCAGCACCGCGATCGCCGCCCACCCTCCGCCGGCCCAGGGTTGCGCGGGCAGGTCAGCGCTCGGCGGCCGTCGCCGCGGCCACGCCGCCATCAGGGCCAGCAGTGGCAGCAACGCCAGCCCGGCGGCCAGGCCGATCCGGTACAGCGAGTTGTAGGCGAAAGTCAGCGTGATGGTGCCCGCGGTGCCCGCAGGTACCACCCAGCCCTGCTGCCAGCCGTTGACGCTCACCGGGGTCAGCCAGCTGCCGTCGCCGGCGCGGGCCACCCAACCCGGGTTGATGCTTTCCGGCACCACCAATACCTGTGACGTTCCCGCGGACGGCACCCGCACCTCGCGCCGGGCTGCGCCCCAGGCCCCGGTGGCAGCTGGGACCGTCATCGCGCCGGCGATATCGGCGCCCGGCGCCGACAGCTGGGCTCCGTCGACGACGAACGCGTCGCCCGGGCTGATCAGCAGCTCCTGCTGTCCGGCGGGCAGCAGGATCGGATCAGTTTCGCACGGCTGCGCAGGTACCGGGTCACCGCGCAGGAGCGCCCCGACCGTGGTGTGGATCGAGGTGCGCACGAACCTGCCGGCCACCGCGATCACCGGGCCGTGGCTGCAGTCGACGACGACTTCTCGCGCCCGGTTGCGAGTTGCGTCGGCGGCCGCAACGGGTTGACCGTCGCCGTTGAGCACCGCGACTTCGGCCAGCCCGGGCGGTTTCAGCTGGTCGAAACCCAGCGCCGTGCGGTCGATGATGTCGGTCCAGTCAAGCAGGCGCAGGGTGACGGTGTCGGTCATGCGGGGCCGCAGCGGCAGAGTTTGCGGATTGCTGCCATCACCGCCTGACTTCAGCTCGTGGACCTGCGGCCCGTTGCCCAGATCAATGCTCACCTTGGTTGGCCGGGCCGGCAGAGCCGACTCACTTGGCGTCAGCCGCAGCCCGCTCACCTCGATCGGCCGCGGCAGGCTCAGCGTCAGAGTAGACGGGGTCTTGTGTTGGACGACGCGCTGCGGTGCTGTCCACGCGGTGCGCGGATCACCGTCGGCGGCGGCGAAAGCGGAGCCCAGGACGTCGAGCACATCGGAGTCCCCGTGGGCTCTTGCAGCGGCCGGGTCGGCGACCAGCTCGGCCAGATTAGGGCCTTGGCGCGGCCGCACCCACACCACCGGCGTGACGGACACCTCCTGCGGCACGCTCAGGGTGCGGCTGAGAGTGGCCTGTTCCTCGGGCGCCAGCGCCATCGACGCCGCGCAGCGCACACTGTCGGGGCCGTCGGCGCAGCCGGGCCGGCCGAGCAGTTCAGCGCCCAGATCCCATCGCGCAACGGTCGCGTGTGGCGGCGGGCCGGGAACCAGCGCGGTGTGGCGCAGACTCACCGGATGCGCGAAGCCGGCCGCGTCGTATTGGGTCACCGACAGGTCGGTGATGCCAAATTGCACGCCGCTGGACTTGTCGTCGGTGCCGATGGCGATTATCCGCATCCACGGTGTTTCGCCGTAGGGCAGCGCGGTGCTGAGCGGCTTGCCCGCTTCCTCGAAGCGCAGCGTGGTGGTGCCGTTGACGGTGAGGATCTGCATTCGCCGCACCTGGGGACCGACGGCGGTCGCGCTGGGGGTGATCGTAATGGTCGCGTTGGTGACGGGGTGGTCGAAGTCCACTTGCAGCCACTGCCCTACCGCGGCCTGAAGCGAGTTGGACACCCAAGCGGTCGCCGGGTCGCTGTCGATGGCGGCGGCCGGTGAGCTCGCGGGCGCGACGTCGGGCAGCGCGGTGGCGTCCGAGGACGAACTCGACGCGGTCAGCCGCCCGCCGGTCCAGCCGCCGTAGACGGGGTTCGCGCCTGGCGTCGGGTAATCGGGCACCCGGTTGAAGGTGTGCCGGCTGTCGCCGGGGGCGGTGATCGCCGACGAGTGGTCGTCGACCCTGCCGTAGTCGATCTCGCGAACCGTCGGGCTGTCGGTGACGGTGACGACGGGCACCGCCAGGCCCGCTCGCTGAGCGTCGGCGCTCAGCAGCGCAGGGCCCGCCTGGGGTTGGCCGAGCAGGCGTCGGCGTTCGTCGAGGCGCAGCAACGCCTCCGGCCCGCCGTCGATGCGGGCCATGCGGTCGGTGTCAGCGAAGTAGGGCGCAGCAGGATCGCCGGCGGCGGCGACCCGGTAGATCTCCACAGCCGGGTAACGCGGTCGTAACCCGCTGTCGGTGACGAAGCCGGGCACCGCGCCAGGGCCGACCGGTGCACCGAATTGCGCCACTTTCTGCAGGCCGGGCGATCCGACGACGGTGCGGTGCACCAGCAGCGGACGCGCCGAGCGGGAGGTGTCGGGGTCTAAGTCGTTGCGCACGACGACGTAAGCGATGCCTTGACGGGCCAGGGTGTCGGCGAGACCGGCCGACGGGCGACCGGCCGCCAGCAGACGCTGCACGGAATCCAGTGCCCGGATGGTCTGCGGCGGTGTCAGTGGAATGGAGTCGCGCACCCCCCAGGGGCTGTCGCCGAGGACTTGCAGCGGCTCATCGTGACTGTTGCCCCACACCTGGGTGGCGAACGGCGCGCCGGGCACGACCAGCACCCGCCCCGGAATGGGTGTGCCGCGGTTGTGCTCGGTGAGCCAGTCGGCGGTGTCGCGCCAGTACTGCGGTATACCAGTGAACGCTCCTGGCGGCGTCAGCCGTCCGGTCCACGCCAGCGACGTGCCGACCACCACAGCGACCAGGACGACGATTCCGGCCGCGACCCGCTTGTCTTTTTCGGGGTGCATGAAGGCATGCAGCCACACCCGGCGCGGAGCACTGCCCGGCAACGGGATACGGCCCAGCAGCCCCGCCACACCGAGCACCAGCGGGATCCGGATCACCGACTCCAGTTTGTGCACGTTGCGCAGCGGGGCCCCGTCGGCGTCGAGGAACGCCCGCAGGTGATGCGCGAGCGGAGAGCCCAGCCCGCCCACATAGCCGGCGGCCATCAAGGCCACCCCGGTCAACAGCATCGTCACCAGCCGACCGGTGCCCGGGGCGTCTTCAGCGGCCAGCACCGCCAGACCTGCCAACCCGCACGCGGCGACGAGAGAGGTGGCCAGGATGGCGACCGACCCGGTGACCAGGTGGGCGCCCGCGGTGGCGTTGGGCGCCACGAACGGCGTCCAGCTGTCGGTGCCGCGCAGCACCTCCACCAGCGACGACCACTGGGTGGTGACACCGGAGGATTCGATGAAATCCAGGAACGGGGGGCTGATGTGGAACAGCAGAATCAACGCCACCAGCCACCACAGCGTGGCCAGCACCAATGCCAATAGCCACCATGCGGTGTAGCGCAACCACAATCGACTCGGGCGGTGACAAGCCCACCAGATCACCGCGGGCAGGCAACCCGCCAGCGTCGCGATCGCATTGACCGCTCCCATCAACGCCACGGCCAGTCCGGCCTGACCGGCCCGCCGCCGCACCGAGTCCCCCGAATCCCCCCGCAGCGCCTTGATGGTCGGCAGCAGAACCCACGGCGCCAGCATGATCGGCAACGTCTCCGAGGAGATCGACCCGAGGGTGATCAGCACCCGAGGCGACAGCGCGAACGCCGTTGCGGCGATCACCCGAGAGGTGGGGCTGCCGACGCCCAGGATTTCAGCGACCCGCAACAGCCCCCAGAATCCGACCGTCAGCAGCAGTGCCCACCACAGCCGCTGGGTGGCCCATCCCGGCAGTCCCAGCAGGTGGCCGATCAAGAAGAAGGTGCCGTGCGGGAACAAGTAGCCATACGCCTGGTTCTGAGCCTGCCCGAACGGCAGTTCGCTGTTCCACAGGTTGGTGGCGCGGGCCAGAAACCGCAAAGGGTCGGTGGTGAGGTCGAGCTTGGTGTCGGGCGAAATCTGCCCGGGTGATTGCGCGAAGCTCAGGATCAGCGCGACGGTGACAACCAGCCACAGTCGGCGCCGCGGCACGGGCTGCAGTGTGTCTGGCGCCGCCCGCGGTGCGGCGGCCTGAAGGACCGGCGCGCTCAGAGTTCGATCGTCACCGGGGCTAGGTGCGGTTGCCGTATTCGACCCGGTTGAGCACCGACGATTGCGGGTCACCACCGGGCAGCGGCGGCTTGGTGTCCTGCTGCACCATCAGCGTCACCCCGAAGATCGCGGCAGCGCCCAGCAACAAGCCGACCACGATGCTGGCTGCGGCGGGCGCAACGAACCGGTTCATCTATGGCTCTCCTCGGGCATGGCGATCGTGGTAGCCGCCAACCTAGCAGAATCGCGGTCGACAACTGCCTGCCCGCCCGGCGCCGTACCGGGTGAAACCGCTTCAGGGCAGGATGTCAGTTTCCGCGCTGGAAGTGGTTCGACGAGAAGCAGTCGTCGTCATCGTCGTCGTCGCAGCGGTCACCGTATTGCACCTGGTGAGCGTCGATCGACCGTTCGTACCGGTGATCAAGCGGCTCAGGCTGACCCTGGGCGACCAGCGTGACGCCGACGACGGCGGCCGCGCCGAGCATCAAGCCGGCTGCGATGCTGGCTCCGGCGGGCAGCAGGAACCGGGTCATCACTCGCTCCTCGGGTCTCGGTGTGGTTCGTGGTCAACGTACCGGAAATCATAGGCGTGGGGCGGGTGGACGGTTCGCCGTGCGGATGGCCACCCGGGGCGGCGCGAGCACCGGTTCGCGTCGTGACAGCATGGGCGGATGCCTTTCCCGCGGATCATGGCCGTGGTTGCCGTGACGGCGCTGGTGGTCTCCTGCGGTCACGCTTCGACGTCGGCCAAGTCGCCCAAGCCCACGTCGGCGGCTGCCCGTCAGCCGGCTGCCAAGCCGATTCCGCCGGCCTGCGGCGATCCGGCCGCCGTCGTGGCCGCGTTGTCGGTGCACGACAAATTGGCCCAGCTGTTGATGGTCGGCGTGCGAGACGCCGACGACGCCCGATCCGTCATCAGCGATCATCACGTCGGCGGAATCTTCATCGGCAGCAAGACCAATTTGTCGATGCTGACCGATGGCTCGTTGGCTGACATCGCGCGCCAAGCCGGTCCGCTGCCGCTGGCGGTGAGCGTCGACGAGGAGGGCGGCCGGGTGTCGCGGCTGTCGTCGCTGATCGGTTCAGCGCCGTCGGCCCGGGTGCTGGCACAGACCCGAACCGCTGACGAGGTGTACCAGCTTGCGCTGGAACGCGGCCGCAGGATGCGCGAGCTGGGCATCACCGTCGACCTGGCGCCCGTCGTCGACGTCAGCAGCGCACCCGACGACACGGTCATCGGCGATCGTTCGTTCAGCGCCGATCCGGCGGTGGTCACTGCTTACGCCGGCGCGTACGCACGCGGGCTGCGCGACGCCGGGCTGCTGCCGGTGCTCAAGCATTTCCCGGGCCACGGGCACGGCTCCGGCGATTCACACACCGGCGCGGTGACCACCCCGCCACTTGCCGATCTGCTGACCAACGACCTGGTGCCCTACCGCGCCCTGATCACCGCGCCGCCGGTGGCAGTGATGGTCGGCCATCTGCAGGTTCCCGGCCTGACCGGAAACGATCCGGCCAGTCTGAGCCGGCCCGCGTTGCAACTGCTGCGTAACGGGACGGGTTACGGCGCTCCGCCGTTCAACGGTCCGGTGATCAGCGACGACGTGTCCAGCATGGCCGCGATCAGCGACCGGTACGGCGTGGCCGAAGCGGTGTTGCGCACCCTGCAGGCGGGCAGCGACGTCGCGCTGTGGGTCACCACCGACGAAGTGTCCGCAGTACTGGACCGGCTACTGAAGGCAGTGGCCGCGGGGGAGTTGCCGATTCAGGCCGTCGATGCCTCGCTATTGCGAATGGCTGCGGTGAAGGGGTCCAACGCGTCCTGCCGGCACTGAGACGGTTCAGCGGCGTGTGCGCAAAGACGGCAGTGCTTACCCTTGATTGAGGGAAACGTCGAGCCGCGGCGCGAAAAGCTAGAGGGACGAAGCATGGCAGGTGGAAGCAAGCGCCTGCCGCGTGCTGTTCGCGAGCAGCAGATGCTCGACGCCGCCGTCGAGATGTTCTCGGCCAACGGCTACCACGAGACGTCTATGGACGCGATCGCTGCCAAGGCGGAGATCTCCAAGCCGATGCTGTACCTGTATTACGGCTCAAAAGAGGATTTGTTCGGTGCTTGCCTCGACCGTGAGCTGACCCGGTTCATTGACGTGGTGCGCGCCGACATCGACGCGCACCAAAACGCGAAAAACTTGCTGCGCAATGCGATTCTGTCGTTCATGCGCTACATCGACGAGAACCGCGCGTCATGGATAGTGATGTACACCCAGGCCACCAGCTCTCAGACGTTCGCGCACGCTGTGCGGGAGGGCCGCGAGCGGATCAACGATTTAGTTGCCGGGCTGCTGCGCGCCGGTACCCGAAACCCCGAGGCGGACGTCGACTTCGACCTGATGGCGGTGGCTTTGGTGGGCGCCGGAGAAGCGGTAGCCACCCGGCTCAGCACCGGTGACACCGACGTCGACGGGGCCGCCGAGTTGATGATCAATTTGTTCTGGCGCGGGCTCAAGGGCGCGCCCGGCGACCGCGACACCGTCGACTCCGCGTCAACCGCTGCCGCCGGCTCGAGTTAATCCAGGGCCTTGACCGTGCCGGTGAGGTACGGGTACCCCTTAGCGATGTTGCGCAGCACCAGGTCCCACCCTTGTTGGGTGCGGTCCACGTAAAGTCCTGCGGCGGCGGGCAGAAGCACCGGCTTCCCGAACCGCACCGAATACGTCACGGCGTGGCTGAGTTGTGCTTCGATGTTCGCCAGAACCGCCGCAGCACTGAACATTCCGTGTCCGATGGCGGTCGGGAAGCCGAACAGCTTGGCGCCGATCGAACTGGTGTGGATGGGGTTGTGGTCACCGCCCACCGAGGCGTAGCGGCGGATCTGTCCCGGTGTGATCCGCAGCACGGTGGTCGGTGGCGGTAGTTTGGCCTGCTTTTGCGGCGGCGGTTTCGGTTCGTCACTCAGGCTGGTGCGCTGCTGGTGCAAGAAAGTCGTGACCTGATGCCAGGCGGTGTCATTGCCGACGCTGACGTCGGTCACCAGGTCCACCAGAATGCCTTTGCGGTGTTCGCGCAGGTTGTCGGCGCGCACGGCGATGCTGACCGTATCGGTGACCGCGATCGGCCGGTACTGGGCGATGTGGTTTTCAGTGTGCACTGCGCCTATGGCGGGGAACGGGAAGTCGAACCCGGTCACCAGCGACATCACCGCCGGGAACGTCAGCGCGAACGGGTAGGTGAGCGGCACAGTGTCGCCGAACCGCAACCCGGTCACCGCAGCGTAGGCGGCGACGTGCGCGCGGTCGATCGGCAACTCGTCGATGGTCACGGCTCGGGTGGGCAGCTGGTCGTTGCGCGGCACGAAGGGCAACGAACCCACCGCAGCCCGCAGCATGTTTCTCAGTCCGCTTGGTTGCGTCATCGTGTTCTCCTCAGGCACCCAGCATGGCCTGGCCGCAAACCCGAATCGTGTTGCCGGTCACCGCATTCGAAGCCGGGCTGGCGAAGTAGGCGATGGTCTCGGCGACGTCCACCGGCTGGCCGCCCTGAAACAGCGAATTGAGCCGACGACCGACTTCTCTGGTGGCCAACGGGATCGCCGCCGTCATCTGGGTCTCGATGAAGCCCGGCGCGACGGCGTTGATGGTGATGCCTTTCTCGGCCAATTTTCCGGCCAGCGCTTGGGTCAGGCCGATCATCCCGGCCTTGCTGGTGGCGTAGTTGGTTTGTCCGCGGTTGCCGGCGATGCCTGCCATCGACGACAGCCCGATCACCCGACCACCTTTACCGATCGTGCCGTTGTCCACCAAACCCTCGGTGAGACGCAGGGGCGCAAGAAGATTGACGGCGGTGACGGCGTCCCAGCGGGCCTCGTCCATGTTGGCCAGCAGCTTGTCGCGAGTGATTCCGGCGTTGTTGACCAGAATGTCGGCGTGTCCGTTGTAATGCTCACGTAGGTGCTCGGTGATCCGGTCGACAGCGTCGTTAGCGGTGACGTCGAGGGTGAGCGCCGTCCCGCCGATCCGGGTGGCCGTTTCGGCGAGCGCTTCGGCGGCAGCCTCGACGTCAATCCCGATGACCTTGGCACCGTCGCGGGCGAACACCTCGGCGATCGTCGCCCCGATGCCGCGGGCGGCGCCCGTCACGATCGCGACCTTGCCGTCGAGTGGACGGTCCCAATCTGCCGGCGGGGTGGAGTCGGCTGGGCCGACGAAGAAAACTTGGCCGTCGACGAAAGCCGATTTCGCCGACAGAATGAACCGCAACGTCGACTCCAAGCCGGTGGCGGCCGGTTTGGCGTCCGGCGACAGATACACCAGCGCAACCGTCGCTCCGCGCCGCAACTCCTTGGCCAGTGAGCGCGTGAAGCCCTCCAGAGCGCGCTGCGCGATCTGCTCATCGGCGCTGCCGGCCGCGCTGGGAGTGGTGCCGATGACGACCACTCGGCCCGAGGCGCCGAGGTTACGCAGTAGCGGGGTGAAAAATTCGTATAGCGCCTTCAGGCCGGCCGGCGTGGTGATGCCGGTGGCGTCGAAAACCAGTCCGCCGAATGAGTCAGCCCAGCGGCCCCCGAGATTGGCGCTCACCACTTCGTAGTCCGCGTCCAGCGCCGCCTGCAGCGGCTCCACCACCCGTCCTTCGCCGCCGATCAGCAGAGACCCCTTCAGCGGCGGGTCGCCGGCCCGGTAGCGGCGCAGTGTTTCCGGCTGCGGGACACCGAGCTGCTTGGCCAGAAACGACCCCGGCGCGGAGTTGACGACCTGGGAGAAGAGATCCGATGAAACCTTGGGCGCCACTGCGTGCTGCCTTCCCTTATTTGAGCGTGCCGTGGACCGGCGACCGTACCGAAGACCGAACTTACTGGAGAGTAATAACAGTGGGTATTATGACCCTCATCCGCGGATAACCCCAACTGACGGAGACAAACGTGGCCCCCGATACATCAGAGACAACCAACCAGTCCCGGCGACGCGTCGCGGTGCTGGGCGGCA
The DNA here is from genome assembly GCA_963808345.1 of uncultured Actinomycetota bacterium. Taxonomy (GTDB): domain Bacteria; phylum Actinomycetota; class Actinomycetes; order Mycobacteriales; family Mycobacteriaceae; genus Mycobacterium. The sequence goes on along the minus strand of CAWEFM010000005.1, from coordinate 507,339 downwards.
ACCGGATTCCGTTCGCGCGCTCGGACCGTGCGTATGCGGAGGCCTCCAATCAGGACATGTTCACCGCAGCCCTGGGCGGACTAATCGACCGCTTCAACCTCTCCGGTGAGAAGTTGGGCGCCGTGATCGGTGGTGCGGTGCTCAAACATAGCCGCGACTTCAACCTGATGCGTGAGTGCGTGCTGGGCTCGGCGGTGTCCTCGTACACGCCGGCGTTCGATCTGCAGCAGGCCTGTGGCACCGGTCTTCAGGCGGCGATCGCCGCCGCTGACGGCATCGCCGCCGGCCGCTATGAAGTGGCAGCCGCAGGCGGTGTGGACACCACCTCGGATGCGCCGATCGGCCTGGGCGACAACCTGCGTCGTAACTTGCTGGGGTTGCGTCGCGCGAAGTCCAACCTGCAGCGGCTGAAGCTGGTCGGCAAGCTGCCTGCCAGCCTGGGCGTCGAGATTCCGGTGAACAGCGAGCCGCGCACAGGGCGCTCGATGGGCGAACATCAGGCTGTCACAGCCAAGCAGTTCGGCATCAAGCGCGTCGAGCAAGACGAGCTGGCCGCCGCCAGCCATCGCAACATGGCCGCCGCCTACGATCGCGGATTCTTCGACGACCTGGTGACGCCGTTCCTCGGGCTCTACCGAGACGACAACTTGCGACCGGACTCGTCGGCGGAGAAGCTCGCGAAGCTCAAGCCGGTGTTCGGGGTCAAGGCCGGTGACGCCACCATGACCGCGGGCAATTCCACACCGCTGACCGACGGTGCCTCGGTTGCGCTGCTGGCCAGCGAAGAATGGGCCGCCGAGCACTCGCTGACACCGCTGGCCTACTTCGTCGACGCTGAGACCGCATCGGTCGACTACGTCAGCGGCGCCGACGGCCTGTTGATGGCGCCGACGTATGCGGTGCCGCGCTTGTTGGCCCGCAATGGCCTGAGCCTCCAGGACTTCGACTTCTACGAGATCCACGAAGCTTTCGCTTCGGTGGTGTTGGCGCATTTGCAGGCCTGGGAGTCCGACGAGTACTGCAAGGAGCGGCTGGGGTTGGACGCCGCGTTGGGGTCGATTGATCGCTCTAAGCTCAACGTCAACGGATCGTCGCTGGCTGCCGGTCACCCGTTCGCCGCCACTGGCGGGCGGATCCTTGCTCAAGCGGCCAAGCAGGTTGCGGAGAAGAAAGCCGAGTCGAGTGGCCAACCGGTGCGCGCGTTGATTTCCATTTGCGCGGCCGGTGGTCAAGGCGTCGCCGCCATCCTCGAGGCCTGACAGTCTCGTCGCCGGCGGGGCCCGGCGGCGCTATGCGCCGCTCCTTCCCATCACTGCGCTCCGGATCGTCGCCGGCGTTTCGTAACAAAAAACGGCGGGTAGCCGATTGGCCGGATAGCTCCGTGTCGTCGTCCGACCCCCCGACCCGATGGCGACGCGGAGCTTCCCTGAGCCGACCGCCCGGACGTGTCGGGCCTGAGGGGCCGTCGCTGTGCGGAGGGGATGCAGCGACGGCCCCTTTTCCGCGCTTACGACCATCAGACACAAATCCCCGGCACACAGAATGTGCCGGGGACATGCGTACTAGTAGCGGATGGCGATCAGAAGGCCGCTTCGTCGAGCTCCATGATGTCGTTGTCGAGTGTCTCGATCACCTGACGGGTGCTGGTCAGCAGCGGCAGGAAGTTCTTGGCGAAGAACGACGACACGGCGATCTTGCCCTCGTAGAACGCCCGGTCGGCACCGTCGGCACCGGCGTCAAGGGCGTCGATAGCCACCGCAGCGTGGCGCTGCAGCAACCAACCGATCATCAGGTCGCCGACGCTCATCAGGAAGCGCACAGAACCCAGACCGACCTTGTAGACGCTCGACACGTCTTCTTGAGCGGCCATCAGGTATCCGGTCAGCGAGGCCGCCATTGCCTGCACGTCGGTCAGCGCCGTGGCCAGCAACTCGCGCTCACCCTTTAACCGACCGTTGCCGGACTCGCTTTTGACGAAGTCCTCAATCTGTCCGGCAATGTGCGCCAGGGCTACGCCCTTGTCGCGAACGATCTTGCGAAAGAAGAAGTCCTGCGCCTGGATCGCGGTGGTGCCTTCGTAGAGCGAGTCGATCTTGGCGTCCCGAATGTACTGCTCGAGGGGGTAGTCCTGTAGGAAGCCCGAACCACCGAGGGTTTGCAGACTCTCGGTCAGCTTGGCGTAGGCCTGTTCGGAGCCCACGCCCTTGACGACCGGCAGCATCAGATCGTTGACCTTGACCGCCAGTTCGGCGTCGACACCGTGCACCGCTTGCGCCACCGCGGCGTCCTGGTAGGTCGCCGTGTACAGGTACAGCGCGCGCAGACCTTCGGCGTACGACTTCTGCGTCATCAGGCTGCGCCGCACGTCCGGATGGTGGGTGATGCTCACCCGCGGAGCGGTCTTGTCGGTCATCTGGGTCAGGTCGGCGCCCTGCACCCGCGACTTGGCGTATTCCAGCGCGTTGAGATAGCCGGTGGACAGCGTGGCGATCGCCTTCGTGCCGACCATCATGCGAGCCTGCTCGATGACCTCGAACATCTGCGCGATGCCGTCGTGCACTTCGCCAACCAGCCAGCCCTGGGCCGGCACGTCATGCTGGCCGAAGGACAGTTCGCAGGTCGCCGACACCTTCAGGCCCATCTTGTGCTCGACGTTGGTGACGAACACGCCGTTGCGCTCGCCGATCTCGCCGGTTTCCGGGTCGAAGTGGAACTTGGGTACAAAGAACAGCGAAAGGCCTTTGGTGCCCTGCTTCGCCCCCTCCGGACGCGCCAGCACCAGATGGAAAATGTTTTCGAAGAGATCCCCGGAATCGGCCGACGTGATGAACCGCTTTACACCATCGATGTGCCAAGAGCCGTCGTCCTGCTTGACGGCCTTGGTGCGGGCCGCACCGACGTCGGAGCCGGCGTCCGGCTCCGTGAGCACCATGGTCGAACCCCAATTGCGCTCGGCAGCCAGCGTCGCCCACTTCTTCTGCTCTTCGGTGCCGAGGTGGTAAAGGATATTGGCGAATCCGGCGCCACCGCCATACATCCAGACCGCGGGATTGGCGCCGAGAATGTGCTCGTGCAGGGCCCAGACCACGGCCTTGGGCATCGGCATTCCGCCGAGAGCCTCGTCGATACCGACTTTGTCCCAACCGGCGTCGACCATCGTCAAGACGGACTTCTTGAAGGACTCGGGCAATTCCACGGAGTGCGTCTTCGGGTCGAACACCGGAGGGTTGCGGTCTCCTTCAACGAACGACTCGGCGACCGGCCCCTCGGCCAGCCGGCTCATCTCCGTCAGCATCTCGCGAACGACATCGGCGTCCAGGTCACTGTAGGCGCCTTGGCCCAGTGCGCTGTCGACTCCGAGCACCTCGAACAGGTTGAACTGCTGGTCGCGGACATTGCTCTTGTAGTGGCTCACGTGCGTCCTCCTCGTTGAGAATGCCACTCGTGGTTGGGTACTAGGGTTAAGTTACCCACCAGTAACACTGCCAAAACTATAACGATCGGGAAGTCAACGCAAGTTGATGTGAGCTAATTAGCACTGTTACTCAACCAAGCTGGTGGATTCGGGTCGATCAGGATGGTGAATCCCCGCACTACTCGTGGTGATGATAGAAGCGTGACAACTGGGACTGAGGCGACCGCGCTTCCGGTAGTGGACTTGCGCAACGATGCCGCTGACCTCCGAGAACAGCTGCGGACAGCCGCGCATGACGTGGGGTTCTTCTATCTGGCCGGTCATGGGGTGCCGACTGAGCTCACTCGCGGGGTGCTGGCGGCGGCGCGCCGGTTTTTTGCGCTGCCGCAAGCTGAGAAGGACGCAATCGCGATGCTGCACAGCCCGCATTTCCGCGGCTATACCCGACTCGGCGGCGAACTGACCCGCGGTGAAGTGGACTGGCGCGAGCAGATCGACATCGGTCCCGAACGCACCCCGATCGGGGGCCCCGGCGAGCCGGATTATCTCTGGCTGCAAGGACCGAATCAATGGCCTGCCGGGCTGCCGGAACTGGCGGGAATTGTCACCGAGTGGGACGCTGCGCTGTCCGACGTGGCACGTACCTTGCTCAGATCATGGGCCGGCGCGCTCGGCAGCCCCGCCGACGTGTTCGACGCCGCCTTCGCCGACGCTCCGGCGACGCTGATCAAGATCGTGCGTTATCCGGCGCGCGCCGCCGCCGGGCAAGGGGTGGGAGCGCACCGGGATTCCGGTGTGCTCACCCTGCTGCTCGCTGAACCGGACAGCCACGGACTACAGGTTCGCGGCCCGCAGGGGGACTGGATCGACGTGCCCCCCCGGCACGGCTGCTTCATCGTCAACATCGGCGAGTTGCTCGAGGTGGCGACCGGTGGCTATCTGCGGGCGACCGAGCACCGGGTGCACATGAGCCGACCGGCCAGAGAACGGATTTCGGTGCCGTATTTCTTCAACCCCCGACTCGACGCGCAGATCCCCGTGCTGTCGTTGCCCGACGAACTGGCTGTGCAGGCCCGGGCGCGCACCCACCCGTTCGACCCGATCTTTCCGGTGTACGGTCGCAACGCTTGGAAGAGCCGATTGCGGGCGCATCCGGATGTCGCGGCAGCGCATGGCCACGCGTCGAGTACCGCTGACGGCGCTGAGCGCGCCGAGTAAGGTCAGCACTACCGAATCGGTTCCGCCCGTCCGACAGAGAAGCCGGTGAACTCGACCAGCAAGCTGACACCGTCCTCGCTTCGTGAGGCGTTCGGGCACTTTCCGTCCGGAGTTGTGGCCATCGCCGCTGAAGTCGACGGAATCCGGGAGGGATTGGCGGCCAGTACCTTTGTCCCGGTCTCGTTGGACCCGCCGCTGGTGTCGTTCTGCGTACAGAACACATCGACGACCTGGCCCAAGCTCAAAGGTGTTCCGCGGTTGGGTATCAGCGTGCTGGGCGAAGCGCACGACGAAGCCGTGCGAACGCTGGCGGCGAAGACCGGCGACCGGTTCGCGGGTTTAGAAACCGAATCCAACGACGTCGGAGCCGTCTTCATCAGAGGTACCAGCATGTGGCTGGACAGTGCGATCGAACAACTGATCCCTGCGGGCGATCACACCATCGTCGTGTTGCGGGTCAACGATTTGCGGGTCAATCCGGAGGTCGCGCCGATCGTCTTTCACCGCAGCGGGTTCCGGCGACTGGGTGCTTGAGCTTTAAGGCCGTTCGCTCAATTCGTCGCGGTAACCCTGAATACGTTGCTCGATCTCGCCGGCTTCGTCGTCGCGACCTTCTTTACGCGCGAGGTCGGCACGAGCAGACAGTTCTTCGATTGCGGTCCGAATAGCGTTGATACTGGTCGGTTTTCGTAGGCTCATCGCTGCTGCCTTTACGTGGTGAGGGGTGGTCGGCTGGTGGATTCAGCTGTCTGCCAGGCTACCCGGAAAGGCAGCGTTGTGACATCGTCAGCGGCGGAACAGCTTGTTGCCCAGCCACACCACCGGATCGTATTTCCGGTCGACAACGCGTTCCTTCATCGGAATCAGGGCGTTGTCGGTGATCTTGATGTGTTCGGGGCATACCTCGGTGCAGCACTTGGTGATGTTGCAGTAGCCGAGTCCGTGTTCCTCCTGCGCCTGATTGCGCCGGTCTACGGTGTCCAGCGGATGCATTTCCAGCTCGGCGACCCGCATCAGGTAGCGCGGGCCGGCGAAGGACTTCTTGTTCTCGTCATGGTCGCGAATCACGTGACAGACGGTCTGACAGAGGAAGCACTCGATGCACTTACGGAACTCCTGTGATCGCGCGACGTCATTCTGTGCCATCCGGTACTCGCCGGGCTGCAGCTCTTTGGGTGGCGCGAATGACGGTATCTCGCGAGCTTTCTCGTAGTTGTACGAGACGTCAGTGACCAGGTCGCGGATTACCGGGAAGGTTCGCAGCGGCGTCACCGTCACCACCTCGTCCTCGGCGAAAGTCGACATACGGGTCATGCACATCAATCGGGGCTTGCCGTTGATCTCTGCTGAGCAGGAGCCGCACTTACCCGCCTTGCAGTTCCATCGCACGGCAAGGTCGGGCGTCTGCGTCTGTTGTAGGCGGTGGATGATGTCGAGCACCACCTCGCCCTCGTTGACATCGACCTTGAAGTCCTGCAGCGCGCCGCCGGCTTCGTCGCCGCGCCACACTTGCAGACTCACGTTGTACGCCATTTCAGCTTCTCCGTCCTGGATGCTCGGCGAGCTCGTCGTCGGTGTAATACTTCTCCAGCTCGGAGATATCGAACAGCTCCAACAGGTCCGGCCGCATCGGTTCTGAGTCCTTGCGGGTGACCTCGACATCGGGAATCACGTCGTCGCCGCTTGACACCTGGCACACCAGCAGCAGTTTGCGCCACGACGAATCCATTGCCGGGTGGTCATCGCGGGTGTGCCCGCCGCGGCTCTCGGTGCGCTCAAGCGCGGCCTTGGCGACGCATTCGCTGACCAGCAGCATGTTGCGCAAGTCTAGGGCGAGATTCCAGCCCGGGTTGTACTGGCGGTGACCCTGAACGTGGATGTGCTTCACCCGCTCACGTAATTCGCTGAGCCGGTCGATGGCCTGGGAGATTTCATCAGCGTTGCGGATGATGCCCACCAGATCGTTCATAGAGTCCTGCAGCTCCAACTGCAAGCTGTAAGGGTTCTCCGCTCCGGTGCCGTTCGTCGACGTCTCGAACGGAGCGAGCGCCAGTTTCGCCGCGGTTTCGACAGCATCTAAGGACACCGTCGGCCGGCTGCTCAGCGCCCGGACGTAGTCGGCGGCGCCCAGCCCGGCGCGTCGACCGAACACCAGCAGGTCCGACAGGGAGTTGCCACCCAGCCGGTTGGAGCCGTGCATCCCGCCGGAGCACTCGCCGGCGGCGAACAGCCCCGCAATGCTGGCCGCCCCGGTGTCGGCGTTGACCTCGATACCGCCCATGACGTAATGGCAGGTAGGCCCGACTTCCATCGGCTCCTTGGTGATGTCGACCCCGGCCAATTCCTTGAACTGGTGATACATCGAGGGCAACCGCCGATTGATTTCCGCCGGCGTCAGCCGCGACGCAATGTCCAGGTAGACACCGCCGTGTGGGGTGCCGCGACCGCCCTTGACTTCGGAGTTGATCGCGCGTGCCACCTCGTCACGCGGCAACAGGTCCGGGGTGCGACGGGCCGAGTCGTTGTCTTTGAGCCACTCGTCGGCCTCTTGCTCGGTCTCGGCGTACTGGCCTTTGAAGACCGCTGGAATGTAGCCGAACATGAACCGGCTGCCTTCGGAATTCTTCAACACTCCGCCGTCACCGCGAACACCTTCGGTGACCAAGATGCCTTTGACACTCGGCGGCCACACCATGCCGGTCGGGTGGAACTGTACGAATTCCATGTTGATCAGCGTCGCGCCCGCCCGCAGCGCTAACGCGTGTCCGTCACCGGTGTACTCCCAGGAGTTGGACGTGACCTTGAACGACTTGCCGATCCCGCCGGTGGCCAGCACTACCGCCGGCGCCTCGAACAAGACGAATCGGCCGCTGTCGCGCCAGTAGCCGAACGCTCCGGCGATCGCACCCTGCTCGCCCGGGGCACCCGTACCCGAGCGATCCTTGAGCAGCTCGGTGATGGTGCATTCGGCGAATACTTTGATCCGCGCCTCGTAGTCGCCGAGTTCGGCGTGGTCTTCCTGCTGCAGCGACACGATTTTCTGCTGCATGGTGCGGATCAGCTCCAGGCCGGTGCGGTCACCGACGTGCGCCAGCCGCGGATAGGTGTGCCCACCGAAGTTGCGCTGGCTGATGCGGCCGTCTTTGGTGCGGTCGAACAACGCGCCGTAGGTTTCCAGCTCCCAAACCCGGTCGGGTGCCTCCTTGGCGTGCAGTTCGGCCATCCGCCAGTTGTTCAGAAATTTCCCGCCGCGCATCGTGTCGCCGAAGTGAGTCTTCCAGTTGTCTTTCGGGTTGGTGTTTCCCATCGACGCCGCGCAGCCGCCCTCGGCCATCACCGTGTGGGCCTTGCCGAACAACGACTTAGACACCACTGCTACTTTGAGGCCGCGTTCGCGGGCTTCGATTACCGCGCGCAGCCCTGCGCCGCCGGCACCAATCACCACTACGTCGTAGGAGTGCCGTTCGACCTCAGTCATTAAAACCTCGCTCAACTAGCTACCGATTGATTCGAAACATCCACTCAGCCGACAAACCTCAAGTCATGAATCACATTGCTGGCCACCAGCGAGACGTACAAGTCGGTGAGCACCAGGGTGCCCAGAGTGATCCACGCGAACTGCATGTGACGAGTGTTGATCTTGCTGATCTGCGTCCACAGCCAGTAGCGCACCGGGTGCTGAGAGAAGTGCTTGAGCCGACCTCCGGCGATATGACGACAGGAGTGGCACGACAACGTGTACACCCACAGCAAGATGTCGTTGACGGTGAGAACGATGTCGCCCAAACCGAAGCCGAATCCGCCCGGCGAGTGGAAGGCCTTGATTACGTCGTACGTGTTCAGTAGTGAGACGACACACGCCACGTAGAAGAAGTACCGGTGGCTGTTCTGGATGATCAGTGGGAGTCGGGTCTCACCGGTATACGTCGAATGCGGTTCTGCGACAGCGCATCCGGGGGGAGACTGCCATACCGAGCGGTAGTAGGCCCGACGGTAGTAGTAGCAGGTCAGCCGGAAACCGAGCAAAAAGGGCAGCACCAGGCTGCCCAACGGAACCCACCAGGAGAAGTGTCCGAACCAGACGCCCAGGTGGCTGGCGCCGGGCGCACACGACGAGCTGATGCACGGTGAGTAGAACGGCGTCAGGTAGTGATACTTATCCACCCAGTAAGAGCTGCCCCAGAAGGCTCGGATGGTCGCGTAGACGATGAATGCCGCCAAGCCCAGGTCGGTCAGCAGCGGGGCCTTCCACCAGCGGTCGGTGCGCAGTGTGCGCTGCGCGATCTGCGCGCGTTCGGAGGAGAAGACGCCCGTGCTGGCACGGTTCGTCGTAGGTGCGCTCATCTGGTGTTAGTCCTCTTCTGTGACCCTGCTCGAAGGGTACTCAGAACTGGCGATCGGGCGGCGCGGGGGGTGGAGGAGGATCCGGCCCGGCCGCCAGCGTCCAAGCGGCTCGCGCTGCATCCCCACTTGGTGTCGCACTGAGCGTCGAGACTCCGGTTTTCATTCGCTGATGGATGCGACTCGGCACCGGCCGGCGAAATAGACTGCGTGGTGTTGTCAAGTTACACAACGTATTTGATATTAGCTTCCGGTGTCGAAGCGGTGCGCCGCCAGGCCGGGTTGACGCCGTGCGGACAACACGCCGACGCCATGCGCAGCGGCGAGCCGCTGGTCTATCGCTACGGCGCAGGCAGGTGCGCTGCGCTCGAACAGCCGATCTCCTGCGCCGACGGTGTCAGGAATCACAACGGGAGACGCGCGGCTCGTGGCGTTCTCCGGAGACCGATCGCTGAGCGAGGGGGACCGTTGACCTACCGCGCGTAAGGTTATCGGATTCTCGGACAATGGTTTTCACGTCTCGACTGCGGGCCGGCGGGAACTGCCGGGACGCGCGACACCGGCGCGATAAGCCAGGCTAGCCTAACCATACTTGCCGTGTATATACTGCCTCGGCATGGAATGCTCCGGCGTGAGCTCGGATTTGGCGGCCATTCTCCGCGACGATCTGAACGTCGACGTTTCCCAAGTCACGCCGGATTCGCATCTCATCGACGATCTCGGATTGGATTCGGTTGCTTTCGCGGTCGGCATGGTGGCTATCGAAGACCGCCTCGGCGTGGCGTTGTCCGAAGAAGAGCTGTTGGCGTGCAACACGATCGGTGAACTCGACGGCGTGATCAAGACGAAGGTGCGAGCGTGAATGTGCTCGCGTCGGCGCTGACCGACGCGATGATCGGCTCGCGCTGCGACCTGATGGTCTTCGACCGGATTACCGACCGGTGGCTGCAATATCCGTGGCCGGAGGTATGCAGCCGCGCGACAGCGGTCGCGACCCACATCCTCGACGACGACAGGACAGCGGGCGGGCCCGTCGGGGTCGTCGCGGAACCGACGGTGGATGTGGTGGCCGCGGTATTGGGCGCACTGTTGGCCGGCACCGGTGTGTCAATCCTGCCCGATATGGTCCGCGGTGCCGATCCGGACCGGTGGGCCGAAGCGACACTGCGCCGCTTCGCTGCCATCGGAGTCGTCACGGCCTTCAGTCACGGCGCCGAACTCGACGTGTTGCGTGCAAGCCAGTCTCCGATCGCGGTGCTCGAAGCGGCGGCGCTATGCCGCGCCGGCGGCGACGATGCGGCCGTTAGGGCAGCGTCGCAGTCCTCTGGTGCTGCCGTCCTGCAGGGGACAGCCGGATCGACGGGCAACCCGCGCACGGCGGTGCTGAGCCCGGAGGCGGTGTACGCCAATCTTCGAGGCCTGACCCAGCGTCTGGGTATTGACGCCTCAACCGACGTCGGCTGCTCGTGGTTGCCGCTGTACCACGACATGGGTCTGATGATGCTGCTGAGCGGCGCATTGACCGGCGCGTCGTTCCGGTTGGCGCCGACCGCGGCGTTCACAGCTGCGCCGTTTCGCTGGTTGACCTGGCTTTCCGACAGCCGGGCCAGCATCACCGCCGGTCCTAACTTCGCCTATAACCTGATCGGCAAATACGCGCGCCGGGTCAGTGATGTTGACCTCGGCAACGTCCGCGTCGCGATCAACGGCGGCGAGCCGGTCGATTGCGAGGGTCTCGCCCGCTTCACCGCTGCCATGGCGCCATTCGGCTTTCCCGCCGGCGCAGCGGCTCCGGCCTATGGGCTGGCCGAAGCGGCCTGCGCGGTGACTATGCCCGCTCCGGGTACCGGTCTGCGGATCGACGAACGCGAGAATGCGGACAAAAAGACTCAACATGCGGTCCTCGGGCCGCCCATCCCGGGCGTACAGGTTCGCATCGGCGATGATCGGGACCGAGTCGATCCCCGCACCGGGGTCGGCGAGATCGAAATTCGTGGCCGGTCCGTGATGACGGGCTACCACGGCGAGACCGCGCTCGAGAATCAAAGTTGGTTCTCTACTGGCGATCTGGGTTACCTCACCGATGACGGGCTGGTCGTGTGCGGCCGGATCAAGGAACTGATCTCGCTGGCCGGGCGAAACGTCTTCCCCGCCGAAGTAGAACAGGTCGCCGCGCAGGTGCCGGGCGTGCGGGAGGGCGCGGTGGTCGCGGTCGGTACCGGAAACGGCACGGCGCGAACAGGTCTCGTAGTGGCCGCCGAATACCGCGGCCGTGACGAAGCGAACGCCCGCAGCGAGGTGACCCGACGCGTCGCGTCGGTATGCGGCGTCGTCCCGTCCAACGTGGTGCTGTTGTCACCCGGGTCGCTGCCCCGCACGTCGTCGGGCAAGCTGCGCCGCCTGGAGGTCAAGCGCAACCTGGAGTCGGTCAGCACATGAGTGCCGCGGCCGCGCTGGATGTCGACGGCTACCGGAGTCTGCTGAACGCGACGTCCGACGACAAGGTGCAGGCTTGGACGGCCGAAGCTGAAGCGACCGAGCGCTTTCCGAGCCAGCTCATCGAATACCTCGGTACCAGTGGGGTGTTTGCGCACAAGTGGGCCGACGCGAGCGTTCCTGACGTCGCCAAACTGATTGAGCTGGCCGCTGCGCTGGGCCGATTGATGTCAGCGGGCATCGCCGTCGGTGTCAGTCTGCACGATTCGGCCATTGCGATTCTGCGCCGGTTCGGCAGGTCCGATCATCTGCGCGCCATCTGCGAGCAGGCGATCCGGGGTGAAGCCGTGTTGTGCATCGGCGCATCGGAGGAGTCGGGCGGCTCGGACCTGCAATCGTCGAGACCGAGATATATTCCATAGACGGTGGTTTCGCCGTGCGGGGCGCGAAGAAATACGTGTCGTTGGCGCCCATCGCCGACCACATCATAGTGGTCGCCCGCAATGTCGATCACGACCCTGCCAGCCGGCACGGCAACATCGCGGTGATCGCGGTGCCCACCAACCAGGCCGAGGTGCAAAGGCCCTATCGCAAGCTCAGCGCCGGGCCACTGGACACCGCCGCGGTGCACATCGATACCTGGGTACCGGCCGACGCGCTGGTCGCGCGTGCCGGAACCGGTTTGGCCGTGATCAGTTGGGGCTTGGCGCACGAACGTCTGTCGCTGCCGGGCAGGTCGCCGCGGCGTGCGAACGCTTGATCGCGATCACGCTGGCGCACATGATGGTGCGCCGTCAGTTCGGTCATACGCTCTTCAAGCATCAGGCGCTGCGGATGCGGATCGCCGACCTCGCGGCGCGGGTCGACCTGCTACGCCACGGTCTGCAGGGCATCGCCGCAACGGGCCGGCTTGACCTGCGCAGCGCTGCAGCGGTCAAGGTCACGGCGGCCCGGCTGGGTGAAGAGGTCGTCGGCGAATGCATGCATATCTTTGGCTAGTCAGCCTTTCTCGTGGACGAGACTCCGGTCGGCCGATGGTGGCGCGACATGAAACTCGCCCGCGTCGGCGGCGGCACCGACGAGGTGCTCTGGGAGCTGGTCGCGGCCGGTCTCCAACCGGATCACGCCGGTTACGAGGCGCTGTTCGGTCGGTCGAAAGCGTAGAGCGCCATCCGACGGTTCGCCATGTCGTGCTCGCCGAGGAATCGGCAACCAACGTACTCGCACAATCGCCGGACAGCGGTGTTGCGGTGGTCGGGGTCGAACATCACGCGGGAGCAATCAGGTTCGATCTTGAACACATTGGCCACGACGCGCGGCAGTAGCAATGGCGCGAATCCGCGGTTGACAAATTGCTCGTCGGCGATCGCCGCGTGCAAACCGAGGTCGTGCGGGTGCGCGTCGTAGCGGTTGGCAATCGAATCCTTTGCCGCGCGGTAAATCTCGAGGTAGGCGCGGTCGACTCCGCGCAGCGCGCCGATCAGCGGCCGTGAATACGAGCCTTCGAGCTGTGCTTTCAAATGCCGCCGCCACCTCGACACCGGCCAGTCATATTCCCATGCCGCGGCCAAATGTGGGCGATTCATCCATTCCGCGACAAGCTCCGCGTCGGAGACCTCGGCAACCCGCAGCGAATACGGGTCACTCAGCACCGGGACCGGAGGCGCAGGCACCTGCCGGATCTCCGTCGGCAGATCGGTGAGCTCCCGGGCGAGCACTGTGTGAGTCATCGCACTTCACAGAGTATCCGAGCTGAGCCCCCGAATTTGCGCCGCTATCCGGCCTCGATCGGCCCCAGCAGCCGGTGTGGCCGGCGCAGTGTCCTGCTGACCGGGTCGTCGCGCGTGCCGCGGTCGAGCGGTCGGTGCGCCGGATACACGACAAGATCGGTGACCGGGGGAAACTGCCCGCATCCTGCGCACACTCGGTCCGGTGTGACGGTGCCGCCGCAACCGGCGTGGCGGTGAACACGCCGGCTGGACTGCGCCGGATAATTTACGTTGCCTTAATTGATCAATGACCAGATCGTGGGCCATAGTCGCCGGCCTTTGCCGGTCAGTTCGTACTCGTCGCGCCCGCTGGTGCCGGCAACCCGCTGCAGAACGCCCTCCTTGACCAGTAGGGCAAGCCGTTCTGTCAGAACGGCTTTGGGAATGCCGAGGTGAACTCGGAAGTCGGTGAACCGTCGGACACCGTAGAAGGCGTGACGCACGATCAACAGTGTCCAGCGCTCGCCCACGACCTCGAGCGACCGCGCAATGGGACAAACTTGGGTTACTGAACCATAGAGCTGCTGATGAGATAAGCGCAGTCCGGTATATACCGGCGGCAGGAAAGCCGCTCGGTGCAGGGCGTAGTCGTTTTTGACCGAAGACCTAACAGGAGAAAAGCATTGTGACCGAGATTCACCGCGAAAGCCACCGCATGACTCGATTCGACATTGCCACCGGTGTGGCGTTCGACGAGTTCGTGACCGCGCTGGAGAAGGCGGCACCGCCGGCCGACCTCGGGGCGATGCAACGAATCGCGGCCGCCGGCGGCAGCTGGAACGACGTGCGCGGCGTCGTCGCCCAGAACGCTCCGAACGATCTGATGGTCTACGCCAAGATCGACGCGACTCTGCTGTTGGGCATCGCTGGACATCACGTCCGCGCTGTGGAGTACCTGATCGGCAACCATGTCATAGCCGAGACTATGTTTCGCCATGACCCCAAAGCGCTGCTTTACGCGCCGCTGCGGATGCTGGTCTACAGCGACGCCGACGGCAACGCCGTGTTCACGATGGATCAGCCGAGTTCGGCTTTCGGCAGTCTGGGCATTCCGGAGGTCACTGAAGTCGGTGTAGGGCTTGACGACAAAGTTGTGAAACTGCTTCGCATCGCCGGGGTGGACGCGACGGACGCGTTCGGGCGCGAACCTGGCTGACCTGCGGGTGAATCCGGTGGCGCGGGATGCGCCACCGGATCTCCGCACCACCGACCTACTTGGCGATCGCGATGCGTTGCGCCTGAGCGCCCGCGTGCGCGCCGGCCACCCGAACGGTCAGCACCCCGGCGTCATATGACGCCGAAACGGCCTCGCCGGTGATGTGCGCCGGGAGCTGAAAGGACCGGCGGAAGGATCCATAGCGGACCTCCTGCAGTGTGCGCCCGTCCTTCTCCTCGGCGTGCTCGTCGCGGCGCTCGCCGTGCATCACCAGTCGACCGTCGACCAGTTCAACAGTGACGTCTTTCTCGACATCCACGCCGGGCAACTCCAGCCGGACTACCGCGTCGTCGCCATCCCTGGCGATCTCAGCGGCGGGATTGAAACCGGTCAGCGGCTTAAACCAATCGTCGGCGGCCGCGGGGCCAAAGAACTCTCGCAGCCAGCGGTCGGTGTTCCAGGCGGGTCGCGACCACAAGGTCAGGTTGCTCATGGGTTGTCTCCTCGATCTCGGCGGCCGGCCCTGCGCCGGCCCGCTATGTCCTAAACCTGAGTCGGGGACGCTAAAGTTCCGTCGGCTGTTCGCTTTGAGCGAATCGATTCGGCTACACCACTCCTATTGGTCATCGATCGCCAACCGGTAGCCGCGTTTGACCACGGTGGCGATGATGTTCCGGTCGCCCAAGGCGGTTCGCAGTCGCAACACCGCGGTGTCCACCGCATGAGTGTCAGTGCCCTTACCGGGCAACACCCGCAACAAGTTGGTGCGGGACACCACGGTGCCCGGACGGGTGGCCAGCGCGCGCAGCGTCGCCATCCCCGACGGCGACAGCGATCTGACCGTCCCGTTCACGAACACGCAGGTGCCGCGTATTTCCACCACGTGGCCCGCGGCGTAAATCGTGCGCGACCGCTGTGCCGGCAATTCCTGCGTTATGTGCCGGGCCAAGGCGCCCAACCGCATTCGCTGCGGCGCCGAAGTCGGGATGCCCAACCGTATCAGTGGTTCCGCGGTGACAGGGCCGACGCACATCGCCCGCACGTCGGAACGCAGGGCGTCGATCAGCTTGTCGGACAGGCCGAGCTCCCGGGCGCGCAGCAGGGTCGCGGCTGCCGCTGGTGCCGAGGTGAACGCGACGGCGTCGACCTGACGCTCAGCGATCTGAGTGACCAGCTGATCGAACTCACCGGCCCTGGGCGCCGGCAGCCACCGGTACACCCGGATAGGAACAACCTCGGCTCCGCCAGCGCGAAGTTCGGTGACGTACTCGGGGAAAGGATCCCAATCGTCGGTCGCGCCGTGCAACTGAAGAGCAATCGATTGACTGTTGACTCCAGATTGAAGCAGATAGGCAAGCACGTCACGCGACGATTCCGACTGTGGGGACCATTGTTCGCGCAGGCCGGCCGCCCGCAGCGCGCCGGTCGCCTTCGGCCCGCGGGCCACCACCAAGGCTTTCGACAGAGCCGTGATGAGTTCGCTGGCCAGCCCCCACCCTTCGGCCGCGGAGATCCAGCCACGAAATCCGATGCCCGTCGTGGCGACCACAACGTCCGGCGGATCGGCGATCAACGCCTCGGTGCAGCGGTGTAGTTCATCGTCGTCGGGTAGCGAGACCATGGTGATCGCCGGCGCGCTGCAGACGGTCGCGCCGTTGCGGCGCAGCAGCGCGCACAATTCCTCAGCGCGCCGGGCGGCGGTCACCGCTACCCGGTAGCCGGTGAGTGATGCCGAATCTGACTGATTCATATGAAGTGTGTATGCCCGACAAATTTCAGCGGCGTTACCGAAAAATTGCCGACCGGTTGCTCGGCTACCACACGTCGCCGTCGCGCCAATCGCACATCAAGCCCGCCTGGGTGTTCATATCCACATTCACCGGAAGCACATATACCGAGCCGTCGTCCGCCGGGTGCGAGTCGGCCCGTCGGGCGCCAGCACCGACGTCGGGCCGCGCCAGGGCAGCCAGCCGCGGGTAGCGAAGAGCTGGCGACCCCGTTCAGAGGAACTGAGTGCACCGAGCGGGTAGCCGCCACGAATGACCTGTTTACCAGTCGATGCACGGGGGGTTGCAGCTCAATGCGTCGGCCCGAGGTGCTCATCCGAAAGCGGCGGTCGCGGGCGCGACCATTGCAGACGCACGTACTGTCCGGGACGAATCTGAGCGACCTTGTCGACGTCCTCGTCGATCACTACGCCGACCACCGGGTAACCGCCGGTCACCGGATGGTCGGGACCAAGGATAACCGGTAAACCGTTGGGCGGCACCTGGATTGCTCCACGGGTGAGGCCTTCGCTGGGCAACTGGCGATCCGGCGTTCGATGGTGCAACGGGCTTCCTTGCAGCCGCATCCCCACCCGGTCGCTGCGGTCGGAGGCCATCCAAACGGTGTGCACCACGGCGTCGGGATCGGCGAGCCAGTCCTCGCGCGGCCCCGGCACCACCTTTACCTCGACGAGGTGCTCGTTGATCGCCGCGACCGGAGCCTGCTCGAGTTGGGGGTAGTCAGCGGTGTGCTCACCGATTGGTAGCGCTGTGCCGGCCTGCAAGGGCAACGGCCCGATCGCCGACAACACGTCGTAGCTGCGCGAGCCCAGTACCGGTTCGACGTCAATGCCCCCGCGCGCCGCCAGATAGCTGCGCACTCCGGCGCGCGGAGTCCCCAGCGAGATCACGTCGCCGTCGCACAGGCGGTGAATGCTGTTCACACCGAACGGTGTTCCGTTGACATTGGGATCGGCGTCGGCACCGGTCACCGCGATGCACAGATCACCGCCGCCTACCCGCGCCGCGAAGCCGCCGAAGGTCACTTCGATGGTCGCGCGGTCATCGGGGTTGGCCACCAGCCGGTTGGCCAGAGTGTGGGCACGTCTGTCCGCGGCTCCAGAACCGCTGACGCCGAGGTGCGCACTTCCCACCCGGCCGAGGTCTTGGATCAGCGCCAGCGGTCCGGTACGCAGAATTTCCAGTGTCGGCACGGTTCGCCTCCTCGGTTGTGCTAGGCGGCCCGGAACTGGACCCAGAGGCCCGGCGTCAGCAGGGCCGGGTCGGGCCGGTCGAGGTCCCACAGGACAGCGTCGGTGCGGCCGATAATCTGCCAGCCACCCGGTGACCGCCGGGGATAGATGCCGCTGAATTCGCCTGCCAGGCCCACGGATCCGGCCGGTACCGACGCGCGGGGGCCTCCTCGTCGGGGCACCGCCAGGCGCGGATCACCGCCGACGAGGTAGGCGAAGCCGGGAGCGAATCCGCCGAACGCCACTTGCCACGGTGTCGCGGTATGGGTGTCAACCACTTCCGCCGGGGCGAGCCCGGTGTAGCGGGCGACGTCATCGAGATCGACACCGTCATAGATGACATCTATCACCACGTCGACGCGGCCGTCAGGTGGCGAAGCCAACACCAAAGCAGGTGTGACCCGCAACTTGTTCAGCCGGCCGCGGACGATGTTCTGACAGGGCGGCCCGTCCAGTATGAGCAGGACGGTACGGGACGCGGCCACGACGTCGAGCACGCCGGGCAACGCCGCCTCGCGTATCGCAGCTGTCCATGCCAGCACGGCAGCGCTGCTGTCGAGCTGCAGCAGCAACGCCTGGTCACCGTAGTCGGTGACACGGGCCGCGATGTCCGAGTTCGATCCCGAATCCGTTGCCACGCGCACCACTCGACGCTAACCCCGCCGCACGGTTGCGGCCACGTCTCTTCGGGCTCTGCCAGAGGTGCCTGAGGCGAACGCTCAGGTCAAACGCTGAGTCATCAGCGGCACAACGCCCTTTAGCTGAGAGCTTTCGCAATCAGCGGTGGCAGTTGGTCGGCCACCAGCGGGTAGCTCAGCGCTGATGCGTAGGCCAGCGCCCCGGCCTGATCCTTGGTGGTGAAGATGTTGCGTGTCCCCAGTGCCGCCACGTCCGGGTCGGCCAGTAAGGCAATCCGGTCTTCATCGGAGTTCGTCGTCCAGATCAGCACATCGACGGCGTCGAGAACGTCTTTGATCCGTTCGCGTGGGATGAAGGCACGCTGCGAATCGACGGCGAAGGAACTGATGTTGTCCGCAGCGACCAGGCGCATCCGGGTCAGGAATTCCGTGCGCCAACCCGCCATGGTTGCCACCACGTTGTCTTGGTGCAACGTGCCCTGCAGCGTCAGCGCTTTCTTGCCGTTGAACTGCGGATACCTTTTGCCGGCATCGGTGAACTTCTGGTCTACCGCGGCGACGAGCGATTTCATCTGCTCGGCTTGGTAGACGGCCTCGCCTATCGCCGCGGCCTGGTCCTTCCACGGCTCGAAGAATGCGTCGCCACCGGATTGCGCGACGGTCGGGGCGATCGCGGACAATCTCTGATAGGTGTCGGCGTCCACGCCGGCGTCAGTGGCCACTATCAGATCAGGTTTCAGGCCGGCGATCTGGCCGACCTGAATTCCGGCGTCCAGGCTGAGCACAACCGGTTTGGCGTCGCCCAGTTTCGGCATAGCCCAAGGCCACACGCCGTACGGTTGGTCACCGAACCAGTTGGTCACTGCGATCGGCACGATCCCCACCGCCAGCAGGTCATCGTGGCAGGTGTAGCCGGCGCTGACGACCCGTTTGGGCGGCGCCGAGATGGTTGTCTCGCCGAACTGGTGCCGGATGGTCACCGTTCCGCCGTCGCTGCCGCCGGCCGTCTTTCTCCCGGAGCACGCGACGGAAAGCCCGGCAGTCGTCAGCGCTGTGACCCCGGCGAGTTTGAGGAAGGTGAGCCTGTTCACCGCTTGCAGTTGGCGATTCACCCCGAAAGACGTCACGTCAGTGGCACGCCGGCGTCAGGAGAGTCACGCGCTCCTGCGCACCCAGCCGATGGTCGGTCGCCATGCCGCAATTCTGACCTATGCACTGCGGTGGCGGGGCGGAGATGGCCGCCAAGGCGTCGGCCGGCTCGACGGGGCGCGCTGGGCTTACTTGGTCATCCAGGGGCTGTAGTCGGCGATCAGCTCCTCCTGCGCCGGCCGATGCTCGGCCGGCACGTGCTGCAGGTTGATCCGGATCCGGTACCAGATCGAGCTGGGCCCGCGCATGCCGTCGACCAGCACGTCGGGCGGCCGCAGCAGCTCGGCCGCGGCAGGGTGACGGTGCCGCCACGTGTCCAACGCGGCCATCGCCTCGTTTTTGGTCTTGGTGCGCGCCACCTCGATCAGCGGCATCGCGGAGACGCGTCTGCCGGCCCGGCTGTGTCCGGCTTCCGTCGGCGCTTTCTCGGCCGGGCCGAGTTCCTCGGCCAACTCCAGCAGCGGGTCGAGTCGGCCACCCGGATCGTCATCCATGCCGGCCCACGGATCACCGATTTCGGCGAATCGCCGGGGAACGGTGTCGATGGTGAACGCGTCCGGGCGGCAGTCGGGCACTTCTGCCCACGACAGCGGCGTCGACACCCGGGCGTCGGCAGCGGCCCGCACCGAGTAGGCCGACGCGATGGTGCGGTCTTTAGCGTTTTGGTTGAAGTCGACGAACACACCTTCGCGTTCTTCTTTCCACCAACGGCTGGTGGCCAGTTCGGGTGCTCGCCGCTCCACCTCGCGGGCAATCGTCTGCGCGGCCAACCGGACCTTACTGAACGGCCACTGCGGCGAGATGCGGGCGTAGATGTGGAAGCCTCGCGACCCCGAGGTCTTCGGCCAGGCGGTCAGCCCGTAATCCTCGAGCACTGTGCGAGTGACCAGCGCGACGTCCAGGATCTGCTTCCACTGCACTCCGGGCATCGGGTCCAGGTCGACGCGCAGTTCATCGGGATGGTCGAGATCTTCGGCGAGTACCGGATGCGGATTCAGGTCGATGCAGCCCAGATTGATCGCCCACGCTAGACCCGCGGCGTTGCGGATGACCGCCTCCTTCGCCGAGGTGCCGGAGGCGTAACGCAGTTCGGCGACCTCCACCCAGTCCGGCCGCTTCTGCGGAGCTCGCTTCTGGAAGATCGCCTCTTGCTCGAGGCCCTTGACGAAGCGTTTCAAGATCATCGGGCGTCCGGCCACTCCCCGCAGGGCGCCGTCCGCGATGCTGAGATAATAGTGAACCAGATCGAGCTTGGTGCGTTCGGCTCGTCCGTCCTGGCTGGGGAACACCACCTTGTCCGGGTGAGTTAGGGCGACGCTAAGCCCGTCTACGTCCAGCGACACCGAACCGGTCATGAGTTCATCGTAAATTTTCCCGCCGTAGTGCGACGGGCGTCACATATGGTGATGCCATGCCAAACTTCAGTGACCTGTTGCCCTGGAACGCCGCCGCGAAGGTCCAGCAGTACGCGGACCGTGGCCTGTCCGAGTTGCATTACGTCCGCAAGATCCTCGAAGCGGGCGGTTTCCCGCTCCAGCCCCCCCAGAATGTGGCCGGGATGGCGAACGATATCCGCAAGTGGGGCGAGATCGGGATGCTGCCCGCGATGCACGCCCGACGTACGCCGGACAAGGTGGCCGTTATCGACGATGACGGCGAGTTGACCTGGAAGGAGCTCGACGACGCCGCCAACGCGGTGGCCCACGGTTTGTTGGACAAGGGTGTCGAGGCTCACGACGGTATTGCGATCCTGGCGCGCAACAGTCGCTGGTTCTCTATCGCGCTGTTCGGCTGCGCGCGGGTGGGCGCCCGCATCATCTTGTTGAACAGCTCGTTCTCCGGACCGCAGATCAAGGAAGTGTCTGAACGCGAAGACGCCAAGCTGATCATCTATGACGATGAATACGCTGAAGACGTCAGCAAGGCCGAGCCCCCGCTGGGCAAAATGCGAGCGCTGGGCACCAATCCCGACTCAGACAAGAAGTCGAACAGCAAAGACGAGACGCTGGCCGACCTGATCGAACACAGCAGCGGCAAGCCGGCACCGAAAGCAGACAAGCACTCGTCGATCATCATCCTGACCAGCGGCACCACCGGCACCCCGAAGGGCGCAAACCGCAGCACGCCACCTAGCCTGGGGCCGATCGGCGGTATTTTGTCGCATGTTCCGTTCAAGGCCGGCGAGGTGACGGCGCTGCCGGCGCCGATGTTTCACGCCCTGGGCTTCTTGCACGCCGGCATCGGGGGATTCCTGGGTTCAACACTCGTGCTGCACCGCAAGTTCAAGCCCGACGTCGTGTTGCAGGACATCGAGAAGCACAAGGTCACCGCGATCATCGTCGTTCCGGTGATGTTGTCGCGGCTGCTAGAAGCGCTGGAAAAGATGGACAAGCGGCCCGATCTGTCGAGCCTGCGGATCATCTTCGTCTCCGGCTCCGCGCTGAACGCCGATGTTGCTGAGCGGGGGCTCAAAGAGTTCGGACCGGTCATCTACAACATGTACGGCTCGACGGAGATCGCGTTCGCCAGCATCGCGGAGCCGAAGCACCTGGAATACAACTCGTCGACGGCGGGAGCGGTGGTCAAAGGCGTCAAGGTCAAAATCTTCGACGACGATGGCAAGGAGCTGCCACAGGGCGAGGTCGGGCGGATCTTCGTGGGCAGCAGCTTCCCGTTCGAGGGCTACACCGGTGGCGGCGGCAAGCAGATCATCAACGGCATGCTGTCCTCCGGTGACGTCGGCTACTTCGACGAGAAAGGCCTGCTGTTCATCAGCGGCCGCGACGACGAAATGATCGTCTCCGGCGGCGAGAACGTCTTCCCCGCCGAAGTGGAGGACTGCCTAAGCGGGCACCCCGAGGTGGTAGAGGCCACCGCGATCGGCGTCGAAGACAAAGAGTGGGGTCATCGGCTACGTGCCTTCGTCGTGAAGAAGGACGGCTCCAACGTCGACGAAGACACGCTCAAGAAGCACGTGAAGGATCAGCTGGCCAAATACAAGGTGCCGCGCGAAGTGCTCTTCCTCGACGAGTTGCCGCGCAACTCGACCGGAAAGATTCTCAAGCGAGAGCTGCGTGAGCACGACGACGCCGACAAGGGCGACGGCGGGGACGACGGCGACAAAGGCGGCAAGGGCAGCAAGAGCGGCAAGAGCGGCAAGAGCGGCAAGAGCGACGCCAAAGACGACAACAAGGGCGACAAGGGCGACAAGGGCGACAAGAAGGAAGAAAACAAGAGCGACAAGAAGGAAGACGCCAAGTAGTGGCGACTCAGCGCCCTTGCTGAATGTTCCGGATGACTTGCGAGGATAGTTTCGGGTCGTTCAACAGCTGGTCGATCAGGGCCGTCAAGACCTCTTGTCCGGTGACGCGTGCGAGCCCGAGACGGTCAGCGGCTTCTCGCTGCCAAATGTCGAGAGCACGGTGGGTGGCCGGGGCGAGGTCGACCGTTCGTCGGGTCCGTTGGCCGCGCGTCCGCTGACCGATCTTCTGTCGGATGCTGGAGAAGCGTTCGGTTGGGTCCGCCTCATTGGCGTGCGCTGATGGTCTGCCCGATGCGGGCCGACCGTAGAACGGTCCGGCGCTGGAGTCGATGCCGCCACCGGGGGGATTGCTCATCGCAGAAACCCTTCGCTCGCCGATCAGGACGTCTGATGGAGGACTTACTGAAAAGTCACCGTGCAGGCTCGCGGCCATTTGACACGTACCGAGCGTAGCGCTCGAGGCTTTGAGCGGTACGGATGGCCGCGTGTCCCTTGTCCGCCCTTCCACCGAGCGGTTGTTGCCCAGAAAGGGCTGACGCGCTGGCCGTTGCTTTCATCTGCCGGCAGTTATCGGGTAGAACAGGCAAATGAATTGTCTAACCGAGATGCGTGTTTGCTGGCTCGGATCGTAGCACGCACTCTGGCAATGATGCAGGAAGCGCCGTCAGCACGCGAGATTCAATGTCAAACGCACCTCATGAGAATGCAATTCTCTGATTTAAGGCTTTACGGAACTCCTTGAATAAGTACTTCAGTATCTCAGCAGACGGCTTCTAACTGCACTTTTTGGCATTTCAGAGTGTACTGAGATCAGTAGTTCATATTGGCAGTCAGTACTGATGGTCGGAATTTGTATTTGGCGACTGCAAAAAGCGAAAACCACCAGGCGTGTTGCCATTCACAGCAATTTTGATACTTTTTTTGATTGATTGCCAAGGAACGCCATTTATCGTCTTACTTGTCGGTCCCCGAATCTTTACAAAAGGAGCAATAATGTCGAAGTCACTGTTTTCCCTCCGCACTGCGGTCGTCGGCGCACTGGGTGCCGGTGCAATCAGCGGCGGCATGCTTCTCGGCGCATTGCCGATGGCGAACGCGACGCAAAGCCCGGTCACGCCGACCGCAACCGCCGGCTCAGGTCATGTCGTCCTGGCAGGCATTCACCACCACCATGACCACCACCGCCAGGACCTGCACCACTCGGTCAACTTGCTCTGAGCGCTAGGCCGGGGCTCGGCCTTCCTGGTTGCCTGACTGGGTTGGCCGACCCCGCCGCAAAGGCGGTTCATGCCGATCTGACAACCGTCAGGTCGGCATGAACCGTTTACGGGTCCCGCGGCAGGCCGAGCAACCGCTCGGCGATGATGTTCAGCTGAACCTCAGAGGTCCCGCCGTAGATCGTCGTAGCGCGACTCGCCAGCAGGTATTCGTCCCACTTACCGGATAGCTCGCCAGGGTCCCCGACAGCGGCGTCGGCTCCGAACGTAGTCACGGCGAATTCGGCGTAATCCTGGGCGGTGCGCATCGACAACAGCTTGGAAATCGCCGCCGACGGCATCGCGTCGCCACCGGCCAGCGTCAATAAGGTCGAGCGCATGTTGAGCACCTTGGCGGCGTACCCCTCAGCGATCAGCTGCCCGGCGCGGTTCTGCCCAATCTGGTCGAACTGGCCGTCGTGCACAAACCCGACGAATCCGTCCAGATTCGCCAGAAACGGCGCCTCGGAGCTGCCGATGGACACCCGCTCCGCCGTAAGCGTGTTGCGGCTGACCTCCCAGCCGCGATTCACATCGCCGAGCACCAGGTCGTCGGGGACGAACACGTCGTCGATGAATACCGTATTGAACATCGCAACTCCGGTCAGTTCACGCAGCGGCTGCACCTCAACGCCTTCGCTCTGCATGTTCAGCAGGAAATAGGTGATGCCATTGTGTTTTGGCGCGGAGGTGTCAGTTCTCGCCAGCAGCGCGCCCCAGTGGGAGAACTGTGCGGCGGTGGTCCAGATCTTCTGCCCGGTGATCCGCCAGCCGCCCTCCACCTTGGTCGCCTTTGTGCTCAAGCCGGCCAGGTCTGAGCCCGCGCCGGGCTCGGAGAACAGCTGGCACCACAACTGTTCACCCCGGAAGGTGGGTGGCAGGAACCGCTGCTTCTGCTCTTCGGTACCGAACGCCACGATTGACGGAACGATCCACGATGCGATACCGATCGGCGGGCGCTTGACCTGTCCGGCGGTGAACTCCTGGGCGATGATGATCTGTTCAACCGGGGTCGCTCCTCGGCCCCATGGCGCGGGTAAGTAAGGCAGCACCCAGCCGCCCTCGGCGATGGCTGCTTTGCGCTCCTCGCGTGCGATTGCCTTGAGCGCGTCGACTTCGGCGCGGATGTCGGTCCGCAGTTTCTCCGTGTCGGGGTCCAGGTCGATGTTGAGCTCGCGCATACCGGTGGTCGTCGCAGTGTCGACCACTCGTTGCGGGTATTCAGATCTGCGGCCGAAAGAAGCGGCCAGTATCAGCGCGCGCCGGTAGTAGACGTTCGTGTCGTGTTCCCACGTAAAGCCGATCCCGCCGTGCACCTGAATGCAGTCCTGCGCGCAGCGTTGCGCGGCTGCCGGAGCCAGTGTCGCGGCTACCGCCGCGGCGAACTCGACAGCGGCGGAAGTGAAGCGGGCAGGGCCCTCACCGGCCTCGTCGATCGCGCGGGCGGCGTCCCACACCGCTGCAGTGGCCCGTTCAGTGTCGGCGACCATCTCAGCGCACCGGTGTTTGATCGCCTGGAACTGGCCGATGGGTCTGCCAAATTGCTCGCGGATCTTCGCATAAGCCGACGCGGTGTCAGTCGCCCACCGCGCGACGCCGATCGCCTCCGCGGACAGCAGGGTGGAGATCAGCGCGTGTGCTGCAGAGCGGCTCAGTCTGCTCAGGACAGCGTCGTCGCCGACCTCGACGGCGTTGGCGCGCACGTGGGCGACCGGTCGCAGCGGATCGACGCTTTTGACCGGTTCGACCTCGAGCTGCTCAGCGCGCAGCACGATCCACTCTTCGCCGCTGTCGATCGCCACCGGCAACACCAGTACCTCGGCTTGAGCCGCAGCCGGGACGGCGCGGACCTCGCCGCGGATCACCAACGAGTCGCCGTGCCGGGTGGCGGTCAACCCGGAGTTCAGTGCGTACGCAGCGATGACGGCCCCCGAGGCCAGCTCGCTGAGGACCTTCGCATCTGAGTCGTGCGCGGAGATCAACGCGCTCGCGATCGCCGACGGTACGAACGGGCCAGGCACCGCCCGGTAGCCGAACTCGGCCAGTACCACCGCCAGCTCGAGGATGCCGAAACCCTGTCCGCCCACGGATTCGGTGAGGTGGATACCTTGCAGCCCCTGGTCGGCGGCAGCCTGCCAGTACGGCGGAGGGTTGTCGACCGGGGTCTCCAGCGCGGCGTGCAAGACCTCGGACGGCGCTACCCGCGCTACCAGTGACCGCACCGAGTCGGCGAGATCATGGTGCTCGGGAGTAATCGCGATCGGCATGGTGTGGCCTTCCTCGAGCCTGCTTGGCCTGCCCGAGCGATCCTCACCGGGATCCGGGCAGCTCACTCAATCTAATAACCAGCGGAGTTGGTTGACTAGGTCGGGCGTGGGTGTCGCCTGACCGTCCTCAGCGCCAGCGCTTGGCGATCCACCCGGCGATCGTGTCGGCTTGTTCGCTGCGCGCGCCAGGGGTGGTGAAATAGTGGTCGGAGTCGATGGAAAGCCGCGTCTTATCGGTCCCGGCCAGCGCGTCGTAGATGCGCTGGGCGTCGGACGGGAAGACTCCGGTGTCAGCCTCGGCGTTGATCACCAGGGTCGGGCAGGTGACCCGGGCCAGATGCGGTTCGGCGCGGGTCGGCGCTGTCCGCAAACTCCACATAGCCAACCAGTTCCGCAATGTGCAGGCCGCCGCGATACCCCGTGCGGAGCGGTTGGCCTTCACCGGAAGACCGGCGTAACACCAGTTGGGCTGGCGCTTGGTGGGCTCGATGCCCGGATCGACCATGCGAGGATCTGCCCACGTTCGCATCACGGTGAACGGACGGTCGGCAAAGCCGGCCGACTGAACGCGTTTGAGCTCAGCTTCGGCCCAGTTGGTGATCGCGTGGTTACGCACCACTTGCGCCGAGCGGTAACGAGCCAGGAAATCCGCCGAGTAGGGCGGCCCGTTGGTTTCGTCGAACAGGTCGAGTCTGGGATCGGTGGCCACCGGATCGTTCTCGTCGACGACGGCCGCGTCCATCCAGGCGGTCAACACGTCGGGGCGGCCGGGATGGGCGGCGCTGGCCACAAGCCCGTCGGCGGGCAACAGGTCGGCGAGTCCTGCTGCCGGACGGATGCCGGGCATCGTTGTGACTTGCGGATCGACGGCCTGCGCCTGATAGGCGGCCATCAGCGAGCCACCACCGGAACTACCCAGCAGCACGACCGTATCGACGCCCTGCACTTCACGCAGCCATCGCACACCGACACCGATGTCGAGCAGCGCGTGGTCCAACAGGAAGCTGCTCTCGAAGCCGCGGAAGCGGGTGTTCCAGCCGAGGAACCCGACGCCGCGAGTAGCTATGTAGTCGGCGAGATAGTGCTCGGAGAAGTCGAGCTGGAAGTGGGCCGCGATCATGGCCACTTTGGGCTTACGGCCCACTCCGCGGTAGTACAAGCCCTGGCACGGGTGCCCGCCGGCAGCCGCGCGGCGCGCGGTGGGCGACGGTAGCCCGACGAACTCTTGAATCACCCCGGGCGCGCCGGTGCCCCGGGTCACGTCGACACTTCCTTGGCGTGAATGGCCCGGTGGAAGATGTTTGCCAGCGTTGTGCTGCAGGCCTCGTCATCGATATCAAGTGTGTTAATACCCGAATCGAGCAGACATGCGCCCTGCGCTACGCGAAGTCGTCGTTGATCATGGCCAATTGCCAGACGCTGATTATCTCGGCGAGCCGGTCGGGGTAGGTGCGCCAATGGGCGGCGTCTATCGCGGCCTTTATTCGGCGGCCACGATGAGTTCGGAAATCGTCGGGCTGGCCGCGTGTACTCCGACACTGTCGTCACTCGACAAACCTTCCGGCGTCACACCCCTGCACGAATGTAAATCTGATGTTAAATTCTGCTGGAGGTCTTGACCAGGGCCGACGGGCCGCTCCGAACCGACGGGAGCACCGAAGTGATCAAGCCGCACAACAGCAACGCCGAGTTCGAGTTGAGCGGTATCAACCATGTCGCCCTGGTCTGTTCGGACATGGCTGCAACGGTTGACTTCTACAGCAACGTCTTGGGTATGCCGTTGATCAAGTCGCTCGACCTGCCCGGTGATCAGGGGCAGCATTTCTTCTTCGACGCCGGCAACGGTGATTGCGTGGCGTTCTTCTGGTTCGCCGACGCCCCGGATCGTGTGCCCGGTCTTTCGTCGCCCGCTGCCATACCGGGTATCGGAGACATCACCAGCGCGGTGAGCACCATGAACCACTTGGCATTTCACGTCCCTGCCGAGAACTTCGAGGCCTACCGGCAGCGGCTCAAAGACAAAGGCGTACGGGTTGGGCCGGTGCTCAACCACGACGAAAGCGCGATCCAGGTCTCGGCGACCATGCATTCCGGCGTCTTCGTGCGTTCGTTCTACTTCCAGGATCCCGACGGCATCACCCTCGAATTCGCCTGCTGGGTGAAAGAATTCGACGAAGCTGATGCCCGAGCTGTGCCTAAGACGGCCGCTGACCGGCGGGTGGTGGTCAGCTCTGCGCCGAGCCTGTAGTTGTCGTGCCGACCACTCGGGCTTTCCCGCGCTGACTACAGCCTCGCGGCAGGCGCAGTGCCGATAGCCTGATACAACGAAAGGTCGGCGGGATGGGCGGGGCGCAGCATCTGGAAATATGCGTTGTCAGATTGCAGGCAGGTGTTGAGGACCGTCGGTGAACCGGTCCGGCACGTCGAGCGCGCGATCGCCGATCCGCCTGACCAGAGGTCGAGGCAGCGGCAACGAGCGCCGGGGCGGCGCGCTGACATTCACGATGGTCTGATGGGAGTCGCGCTGTTGGCCGGGCCGGCCAACGTGATCATGCAACTGGCGCGGCCCGGCGTCGGTTACGGCGTGCTGGAAAGCCGCGTGGAAAGCGGCCGGGTCGACCTGCACCCGGTCAAGCGGGCGCGCACCACGTTCACCTACCTGGCGGTGGCCACCGCCGGCAGCGACGCGCAGAAGGCAGCCTTCCGCCGGGCGGTCAACCGCGCGCACGCCCAGGTTTACTCGACTCCGGAGAGTCCGGTGCGCTACCGCGCTTTCGACCCCGAGTTACAGCTGTGGGTGGCGGCATGCTTGTACAAGGGCGCCGTGGACATCTACCGGATCTTCGCCGGTGAGTTGGCCGGCGAACAAGCCGATCGCCACTACCGCGAGGGTATGACGTTGGGCACGACGCTGCAGGTGCCGCCGCAGATGTGGCCACCGGACCGCGCCGCCTTCGACCGTTATTGGCGTGAGGCGCTGGACCAGGTGCACATCGACGACGCGGTACGCGCCTATCTCTACCCCATCGCGGCCGCCCGGCTGCGGGGAATGGCGCTGCCCCGCTGGCTGCGACGACTGCCGGAAAGTGTCGCGCTGCTGATCACCAGTGGCTTTTTGCCGCAACGATTCCGCGATGAGATGCGGTTGCCCTGGGACGCTGTCCGGCAACAACGCTTCAACCGGGTGATGGCGGTACTGCGTAGCGTCAACCACTTGATGCCGCGACCAATCCGGCGGTTCCCGTTCAATGTGCTGCTGTGGGACGTGGACCGGCGGATTCGAATGGGCCGTCCGCTGATCTGACAGGCGGCGGCCTCAGATCGCAGCGGCTGTACTGCTGGCCGCCTGACACAGCGCACGCACGGTCGTGTAGATCTGCTGTACCGCCTCGTCGACGCTGCACATCGGCTGCCACATGTGGCTGAAGGTCAGGCGGACCTCGACTTCGACAATCGACTCGAGTTGCCGCTCGATCGGAGTCGGAAGGTCATAGAAGTCCCGGGCCGCTGCCGCGATAGCATCCATCGAGCCAGCCCAGATGGGTCGTGGCCCGGTAGTCAGCAGCGGAGTCAAGCCGACCTCCGCGTCGCGGGCACGCTTCATACTCGCCTTGACCAGCGCATCGTCGGCGCCGGCTCGCAGGGTGAAGGCCGCGCCGGCGGCCAGGCCCGCCGCCAGTTCCTCGGGATGCGCCTGCATCGCCGCAACGACCCCGGTGACGAATCGGTCCGTTTCCCGCTGCACCAGCGCCTGGCCCACCGCCTGCTTGGCGCCGAACTCCTTGTACAACACTTGCCGACTGATACCGACCTGGACCGCAATGCGCGACATGTTCACCGCACCCCAGCCCTCCGAACAGACCAAGTCGTAGGCCACGTCCAACACCCGGTCGCGCAGCAACAGCCGGACTTCAGCCTGAAAGTTAGGCGCGTCCGGCACGACTGCAGCCTATGGCAAGTCACGCCACAATGTAACTATTGACACAACTCTGGTTAATCTGTTTACACTAGGTACAACTAAACGCAAGTTGTATACCGCGATCAGTCGACGGGAGGCTTGCTGGATGGCGTCTTTCCGTAGGTGCAATTCGGGTCACGAGTCGGCGGCCGAGATGACACTCCGGTGAAGTGTCCGCGGGCCGAACTGGCGCGCCATAGTCAATCTGCAGCCCTCTCCGGCTTGCCGTCCGAGGCAGAACGGATCAAGGATGCCTTGGCTCAGTTGTCCGACCGGCACCGTGCCGTCCTCTATCGGTCGCTGTCTCCGAAGCGGACGACCGCGCAGATCGCCGCCGAACTCAGGACTGAGGATCAGCTGATCAAGAAAGACCTGCACCATGCGCTACACGCGCTGCGCAGCGCACTGCAAGGCCAAAGTGAGCGTCCGGCCCGGTAACGACGGCGACACCGGTAAGCCCGGTGCGGCGCTACAGTGCTGGCAGCCTGTCGAACATCATTTCCATCAACGATCGAGGCGAGAAGGCGGGACGACGGCTGATGCAGCAACGCTTGTCGGACGTCCGGGTCGATCCCTCACTGGCTTGGTTGCTGCATCCGTTGCCGGTCGAGACTTTTCTCGGTCAGGTGTGGGGCGCCGTGGACTACCACGGCAAGCGAGGCTGCGCGGACTACTTCGACGGCCTGCTACCCGGGCCTTCGACGTTGGACACGCTTCTCGAGCTGTATCGGCTCGAGCCGTCGGCGGTGCGCCTGGTGCGAGGGACGCAAAGGCACGGCGCTGACACCTACCGGCTCGCCGACGGCAGTCTCGACGTTGCCCGCGTCCGCGGCGACTTCGCGGACGGTTTCACCGTTGTCATGGATAGCGTCGAGCGTTACCTCCGGAAGGTTGCGGCGCTGTCGCACTCCATCGAGGTCGAGTTGAACTATCCGACCAAAGTCAATGCCTACATCACACCGGCCGGATCGCAAGGCTTCGTCACCCACTATGACGAGCACGACGTGCTGATCCTGCAAATCCATGGATCGAAGGTCTGGCATCTCTATGGCGGCGCCGAGGTTTCACCGGCGGCGATGCACCGCGGGGAGACGGTGGCGGGCGCCGACCTTCCGAGGCCGACCGACTTACATCTGTCGGCCGGCGACGTCTTGTATCTGCCGCGCGGCAGAGTTCATGCGGCCGAGGCAACCTCCGAAACTTCGGTCCACTTGACCGTCGGCATCCACGCGCCCACAGTGCTCGCATTCGTGACCCGGGCGCTTTACTCACTGAGTTGCCGGGATAACCGCGTCCACACCCAGCTGCCGCCGCACCACCTCGATGATGCCGACGCGCGCGCGAAGGTGACCGTTCTCGTCCGCGAGATTGTCAATTCCCTCGAAGAATCCAGCATCATCGTGGACGGGCTCGGCGTGTTGGAGGAGGACTTGGTCAAACGTGGCCGATGCCCACCGGTCGGACACGCGGTCGCGAACGCGTCGTCAATCGACGGGCAGACCCGTGTGGTCAGATATCAGCCGCTGTATTCGCGAGTGACCGCCGTTGCCGGCGGGGTCGCCCTGCAGTTTGCGCAATTGGTCGTGAACGCCGCACCCGATCACCAGGCCGCGCTGCTGTTCGTCTCCACACGCACTGCACCGTTTCGGGTGTGCGACCTGCCCGGACTGCGTGTGTCTCAGCAGACAGACCTCGCCCGAAGTCTCATCGCCACTGGATTTCTGGTCCGACTGCCGGATGATTGATCTCGGTCAGCTCGCTCGCTGGACGCCGGTCCGAGTGGATCTTTCCGGCAGCGCCCCCACCATCGACTGGGCCGATCTGTCGGCGGAACGATTTATCGAACCGTTCTTCGACCAGACCGTCGCCCGCTGGGCGTCAAGCCCACGGTCCAAGCCGTTGGTCAGGACAGGAATAGAGGCGTTGTCCGCTCTGGACAGTGCGGCTTCGCTCGAGCCGGCGGGAATGATCTTCCACCTGTCCCGCTGTGGGTCGACGTTGGTGTCACGGCTGCTGGGCACCCTGCCCGGCGTCGTCGTCATCGCCGAACCGTCGCCACTCAACGCGTTGCTCGGACTGCGTCCCGGCCGCGTCGACGAGACCGCGCTGGTTTCTGTGGTGCGGATGATGGTGCGGGCGTTGGGCCGATGCCGGCACAGCGACGAACGGCGTCTTGTGCTCAAGTGCACGAGTTGGAACATTCGCCGCCGGGCGCTGCTGGCCGCCGCCTTTCCTGACACGCCCTGGGTGTGGGTGCAGCGCGACCCGGTGCTGGTGATGGCTTCGCTGTTCGCGAACCCTCCGGGCTGGCTGCCGGTGCAAAGCTCGCCCGCACAGGGCGCGCGGCTCTTCGGCCTTGACCCGGCCGCGATTCCCGCCATGACGCGCGCCGAGTTCGCCGGGCGTGCTCTCGGGGCGATGTTGCAGGCAGCCGCCATTGATCCGGCCCGGCGGCTGTCGATCGATCACTCCGACCTGCCCGCCGCGGTGTGGGACCGGGTCGCCCCGCATCTGGGGCTCGACGTCGGCGCTGCTGACATCGCCCGGATGGCAGCGGAATCCCGCTTCTACTCCAAAGACCCGATGCCGACTTTCTTCGACGGCGAAGCGCCGGAGCGCCGCCCGGTCACCGACACGATGCGCGAGGCTGCCCGATGCTTCGCCGAATCAGGCTATCGCGCACTGACTTCGCCTACCTGACGCGGCGCGTTCGGTCGTCGGGTGTCCCAAACGGCGATGGCATGATATTAATGTTAATGAAAATCATGTTCATCTAAGGTCGACGGGGCAGCGGTCCCCGAGGGAGCGGCTGCCATGGCGTTGCGGACGGTGTCAGAAGGTCCTGCCGAAGTCGTTAACGTCAGCGCGCATCCAGCAGCCGCCTCGTCTTATTCGACTGCGAGCAGTCTAAATTGACCGCGCCGGTGTGGATGGCCGCGCCACCGGAAGTGCATTCAGCGTTGTTGAGCAGTGGCCCCGGGCCCGGGTCGTTGCTGGCCGCCGCCCAGGCGTGGAACTCCTTGAGCGCCGAGTACTCCTCGGTGGCCGATGAATTGAGCGCATTGTTGGCAGAGGTGCAGACCGGTTCCTGGGAAGGCCCGAGTGCGGAGTCTTTCGTGGCCGCGTACGTGCCGTATCTGGCCTGGTTGGCGCAGGCTAGCGCCAACAGCGCCGCGGCGGCCGCAGGGCAGCAGACCGCGGCCACGGCCTATACCACCGCCGTCGCGACCATGCCGACGCTAACTGAGCTCGCCACTAACCACGCTGTGCACGCGGTGTTACTCGGAACGAATTTCTTCGGTATCAACACCATTCCGATTGCGCTCAACGAGGCTGACTACGCCCGGATGTGGGTGCAGGCGGCAACCACGATGACCGCTTATGAAGCCGTCTCCAGCGCGGCGACCGCGGCCACACCGGCCACCACGCCGGCGCCGCCGATCGTGAAATCTGACGCGACAGCTCAGCCGGCCGACAGCAGTCCGTACGATCAACTCAGCGGCGACAACCCGCTGGGTATCCCGCCGCAAATCCAGCAGTTCCTGCAACAGTTCGGAATCGGCAACTCTCTAACTGCCCACGATCCGCATATCGTTAACCCGTTCGAAAACTTCCTGGCAAATTCCCTGCAGAATTTCGGGATCAACTTCAACCCCGCCCAAGGCACCGTCAACGGGATGACCTTCGACTCCTATACGGACCCCAGCCAACCGATCTACTACGTTGTTCGACTCCTCGAGATCAGCGAGGACATTTCACAGTTCGGCCAATACCTGACGCAGAATCCGGTGATGGCTTTCCAATATCTCATCAGCTATGAGCTGTTCGATTTCCCGCTGCACATTGAACAAATTGCTATCTTCCTGAGCCAGAATCCGGCGATCCTTGCGGCGGTTGCTCCTGCGATCGCGCCAGTAGGGGCGGTCGGCGGATTGGCCGGGTTAGCCGGGTTGGCCGGCATCACACCTCCCGTCGTGGCTTTACCGCTCGATGCCGTTGCGCCCGTGATGTTGCCGGTCGCTGGAATGGTGCCGAGCACTCCTGCACCGGCTACCGCGGTCCCAGCGCCGACAGCACCAGCGGCGCCCGCGCCCGCGCCGAGTTCCGTTCCGAGCCCGCCTTCCCCTCCGACAACTCCGTCCGCCGGCGCCGGACCGGGCTTCTTTCCGCCCTACGTGGTGGGTCCGCCCGGTACCGGACTCGGCACCGGAATGCAGACCAGTGCTCGCGCGAGCGCCAAACGAAAGGCACCGGAACCGGATTCGGCAGCGGCTGCCGCGGCGGCCGCTGCAGCGGCGCGGGATAGGACCCGAGCGCGCCGCCGGCGTCAGGCCGACGAGCGCGGGCGCGGCGACGAATTCGCCGACATGAACATCGACGTCGACCCGGAGTGGAGCGTGCCGCCGACGTCCGCATCCGCCGCATCGGCAATCAGGGCGGCGTCGAGACACGGCGCGGGCAGCTTGGGATTCGCCGGCGCGGTGCGCCAAGAAGCCGCCCCGAAGGCGGCGGGACTGCAAACCCTGGCCGGCGAGGAGTTCGACGGTGCTCCCCGCCTGCCGATGATGCCCGGCAGTTGGGATAGCCAATCGGCCGCTACGGCCGGCGGAAAAGGAGACGAATGACAACGGCGGCAGCGCATTCGCTTTCCCGGCTAACCGGCAAAGGCGTAAAAACGCCGGCGCGTAGGGTCGGTTCGGTGCGTAGCGACGATGACACCTGGGACATCACGACAAGCGTGGGTTCAACCGCCTTGTTCGTGGCCACCGCCCGAGCGCTGGAAGCTCAAAAGCCTAAGCCTCTGGTAGTCGACCGGTTCGCCGAGATTTTCTGCCGGGCGGTAGGCGGACCCGCGGCTGATGTACTCGACGGCAAACTGCCCGAGCATCAGCTCAAGACAAGCGATTTCGGCGAATACTTCGTCGACTTCCAGGCCGCGCGAACGAAGTACTTCGACGACTACTTTCGCCGCGCAGCGGATGCCGGCATCCGCCAGGCGGTGATCCTGGCGGCGGGCCTGGACTCGCGCGCCTACCGGTTGAGCTGGCCGAGCGGCACGACGGTCTTCGAAGTGGATAAACCGCAGGTGCTCGAGTTCAAGCGCGAGGTGCTCGCCCGCCACGGCGATCAGCTCAACGCCGAGCGCCGCGAAGTCGCCGTCGACCTACGCGACGACTGGCCACAAGCTCTGCGGGACAACGGCTTCGACGCTGAGCAGCCGTCGGCATGGATCGCCGAAGGTCTGATGATCTACCTTCCGGCAGAGGCGCAGAAGCAGCTCTACACCGGTATCGACGCGCTGGCAGCGCCCGGCAGCAGGGTAGCGGTCGAAGACGGCGCCCCGATGAATTCCGATGCGTTCGCGGCCGCCGTCGAAGAGGAACGCAGCGCCGACGACGGGCGGCTGTTCTTCCAGCTGGTCTACAACGAGCGGCACGCCCCGGCCGATCAGTGGTTCGGTGAGCGCGGTTGGACCGCAGTCCCCACGCCGCTGGCCGACTACCTACGCGAGGTCGGCCGGCCCGTGCCGGGCCCCGACATCGAGGCAGGGCCGATGGTTACCCGCAATACGCTGGTCAGCGGCATCAAAGGCGGAGCGCGCTCCGCGGGGTCCGCGAGCAAGCGTCTCGACACTTAGCTTAC
The DNA here is from genome assembly GCA_963808345.1 of uncultured Actinomycetota bacterium. GTDB lineage: Bacteria > Actinomycetota > Actinomycetes > Mycobacteriales > Mycobacteriaceae > Mycobacterium. The sequence continues at coordinate 471,812 of CAWEFM010000005.1, read as the reverse complement.
GCAATGCTAACTTCAGCAAAGTTAGGTTGCACTAACATACATACGGAGGGTATCCCCGGGTGGTAAATGCTGAGGTCGGCGCGTTGGCGGCGCGCCCTGCTGCATCCCGGGTGGATGCCGACGTTGTCAGCCGGTTCGGCACCTGCTGCCGTGCGCTCGGTCTGGCGGTCTTTGACCGGCAACGTCCGGCCGACTTGACCGCCGCCCGGTCGGGGTTTGCCGCGCTGACTCGCCTCGCTCACGAACAGTGCGACGCGTGGACCGGACTGGCGGCGTCCGGGGACGTTTCCGCGCCGGTGCTCGAGGCGGTAGCGCGCACCGCCGCAACGGTGGGCACACTGCAGCGTCAGGTGCAACTGGCCCCCGGCGCCTTGGGGTTCCAGTACGACACCGGGCTCTACCTTCGCCTCCGCGCGAGTGATCCGGACGGTTTCCAGCTCGCCTACGCGGCTTCGCTGGCAGCAGCAGGGCAGCACGCCGACGCCTTCGCACTGGTCAGCGCGATGGCCGAACGCCGGCCCGGTTGGCGCGACGCTCGCTGGGTCGCGGTCGCGATCCATCACGGCGCACAGCGTTGGTCGGACATCGTCAAGCTGCTCACCCCAGTCGTGAACGATCCCGGTCTCGACGCGCTCTTTGCGCACGCCGCCAAGATCACCCTGGGTATCGCTTTGGCGCGCTTGGGCATGTTCGCCCCGGCACTGTCGTACCTGGAGGAACCCGGCGGTCCAATTGCGGTCGCGGCGGTCGACGGTGCGTTGGCCAAAGCGCTGACGCTGCGCGCCCAGGACGACGAGGAGACCGCCGCTGAAGTGCTGCAGGACTTGTACGCGGCGAACCCGGAGAACGAACAGGTCCAGCACGCGCTGACTGATTCTAGTTTCGGCATCCTCACCACGACCGCCGATCGGATCGAGGCCCGCACCGACCCGTGGGACCCCGACACCGAGCCCGGTGAAGCTGACTTCGTCGACCCGGAAGCACAGCAGCGCAAAGACGCCTTACTCGCCGAAGCAGAAAATGAGCTCGACGAATTCATCGGCCTCGACCAGGTCAAGAATCAGGTGTCGCGGCTGAAGAGCTCGGTGGCGATGGCGGTGCTGCGGCAGCAGCGCGGACTGTCGACCGCGGGGCGCACCAATCACCTCGTCTTCACCGGACCGCCCGGAACCGGCAAGACGACCATCGCCCGTGTCGTCGCCAAGATTTACTGCGGACTGGGCCTTTTGAAGAAGGAGAACATCCGTGAGGTGCACCGCGCCGACCTGATCGGCCAGCACATCGGTGAGACGGAGGCCAAAACCAACGCGATCATCGACAGCGCCTTGGATGGTGTGCTGTTCCTCGACGAGGCCTACGCCCTGGTGGCCACCGGCGCCAAAAACGACTTCGGTCTGGTCGCCATCGACACCCTGCTGGCCCGAATGGAAAACGACCGCGACCGCCTGGTGGTCATCATCGCCGGTTACCGCGCCGATCTCGACAAGTTCCTGGACACCAACGAAGGCCTGCGGTCGCGGTTCACCCGGAGCATCGACTTCCCCTCCTACACACCGGCCGAGTTGGTGGAGATCGCGAAATTCATGGCGCAGAAGCGGGACAGCGTTTTCCAGCAGGACGCGCTGGACAACCTCGAGGCGTTGTTCGCTCACCTGGCGGTCACGTCGAAGCCCGACTTCAACGGAGTGTCGCGGCGCTCACTGGACATTGCCGGTAACGGCCGGTTTGTCCGCAACGTCGTCGAAAAGTCGGAAGAAGAGCGCGAGTTCCGGCTGGACCACTCCGAACAGGCAGGCACCGACGCGTTCACCGACGAAGAACTGATGACGATCGTCTCGCCCGACGTCGCCAACTCGGTTCCGCTGCTGCTGCGCGGGCTGGGCCTGGAGGTGCCGGCGTGACTGACCGCGAGCCGGAGGACGACCGTCGATCGTTCGCATCCCGCACCCCGGTCAACGACAACCCCGACAAAGTGGCTTATCGCCGGGGTTTCGTCACCCGCCACCAGGTGACGGGCTGGCGGTTCGTGATGCGCAGAGTTGCGTCCGGCGTGGCCTTGCATGACACCCGGATGCTCGTCGACCCGCTACGTACCCAATCACGCGCAGTGCTGATGGGTGTGCTGATCGTGGTCACCGGCCTGCTCGGCTGTTTCGTGTTCTCGTTCATCCGGCCCAACGGTTCGGTGGGCAGCAACGCCGTGCTGGCCGACCGGTCGACCTCTGCGTTGTATGTGCGGGTCGGCGATCAGCTGCACCCGGTGCTCAATCTTACTTCCGCCCGGCTGATCGTCGGTCGTCCGGTCAACCCGACCACGGTGAGAAGTGCTGCGCTGGACGAGATTGCGCGTGGCAACCTGATCGGTATTCCTGGCGCCCCGGAGCGGATGGTGCAGAACACCACGAAAAGTGCCGACTGGACGGTTTGCGATGCGGTGTCTGGCTCGGCAACCGGCGTCACGGTGGTCGCAGGCCCGCTGCAAACCAGCGGAGCACGGGCCGCGGCGCTGGGCTCCGAGCGTGCGGTGCTGGTCGACAGCGGCAACGGAACCTGGCTGCTGTGGAACGGCCGGCGCAGCCGGATCAACCTGTCCGACCGCGCCGTGACCGGTGCGCTGGGCTGGGGCGCCGACGTGCCTGCGCCACGGGCGATCACGACTGGGCTGTTCAATGCGGTACCGGAAGCGCCGCCGCTGGCCGCCCCGACCATTCCGGACGCCGGCAGCCCGCCGCGATACCCCATTCCGGTGCCCGCGCCGGTCGGCGCCGTCGTGATGGCCCATAGTTTGGACGGCGGGTCGGGCTCGAACACCAATGTGCTGTATTACGCCGTGCTGCCCGACGGCTTGCAACCGGTGTCGCCGGTGCTCGCCGCGATCTTGCGCAACACCAATTCCTATGGGCTGGACCAACCACCGCGGCTGGGTGCCGACCAGATCGCCAGACTGCCGGTATCACGGGCGCTGGACACCAGCCGCTATCCCGATCAGCGGATGACCTTGGTCGAGGCGCCGGGTGCTCCGGTCACCTGTGCCTACTGGAACAAACCGGCCAAGGCAAGCACCAGCTCGCTGACCTTGCTGTCTGGTTCGGCGTTGCCGGTGGCCGATGCGGTGCGCACGGTGGACCTGGTCGGCGGCGGCAGCGACGGAACCGCCAACCGTGTCGCGATCACGCCCGGCAGCGGCTACTTCGCTCAGACCGTCGGGGGAGAGGCCGCGGCACCGCCGGCCGGGTCACTGTTCTGGATCGCCGACACCGGCGTCCGCTACGGCATCGACGAAGAACCCGCTACCACCGGTCAAGCGAAAACGGTTGAGGCGTTGGGCCTTTCCCGACCTGCGGTTCCTGTTCCCTGGTCGGTTCTGTCGTTGTTCGCGCCCGGGCCGACGCTGTCGCGCGCCGACGCACTGCTGGCCCACGACAGCTTGGCGCCGGACTCGCGGCACAGCCACCCGGTCGCGGTCGGCGCGGGCGAGGGGGGAACGCGATGAGCCGATTGATCTTCGAGGCACGCCGCCGGCTGACTCCTCCGAGCACCCGCAAGGGCGCCATTACGATTGAGCCGCCGCCCGAGTTACGCCGAGTGATCCCGCCGTCGCTGCTGCGACGGGCTCTGCCGTTGCTGATCGTGATCCTGATCGTCGGCATGATCGTCGCGATGGTTGCCACCGGGATGCGGCTGATCTCTCCGCAGACCCTGTTCTTCCCGTTCGTGTTGCTGTTGGCTGCGACCGCGTTGTTCCGCGGCACCGACAACAAAACCCGCACTGAAGAGGTTGACGCCGAACGCGCCGACTACCTGCGTTATCTCTCGGTGGTGCGGGACAACGTCCGCACTCAGGCCGCTCAACAGCGGGCGGCGGCCGAGTGGTCGCACCCCAGCCCGGCCGATCTGGCAACCGTCCCGGGTTCGCGACGCCAGTGGGAACGTGACCCGCACGACGCCGACTTCCTGCTGGTCCGCGCGGGTCTGCACACCGTGCCGTTGGCTACCGCGCTGCGGGTCAGCGACACCGCTGACGAGGTCGATCTGGAACCGGTGGCGCACAGCGCATTACGCAGCCTGCTCGAAACGCAGAGCGCGGTCCGTGATGCGCCGGTACCGATCGATCTGGCCAAGGTGTCGCGGATCACGGTGCTCGGTGACGCCGCTGAAGTGCGGGCGTCGTTGCGGGCCTGGATCGCTCAGGCGGTCACCTGGCACGACCCGACCGTGCTGGGGGTTGCCCTGGCCACCCTGGATCTGGACGCCGCGGACTGGTCTTGGCTGAAATGGTTGGCGCACGTCGACGTTCCCGGCCAGCTCGACGGGGTCGGCCCGGCCCGCTACCTGTCGACCAATGTGGACGAACTCGCCGCATTGGTAGGCCCCTCACTTGCTGATCGCCCGGCCTTCACCGGGGCCCGCTCAGATGCGTTGCGGCATCTGCTCATTGTCGTCGACGACCCTGACTACGACGTCAGCGCCTCGACGCTGGCGGCCGGCTGGGACGCGGTGACCGTCATTCACCGCTCAGCCACGCCGCCGCACCGGGAACAGTATTCCGATCCCGAGCGGCCGATTCTGCGGATCGCCGACGGCAGCATCGATAGGTGGCAGACGGGCGGCTGGCAGCGCTACATCGACCGGGCGGACCAGTTGACCGCCGACGAGGCAAGCCACCTCGCTCGTCGGCTCTCGCGGTGGGATTCCAACCCGACGCACGCCGGGTTGCGGTCGGCGGCCACCCGCGGTGCCTCGTTCACCACGCTGCTGGGTATTGCCGACGCATCGGCGCTCGACGTGCCCGCAGTGTGGGCACCGCGCAGCCGCGACGAGGAATTGCGGGTTCCGATCGGCGTCACTGCAACCGGTGAGCCGCTGTTCTTCGACCTCAAAGACGAGGCCGAGGGCGGTATGGGCCCGCACGGCCTGATGATCGGTATGACGGGCTCCGGCAAATCGCAGACCCTGATGTCACTCCTGTTGGCGCTGTTGACGACTCATCCGGCCGACCGGCTGATCGTGATCTACGCCGACTTCAAGGGTGAGGCCGGTGCCGACAGCTTTCGTCACTTCCCGCAGGTTGTGGCGGTCATCTCGAACATGGCCGAGAAGAAGTCGCTGGCCGACCGCTTCGCCGACACGCTGCGCGGCGAGGTGGCCCGCCGGGAGGTGCTGCTGCGCGAAGCCGGCCGCCGCATCCAGGGCAGCGCGTTCAACTCCGTGCTGGAGTACGAGAACGCCATCAGAGCCGGACATGAGCTGGCGCCCATCCCGACGCTGTTCGTCGTCGCCGACGAATTCACCTTGATGCTTGCCGATCACCCGGAATACGCGGAGTTGTTCGATTACGTGGCGCGCAAAGGCCGCTCGTTCCGCATCCACATCCTGTTTGCATCACAGACGTTGGACGTCGGCAGGATCAAGGACATCGACAAGAACACGTCGTACCGCATCGGTCTGAAGGTGGCCAGTCCCGCAGTGTCCCGGCAGATCATCGGTGTGGAGGACGCCTACCACATCGAAGCCGGCAAAGAGCACAAGGGCGAAGGTTTTCTGGTGCCCGCTCCGGGCGCCGCGCCGGTCAAATTCCGGAGCACCTACGTCGACGGCGTCTATGATCCGCCGCGCAGGCCGAAAACGTATTTGGTCCAATCTGTTCCGCAGCCCAAGCTGTTCAGCGCCGGTTTCGTCGAGCCGGACCCCGACACCGTCATCACCGCCGCCGACGAAGACGACCCGATCGGTCCGTCACGCAAGCTGATCGCGACCATCGGTGACCAGCTGGCCCGCTACGGGCCGCGGGCCCCCGAGTTGTGGTTGCCGCCGCTCGACGAACCGATTCCGTTGAGCGCCGTGCTGGCACGGGCGGCGGTGTCGCCGCGGCAATGGCGGTGGCCGCTCGGCGAAATCGACAAGCCCTTCGAGATGCGCCGCGACCCGTTGGTGTTCGATGCCGGCTCATCGGCCGGGAACGTCGTTATTCACGGTGGCCCCAAATCGGGCAAGTCGACTGCGTTGCAGACGTTTATCTTGTCGGCTGCCAGCCTGCACTCGCCACAGGAAGTGACGTTCTACTGCCTGGACTACGGCGGGGGCAAGCTGCGCGCCGTCGAAGACCTCGCTCATGTCGGCAGTGTGGCCTCCCCGCTGGAGCCCGAGCGCATCCGCCGGACCTTCGGTGAGTTCGAGCAACTGCTGCGGTCCCGCCAGCGGCGCGAGGTGTTCCGGGATCGGCACGGTTCGGTGCTCGACGACGGGTTCGGCGAGATCTTCCTCGTCATCGACAACCTTTATGCGTTCAGCCGCGACAACACCGACCAGTTCAGCACCAGAAATCCGCTGCTGGCGCAGGTCACCGAGCTGGTGAACATTGGCTTGGCCTACGGCATCCACGTGATCATCACCACCCCGAGTTGGCTGGAGGTTCCGCTGGCGATGCGCGACGGGCTGGGGTTAAGGCTGGAGCTTAAGCTGCACGACGCGCGGGACAGCAATGTACGGGTGACCGGTGCGCTGCGTCGTCCCGCCGAAGCGGTGCCGCACGACCAGCCCGGTCGCGGGCTCACCATGGGCGCCGAGCACTTCCTCTTCGCCGCACCGGGATACGAGCAGGTGGCCGCGCTCAACGCCCGCTATCCGGGGCTCAGCGCACCACCGGTGCGGCTGCTGCCCAGCAATCTCAGCGCCGATGCGCTCGGCCCGCTGCATCGCGGCCGAGACCGGATCGTCATCGGTCAGCGGGAAGAAGACCTGGCGCCGGTCGAACTCGACTTCGCCGACAATCCGCTGCTGATGGTCTTCGGTGACAGCAAGTCCGGCAAGACCACCCTGCTGCGACACATCATCCGCACCGTCCGGGAGAACTCGACGGCCGACGAGGTTGCTTTCACGGTGCTGGACCGGCGGCTGCATCTGGTCGAGGAGCCGTTGTTCCCGGACAACGAATACACCGCCAACGTCGACCGGATCGTCCCGGCGATGCTGGGTCTGGCCGGGCTCATCGAATCGCGTCGTCCGCCGGCCGGCCTGAGCGCGGCGGAGTTGTCCTCGTGGAGATACCGTGATCGCGCCCAAGGCCAGACCCACTATTTGATCATCGACGACGTCGACCAGATCCCGGACACGCCGGTGCTGACTGGGCCCTACGTCGGCCAGCGGCCATGGACGCCATTGCTCGGATTGCTCTCGCAGGCGAGCGATTTGGGTTTGCGGCTGATCGTCACCGCGCGAGCCAGCGGATCGTTGCACGCGCTGATGACCAGCCCGCTGATGCGGCGGCTCAACGACTTGCAGGCGACGACATTGATGCTGTCGGGTAACCCGGCCGACGGCGGCAAGATCCGCGGCCAGCGATTCGGGCGGCTGCCTGCGGGCCGGGCGATTCTGTTGGGCGACAGCGACAGCCCGACCTACGTGCAGTTGGTCAATCCGCTGGTCGACGAGAGTGTGACCGTCAACCGCCGGTGAGGTTTTGGCTCGGTGTTATCTCGGCTTTCTGAAGGGAGTTTTGAACCATGACGCTACAAGTTGTGCCCGAGGGGCTGGCCGCGGCGAGCGTGGCGGTCGAGGCGTTGACCGCGCGACTCGCCGCCGCCCATTCCGGCGCTGCGCCGCTGATCACCGCGGTGGTCCCACCGGCAGCGGACCCGGTCTCGCTGCAGACCGCGGCGGGGTTCAGCGCCCAGGGCAGCGAACATGCGGCGGTGGCTGTGCAAGGCGTGGCGGAGCTCGGCCGGTCCGGTGTCGGAGTCGCCGAATCCGGCGTCAGTTACGCCACCGGAGATGCCGCCGCCGCGTCGACGTACCTGGTCGCCGGGGGGTGATGATGACGGCGCCGATCTGGATCGCGTCGCCGCCCGAAGTGCATTCAGCGCTGTTGTCGAGTGGACCGGGGCCTGGGGCGTTGCTGGCAGCTGCCGGCGCGTGGACCTCTTTGAGCACCGAATACGCCTCCGCAGCAGGCGAACTCAACGAGCTGCTCGGCGCTGTCCAGGCCGGGTCGTGGGACGGCCCCAGCGCGGCACAGTACGCGGCCGCGCACGTGCCGTATCTGGTGTGGCTGACCCAAGCCAGCGCTAACAGCGCGGGGGTGGCCGCTCAGCACGAAGCGAGCGCCGCCGCCTACACCACGGCGCTGGCCGCGATGCCGACGCTGGGCGAGTTAACCGCCAACCACACCATCCACACGGTGCTGCTCGCAACAAACTTTTTCGGCGTCAACACGATTCCGATCGCGCTCAACGAGGCCGACTACGTCCGAATGTGGGTGCAGGCCGCGACCACGATGGCCACCTATCAGGTCACCGCGGGATCCGCGCTGGCTTCAGCGCCGCGGACCACACCGGCGCCGTTGTTGGTAACGCCCGGCGTCGGCGAGTCGGGTAGCGCCGCCGCGACCGGGTCGCAGACCGCCGCGCACGCGCAAGCCGCCGACTCGGGGTCCTCGCTGAGCCTGTCCGACCTGCTGTCGTACCAGCTGCAAAGCTCCAACATCGTTAGTCAATTCGCCGCCGTGGGAAAAAATCCGTCCGGTTTGCTGCAGCAGATCATCGCGTTCTTCCAGTCGAGTCCCACGGTGGCCCTGCTGGCTTTCGGCCCATTTCTGGCGGCTTTCGCGGTTTATGAAGTGGTCTCGCCAATAGTTACCTACGTCCCGCTGCTGGTGCTGTTGCCGATCATGATTAATCTGATCGTCAACTACGTGCAGTCGCTGGCCGTGACGGTCGTGCCGGCGGCGGTGCCGGCCGTCGGGCTGAGCACTCCGGCCGCAATCACGGCCCACGCCGCGCCGTCCATTCGGGAACCGATGGCCGCCATGGCGCCGACGACCGTAAGTGGAACGGCGCCAGGTTCAGCTGGGTCCACCGCAGGTATCGGTGCCGGCGCGGCGCCGGCACCCGCCCCTGCCGGCGTTGGTTTTGCCTATTTGGTCGGAGGTTTCGGTCCGGGCGGCGGTGCTGGGCCAACACTCATCGACCGCGAAGGCGCCAAGGCGCCGGCAGCCGACCTTTCCGTGGCGGTAGCAGCCCGCGCATCCAGTCGCAACCAGGCCCGCGCGCGGCGGCGACGCCGCACCGAAATGCGGGATCACGCCGACGAATTCGCCGACATGAACATCGACGTCGACCCGGATTGGGGCGCTGCGCGGGAGCACGTCGCTTCTCCAACGGTTTCCGACTCCGGAGCGGGAGCACTGGGTTTCGTCGGGACTGCGCGGAAAGGCACTCTCGCAGAGGCGGCCGGCCTGACCAGAGTGGCCGGCGACGAGTTCGGCAGTGGTCCGCGAATGCCGATGGTTCCGGGCAGCTGGAACGGCGAGGACGCCGGCGACGCTGGGAAGGGAGAAGTTCACGACTGATGCGGCAGAGCTTTTCATGCTGGTAGCAATTGAATCGAAAATTGAAAGGAAGTAACCGATGAGTATGTTGGATGCGCATATTCCGCAGTTGGTGGCGTCGCAGTCGGCGTTTGGGGCCAAGACGGCGTTGATGCGGTCGACGATTGGTCAGGCTGAGCAGGAGGCGGTGTCGGCGCAGGCATTTCATGCGGGGGAGTCTTCGGCGGCGTTTCAGGCTGCGCATGCGCGGTTTGTGGAGGTGTCGGCCAAGGTCAACACGTTGCTGGATATCGCGCAGGTCAATCTGGGGGATGCCGCCGGTACGTATGTGGCGGCGGATTCTGCGGCGGCGTCGACTTACACCGGTTTTTGAGCTGAAGACTTGACGGGAAGGGATTTGTGATGGGTCAGATCATGTACAACTATCCGGCGATGTTGGCGCATGCGGCCGATATGTCGGGGTATGCGGGCACGCTGCAGAGTTTGGGCGCGGACATCGCTACTGAGCAGGCGGCGTTGCAGAACGCGTGGCAGGGTGACACCGGGATGAGCTATCAGGTGTGGCAGGCGCAGTGGAATCAGGCGATGTCGGAGTTGGTGCGTGCCTATCAGGCGATGGCCGGTACGCATGAGAACAACACGTTGTCGATGTTCGCCCGCGACACGGCCGAAGGCGCCAAGTGGGGCGGCTGACCCTGCTGCGCGACAGGCTTTGTGGCTAAATGCGTGGTCAACCGAACGCCGTCGAGCTGACCGTAGACCAAGCGTGGTTCATCGCGGAAAGCGCTGAAGCAGGAACATTTCCGTGGGTGCTGGCCATCACCACGCCCTACTACGACACCGCGGAACGGGCCGCGTTTCTGGCTCGGCAAGCCGCGGAATTGACCCAGATGGGTGTCGTCTCCGATGGTGGCGCCATTGATCCGGCTGTAGCACAGTGGGTTCGGGTGGTGTGCTTTCCGGAACGCTGGCTGGACCTGCGCTACGTGGGGCCGGCGCAAGCCGACTCGGATGCACAAGGGGCCCCAGAATTGTTGCGCGGCATCGTCGCCTGGGCCGGCGACACCGCCGTGGTCGCCCTGCGCAACGCGCAACTCGTCACGTTCACCGCGATGGCGATCGACGATCCGCGCACACTGGCCCAGGTACTGGGCGTCGGGCTGATGCAGCGGACGCCCGCGCGATTCGACGAATTCAGCCTACCGGCCCGGGTCGGGGCCCGAGCCGACCAGCGATTGCGCGCCGGCACCTCGCTGGCAGAGATCCTCGACTACCTCGGTATTCCAGAATCAGCGCGCCTCGTGGTGCAATCGGTGTTCAGCGGCCCCCGCAGCTACGTGGAGGTCGTTGCCGGTTGCCGACACGACGGACAGCACGCCAACACTGAAGTCGGGATGAGCATCGTCGACACCGCCGCCGGCCGCGTGCTGGTCAGCCCGTCCCGGGCCTTCGACGGCGAATGGGTGTCGACCTTTCGCCCGGGATCGTCATTTGCCATCGCCCTGGCCGTCGAACAGTTGACCGCTGAACTGCCTGGTGCGCAATGGTTCCCGGGGCTGAAGTTGTCCCGCGACTTCACCGCGCAGCCCTCTTGACCTGCTACCTCTGAAGCGACACGACACAGAAAGTGAATCCATGTCCCGCAAATACCTGAAGTGGCCGCGATGACCGGCGCAGTCATGCCGATCGTGCGGGTCGCCGTCCTCACCGACAGCCGGCTGACGGAACTGGCGTTGCCCACCGAACTGCCACTACGCGAAATCTTGCCCGCCGTCGAACGCTTGGTGGTTCCAGCCGACGCGAACGGCGACGCCGAACCCACCGAACGCCACAGCCCCGGTCGCTTGAGTCTCGCGCCGATCGGAGGAGCACCGTTCAGCTTGGACGCCACGCTGGACACTGTCGGCGTGGTCGACGGTGACCTGCTCGCGCTGCAGCCGGTGCACGCCGGGCCGGCCGCACCGGGCATTGTCGAGGACATCGCCGACGCCGCTGTCATCTTCTCCGCTGCCCGGTTCAAGCCCTGGGGCGCAAGGCACATTCAGATCGGAGCGTTGGCAGCGGTGGTGAGTCTGGTCCTCGCCGCCACTGGTCTGTCAGTTACTCACCGCGTGGTCACCGGCGCGGCGGGCGGGCTGATCGCGGTCAGCGCCATCGCCGTCGTCAACGTCCTGGCCGCGCTGATCCTGCCGGCGCCACGCGCGCGGGTCGCGCTGTCGGTGGCGGCACTGGTGCCGCTCGCTGCGGCCTGCGCGCTGCTGGTGCCCGGCAGATTCGGTCCGTCTCAGGTGACGCTCGCCGCCGCCGCAGTCGCCGCGTGGTCGCTGATCGCGATCTTGCTGGCCAGTCGGGAACACGAGTTCGCGATCAGCGTCTTCACCGCCACCACCGTGCTCGGCGCCGGCGTCTTCCTGGCTGCGGGCGCTGAATCTCTCTGGCAGCTGGCGTTGTTGGCCATCGGCAGCGGACTCATCGTAGCGGCGTTACTGGTCACCATCCAGGCAGCACAGCTTTCCGCGCTGTGGGCGCGTTTCCCGCTGCCGGTCATCCCGGCGCCGGGTGACCCCACCCCGTCGGCGCCGTCGCTGCGGGTGCTCGAAGACCTGCCGCGGCGAGTGCGGATCAGCGACGCGCATCAGACCGGTTTCATCGCCGGGGCGGTGCTGCTCAGCGTGCTCGGCTCGATCGCCATCGCCTGGCAGCCCGAGACGTTGGCGGTGGTGGGGTGGTACGTCGTGGCCGCGACCGCGGCGGCGGCCGCGCTGCGGGCGCGCGTGTGGGATTCGGCTGCCTGCAAGGGGTGGCTGCTCGCGCAGCCCTATCTGGTGAGCGTGGTGTTGTTGGTGGTTTACACCGCCACTCGGCACTACACCGCCGCAGTGGGCGCGGCGATCGTGCTTGCCGTCCTGGCCCTGGTGTGGGCGGTGGTGGCGCTGAACCCGGTGATCGCCGCACCGGAGAGCTACTCGTTGCCCATCCGACGGTTGCTTAGTTTCGTCGCATCAGGCATCGACGCCTCGCTGATTCCGGTCATCGCCTACCTGGTCGGGCTGTTCAGCTGGGTGCTCAATCGATGAACAAACCCGGATTGGTCTTTCTCGCAGCGTCGTTCGCCGTTGTGCTGGGGACTTGTCCTTCAGCGCTGGCGATCAGCCGGCCCCAGGTCGATCCCGCGGTGCCGCCGCCCAGCGGGACTCCCGCCCCGGCAGCGCCGATGGAGCGCCGCGGCGACTGCACGACGTCCGGTGTCCTGCCGGGAAGTGACTTGGGGCAGATAGCGCCCAGTCAGACCATGCTCAATTTACCTGCGGCCTGGAAGCTTTCCCGCGGCGAAGGTCAGCTGGTCGCAATCGTCGACACAGGGGTGCGGCGCGGCCCACGGCTGCCCAACGTGGACCCCGGCGGGGACTATGTGGAATCAACCGACGGCCTCACCGATTGCGACGGACACGGCACGCTGGTCGCCGGTGTCATCGGCGGCCAGCCCGGCAACGACGGCTTCTCCGGTGTCGCCCCGGCTGCGCGGATGGTATCCATCCGGAGTATCTCGGCGAAATTCTCACCGCGAACACAAGGCGGTGATCCGGCGCGGGTGCAGGCGTCCATCGAGGTCGCGGCGCTGGCGAGTGCGATCGTGCACGCCGCCGACCTGGGTGCGCGGGTCGTCAACATCTCCGAGGTGACCTGCCTGCCCGCCGACCGCGGGATCGACCAGTCGGCATTGGGCGCGGCACTTCGCTATGCCGCGATCGACAAGGACGCGGTGATCGTCGCCGCGGCAGGCAACACCACGCCGACCGGCTCGGTCGGCGACGGCTCGGGCTGCCAATCCAATCCGCTCACCGACATGAGCCAGCCGGAGGACGCCCGCAATTGGGCGGGGGTGACGTCAGTGTCCACTCCGTCCTGGTGGCAGCCGTACGTGCTGTCAGTGGGATCGTTGTCGGCGCACGCGGAGCCGTCCAAGTTCACGATGGCCGGGCCGTGGGTGGGCGTAGCCGCGCCGGGCGAGAACATCGTCTCGGTGAGCAACCGCGACGACGGCGGTCTGGCCAACGGTCTGCCCAACGATCGGCAGCAGGAGATCGCGCTGAGCGGCACCAGCTATTCGGCCGCCTATGTCTCCGGCGTTGCTGCTTTGGTACGTAGCAAGTACCCGAATATGCCCGCCGCGCAGGTCATTCAACGCATCACCGGTACCGCCCATAACGGAGCCCGCGCGCCGTCCAACATCGTCGGTGCCGGTGCGCTCGACCCCGTCGCGGCGTTGAGCTGGGCACTTCCGGCCACACCGGTGACCGGTGCGGCCCCGGTCAAGCAGATCACCGCCCCGCCGACACCGGCGCCGAAGGATCCCACCCCGCGCATCGTGGCGTTCGCGGGGACGGCGGCCCTCGCGTTGGCGGTGTTGGCCGCCGCGGTCGCCGCCCGCCGACGGAAGGAATCAACCAAGTGACACGACCTTCGCCAATCGTCTGGCCGGGCACCGCCCGGATGACCCTGGCACTGCTGGTCGCGGTGCCCGCAACGATGGCCTACCCGTGGCAATCGTTAAGAGAGCGCTGGGTGCTCGGCGTTGCTGTCGCCGTCAGCATCGTGCTGCTGGGCTGGTGGCGCGGACTGCACTTCACCACAGCGCTGCGTCGGCGACTGGGGATGCGGCGCAGCGACCCGCAACGGGCCCACGCGTCGCACGTCGAGGTGCAGACCACCGAGTTGTTGCAAGTCACCCCACCGGCTGCCGACGCGGATGCCCTACCGGTGCCGCTGATCGCGAAATATCTGCACCGCTACGGCATTCGCGCCGACGCCATCAGGATCACCAGCCGAGACACCGTCACAGACGACGGGGCCCGGAACCGCCAAACCTGGATCGGGCTGACGGTGTCGGCCGCGGACAACCTGGCGGCGCTGCAGGCACGCTCGGCACGGCTCCCCTTGCAGAAGACTGCCGAAGTCGCAGCGCGACGGCTGGCTGACGAACTCCGCGAGAACGGGTGGACCGCCGTCGCCACCCGGCCCGACGACGTCCCACGCGTCTATGCGCCGTCGGCGCGGGAAACTTGGCGCGGCGTGCGGGAAGGCGACGCCGGTTACGTTGCGGCATACCGGGTCAGCGTCGACGCCGACCTATCCGGCACCCTGGCGGCGATCCAATCGGCTCCGTCGCGGGAAATCTGGACGGCGCTGGAGATGGCCGGTGCCGGAGACGACCACACGGTTGCGGTGGCCTGTGCGTTGCGCAGCGAGACCCGACCCGGCAACTCAGCGCCATTACCCGGAATGAGGCCGCAGCGTGGACACCACCGTGCCGCACTGCTGGCGCTGGATTCGCTGTCTGCTCAGCGACTCGACGGGCACACCGCACCGCCAACCGGACTGTTGGAGCGGCTGCGCTGGCCCGCTGCGGCAGCCGGTTCCGCGCCTGTGAAGCGAAGAGCCAGACACGCAGCCGTGGCGCCATAAGTTCTTGCGGCGGTCACGGGCGAGCGGCGTTCAGCATCCCTAGTGTTGCCGCACGACGGCTCGCGGCGCGGTTCGCCAAACTCGATGACCGTCCGGCTGCCGGCGGGGTGGTTCGAGAAGCAACACGGCGCAGCCATCGACTAATACCGGATGCACCCAGTCGCCCAATTCGATGAGTTCGCCTGAGTTCGGCCGGCCGTGTCGTTCGTCGCGTGCCTGATCGATAGGCACCAGAGCGTGCAACTGGTCAATCGTGACTTCAGGGGGAAGTTTTTCGAGCCCCGGCAAGGTGATGAACAATCCGTCGTTTCCGGATAGGTGCAGGCCGATCGCAGCCAGCGCACCAATCACCCCGCACTGAGTTCCGCCGTGTCCAGATAAGTGCACGCCGGTCGCCTTTCCAAGTTGCCAGGCTTGCGAAGGTTGCAGCACTTCGTGTTTGGCCTGACGACCGAATTCGACGAGCAGGTTCGCGGTGTGGGCGAGATGGCTCGGGACGGCTACGGCAAGCCCGGGGTCGGCATCGATGGGGCAGACCCTTTCGAGGTATCGCCCGGCGAGCTCGATGACTTCAGAGCGGATGACTTCCGGATCGCCGTCGGTGCTTCGCAGAGCAAGGCAGGCGCTGGAATTGTGCGTGGTGTAGGGGATTCGGTCGTCGAGCAAAAGCTGGTGGCGGGTAGCCGCCGCGGGGGTTCCCAGTCCAGCGGTTGCTAACTCGCGAAGCAGCGCCCGAGCGCGACGGCCGGTACCTGGGCTGCGGAGGTCGTCGGTGTCGTCGATCCCGATGAGCAGGTCGACACCGGCCAGCGCGCGGGTCACGGGTTGACGATCAGGGCGGTGACGTCGCGGACCCAGCGGCTCGTGTCCAGTGTCGTGCCGGCGAGCTTCAGCGTGTGGCGTTTGGTGATGTTGAGGATGACCGGTTCAGTGAGTTCGGTGGTGGTCAAGGTCTGAGCGGGGTCGCGGCCTTCGACTCGCACGCTTTCGACGGCGGTGGCGCCGGCAGCGTTGAGGACTGAGCGCACAGTCGGTCCCCTCTGGGTTCGGGCGCCTCGTGACTGCGGCGTTGTGATCTCGACTTGTGGAAGACTCTGCAACTGCGGCAGAGCCAGGCGGGCAAGGACAGCGCTGTTGTGCTGGACGACGAGTGTGGCGCCGCTTCCCCCGCCATTCCTTGCGGAGTTGGCACAAGCCTCGCCCCCGGCGCCCAGGAGTAGGGCGGCCAGTATGCACACCAGCACCCGCCGGGTAAACAACTTTGGAACCGACTCTATGTACTGGATGAGTCCGCAATCAAGGAACAGTGCCGACTGTTCCTCCATCACCAATGCTGAGTGCGCGGGCAAAGTCGGCGGGCCGATCGTCAGAGGTCAGGAGATGCTTGAACGTCTCGATTTAACAGCCCTTGATCAGCACATGCCGGTGCCGCTACCGGGGCCGCCGGGACCGCCTACGCCAGGGCCGCCCCCGCAGCTACCACCGCCGCCACCGGTACCGCCGCCGCCACCGGTACCGCCGCCGCTGCCGGGCGTGGTGCCCGCAGTGCCGGCGACGCCAGGTTGGCCCGAACTGCTGCCCGTGCCGCCCAGACCACCGGCACCTCCTTGACCGCCGGCGCTATCCGGACCCCTGACGCCGGCGAAACCGCCCATGCCACCGTTGCCCCCGTTGCCGCCGTCCCCGGACTCCAGCGCGGCGCTACCCCCGTTGCCCCCGGCCCCGCCAGGTCCACCATGAGACGTGGCTACGCCAGTCGTGCCGTTACCGCCGGCGCCGCCGTTGCCGCCGTTCCCGCCGTTGCCGGACGCCAGCGCGGCGGCGTTACCACCGGCTCCGCCGTGACCGCCAGCTCCGCCGGC
Source organism: uncultured Actinomycetota bacterium (assembly GCA_963808345.1). Lineage (GTDB taxonomy): Bacteria > Actinomycetota > Actinomycetes > Mycobacteriales > Mycobacteriaceae > Mycobacterium. Next base: position 455,159 of record CAWEFM010000005.1, on the reverse strand, counting down.
CCCACCATTGGTACTGGCTGCGCCGGCACCGCCGACTCCGCCGTCGCCACCGTTGCCGACGAACTCACCGGCGCTTCCGCCGGCCCCGCCGGCCCCGCCGGCTCCGCCGGCCACAACGGCTGCGCCGCCGACCCCGCCGGTACCGCCGTCGCCGAATATCGATCCGCCAGTGCCGCCTGCGCCACCGGCTCCGCCGTCGACGCCGGCTCCGCCCATGCCGCCTTCGCCGAAGAACCCGGCGTCACCGCCGGCGAAACCGGCGCCGTCGCTGATGCCGGCCACACCGGCAGCGCCGGTTCCGCCGTCGCCAAGCAAGAACCCGCCGTCGCCCAGATCACCGAAAACTCCGGAGCTGCCCAGCACTGACGTGTTGGCGCCGGTGAAGTCGTCGATGCCGTTTCCGATCAGATCGCGCCCGAACAGCTCTACGAAGGGAGCATTGATCGCCTGATCTAGTGACGCGTTAGCCGGGTTGGTGATGAACGCTTCGCCGCTCGTGTACACCTGAGCAAGCAAGTCACTGAGACCAGTCGGATCGGAAGCGGTCACCGCATCGCTAGGCAAAGCCAGCGCGCCGAGTGCTTCCGGCGCACTCAAGCTCACAGAACTGAGTGCATCGGGCAGCGCAGAGCTCGCGAATGCGCTGTCGAGAATAGCGTCGAGGGGGAGGTCCTGCACGGCAACAGCGGCGCTCGCCGCACCACCCATTGAGTCCACCAGCGGATTGATGATGAGGTCGAAGAGGTCGGCATGTGCGGTGGGCGCGGTGGCCAGCGGGGCCATACCGAAAGCCAGGAACGCGCTGGCCGCCGTGCCCAGACCGATGAGGCCACCCCGTCGGCGCGCCTTCACGCCGGGTGACTGACGACGATGTCCGCTGCGGTGCTGACGAGCCATCTCATGTCCCCCTTGCTAGGCCGCGGCGGTCTGCCTTAATTTTTGTTAAGGTCGTGCCTACCGCATAAGCGGATGTTAAGCAACACTTAAGTCCGCGGTTGAGGACGTTTACCGGCGAAGTGCCGTGACTGAAGGTGTGAGTATGGAAGCGGTTGCAGCCGATGGTGCGCAGGAGTCCTTCCTGGCGCGATCGACGGTTCGTGACGCGATCCGTTGGGGTTTCGCACGCGAAGTGGCTTTTCCCATGTTTGCGGTCGCTGTGATCGTCACCTCGGCGGATGTCCACCTGCCGATGGGGTTGCCCGGGCACCGTGGATTGATCTGGCTGACGTTGCTGGTGACGGTGGTGCTGCTCACGCACCGGAGGGAAACGGTGGTCGCCGTCGGCGGGGCCTCGATGGTGGCGACGCAGGTCATTCACACAGCGCCCGATCCGTGGGGAAGTGCGCGTTACCTGGCCGCCGCAGTCCTGCTCTACGCGGTGGCCGCCGCGCGCGTGGTAAGCGGACGGCGATGGGTGATCGCGCTCGCCGCCGCGCCGATTCACCTCGTCGCGCTCGCCGGTTCGGTCGCCGCCTTGCTCAACCGCGGCTACCCGCCGGTATTGGCCTCGGTCGGAATAGCGGACAAGACGCTATTCCATCTGATGTTCGGGCTGCTGGCCGGGCTGCTCGGCTGGATCGTGGCGTCGAGCGTGGATCACTTCCATCGAATGGAGCACTTGCCATGATGCTGCGCATCGTTCCCGAGGGCCTGGCTGCGACGAGTGCGGCTGTGGAAGCGATCACTGCCCGGCTGGCGGCTGCCCATGCCGCGGCGGCCCCGACAATCTCCGCGGTGATCCCACCCGCGGCGGACCTGGTATCCGGGCAGGCGGCGGCCCAGTTCAGTGCTCGGGGCAGTCAGCACACGGCGGCGGCGTCCCGCGGTGTTGAGGTGTTGGGCCGCGCTGGCATCGGAGTAGCGCACGCCGGTGCTAATTATGCCGCAGCTGATTCGGCGGCAGCCTCGCACTATCTGGCCGGCCGCGGCTGACGATGACCGCGCCGGTCTGGATGGCGTTCCCGCCGGAAGTGCATTCGGCGTTGCTGAGCAGCGGGCCAGGCCCTGGTCCCCTGCTGGCCGCCGCTCAAACATGGTCGTCGTTGAGCGCCGACTACGAGGCGGCGGCATCCGAGTTGACCGCGCTGCTGGCCAGCGCGCAACAGGCATGGGAGGGTCCGACGGCAGAGCAGTATGTGGCCGCGCACGTGCCGTATCTGGCGTGGCTCGGGTTAGCCAGTGCTGTCAGTGCCGAGACGGCCGCCCAGCATGAGACGGTGGCCGCCGGCTACACCGCGGCGCTAGCGGCGATGCCCACCCTCGCCGAGCTAGCAGCCAACCACGCCGTCCATGCGGTGTTGGTCGCGACGAATTTCTTCGGGATCAACACGATCCCGATCGTGCTCAACGAAGCCGACTACACGCGGATGTGGACCCAGGCCGCCACCACGATGAGCACTTATCAGGCGACTGCGCACGTCGCCAGCGCCGTAAGCGGTTCAGGGAGCGGTGCAGGCGGCGGCATGGGAGGCGGCGGCGGAGGCGGAACGGGGTCGTTTCAGTTGCCGACACCGGCGGAGATCTACCAGATGCTGTTTGGACCTGACGGCGAGCAAATCCCCGGTCAGGGCCAGACCAATTGGGATCCCACGCAGTACTTGCAGAACTTGTCGAACTTTTTCAACGGCAACCAGAATGCCGTGACCTGGTTGCAGCAGAATTTCCAAGGCTTGATGGATCCGTCGCAGTTTCCGCAGCTGATGTCTTACTTCATCTCGTGGCAGACCTTCCGGGCCGTCAACTGGACGCTGAGAACTCTGCGGTTCCTCATCCAGGAACTGCCGCTGCTGCTGCCGGTCGGTCTCAACCTGGTGATCGCTAACCTCAGTGCGGTTTCCGGTCTGCCCGCGCCGGTCGGGTTGGTAGGGCTGAGCGGTCTGGCCGGCTTAGCTCAACCTGCCGCGGTCCCGGCCGCAGCTGCGCCGATCGCCCCGGCTGTACCCGTCGCCGTCCCTGCATTTGCAGTCGGCACCGCCCCCGCGGTGAGCTCAGCGCCAGTCCCGGCCTCGACCCCAACCTTGACTTCGGCTCCAGCGCCGCTGGCCGCCACGGCCGCGGCCACCCCCACGCCCCCCGCTCCCGCCGCCCCGCCGCCGATCGCGGACGCGCAAGGTTTCGCTTATTTGATCAGTAGTGGCTACGTCGAGTCGACTGTTTCCGGCCAAGCTAAGTCGAGGGCAATCGCATTCGCCCCGGATAGCGCCGCGGCGACGGCAGTCGCAGCAGCGGCGCCCACCGAGGGAAGCCGGGTGCGGCGAGGTCGGCGATCAATTATCGACCGCGGTCACCGCTACGAGTACCTTGAGCCGGAAATCTCGGGCGCTGAGCGAGCCGCGCCGTTGGCCGACCACTATGCGTCGTCCAAGCAGAGCGCGGGCGTGTTGGGTTTCACCGGCACGGTGGGCAAAGACCGCGGTGCCCAGGCGGCGGGGTTGACCACCCTGGTCCCCGACGACTTCGGCAACGGCCCGACGATGCCAATGGTGCCGGGCACCTGGATCGACAACTTTGCGGAAGGGAAACTCAAATGAGTGGGCGCCAGATGGGGCGGCTAGGCAAACCGACTTGGGAGGTCAGAAACGGGGCTTACCGAGTGGTGACTGTAGCGGTTTGACCAAGCTGTGACGGGTTTTCCGTGGTGGCCAGGGTGCGGCAAGAAGGGAGGCTGCTGAACAAGTTTCGCCAAACGAGAATCGTGGCGCCACCGGCATGCGCGAAATCAAGCGTCCTGGTCTTCACCCATTTCGCTTGCCGACGCGCTACGAAGTTGAACCAGGTGTTTCTACAATGACGGTGGTGGCTTTGACCACGGCGACAGCAACACTGCCCGGTTCGAGTTTCAGCTCGCTCGCAGCTTCGGTGCTCATCAGGGAAACGACGGTAAAAGGGCCACACTGCATCTCGACGTGGGCCATCACCTTGTCGGTGACCACTCTGGTGACCAAGCCGACGAAGCGGTTCCGTGCTGAGCTGCCGGTGCCGAGAGGATTAGGCGGCAGTTGGGGGGCGTTTGTGCGCCAGAACTCAGCCAGAACATGCCCAGCGATCACTTTCCGGCCGGTTTCGTCGTAGCCGACCGCCAACGTGCCGGAGTCGATCCATCGCCGGACGGTGTCGTCGCTGACTCCCAGTAGGGTAGCTGCCTCGCTGATGCGCATCGTGTGCACGGAGGCATTCTAACCGCAGGCATCCGATGGGACGTTCAGTGAGATCGACCTCTAAGTGCGCGCTCGCCAGCACACGGACGGGTGGCAACCGACTTCGGTGGTTTAGCGCACAGCGCGCTGGGGTAGGTCCCGAAGCGCAAGTCCGCGACACTCATTCGGTGTGTCGGACTGCCCCGTTGAAACAGACAGCTGGGCGCCTTTCGGATCTCCGCGGCCATTCCGGCTATTTCGTGACCAATGTCCACAGCCGGGCCGTCGGAGCCGTGTTTCCGTCCAGTGTGGATGTGGGGTGGCCTGATGAGTATGACGGCGGCGGATTTTCTTTGTGAGCGACTGCTGGCGTGGGGCGTCGACACGATCTACGGATTCCCCGGCGATGGAATCAACGGGATCTTGGGTGCCTTGCGGCACTATGAGGACCGCCTGCGGTTCGTGCAGACCCGACACGAGGAGATGGCGGCGTTCATGGCGTGCGGCCACGCCAAGTTCACCGGCGGGGTCGGCGTCTGCATGGCCACCTCAGGACCGGGGGCGATTCACCTGCTCAACGGGCTCTATGACGCGAAGCTCGACCACCAGCCGGTCGTCGCGATCGTCGGGCAGACGTTCGTTCGAGCACTGGGCGGCAGTTTCCAGCAAGAGGTCAAACTGCTGCAGCTGTATTCCGATGTAGCGTCGGCATACTGCGAGCAGGCGGGTGAGCCGAGCAGCATCCGGCACATGCTCGACCGGGCGCTGCGCATCGCGCAGGCGGAGAGGACAGTCACCTGCGTCATCATCCCGGCCGACTTGCAGGAGATGGACGCCGTGCCGGCTCAACCGCATGCCACACACACCGTGCACTCCGGCGTCGGGTACTGGCCCGGGCGGGCTCTCCCGCAACAGCATGACCTGAAAGCCGCCGCCGACATCCTCAACGCCGGGCAGAAAGTGGCGATGCTGGTCGGAGCCGGCGCATTGCATGCCACCGACGAAATCGTTTCCGTCGCAGACACTCTCGGTGCCGGGATCGCAAAGGCGCTGCTGGGTAAGGCTGCCGTCCCCGACGATGTGCCGTTCTGCACCGGTTCGATCGGCTTGCTCGGTACCAGGCCCAGTTGGGACATGATGATGGGCGCCGACACGCTACTGATGGTGGGCACTGGCTTTCCGTATTCGGAGTTCCTTCCTGAGGAAGGCAAAGTCAAAGCCATCCAGATCGATCTGGCCGCCAAGATGCTTTCAATCCGCTATCCGATGGACTTGGCGCTGGTCGGGGATAGCAAGGACACGCTGGCCGAGTTGCTGCCGCTGCTGCGCCGCAAGGAAGACCGCTCCTGGCAGGAGGGCATTGTCGAGGGCGTCGCCAAATGGTGGAAGTTGATGGACGACCGGGCGCGGCCCCACGACGTCGACCGCAACGGCGACCGTCCGCGGGTGCGGCCGCAAACATTGTTCGCCGAGTTGTCTCGCCAGCTTCCCGACAACGCGATCTTGTCCAGCGATTCGGGTTCGGCGGCGAACTGGTTTGCTCGGCAGGTCAAAATCCGCCGCGGCATGAAGGCGTCGCTGTCGGGAACGCTAGCCACCATGGTGCCCGGGGTGCCCTATGCCATCGCCGCCAAGTTCGCCTACCCCGACCGCGTCGCGGTGGCCATGGTCGGCGATGGGGCAATGCAGATGGGCGGCATGGCCGAGCTGTTGACCGCCGCCAAGTACTACAAGTCCTGGTCTGATCCGCGGCTGGTGATTCTGGTGCTCAACAACGAGGACCTCAACCAAGTGTCGTGGGAGCAGCGCGCTATGGCGGGTGACCCGAAATTGCATGCATCGCAGGACATTCCTTACGTGCCGTTCGACGAGTACGCGGCAATGATCGGCCTGCACGGCATCAAGGTCGAGCGCTCCGCACAGATCGCCGACGCGTGGCGCCAAGCGTTCGCAGCTGACCGGCCGGTGGTCATCAACGCGATTACCGATCCCGAAGAGCCGCCTATCCCGCCGCACATAACCTACGAGCAAGCCAAAAAGATGACGAAGTCATTCGTCAAGGCACCCAAAGAAGGACTGCCCGGCGCCGTAGAGGCCGCCAAGCAATTCGCCAAAGAGTTCAAGCCGGGCCAGTGACCGCCCACACAACCGCCGGAAGGAGATCAAAAAATGATGTTGTTGGGTAACGGCCGGCAGCGCAACAGCTCTCGTGCAGGTAGCCACGGGGAATGGATCGGGGAAGCCGAAGAGTTGGTCGACCGCGTGCTGACCAACGTCGCGCACGGTCGCTTCGAACGCGCGCTGTCCGGGCTGACGGCGATAGCAGCCGCGATCACGAGCGGCGAAATTTACCTGGAGCACTATAAGGCCAGTTTCGGCAACAAGTGGATGTGGAGCCCCATTCTGGTGACTCCGCCCGTGGTCGTCGCCGGAATCGGCGGCGTATTCTCCCGACGCTGGGCCAAACGGTGGCTGCCGATCACCGCCGGAATTTACACCGCCAATGGATTATTCGGCGAGTATCTGCACGCCCGCGGGGTCGCCCGCAAACCTGGCGGGTGGAAGAACGCGTCCTACAACGTCCCTATGGGCCCGCCAATCGTAGCGCCCGGACTGATGACGATGGTCGGCGCGATGGGACTGCTGGCTGCGGTCCTGCGCCGCGAACACTGATCGGCAGGTCGACCACAATGGCCGACACGTCGCATCCTGACCATCTGCCGAACCTGCGCCCGGGGCGTCAACCCCCGCACCCGTCCTGGCTTCCCCAACAGCGCCGGGGTGTCACACCACAAATGATCGGGCGCTACCCCGACTTCGATGTGCTGGAAGTCACCGAGACCTGGGACGAGGCCACCAAAAAGGTGGTGCTGGCCCGATTGAAACCGCCAGGCCCGCTGCGGTTCTTCACCGCGACAGAAGAACCGTGCTTGCGCGCGTTCTGTGACACGGTGCTGGCACAGGACGCCGAGCCGCGGGTGCCGGTGGCCGAGACCGTCGACGAAAAGCTGGCCGACGGGCGGCTGGACGGCTACCAATACGCCGACATGCCCGACGACCGCGACACGTGGCGGCTGGTGCTGCGCGGTCTGGACGAAACCGCTGCTGGCCGCTACGGCAAAGCGTCATTCGCTGCCGCCGAGCCGGACACGCGTGAAGCGATCGTCGAGCAGTTCTTCAACGGCGCATTGGACGGCGGAACGTGGGAACGCTTGAATGTCAGCCGCGCTTGGTCGGTGTGTTTGCGGATGGTGTTGTCGGCTTTCTACTCGCACCCGTGGGCGTGGAACGAAATCGGATTCGGCGGCCCGGCCTACCCGCGCGGCTTCATGCGTCTCGGCGGCGCCACCGGCTCGGCCGCGGTGCGTGAACCGTTCGAGAGGCGCGGCGCCACCGACGAGGACCCGGTCCGCGTGGTGGAAAAGGGCGAACTGTAATGGGGGACTTGTTTCGCGGTTTACTCAAGGGAGCAATTGGGCCGGCTGACAACGACTCTCGGTTTTTGCTCGACGTGCATTCGCGCGACCTCCCCGGTGAGAAGACCATGCGCCGCTACCGCGACGACGACGAAGTCGACTTGGTTGTCATCGGGGCAGGTGCCGGCGGCTCGGTGCTGGCCCAGCGGCTGGCGCGCGTGGGCTGGCGGGTCGTCATTTTGGAGGCCGGCCCGTTCTGGCACCCTGACGAGGATTGGGTCTCCGACGAAGCCGGCTCACACGCCCTGTACTGGACGCAGAAACGCATCATCGGCGGCGCTGATCCAATCGAGTTGGGCAAGAACAATTCTGGGCGTGGCGTCGGCGGATCGATGGTGCACTACGCCGGATATACCCCGCGCTTTCATCCCAGTGATTTACAGACCCGTACCCTCGATGGGGTCGGCGCCGACTGGCCGATCCGCTACGAGGACATTCGCCGCCACTACGAGCGCATCGAGGCCGAACTGCCGGTGGCCGGCCAGAACTGGCCGTGGGGCTACCCACATCGTTATCCTTTCTCACCGCACCCTATTTCGGGTGCGGCAGCGAAGCTTTGGGAAGGTGCGCGCCGGCTCGGGATTCAGATGCGGGTCGGCCCGGTGGGCATCGTCAACGGCACCTTCGGCAACCGCCCGCACTGCATCTATCGCGGCTACTGCCTGCAGGGCTGCAAGGTCAACGCGAAGGCCAGCCCGTACGTCACTCACCTGCCGGACGCCCTGGCCCATGGCGTGGAGATCCGCGCCAACCGCATGGCTGCCCGCGTCGAACTCGACGAGACCGGCGCCGCGCACGGGGTGGTCTATTACGACGAGGCGGGCGGCACAGAACGGCTGCAACGAGCTAAAGCTGTCGCAGTCGCCGGGTACTCCATCGAAACCCCCCGACTGCTGTTGAACTCGGTCAGTGAACGCTTCCCGAACGGGTTGGGTAACAACGACGATCAGGTCGGACGCTACGTGATGGTGCAAGGCGCCACGCAGTCCGCGGGTCGGTGGTCCGACGAGGTCCGGATGTACAAGGCGCCGCCACCGGAAGTGTCCTCCGAGCAGTTCTACGAGACCGACGCGTCTCGCGGGTTCGCTCGTGGATTCTCCATTCAGACCGTGTCGCCGCTGCCGATCGGCTGGGCCGAACACGTGCTGGCTGACGGGCACTGGGGTCGAGCATTGCGTGAATACATGCGGGACTACAACCACTGGGCGACTGTCGGCGTGCTCAACGAGCTGTTGGCCCAACCCGACAACAGGGTCACCCTGGCCGACGAGACCGATCCGTATGGCATCCCGGTGGCTAAATTCGACTACAACCTGTGTGACAACGACAAAGCCAACATGGCCTACTCCACCAAGGTGATCGGGAATATCCTGCACGCGGCCGGCGCCCAGGACGTGCTGACCATCCAGCGTTTCGCTCACCTGATCGGCGGCGCACGCATGGGCACCAGTCCGGACAATTCGGTGGTCGACTCCGATCACCGCGTCTGGAACGTGCCGAATTTATTTCTCGCCGACGGTTCGGTGTGTCCCACGCAAGGCTCGGCCAATCCGGCGTTGACGATTATGGCATTGACCTCCCGGCTGTCCGAAAGGCTTGCAAGCAAGAAGATCAGCAATGATGTCACCGGCGCGACCACTGGTGGCGAGACAGCCAAGGCGCGAACCCGTGGCTGACGAGACGATCGATCTCGAGGCTGCTTTCCCGCCGCGGGTGCTGCGCGAGTATGCGCTGCTCGCCGACGGCGAGCGTGGCGCGGTGATAGGGCCGCAGGGCGAAGTGACCTGGATGTGCGCACCACGCTGGGATTCTGAAGCCGTCTTTTCCACGCTGATCGGCGGCAGCGGAATGTATGCAATCACTCCGACTGATTTGCGCCACGTCTGGGGCGGCTATTACGAACCCGGCACTTTAATTTGGCGAAGCCGGTGGGTCACCCAGGCGGGCGTGGTGGAATGCCGTGAGGCGCTGGCGTTTCCGGGTGACGCCGACCGGGTTGTACTCTTGCGGCGCATCGTGGGCTGCCGCGGGACGGCGCGCTTGCGGGTGCTGCTGCAACCACGCGCCGGCTTCGGTCGCCACAAGCCCGGACAGCTCAAAACGGACAACGGGAGGTGGAGCGGCCGGTCAGGGCCGTTGCGGTGGCGCTGGTCGGGCGGACACGATGCGCGCATCGCGCACACCGAACATGGCCGGACCGAAGTGCTCACCTTCGAGATCACCGTCGAGGAGGGTCAGCACCACGATCTTGTGCTAGAGCTTTCCGAACGTGAACTGCCCGACCGGCCCCCCGACCCCGGCGTCACCTGGGATGCCACGGCGGCCGCTTGGCGACGCAGCATGCCGCAACTCAACTGTGACCTCGCTCCCCGCGACGGTCGGCACGCCTACGCTGTGCTGCGCGGGCTGACCAGTGCCGGCGGCGGCATGGTCGCCGCGGCCACCATGAGCCTGCCGGAACACGCACACACCGACCAAAATTACGACTACCGCTACGCCTGGATACGGGATCAGACCTATGCCGGTATGGCTGCCGCAGCCGCCGGCGACACCGAATTGCTCGACCGCGCTGTCGAATTCGTCGGGGCGCGGCTGCTCGATGACGGGCCCGACCTGAGACCCGCTTACACCGTAAGCGGGGACAGCGTTCCGTTGGAAGAAACCCTCGACCTGCCGGGCTACCCGGGCGGCGCCGACAAGGTCGGCAACTGGGTCACCCGACAGTTTCAACTCGACGTCTTCGGCGAGGCGCTTCAGCTGCTGACCGAAGCGGGCCGCGCTGACCGGCTCGACACGGACGGCTGGCGAGCCGCACGAACCGCCATCGACGCGATCGAGAAACGCTGGCAACAGCCGGAGGCAGGGATCTGGGAACTGAACGACCAACACTGGACGCAGTCGCGGTTGGCGTGTGTTGCCGGCCTTCGGGAAATCACCAAACTCGCCGGCGCAGGTCCCGACGTGGCCGCCTGCGCGTCACTGGCCGACGCGATCCTGGCCGACACCGCCGCCAACAGCCTGCATCCGAAATATGGTTACTGGCAACGCACCCCGCAGATAACTGGCGTCGACGCATCGCTGCTGCTGCCTCCGGTGCGCGGCGGCCTACCGGCTGCCGATCCTCGCACCCGCGCCACCCTGGACGCCGTGCGCGCGCAGCTCAGCGACGACGGATTCGTCTACCGCTTCCGGCACGATGAACGTGACCTCGGCGACGCCGAAGGAGCGTTTCTGCTGTGCGGATTCATGATGGCCTTGGCCGAACACCATCAGGGCAACAACCTTGCCGCGATGCGCTGGTTCGAACGCAACCGGTCGGCGTGCGGACCGCCGGGGCTGTACTGCGAAGAGTATGACGTCATCCAACGCCAGCTCCGCGGCAACCTGCCTCAAGCGTTCGCGCACGCGCTGATGCTCGAATGTGCCGCCACCCTGACCGAGGAGTCCGGCCATGCCGAGTAAGAACCGCACCGAATACTCGACGCAAAGAAAGGCACTTCCATGACACAGACCGTGGTGATCACCGGAGCCAGCGCCGGCATCGGCCGCGCCACCGCTCAACAGTTCGGACGACGCGGCGCCAACGTCGTCCTGCTCGCACGGGGCGTCGCTGGGCTCGACGGCGCGGTCCGTGACGTGGAATCCGCCGGCGGTAAGGCATTGGCGGTACCGACCGATGTCGCCGATCATTCGGCCGTCAGTGCAGCCGCCGACCAAGCCGAAGCTCACTTCGGCGCCATCGACACCTGGGTGAACGTTGCCTTCACCTCCGTTTTTGCGCCGTTCACCGAGATCACCGCCGAGGAGTTCAAACGCGTAACCGAGGTTACGTATCTCGGATTCGTCTACGGCACCATGACCGCGTTGGCGAAGATGCGGCCGCGCAATCGCGGCACCATCGTGCAGGTCGGCTCCGCGCTAGGCCATCGATCCATTCCGCTGCAGTCGCCCTACTGCGGTGCCAAACACGCCGTCAACGGCTTCACCGAATCCGTGCGCTGCGAGCTGCTGCACGAGCGCTCGAACGTACGGATCACCTTGGCAACGATGCCAGCAGTCAATACGCCGCAATTTTCCTGGGTGCTCTCCCGGCTGCCGCGACACCCACAGCCGGTGCCGCCGATCTACCAACCAGAGGTCGCCGCCCGCGGCGTGGTGTATGCCGCCGACCACCCGGAGCGCAAACAGTACTGGGTCGGCGACAGCACCGCGGTCGTTGTCACCGCGCAGAAGTTCGTCGCACCACTGCTGGACCGCTATCTCAGCCGGACCGGGTTCAAGTCTCAGCAGACCGACCAACGCGTCGACGGTCAGCAGCCGAATAATCTGTGGGAGCCGGTCGACGACGCGCCCGGCACCGATCGCGGCGCCCACGGCGCTTTCGACGATCAGTCGCACGCGCACAGCCCGCAGCTGTGGTTATCCCAGCATCCGTGGCTGGCCGGCGGCGCGCTTAGCGCCACGGGGCTAGGCGCCATCCGCGCGTTGCGCACGGTTCGCAGGCGAGCGCGATGACGGCGTTGACGCGCCTGATATTCGGGTTGGTGCTGCTCGCCGTGCCGGATCCGGTGCTGCGGTTCATCGCCGGTCGGCCGGCGACATCCCGGGTTCGAGCAGCGGCCCGGATCCTGGGCTTGCGCGAGCTGGTTCAGGCGGCCGTCACCGGATTCAAGCCCGACGCGGCGTGTCTAGTTGCGGGAGCCGAAACTGACTCGATCCACGCCGCCACGATGCTCGCCGTCGCGGTGTTCGACAGCCGATCGCGACGGCTGGTACTCGGCAGCGCTGCCACCGCAAGTCTGTTCGCCGCCGTCGGCGTCGTCCGCGCCCGGCGGGCACCCGCGGTCTCACCTGGTCTGGCGCACACCGGTCATCTGGTCGGCACCCTCATCGATCTACGCCATCAAGCCGCCGCAACGGTCATTCGGCGCACCTTGCCCGGTTCGCTGCTCAGCGAATTCGAGCTCGACCCGGCTGCTCCAGTCCAATTGTCGCCGGTCTCAGTTAACAACAGCGCGTAAAAGATTGGCGACCACAACGACCGTTTGCCCGGAGGCCTAAGCCGACAAGTTCACCGCACACGTCTGTAGCGGTGGCGCGTTGCAATGAGACGGGTGCCCGTTGTGGACTGGGAGTCGATTCATCGTCTCTGCCGCGCTCGCCTGGTGAGGCGTCAAGATTGCCGAAAACGGGCACTACCAGCGGACGAAAGCAATGCGACCGCGGTTGGCGGGAGGTCTGTGATGGTTGTGAATTTTGAAGAGGATGATGCGGGCCCTCGTAGTAAACAGCTGATCGATGAGGATCCGCCTGAACCGGCGTCCGAGGAAGTCATGGCTGGTGTGGTGGAAACCGAGGAGTTAAGCGCGGTCGATTTGGTGTTGGGTCTCGGGCAGCCGCAGCGGGTCGGCAGGTTCCGTTTCTTCCTCGAGGACCAGCGGTGGGAATGGTCGGATGCGGTGGCGCGCATGCACGGCTACGAACCGGGCACGGTCGAACCGACCACCGAATTGCTGCTGCACCACAAGCATCCCGAAGACCGTGAGCGGGTAGAGGCCGTGCTGGAAAACGTCCTCAAAGGAGAACCGTTCAGCAGTCGGCATCGCATCATCGACACCGCCGGACGCACCCGCTGCGTCGTCGTCGCAGGTGACCGGATGCTCGCGGACACCGGCGAGCTGATCGGTACATCCGGGTTCTATGTCGATGTCACCGAGTCGTTGAGCACTGACATCAGCAATGTCTTGTCCGCGGTCGCCGAGACCCGCGCGCGAATTGAACAGGCCAAAGGCGTGCTGATGACCGCCTACGGAATTTCCGCCGAGCGCGCATTCGACGTTCTGGTTTGGCGCTCTCAGGAAACCAATCTTAAGCTTCGCGATTTTGCCGGCCGCTTCCTGGAGGTCGTTTCTGGCACCGCGTCGCCAGGTACGCGAAGCGGGATCGACCAAGCCTTGCTCACACTCAAGTAGAGGCCCGTTGAAGCCACCGCGAGTCGGATTGACATCTCCGGGACGACGAAGACGCGAAGCGGGTTTGCGATTCGGCCGCCTATCGGGTCAGTTCAACCTGCACAGTTGCTGACAAAGCACGGACGATTGCCCGCATTTTTCCGGTCGTACTTGCTCCGCGAGGTAGACTCGCGACAGGCTAATTGCCTTCTATCAGCCGTAGTTGAAAAATACAGCTCTGGCTGGGCGGTCGCTGGTGCGGCGACGCGCGAGGTGGTCATGCACTAGCGCTACTCGTCAGCCAGATGGCTGCACAACTGCCGTTGCTCTGACACAAAAATTTCCTCGAAGCCGGCGTTTCGTCCGCACAGGTGACGTGCTCGTCCATCGGCAACTGGTGCGGCCGCCGCAGACTGGGCGGGTGATCGAGAGGAGCAAAGCTTATGCCGCTGCGAGTGGCGCCCGACGGCCGAATCGGGCACGCGTTCTACGCGTATGCGGTTTGCCACCCGAGGTCGGAGGGTAGGTAGCCGCCGTGTTGCCAGCCGATAAAATGGCCATCCGCTTTATCAAGAGCAGCCGACTTTATGACCTGCTTCGCTTGAAGGGCTACGTCGCCTTCGACCTGCCACGCACGGTGGCGGCGCTGGGAGCAGTGCTGCTAACTTGTGTCGGCGCGGAGCATCTCTACGTCATGATCACCGGATTAAAGCTCCCGATCTACTTCGACGTCTACTCCGTTGTCGTGGCTGTCGTGTGTTTGACGATCGCCGGTGCGTTGTGCTTCGGCGCAAAACCTCGTGTGTCGCAATCGGCTTGGTTTCTCGGTGACCTGTTCTCAGTTCTTTTCATCGGCCTGTATCTGGTCAGCCGGTTAGTTAGCCTGCCCGGGCTGGTTGCGGTGACCGGACGGTGGGACGTTGTGCCGGCGACGTTAGCCGCTGCCTTCGCCGCCGGCTTTGTCGCCGTGCACATCTCGGTTCTGCTGGATATCAACATTGCCTATCCGCAGCAGCGAAACTGGACGCAATGAACGGACAAACATGACGACGCTCGATTACCCGGTGTGGCTTCGGATCGACCACTGGCTCAACTTTCTATTCGTGACGTTGATCATCCGCAGTGGTATGGAGATCCTCGGCACCCATCCCTTGTTGTACTTCAACGACGACAGTAAACCGGGCACGGAGTGGTCGCGGTTCACCACTAAAGAGATGCCGACCAACAAGCTCTACGACACCCTCGATCAAGAGGACCCGTACAGCTCGCTTGTCTCGCTGCCCGGCCATAAAAAATTGGGCATGGGCCGGCATTGGCACTTCTTCTCGGTCATCGGATGGATCCTGGTTGGACTGTCCTACTACGTTCTGCTGTTCGCAACCGGTCAGTGGCATCGATACTGGCCGGCGTCGTGGTCCATTTTTCCTGAGGCGTGGAATGACATCGTCACCTACACGTCGTTCAATCTGCCGCCGCTGCTGCCGGGCGAATCGCTGGACGCCATTCAGAAATTGACCTATGCAGGTGTGATTTTTCTCCTGGCACCGTTCCAGATCCTCACCGGCGCAGCGCAATCGCCGGCGATCGAGGCGCAATTCCCGTGGTACGTCCAAATGTGGGGCGGCCGACAAGGAGCGCGCAGCCTGCATTTCTTCGGCCTCATCGCCTTCGTCGGTTTCATCGTCATTCATCTGTCGATGATCTTCTTTTGGGGGTGGGGTCAGCTCACCGCCGCGATGATCTTCGGCACTGTCCGCAACATCAACTGGGGGACCGCGCTGTCGCTGATCATCATCGGCACTGTCATCGCTGTCCATATCGGCGCGACACAGTGGAGTTTGCGCCGGCCCCGCCAGGTGCATCGTATCCTCGGCTTTGTGGTGACTGGCACCCGTCTGCTGTTGTTGCGCCGCTTGAACTCCCGGCAAAATTATCCGGTGGAGAAGCTGTCCAAGGAACACCGCGTCAACGGCAAGCCGCCTTGTTCGACTGAGTACAAGGTGATGGCGGTGCACAATTTCGTTGACTGGCGAATGCGGGTGGGGGGACTGGTCGAAAAGCCGGTGACCTTGGACCTGGCGGCGCTGCGCGCGCTGGCCACTCCGGAGACCCAGCGCACGATGCACAACTGCGTGCAAGGCTGGACCAGCATAGGGCAATGGAGCGGGATCCACTTAAGCCGGCTGCTGGAGGAGGTGAAGCCGCTCCCGCAAGCCCGGTACATTTGCTTTCTGAGCATGCAAGATTGCGGTCGAGATGAACCGAGCGCAGACGGAGACGGACAATTCTACGAGGTGATGGATCTGGAGCTGGCTTACAAGCCGCAGACCATTTTGGCCTACGAGATGAACGGGCACCCTTTGCCGATCAAGCACGGCGCACCTTTGCGGCTGCGGGTGGAAACCCAGGTAGGGTTCAAGATGGTCAAATGGATCAACCAAATCGAATTGATCAGCGACTATTCTGGTATCGGCTATGGGCTGGGCGGCTGGCGCGAGGACCATATCCACTACGACAAGGACGTCGAGATTTGACCGCCCCGACAACTATGGTTAAGCGATGCGATAGGAGGAGCGGCGCCGAATGACCGATGACGCGCGGGTCCGCCCTGAATTGGTCGATCTAGACCTCGCCGAGCGTGAATGTATCGTCGAGCAGGTTACCGCAAAAGGCGGGCATTGTGAGGGCTGCCGCGGCACTGATTTTACCGTAGGGCACGCCCTCTACCTCGGATTCCTTTTCCTCGACGAGGACGAGGACGCCTACATGGTGGCATTGTCATGTCGCAATCCGGATTGCCCGAAACCACACACCGGAATCAGACTAAGCGAGAAAGACTTCCTGGTTAACCGCGACGCAGAAGCCCGCGCCGCGAGTTGGCGTGTCGAGCTGCCCCGTGGCGCTTAGCTTTCGCCGCAGGCGGGACGGTGAACACCGGTCGGGCGAACTTGAATCGATCGATCTGACCGGATAGCGAGCGCAGCTCCTCGCAGAGCGCTTGGTATCGCGCTTCGTCGGCGTCGTCCAGCAATCTCAGCGAACTGTAGTAGGCCAGTCGTGGCAGCCTTCCGGAGAGCGCCACGCCCCACCGGACGCCGACGGTGTAAACCTGACCGGAATCGTTTTCCTCCTGCTCAGCAAGCTGTTTGAGCGCCTGCAGTTGCTCGGTCAGCAATTCCAGGTCGTCGTCGACGGTGCTTGACGCCGGGCGATGCGGTGCCGTGCTCATCGGTCCTCCATGGTCATAAGCGCGGCTTTGCGACGCCGACGACGTACGGCGTGCCGGCGAACGTGAGGTACACCCTGTGCGGGCCCATCGCCATCCCCGTTAGTCGCGCGGACTGGGCCGCTGGCGGAAGACTCGCCCGGTAGTTGATTGTCCGCAGCACCGGAACGGTTCGGTCCGGAAAGCCGGTGAAGCTGTCGGTTTCCAACGTCACCAGTTCGCGGTCAGTTGCGGCGTAAATCCGCGTATCGTCTGTGCCGAGTTCACGAATGGGCGAGGGCAGTCGCGTCGTGCCCAGCACCTCCAAGCCTTCCCCGCCGCGGCGTGAATCCACGACGTAGAGCACGTCGTCGTCATGGCCTGCCACATAGCTGCGCGTCACTGCGGCTCCATCACTTGCCGACACCGCGACATCCAGGTTGAGCGAGCCACGTTCGTCCGGCGGTGACGACGGACCTTTGTAGTAGCGAATTCCCGATCGACCGTACAGGTGGTAGTCGATGTCGCGTCCGCGGTTGGCGCCGTCGATGGTGTCCGCGGGATCCCCGGTGATGCTGGCCGTCGGCAATTGCCGAAAGCCGTACTGTTCCACCGGGGTCACCGACAGCCCGTCCGCGGACAAGGCAAGCAGAATCCGCATGCCGGAGTCTTCAGAGAGGTAAGCCGGAGCGGGCCCCGCGTCAAACTCGTCAACCAGATGCAGTGTGCTGAGATCAATGACCGCGACCTTTCCCCGCTGCGGCTGCGGCACGTAGACGTGCCGCTGGTCTTTCCGGCTGATCTGCACATTGCGCCCTGCCGGCATCGGCGCCGACAGCCGGGTGTTGGTGTGATCGGCGGTGAGCGGGTCGGTGATCTCAGCAAGCCGGTTGTCGTCGGTGAGCCCGATCAGCGCGTGCATGTCGTAGGACCACACCGGGTGATGCACTGTCGCGCCCACCGAACCGACCACGACCTCGGGGGCGGCTTCCAGTGAAGCGCCCGGCGCCGAACAGCCCACGGTGACAACAACACTTACCACCGCTGCGGCGCGCCAGCGTCGCAGCGGTGACTTGCCACGCATCCTCTTGGTGGCCACGACCGCTCGCCATCCCTTCACGACTTCGTTGTCCGATCAGTACCCCGGCAGTCGCCTGGCTACACCTTTGCGGCTACTGCCGCGTTTGGCAACCGCGGCTCGGGGTGATCCGTTACAGCGCCGGCTCGGCGGTGCCACCGCCGCGCGCCCAATAGATCAAAGAACGCAGGTGGTTGCCATGACGGCCGTATTGGAGCAGTTAGTCGATGGGTGGCGCTCCCCAGCGTACGCAGCGCTCAAGGCGCTCGCCTTATTTTTCACTGCCGCAGCGGCTTTCCGCCTCACCGAGCGTCGAACCATCGCGGAATTCTCACCATTCGACTGGGTCACCGCCGTTGCCGTCGGCGCAATCGTGGGTCGCACCGCAACGGCCGCCGACACCTCATGGCTGACCGGGACTGCGGCTCTACTGACCTTGATCGCCGCCCATGCTGTCGTGGCTCGCCTGCGCTTCATCCCGTCGATGCGGCGCCTGGTCGACCCACCAGTGCGAGTGCTCATCCGAGACGGACAACCTGACGAAGCCAATCTCAAACGATCCAAAATGACTCGCTCGGACCTCGATGCGGTCCTGCGCGAGCACGGTCACCAAAGCCCTGCACACATCCGCTTGGCCGTCTTCGAATCCAAAGGAACGGTTTCAATCTTCTCCGACGCCCAGGCGTGCACTGCGCCGCACACGCAGGACGCCGGCGAACCTTAACCCGTTACCGGTGGTCGCAAAAATTTGTCGTAAACATTGCCTGCGGTCAGCGAAGGGTTGAGCGGTCAACTTCGGAATAGTGCCCTAACCAACTCCGGTCGGATTATGCCGGACCGGGAACGGGCTCGATGATTGTTGCCGCAGCGGCGTGGATAGGTTGGCCTGTATCAGCCCGACCGACAACTATTAGATGCCAAGGTGGTTCACCGGTTATCGGACAATCCCCGGGGCCTGGGTCTGTGCTCCTCCATGAGGCGACCCGCCATGCGTTGAGCGAGGTGGGCCGCCTCTGTATCTCCTTCGGTGGCCGAGATAATCGCGCCCATCATCAAGATGTGCCACGACCGGACGAAGCTGTCGGCGTCGCGCAGCCTGGCCGCTTGCGCGCGTTCTCGCACAATGGCGCGAAGGTTTTCCAAGTAGTTGATGCAGGCCTGCCCGACGGGATGATCGGGGCCCATCTCAAGCAGCACGTTGACAAATGAGCAACCGTCGAACTCGTCGCGGTCGGAAAACCAGGCATGGAAAACGTCGAAGATCGCCAGCAGTTGTTTTTCCGGAGTGCTGCCGCGCTGGCGTGATTGCGCCTCGACAAGTTCAAAGGTCCACAACTGTTCACGGCGCTGCAGCACCGTCAGCACAAGCTCGTCTTTAGTCGGGAAGTGCCGGTAGAGGGTGGATTTAGCCACAGTGGCGCGGTCCACCACCTCGTCCATGCCGACGGCTCGAATACCGCGGCGGGTGAAGAGGTCGTAGGCGGTCGTCACTATTCGCTCACGGGCCGACATCTCGGGTCCGGTTCCCGGGGCGTCGTCAGTCCTCATAGACGGAGCCTATCTGGCAGCGAAGTGGACGGACCGGTCCGTCTTTTGGTAGAAAGTAAGCAGTTAGCCTTCAAAGGGGTAGGGCAGGCAAACCCTTCGACGCGTGGCAGCGCTGTCACGAGGAGTGCGTAATGCCCCCTGCCATAACAAAAGCTTTCGGTATCCCGCTCCCGTTGAGCGGACGGCTTAAATCGGAACTCACTACTGCGCGCACCGTCTTGCGCGCTACTGCTCAACGCAGCGGTTCGGCGGTGATCGTTTTATCCGTCGGAGAAGTTGACGCCAGCAACGAAACCGCCTGGCAGCACTTACTCAGCGAAGTGGTGGCCCGGGCAGACGCCCCGGGGCGGGTCGTGGTCGACGTTCGTGACGTTGATTTCAATGGAAGCAGCGGTTTCGCCCCCCTAGCTAAGACGGCAAAGCAGTGTCGTCGCCGCGGCATCTCCCTGTGTCTGGTGAGCCAACAGCCCTCCGTCGCCCGGACCGTTGCGATGTGCGGTCTGCGCTGGATGCTGCCAATTCATCCGACGATCGAGTCCGCACTTTCGCAGGCGGATGCCGTGTCGAACGGCGGACGAAGCTGGGCGCGATGAGGCATTGAGATGACCGAATCGACGTTCGTTTGCTCACGTTCGCAGACGCATGCGTTAGCGATGGAGACAGCGTGATCGAGCACAATGGACTTGAGCGAAAGCTCGGAATAAAAACCGGCGAGTTGGCCCCGAATGCATCGTCTTCGCGATGCGCCCCGGAGTAGCGCCGGTCAAATCAAGTGCATGCCCGCCTTGAGCCGCAAAAGCACTTTCGGCGAGTGGCTCATCCCGTAGCGGTGAGCCACCAGCTCCGGCCGAGGGCGACGTGCCCTCGGCCGAAAGCTGTACTAGCCGTGAAATGCATTGACCGGCTAGCCCTTCCAGACCAGCATGTCGTTATTACCTCCGGTGTTGTACACAACACTGTCGGGCGGTGTGCCGTTATTGACCTGGAAGTAAATTTTTCCGCTCGACGCTGCGCCCGGACGAAGCGGCTGGTTGCTCAGACCGCCCGGGTTGGCGCCCTCGATCGAGGTGTAATTCTCGCCGTTAGCTGCGCGGGCGTTAAAGTCACCAATGATCGGAGTGACAACGCCTTTGGCGGAGGTGGCGGTGACGTCGGCAAACCACACGCCGTCGTTGTTACCACTGGGTCGCAGGTCTTTCACGGTGTAATTGGTGATTTCGGCACCGCCCGCTCCGCTCAGCTGCTCGGTGGTGCCGAACCGTTGAATGGCGCCGTTACCGGCCGACGCGGCGGTCGCAGTGAGTAGGCCGACCGCTGCGATCGCTGCGGCTCCTGTTGCGGTTTTGATGGTGACAGCAGAGAACGTCACTTTCGAACTCCTCTTGGTATCGTTTTTTGAAGAGTGTGTAGCTGATTGTTCGACTACCGCACTCAAGATGCGGTTACCCGAAACCGTTGTTAGCAAACGATTTAGAGGTCTCAAAATTGCTCGCGACGATTTGTTTAAGCCGGTAGCGCCCGGGAACTCCCAACGGACCGGTGAGCATGGCGGGCTGACTGCCATTGCGCACGCCGATACCGCGGAAGCGGTGGTAGCGCACTTCAAACGAGCGGTCGCAGATCGATTCGGACGCCTGGACCCCGATTGAGGGCGCGCTGGCAACCGAACAGTGCGGCTGCGCGTGGTGATGCTCGCCTTGCTCACCGGCTCTGCCTAATCCTCAAGCGAACCTTTTTCCGAACCGGTCGGTCCGCGCCTTGAGGTAAGGCGGTAAACACGAAGCGACAGCTAGGGAGGCATATCGTCTAATACAAAAGGTTTCTGGCTCGATCGACACTCGGCCCACTCACTGAATACCGTTCGTGCGCCGCGATCGACATTCTTCTCCTGGTGCGACCCGTCATCAACATGGTTTAAAGTAAGGCGAGGCCGTCAACAGCATTCTGTGTGAACAGGTTTCGTGTAAAGTCACGGGTATGTGTCGTGTTGAAGTGCGCAAGCCGCAGCGCCGGCTTCTACTCACGACGGACGCTGTTCATTGCTCGTCGGTGTGCCGGCAGAAGGCGCATCGAGACTGCAGCGCGCAGGGCCTCTCCGCAAAACTTCATGGACTTACAGAGAACCGCGTTCCATCCGGGTCGTCAAGCTGGACGTCACCGGTACGTTCGGGTGCGCCCAAGTGGCAATGAACCGAGTCGTCGAATTGCGTCGCGTCGCTGCCGAATACCGCGGCAGACAGAAGCGACTCAGCCACGCGTCGCCGATTGTGATGAGGCACGCGCATGCATGCGAACGACATCACGGCCAACGCCAGGACGAGACGTCAGCGCTTTCTCCTCAACAAGTCTTGTAAAGGATGGGCGATGACTTCCGAACATCTTGATCAGACGGCCCACGTCGATGGGGTTGATGCGGTCGGCCGCTCGGAGTGCTGCGGCACGTTTCGGTTCTTCGTCGAAGGCCAGCGCTGGGAGTGGTGCGATGTGGTGGCGCGCATGCACGGTTACAAGTCGGGAACCGTTGTTCCGACTACCGAACTGATTCTGCGGCACAAACATCCCGACGATCGGGAGCGGTGTGCCGCGCTGTTGGCCCGGGTCGGCCAGGGCGACACATTCAGCAGCCGTCACCGCATCATCGACACCGCCGGGCGTGTCCACTGGGTAGTCGTCGTTGGGCACAGCATGTTCGACGACAACGGAGCAGTGATCGGTACCTCCGGGTTCTATGTCGATGTCACCGAGGAACTGCAGTCCGACATCAGCACTGCCATCTTCGGCGTGACCGCGAACCTTGCGCAAATCGAACAGGCCAAAGGTGTCCTCATGGCGACGTATGGAGTCAGCGCGGAGCGGGCATTCGATGTTCTCGTGTGGCGTTCCCAGCAAACCAACATCAAGGTTCGAGAATTCGCAAAGCGCTTCCTAGCCGCCATCGTCGGCAGTGCTACCTACGACACCGCACACATCGACGAAGCCTTGATCACCCTTGAACCGAAATCCTCGCCCCAAAAATCGAAGCAGCGCTAACACAACCGCCGGTGTTTGCTGGTATGTGCTGAAGTAGTGACGTTGCGAGAGAACCGCCCGGCTGCCTGCGCTCACCTCCCTAATCGACCGGCCGCAGCGCCTCCGGCGTCAAGTCCTTGCGGGAGGGGTAGCCGTCGACCGCCATGATCAGATCCGCTTCAGCCAATAACGAGCGCAGCACGTGCACAATGCCATCCGCACCGCCAAGCGCCAGCCCATATGCATACGGGCGCCCGATTCCCACAGCGGTCGCGCCCATCGCCAGTGCCTTGATGATGTCGGCGCCACTGCGGATTCCAGAATCGAACAGCACCGGCAATCCGTCGGCGGCCTCGAGGACTCCCGGCAGACAGGTTAGTGCCGGCACGCCGCTATTGGCTTGACGGCCGCCGTGATTGGAGCAGTAGATACCGTCTACGCCGTGGTCTTTGGCGCGGCGCGCATCATCAGGGTGGCAGATGCCCTTGACCATCAGCGGCATGCTGGTCTCCGATCGCAGCCAGTCGAGGTCATTCCATCTGAACGGACCGCCGAAGATGGGCAGTTTGCGCAGTGCCGCGTCGGTGGCGTCTTCGCCCGGTCGAAGGCCGGCCCTGAAGATCGGGTCGCTGGTGTAGTTGGCTAGGCAACCACTGGGCACTTGTGGGTAATTGCCGGCGCTCAGGTCGCGCGGCCGCCAGCCGGTGACCCAGGTGTCGAGAGTGACGACGATGCCTTTGAAACCGGCCGCCTCGGCGCGATGCACCAGGCTAGCGGCCATTTCGCGATCGGGCGGTGTGTAGAGCTGGAAGAACCCCGACGTGTCGCCCATGCTTGCGGCGACGTCTTCCATCGGGTCAGCCGACAGCGTTCCCGCCATGAACGGGATACCTGTGCGAGCCGCGGCCCGGGCGCTGGCCAGATCGCCGTGGCCGTCTTGGGCGCAGACTCCGATGACGCCGATAGGCGCCATGAACACCGGAGCGGGGAACCGCAATCCGAACAGCTCGATGGACAGGTCTCGTTCGGTGGGAGCGATCAGCATTCGTGGCATCAGCCCCCAACGCTCGAATGCGCGGCAGTTAGCACGCTGGGTGTGCTCGTCGCCGGCGCCGCCGACAACGTAGCCCCATACCGACTGCGGCAAAGCCGAAGACGCTTGGGCCTCCAAGTCGTCGAATCTGATTGGAAGCTTCGGATTCTCGCCTTTCTGCCCGTTCTTGTAGATCTCGTCTTGATATGCCGCGAATGCCATGGGCGACAGGTACCCGGCGATCACTGCGCCAAACAAAGCCGGGCAACCAGTTCGGCTTCCTACTGCTGCCGCAGTGCGTCTTCCGAGCAACCGCCGGCATGCGGCCACCAAGACATCCAAGAACAGCCCTAGCGGCTCAATGCGCCGCAGCTGTTGAAGGGTCGGCTTACACGGCGTGGGAGCTCGGTGCCTCGCTCACGTGTGAACGTGGGAACCTCATCTTTGTGGCCGCTTCGATGAGACCAGCCTGCCCCGCGCGATGCCTGGTCGGTCTCAACGGTTACGTCACCAACCTGCTGGCTAGTGTCATGGCGACAGCCGAAGTGATCGCCAAGTACCACGATCAATTGCACGTCGAAAAGCCATTTGGGTTGTCCAGGAACGATCTTCGTGCCCGACCGATGTTCCACTACACCCGCGATGCCATCGAGGCGCAGCTGACCATCGTGTGCACCGCCCTGGTCGTCTCCCACTCCATCCAGGCACGCACCGGTCTGGCCATCCTCGGCCCCATGACCTCTCACCGCATCCTCAATCGCTTTGCGCCACAGCGAAACCTTGCTCACAGGACCTCGACAGTTGTGGGCGGTCGGACGACATGAGAGGACTACCGCAGGGTTTATCCGGCGGTCGCGGGCATACCCATCAAAAGCGCCACACCGGTTGTGGCTCCCGCGCCGGCCATCGCCAGACCCAGCCAACGTTTGGCAGGCGGGGTTTGAGACCATGCCCCCGCGATTCCGGCGATGTCGCCGCTATCAGACAGCAGGCCAGCGATGAGCCACGGACTTACCGGCCCGCGGGCGCGCGTCGTGGCAAGTAGGCCGAGCCCGACACCGATCTCCCGGCCTCCTATGCCGCGCAGGAACGCTTGAGCGCCGGGGGCGGCGCCACCCTCCCCGGCGAGCAGTCTGCCGGCGGGCGACGGCGCAACCAGAGCTGCCACACCGAAAAGTACACGGGCGAATCCGTATAGCATCACAGCTCGCATTTCGACCGTCCCTTTCGCTACCGTCTTTGCCGTCACGGCATTCAGCATGCCTCATAAGAATGATGCGCGGTACGCTATCGGCGACCACCCGCAGGCCCACAGCCGCGAGAAAAATTTGTGTGACTTTCCACGGGCACCGAAGTAATCCGCCACGGAAAGCGCCGCCGCACGGCTGCCAGCGTCGTCGCGGACCGAAATCCGCGCTGAGGCCGGTGCCCGAGACAGTGTTCGACATCTCGGTCTGCACACACCCGAAGCTAGCCCCTGACCGGCACGTGCAAATCCGACGAACTGATCACAGCGGTGATCATCGAAATGTGTTGACACTGGCCGATAGCAGAAGTCAGGCTAGGAACCCGAATCGCTGCCATTAACCCAGAGTGTTCAGGTACTGCTGGCGTCTGCCGGGTAAACTACCTGCTTGCGCTCGTCGACAATGGGTGTAGCGCCCCATTGGCCGAGTCGATGTTGACGCGGAGCGGCTCCGCTAATGAGGTGCCATACCGTCCATCCTCGGGCGACGAGGGTGTTCGCAATCAACAGTCGATGGCATCGCCACGGCATGGGCTCGCCGCACATGATCGCCAGTCGGTGCGAGCGGGCGAGAGTGCTCAATCGTGACAGGCCGCGCTCGTATTCGCTGGTAAGGGTGTAGTCGGCGTAGTTCTTGAAACTGGCGTTATGCCAGCCTGCGTTGGTGCTGCGCTCGACACCTTGTTGACGGCGGCGTCCGCCCAGTTCGGGAAGGTGGACGTAGACGATATCGGCGTCTTTGAGCCAGCGCGACATCTCTGCACTTCCGAACTGCGGGTTACGTCGCGAGCCAGGCTGGGCGCGCACGTCAGCGAGCAGATTAATGCCGACACGATTTAACGGTTCCAAGAAGGTGGGCACTGGGCATGTCCAGTGCCCAATAGTCCAGATCTCGCGTGAGTCACTCATGGTGGTGCCGTGCTCGGTCTAGTGATCTTTTGTACGTCGACCTCTTGCATCGCGATGTGGTCGTCTTATCGCTCTTAACCTCGTATTGCGGGTCGTCCTTCGTGCAATACTAGTTGTAGCCCTCGACTTCTGTTTCACGGGTGTGCTTCTCGACGATGACGCCGCTGATCTGTGCAGCTTCTGAATTCCACCTGACATTGTCTCGACCTCTATGTGTTAGATCAGCCCGCACATCACCGATCCTGCTTGCACATGACCCGAAACTCATGAGCTCAAGATTCGCTGAGGCCTGCTACATCCGTAGCTCTTCCGTCCAGGACCACTTCCTGACGACAACCCAGGTTCACACATGATCGAGGCGCCACCTCAAACACCGTCTAAGCCAACCCCGTAAGGGCCGTCGTGCGCTGCTTTTCGGCGTCAGGCAACCCGGAACTTGTCGAGGTCGGCCTGTTTGACGGTCAAGCCATGGCCGGGTGCTGTGCGGTCCGGACGCAGTAGGCCGCCGGGTTCGGGATCGATGGTGCCGTCGAAGGCGATGCCTTCGATGCGCACGTGATCATGGAAGTACTCCAGATGCCGAAGATGCCATACGGCGGTGCCGACTTGACCGCTGATTTGCGGGGCGCAGTGCAATGACAGGTCCAGACCGCGCGCATCGCAGAGTGCGGCAACTTTGAGCACACCGGTGATTCCGAGCGCACGGGTGACATCGGCCTGCAAGCAGTCCACCGCCCCAGCGGCCAGCATGTGCTGAAAATACGGTAGATGGTAGCCGTACTCGCCGGCGGCGATGTCCATTCCTGCCGGTCCGTGCTGACACAGCTGACGCAGGCCGTCGAGATCGTCGGAGGTCACGGGCTCTTCGAACCAGCGCACGTCATAGTCGGCAAAGCGCTGCGCCCACAGCAGCGCCTCTTTGCGCTGATAGGCCCCGTTCGCGTCGACGAACAGCTGCGCGGCGTCGCCGATCGCCGAGCGAGCAGCGGCGACCCTGTCGGTGTCGGCGTCGGGATCGCGTCCGACTTTCATTTTGACGCGCGGGATGCCTGCTTCAACCCAGCCGCAGAGCTGTGTTTGCAACGTTTGGTTGTCATAGGACGTGAAGCCGCCGCTGCCATAGACCGGTGTGGCGTCGTGCACGGCGCCCAGCGCCACCACCAGTGGTTCGTCAAGCAGTCGGGCCCGTAAATCCCACAGTGCGATGTCGACGGCGGAAATCGCGCCGGCCACCACGCCCGGCTTGCCCAGATTACGGACCGCATGTTGCATGTCGGCCCAGCGGGCCGGCGGCTGCAACGCGTCGCCGCCGGTCACGACGTCGGTCAATTTTGACTGCACCACGGTGACGACGGCCGTGCCGCCGTAGGTGTAGCCGATCCCAACCTGCCCCCCGGCCCGCACGGTCACCAGGACGAAGGTGGTCGAGTCCCACGCCAGGGTGCCGTCGGATTCCGGAGCATCGGTGGGAATCGAATAGGCGGAAGCTTCGACAGATTCGACGGAGATAGGTTCGCTAGCACGTGAAGTCATGGCCAATGTCTACCCCCAACCCGAACCAGCTACTACTTCGATTAGGCATCGTGCGCGCGGTTCCGATGCAACGAGGGCTCATCGGCTCGCCGGCGCGTGCGGTTCACCGGTCGACACTGGCATCTGCTCAGACCGCTCAATCAGACGTGGCGACACTGCCGGCCACTTCCAATCCCGCATGGACGGTCCTGGCCGACCTGACGTCTTCGATTCCCCGAAAAGTCTGCACATGAATTGGTCGCACTACTTTGTTTCGCGCGGGTTTCGACGGGTACTCGGCCGGTCGTGATCATCGGCCTCGTCACCCGCCGTGGCGCTCGCACTGCCGCCGCTGTTCGGGAACGGCGGGTAGCGGCGTGCCGATGGTCGTCAAGCCCATAAGTCAGAAGCGCTGACTTCTTCTGTGTCCGCTGAGCTTTTAACACGAGGCTCAGCACGGACTGACATGTGCGTGGCCTGATTTGGTACGGGCCGAACTCAACCGAAGGAGCTGTAATGCCCAAAACCGCCGACTTCATCCTGGATCGTCTGCGTCAGTGGGGGATTCATCGCATTTTCGGTTACCCCGGGGACGGCATCTTGTCGATGCTGGGGGCGCTGGATCGGGCGGGTGGTGACCCGGAACTGATTCAGCCGCGGCACGAGGAGATGGCCGCCTTCATGGCGACGGCTCATGCCAAGTTCACCGGTGAGATCGGCTGCTGCATGGCCACCTCCGGCGGCGGCGCGATTCACCTGCTCAACGGCCTGTACGACGCCAAGCTCGACCACCAGCCGGTGGTTGCAATCGTGGGCCAGCAGAAACGGATGTCGCTGGGGGCGGCGTTCCAGCAGGAGATCGACCCTCTCTCACTGTACAAAGACGTGTCGTCGGACTTCGTGCAGATTTGCATGGCGCCGGTGCAGGCGCGGCAACTCGTGGACCGAGCGTGCAAGGTGGCGTTGACCAACCGCACGGTGGCGACCATCATCTTGCCCGAGGACGTGTCGGAAGCCGAGGCGGAGCCGTCGCCGCCGCGGATGCACGGCGCGGTGTACACCAGCGTCGGCTGGACCAAGCCGCGGATGATCCCGCCGCAGTCGGAGTTGGAGAAGGCAGCGCAAATCCTCAACGACGGCGAGAAGGTGGCGATCGTCGTCGGGCAGGGCGCCGCCGAGGCCGTCGACGAGGTTATTCAGACAGTGGAATTGCTCGGGGCGGGTGTGGCGAAGACCTCGCTGGGCCGCGCGGTCCTGCCCGATGACCTGCCGTATGTCACCGGCCCGATCGGGCTGCTGGGCTCCACTGCCAGCCAAGCCATGATGACGGCAGCCGACACCTTGTTTTTCATTGGCACCAGCTTCCCGTACGCGGAGTGGTTGCCCAAGGAAGGGCAATGCCGCGGCGTCGAAATCAACATGGACGGCCGCATGATCGGGACCCGCTACCCGATGGAGGCCAACTTGGTCGGCGACTCCAAAAACACACTGGCAGAGCTTATTCCGCTCCTGAAGCGCAAAGAAGACCGATCGTGGCGGTCGAAGATCGAAAAAGAGGTCGACGAGTGGTGGCGGGTACTTGACAAGCGGGCGCATGACGAGGCCGATCCACTCAACCCTGAACTCGTCGCCCACGAGCTGTCCAAGCGTCTGCCCGATAACGCGATCCTGACCACCGACGCCGGTTCGGTGGCCAACTGGTGGGCCCGGCACTTGAAGATGCGCCGGGGGATGGCCGCGTCGCTGGCCGGAAACCTCGCCACCATGGGGCCGGGTACGCCGTACGCGATCAGCGCCAAGTTGGCCCATCCCGGGCGGCCGGTGATCGCCATGGTCGGTGACGGTGTGTTCCAGATGAACGGGATGGCCGAGATGATCACCGTAAAACGGTATAAGGATCGGCTTTCCGACGGCCCGTTGATCTTTTGTGTGTTCAACAACCAGGACCTCAACCAGGTCACCTGGGAGCAGCGTGCGATGGGCGGCGAGCCCAAGTTCGAGGGCTCGCAATACATTCCGGATGTGCCCTACGCCGAGTTCGCGAACCTGCTCGGTTTGACCGGAATCCGCTGCGATGACCCGAAGACGATCGGGCAGGCCTGGGACCGCGCCCTGGCTGCAAACGGTCCGGTGGTGCTGGAGGTGGTTGTCGACAAGGACATTCCACCGGTGCCGCCGCACATCAAAGTTCAGATGGCCAAGAAGACCGCGAAGGCGCTCCTGAAAGACCCGGACCGGGTGAGCCTTGCCAAGAAGGGCGCCAAACAGAAGATTCATGAGTTCACCGAGTCGGTCAAGCCATCCAGCCGGCATTCTGAGGAGTGACGACGAATGAGCCTGCTCAAAGCAGAGCACTTGCAGGCCATCCCCGCTCGGCCGGACACCCGCTTCGTCGCGGGAATGGCGACCGTCGAAAAAATCAATGTCACCGGACTGGAAAACCAGCTGCGCCGGCATGTCAGCGGCGAGGTACGGTTCGACATCGCCACCAAGGCGATGTACGCCAATGATGCGTCGAACTATCGTCAGGTTCCCATCGGGGTGGTCATCCCCAAGACGCTCGACGACGTGGTGCAGACAATGCGGGCATGCCAGGCATACCACGCTCCGATTGTGTGCCGCGGCGGTGGAACCAGCTTGTCCGGTGAAACCGTCAATGTGGCGGTGGTGATCGACTTTTCGAAGTACCTCACCAAGGTCATCGACATAGACCCGCAGCGCCGTGTGGCGACCGCGCAGACCGGGGTGATCAACGAACAGCTCAATAAGGCCACCGGCGAATACGGGCTGGTGTTCGGGCCGGACCCGTCGTCGCATTCCCGGTGCACCTTGGGGGGCAACATCGGCAACAACTCGTGCGGGGTGCACTCGATCCAATCGCAGTTCTATGGGCCGGGTCCGCGCACGTCGGACAACACCTATGCGATGGACATCGTCACCTACGACGGTGCTCACTTCTCGGTCGGCATCAATGAGGAGGAAGACCTCGATGCGATCATCGCCGCGGGTGGCCGCAAGGGCGAGATCTATGCGGCGCTGCGCGATCTGCGCGACGAGTACGCCGACGACATCCGCAAGGGATTCCCCGACGTGAATGAACTTCCGCGGCGGGTGTCGGGCTACAACCTCGACGAGCTGCTACCGGAAAAGGGCTTCAACGTCGCGCGCGCGTTGGTCGGAACCGAGAGTACCTGCGCGGTGGCGCTGACCGCGACGATGATGCTCACTCCGGCCATGATCCACCGCACGGTGGTCGTGGTGCAGTTCGATTCCCTCGGCGAGGCCGGCGATGCGGCACCGGAGATGATGGAGTGGAAACCGATTGGTCTTGAGGCCATCGACCATCTGCTCATCCACGATCAGGAGTCGACCGGCACCAATCCCGTTGGCCGGGCGGCGCTGCCGCGTCCGGATGCCTCCGGAGCGTGGCTGATGGTGCAGTTCGGTTCGGATGATCCGCAGGAATCACAAGAGCGAGCCGAGGATTTCGTCGGCTGGCTGAAGAAGAAGAAACGCTACGACGAGGACCGCATCGTCTTGGCGCGAAGCAAACAGGACGGCGGCAACAGCGCCGAACTGTGGTCGATCCGCGAGTCCGGTTTGGGGTCGACGGCGTTTCCGGTCGACAGTGGCAACCATTGGCCTGGGTGGGAGGACTCGGCGGTGCCGTGGCGGCGGATCGGTGACTATGTGCGCGATCTGCAACAGCTCTACGCCGAGCACGGTTTGCGCGGTGCCATGTACGGCCATCTGGGTCAGGGGTGTATCCACTCCCGGGTGGGGTTCGACCTGCGGCATAAGGACGGGCTGGCCAACTATCGACAATTTATGGAAGCCGCTGGTGATCTGGTGGCCTCCTACGGCGGGTCGATGTCCGGTGAGCACGGCGATGGCCAGCAGCGCGCCGAGCTGCTCGGCAAACAGTACGGTCCGCGGCTGATCGAAGCGATGCGTAAGTTCAAATTGATTTGGGACCCGGAGTGGAAGATGAACCCGGGCAAGGTCATCGACCCGTATCGCTTCGACGAGAACCTCAAGCTGGGCACGGATTACAACCCGGCGCGCCCGACGGTGAAATTCGCCTACCCCGAGGACCACGGTGACTTCTCGCACGCGGCGCTGCGCTGCGTCGGCGTCGGGAAATGCCGGGTGCCCGAGGCGGAATCCACCATGTGTCCGAGCTTTCAGGTGACCAGAGAGGAGAAACACTCCACCCGAGGACGGGCACGACTGCTGTTTGAAATGCTGCGCGGTGAAGTCATCACCGACGGCTGGCAATCCACTGAAGTGGCCGACGCATTGGATTTGTGCCTGGCGTGCAAGGGCTGTACCAGCGACTGCCCGGTTGACGTGGACATGCCGACCTACAAGTCGGAATTTTTATATCACCATTTCCGATCATATCGCCGCTGGCGGCCGCGCTACGCCTACGCATTCGGGTTCATCGACCAAGCCGCGCGGTTGGCCAGTGCCATACCCGAGATCGCGAATTTCGCGACCCAGACGCCGGTACTCTCGCAAATCGCGAAGGCCGTGGGCGGAATCGACCGACGCCGACCGTTGCCGACCTTTGCACCGATGACCCTGCAACAGTGGTTTGCCCGGCGCCCGGTGGTCAACGCCGGCGGACGACGGGTGATCTTGTTCCCCGATACCTTCAACAATCGCCTGCACACCGATGTCGGGGTGGCGTGTGTGGAGGCGATTGAGGCGGCCGGGTGGCAGGTCATCATGCCGCAAGGCCACATCTGTTGCGGACGCCCCTTGTACGACTATGGATTTCTCGACATCGCGCAGCGCTATCTGCAACATGTGCTCTCGCGATTACGCGACGACATTCGCTCCGGCACGCCGATCGTGGGAATGGAGCCGAGTTGTCTGGCGGTGTTCAAAGACGAACTGCGCAAGCTGATGCCCAATGATGACGACGCGAACCGGTTGGCGCGCAACAGCTATCACTTCGCCGAGTTCTTCAAGTCGTTCGACGTCGAGCTGCCCCGGACATCAGCAGCGCAAGCGCTGCTGTGGGGGCACTGTCATCAGCGTGCCACCGGCGGCGTCGGCGCCGACCAGCATGTGCTCGACAAGATGGGCTTCGACGTCGAATCGGTATCCGGCGGGTGCTGCGGGCTGGCCGGCTCCTGGGGCTTCGAGCAAGGCAAGTACGAATTGTCGATGGACTGCGGCGAACAGGCGCTGCTGCCGGCGATCCGCAAGAAGCCGGGTGCCCAGGTGGTGGCCGACGGGTTCTCCTGCCAAACCCAGATCAGAGATGCCGGCGCAGCCAAACCGGTTCACCTCGGTCAGGTGATGGCGATGGCCCGCTTCGGAGTGCAGCCGGGTCGACCGAAGCCTGCCCGGCGCGTTCGCGCTGCCAGAGTGGGTGTGCCGTTAGCGGCGATCGGCGCCGCGGCGGGCGCCTCGTGGTGGGGGCTGCGGTCGGCCCGAGGATAACGGTCATCGAACGATGAAGGAGCAGCCGTCGACATGTCGGAAGCCATCGACGATCAGATCGAGCGCTTCGCACCGGGATTCAGAAAAAGGATCGTCAAGAAAGTTGTCACCACCGCGAAGGAATTCGGAAGCCCACAATCCAACGTGTCCGGCGGCGTCATCAATGGCGGTATCTACGACCACTCAGGTACGCGATGCACCTGGCCGCTGGGTTGCGGCCCTACCGATTACCCCGACCGGCCACCGATTTGTGCTCTTCCTTCACGCCTCCCGGCCCAGGAGTGCACGGGATGCCGGGATACCTGGCCGCACGGAGCGCACTTCTAACCGACTTACGATAGTTAGCCGGTATTTCCTTTTGCCGCATGGATTCGCGCTGATTGCTGGCGCGTTCCCGCTGTGGCGCTGGGCGAGCTCACTGCGGCGTGAGCTGCGGTGACAGGTCGAGTTGATCCGCGCGTAACCGCACCCTACGGCCGAGGTAACACGCCCGCGCCAGTATGAAATTCAATCGCCGTTGGTAGGGGCTGCACGGATGCTTGCCGACTCCAGGCCCGGCGCAGGGCAGGGAGGTGACATGCGCACGGTCGCGACGGTCTGCGGGTACTGCGGGGTCGGCTGCGGCATGGACCTGCATGTGGCTGACGGTGTGGTGACGAAGGCGACCGGTCGCGCGGACCACCCCGCTAACCGGGGCCGGCTTTGCACCAAGGGCACGACAACCGCCGATATGCTGCGCGCCGGCGGCCGACTGACGACGGCTCTGGTGCGTCCGGAGCGGTGCGCTGAGGCCGTGCCGACCGGAGTGGGCGCCGCCGTCGAGATGGTGGCCACCCGACTGTCGGCTATCCGCGACGAGCACGGGCCCGACGCGATCGCCCTCTACGTGTCGGGACAGATGTCGATCGAGGCGCAGTATCTGGCCAATAAGCTCGCCAAGGGCTATCTGCGGACCCAGTGGATCGAGTCCAACTCGCGGCTGTGCATGGCTAGCGCCGGCACCGGCTACAAGCAATCGCTCGGCGCGGACGGTCCGCCCGGCAGCTACGACGACTTGGACACCGCGGACTTGTTCGTGGTGCTCGGTGCGAACATGGCCGACTGTCACCCGATCCTGTATCTGCGCATGATGGACCGCGTCCGCACGGGTGCGAAGCTGGTGGTCGTCGATCCCCGGCGCACCGCGACTGCGGCCAAGGCGGACATCTATCTGCCGGTGCGCCCGGGAACCGACCTGGCGCTGCTGAATGGGCTGTTGCGACTGGTGCGCGACGCCGGTGGTGTGGACACCGACTTCGTGGCCGCCTACACCGAGGGCTGGGAGCCGCTGGAGGCCATGCTCGACGAGTATCCGGCGGCTCTCGTCGCCGATATCACCGGCGTCGACGAGGCGGACCTGCGCGCCGTCGCGGAGCTGATCTGCGGCGACGCCAGAATTGGGTCAGCCTGTGGACGATGGGCCTCAACCAGTCCACCCACGGCGCCTGGAACACCAATGCGCTGTGCAATCTGCACCTCGCAACCGGAGCGATCTGCCGCCCCGGCGCGGGACCGTTCTCGCTCACCGGCCAGCCGAACGCGATGGGCGGCCGGGAGATGGGATACATGGGGCCAGGCCTGCCCGGGCAGCGGTCTGCTTTGGATCCCGCCGACCGGGCGTTTGTCGAGGACCGCTGGAGGCTCGAGCCCGGCACGATCCGCGCCGAGGCCGGTGCCGGCACAATCGACATGTACCGGCGGATGGCCGACGGCGAGATCCGGGCCGCCTGGATAATCTGCACCAATCCCGTTGTCTCCGTGGCGAATCGAGCATCGGTGATCGCCGGTCTGCAGCGCGCCGAGCTGGTCGTGGTCCAGGACGCGTTCATCGGAGTCGAAACCGCCGAGTACGCCGATGTGGTGCTGCCCGCCGCGCTGTGGGCCGAGGCCGACGGGGTGATGGTCAACAGTGAGCGCACCCTGACGCACTGCGCCCCAGCGATGGCCCCGCCCGGCGAGGCGCTACCGGACTGGCAGCTGATCTGCCGCGTCGCGACCGCGATGGGCTATCCCGGCTTCGAGTTCGATTCCGCTGCAGAGATTTTCGCCGAGCTGGCCGGGTTCTCACAACCCTCGCACCGGTTGGGACCTGCGCGGCGTGGACTACCGGCGGCTGCGCCGCGGACCGGTGCAGTGGCCGGTCCGCGCCCGGCGGTGCCGATCGCAATCCGATCCGCTACCGCAATGACGGCATCAGCCAGGACCTGCACACCGCCGACGACGGCACCGTGCCTGCGCTGGCCTTTCCGACGCCGAGCCGTCGCGCCCGCTTCCTACCGCGGCCCTACCTGCCTGCCGCGGAACTTCCCGACGACGAGTTTCCGATGGTGTTCACCACCGGCAGGTTGGCGCACCAGTGGCACACCATGACCAAGACCGGAAAAGTCGCCAAGCTCAATAAGCTCAACCCGGAACCGTTCCTGCAGCTGCACCCCGAGGACGCCGACCGGCTCGGCGTCAGCGACGGCGACCGGGTCGAAATCCGTTCCCGCCGTGGTCGTGTCGTCCTCCCGTCGGCGGTCGACGACGCCGTGCGGCCGGGCGTGTGCTTCGCACCCATGCACTTCGCCGATGCCTTCGCCGCGGATGTGGCGGTCAACGCGGTCACCAACGACGCGGTGGACACCGACTCGCTGCAGCCAGAGTTCAAGGTGTGCGCCGTTGCGGTCAACGCCGATCGAAACCGAAGCCCCCGCCGCCGAACCCACCAGCGGAGGTGGCTGATGGCACCGATTGAGGCGCTCGCGGCGGCGCTGGGCCCGTTGCCGGCACGCGCCACGCTGAGCGCACGACCGAGCAGTTGTTCCTGTCCGGCTTCCTCACCGGTGTCCGCGCGAATCCGTCCGCAGCCGGGGTGCCGACGCTTCCGGCGGTGACGCCGCTGACTCCGCGATCAACCGCGCGTGGGTGGACGGCGTGCTGGCCGGAATCTTCTTGCCACGCGCAAGGCCCGGCCGCCGGGGCGTCTGGAATCGAACCGACGGTGCGGCCGGCGGCGACGGTGGTGTGGGCGTCGCAGACCGGTACCGCCGAGGAGTTCGCCCACGTGTGTGTCGAGCGGCTCGAGCGGCGCGGGCGTCGTCGCGCGGCTTCGTGGAGCTCGACGAGGTGTCGCTGGCCGACCTGACCGGAACGGTGTTGTTCGTTGTGGCTACCACCGGCGATGGGGACGCCCCGGACAATGGCATCGCGCTGTGGGACGCGCTGGCCGCCGCGGAGCCGGGCGACGTCGACTCACTGGACTTCACGGTGCTGGGCTTCGGCGACTCCTCCTACGCCGACTTCTGCGGCTTCGCCCGCAAGCTCGATGCCCGTCTGGAGCATCTGGGTGCGCACCGCGTGGTCGACCGTGCGTCCTGCGAGCCGGACTTCGAAGCCCACCGCGCAAGCCTGGACCGACCGGGTGGCCGCGGCACTTAGCCAGAAATATCGTTGAGTCCAGCCAGCTATCGAAACGACGCTGCGGCATCCCAGGTATTCGCGAGCGCAGCCCGCTGCGCACAATAGTCGCCAGCAATATCGCATCTCTGCGGCGCGGGCTCCGACAAGGACGTGCGAAACATCGGGATACAGCTGCCGGAAGGCACGCTCGAATACGACGCGGGTGACGCGCTGGGCGTGTGGCCGCACAACCGCCCCGACGTGGTGACCGAGTTCCTCGAGCGCACCGGCCTGGACGGCTCCGCTGAGGTCACCATCGGCAGGTGAGGCGACTGCCGCTGGCCGAGGCATTGGTGTGCGCGCCTGGACATCACCCGGATCACCCCCGACCTGCTCCGCTTCGTGCACGAGCGCCATCTGGGTGACGACCTACAGGCAGTGATCTGACGATCCGAAGAACTTCGCCGACTGGAGCCGCGGACGGCAGCTCCTCGACCTGCTGGCCGGCCATCCGGTGAAAGCTGAACTCGACGAGTGGATGGGCGTGCTGCGGCCGTTAACACCGAGGTTGTATTCGATCTCGTCGAGTCCGCTCGAAGACCCGACTCGGGTACAGGTCACCACGTCGATCGTCCGGTTCGAGTCCCGGTTTGACTCCAAGACCTCCGCGACCGGCAGTGCCGTACGGCACGGCGTCTGTTCGGGCTTTCTGGCCGGCCTGGCGGTCGGGGCCGAGCTGGACGTGTTCATTCAGCGCACCAAGCACTTCCGGCCGCCACAGGACCCGGATACGCGGATGATCATGGTGGGTCCGGGTACCGGGATCGCGCCGTTCCGGGCCTTCCTGCACGATCGTGCCGCGCGCGGACATACCGGAGACAACTGGCTGTTCTTTGGCGAGCGGCACGAGGCGTCCGAGTTCTACTACCGCGATGAGCTGGATGAGTTCCGGCGGTCGGGCGTGCTCACCCGACTGGACACCGCGTTCTCTCGCGACGGCGTCAGCAAGCTCTATGTGCAGGACCGGATGCGGGAAAATGCCGCCGATCTGTGGAAGTGGATCGCCGACGGCGCACATCTCTATGTGTGCGGCGACGCTCTCCGGATGGCGCGGGACGTCGACGAGGCGCTTCGCGGCATCATCGCCGAACAGAGCGGGCGCAGCCCGAAGAGCGCGGCCACCTACCTGCGGGCGATGTCAGCCGAGCGGCGGTACGTGCGTGACGTCTATTGAGCACCGCCGCGCACCTGCCGGACGCCCTCGGCGTGGCCCTCACTGGTCCGCCTGACCCGCGGTGAGAAAGGCGTGACCGGGCTGCAACCGTACGCGACGCCGCCGCAATACCGGACTCCTACCGTGGGTCGGGAGAGTCAGGCGAGAGGAGTGCAGGGGTGCACACACGCACGGTCGTGGTGATCGGGCACGGCATGGTGGGACACCGATTCATCGAGGCGCTGCGAGCCAGGGATACCGACGGCGCCTGGCGGATCGTCGTATTCGGCGACGAGGCCGACGCGGCATACGACCGGGTCGGCCTGTCGTCCTACGTGGGCGGCTGGGACCGCTCGCTGCTCGCGCTCGCCGGTAACGACTACGCCGGCGACGCGTTGGTGGACCTTCGTCTCGGTGCCACGGTCACGGGCATCGATCGAGACGCCAAGCGCGTCAGCGTTGCGAACGGGTCGACGGTGAACTACGACGCCCTGGTGCTGGCCACCGGCTCATATCCGTTCGTTCCGCCGGTGCCGGGCCGCGATTCCGACGGCTGCCACGTATATCGCACCATGGACGACCTAGATGCGATCCGCGCGGACGCAGAAGCCGCATTGGCTCACGACCCGGAGGCGGTCGGAATCGTGGTCGGCGGCGGACTGCTGGGCCTGGAGGCCGCCAACGCGCTGCGGTTGTTGGGGTTGCGTCCGCATATCGTCGAGTTTGCGCCGCGGCTGATGCCGCTGCAGGTCGACCAGGCCGGCGGCGAGCACCTGATGCGACTGGTGCGTGGGCTCGGCATCGGCGTCACCGTCGGCGCGGGGACGTCGGCCATCGAGCAAATCGAAGACCGGCTGCGGGTGACGCTGAGCAACGGTGAGGCGATCGAGTCGGCGCTGCTGGTGTTCTCGGCCGGGGTCCGCCCGCGCGACGAGTTGGCCCGCGCGGCCGGCTTGACCTCGGCGAGCGCGGCGGCGTGGCCTGCGACCTATCATGTGCGAGCAGTGATCCCGCGATCTACGCGATCGGGGAGGTCGCCGCGATCGAGGGCCGCTGCTACGGCTTGGTCGGCACCGGGCTACACCACCGCCGAGGTGGTGGCCGACCGGCTGCTGGGCGGCGACGCCGATTTCCAGGCGCGGACCTGTCCACCAAACTCAAGCTGCTTGGCGTGGACGTCGCCAGCTTCGGTGACGCGCTGGCGACGACACCAGGCGCGCTAGAAGTGGTGGTCTCGGATCCGATCGGCGGCACCTACGCCAAGTTGGTTCTCTCCGACGACGCCCGGATTTTGCTCGGCGGCATCCTGGTCGGCGATGCATCCAGCTACGGTGTGCTGCGGCCGCTGGTCGGCTCGAGCCTGCCTGGTGACCCGGTCGCCCTCATCGCGCCCGCCGGCTCCGGCGACGGACCTGCGATCGGTGTCGAAGCGCTGCCCGCCGACGCCCAGATCTGCTCGTGCAACAACGTCACCAAGGCCACGCTGTGCTCTGCGATCGCCGACGGAGCGGGCACCGTCCTCGACCTCAAGGGCTGCACCGCCGCCGGCACCTCGTGCGGCTCGTGTGTGCCGCTGCTGGCGCAGCTGCTGGCCGCCGAGGGCGTCGAAGTTCAAAAGCGTTATGCGAGCACTTCGCCCAGTCCCGCGCCGAGCTGTTCGAGATCGTCCAGGCCGGCGGCGTCCGGGAGTTCTCCGGGCTCATTCAGCGCTACGGCACCGGCACCGGCTGCGACATCTGCAAGCCGGCGGTGGCCTCAATCCTCGCGTCGACCAGCTCTGAGCACATCCTTGACGGCGAGCAGGCCTCGTTGCAGGACACCAACGACCACTTCTTGGCCAACCTACAGCGCAACGGCACCTACTCGGTGGTGCCGCGGGTGGCCGGCGGCGAGCATTGACACCCGAGCAGCTGATCCTGATCGGCGAGATCGCCCGCGACTTCGGTCTTTACACCAAGATCACCGGCGGGCAGCGCATCGACATGTTCGGCGCCACCGTCGACCAGCTTCCCGCTGATCTGGGCCCGACTGGTCGAGGGCGGCATGGAATCCGGTCACGCCTACGGCAAGGTCGCTCCGCACTGTGAAGAGCTGCGTGGGCACCGACTGGTGCCGCTACGGGCAGCAGGATTCGGTGCAGATGGCCATCGACTTGGAACTGCGCTACCGCGGCCTGCGGGCGCCGCACAAGCTCAAGATGGGCGTCTCGGGCTGCGCACGGGAGTGCGCGGAAGCCCGCGGCAAGGACGTCGGCGTCATCGCCACCGAGTCCGGCTGGAATCTGTATGTGGGCGGCAACGGCGGCATGACGCCCAAGCACGCCCAGTTGCTCGCCTCCGACCTCGACGGCAAAACGCTGGTGCGCTACGTCGACCGCTTCCTGATGTACTACATCCGCACCGCCGACCGGCTGCAGCGCACCGCGCCCTGGATCGAGGCGCTCGACGGCGGACTGGATCACGTGCGCGAAGTCGTCGTCGATGACTCGCTGGGCCTGGCCGACGGAGTTCGAGGCCGCGATGGAACGTCACGTGTCCGGCTACGCCTGCGAGTGGAAAGCCGTCCTCGACGATCCCGAGAAGCTGGCCCGCTTCGTGTCGTTCGTCAATGCCCCCGGCGCGCCCGACCCGACCGTCGAGTTCACCGAGAAGCACGGGCGCAAGGTGCCCGTGCTGATCGGCACCCCGGCCGTCCAGTCCCGTTGATCACCGTCAGGAGCTGTCGATGACTAGTTCGTTCGATCCGCGCCGCTGGCAAAGCGACTGGACCGCCGCGTGCCCGCTGTCGCGCCTGCAGCCGCTGCGCGGCGTGGCGGTGTTGCTGCCGCGACGGCGCACAAGTGGCGCTGTTCATGCTGGCGGACAACAGCATTCGGGCCGTCGGAAACATCGACCCGATCGGCCGCGCCGCGGTGCTCTCCCGCGGCATCGTCGGCGACCGGGGCGGCTTCCCCGTCGTGCAGTCACCCCTGAAGAAGCAGGCGTTCAGCCTGCTCGACGGTCGCTGCCTGGACGCTGACGGGGTGTTCATCCCCGTATATGACACTCGGATCGCGGTTGGCGGCACCGTTTTCGTCGCCAATTCCCCGGAAATTCGGTTCGGCTACCGCCGCAAGCAGTCGGCGTGAACGCTAACGTTGCGCCCATGGCTGATCGAAATCGTCGCTTCCTGCTTCGTGAACGCCCTTCTGGACGCATCGGGCCGGACACCTTCGAGCTGAGCGAGGAGGCGGTGCCCGAGATCGGGGACGGCGAGGCGCTCGTGCGCGTCGACTGGATCTCGCTTGACCCGACCAACCGCGGCTGGATCAACGACACGCCAACGTATCTGCCGCCGGTCGGCATCGGAGAGGTCATGCGTGCGGGCGGGCTCGGCGAGGTCGTCGCATCGAATAATCCGAACTACTCGGTGGGCCAGACCGTGCAGGGTCTCGTCGGCTGGCAGCAGTACGCGGTCGCCTCACAGACGATGCCTCTGCAGCCCGTCGACGTTGCCGAGGGCGTCTCACCGAGCGCCTACCTCGGCGCGCTCGGTATGACCGGGCTCACCGCGTGGATCGGGATCCGCGACATCGGCAAACCGCAGCGGGGCGAAACGGTCGTCGTCTCGGCCGCGGCCGGCGCAGTCGGTTCGATTGCCGGCCAGCTCGCTAAGGCCGACGGCGCGCGCGTGGTCGGGATCGCCGGCGGTCCCGATAAGTGCGCACTGCTGACCGGGCAGCTCGGCTTCGACGAGGCCGTCGACCACCGCGCCGACGACTGGGCGGCCCAGCTCGCTGCGGCGACGCCCAACGGCATCGACATGGACTTCGAGAATGTCGGCGGCGACATCATGGACGCCGTCTTCGCGCGCCTCAACATTCGCGCACGCGTTGCGCTCTGTGGCCTGATCTCTGGCTACAACTCTGCCGATCCGCCGCCCGGACCACGCGCGTTCGGCAACCTCCTCATCCAGCGTGCGACGCTGCAGGGATTCATTGTCCTCGACCACTTCGCCCGTGCGCCGGAGGCGATCAGTGAGATCGCCGGCCTGATCGCTGAAGGCAGGCTCACGCCGCTCGAGACCGTCGTCGAGGGCTTCGAGCAGCTACCGACGGCGATCAACATGTTGTTCGACGGCAAAAACGTCGGCAAACTTGTGGTCAAGACCTCCAGCTGAGCGAGGCGTGCCGTCGCCGCAGGCAAGCCGCGCGGAGCACCGCTGGATGCAGCCCCATCGGCGCGCCCACCACCTCGGCGCTCGCCTGGTGCAGCCGGCCCTGAAATACGCCGTCCGCCAACAGATACGACGCCACCGCCACCCGGCGGGCGCCTGCCCGTCGTGCCCGGGCCACGGCCTCGAGCACCGACAAGTAGCCGGAGCCGTCACGGCATGGTGCGGCGAACGCGATGGAGACCCGGCTGCCGACCAATGCGCTCAGCATCGTCGCTGCGGTCCGCATCTCGCTTTGCGCCTGCCGGTCGCTGGTGCCGGCGGCGGCGAGCACTACGTGGTCGTCGCGGCGCCAACCCGCTTCGATCAGCCGGTCGAGCATCGCGCGGGTCAGCTCCAGTGACGGCCCGAGCGCCGGTGTCACCGTGACCGCCGGATGCCCGGACGCCGCCACGTGCCGCGGCACGTCCGACCGAACGTGGTAGCCGCTGGACAGGAACGCGGGCACGAGCACGGTCGGCTCGTCGTGCAGGTTCCCGCAGCACCTCGTCAGGCGCGGGCCCGAGAACATCGACGAACGCCACCCGCACCGTCTCGTCCAGGACGCCGGCCATGGCCGCCGCGAGATCGCCGATCGATCCTCACGCCCGTGCGGATTCCGGGTTCCGTGCGCCACCAGCAATGTCGTCATTTCAAGGCCGCCAGCGGTGAGTCGTCAGGCATGTAGTCCACCGCGAGGCGGTATCCGCGTTTCACCGCGGTGGCGATGAGCTTCCTTGGCGCCGAGCGCGGATCGCAGCCGGTTGACGGCGGCCTCGACCACGTGCGGGTCCTCGCCGCCGAGCGCCTCGAGCAGCACGTCGCGCGACACCACCGCGCCCGGTGCCCGCGCGAGCACTTTGAGCAGGGTCAGCGAATTGGGTGACAGTTCGCGCACCTCGCCGTCGACGACGGCGCACGCCGCGTGCACGCCGAGAGTGTGGCCGGCCACGGTGAGATCCGGTTTGCCGGCGGGGAAGTTCGTCGGCGACGACGCGGGCCAGCGCCCCGAGCCGCATCCGCTCGGGCTGCACGCACGGCACCCCGGCGTTGTCCAGCGGGCGCGCGGTCACCGGCCCGACGCAGAACGGTGTCACCGTCGTCGTCAGGGCGCGCGTCACCGCGTCGGTGAGCCGCAACTCGTCGGCCCGCATCAGGAAGGACGCGGCCGCCGGCGCGGACGTGAACGTGACGGCGTCGACGCCGCTCGACGCGCGACCTTCTCGATCAGCCCATCCAGCTCGGCGAGGTCCGCGGGCGGCTCCCAGCGGTAGACCGGCACCGCGACCACGGTGGCGCCGCGCTCGGCGAGAGTGTCGGGGAACCCCGGCACCGGGTTCCAGTCGTCGGTCGACGCCGTGCAGTTGCACCGCGATCGCGCTTGCCGTCGAGGTCGTCGGCAGCTCAGGTGGGCGAGCACCTCCTCGGAGGACTCCGAGGCCGGCGACCACTCCTCGCGCAGACCGGCCGTGCGCAAAGCGCCGGTGGCCTTCGGCCCGCGCGAGATCACCCGGGCGCTGCGCAACGCGTCCAGCAGCTGCCTCGGCCAGCCCCCAGCTCCCGGCCGCCTCCACCCAGCCGCGGAAACCGATGCCGGTGGTCGCGATCAGCACGTCGGGCGGGCGTGGCGATCACGTCGTCGGTGGCGGCGCGCAGGCGTGCGTCGTCGGCCAGCGGCACCATGTGGATGGCCGCAGCCGTCACGACGTCGGCGCCGCGGCGGCGCAGCATGGTCGCGAACTCGTCTACTCGCCGCGAGGCGGTGATGGCCACGGTGAAACCCGTCAGCGATGGCGCGTCCGGCACTCGGTCATACCGTCGCTGCCTGGCCGAGATACCGAGGCGCCGGACATCTGATCAATGGTAAGTGACCGGCTCTAGGCACGGGCCGCGGCCAACGCAGGCTGGTCGGCGACAGGGGCCGGACGTGCGGCGGCCGTAGGTACACCCGCCAGGTGACCAGCGCCGCGACCACGTAGAACGCGGCGAAGTCCCAGAACGCGAACGGTGGCCGTGCCGGTGGCCTGAGGTACGAGGCTGCGCAGCGTCAGATTTATCACCACACCGCCGAGGCCGCCGATCGGCGCCGGTGATGCCGATCACCGCTCCGGACATCGAGCGGGAGTAATCGGCCCGGGTCTTCTCGTCGGCCTCCAGCGAGCGCGACGCGGCCTCGAAGATCGACGGGATCATCTTGTACACCGAACCGTTGCCGATGCCGCTGAGCACAAACAGGACGACGAAGCCGATCACATAGCAGGTCATGGTCGCGGCCGGTCGTGTGCCGTCCCGCAATCGTGGCGGTGACCGCCAGGATCCCGACGCCGCCGATCATGCCGAGCGAACGCCCACAGCGTGACCGTCGCCGCCGCCGACCCGGTCGGCGAACCGGCCGCCGTAGATCCGGGAGACCGAACCGAGCAGCGGTCCGATGAAGGCGATCTGGGCGGCGTGCAGTGACGCCTGTGCCGCGCTCTGACCGCCCGACGGCGAACGACATCTGCAGCACCTGGCCGAACGCGAACGAGAATCCGATGAAAGAGCCAAAGGTGCCGATGTACAGCAGGCTGACCAGCCAGGTATGCCGATTGCGCAGCGCGGCGCGCATGGCGCCGGTGTCGACGGACACCACGTCGAGGTTGTCCATGAACCGGGCCGCCCCGATCGCGGCGATCACCAGCGCCACCAGGTAGAACGCGCACACCCAGTACGGCTGCCGGTTGCCCGCGACCGCGATCACGAACAGACCGACCAGTTGCACGGCGGGAACACCGATATTCCCGCCGCCCGCGTTCATGCCCAGCGCCCCGCCCTTGAGGCGCTGCGGGAAAAACGCGTTGATGTTGGTCATCGACGAAGCGAAGTTGCCGCCGCCCAGGCCGCATGAGCGCCGCGCAGACCAGGTATGACCCACAGCGGTCCACCGGGGTTCGCGAGCAACGACGATCGTCGCGGCCACTGGTGCAACCAGAACGCAAGCGGAGAAGACGGTCCAATTGCGGCCGCCGAACCGCGCGGTCGCCATCGTGTAGGGCAACCGCAGCGCCGAGCCGACCAGCGTCGCGGTAGCGGCGATCAAGAACTTGTCCGCCGCGGTGAGCCCGTAAACCGCTCTGCGGCATGAACAGCACCATTACCGACCACAGCGACCACACCGAGAACCCCACATGTTCGGCGGCGACCGACCACAGCAAGTTACGCCGCGCGACCGACCTCGACCGCCCGCCTCCCATGCCGCCCGGTCCTCCGGGTCCCACCCTGTGATCGTGTGCGATCGCGCCACCACATTCTCCCTCGAATTCTCGACCGTCTCGCCTCGAAGGTAGGGCCGCGATGTTGCTGCCTGGCTGCCCGCGGTGTCGCCGCCGTGAAATCGCTCTCACGCCCGGGCCGAACGGGTTGTGAGCGGACCGGGCGTTCCAGAGCGCACGAGTCAGCATCCGA
The DNA here is from genome assembly GCA_963808345.1 of uncultured Actinomycetota bacterium. Lineage (GTDB taxonomy): Bacteria > Actinomycetota > Actinomycetes > Mycobacteriales > Mycobacteriaceae > Mycobacterium. The sequence goes on along the minus strand of CAWEFM010000005.1, from coordinate 410,334 downwards.
TGGTTGACGAGGCGCTTCGGTGGGTAAACCCGCAATCTTTCCGCTACGAGTCTGGAGCGGAGGCACGCATGTGAGGGCTAAGCGGACCTTCATGGCGTTCAGAAATCAAGCCACCGGTAGGGCCCTGGCAGGCGGTGCTGTCAGCTACAGCGCCACCTCGCTGGATCGCGGCCGCGTCGCCTTGTGTCGAGCGCACGACGGACTGTGTTAGGTCGGCGGCCGTCTGGTGTGTCGTCGATAAGGATGCCCATCAGCCACCGACGCGCATTTCGTCGGGTCCGGCGAGGTGCATGTAATAAAAACTCGAACGAAAAGAGAAAGGGATTGAAGTGGATAGACAGCGTTGGATTCATCGACTCACGTGTGTCGCAGTTGCGGCCGCCGCTCTGCCGGGACTGTCTGCAGTAGCGGGCGTTACGCCTTCGGCGCGGGCCGCTGCGCCGGAATTCCTGCAGGTTCCGTCGGCGGGGATGGGCCGCAACATCACCGTCGAATTCCAGGGCGGCGGAGCGCCGGCGGTTTACTTGCTCGACGGCCTCCGCGCGCGCGACGACCGTAGCGGCTGGGATATCGAAACCCCCGCGTTTGACGAATTAAAGGGCTCGGGTATGTCGGTGGTCATGCCGGTCGGCGGACGGTCGAGCTTCTACGCCGACTGGTACAAATCGGCGAACGGCACCACCTACAAGTGGGAAACCTTCCTGACCAGCGAATTGCCGCAATATCTTTCAAGCAGAGGCGTCAGGAATAACCGCAACGCCGTGGTCGGAGTGTCCATGTCTGGATCCTCAGCGTTGATTTTGGCCGCTTATCACCCGCAGCAATTCGTCTACGCCGGCGCGCTTTCGGCTTACCTCACGCCCTCCAGTGGCAACGGACCAACTCTGATCAAATTCGCGATGAACGACGAGGGCGGCTTCAACCCCGAAGACATGTGGGGACCGACGGGCGGCCCGGGGTGGCAGCGTCACGATCCCACGGTTCAGGCTGGTCGGCTGGCTGGCAATAACACCCGGTTGTTCATCTACAGCGGCAACGGCACACCATCGGAGATTATTGGCGAGGGCAGCTTGCCTGGCCAGGTCATCGAGCAAGTCATCCTGCAAAGCAACGTCGACTTCCAGAACGCCTACACTGCTGCCGGTGGTCATAACGCAACGTTCAATGTGCAAAGCAACGGAGTGCATAGCTGGGGCTACTGGAACGCTCAACTGGTAGCCATGAAACCGGATATTCAGCAGACGTTGGGAGCTGGCGGCGGACAAGCTTGAAGTGCCGCGTCAATACTGCTTTTGCCACGGTCGGGAATTAACGTTTGAGCCGCGGGTGACGAGAAGGTTTGCGGCGAAGCTTTTTTAAAGGCCGAACAGCGTCGCGGCGTTGTCGTAGAACACCGCACGCAGCCAACCCTCGTCGACACCGGGCAAGCGGATGATCGACTGCATCGCATCGGCGTAGCCATGCGGAATGTTCGGAAAGTCGCTGCCGAATAGGATTCGATCGCCCAACTGCCGCAACCGATGCTGTAACGATGACGGGAACGGCATGGTCTCCTCGACGAACGAGGTGAACGCCATCGTGGTGTCGAGCCGGACCTGCTCGGACCGCTCGCAGATGTCGAAGAACGCCGTGTATTCCGGCATGCCCATGTGCGCGATGATCAGTCGCAGTCGCGGATGACGCCGCAGCAGGCGGCGGATGGGTTCGGGCCCGGTGAATTCGCCGGGCACCGGTCCGGAGCCGCAGTGCAGGACGACCGGCACCCGGGCGTCGTCGATGATGCCCCAGACGTCGTCGAGCAGCGAGTCGCTCGGGTCGTAGCGGCCGACCTGCAAATGTGCTTTGAAGACGCGGGTACCGCCGCGAATCGCCTTCGAGACGTACTCGGCGGCATCAGGTTCGGGGTAGAACGTCGAGGTGGATAGGCAGTCCGGATTGTTCGCGGCGAACTGAGCCGCCCACTGATTGAGCCATGCGGCCATCTGAGGTTTGTGCGGATACACCAGCGCGGTGAATCGCCGGACACCGAACCGGCGCAGGGTGTCCAAGCGTCGAGTCTCGCTGGCGCGGTAGACGATCGGCCACTGCCGGCCGACCAGCGGGCCGGCGGAGTCGAAGTACCGCCAAACCTTGTCCAGCACGGATTTCGGCATGAAGTGGGTGTGCACGTCGATGATGCCGGGCAGGCCGAGCGCTGACCAGATCTGCCGCACCTCGGCGGCCTCCGCTGCGCCAACGTCGGCGGGCTCTGGATCGTCACACATGGATTTCATCCTCGATTCGCGCAGCAGATAACCCGTAATACGGTTTGTCTATAGCAGCAGAGTCCGCGGCGATGGCAATCAGGGAGGGCATGAATGTGGGATCCCGACGTCTACCTGACGTTCGCTGACCAGCGGGCGCGTCCGTTCTACGACTTGCTGTCCCGGGTGGCTGCTGAGCGACCGCGGCGTGTCGTCGACCTCGGTTGCGGTGCAGGTAATCTCACTTTGCAGCTGTCGCGACGCTGGCCGGACGCGGTGATCGAGGCGTTGGACGACGCGCCGGAGATGGTCGCGGCGGCCAGGGAGCGCGGTGTGGACGCCACCATCGGTGACGTGCGCAGCTGGCGGGCGCACCCTGAGACCGACGTGGTGGTCAGCAACGCTGTGCTGCACTGGGTGCCCGAACACGCCGAGCTGATGGCGCGCTGGGCCGGCCAACTGGCCGGTGGATGCTGGCTGGCGGTTCAGCTGCCGGGCAATTTCGAGACGCCCTCGCACGCCGCAATCCGTGCGGTGGCCCGTCAAGAGCCGTTCGCGGAAATGCTGAGCGACAACTCATTTGGAGTTGGCGCGGTGGTGCAGCCGCCGGATTACTACGCTGATCTGTTGATCGGGGCCGGATGTGTGGTCGATGCGTGGGAAACCACCTACCTGCACCAGCTGACCGGTGAGCATCCGGTGTTGGACTGGATCACTGGCACCGCACTGCGTCCGGTGCGCGAGCGGCTCAGCGACGAGCACTGGCAGCAGTTCCGCGACGAACTCATTCCATTGCTCGCCGACGCCTACCCGCTGCGGTCCGACGGCGTGACGTTTTTTCCGTTCCGCCGGGTGTTCGTCGTCGCCAAAGTCCGATAGCGACGCACCGGCTACAGCGGCAGCCCACGTTCGGCAGCTTCCTCGCGGTAGCGGTCCACCCACTCGTCGGAACGCCTGTCGGCCTGCCGCTCCAGCGCCGGCGCCGGCGCCAGCCTCGGGTCTTGACCGACAGCGTTGAGCACATTAGCGACGATCGACGTCAGGTTGCGCCACAGCACCGGGTACGAGACGTCGATCGGCTCGATGTTCTCTTCGGCGAACCAGCCTCGCCATCCTGCTTCCTGGTCGCGCAGATTCTGCACGACGTGTGCGATGGCGTCGGCGTGGTAGGCCGCTCGGGAATCGCGCTGAGGATCGGCGCGACCGCGCCACACCTGGGTCTGTACCGCGCGCCAGAACGAAACCGCTTGCGACACCACGTCGGGCCGGTAGACGTGGACGAACACCGGCTCGCTGCCGATGACGTCACGAATGGCCGCGAGCAAGCTCTCACCCGAACGGGCCGGCAGTCCGGCCGCGCGCTGCAACAGCAGCGACGTCTGATTCCACATCAGCTTTCCGCCCCACACCCCGTTGGGGGTGCGGCCGGAGCTGCGGATGTGCTCGCGCCAGGCGGTCGGCGTCGACGTGTCCGGTGTGCCGGGCACCAACGGGTCGAGCAGCCTCAGGATCGACTCGTCGGTGACGTCGGCGAACCATTGGCGCGGTTGCGGTGCCATGCCGGTGCTGGGCAGGTACTGGAAGAACTCCTGTGGCTCGCCGGCACTTCCGGTCGCGCGAAGCGATTCCACCAGCAGCGTGCTGCCGCTGCGTTGAGTGGCGAGCACCAGATACGACGTCGGGGACGCGGACACGACGTGAGCCTAAGCCACGAGGTGTCGGCCCTCAGCTCAACGGGTATGGCTCGGATACGCCGAAAGGAGGCCGCAGGTGGGATACCTCGACACAGTGGTCGGCACCGCGAAAGAACAACTGCGCCATGTGGCCGGCGCCGTGGCGCACCGCACTGGTCTGCGCGAGCAGTCTCAGTCGGTCACGATCAGCGCGGATCCTCAAACGGTCCAGCAGCTCTTCGGTGATCCTGGCCGACTGTCTGAAGTGCTCGGCGACATCGCCGAGGTGCAGCACACCGGCGGCGACGACACGTTCCGATGGATCTTCCGGCAAGGCCCGCTGGACGGCGCGAGCTGGGATTCGGTGCTTATCGCCGACTCCGGTCGGTTGCGATTCGTCGACGCAGACCAAAGCGGCGGAACCGGCAGCGAAATCAGCCTGGAATTCAGCGCGGCACCCCGCGATCGGGGCACCGAAGTGACGTTGCGGGTGAAGAGTCCGGCACCGGGGCTGCTGTCCGGGGCGCTGGCGTTCAAAGCGCTGTACCGAGCACGCGCGTTGCTGCAGACCGGGGAAATACCCACCATCAGGAAAAATCCGAGCGCACGTAAGTCCGCTCGCTGATCTGGCGAGGAACACCATGCGAGCGCTGTGTTGGAACGGGGTCAACGACCTGTCGGTGGAGACCGTCGACGATCCGAAGTTGCTGAACCCGCACGACGTCATCGTGCAGGTCCGGCTCACCACCACCTGCGGGTCGGATCTGCACTTCATCGACGGATACCTCCCCGGCATGCGCGCGGGCGACGTCTTCGGGCACGAGTTCATGGGCGAAGTCGTCGAAACCGGCCACGAGGTGAACAAGACCCGTGTCGGTGACCGCGTGGTGGTCCCGTCGTTCATCGCGTGCAACCACTGCTGGTACTGCGAACACGACCTGACCGCGATGTGCGATACCACCAACCCGAACCCTGAACTACAGCAACCGCTTCTGGGATACCCGAGCGGCGGAATCTACGGCTACACCCACCCGTTCGGCGGCTATCAGGGTTCGCACGCGCAATACATTCGGGTGCCGTTCGGTGACGCCAACTGCTTCACCGTTCCGGAATACGTGACCGACGAGCAAGCGCTGTTTTTATCGGATGCGGTGCCGACCGGCTACATGGGCGCCGACTTCTGCGAAATCAGCGCCGGCGACACCGTGGCGGTGTTCGGCGCCGGCGGGGTCGGGCTGATGGCCGCGCGCAGTGCGCTGCTGTCCGGCGCTGAGCGGGTGATCACCCTTGACCGCATTCCCGAACGGTTGGAGCTGGCCCGAAACCTCGGCGCCGAAGTGATCGACTACACCGCAGTGGACAGCGTGCAGGAGACGCTGCGGGAAGCCACCGGCGGGCGAGGTCCTGATGCGTGCATCGAAGCCGTCGGGATGGAAGGCCACGGCACCGGTGTGCAACAACTTTACGACCGGGCCAAGCAGCTGCTGCGGCTTGAAACCGACCGCGCGACGGCGCTGCGGCAGGCGATCCTGGCTTGCCGCAAGGGCGGCATTGTCGCGGTCCTCGGCGTGTACGGCCTGACCGACAAATTCCCGATGGGCGTCATCACCAACAAGGGCCTGACGCTGAAATCCTCACAGCAGCATGGGCATCGCTACCTGCCGCAGTTCTTCGACCTTGTGCAGCAAGGCGATCTGGACCCGTCGGTACTGATCACCCACGATCTGCCCCTGGAAGAAGGGGTGCGGGCTTATGACATGTTCAAGAACAAACAAGACGGCTGCATCCGCGTCGCGCTGCGGCCGTAACTCAATTCGAGCTTTGTCGGACTTCTTCTTCGATGCCGCGATCCGCGGCAATCGCTGACCGACTGGTCGGCGCCTTGGCGTGGATCTGCAGATAGGTTTCGGTGTACCGGGTCGAGATTCGAGTGCCGGCGAAATCCGACGGAATGACATCGCCGGTCTTCTGGCGCCAATCATTCAGCTGCACGGCCAGATCCGCGGCGACAGCGTCTGCGTGGCCGGTGTCGTCGATAGCCAGCAGGTTGTTGGTCTCGGTGGGATCGACTCGCAGATCGTACAGTTCGCGTTCAGGCCGCGGCGCGGTGATCAACGGGCCCACGACCTGCCCCGACGGGCTGGCTTGGATGTCCCAAGGAAGGTCGAGCAACGGCCGGCGCCCGTAGTTCTCGATGTAGCTGTAATCCTTGGTGCGGATGGCCCGAATCGGGTCGAACGAGTCGTGGTAGGTCTTCGCGGTGTACACCTGGCTGCGCACCGGTTCGGCCGTCGCATCAAGCAGACTGACCGCATGGGAGACGCCCTGGATGTCGGGGGGCTCCTCGATCCCGAGGAGTTCCAATAGCGTCGGCACCAGGTCGACGCCGCTGAACAATTCGTCGTACACGCGGGGCGCCGCGGAAAGACGGGCGGGCGGGCGGATGATCAGCGCGATGCCGGTTCCGGCGTCATAAAGCGTGGATTTCGCGCGCGGGAATGCCGGGCCGTGGTCGGTCACGAACACCACCCAGGTGTCGGGGTCGAATCCGTTGTCTCTCAACGTGTCCAGCAGGTGGCCGACGGCGGCGTCGGCCGTTACGATCGACCCGTAGAAGTCGGCCAAGTCCTGGCGCACCTCGATGGTGTCGGGCAGGTAATCCGGCGGGGTGACGACGGCGGTGTCGGCCGGCTCATAGCGTTCCCGCGGGTAGGGACGGTGCGTCTCGAAAAATCCAGCCGTCAGCAAAAAGGGCGCGTCGGCGCGGGATTGCGCGCGTTTGCAGAGCCACTCCTGCGTCTTCTCGACGACATATTCGCAGAACGAGTTTGACACATCGAACTCGTCGAATCCAAGCCGCGTCGGATAAGACGTCTCGTGTTGCATGCCGAAAAGCGTGGAATGCCAACCATATTCGGATAGTATCTGAGGCAGCGTGCGGACGCCGGCATGGTATTCCCAGCCGTGGTGAGCCAGGCCGACCAACCCGTTGCTCTGTGGGTAGAGCCCGGTGAACAGCGATCCGCGCGACGGCGAGCACAGCGGTGCGGTCGCATGTGCCCGAGTGAAAAGGATGCTCTGCGCGGCCAGTTCGTCCAGGCGCGGGCTGTGCACATCCGGGTGGCCGTACACGCCGAGGTACCGACCCAAGTCATGCCAGTGCACAAACAGCACGTTGTCCCGTTGCTGGCCGGCTCCGACGTCGTCGCTGATTACCGTCACCTCTCCAGCATGCCGAACACGCCGGTCGACGTTGTCGGCGAATGATCCCAAACGTTCTCGGAGACGAATTCAGCCAACGGTCGCGCACAGGCCCAGCCGTCCAGCTCCAGCGCCGGCCGGTCCGGGAACTCCGGGACCGGGCCGAGGCACAGGATGGCGACAGGCTCGGCGTCGGCGGGCATGTCCAGCACCACTTTCAGCCGGTGCGGATCGAACAGCGACACCCAGCCCATGCCGAGACCTTCCGCACGCGCTGCCAGCCACAGGTTCTGAATTGCGCACGACGCCGACGCCAGATCCATCTGTGGAAGCGTGCGCCGGCCGAATATATGCGCGTCCCGGCCGTCACACAGCGCTACTACCAGCAGCTCAGCGCACTCGAGAATGCCCTCGACCTTCAGCGCCAGGAATTCCTGCTCGCGGGGCCCGAGCGCACGGGCGGTCGACTGCCGTTCTTCGTCGACCAAGGCGTAGATTCGTCGTCGCAGCACAGCGTCGGTGACGCGAAGGAACCGCCACGGCTGCATCAGACCCACGCTGGGCGCCGCGTGCGCAGCTGCCAGCAGTCGCGCCAAGACATCCTCGCCGATCGAGCTGCCCGGCACGAACCGGCGCATGTCGCGACGTTCAGTGATCACCCGGTAGACAGCCTGCCGTTCCTGCGGGCTGAAGCTGTGACCGCTCACCGGGCCATCGTAGGAGCAGTTCGAAACCTCAGTGCTAGCGCTGCTGTCGAGACAGGCTCGAGCTCGGTCAGTACCTCGCCGGGAATATCGGCTTGGGCGCACAGATCATCAGGAAACTTGCCGATTCCGAACAGTTTGCGAACGTACACCGCCATCAGCCCAGTATGGCTTCGACCGGCGCGGCTGGTGGGCGGTCCTGGTAGGCCTTGAAAGCGTGAAAGGTGCGCGACTGACGGCGTCGATGGTGGTCGCCGCGGCGGTGTATGCGGCGATGTGGCTGGGCTACCGGCAAGGCTGGGGGTGGTTGGACTCGGTCGATTCGTCCTGCTTGCGGGAGCTGCACGACGTCGGCGTCAAACATCTGCTGTGGGTGCGGTTCTGGGACGTTTTCTGCGACGTGTTCAGCCCCGGCACTTTCCGGCTGCTGGGCGTCGCAGCTGCCGTGCTCGTGCTGTTACGGCGGCAGTGGCGGGCGGCGCTGTTGGTGCTGGTGAGCGTCGAACTCAGCGGATTGGTCAGCGAGACCGCCAAGAGGCTGGCGAACCGGCCGCGACCGGTCACAGCTTTTGTCCACGAATCGTCGTCGGCGTTTCCGTCCGCGCATGCGCTTGATTCGATCGCCGGCGTGCTGGCGCTGCTGACGGTGTTGGCGTTATTTACTCGGCGTCCTCGGGTGGTCGGGGCCGCCGTTGTGGGTGCGCTGGTGGTGGCGGCGGTCGGGTTCGGACGGGTTGCGCTGAACGTGCATCACCCGTCCGACGTGCTGGCCGGCTGGGCCTTGGGTTATCTGTTCTTCGCGTTGTGCCGGCTCATGACCGGCGTGAGAGGCTGGCGTCTTCATCATCGTCCAGTCTCAGATCTGGCGCCAGAAGTCGCCGCGACACCACCGGCTTGCCCTCCACCCGCTTGATCACTTCCGGTGGCTTGAGCGGACTGGTCAGCCGGCCCTGAATCGGGGCGCCGTTCTTGATCGACGGCGGAACCACACGCTTGGTGCCGGGCTTGTCGTTGCCGCCCGACCCGCCGGCGCCTTGCATCCCGGCCGGAGACATCATCGGCATACCACCCGCCGCACCCCGCGGGGCGGACGTCGGCTCTGCGGGCGGCGGCGGTATCGGCGGTCCGTGCGGAGACGATGCCGGGGCGGTGCCTCCTGCGGGGATCGGCGGCGGCCCGAGCATGGCCGCCGGTGAGGTGCCACCACCGCCGGCACCCGCGGCGGCGCCGCCGCCGCCCAGCCCGCCGAGTTTGCCGCCACCAGCGCCGAGTTCGGCACCCAGCGCGCTTGCCGGCACTGTCGCGCCGGCGCCAGCGCCCTTGGTGAATGCGCCCAAGCCTGTCTGAAGCAATTGGTTACCTGACTGGGAAAGCGTCTGCAGGGCCTGGGTGAACGGCTGGATAAGCGCACCGCTGAGGCTGCCGGCGATTTGCGCGGCCGTCTGCGGCATCGATTCGGCCATCTTCATCAAGTTTTCGCCGCCCAGCTTGCTTGCCGATGCTTCTTCATTGGCGGGGAATTTGGTCATCGCGTCGTTGAGCTTTTGATTGCGTTCGCCGTGACCCGCCTGCGCTCCGGCGTTGTCGGTGTCGTCACCGTCATTGGCGGCCAGCCCGAGCATCGCCAGCAACTGGTCGAAGGGCACGCCTCCAGGGACTACAGCGTCGGACATACTCAATGGAGGAATCGGAACGCCTTGGGCAGCGGCCAACTGTTGGATAAGTATGTTGATCTTGTCGTTGGGTGCCATCAGATTTTCCCTGCGGTGGTGGCCCGATTCAAAGCTTGGAACCAGGCGAAGTGATAATTGGCTCCGATTTTGTCACCGTTGGCCAACGCGTCGATAGCTGCCAGTAGTTGCCAATTGCTCACAGCGGCTGCATTGACAACGTTTGGGTAAGCGTCGAGTACTTGGTCGCGAACCGTGCTCAGTGCGTTGTGGAGCAGCTCGAGCTCGTTGTTGGCCACTCCAGTGCCGGCTGACGCGGCTTTAGCGATCGTGTGCGCCATGCGCGGGAGGCCGTCGCGCCAATTGGTGGCCTTCCCGAGTTCCCAGCCGAGTTCGTCGACGACGGGTCCTTGACGCGCTCGCGACGAGGTGGGTACGGGCTCTTTCTCTTCGTCGGAAGGCAGATAGTGGATCGGCGTGTAACTGGCAGCTGCGGTCACCTCACCTAGCAGTGCTTCAAGATTCCCACGCCGCTGAGCCGGCTCAAGCAGTTTCACGCCTGTAGGGATGGCTATGTCCGGCGGAATCCAGCCGCTGGCGAGATCAGTGACCAGCACCGTCGTTCCGTCCGGTTGATCTCCGACCGCCCAGCTCAAGCGCGGGGCCTGGCGGGCTACAGCATTTACCAGTCGTTGCAGCCGGGCTTTAGCGGTGGCTGCAGATGATGCTGCCCCAGCGACTGAACCTCCGGCGGTGGCGACCACTGATTGCTCTCCGATTCCAGCGGGCGTCGGCGGTTGTGGGGCCTGCACTGCTTGCTGCCGCATCACAGCGGGCTGGCCTACGCCGGCCGAGGGGTTCACCGGTCCAGACGACGGCGCTGCCGTCAGCGGGCCGGCCGGCGTCGTCGGCGGGGCCGGGGCTATCGGTGGCGCGACAGCGATGGGCGGTCGGATGTCGGCGCCGTAGGCGGGAAGTGGTCCGACTGATGCTGCTGGGACCGGCGCGGCTGCGGGTCCAGCCAGATAGGCCGGGCTTGCATCGCTCGCGATGTGGGCGGGTGGCGGCGGCGGCGGGGAAGCGAAATCGGCGGCATGCGCAGTGTCGAACACCGGTGTCTGGGCACTCGTCGGCAGCGTCGCCGGAGCAGTGGGCACCATCTGCGCCGTTGGTGGCGGCACCTGGGGAGCGATAGGACCTGCGGGCGGCAATCCGCTCGCCCCCAACGGGGCGCCCGTCTGCAGTCCACGGTCGAAGCCGTGGTCGAAACCCTGGGCAAGGGTAGTTGGCGCGAAAGGCGGTGGGCTGCTGGCGCCTACGGGTGGTGTGCCGGAGAGGCTGAATGGCATACCTGACGTTGATAGCGGTGGAGTAATGCCGGGGCCGGAAAGCGAAGGTGAGCTTGGGACGGGTCCTCCGGGACTGTCGGTCCGGCGTTAAGCGGCACCTGAGAGTCGGTGAATTTACGTGCTCTTGGTCAGGACCCTGCGCGATGGAGCGAGTCCGTCGTTGGCCGGCAACTGTGGGTTATGGAGGCTGACGTCCCTTGCAGGGTTCTGCGCTGATGTAACGGGAACATTGTGAGCTGGTATCCGGCGCATTATCCCAATTTAGCTTCGTCGAGGGATCTCCATTCGAGGGTCCCGGCCCCCCACCCTGCTTCAAGTTTCCGAGAGCTGTGACTTTTGCGCCACCCGTCCCGGATTGAGGGACTTCTCCACTTGTTGTCGAACGGATTCGGGATTCGGAGCACCGAAGGAACGGGTGACGTCTGTCCCGTGGTTTTGTGCGAACTGCCTTGCCGAAATTGGAATCCCTCGCTTATCAAGCACTTTTTGTATCTGATCGAAAGCATTCCCGCAATGGGTCGCCGCTTTAACGTTCGCCTATTCTGGCACTTCATCACCACGTCAGTAATTTTCGCAATTTTGATCGGAGCGGATCTTTGAGCTTTGGATTTGATCGATTCTCTGTTTCCATCTCGGGCAATGTCACTGAGTTCTCGCTTTAATTCGAGCCCAGACTCGTGGGCGGTTTGATAGGCAGCGGCTATAGTGTGGTTAGATGTCACCGATCCGGCGGTGGAAGTCCGCCCCCTGAGTGAAGGCTTCCCGAATGTCATCGGCAGTCACACCTTCCTGGTTTAACAGTGAAGTAGATTGTTGCTGGTTAACAAGTCGGAGAAGTGATGGTTTGCTGCCGCCGATTTGCCCTGTTTGTGCATGCGGTGCCGATGATCGGCAATCCTTTCGGATCTTGGTCGCCCATCAATACTTGAGTCAAGTCAGCAGCACTCATTTACACATCTCATCAATTCTTGGCAATTTCATGAATTATATCTTGCGCGAAAGGATCTAGAGCCGAACCTGATGCATTGTTGATAGCGTGCAGAGCAGCTTCCAAATAGGTGTTGGCTAAATGAACGTATCAAGTCGGCAAGTTCAGTGGCAGTGGCGGGCTCCGCTATAAGGCGGTTGAGGAGGTAATCGCCAGCTGCATATATCGCAAGTCGGCTGTTTGCTGCGATAGCAGATGAAAGAGGCTCATTGCTTTCTCCGGGATTTGCGTCGACTTGTGTTGTCAGCTACTTCATCTCTCGAACAGTTTGAAGAAGCGCACATGTTGGCTTTGGCATCAGCCACCTGTTGTTCGGTGAAAGCAGGCGAAGACGGGATAGGAGGGCGATAAGCGTGTTGCACAGGACGGAACCATCCGACTGCCCCGACTGCGAGAGCTACCAGGGCTGTCACCCAGGCCGCCCACGTCTGGCCACCGCGACGGAAGCCGAGGCGAAATAGGCGGTACTTGCGCCCATGGCGCAGGTCCGATCCCTGGCTGGCGGCAGTCCGGGTCCACCGTCATGGGCGGTAATCTTGATGGGGGAACTCCGACATGCCGTAAAGCGTATCGCTGTCCGCTGGTGTCGGTATTCAGCTTCCCAGCTGCGCGCAAGTTAGAACGAGTCACTCGCTGCGACGTTCCGCACCGAGGAGATCAACGTAATTCGGGCAGTCAGTTGCCCAGCTCAGAGACACGGGCGGCTGCCGACTCACCGACCGATCATGAACAACGACAGGCTCGTGACGGCGGTGCAACGACGAAGACGACGACGGCGCACGTTCGAGGGGCACCCTTTACGGCGCCATCTCACCTCGGCGGCGCGCCATGACGATGCCCGCCGGTCGCCTGTCGCACCGCTTCAGGTTCGACGAGTCCGGGCAATCCATACTCACCTCGGTGCCGCGCCGTCATGTGGTCTTGTTGTAAGCGCGTCGCCGTGGCCGGAGACAATGTCGCCGAGACTAAATAGCGATTCTGACCCGTCGTCGAAGTAATGCGAGTGGTCGTAGAAGGGCTTCGCCTGATATCCGACGACTTCGGCTTTAAATCGGGTCGAGCCGTAGCCGTCCATGGCGGGGTCCAGACCGAGACCAACGTCGCCTATAGGGGTCCTCTCGGTGTAGTGGCCCAACCAGCTCACTTCATCCTGGGAGGCGTCTCCGACATAGAGGTGACCGCCGGGAGGCAAGTGAAAGTCGGCCGCTGAACGCGCCAAATCGGTTCCCGGACAGCCAAGAAGCACTACGTCGTGAGCACGCATTCCCGACCCAGCGGCGGCGTCGGCCACCGTGGTTGATCCGTAGGAGTGCCCGACGACGCTCGTGTGCGCCGGCATCCCTTGGTGGGTGACGGCAAGGGCGTTGACGTCCGCGGCCAGGGCACGCCCACCGGCGCGTGCCAAGTTCGGCTGATAAAGACGTGGGTCAGTTGCACTGTTGGGCGTGTCGTACCCCGACCACATCACCACCGCGGTGTCCTCAGACCAGTCAGCGCAGTTCGCCTCGTGGAACAGCCGTCGTCCGTCTGGATTTGTCAGCGTCCCTCGCCGGACGCCAGATCCCAGGCCCTTGACCACGACAGCGGTGTTCACCGCGGTGTCAGGGTTACCCATTGCGATGGCCGCGGCGCCGGCCCCGCCGAACGCCGCCGGCTGGTACTTCAACAGGTAAAGCGGGGGTGTGTCGCCGTTCTCGTCTTGCGTCTGCGCGGATGCAGCCAGGCCCTGCTGAACCATGCATGCGTTGATGTAGCGACAGACGTCGGTTGTTGACAGCCCGTACCAGCCGGGATTACGCAACACCTTTTCGACAGCCACACCATGCCGGTTGGCGAGGTCGTGCACTCGGTCGACGTCGTCATTCATCACCGCCTGATTGACCGCGCTGCGGACGTCCACCGGAATGCCGTTGAGATTCCCGAGCTCCGGTGAATCACCGGAGATGAGAGCGATTTTGTCGTTGTGGCTCAACGCCTTCCACCACTTACTAACGCCCCCTGGGTTGGTGTTCGGCGAGGGGAGAGGCGGTCCCGATTCCTTCGGTCTAGCAGAGAGCGGCGTGTCGAGCGCCTCAAAAAGCGCCGAGTCGTATCCGTTGCTGCGAAGACCGTCCTCGGTCTCATGCAGCGTCCCGATGTAGGCGTCGCGGATATGGACGACCTGTTGCAGTGCGGCCTTTGTGTCGTCGACCGCTTGTTGATCCAAGCCTCGGGTTGCCGAGCTGATCAGGGATCGCGTCTCGTCAGTGATGTAGTGGTTACCCTCGAGGTCGATGAAGTCGCCGAGCCTTCGATCGGTCTGCGCAATCTGCTTTTCGAGACCTTTGATGCACGTGGCCGAGGTTCGTTGTGCCTCCGTAAGTGCCGCCGCGATGAACTCCAAGTCGACGGCTATCTGGGGCAGTTGTAAGGCTTGTATCGCAAGGCGATTGGTGGCGAACTGCACTTCCGAGGAGTCGTTGAGCGAATGTTCGCGGTCTCGACAATCCCATGCTTGTTCAAACCGCTTTTGCGCTTGCACAAAGACGTCCTCGGCTGCAGTGGCCGACCGTCCGGCGTAGTGAAAAGCTTGTGCCAGACGGTCAATGTGTGCCGAGTGACCAAGCTGAACACTGGCGTTGACTTCCCAGGGATCACCGCCGGCCGCGGCGACCAGCTTGTCACGGTCGATGTTGGCAAGAAACATCGCGACCTGCGCGACTAGGACCAATAGAGGCTGTTCCTTGTGGCGTGCACACTCGCGTCGGCCGAAATGACGGCTTCAAAGGCCTTCGACCCTGATCAACTTCGGCAACCATCGATTCTCCTCCCACGCTGGGAGTAACGCTAACGACACCGGCGCGGACGTCAATTCGCCTTCTGCCGCGTTGTGGAGTGACCTAAATTCCCTGATACTCAGCGAAGGCGGGCGGATACACAATACATCGGTAACCGGCGCCATATCGACGCAGCCAGTAGGAATGGCGACATGGGCTGGGCAACAAAGCATCTACAGCCTTGCATTATGTCAACGGATCTGTTGGTTGGCGGCTAGTCGTTCGACCTCCGTGTAGGAATTTCACGCTTCGCCAATGTCGAAGTAACTCGCCTCACGATCGTTCGCCATCTCGACGTAGGACAGGCCTCCGAAGGGATTTCCGAAGGGCCCGAGAACGGTTTCGCCACTGCTGGCCAAGTGCTGTTCAAACAGCACAACGAGGTCGGGCGGCATGTGGTCGAGCGGATTGTCTAGGGTGAATTCCGATTGTGGAGATGGCGAGAGCTATGGGAAACCGTCGGGTGGCTCGGTAGTAACTCGGCCGCCGCTAACTGAGGGCCCGTCGTGACCCGTCGCACTGCCACCGCCCGCCGCTCCACCGCCTCCATCGGCACCGCCACCACCGCCCTGACCGCCCGAAATACCGCCTCCGCCGCCGCCGTCGGCGCCGGCTAAACCACCGCGAACGCCGGGTGGCCCGTGATATTCGGCCGCGCCGGGAGCCGGGGCTGATGCGCCAACTGTCACGGGTCCTGAATTAAGACCGCCACCGGGCGGCCGGGAGTGGTCGGCTTCGCCTGCCTCAGCTGCAGCAGCGCCGACCGCAGCGAGTGGGGGGTGCGTCATCAGGAAGCGTTGGACGGCTGCGGTGCGCTGCTCGGCCGCCGCGACGGCACGGGGAAGAATGTTTTCGGTCGTCGCATCACCTATCCCGGAAGCACCTTCGCGTCCGAGCAGCGAAGTCAGACCTTGCCAAGCTTTCCCGCCACCCCCTTTGAGCACTTGCACGCCGGCCTCACCGAGGGCCTTCAACTCTGGCCCGCCGACAGCCAAAGTGACTGCGCTCCAAAGCGGTTCGACGGTGGCTGAGACTTGGCCAGGATCTGGGGTGTTGGTGCCGACGAGCTTGCCGTCCTTGAACGTATAAGACGTGCCCGTGCCTTGATCGAAGAATTGGCCGCTGCCATTCCTGAGCTGACCGAAGACGTCCATGTTCTGCCCGCCGACGTGGTAGCTGAATGCGAAACGGCCATCCTCGTCGGTGCTCATCGTCGAAGGGTCGATGTTGTTGTAGTTGGGAATCTTGCCGAGGTCGTCGAGTGCGTCGGCCAGGTTCTTGCGCAATTCAGGCATCTTGCTGACAGCGGCATCGCCCTTTGTGGAGCCGGGCCCGTTTGTGTACAAGGAGCTCATCGCGGCGTCCAGCGCTTTCTGCGCGTCACGCACTTTGGCCATCTGGTCGAGCACGGCCTGATCGGTCGCTCGTTGTATGTCGTTGAGCTGACCGGATTCCAACCCGGTCCGCGGCGCGTGACCAGGCAGCTGATCCGCGGGCGCGTCGGCGTCCAGCCCTTGGATGGCCGCCGGGTTGAAACCCTCCGCGCGCAGAGGCGTCTCAGCAATCTGTAACGCGTTCGAATACGTCTCGCGGACTTGCGTCACCTGCTGCAGCGTCGCTTTGGTGTCGTCGACTGCTGCACGCTCACAGGCGGTGACGCCGTCTCGCCATGACGCTTCGTCTTCTTTCAGATCGTCGATTTCGTCGTCATCGTCGGACTCGGCTATCGCGTTCTCGTCCCAACGTATTCGGTCTTCCGCCCAACCGATCCAGTCATCCAGATACTGCAGGCGAGCTTCGAATGCCGCGATGTCGCCAGCCGCCGTCGACCGCGCCTGCGCCAGGGCCGCGGCGATATTCTCCAGGTCGACGGCGATCTTAGGCAGCTGAGCGGCATGCAGCCCAAGAGCTTTGGTCAGCTGCCGAACTTTGTCCGAATCGGTGATCGGGTGCTGACCGTCGTGTGTCCAGGCGTTGAGGCGGTTGCGTGCGTCGGTGAAAGCGTTGTCAGCTTCATGGCTGGAGCTACCCGCCTGGTCAAAGCCTTCCGCCAGCTCCGAAATCTGGCCGGGCTGACCTTTTTGCAACGACGCGTTGATCTTCCACGGATCTCCGCCGGCGAACATGATCAGCAGGCCCTTGTGAATGTGGCGGAGATTCACTAAACGTCCCGCAACACCTTTGCGTTGTCGTCCTCCATCGCGGTGAACGTGTACGCCGCGCGATGCGTCTTGGTGCCGAGGTCGTGAAGCACGTCTCGGCAGCTTTCCAGCGCGTTGACGTGCGCCGCCTGCGCGGCCGTGATCGCTTCGTGAAACGCGCTGGCGGCCTCGAATTCGCCGAACATTCCCGCCGTTGGGGCCGCCGCGGCCAGGGCGCTAGCCCCGTCGCCGGCATGATCGCCCGCACGGCGAGATTCGTCTGCACCTGAGTGCAGCATGGTGAGATCAACGCGCACCCTCACACCCCTTTCTCAGATGAAAGGGACGCTACTACCGCTTCAAAACCCGTCAATTCACCTTTGCGCGCCAACCGGCCCGCTCAGCGCCTCTGCGAATGCACCGGCAGCCGCAGCCGGTAGCGCACCAACGCTGTGAACGCGGAACCCAACACCAGCAGCATCGCGACGTCGAGCAGCCAGTAGTGCACGCTGTGTTGCCACAGCTTGTCGGCGGGCAGGCCGGCTTCGATGTTGCGCAAGTCGATGGTCGACGCCGCCGCCGCGAACCCCCAGCGGGCCGGCAGCAGCCACGACACCTGATCCAAGACCAGGCGTCCGGTCACCGGGATCAAACCGCCGGCCAGCACCATCGCGACCATGATCACCACCACCAGCATCGGCAGCACCTGCTCCGTCGAGCGGGCCAGCGACGACAGCGCCAGCCCCACCACCGCCGAGACGATCGCCGTGAGCGCCAGTGTCAAATACAGCTCGATAATGCCCGCGGTCGTGCCCGTGCCCAAGATCACCGCGCCGTGCTGCGGAGCACCTTTGCCCACCACCATGATCGCGGTAAGGATGGCGGTCTGGAGCAGCGCCGCGATGCTGTAAACGAGAATTTTCGACACCAGATACGCCGAGCCTGACAGCCCCACGGCTTGCTCACGCTGAAAAATCAGCCGTTCGCCCACCAGATCGCGCACGGTCAGCGCGGTTCCCATGAACACCACCCCGATGTTGAGCAGGATCATGATGTCGATGGGTTCCTCCGGCTGCTGCGGATTGGCGACGCCCAAGCCGGTGTTGCCCGGCACCGCCAGCGACAGCACGCCCAACACGAAAGGCAACGCCGCCAGGAACGCGAAGTACCCCCGGTCAGCGGTGATGAGCCGCGATTGCCGCCGCACCAAGGTGTAGACCTGCCGCCACAGGCTGGTTTGCGGTGGCTTACCCAGCGGGGCCGCCTGCGTCGACACCGGCGGGGGACGCCGCGGCGGATGTCGCGCCAGGAACGCCTGATGGACAGCGTCGGGGTCGGTACTGACCCGTGCGAAGATGTCGGCCCAGTCGGTGGTTCCCATCGCCGACCCGATTTCGCCGGGCGGGTCGGCGAACGCGGTCTTGCCGCCGGGAGCCAGCAGCAGCACCTGATCGCACATGTTGACGTAGGTCAACGAGTGCGTCACCACCAGCACCACCCGGCCGGCGTCGGCGAGCCGGCGCAGCATCGTCATCACCTGACGGTCCAGCGCCGGGTCCAGGCCCGACGTCGGCTCGTCGAGGATCAGCAGTGACGGCCCGGTCAGCAATTCCATCGCCACCGACGCCCGCTTGCGCTGCCCACCGGAAAGCTTGTCCACGCGGGTCTTCTTGTGCTTGGTCAGTTCGAGCTCATCGAGGACGCGCTCGACCACCGCACGGCGATCGTCAGCTGAGGTGTCCGGCGGGAGCCGCAGTTCGGCGGCGAAGTTGAGCGCATGCTCCAGCGCCAACTGCCGGTGCACGACGTCGTCTTGCGGCACCATCCCGATCCGGGAGCGCATCGAGGCGTATTCCGCGTGGATGTCGTGCCCGTCGAAGCTGACCACCCCGGCGCTGGGTTTGGTCGCCCCGCCGATCATCTTGATCAATGTCGACTTGCCCGCGCCCGAAGGTCCGATCACCGCGGTCAGCGTGCCGGGCCGCGCCGTGAACGACACGTCGGTCAACAGCTGGTGTGCGTCGATCACCAAACCCAGCCCGTGTGCTGCGAGCCCGCTGGTGCGCGCCGGCGTGGTACGCGGCGCCAAGGTCGCGCCCGACACCAACAGGTCGGTATTGCCGACGGTGACGACGTCGCCCTCGTGCAGCACCGAATGGGTGACCGAGGAGCCGTTGACGAACGTGCCGTTGCTGCTGTTGTTGTCGCGGATCTCCAAACCGGCCGCCGTCGAAACGAGCAGCGCGTGCACCCGAGAGACCAGATAGTCGTCGACGACGATGTCGTTGCTCTTCGAGCGCCCAACCGTTTTTGAGCCGCGCGCAGCGGCTCCCGGACGCGGCGGTGACACCAGCATGCGCACGGTGTCACCGACCCGAGCGGCAAGGTCGGGCTGGCGAGGATGCGGCGGCCGCGGGCTCGGGAGCAGCGCAGGTGCCGGCGGAGTGTCGCGGTGAGCCGGTGGCCGGATCGGCATTCCGGACGAGCTGATCGGCTCGGCGAGCGGTCGCGGTGCACGCTCACTGATCGGACCCGCAGGTGACACCGGTGGTCTCGGCAGGTTGCGCAGCCTTTCCACCGTGTTGGCGCTGGGCACCCGGAAGGTCAGCTCCGGCCCCTGCGGGCTGCCGAGCGCGACCTTCATTCCGTCGGCGATGGCAATAAGGCTGCGGCGGGTGCCGTCGAAGAAGACGCCGTTCTGACTCTTGTCGATCAACACCCACTGGGTGCCGTCGAAGCGCAAGATCCCATGCACCCGGGAGATGAGCGTGAAGGTGGCCGGGTCGGTGTCGCGCAGCCAGATGTCGGAGTTGCGTTCACGGCCGACGGTGGCGTCCCGGCCGGCGGGGAAGGTATACATCGCCGACCCGAGCCAGACCGTCAACGGCGGCGGACCCGGCTGCCCAACCGCTGGAGAAGGCCGGCGTTCGATACGCGGCCAGCCGCCGTTGTCTGTGGGTGTCATCGAATGCTTTCTACTACCGTTGCTGGTCGGTGTGGCGGCTGGACTGCCGGCGAAACGATCCAAGGCGCCGTCGGATCTCCGGATAGTTACCCAAAGCTGCCAGATCGAGCCGCCGCCGGACAGGGACGTCGGTAGCCGATGATAACGACGTTTCGGTGCATGGTCAGAACACCGGCGCCGCGGTCGCGGCCGAGCGGTGACCCAACTGAGCCTAAAGCTTTACTTGACGTTCAGGCTCCTGGCCGAAGATCATGAAGTGTGCGCCGACTGGTGAGGTCGCTCTGTGCTGCGGTGTGCTTGGCGTGCCTGACGATTGCGGTCGCGCCGGGCGGCGCGGCTGTTGTCAATCCGTGGTTTGCGCGGTCGGTAGGCGCTGCGACACAAGTGATCTCGGTCGTCAGCACCGGTGGGTCCACCGCCAAAATGGACGTCTATCAGCGGGGCGCAGGCGGCTGGCAGGCGGTGCAGGCCAGCATTCCCACTCATGTCGGGTCGGCGGGCATGGCGCCGCAGGCCAAGAGCGGTTACCCGGCCACCCCGATGGGGGTTTACCCATTGCCGTTCGCGTTCGGCACCGCACCCAACCCGGGCGGCGGGCTCAAGTATGTGCAGGTAGGGCCCGACCACTGGTGGAACGGCGACGACCACAGCCCCACGTTCAACACCATGCAGGTCTGCAAGAGAAGCGAGTGTCCGTTCGACACGTCGGCAAGTGAAAACCTGCAGATTCCGCAGTACAAGCACGCGGTGGTGATGGGCGTCAATCCCGGCCGGGTGCCCGGCGACGGCGCTGCGTTCTTCTTTCACACCACCGACGGCGGACCCACCGAAGGCTGCGTGGCCATCGACGACGGGACGCTGGTGCAGATCATCCGCTGGCTGCGTCCGGGCGCCGTGATGGCCATCGCGAAGTGACGATGCAGGCCTGAGTGGCTTGCGCGGAGGAGCGAACGAACACCTACGCCAAGGCGCGGCCGGGCTTGACCTTGAAGTCGATGGCCGACAACGACATCGTCGCCTCGTAGGTGCGGTCGTACCCGGTCGCACTGATCTTCCAGCCCTCGGCGGTGCGGCGGTACCGGTCGCGATAAAAGGCCGCGCCGATCAGCATGAAATTGAAGTCGGCGACAATCACGCGGTCCTGCAAATACCAGGTGCCCGACGCTTCATCGCCGGAGACCGTGATCTCCGGGTGGCTGACCCGGTGTTCGGTGATGACGGCGGGACCCAGCGCGGAGCGCATGTAGCCGACCAAATCGCCGCGGCTGGTGAAGTGCAGTTCCTCGCCGACCGACGAGCCGTAGTCGCCGACCACGTCCCCGGTCAGGGTGTCGGCGAAGTCGTCCCAGTGTTTGGTGTCTAGTGCCCGCAGGTAGCGGTATTTGACTTGGGCGATCGCTTCCCGGTCGACGACCACATCATGCGCGCTCACCACGTCATTGCAGCACACCGCGAAGGGTATTCTCCGGGCAGCTACACAATCGTTGAGACGCCAGACAGGGGCAACGCCAGTGAGTGCACCTCGAAGCCGGTTCGCTCAGTTGACGCGCGAGGAACTCGCGATCCTGGTCCCAGAACTCCTGCTTATCGGGCACATGATCGACCGCTCCGGCATGGCCTGGTGCATCCAGGAATTCGGCCGCGAAGAGATGGTGCAGATCGCGATCGAAGAGTGGGCCGGCGCCAGCCCGATTTACACCAAACGCATGCAGCGCGCACTCAATTACGAGGGCGTCGACGTGCCCACGATTTTCAAGGGCCTTCAACTGGATATCGGCGCACCCCCCCAGTTCATGGACTTTCGGTACACCCTGCACGACCGCTGGCACGGCGAGTTCCACCTCGACCACTGCGGTGCGCTGCTCGACGTGGAGCCGATGGGTGACGACTACGTGTTCGGCATGTGCCACACCATCGAAGATCCGACGTTCGACGCGACTGCCGTCGCGACCAACCCGCGTGCACAGATGCGTCCTGTCCACCGTCCGCCGCGTGTTCCGTCCGACCGGCATCCGCACTGCGCATGGACCGTCATCATCGACGAGTCTCATCCGCCCGCTCAGAGCATCCCAGCGCTCGATATCGTCAGCCGAACCCGCGCGGCGAATTGGGAACTGGAGCCGATCGACCAGACTGACAGTGGGCGGGGCGACTATTCGGGGCCACTGGTTTCAGACTTGGACTTCGGCGTGTTCTCGCATTCGGCGCTGGTGCGCATGGCCGACGAAGTGTGCTTGCAGATGCATCTGCTGTACCTGTCGTTCGCCGTCGCGGTACGGGCACGCGCCGGAAGTGATGAGCAATTGGCCGCCGCCGTCGGCGCCCGCCAGCTGATCGGGCTGGCCGGGCTCGGCGCAGAGCGTATCCACCGGGCGCTGTCACTGCCCGGCGGTATCGAAGGCGTCGTACGCGTTCTTGCGTTGCACCCACTGCTCAACCCGCTCGGTTACGTCAGCGCCGAAATGACACCGCACTCTGTGGTCGTGCACAGCTCGCCGGCTCACCAGGACAAAGCCTGGATTTCGTTGTGCTCGCCGGCATCTGTGCAACCACTGCAAGCCATTGCCACCGCCGTCGATCCGCACGTTCAGGTGCACGTCACTGGCGCAAACACCGAATGGACGGCTGAACTGGTCGAATCCGGCCACATGGCAACCGAATTCCCGGAGGTCTCGGTCGCCAAATTCAGTGGCGGATCGACCTTTGTGTTCCAGCCCCGACGGTCGCTGCCGTTGACCGTAACGTGAGCGCGGCGCCGACTGTCAAGTCTTTTGCGGTATCGGATCGGTGACGCAGCCGCATCGACCGAATACCAATGAGGTTGCGGCCGACAGTGTTACGGCCTGACCCCGACTATCGTTGACGCTGGCCGCCGACCGCACTCGACGTTAGGTATTCGTTATATGTACGACCCACTTGGGTTGTCGATCGGAACCGCCAACTTGGTCGCGACGCGTGACGGAAGTTCGCCCGTGACGCGCCGATCGGTGTTGACCCTTTTTCCGCATCGCTCCCCGGAAGTCGGTATGCCCGAGGAGAGTTCGAACCTCACCGAGTCGGGTGCGGTGACGACGGGGTTCGTCGAGTGCATCGGCGACGCGACGGCGTCGCTGTGCCCTGGCGACTCGCCGCAGGATCCTGAGTTACTGCTCGTCGAAGCGCTGGATGCCATGGTGTCCGCTGCCGGTGGTGACCCGGCATCCTCGAAGCTGACGATCGCCGTCCCGGCATACTGGGGACCTGATGCGCTGCGGTCGCTGCGCAAGGGCTTGCGCACGCACTCCGGCTTCGTTCGCAGCGGAACCGCGCCACGGCTGGTTTCGGATGCCCTGGCCGCTTTGACCGCCATCAACTCCGCCTCCGGTCTGCCCGACAAAGGTGTGGTAGGACTGCTCGACTTCGGCGCCGGCGGCACCAGCATCACCTTGGCCGACGCAACAGCTGATTTCGAGCCCATCGATGAGACGCTGCGCTACCCGGACTTCTCCGGTAACCACATCGATGAAGCTGTGCTGGTGCATGTGGCTGACGCGACGGGCCAGCAGAGGACTTTGGATTCGGCCACTACCGCGGCGGTCGGGCCGCTCGTCCAACTCCGGGAGCAATGCCGAAAGGCAAAGGAGCGGCTGTCCAGCGAGCTCACCACCGAAGTGGCGCTCGACGCCGCTGATGACGGTTTGAGTGTTCAACTGACCCGCCCCGAGCTGGAAGATCTGATCACTGACCGACTGGACGGTGTGCTGAGCGCGTTCGATCAGATGTTGGCGCAGAACAAGATTGCGTCGCGGAATCTCGCTGCGGTGGTGGCCGTCGGCGGGGGGGCCAGTATCCCGTATGTCGCACAGCGTCTTTCATCGCATACGCAGGCACCGGTGATCACTGCGGTGCAACCGGCGTTCAGTGCGGCCGTCGGCGCCGCGATGTTCGCCTCCCGCGAGCCCGCGGTCGTAGAGGAAAACACCGCGGCGACGGCGACGGCGACGGCGACAGCGACGGCGATGGCTGCGGCGTTCGCGGGCACCACCACCGGGATCTCGGGACTGCCTTCAACCGATGTTCTGCTCGACGAGGAACCGCCGTCGACGCCACCGAAGTTGGCGTGGTCGGAGGACGACGGCACCGGTTTGGATCCGGTCCCGTACACCGGTGACCCCTACGGTGGCGGTCCCGTCGTGCGGCCGGCGCGTTACGGCCCTGACTTCGAGCCGCCGGAAGAAGAGCCGCGGGGTCGCTACCACGTGCCGCGCCTGATTCTGGGGCTCACCGCTTTGGCGGCCATGGTCGCCATCGGCGGGGTGGCGTACAACTTGACGAGCGCCGTCAAGCCCCAACCGCCGGCTCCGCCGTCCAGTCCGACGATGACGTCTCCGGTGCCGCCACCCACCTCGGTGGCGCCATCGCTGAGCTCGTTGCCGCCGCCGCCCAGCGTCCTGCCCAGCGCCACCAGCCCGGAGCCTCCGCCTCCGCCGCCCTCCGCGGAACCGCCGCCGCCGCCGGAGCCCCCACCGGCACCGCCACCGCCGGTCGTGACGATTTATCAGCCGCCGCCGCCGGCGAAGACGACGCAGCCCACGACCACCGCTCCGCCGGCCACCACGACAACCACGACCGCAACCAGCGAGCCACCCCCGCCGGACACACCTACCGACACGTCGTCGTCAGTGCCGATGACCACGGAGTACTTGACTCTGCCGCTGGTGCCGGTGCCGATTCCGATCAGGGTTCCGCAAAGTGCGGTTCCGGCTCCGCCGCAATACCCGAATGCGAACCCGCCGCAGAACCCATACCTCAATCCGCAGAATCCGTACGTCAACCCACCCGGATACGGGGGACTGCCGCAGAATCCCTACGGCGGGTATTCGCCCGGGTACTAGGGGTCAGCGCTCGCTCGACGCCCTAACCGACGCGCGGAGTATCGGTGGGCGTAGCCTCGCCGGGTCGAACGTCGGGCTCAGTTGGCCGCTGTTCATCGACACGCTCCCCAGCAGGCCGGTCGATCTCATCGGCGCGGGCCCGCTGCGCCTCGAGTTCTTCGCGACCGCTGGCCACGTCCGTCCGGTGGACGTGCGCACGCTGTTGCAGCCGCGCCGCCTCGGCGGCCTTGGCATCCGCCTCGGCCTGTGCGGCGCGCGCCTTGTGTTCGGTTTCGTCGGCGAACGCTTCACGGCGCTCGAGCTGCTGGGAAACCTCGTCGACCCGCTCCCGGATCTGCTGGGCCTCCGCTTGGCGGCGTTGCTGAGCGCGGCTGCGCACAGCCCAAGCCAGAACGGCGAGAATGAGTAAAGCCAGGACCACGGCGACGACGATGACCACGGTGGTGGTGCTTTGCATGTCGAACTCCTTTGTTAGACATCCGTCGGATATTCCTGCTTACCCTGCCGTCCGGAGGTCAAACGTCCTGCGCACAGGCTTGCCTGTGCGATCGTGGCGAACCGCGCCCTAAGCGCGCAGACTGTGATCAACCAATGCAGCGGCTCAGGAGGGGCACGATGAGCAACGAGGGCTCGTTCGGGTTCGAACCCGAAGACATCGACCGGGTAATCCGCGAAGCCAGTGAAGGGCTTCGTGACGCGTTCGACCGATTCGGCAGGTTCCTCACCGTCCCCGGTGAGCGGTCGGGGTGGTCGGTGCTGTTCGACAATCTGGCGCGTCAACCAAGGAGCCAACCGGAGACAGCCGGCGAGGCCGGAGACGGAGTGTGGACGATCTACACCATCGCCTCCGACGGTGGCGCCCACGTCGAAGAGGTCTACCCCACCGAACTCGAGGCGTTGCGCGCGAACAGGAACAACACCGATCTGACGCGCAAGGTGCGGTTCCTGCCCTACGGAATCGCCGTGAGCGTCCTCGACCATCCGG
This sequence comes from uncultured Actinomycetota bacterium, assembly GCA_963808345.1. Classification (GTDB taxonomy): domain Bacteria; phylum Actinomycetota; class Actinomycetes; order Mycobacteriales; family Mycobacteriaceae; genus Mycobacterium. The sequence goes on along the minus strand of CAWEFM010000005.1, from coordinate 384,725 downwards.
AGGAAACGCCCTAACGGTCACCAGGGTCGCGTCAGCGCCGGTCACGAGGCTTCACCAGAAATCGGAGCCACGACGCTGGGCGGGTTCTGATGCAGGGCCCCGCCCCGCATGGTTTCATTAGCACCGTTTAGGGAAGATGCTTAGGGTTCGCGCCGGGCCTCACGTCGCGGCCTTGACCGATTGGTGGTAGTCGAAGTGGATCGTCGCAGCATGTTGTTGATGACGGGCATCGGAATGTTGACCGCGGCGGTTCGCCTTCCCGAGGCCCGGGCGCTTCCCGCCACACCGCCGAATGCTCCCGCGCCGCCGCCCGCCGCGCCGGCCGCCGCCGCCGGCGGCTACATTTTCCAAGACGAGTTCGACGGCCCGGCCGGCCAAGGCCCAGACCTGTCGAAATGGACGCCGCAGACCTGGCAGGATGACGTGTTCCCGCCGGTCGACGGCATCTACCGTTCCCAGAACATCTTCCTCGACGGCAATTCCAATCTGGTCATTCAAGCCAACCGAGAAGGCGACGACTACTACAGCGGCAAACTCCGAGGCAACTTCCGCGGTCTCATCAACACCACGTGGGAGGCTCGGATCAAGCTGGACTGTCTCCACCCCGGCCTGTGGCCGGCGTTCTGGACTGTCAACGAAGATCCCGTGCCCGACGGCGAAGTCGACATCTTCGAGTGGTACGGCAACGGCAACTGGGCCCCCGGAACCACCGTCCACGCGGCATCCAACGGAAAGACGTGGGAAGGGAAATCCATCCCCGGACTGGTCGACTCCGCTTGGCACACCTGGCGGATGCGCTGGGACGAAGACGGGTTCAAGTTCTGGCGAGACTATGTCGACGGCGCGGCACCCTACTTCAGTGTTCCGCCGAAGCCAATCCCCGTGCACGGCAACCCCAGCGACTTGCGGTACCCGTTCAGCCGTCCCGGCTATTTCATGACTCCGATGTTCACGCTTGCGGTTGGTGGGGTCGGCGCCGGCGATCCTGCCATGGGTACTTATCCGTCCCAAATTTTGGTCGACTACGTTCGCATCTGGTAAGCGCAGGCATCAACCCTTTTTGAGCCGAATGACGATGCTGCGGTTCAGCTTCCACCGGTGGTCGACGGAAAATCCCTGCTGTTCGGCGTCATTGACGACGGGTGTGGGAGTCGCGGAGTCGACGATCGCCCACAGCACGCGGCACGCCGCCAACCGCGAACGCACCGGGTCGCTGTCGAGCGGAAGGTCCTGCGTCCACAACTGTGCTGCGTAGGCACCCGAGACACCGGCCGCGACGTCGTCCAGCCCGGCGAAGGCACCAGGGCGGGCGGCGGCGACCGCCCGCAGCGGTTCGTGTTGCGCGAAGCCGAAGGCGACGCAGTCATGTGGTCGGGAGTTGGCCGCGATCACGTTGGCTACCGCGGAATAGTCTGCGCCACCAGGCTTTCCGTAGGGGCTTCGCTGGGTCGCGAAAGCGGTGCTGCTGCTTAGCGCCAGCACGGCCAGCAGCGTCGCCAAGATCCCGACGCGGTCCCGGGCGATCGCGACAACGCAGACCCCGAGCACCAACCCGATTCCTGGCGCGGTGAAGGTCAGGTACCTCGGTTGGTAGGCGTCGTCGACCAGCAACGAGTAAGCGATCAGTACCGCGGTCGGAATCAGCGCCCAAGGCAGTGCCACGGCTAATGCGCTCGCGGCGCCTTGGGTGTGACGCTTGACGAGCAGCACCGTGCCCCAGATCAGGACGACAACAGCCGCGGTAATGAAAAGCCGTGAGCCGGTGAGCCATTGTTCCCAAAGCACCCCGGTGAAATAACCGCCGCTGCCGATCCACCACAGCTGATGCGCACGTTGACCCGACGCCAACGCGACAAGCGGCAACACCAGGCTGAGTCCGGCCGCGGTGACGATCGCAACTGCCAGAAGTCCTCGCCACTTTCGTTGAACAGCCAATGTGGCTGCATGCGCCGGCACCATTAGTGCCAGATACACGAACGAGGCGACGGCCAGCGCAAGGGTGAACCCGTACAGCGCCCACATCGCCGATCCGCGTCGAGTCGCGGCGATGACGAACACCACCGTCAGCCACACCGCGAGCGCGGCGGTCAGCGCGTATGACCTCGCCTCGACCGCCGACCACAACGTGCGCGGCAGCACGGTGAACGCCGCTGCGCCGGCCCATGCTGTGGGCCGGTCGGCGATGAGCTTGCCCAGCACGATTAGACCCGCGGCGGCAGCACCCACCGCGACGGCGCTAGGCAGCCGCGCGGTGAACTCGTTGATCGGCACCCAGGAAAACCAGGCGTGCATGGCCAGGTAGTACAGGGCGTGTACCGCGTCGAAATTCAACACCAGTCGCAAGATGTCGATCTCGGACCGGTCGGCGGCGGCGACGGTGGCGGCCTCGTCGAACCAGAAGGACGGGCGCCATGACAACATCACGTTCACCAGGACGGCCGCAGCGGCGGCGAGCCACGCATCGGCCCGGTCGGGCACGTGGAACCGGAACCGTCCGTCGCCCGTCATTGGTCGCATAGTATTCGGCGACGCTCTCGCCTCTTGCAGGCTTGCCGGCCCCCTGCGGCCAAGCGGAGCCCGCTCGCGATGCGGTTCGGTGGTCGGTGCACTAACCTCAACTGATCGCCGATCGCCGAGGATCACCATGCTGAGTTGCTCCGCCCGCCTGATCCTTCCCGCGGCGGTGACCGCAATCATCGCGGTTGCCACACCAACGCCGCCCGACACGTATTCCGTCTCGCCGGTGGTCTGCTGGAACACAGCCGTATGGCAGTCGGTGTGGATCGTCAAGCGTGTCTGTAGACCGGACACGCCCGCCCCCGTCCCGTCGGCGCCTGCACCAGCTCCAGACGTACCGGAACCCGGCCCCCCGGCGCCCTAACCGCTGCGCAGGGAGTGGGTCGGCTACAGACCTGGTATGCCCGGGAGTGCGGCACCGGAAGATGCGGTATCGCTGGGCCTGGAATCGGAACTCAACCGCGTGACAGCGTTTGCTGAACGCAGTTGGGTAGAGCGCGTGATAATTGCATACGTGTCTGCGCCGCTGCCCACCAACGACGGTGATCAGCCCGTCGAGCCGTCGGTCGAGTTGCCTGATGTCGACCGACTGGCCGCGCTCGGCGAGCCGGAATTCGACGCGCTGAAGGTGCTGAGCCGTGCTTTGCACGTCAACGAAGCTGACCTGCCCACCACCCTGCACGCGGTGTTGACGTCGGCGACGGCGGTGATACGCAGCGCCTGCGACGCAGGCTTGAACCTGTTTGTGCGGGGGCATTTTCAGCCGCAGGCGACAGTAGGCGCCGCGCCGCACCGGCTCGATGAGCTGCAAGAGCGCACTGGCGTCGGGCCGTGTATTGAGGCCGCCCGCGACCAGGTCACCGTGGAGATCGACGACATGGCGGTCGACAACCGTTGGCCCGAATTCACCGCTGCTGCCGAGGGTTTCGGCATTTGCGCGATGTTGTGCGTACCGCTGTGGGTGAACGACGAGATGCTGGGCTCGCTGAGCCTGTACGGGGGGGTGCCGAGCGCGTTCGATCCGTCCGCCAAGCGGCTGGCCGGCTTGTACGCCACCCACGCCGCGCTGGCCGTAGCTGAAGCGCGGCGTGCCGATCAGCTGCGGCGCGCCATGCTCAACCGCGACGTGATTGGTCAGGCTAAAGGTGTGTTGATGGAGCGTCACCGCATTACCAGCGATGAAGCTTTCGCGCGTTTGAAGGAGGCGTCGCACCGGTTGAACTGCAAGCTGGTCGACGTCGCCCAGAGCTTGGCGGCCACGGGCCTGTTCGCCGGACCCTGACCGGTTGAAAACCGCCGTGGCGGGTATTGAGTTGGTTGAGCGCTGGATTCACCACGCCAGACCCGCGGGTGCCAGCACGGCATCTGGGAGACCTTTCATGCCCCCTGCACGCAAGCCCGACCAGTCCGCGCCTCCGGCAGTCAGCCCGACCGGCGCCGTCACCAATGGCAAGGTTTCCGACAGCGACGCCGATCCGCGGGCGCAGCAAGGGTCGTATCTGACCACTGCGCAAGGCCTCCGGCTACCCGACACTGACCACTCGCTGAAGGCGGGCAGCCGCGGCCCCTCTCTGCTCGAAGACTTCCACCTCAGAGAGAAGATCACCCACTTCGACCACGAGCGCATCCCCGAGCGGGTGGTGCATGCGCGAGGGGCCGCCGCGCACGGCGTGTTCGAGTCTTACGGCAGCGCCGCGTCCTACACCAAGGCAGGTTTCCTCGGCCGTAAGGGCACGAAAACCGCTGTGTTCTGCCGGTTCTCCACCGTCCTGGGGTCTCGCGGATCGGCCGACACCGTCCGCGATACCAGAGGCTTCGCGGTCAAGTTCTACACCCACGAAGGAAACTTCGACCTCGTCGGCAACAACATGCCGGTCTTCTTCATCCAGGACGGCATCAAATTCCCCGACATCATCCACGCCGGCAAGCCGCATCCCGACCGGGAGATCCCACAGGCGCAATCCGCCCACGACACGTTCTGGGACTTCGTCTCCCTGCACACCGAGGCGACGCACCACGTGTTCTGGAACATGAGTGACCGCGGCATACCGCGCTCCTTCCGCACCATGGAGGGCTTCGGGGTGCACACGTTCCGGCTGTCCAACAAGCGCGGCAAGACCCACCTGGTCAAGTTCCACTGGAAGCCGGCGGCCGGAGTGCATTCACTGGTCTGGGAGGAAGCGCAGATCGCTGCCGGTGTCGACCCGGACTTTCACCGCCGGGACATGGCCGACGCCATCGAGGCCGGCGCCTTCTTCGAATACGAATTCGGCATCCAGGTGATGCCCGATGACGGCACGGACACCTTCCAGGGCATCGACCTGCTCGACCCCACCAAGATCGTCCCGGAGGAGCTGGTGCCGGTCGAACCGATCGGGAAGCTGACGCTCAACCGCAACCCGACGAACTTTTTCGCCGAAACCGAGCAGGTGGCCTTCCACACCGGCAACCTGGTGCCCGGAATCGAGCCGACCAACGACCCGCTGATGCAGGCCCGGCTGTTCTCCTACCTCGACACCCAGCTCACCAGGCTCGGCGGCCCCAATTTCACCCAGCTGCCGATCAACCGTCCGCACTGTCCGGTCAACGACATGCTGCGTGACGGCATGCACCAAACCGCGATCCACACCGGGCAGGCACCGTATCGCCGCAACAGTATCGACGGCGGCGAACCCGAGGTCGCCGGCGCCGACGAGGGCGGTTATGTGCCAACCCCGCGGCTGGTCAACGGTCCGGCCGAGCGGGCGAACCCGGCCTCGTTCGACGACCATTTCACCCAGCCCGCGATGTTCTACCGCAGCTTGTCCGACGTCGAGAAAGTGCACATCATCGAGGCGTTCACCTTTGAGCTCGGCAAGTGCTACGAGCAGGCGATCAAGGAACGCGAGCTGCAAGTACTGGCCCATGTCGACACCGACCTGTGCGAGCAGGTCGCTGCGGGGTTAGGGCTCCCGGCGCCGAAGGGCAAGCCGCCCACAGACGTTGCGCTGTCGCCGGCGTTGTCGCAGGTATACAAGCAGCCCGGACCTGTGGACGGCCGCAAGATCGGCATCATCGCCGACGCGAACGCCAACCTCGGTGATGTCGGCAAGCTGATCAAAGCGGTGCTTGCCGCCGGTGCTGTCCCGCTGCTCACCGCGCCCGTCGGCGGGGTGCTGAAGTCCGGCCGGCGCAGCGAGATCGTCGAGCGCACTTTGCTCACCGCGCGCTCGATTGAGTACGACGCGCTCGTCGTCGCCGACGGCACCACGCCGACCAACGACATCAAGTTGGTGCTGCTGCTGCAGGAGGCCTACCGGCACTGCAAAGCGATCGGCGCATGGGGTAGCGGAGTCGACGTGCTCGCGCTGGCCGGGATTCCGGCCGGCGGCGCTGGTGTGCTGCTGTCGACCGACGTGAATAAGGCGTTCACCACCGCGTTGATCGCTGCGGTCGGGCTGCACCGGGTGTGGGATCGTGCGCCGGCGGTGCTGGCGTCAGCTGTGGCGCCGTCGAAGCGGTGAGGGCAGCGCCGTTGAGAACCGTCACAGCACCGCAGCTGACATCGGCAGACGCTGGTCAATGAAGACGTGCGCTACTGCCCAGGCCGATCTCCAAGACGCTTCCGGTGATGACGCCAGGGTCAGTGACCAGGTACAGCACCGCGCGGCTGACGTCTTCGGGTTGCAGCCAAGGCTGCGGTATCGGATTGGCTTTCATCATCCGGCGCACCAGATCGTCGGGGATGTCGTCGCCGCCGGCGGGTTGCACCATCGGAGTTTGAGTCGTCGTCGGGCAGACGACGTTAATCGTGACGCCGTCTTTGGCGACCTCCAGGGCCGCGGACTTGGCGAGGCCGATGACACCCCACTTGGTGGCGTTGTACGCGGCCAGCTCCGGGATGCCCATCCGGCCACCCATTGAGGAGGTGACGACGGCCGCTAGCGCCAGCGCATGAGCGCGTCCCTGCCCCCGAGCCCCGCCCGTAATCAAGGCCACGCGTCCATCCAAGGCACCCATAAGCGGTTAACGTACTAGCGCCCGGATCGGCGCCTGTGTGAGCGTCTTGGCTCCGCCGTTCGTACTGTCACCGCTTGAGAAGTCGATCTTCGTCGAGGCGGCGTCCCACACCCTTCAGAGTGCTCGTAAGCCACGCAGGGTCCTTGCTATCAGTTCACGTCGTTCGTTGATTGTCATCGAGTCAACGGGAGTGGCGTGCACCCGCAAATAACCCTGCCTCATTAGGTCGCCGACCAGGAACCGCGTCGCACCGAGCGGCAAGGACACCTGAGCGGCGATTTCTGCGACCGAGGGGCTGTGCATACAACACGTCAGGATCTGGCCTCGCACATCGTTTTTGGACCAGCGTGGCGACTTCGCTGTGGTGTTGAGCGCTTCGACGGGAGCCTCGAGTGGTAGTTCGACATCAGAGTCGGTACGGCCTGCCGTCAGCGCGTGTGGCCGTGCCCGGCTCGGTTCGTCCGGGCTTTCCGGTTCTGTGAACCAGTCGACGATCGATTTGCCCTCGCCCTGCGGCTGCTGATGGGCGTCGGTGTGCTTCTCCAGGACATGTGGCGAACTATGCGGCACCTTATGGTTCTGCAGGAAGCGTAAGGCGTGGTCGGCATGCACCGATGCGCGCAGCTCGCTGGAGACGACTTCGAGCACGGTGCGGTCGGTGTCGATGACGAATGTGGTCCGTCTGACCGGCAGTAGCCGGGCCAGCAGGCCACGCCGCCTTGTGTGCCGGCGACGCCGGGCCGCCTTACGCGCCGCGACCGCTTTACGCAGCTTGGCGAGCCTGCCTCGGCGCACCCCGAACAGCTCGGACACCACGCCGTCCGCGTCGGAGAGCAGCGGATAGTCGAATGAGCGCTGTTGGGCGAAGTGTGCCTGCTTGTCGACGGTGTCGGTGCTGATGCCCACCCGCTGGGCGCCCACCGAGGCGAATTCGTTGCCCAGGTCCCGGAAATGACAAGCCTGGGCCGTACAAATCGGTGAGGACGCTATTGGGAAGAAGAAGAGCACAACCGGCCCTCCGGAGAGGAGCGTGGACAGTGTCCGAGGCCGACCGGTGTGGTCATACAGAGTGAAGTCAGGCGCCTTCTCGCCCGCGATCATCGGCAAAGAATAACGGGAGGGAGCTCTGCTCGACGACGAGTCGGGCAACTCGGTCGCGCCGAGGATGCCGCCCAGGGACGCTTGAGCTGTGATCGTGGAGCCGATGACGGGAATCGAACCCGCGTATTCAGCTTGGGAAGCTGTTTCCACGCCCGAACGGATGAGCGAAAACGTCCGGTAGACCCTCCGCTTAGCTAACCCAAATTGCAAAGCTACCTGCAATTAGGTGCGGCTAGCGGACGATGTGGGTGCGCCTAGGGTACGGGTACGGTACGCCTGCGGATACGGGACCATTACGGGACCGTGGTCGTCGGTTCGTGAAATCCGTCGAGTGTCGGTCGAGTCCGGCCAGGGGCACGTGAAAGCTGGTGCCTAGGGGCGGCCTGAGCCCGACTCGCGGTCGCCTCGGGACGTCCGTGTACGCGGCGTGTACGCGGGCGGGCGACGGCGAGCCTCGCTAGCTAACTGTCGCGGCGTTTTGGAATGCTCGGACGTATGACTGCTGCGTTCCCGACGGTGAGCGGCTCTGTGACTTGCTCAAGAGGAACGCAACCGTTGTTACAACCACTACTCAGCGCACGGTCGAGGACGTGAAGGTTGATGCCGACTACTTCGTCATGCTGAAACCCAAGAAGTAGGGCAGCCCCGGGCGGCGGACACGAAAAACCCGCCACGGGCGACTAGGGGCGCACGGCGTCGGCCCCTAGCGGGCCGTAGCCACACATGCGGCCCGGCCGGGCGGGTCCCACCCCGAAGCCGACAACAACGATGTCGATCTACGCGCACCTGTTCGAGGACGACCACGCTGACGCTCGATGTGGACGCTCGGCGCAATGGACACGACGACCCAGCCAAACAACGTGGTCCAGCTGCGCGCGAATATGATGTGAGGGCGTGAGCCCGGCCGCTGACAACCTACAACAGTCCTTCCGAACGCACGCGAACTATCTGCGGGCTTTCGCGCGCCTGGCCGGGTTTGAATACTGGCCGACACATGACGGCAAGACGTTGGAACAACTTGCCCAAACCGTCACCACGGCATTTCCGAAGCCTGCGTCGCCGCCTTCGGCCGATCTCGACGAGATGGCGAGGTGCTTGAACCGTGCGTGGGGGACGGAACTGATCCTCAGCCTTGGGGCTCGCTTCGAGGAAGACGAACTTATCCGGCTGTCGAATTCGTGGGGAAGTGTCCAGACCTACTACGTCGGATACGCCGCCACGCAGGCGCTCATTGTGGCCGAAGGGCGCGCCCGCCCGACAACGCACCCGAAGACGCAAGATCAAGTGGGTACATTGTGGGTGACTCGCCAATCTTCTGTTACCCCTTTTTCTTTCGCGGCCAAGGCCGGGTCTAGCTCTAGTCCGACGGCTTATGCCAACGGGCCAGGGCGCCCGATTGACACGGCGGTCCATCCTTGGAAAGCGTGTGATGCCAACAATTGCTGGGACATAGCGGCCACGGCACTCCGCACCACACGAGAGGATGCGGTGAAGAAGCGCTACCACGATCTGCGGATCAAAAAGGCACGTGACATCAAGAAGGCATGGGAAGACGAAGAGCAGGTACGGCTTGGGCGAGGGAAGAAGGCACGCAAGCGACATCCCTTCCCGTTGACTTCGAAATTGACTGCGACCGAAAAGAATACGGCAGAAACGAAGGTTCGACCCTTCACGATGCTCGACTATCTGTTCCGACTGCGCATTAAAGCGAACTACGAAGAGGCTAGCATGTTCACGGAAGGCCCTGACAGCGATAGCATTTCCAGGCTTGTTGCGCTCGATATGGTCCGAATCGCCTCAGCAACAATGATTACGCACGAAGCGCGAATCAGTCAGCTGCTCGGGAAGAAGGCGATCATGGATATCGCGACCGAGTGGGCGAAGACGAATTCACCTCCGCGGCGTATGGGGATCGGAAAGCGTCTGCCGATTCTCAGCGGGGTTCTATAGGTTCGTTGCAGCGCTTCATACTCGGGGCTACAGCACCTGCTTGACCTGTTCGCAAACGCGGCAGGCGAGCAGCGGAGGTACCGAATTACCCAGTTGCGCTTGCTTACTTGCGCGATTACCCACGAGTTCAAATTCGTCAGGGAAGGTAAACAGACGCTTGATCTCGGCAACACGGAGACGGCGATTCTCCCAGTGAAAGGGGCCGACGTTCGGACCGGGTTGAGCTTGAATGGTCGGCGAGGGCTTATCGGGGTCCAACTTCAAAAGGAACGACCAATACCGACTTCGCCACTTGAACAACGGATTCGGGTGCCCTCTCTCGGTCGTGTAGTGAAGATAGTTGCTCCCCGGCGGGATCTCGGCGAGAAGCGGCGCGTACTGTCCTCGCAAGTTCTCCTGGGGCTCCGGATCGCAGACTAACCCTTCGAGCGCTGCCCCTGCTGTAACGAACGGCTTAGAGTTGTTGCCGGTCTCGCGTCGCTCCCAATTGCCGCCGTGCGATGCGACGGGTAGTTGGGGTGTCGGCTTACCTCTGGGTGCTCCCACAATGAATAAGCGCGGACGAGCCTGGGGCACACCATAATTGGCAGCATGGAGCACGCCGATTGTGAACCAGTACCCGGCCTCCTCAATCTCTTGAAGGAGTCGCACTAGGGCTGGGCGGCTCGCCTTATTGTTATAGGTCAGCGCGTAGACGTTTTCCAATACGAATGTGCGCGGCTGAGCCTCGCGGAGCACTCGCGTGTACGCCTGCAGTAACGATGCGTCTGGGTCCAGTCCGGACCGCTTCCACTCCAGCCAGAAGCCACTCTTGCTGAAGGGAGTGCAGGGTGGGCCGCCGAGGAGCAGGTCTGGAGTTCGGCCTTTGCGTAGTCCAGCGGCTCCCAGAACCTGGTCGGTCGTCGTGTTGAGGATGTCCTTCTGAATGACGGGCGAGGCTAGATCGGGGAAGTTCTTCTCCATCGTCAGTGCCGCGTCGCGGTTGTGCTCTACCGCCGCTCTAACGTCGAAACCCGCCGCTTCCGCACCGAGGTCCAGTCCTCCCGCTCCGGAGAACAACGAGATTGCTACACCCTTAGTGCTCGCCATGCACGTAGCATCGCACGGCCCACCCCCAAAAACTGGTCATGCACACGGGTTATCCACAGGCCTATTTTTCGAGTTGCCTCGCGAGCAGCAGCTCAACCGCCCGCGCGGTCTTGAACGGGAACCTCCGCCAGTAGGCATAGAACTCTTTCTCCGTGGAGAACTCGCCCTTGCCGGCTCGAAGGTCATCAACCTTGTCCACCGCACCGATGTACTCGCGGGTTGTCGAGGATCGCTTCGTACTCGCAATCTTCCAAGGCTGCTGCACGATCAATTCGAGGTCGTCGACCCTTCCCGGTTTGCTCTCGTTCAAGGTGTAGATCCCCAGCACGTCGAGATGCGTCGCGTAGTCGGCGAACGGGCGCATTACGCCCGGAAACGCAACCTTCGGGTGGCGGAAGTAAGTGTTGCCGGTGTACAGCGTGATTCGGCTCTGCGTCCGATCAACTGGCTGTCCGGCGGCGTTTACGGCCCGACGAGCAATCTTGACGTCGACGGCGTGAAAGCCTCCGCCGAAAAGAGGGCCGCCGAGTTCGAGGTCGGGATAGCCGCGCTCTGTGCCGCGTGTTGCGGTGGCGCCGTCCAGCTGCTCAACGCGGTCCACGAGAAAGCTCGACGATTCCGACCTCCAAGACGTTCGCGAGCGCGGCGGGTTCCTTCGGCAGGAAGAGATGTGCCCTCCGGCGTTCAGCTGTGCTTCCAGGTCATCCTCGTCCTGGGCGATGACCGGCCATTCATGCTCACCCTGGCTGCGGAACAATCCGCCCAGCCCGCAGTCGTATTCTGCGCACTGCTGGCGAAGCCATTTCTCGACCGATACCACCTTGGCCACGGTGGCAGCTTGCCAGAGTGTTTGGACAACCTCGCGCGGCCACGCCGCAATTTTTGCGGCTACGAGTCTTTGGTGCGAAGGCGGAGGTGATGCTTCGATGCGGTCAGCAGCAGCCACTGGGTCGTCGTGCTCCCATACACGGATAACGGTCCATCCGCTAGCAGCATCGCGTCCACTTCATTGTCGCGACGTACATTGCGCTCAACTTTCGCGAACCAGTACTGCACGTTGGTCGAAGGCTGCCGGTAATGGGCCGGACATCGATGCCAGAAACAGCCGTCGATGAACACAGCGATCTTGGCTCGCGTAAACACCACATCGGCGGTCCGACGGATGCCGGGGACTGGGCACGCCGCTACGCGGTATCGCAAGCCGCGGCGATGCAAGATTGACCGCAACACCAGTTCGGGTCCCGTATCTCGGCTGCGGTTTCCCTGCATCACCTTTCGGGCGGCCGCGCTGGTATTGCTCCATCCGGCCATGCGTCTATTTAACGCACGGTTTGCCTGGCGTCGGGCGGTAGGTATCCGCTACGTACCCGCTCACTCGCCGAAACGGCCTTAGGCTCGGTCGCAGCCGCAAGCGGCGCTCAGGCGAGCTTAGAGAAAATACGGAAGGGTGTTCGGTCGAGCACGAATAGGTCTGACACTCCGACCCTCCCGACACCTCGCCTTCGAAGCTTGCCTACAGCCGATTGCACACCGGATGTCCAATGCAGCGCATCGTGCCGCCACAGCGGATGCCCTAGCACGACAGCGGACCCTGATCCCTCGTTGTTCAATATCACGGGAACACCATCAAAGATTCCGTGCGATAGGTTGCCGAACTTTTCGAAAGATTGCTCGAACCCTCGGAGAAGCTCGGTCGCTCGCTCTTGCCACACACTCAAATCAAGTGTTCCGCCGAGCGCAAGGTCGACAACGTCGAGTCCGAGGCGCCAGTCGAGAGCCCAGTGGTGGAACCGATTCTCGTAGTTGCGAAGGCAGCCGGGACACGAAGACGTGCAGGCACTATCGTGCGGTTCCGACCGAAGCTTGGTACCCGTGTCGTCGCGGATCGCTATCAGCAACTTCTCGAGATTCCCAGGCTGGCCCAGTTCTAATGCGTACCCCGCGCCATTATCGAGCGCGTCGGCGATGAATACGCGGGCGGTCACGGTCTCGCCGTGGCGAATTGGCTGAAGGCCAACCTCAAGTTCAGATTGATCAATGTCGAGCTGAGCTTTTGCAGCGTTTCGAAGCAATGAGGCAAACGAGAGCAGAGCGCCGTATCCGGCGGGGCAGTCGCCCGGCTGAGTCGCGATGCAACGGTCGGCGAGTGAAAGTCCGTCAAGTCCGATGAGTAGGACATCGGTCCGCCGCACCTCGCCGATAGCGGCCTTGGGAAGGCTGGTTCCTTTCTTCATGAAGTCAGGAAGGGAACGTCGATAAAGTTCGCGGTCTGTGACGATGACGGAGTCGTCATCGAGTTTCGCCATCGAGAACAAGTTGCGATTGTTGTCATTGACCGCGACTACTTCGGCCTGCTCGAGCAGTGAGACAGACATCGCTCGTACCGTCGTGATTTCGGCGTGCCCGGTCGAGGCCGAGAGTTCTGTGTATCCGCGAAACATTGGTGTCACGTGAGAGTCGTCGTAATCGGGCTGGCTATAAATCGTGCGATAGCCCTCGGGCTGGTATACCGTGTATCGGTTCATCGGACTTGCGCAAACAGCGCATTCGTCGCCCCTCGGCAGGGTCTCCAAACTCCCGCACTCATGACACCGCTGTACGACAAGATCTCCCGCCAACGGGTTCTTCGGAAAGGCCCGATCCCCCCGGAAGTTGTACGCGGCGAATCCCACACACAGGTGCTCCGAGCCATCTTTCACAACGACCGCACCTGGGGCGAAGGTCGTGATCGATGTTCCCAGGTCTCGATCCGCAACGGTGGCTGTGCCCATTCCGGCCATGCCTCGCACCCGGCTGGAGTACAGCGAACGAACCCGAGTCGGGAACCCGAACATGGGTAGAACTCCTGCGTTGGCCAACAATTCGCTGAGTTCCGCGTGCCCAAAGTAGGGATTCTTGACCGCTTCGTCGATCTCTAGTACCAATCCAGATCGAGCCCATTTCTCGAGTTCGGTTGAGTCGATCTCGGTCTTGACCGTAAATCGGCGACAAACGTTGCAGACGTCATCGTTCTTGGCCAGCCACGCCGCGACCTCCAGACGTCGATCCTCCCATTCGGCCGAAGGCCCGAAGGTTCCGTGGATGCTCTCGCCGGTCCGTTTAGGCGGCACTGATGAATCTCGAAATGCGCGACGGAGCAGCTCGGCAGCGATGACGCGGCGAACAATTCGCTCGCGCGAAAGGTCCACAAATGGGGGTGGTGGGTCAGCGGCAGTCATCAACTCCGGTGACTGAAAGTAGAAGTCGTCATGTGCTCGATCACGACAGACGGTCACCGCGAACGAAAACGGCTGACCAGAGCGCCCGGCTCGACCCACCCGCTGCTGATAGTTGAACCGTTGCGGTGGCATGTTCGCCATCGCCACGGCGCGAAGTGATCCGATGTCTACGCCGACTTCCATGGTCGTAGTGACCGACAGAATGTCGAGAGGATCGGTCAATAGATTCTCTTGCGGCCCCGGCAGAGTCGCTCCGCGAAACAGTCGCTGACGGTCACGCTGTTCGGCGAGGCTCGTCTGGCCGGTCAACTCCGCCACACGCATTCGTCGAAGTGGGTGCGTGGCTAGCCAGCCATAGTAATCCTGGTCACCTGGACCAATCGGTCCTTCCCGCAGCGTTCCACTTAAACATTCGGCATTGGTGCACACCCCTGCCGAACGGTGAAGATGAATTGTCGAGCAATTGTCACACTTCCACCGGACGCTGCCGGCTGGGACAACGACGATGGCTGGCTCTGGGCTACTGGTTTTGAGCGTCCAGGTCTCGTTCGCGATGCCCGCGCTGCGCAGGAAGTCGATGATGTATGTGGCCAGCTCTGCGCTACTCAGTGCATGCCGCGAACTCACGCGCTCAAGGAAAGTCTTCACTGCCTTGGGAACACCCGTGCCGAACGCGAGGTAACCCCCGTCGAAGCGCTTCGCCTCTCCGAGCAGGCGCAACACGCTGGACACCACCTCTAGCGTTGTTTCCGGCGGGAGGCCCCAGTCTTTCGGCAGGTCGGCACGCGGCTGTACGAAGCCAATCTGCGTTGACTCAAGGCCACGAGCGGCGCGATCGAACACTGCCTCGGCGACCTTAGTACTGGTGGTTGCTCGGCGCTCCCGCCTGACCTCGCCAACGACCTCCGGCGCAAGTGGCGTCCAGATGCCTGGTCTGGGAGCTTCGTAGGCCTTGTACCACGGAGCGTCGCCCACACTCTCGGCGACGCTCGGTCCCGGCCCAGCAGGATTGATTCCCTGCGCTACCAGGAGGCGCTCCACCTGCGTCGTCAGCGATCCCCAAGGTAGATGCTGCCCCTCGGTTGCTGCCTCCTGGATGAGGCGCCGATCATCCTGGTCAGCAGCACCGGCAATTTGGAGTCGGATGGCGGAATAGAGAGCGGGTCGGGTGGCTCGAAGGGCAGTTGCTCTCTCAATCTCGTCCTGACCAACCTGACCATGGGCTAGCCGCCTCAATAGCGCCACTGGGTCCGATCGCTCGGCGAGCACCTGTCTGACGACCTGGCGGATCTGGTCTCGGAAGTTGTTCAGCGCGACGCCAGCAGCGGTTCGGGCGGCATCGTCACGGCTATCAGTGAACACAATCATTCTGGACGTGTCCGCCGACTCTCCAAGACTCCTGAACAGCTGCGATACTGACATTTGCGTGAGTTGCGCACGACCCGACGTGTGGGCTCGAATCGGCGACCTGACGTTGCCGCTGAAGAATATTTCGGGTTGTCTGTTCGTCTGGCTTCCGAGGCAGCGCGGACAAATCTCTGGCAGTGCTGGGATCGAGACTTTCGCCTCTCCCACGTCGCTATGGCGGAGCACTACTGCGTTTGGCTCGCCGGATGCTGGCATCAATGCACCCAGGTAAGGGTCGAAGGTTGCCCCAACGAAACCGAACTCCACCTTCTTGCCTTTCGCGGACTCGCCATCATCGCCACCAGGCAGCTGATGAGAGGCCGTCTCGTCGGGAACTTGTGTGCCGAGCCATAGCCACCGGTACTCGTCGTATGTCCTTCGAAAGACGAAATCGCCTGACGTATCCCCTGCCTTCACGGGAGTAGTCGACAGAATCACCGTCCCCTCTTCCTCCTGCGAGACGATGTACCCCCCTAGGCTGACGTCGCCACACTCGAAGCAATAGAGGAGTTCAAGGACCCGAGCGCCACATGAGCAAGTTGAACGAGGAGTGTCATATAACTTCCCGACGCGCCGGTCCTCTTTTGGATCGAGTTCGGTGCACTGCTTGTTCGAACACGCCCATAGACCCCGCATGCCGCGCAGCATGATGTGTGCGCGAAACGGGATGGTCGGCGCCGTTGAAGCCGCGAGTCCACGCATCATGGCACGCACCGCTCCTTGGCCGTCGGTGTTGGCTGGGAAAACCCGCTCAGCAATAACTGATACGTCGGTAGCGCGCGGCTTGTCGTCGTTCGGCGCGACGCACCCGGCTGCCAGGGTTTCTGCCCACCGCCCCGTATCTGCCGCGGCTGCAAGGCCTTCTTCCTCAACCGCCAACACGTCCTTCGCCACTAGGTACGAGGGAGTCGGCAATGCTCGTGGCTGGCCGGGCTCGATTACGAACGTCTCGCGCGCCACACCGAAAAACCGCTCCAAATACCCGAGGCTGGACGAGTCGCTTGGCAGTGACGCACTGGTCGCAATGATGCGAAACTGCCGGGAGTCGGATTCCAGTCCGAGGCGTGAGGTCAGATTGCGAATCACCATGCCGACCTCGGCGCCTGAACTCCCTCGGTAGAGGTGAAGCTCGTCTACAACAAGGGTGAATACGTTCTCCGTCGACTCCTTCAACCAACGTCGTGTGGCGTCGAACATCGGCTCCTCAAGATCGCGCATCAACATCGCGTTGAGCATCGAGTAGTTAGTCACCAAGATGTCGGGCGGAGTGGCGATCATGTCCCACCGCGTAATGAGTTCACCGGCATAAGGATCCTGAAATTGGCCGAGCAGGTCGTCGTCTCCAATTGCCCTAATCCTGGCGATCTGATTGACGAGTTCGCGCATGTATTGAGCGACAGATCTGACGGGTTCGGAACTTGAACGGCCCTGCGGGATCTCACCTGACCCAGGCGTTGCGCCTGTGTACCTCCCCAACCAGACGTCGACCGGCGTTGCCTGCGTCCGCAATCCGCGAACCGACCGGCGAAGTCGGGCCACCTGGTCTTCGACCAACGCGTTCGTCGGATACAGCACCATCGCGCGCATTGCTGCGATGTGCGAGCCCGTTGGTCGACACGATTTCCAAAGCTGGGTTTGATTGCTGATGGACCACCAGTCGTGAACTGGCGGGAGTTGCGAAACCGACTTTTCGCGGGCAATTCGAACCAGCAGCGGAATCAGGAACGACTCGGTCTTGCCGGAGCCCGTCCCAGAGGTGATCACTGGGTTCCGGGAAACCTGTTCACTGAAGTGAGTGCGCAAAGCTTCTGCCTGATGTTTGCGCAGCCGTACTCGGTCGAGATCGGCCGGGGCGGCACCGAAGACGGCAGAGGCCACCTTGTCGAGGGTTATTGACTCGATCCCAGCTGCGACGGCCGCGTCGCTGATGGAGCCGATACCCTCATACGGAAGAACCGGCTCGAGCATCATCGGCGCGAAAAGGTTTCCCTGGCCGAGCAACAGGAGTTCCCGTCTTTCTCGGACCAGATCATCGTCACGCAGCGCGTACGCGGTGTCGACATAACGAAGGAACGCGTCGCGAAGGTCGGCCTCGATGTCGAATGGTGTTGGAAATGACACGCTCTACCTTCAGTTCATCAATCGATCCGCAATGATATTGGCAACCGCGCGGGGCACGTCGGGGTACTGCACTAAACGAGAGTTTGGCAGTTCGCGCGGAGCCCTACCGGAACAGAGCGATAACGCGCGTCCGTAGAGTCCGGCAGGTCGGCGCCGAGCGGAACCAGCACCGACCCTGTTTTGGAGTGGTAGCCGATCAGGGGGTCGCGCGCCCAGCGATTGGCAATATGCTTTGCGAGTTGCGCGGACGCGATGGCTACAGTCTCGGACGCCAAGTCGGTCCGAGACCTGACAACGTAGATGGAGTCCAAGTCGCGAAGACGGTACGCCCCGGTTGACGCGATCGACGTGCCGGGGAGCCACGTCGCGGAGGCGGTATGCCAGATCTCAAGGCTCCTAAATGAGGGCACGCAGACGCGTGTCAGGCTCATCTCCACCTGTTCGAGCGAGGGTAACTTGGTGGCTATGGCGAGAGCGGGCGAGCGGTCGAGGAGGGTGATTCCCAGCTGAGCGAGTTCATCTCGCATCACGTCCATCGTGGTGAAATCTGACTCGATTGTGAGTCGCAGTATCCCCGCGTCAGTTGATCCTCGTAGATTTCCCTTGTCGTCCAACAATTCTCGTAGTCGGTGCACTAGGTGTTGAGAGCGCGCGCCGATCAGAACCCAGGAGCCATCAGAGACCGGCACGAGGGTTGCCGTGTTGATGGCCCACTCGACAGCCTGAAGGTAGTTATTTCGTCGCACGTCGAGGTGACCGATAACCTCCTGTCGACGCAAAAGCGTGTCGGCGAAGAGGCCCGAGCCCTCAATCTGGCCGGCGATCCGCTCAAACACACCGTAGGAGCCATGACCTACGTGGCTCAGCGCATCGAAAGCAATGTGCTGGTCTGTCTCACCGTGTTCGACGACCGGCGGGATCTCGGTTTGTCGAACGACGATCGTGGGACCGCGCTTCTTCCTTTTCTTTCCTGCGGCCGCAGGCGTCGCCGCGAATCGCCTAACCAGTCCGCACGTCGTGCATTCGCCCTCGATGGTGCGGGATGTCGGCCGACTGCCATCTGCGGTCGGCAGCTGGAAGCGATGCAGACCGGTCGTCATGCACGAATCTCCCGGTGGGGCAGTACCAAGGGAAACCTGCTTGAGCGTTGTTGCGACCACACGGTTCGGCCGTGGCGAATACTCGGCGATTTGGCTCGTTGAGGCTTCCTCGGCGCAGGGCCTGGAGACCTGCGCTCCGTTGATGTAATCGTCGCAAACAGGAGGTCCTGCGGTCAGCGGCCACATAGGATTGCCGGCACGCGCGTAAACGAGTTCTAGATCGGTATCGTTGGCCTTGAAGAGCGGCGAATTTCCCGACCGCAGGCGCAATATCGTTGTGGAGGTTGGGTTATTGCCTCCGCTGGCATACATTGCGACGGTGTATTCGCCGTCGTCGAGTCCATATTCCTCAAGCCTCACGATGGCTAGGCCGCCATCCGTTTCGACTTCCAAGCACTCATCCTCCGCGACATACATTGATCCCCTGAAAACACGGACGGTGACCGAATTCGCGCCTGCTGCGAGAGCAACGATTTCAGGCGGATCTAGGGTGGACCACTTCCGGAGTCGGCCGGGGAGCACAAATCCACCCCTCAGTGTCAGACTCGTTAATGCGCGCGGGACAAGTGGTAGTAGATCGACATGGGACGCTTGATCCGGCGCGGCAACGAGTTGCACTTGGCGGAAAAGCAGCCATCCGTCTGGTAGTCCCGGAATCGAAGTCAGCAGTTCCCAACCGGGACGCGCGAACGCTTCGAGGTGCTTTTCGACTCGGAACTTCGCGTCGGCTTTCGCCAACACGATGTTGTCCTCGCCGACTGCGACCCGCTCCACCTCGACAAAGCAACCCTGGAGTTGGTCCCACCGCAGAGGCGCAACGCGCCGCGGCAGGCGCTCGATCTTGCCACTTCGGTCGGCCAGTGATCCTTTCAAAAAGTTGGTGATGAGCGCTCCTGCGTCGAGCAGAGCTACGTTGGCTAACTTTATGGCACCGGTGGGACCTGCGGTCGTAGGGACCTGTACAAGCCCGTCTTCCCCTTCAAAGCAGGCGTACGGTGCGTCCGTCGTCTGAGTCGAAATCGCAAGGTTGAACTCCACCTGCTTCCTCGGAAAGGTGCGCAGATAAGCGAGAACTCGCGTCGAGACAGCTGAGCCAGCTGTGCTGATCCGCTGGCTGTCATCGCCTATCCAAGCCTCAAGTTCTAGGCAGGCTGCCTGCGAGATCCGCTCCCGAGCGTCAGAGTTCGCCCACAGTCGACGTAGATTGCTGCTTAGGGGGCTGGGCAATTTGGTGGCATAAACGTCGAGCACCGGCTCCATGTCGGGTACTTCCATTTGGATTCCCGGGGGGAGACCCTCCGCCACAAACACCTCATGGAGACCTTCGCGATCGTGCTTTCGTACAACAGCTTGCGACATCGGCAAACCGATGTAGCGCATTCCGCCAAGCGCGTATGCCGTCGGGACGCCCCGCTCACCTTCCCAAGCTTCGAGCCAGTTGTTAAGTGACCGCCAGATAGTCTCAGCGGCTTTCCTGTAGTCCGCTACAAGGCGATTCCGACAGTTTTCGGGCACATCAAGCAGCGGGAAAAGTCGGCCATAGTAGTTGTTGGAGCCCATATCGCTCTCCGCATGCATACTCTCGGCGGCCCACGTCAGAACGACTAGCAACGGCAATGAGGGCGGCATTTCGATTGGATTCCTCGAGTGTCGCTCAGCCTCCCGCGTGTGCCACGAGAACGGCGCTATACCCTCACGACCGAGGTAGAGCGAGCGCCGCACGATGTCAAGATAAGCTGCTCGCCGATCGTCGTCGGCGACTCCTGCACGCTCTATGATCCGAGCAACTGCGTCTGGTTCCGCAAAGGCGTACACCGGCTGACCGGCTTTGTCCTCACCGAAGAGTTCATCGGCAGTCGCCTGGCACAGCCGCCTGTGGGTCGTATCGATCGCTTTGCGCTCGCGAACCCGCGACTCCATTCGCCCGGTGGTCACTTTCTCGACAATAGCGAGGGGCCCCGACATTTCGCCTCGATTCAACGATCCGGGCTGGATGGTTTGCCGGGCTGTTTCTTTCGGTTACTCGTCGGACTTGTGTTCGGCGGGTCTGTTTGGTCAGGCGGTGCGGAGATGGTGAGGATCTGGTCGCGGAGCATGTCGTTGTTACGTGGGCACAGCGGACGCCGCGCCACTTCTATTCCATCGAATGGAGCGACACGCCGACCGCGAGGATGCGCGACGTGTGGCCGACCGGCTGGCAGCCAATGGACGACAAAGGATCCATCAGGAAGCCGAGCGGCTGGCTGAGATGGATGCCGAAAATGTCAGGGCCGAGACGCTGCGCCGCCCGGCGTGCAGCCTGGTGCGAGGCACGTCAGCTCCGGGGTTCTTGGACGCGATGGGGGCAGCCGTAGACGCGATGAGTCGTTGCACCCGCCGCGAGGCGGGTACCGAGTGTTGGCCTGGTGCCAGGCGATATGTCGACGGGTCGTTGTTGACCCCCTCAGCCAGCCGTTAGCCACGCCGACGATTCGTCGACCAACGTGGGAGGAGCGGATTTCGTTGGAGAACGCATTCGTCCACAAGTTGGAACGAAAGGTAGCGGTGAGGGCCGCCACGCCCGGTTAGACGTTCGCGCCACCGCCCTGGCACCCCTCGTGGACCGGAGCGCCATGCCGACGACGGTGCCGACGACGGGGCCGACCGCGGCGGAACGCAGCCGTAGGCGTGCGACTAAGAGCTTGGTGAGGGTTGGCAGGGCCGTCCGAACGATGGGACCTGTGGCGGTGGCTGACGTTCGGTGGCATGATGGAGCGCAGTCCGGGAGAAATGAACCGGTGCATGGAAACTGACGCGGACGACCCTCGGAACACCACCGGGGCGGGTGGGCACGTAAAGTCACGGAGACGCACGCACAATCCCCAATGGGGATTCGATCACGATGTCTTCGCCAAGCAACATTCACAGTGCTGCTTGCTGCGAGGGCATCTTTTTTTGTTTCTCCCAGCAGCAGCCTTAGCTAGCTAGGAGAAACAATGCAATCAATAGATGGCCGGCTGGAGTGGCTGAGAGGCGACAAGCCGCCGACCACGCTGACCGCGCGGCGGTTCCGGCGTGACGATGAGGACATGTGGGTCGCCACCAAGTGCGGCGTCTACATCAGCTCTGCGGCGCTGTTGGAGAAGCACCGGAAGATGGTGGAGGCGTACCCGAATGCGTGCGTGATCCGGTTGAGCGTGTCGGAGTTTGATTGGGTAGCCCGTGCGGAGAAGCGCGGCATGAAGGTCGCGTAACCCGTTGTCCCATTTTCAATCCCCGGCTAAACACATCGACGGCGCGGTAGCGGGTCGGCCGCGATTCGGGTAAGGTACTAGGGGTGTAGGGCCGTTCACGGCCTGAACCTCCCCCCGGACGCGCTTCCTAGATAAACCGGGGATTGGAAGTGGGCGCAAATTCCAAATCCTGCGATCTTTTGGAGTTTGTCCCGTGACCGTCACCGTCGATCCTCTCGACGTTATTGATCTCAACCAGGATGCCGCGTTTAATTTCCTTGCGGGGCTGGGCTTCCCAGTGACTCGTCGGATGATCAAATATGCATTCGACCGCAAGGAAGTCAAGCCTGCTCGATTCGGCAACGGCAATTACGTGAGCCGTCGCGACATGTTGGCTTGGGTTGAGTCCCGGCGTCAATCTGGCCCCTACCGGCCCACGCCGAAAGTCACTGCACCAGAACAATAAAACGTTGATCGCCCCGGCACGCGTTGGCGGGCTCACCGGGGCGATAACGACCAACAACCTGGAAGCAGAAGGACGTGACAGATAGCTTACCGGAGTCGGACACTCGCCGAACGCCGAAGGGCAAGAACCCGTTTGCGGCAGCCATCCGCGAAACAATGCCGAAATCCGCGGAGGGGCTGCACTTTCCCGACGTAACCGGACTGAGCCTGCTCGATGCAGCCTTGGCCTACGCAGAAGCGGGTTGGTACGTGCTGCCGACAAACCCCGCCGTGAACATCAAAAGTCCGGGCAGCGTAGTCGGCGGCAAGTGGCATGAGAAGTCTAGCCGCGACCCCGACCGGATAGGTGATTGGTGGTCCGACAACCCGAATTATGGTATAGCCCTGCATATTGGGCGGTCTGGCGCTGGCGTCTTTGACCTTGACCAAGACAGCTTGGACGTAGTGGCGGCGTATGGGCGCGCGGACCTCGCAGACGCACTTGTTCCGCCGAGGCGATTCAGGGCACGCGTCGTGACGGTGATCGCGGGCACTACCTTTTTGCATGCCGGACGACCACGACTTCGGTAACAGCGCTGGCGGGTTCATGCCTTTCGGCGAGTATCGCGGTAAGTAACGGCGTCATCATCGTCGCGCCTACTCCGCACCCTGATGCTGAAACCAAAGGTGGCGACTACAACCAGCGAAAAACCGGCCGTGTTGAGCCTGATGCCGGAAGTGCTGCGGGAGTGTCTGTCCGAGGCTGGTGAAAGCGCGGACCCGTTGACCGATGCCGAATTAGATGCTTTCATCGACACACATACGGGTGGCGGGTGTGGCCGCAATGGCTGCCGGCACACCATCAATGGACCGATAGCCAACTACACCGCCAAGGTTGAGGACGGCGCAAGCCGGCATGCGACGTTGGTCGTTGTGGCGCCCTGGGCGCTCTCAGAGGCAATGGCCGGCTGTTACTCGGCAAGAGACGCTATGGAAGCGTTGCACGACGCGTACACATCAAGATTCGGGCCGGAAGACGGTGACCGGCTGAGCCGATTGCCAGGTGAGATTTCTACGGGTGATGCAGTGGGCCGCTGCGCAAGCCGATCCAGCCCGAGCGCACCGCAATGATGAGTTGCTCGACCGACGACGAGATCGAGGCGTTCTGGAATTCGTGCCCGGAATTGCGGGACATGCGCCAATTCGCGCGATCCCGGCGCGTTGGGCCGTGGGCGATGTTCGGGGTGTGTGCGGCGATGGCGATTTCGGCGGTTCCGCCGTATGTCGTACTGCCGCCACTTGTGGGCCGGGTCGCGAGCCTGAACATATTTGTGGCGCTAGTTGGGAAGAGCGGCAGCATCAAGAGCGCGGCGATTGGAGCCGCGCTCGACTGGCTGGACGTCGACCCACCTCCGAACCCAAAGAAGCCGGGGAGTGGTGAGGGACTGGCGAAGTGCTTCGCCTACGTGAAGAAGCCAAAAGGAGAACCCGCAGTCCAGATCGGCAAGAACTGGTCGGTGCTCGCCGAAATACCCGAAGTCGACACGCTGACGGCTACCGGTGGACGAGGCGGATCGACGTTGATGTCCGAGCTGCGGTACGCATGGTCGGGCGAGCGCCTGGGTATCGACTACGCCGCAGACGACAAAGCAATCGTGCTGCAGTCTCAGCGTTACCGGTTGTGCATGATCGTCGGTGTGCAGCCGCTGAGGGCAGCACCGTTATTCGATGACGCGGACGCGGGCACGCCTCAACGGTTCGTGTGGTTCCCGGTCAGTGATCCGAACCGCCCAAACGAACGTCCACCCGAGCCGCCAAGCTGGACTTGCGCCCGTGGGAGGGGCACTGAGGCATGACATTGATGGCGATGCGGAAGCGCGAAGGCGTCTATGCATATCGACCAGAATGTGAGGCTAGCCAGCCGGATGAACGTGCCTGCCGACCCCGACGCCTTCGAGGTCCTACCAGTGCCGGAGGCCGTGTACACGGCGATAGACGAACAGGCTTATGCGGTCCTGGGCGACCAGGAGGACATCGACCCGCTCGACGGCCACAAGTTGTTGTGCCGGGAGAAACTTGCTGCAGCCATCGCGATTTTGCGCCAACGCAACGAGATCTCCGAGCAGGACTGGGAGCTTGCCGGGACTGCGATGAAGGTCAGCGCGCTTACGCGTGCGGAAGTTTTGAAGTCACTTGGCCGCCGAGGCGGGGGAGCGGAATCAGAAGGGCCGGCCATGCCGCCGGTAACGAGGAAAATAGCTGAAGCCGAACGCATTGCAGATGAACGTGCAACGAAGACAACGCGGATCGCTGAGAAGATTCTTGCGAAGCTGAAAGCCAAGAATGACCAGACGCTCAACTGGCTCAAGAAGCAATTCAGCAGCGCCGACAAGCAGTATGTGAACGAGGCGCTTGACTATCTGGAAGATGACGGACGAATCATCAAGAGGCCCATAACGTATCGAGGTCAAGAAGGATTGCAGATCCACCTCAACGATGACGAAACCGATGATGAGGTAGAGGACGAATCGTGAACGAGCAAACCCCTATTAAGACGGGGAAGAGGGGGAGACGGGGAAGCCTGGGAGACGGGCGCGCGTGCGATCCGCGGCTAGCGGCAACCTAAGTGACCTGGATATGTGTCAATATGCGATCCGCGATTAGGGATTTTTTGACGTACGCGCGAACGGACTCCCCGTCTCCCCGCCTCAACTACTGGCACCCCCAACGCCCCGGTTAACTCCAACGACTGCACGTACGGCGCGAAAAGACAAGGAGAAAAATAAGAATGATGGAAGTGCCCTGCCCGGATTGCGATGGTAGCTGGGAAGTCCACGCTGATGAATGCCCGGTTTGGCTAGCGATGGATCGACAATTACGCGATGATCGTGCGTTCTTTGACAAGTACCCCTTAGTGGATGTTAGACGCCGTAAGCCAATTGTCGAGGAGTTGCTTGCGTACACAATCTGCAGCGGGTACGAGATTCCGGAACTACCAGATGGGAGGCATTGGCGGGCAGGAGGTTATATTCTCGTGCACCGCACAGCACTCGCCGACGTGCGTATACGAAGGTTTGGCAATGCGTGTCTGATAACCGATCCTGATGCGCCGGTGGACTTCTGGCTGCACGCGAGCAGACGAAGTACAACGACTCCGAGGGGCCGCCCGAGCCGGGGCCGATGACGAGAGCAGAGTGAAAGGAATTTGCGGTGAGCGAAATTAACGTTACTCGTGACCCGTCGACACCGAGACCTATCGTCAAGTACAGCGAAGACTGGTGGGTGACAAGGAGCCCAGAAGTCCGTGCGCGGCGGTGCCACGGGCACAAGAAGAACGGTGACCAGTGCGGCAAGGTCGCGATGCAAGCACAGCAAGTTTGCGGGACTCATGGAGGGCGCGCGCCACAGGCGAAACGCAATGCACGCCAACGCATTGAGGAGGCAGCCGACCGCATGGCCCGGCAGCTCTTGGGGATCGCTGAGAGTGCAGAAAGTGAAGCCGTCAAGCTCGCCGCCGTGAAGGATGCCTTGGACCGCGCTGGGTTGAAGCCACCCGCGCAGGTTGAGGTGGCAACAAAACCGCTTGAGCCTTGGGAAGAGCTCATGCGCGATGTCGCGCACATCACGAGAGCACAACACGAAGCGCTGAAGAACGGCGTCTTGTTACCGCCTGAGCCGCCCGCGTTGCCGCGCGCCGACGACGGCTTGAAGGTCGTGGACGCTGAGCTAGTGCCCGACCCACACGCGGTGCCACATAGTAGCGGACCTAGGACCACCGTAGGCAGTGCCGACCGCTCCGACCGATCCAAAGAAGCTAAGGATGAATCGGCATCGTCGCTGGCCCCGCCTCCGCCGCGGAATCTGGCCCAGGACGAAGCTGCCGATGTAATGCGGGAGTCCCGACTTCGAATGCATGCGACCAGTAGAAACGGTCAGAAGCGGCGGATGCACTAGGCTATGCGAGTTTCGAGAATGGTTTGCCACAGACATCAAAGCAGCTGTTTAAAGCAACACCGGTGTGTGCTGGATGGCGTAACGTACGGGGCGTAAGGCGAAACCGACCGGTTACGCCCCGACCCCGACAGGAGACAGGATGGGGATTTCCGACGACCGGCTGTTCTTCGGGTACTCCCGATGCAGTACAGAGGAGCAGGCCGACAGCCGCAATGGGCTGGAAGCTCAGCGCGCGGCTATCGACGCCGAGGTTGACCGCCGAGGCTGGGCTGTGGAGCATTACGCCGATGAAGGGGCCAGTGGCAAGTACATCAACGGTAAGCTGCGAGAAGTACTGCAGCTCTTAGTGTCTGGGCAGGGCGACGGCCTCATCGTCACAAAGCTTGACAGGCTTGCGCGCTCAGTTGTCGAGGCTGCCAACATAATTCAAGGTGCCCGGCGTCAGGGATGGTCGCTCGTCGTGCTCGACCTGAACTTGGACCTCACGACGGCCGCGGGACGCATGATGGCAAGAGCGGTCGTCAACTTCGCCGAGTACGAGCGCGAACTTATCAGCGAACGCACGAAGGCTGGGTTGGCCGCAAAGCGGGCACGTAACGAGCCGATTGGCCGCCCACGTCTAGCGACGCCCGGTGTTGTCCGGCGAATCGTGATGGACCGGAACACTGGCATGAGCTTCGCAAAGATCGCGTCCACTTTAGAAGCCGAGCGAGTACTGAGCCCGGCCGGCCGGCCGAATTGGCAGCCATCCACAGTGCGGCGCATCTATGCGAGGGTCACGGCCGCAACAGCATTCGAGGCGATTGCGTGAGCCACGACGGGATTCTGAACGACCGGTACCGCTACAACGAGGGTCAAAAGGTTCGCGTCGTGCTACCCGGCGATCCGTACACCGGGCGAGTTGGCTTCGTGCAACGGACCTTTCGACACGACGGCGACCAACTCGTGTATGTCGTCCAGTTTCGCGGGGAGCCTGACGATTACCCGCGAGCGCTTTTTGTGACCGCTTACTACATGGAAGTTGAGCTAACGTCGGCGGAAGTTGGCGCTGGTGACACCGAAAACTCCGCGACGAACTTACGTGAGTTGTGAAATGGCGGGCATTCAAAAGCGGGTTCGCGATAGCGGGACAACCACATACGTGGTCCGGTGGTACGCCGCGGACGGCAAAGAGCGCACAAAGGGCGGCTTCCGCACCCGCAAGGAGGCGAAGGCGTACGCAGCTAAGGCCGATGCGGCGACAGCAGCCGGTATGGATTTCGACCCGCGAAAGGGCAAGGTGTTGTTCCGTGATGCGGCGGCGAAGTGGTTGGAATCCCGCGCGGACCTGAAGAGCGCGACCCACAACAATCACCGCTACGCGCTCGCGCCGGCCAGCTCCCGCCGAGGCGACGGCAAAACGCTGGGCATTGACGCGGTATTCGGGGGCTACCCGTTGAACAAGATCACCCGCGTGTACATCCAGGATTGGGTGAACCGGCTCACCGAGGTGGGCAAGAAGCCGTCCACCGTGCGGCACGCGTTCTTCACCGTGCGCATGGTGCTGCAGCAGGCCGTGGTCGATGGCCGGCTGGCGAAGAATCCCGCCGAGCACGTCAAGTTGCCCAAGGAGCACGCGCGCAAGGGTGAGCAGGTCGGCGTCGTCGATGATCCGGCCCAATTTCTCACCCCTGTGCAAATCTCGGCTCTGGTGGAGGCCACACCATGGCCGTACAACGTGTTGGTCCACGTCGCGGCGTGGGCGGGGCTGCGTGCTGGTGAACTCGACGGGCTGCAGGTCGGTGATTTTGACCTGCAGGACTCGCGGTTGAACCCGAATGCACCGGTTAAGCCGGGTAACTTGCACGTGCAGCGTGCCGCGCGGGCGCAGGGGCCACAGGTGGTCTACATGACGCCGAAAACCCCAGGCAGTAATCGGTGGATATCGCTGCCCGCGGAGACCACTGCGCTGTTGCGCGACTACTTGGCGATGCACCCGCGCGCCGACGAGCCGACCGCGCCGCTGTGGCCCGGTATGGCGTTGATCCGGCCGAGGCCCACCGGAGTACGCGCCGAAGCCGCCGACACAGGAGGGTCCACTACGGGTGGAGCCGGGGCACCTTCCGCGAAGACCCGAGCGCGGCGGCAAGCAGACGCCTTGGCCGAACTCACCGTGGCCGAGGCCGAGGAGCGGTTGATTTTGGATTGGTCCCAGCCGCTGCGCCACCCGACGTTCTATAAGGCGGTGTACCGACCGGCGGTGTTACGGGCCAACAGGTTGACGCCGACCGCGAAGCTGAAGGCCGACCAGTCGTTTCATAGTTTGCGCCACTCGTACGCGAGTTTGTGTGTGGCAGCGGGGATTCGGCCCATCGACATCGCGGCGCTGATGGGCCACCGCGATGTGAAAACCACGCTGACGGTGTATGCGCACCTGATCAACACAGACGACCACGCCGGAAACATGGCCGCATTGGGCGCGCTGGCCGCGCCGAAGCCGAGCTACACCGGGAATGTTGTGGCGCTGCATGGTTAGTTTTGCTGCCACTTGCCGTTCATCCGATATGAAGAGCGCTAGATCACTTGCTGTTCAACTTTAGTATCCCGTTAAAGAATAGCGGCTTAAGCTTGGATCCTTTGAATAATTGATCGCGAGGAGTCTTGCCATCATCGAGATCCGTCACAATAGCGTAAAGCAGCTTGTGCAGAACAGCTAACATCGCTTGACTCGGATTTCCTTTTAGCTGAGGAGAGGGCACCTTTGCAAAATCGGCAAGATTCTTCACTCCTGAGGAACGCAGTGCGTATCCGGAAATTAAGTAGTGGCGTGCGTTGGTTGCATCATCAGCAATCTTCTTTGCTTTCGGTGTTGCGAGGTAGGTGTCGACGAGATGTGCGACATTCACCGCTCTAAGAAACAGCTCTTCTGGTTCGATGGGATTGAACACTCTCTGCCAACCCGCTGCCTTATTGAGTAGCGACCCTGGTCGAGCACGCGCAGTATCGGGTTCGAGGAGTCGAAATGCCATCACTGCTTGAGCCACATCGGTC
Organism: uncultured Actinomycetota bacterium; assembly: GCA_963808345.1. GTDB lineage: Bacteria > Actinomycetota > Actinomycetes > Mycobacteriales > Mycobacteriaceae > Mycobacterium. The sequence continues at coordinate 355,583 of CAWEFM010000005.1, read as the reverse complement.
ACTGTTCTTATGCGTGCCGGTGGTGTGGATGTGCCCCGATACTGGTATCGACGCCGCTCGTAGTACCAATCTGACGAACGCAAATACTCTTCGATACGGAGCTGCTTCTCTTCGTTAGCGTGTAACTGTATGCTGGCAATGGCAGTCTGGTTATTTGTGCCCGCGATTATCGCCTCGCGAACATCGGGATTCGATTCAGTAATTAGTCGGATCAGTATTGTCTGGCCGAGGCGTGGGGCCGTAATTGCGTCGGCGAGCGACTGTGCCTGAATTACATTGGAGGTTTGGAGGCCATTGACGATGAGTGGGTTAGTTACGACCCATTCAAGCTCGATAGGATCGGCGGCGTGGTCTGCGATAATTGTCACTCCGTTATTCAGCCACCAAAACTCCGTTGCCGAGTCGTTCGCCAGCGTTTGGGCTATAGCATTGTTCACTCCGATTCCGCCACCAGCGTAGTCTCGCACGTTTACCGCAAACAACTCTTCGCGTATGACAGTGCTGCCGTCCTTACGTAGGAAGTGCAGATAGTCCTCAATCTTCACTAGACCGACCATCGCGGTACCGACCCGCACGGGTGGTTTGATGAATATGAGCTTCGCAACAAAGTCATTATTGGTGCGCAATTGAGTGACAACCTGTGCGTCGGCAATGTATTGAACTTCCGCGCTGCTGCCCGAAGGTAATTTAGTTAGAAGCCAGTCTTGGAGCTGCGACCGTTTCGTCTCGAGATAATTTTCAAGGTTGCCCTCCGCGGCCAAGGTTACATATTGCACCACAAATCTCAAGAGAGGTACGCGCATTGATAACTTTTCACGAAGCTTGCGCAGTAATAGCGCCTTCTCGACTATATCATCGTTGAGCGGAAAGTCGCGCAACTTCTGCGATGTGACCCCGGAATCAAGTATGACCTTTAAAGCGCTTTCGATTTTTGGAAACACGTTGGAATCCCAACTAGTATCCAGCTTCGCTTGCACGATTGTGACGTCAATGCTTACTCCAAACTGGAGGCCTTCCAGCGCATCTTTGCGGCGAGAAAGGCGGATCGAATCTGACCTAATCAGCTCCTGACCGTTCAAAAATATATAAAGGCCGTCAATGCCTCCGTCATTTGCGGCTCCAACAATTCCGCTCTCGACCTCGGAAGCGCCCAGGTTGAGGTGTCGCAACGAAATCTGGCTTATTGCGAATCGCTCGAACGCGTCACCATCGGACATATTCGGGTAGTTAGCGGTCTTATAGGCGGAAAAGTTGTCCCGAGCGATCACCTGATCGGGTGTATCTGGCATGTCTGCACGATAGCCTCCTTGGCGACTCAAGCAATGCTTCTAGAGCGCATGGTGATCAGTAATTGCACTACCTCATCCCAGATCTGGTCGATCTCTGGAAAGCACTGCCTGCCGTCCGTCTTAGGCTCCGTGACGGCGTACCGGTTTGTTTCTGCATCTCCGAGTGCGTCTTGGCCGGCTGCAGAACCGCCCTAAACGGAAAATGACGCGTGTGCCGATTTGGTCGGAAGGTGGCCGTTCCACCAACGGCTACGCCGCGTCGCCGCCCGGCGATGAAGCGACCTAGAAACTGGACGAGGTCTGGGCAACCGCTTCAGCGGTAGAGGCGATAGTCGAAGGCCAAGCCGAATTTGGCGCGACGTCGATGGAAACGCCGGTTCGGGGACACGCAGCCGCCCACAGCGGGGAAGGGAAGGACCGTCGTGACGCTCGCGGCGAGATCTTGCGGCGGCACGGAGAGGTTGGGTGTTGCAGTGCTGACAGGCCGCACCAAATTCGTTCGACTATAATGTTTTTGGGCGGCTCTTTCGCAGGGGGCACGGGTGTACGCAGCCGAGTCTCGCGGAGCGCCCGGCACGGGACCGTTACGGGACCGCCGAGGAAGGCGAGCGAAGCGAACGGACCATGTGCCCAGGTAGACGTGGAGCCGATGACGGGAATCGAACCCGCGTATTCAGCTTGGGAAGCTGATGTTCTGCCATTGAACTACATCGGCGCGGTTGCCTCGGAAGGCTAACATCCGGCGGCTGAGCGCCGTCGCGAGTCAGCCGAGCGTAACGCCACTGCGAAACCAGGCGCACGATTTCTAGCGGTGGCGTTCCGCTCGTGGCCTCAGGGCTATCCGTTCCGCTCGCGGCCTGAGCGCTACGCGTCCATCCGGCACCGCCAGCCGATACGCTCGTCGGGTGCTGCTGTCCGACCGTGATCTCAGGACTGAAATCGCCGCCGGACGGCTGGGCATCGACCCGTTCGACGACGCCCTGGTGCAGCCGTCCAGCGTCGATGTGCGCCTCGACAGTTTGTTCCGGGTGTTCAACAACACCCGTTACACCCACATCGACCCCGCCCAGCAGCAAGACGAGTTGACCAGCCTGGTGCAACCCCTCGACGGCGAGCCGTTCGTGCTGCACCCCGGCGAGTTCGTGCTCGGCTCGACCCTGGAGTTGTGCACGCTGCCCGACGACCTGGCCGGACGGCTGGAGGGCAAGTCGTCGCTGGGGCGGCTGGGGCTGCTCACGCACTCGACAGCCGGGTTCATCGACCCCGGTTTCAGCGGGCACATCACCCTGGAGCTGTCCAACGTCGCGAACCTGCCAATTACCTTGTGGCCGGGTATGAAAATCGGTCAACTCTGTATCCTGAGACTGACCAGCCCGGCAGAGCATCCCTACGGGAGCACGCGGGTAGGGTCGAAGTACCAGGGCCAGCGAGGCCCCACGCCGTCGCGTTCCTACCAAAACTTCATCAGGTCCAGCTGAATTTCGTTGAGGCACCGCCGCAGGTTCTGCGGTGACAATGGTGATGGTTGGACGGTTGAGGGGACGTGGCCTGGGGCTGACAGTACGAGTCGAGTAGTTGACGACTTCCGAAAGGGCAGCAGTGGAAACCGTACTCGGAGTGTCGATGGCACCCGCGGCGGTGCGAATGGTGCTGGTCGAAGGGGAAAACGCCGACGGCGCCACCGTCGATCAGGACAATTTCGACCTTGCCGACGACAACGGCTCGGCGCCGCTCAGCGGACCCGAGCAGGTGATCGCCGCCATCGTGGGCACCCGCGAAGGCGCCGCCGAAGCGGGCTGCGAGGTGCTGGCCGCCGGAGTGACCTGGAGCGATCAGTCCGAAGGCGCCGCGCTACGCGACGCGCTCGCCGACCGCCGCATCGAGAACGTCATGTTGGTCTCGGCCTTCCTGGCCGCCGCCGCACTGGCGCACGCCGTCGGCAACGCCAGCGGCTACGCCCACACCGCCCTGCTGTTCGTCGAACCCGACACCGCAACGTTGGCGGTGGTCAACACCGCCGACGGTTCGATCGCCGACGTGCACCGCCTGATGCTGCCCGACGACGATGACGAGGCGGTGGCGGCGCTGGCCGGTATGGTCGCCGACGCCGAGACGTTGGATGTGAGTCCCGGAGGCGTCTTCGTCGTCGGATCCGGTGTCGACGTCCCGTTGATCAAGCCGGCACTGGACGCGGCGACTTCGTTGTCTGTCATCACACCCGAAGAGCCGGAGTTGGCGCTGGCCCGCGGGGCGGCCCTGGCGTCGGCGAATGCGCCGCTGTTCGCGTCGTCGACCGCTGCGCTGGCTTACGCGCTCGACCCCGGCACGGGTGAGGTCCTCGACCCGTACGCCCTGGATCCGCGCTTGTTCGACCTGCCCGAAACGCCGGTGGCGGCCGGTGTGGGCGGCCAAGAGCTGGCCTACAGTGCCGTGCCCTCGCCCTCCGGCGCCTACACAGTGGCCGCCGGCGGCGACTACGCGCCTTACCGGGATTTCGACGAGGACGAGTTCACCACCGGCATGTTCCCGGATTTCGGTGCCGAGCCGGTCGAGCGCGCGCCGCGCCAGCCGTTCGTGACGGCGATGAGCGTGATGACGATCTTCGTCGTAGGGGTGGTGGCGCTGGTCCTGTCGTTGGCGGTCGCCATCCGGCCGCACGTCGCCCAGCGGCCGAGCCTAAGCCACAACCTGGTAGCCCCGGCACGACAGGCGCCGCCCGTGCCCCAGGCGGCGGTGCCCGCGCCGCCGGCCCCGATGCCCGCGTCCGCTCCGGCTCCCGCGGCGGCTCCGCTGGTACCGCGCGCTCCGGTTCGTGCGCCGGCACCGGCTCCCGCACCTCCGCCGGCGTTCGTGCCCCTGCCGCCACCGGTGTTCGCCCCGCCTCCGCCGGTGGCGATACCGCCGCTCATCCCGAAGATTTTCGCTCCACAGGTGCCGGGACCGCCGCTGGCGCCCTGGGGCGGCGGCCCGCACGGCGGTTTCGGGCCGGGCTTCGGCGGCGGTCACGGTGGCTTCGGCGGCGGCCACGGCGGTTTCGGGCCGGGCTTCGGCGGCGGCCATGGCGGCTTTGGTCACGGTCGCCACTAGCTGCAAATCTTGACTGACCGGCGAGGTGCGAGGCCGCTGTCCAAGGCTTAATTGCTGAAAAAGTTTGTGGTCGGGCCGGCGCGTAAACTCGTGCTGCGAGCAATAGCGCGACCCAGCCGCTCACGGCTATAACAATTGGTGTAGCCGGGGATGTATTTGGAGGAGCAGTGGACACCGTACTCGGCGTGTCGATGGCGCCCAAGACGGTCCTCATGGTGCTGCTTGAGGGTGAAAACGCTAATGGCGTGACCGTCGACGAAGAGAAGTTCGACCTCTCTGACGGTCACGACTCAGCAGAGGTGAGCGGGCCTGACCAGGTCATCTCAGCGATCCTGGGAACCCAGGAAGGCGCCGCCGCGAGCGGGTATCAGCTGATGTCGACCGGTGTGGTCTGGACTGACCCCGTCGAGGCGGCGGCGCTGCGTGACGCGCTGGCTCAGCACAAGATGGAAAACGTCATGCTCGTGTCGGCGTTTCTGGCCGCCGCCGCATTGGCCCAGGAAGTCGGCAGCGCGACGGGCTACGATCAGACAGCGCTGCTCTTTGTCGAACCCGACACTGCGACGATGGCAATTGTCGACTCCGCCGACGGTTCGATCACCGACGTGCGCCGACAACCCCTGCACGGCACCGATTCGGCGGCCGAGCTGGCGGCGTTGGTTTCCGCCACCGCCCAGGCGCTGCCGACCCGTCCCGGCGGGCTGTTCGTCGTCGGCAACGGTGTAGACATCGCGCCGATCAAGCCGGCACTGGAAGCCGCGACCTCGCTGATAGTGAGCGTCCCCGAGGAGCCGGAGACGGCGCTGGCCCGCGGCGCCGCACTGGCCTCGGCGAACGCGCCGCTGTTCTCGTCGTCCACCGCGGCAATGGCTTGGGCGCAGGATCCCGGCACCGGTGCTTTCGATGCTTACGGCGCCGCCGTCCGTTACGCCGATGCTCCCGTCGATGCCCGCGGCGAGGAGGGGCTTGCCTACAGTGCCGTCGCCGACGACGACGCGAACGCCCTCACGGCCATGGCACCTGAGGACAACGTCGACTTCGCGACCGGGGCCTACCCCGACTTCGTTGACGAGGAACAGAAGCCGCAGCGCCGGCCGCTGTGGATGGTTGCCAGTGCTGTCGGGGCGCTGTTTGTCGTCGGCGTGGTGGCTTTGGTGATCGCGCTGGCGGTCGGCATCCGACCGCACGTCGGCACCCGGCCGCAACCGGGCTCCAACGTCGTGGCACCGGCGAACCCCGCACCAGCGCCCAACGCACCACCGCCTGCAGCTCCGGCTCCCGCGCCCGCACCGCAGGCACCGGCCCCGGCAGCCCCTGCCCCGGCCCCCGAGGCGCCGGCCCCGGCCCCCGCGGCGCCGGCCCCGGTGCCTGCTGCTCCGGCACCCGCGGCTCCTGCTCCTGAGGCCCCGCCACCGGCACCGGAGGCTCCTGCGCCTGCTGCTCCGGCACCGGCTCCGGTTGCGCCGCCGGTCATCCCGCAGCTACCGATACCGATCATCGTTCCGGAGCCGGGTCCCCCGGGCGGCGGGCACGGCGGCGGGCACGGCGACGAAGGCGGAGGCGGAGGCGGGATCCCCGGCATTCCGGGTCTTCCCGGCGGGGGAGGCCATGGCGGCGGGGGCCACGGCGGCATTCCTGGCATTCCTGGTCTTTAACCGCCGCGAACTGGAAAGACGAGTGGCCTAGCAAACAGAACAAGTTCGGGAGGGGAAGTGGAAACCGTACTTGGGGTTTCGATGGCACCGAAAACTGTGCGTATGGTGCTGGTCGAAGGCGAGAACGGCGACGGGGCAACCGTCGATGAAGACAACATCGACGTCCCGCACGCTGACGGCGAGGCGACACCCAGCGGGCCGGATCAGGTGATCTCGGCGATCCTGGGCACGCGGGAAGGTGCCGCTGAAAGCGGTTTTGAGCTGCTGTCGACCGGTGTCACCTGGACCGACCCTGTCGAGGCTGCAGCGCTGCGCGACGCGCTGGCCAAGCACAAGGTCGAGAACGTCATGCTGGTGTCGGCGTTCCTGGCCGCGGCCGCGCTTGCCCAGCAAGCCGGCAACGCGATCGGTCACGACAAGACCGCGCTGCTGTTCGTCGAACCGGAGACCGCGACGTTGGCAGTGGTGGATTCCGTCGACGGGTCGATCAGCGAGGTGCAGCGGCAAACTCTGCAGGGCAGGGACCATACTGCCGAGTTGGCGGATTTGGCCGCGCGTGCAGAGACCTTGGGTGCCAAGCCCGGCGGTTTATTCGTCGTCGGCTCCGACGTCGACGTAGCTTCGATCAAGCCGGCGCTGGAAGCCGCAACGTCACTGCTGGTCAGGGCTCCGGAGGAGCCCGAAACCGCGCTGGCTCGCGGGGCCGCGCTCGCTGCGGCCAACGCGCCGCTGTTCTCGTCGTCCACCACGGCGTTGGCCTACGCCCGCGACCCCGGCACCGGCTTCATCGATCCCTACGCTGTCGCTCCCGGTTACTTCGACGCCGGCCCGGCGCCGGTCACCGGTGAACAACCGCTGGCCTACAGCGCGGTGGCCGACGACGAAGAGGACGCTTACACCGCGGTCGCTGCGGAGGACGACGCCTACACCGCGCTCGCTCAGGAACCGGACGCCGAGACCGGATACCAGTACGTCGCCGTCGGACAAACGCGCAGTGCGCGTCGGCCGTTTGCTTTGGTGGCCAGCGCAGTGGCGGCGCTGTTCGTCGTGGGTGTCGCGGCGCTGACCGTCGTGCTCATCGGTCTCAAGCCGACGACAGCCGTTCAGTCCAACCCGGGTCAGCACCTGGTCGCACCGAACAAGCAGGCGCCGGCTCCCGCGCCGGCCGCACCCGCCCCGGCTCCCGCGCCGGCCGCACCCGCCCCGGCTCCCGCTCCAGCGGCACCAGCTCCCGCCCCGGCGGCACCGGCTCCCGAGGCGCCGGCCCCCGCACCGGCTCCGGTGGCGCCCGCTCCGGCCCCGGTTCCTGCGGCGCCGGCCCCGGCTCCGATCCCCGAGGCGCCCGCTTCGGCTCCGGCACCCGCGGCCCCGGTTCCTGCCCCGGCCCCGGTGCCCGAAGCGCCGATCGCTCCGGCTCCGGTCGCGCCGATCGCTCCGGCTCCGGTTGCGCCGATCGCCCCGCCGCCGGTGGCACCCATTCCCGTGCCGATCATCATCCCCGGACCCCAACTGCCACGTATCTTCGGTCCGCCAGTGCAAGGGCCGTTCGGCGGTGACCACGGCGGCGGTGGGTTCGGCGGTGACCAAGGCGGCGGTGACCGCGGCGGCGGTGGCTTTGGCGGTGACCACGGCGGCGGCCCCTTCGGTGGCGGTCCGCGCGGCGGCTTCGGCGGGGGTGGTGGCTTCGGCGGCGGCGGACACGGCGGCTTCGGCGGCGGGCGCAGATAACGACTGACTGACAACGGTCATCTGCAGTTCGCCTGGCGCTCAATGTCGCGTCGCGGTTAGCTCATCCCGGCGGCCTACATAGGCGGTATGAGATGCACCGTCTTCGGCACCGGCTACCTGGGCGCTACCCACGCCGCCGGAATGGCGGAATTGGGGCATGACGTGGTCGGGGTAGACATCGACCCCGGCAAAGTCGCGAAGCTGAACAGCGGTGACGCTCCGTTCTACGAGCCGGGGCTGCCCAAGATGCTCTCCGAGAACATCGCGGCGGGTCGTCTTCGGTTCACCACCGACTACGACATGGCCGCCGACTTCGCCGAGGTGCACTTTCTCGGCGTCGGCACCCCACAGAAAAAAGGTGAGTACGGCGCGGACTTGCGCCATGTCCGCGCCGTCATCGACGACCTCGTACCGCGGCTCAGCCGGTCATCGGTGATCGTCGGCAAATCCACCGTCCCGGTCGGCACAGCGGCTGAACTCGGCGAGCGAGCCCGCGCCTTGGCGCCGGCCGGAACCGACGTCGAAGTGGCCTGGAACCCGGAGTTCCTGCGCGAAGGCTTCGCGGTGCACGACACCCTTCGGCCCGACCGCATCGTGCTGGGCGTACAACCTGACTCTCGGCGGGCCGAGGCGGCGGTTCGCGAGCTGTACCGGTCACTGCTGGAGGCCGATGTGCCGTTCCTGCTGACCAACCTGCCCACCGCCGAGCTGGTCAAAGTGTCGGCCAACGCCTTCCTGGCGACGAAAATCTCGTTCATTAACGCCGTCTCGGAGGTGTGTGAGGCCGCCGGCGCCGACATCACCATGTTGGCCGACGCGATCGGAGCCGACCCCCGGATCGGGCGCCAATGCCTCAACGCGGGTTTGGGCTTCGGCGGGGGCTGCCTGCCCAAGGACATCCGCGCGTTCATGGCGCGGGCCGGCGAATTGGGCGCCGACCAGGCGCTGACGTTCCTGCGCGAGGTGGACAACGTCAACATGCGCCGCCGGACCCGCATGGTCGAACTTGCCGCTCGCGCGTGCGGCGGGTCGCTGCTGGGCGCCAACATCGCCGTGCTGGGCGCCGCGTTCAAGCCGCAATCCGACGACGTGCGCGACTCGCCGGCGCTCAACGTGGCCGGTCAGTTGCAACTCAACGGTGCCGCGGTCAACGTCTACGACCCGAAAGCGCTGGAGAACGCGCGACGAGTGTTTCCCACGCTGAGCTACGCCGTCTCGGTCGCCGAAGCCTGCGAGCGTGCGGACGCGGTGCTGCTGCTCACCGAGTGGCCAGAGTTCGTCGACCTCGACCCCGACGACTTGGCCGAGCGAGTGCGCGCCAAGGTGATCGTCGACGGCCGCAACTGCCTCGACATTGCCCGATGGCGGCGCGCCGGTTGGCGGGTGCTCGCGTTGGGCCGGCGGGTAGCCTGATCGGGTGGATTTCGCGGCAGCATTGCTCGAACAGAACCGCGCTTTCGGAGATGTCATCGGTGTCGCCGACCCGTCCACCCCGGTGCCAACCTGTCCGGGTTGGAACCTCGACAAGCTGTTTCGCCACGTCGGCCGCGGTGATCGATGGGCTGCGCAGATCATCGCCGACCGGATGGACCGCTACCTTGACCCCCGCAGCGTCGAGGGCGGCAAGCCGCCAGCGGAGCGTAAAGACGCGGTTTCCTGGCTGAACGGCGGCGCGCAGCGGCTGATCGACGCTCTAGAGCTGACCGGACCGGAGACACCGGTGTGGACGTTTCTCGGATCGCGACCGGCGAACTGGTGGGTGCGACGCCGGCTGCACGAGACGGCGGTGCACCGCGCCGACGCCGAGCTCGCGCTGGGTCACGACTTCACGCTCGCGGCCGACGTTGCCGCCGACGCGATCAGCGAATGGCTCGAGCGAGTCGCGATCCAGGCCGGCCGCGACGGTCAACCGCTGCCACTGGAAGCCGGCCACACCCTGCACCTGCACGCCACCGACCCGGGACTCGACGCTGACGGCGAATGGACTATCACCGCTGTGCGGGGGCAGATCACCTGGTCGCACGAGCACGGCAAGGGAACGGTCGCGCTGCGCGGCGGCGCCGTCGACCTGCTGCTGGCGATCCTGCGCCGCGCACCCACCGCTGATAGCGCCGTCACAGTGCTCGGTAACGAAACGGTGTGGCAGAACTGGCTCGACCGCACACCGCTGTGATGTGACCCCGCACGGTATTTTGCTGACCATGACCACATCGGAGATCGCGACCGTCCTGGCCTGGCACGACGCCCTGAACGCCGCAGACCTAGACACCTTGGTGGCGTTGTCCAGCGACGACATCGACTTCGGCGACGCTCACGGCGCCGGGCAGGGGCACCAAGCGCTCCGTCAGTGGGCGGAGGCCACCGCAGCTAACGCCGAGGTGGGCCGCATCTACGTGCACGACGGGGTCGTGGTCGTCGAGCAGAAGCTCAGCGGCCCGCAGAGTTCGGGCGCCGGCACTCGAGCCTCGGCGTTTCGGGTCGTGCACGACCACGTCACCTCGGTGTTCCGCCACGAGGACGTGGCCTCGGCGCTGGCGGCTACCGAGCTGACCGAGGCCGACCTGGTCGATTGAGGAGCACATGATGCGCGGGATCATCCTGGCCGGCGGCTCGGGCACCCGGCTGTATCCGATCACGCTGGGCGCCGGCAAGCAACTCCTGCCGGTGTACGACAAGCCGCTGGTTTACTACCCACTCTCGACGCTGATGATGGCCGGTATCCGCGACATCCAGGTGATCACCACCGCACACGACCTGTCCGCCTTCCGGCGAGTTCTCGGTGACGGCGCGTCGTTCGGCGTCCACATCAGCTATGCAATTCAGGACCGTCCCGACGGCCTGGCGCAGGCTTTCGTCATCGGCGCCGACCACATCGGAGCCGACTCGGTCGCACTGGCTTTGGGCGACAACATCTTCTTCGGCCCCGGCCTGGGCACCAGCCTCAGGCGTTTCCAGAACATCAGCGGCGGAGCCATTTTCGCCTACTGGGTGGCGAACCCGTCGGCCTACGGCGTCGTCGAGTTCGCCGCCGACGGCACAGCGCTGTCCTTAGAGGAGAAGCCTGCCACCCCGAAATCGCACTACGCCGTGCCGGGCCTGTACTTCTATGACAACGACGTAGTCGAAATCGCCCGCGGATTGCGGCCCTCCGCGCGCGGTGAGTACGAGATCACCGAAATCAACCAGACCTACCTCAACCAGGGCCGGCTCACCGTCGAGGTGCTCGCCCGCGGCACCGCCTGGCTGGACACCGGGACGTTCGACTCGCTGCTCGACGCCAGCGACTACGTGCGTACCCTCGAGCGCCGGCAGGGCCTCAAGATCAGCGTGCCGGAGGAGGTGGCGTGGCGCATGGGCTTCATCGACGACGAGCAACTCGCCCGTCGCGCCAGCAGCTTGATGGGATCCGGTTACGGCGGCTATCTGCTGCAGTTGCTGGAACAATGCTGAATTTCCGGTGGCCGGCCCGCGACGACTCTCTCAGTAAGCTCCCAGCAGACACATAGCCAGTAGGTGAACAGCGGGCTTCTTCAAGGCATATTCTTGGTGCCTACCATGGATACCACGACATCGAACCCGCCCTCAGTGCCAGGCATGGCCCTGGTGGCCGCTGTCGTGTTCGGCTTCGCGGTCATCGCCGGGGTGGTGGTCTTCTACCGCCGACCCGATCTGCTGGCGCCCAGAACGGCCAAAACCGGAACACACACCGCGGCGGTGCAGACCGACCCCGGCGCAGAGCCGCTGGACCAGGACGGTCGGCTGTTCTTCCTGCTCACCCAGCAGGGATTGCAGACATCGGGCGCGCGTGACGTGACGATGAACGAAGCCCACCATGTCTGCGAACGTGTGCACGCCGGCGAGAGCGAAGCGCAGATCGTGCAGAACATCGTTGCCGGCTCACCGGGTATGTCGGCCCAAACCGCGGCAACCTTCGCCGAGATCGCGATCAATGTGTACTGCCCACAGGGCTGATCGCGCCGGTGTAGGGCTGGACTTCGACCCGCTCGACCGCGCCGCTCACGGCTTCTAGCGCGTCAACCGGCTGACTGCCGGTAGCCGGCTAAGAAGTTGCCGAGCCGCTCGATTGCGCGGGACAAGTCCCGCGCCCACGGCAGTGTCACGATGCGCAGGTGATCTGGTGCGGGCCAATTGAATCCGGTGCCCTGAGTCACCAAGATTTTCTCCGACAACAACAGGTCGAGCACCAACTGCTCGTCGTCTTCGATGTCGAAGACCTCGGGATCCAGCCGGGGAAACGCGTAGAGCGCACCCGCAGGTTTCACGCAGGACACCCCGGGGATGTCGTTGAGCTTGGTCCAGGCGACGTCGCGTTGCTCGAGCAGTCGACCGCCGGGCAGCACCAGGTCATCGATGCTCTGATGTCCACCCAGCGCCACCTGAATCGCGTGCTGTGCGGGCACGTTCGGGCACAACCGCATGTTGGCCAACAGGCTGATGCCTTCAATGAAGCTGCTGGCGTGGTCCTTCGGTCCGGTGATCGCCAGCCAGCCGGCCCGGTAGCCGGCGACGCGGTAGGCCTTCGACAAACCGTTGAACGTCAGGCACAACACATCCGGTGCCACCGACGCCAAGCTGATGTGCTTGGCGTCGTCGTAGAGGATCTTGTCGTAGATCTCGTCGGCGAGCAGCAGCAGTTGATGCTTGCGCGCCAGATCGGTGAGTTGCGTGAGGACTTCGCGGCTGTAGACGGCACCGGTGGGATTATTCGGGTTGATCACGACCAGTGCCTTGGTGCGGTCGGTGATTTTCGACGCCAGATCGTCGATGTCGGGCTGCCAGCCTTGCGTCTCGTCGCACAGGTAGTGCACCGGGGTGCCGCCGGCCAGTGACGTCGAGGCCGTCCACAACGGGTAGTCCGGTGCGGGAATCAGCACCTGATCGCCGTTGTCCAACAGGGCCTGCAGCGTCAACGTGATCAACTCGGACACACCGTTGCCGAGGTAGACGTCGTCGACGTCGAGTTGGGGGAAACCGTCGACCAGTTCGTAGCGGGTGACCACCGCACGTCGCGCCGGAAGGATGCCCTTGGAGTCGGAGTAGCCCTGCGCGTAAGGCAGCGCCTGGATCATGTCGCGCATGATCACATCGGGCGCGTCGAAGCCGAACGGTGCCGGGTTGCCGATATTGAGCTTGAGGATCCGGTGCCCTTCAGCCTCCAGTCGCGAGGCCTGCGCATGCACCGGGCCGCGGATCTCATACAGGACGTCCTGCAGCTTGGACGACTGCTCGAAGGTGCGCTGACGCTGGTGATGACCAGCGGTATGCCACGGCACCTGGTGAGCAGTCACATCAACCATGGTGCCATGGCTGTCCACTGGTTTCCGCCGAGCGCGGGCATCACCGCTTGCCGGGCGGTCGGGCGCCGCGTGCGATGCCCAAGCCTTTCACCGGCGAAGTCTGGCCGTTGCCGTCGTCTTTGTCAGTCGTCGGGCCGTCGGGCGTCGTGGCCGGCTCGGTGTTCGGTGTCGGCTCGACTTGTGGTGGCGGCGCCGTCTCCTCAGCCGGGGCCGCGGCGGGTGCGGCCTTCGCTTCAGCGGGAGCCTTTTTCGCGCCGGGTCGTCTGGCGCCGGTCGCGATGCCAAGGCCCTTCACCGGCGCTTTCACAGCCGGCTTCACTTCTGCCGGTTCGGCTTTCGCTTCCGGTGCGGCTGCCGCTTCGACCTCCGGTGCGGACGCGGGCGGCGCGGGCGTCGCAGTCTTCTTGGCGCCGGGTCGTTTGGCGCCTGCGGCGATGCCCAAGCCCTTCGCGGCCGGCGCCGCGGTTTTGACTTCTGCTGGTTCGGTTTTCGCCTCCGGCGCGGCTGCGGGTGCCGCGGCCTTCTTCGCGCCGGGCCGCTTGGCGCCGCCGGCGATACCCAGACCTGTCACGGCTTTGGCCGGGGCGGGCGCTGAGTCTTTTGACGGCGCCGCGGGTTCCGGTTCTGCGGACGGCTCCGCGGTCGCCGTCGTCGCCTCAACCTTTGGAGCGGCTTTGGGCGCGGCCTGGGCAGTTCGCTCCGCGGCCGCACCCTTCTTCGGCAGCTCGATCGTGCTGCGGTCAATGGAGTCCAGCAACACGTTGGCGACGTCGCGGACGTCGACGTCTTCCCGCCCGGCGGCTCCGGCACGGTCGTTCACGCCGTCGCCGACCATCACCCGGCAGAACGGACAGGCGGTGGCGACTGTGCTGGCGCCGGTGGCCAGCGCCTCGTCGACGCGGGTGTGGTTGATCCGCTTGCCGATGTGTTCTTCCATCCACATCCGCGCCCCACCGGCCCCGCAGCAGAAGCTGAGGTTGCCGTGGCGCGGCATCTCGGTCAGCGTCGCGCCGGACGCCCCGATCAGCTCACGCGGCGCTTCGTAGACCTTGTTGTGCCGGCCCAGGTAGCACGGGTCGTGGTAGGTGATCGCCCGCCCGTTGCCTGCGCTTCCGTTGCCGTCGCCACCGCTGCCGTCGACCGCCTTCACCGGCACCAGCTTCTTGTCCCGCACCAGCCGGTTGAGCAGCTGGGTGTGGTGCAGCACGGTGTAGTTGCTGCCCAGCTGCTTGTATTCGCGGCCCAGGGTGTTGAAACAGTGCGGGCAGTGGGTGACGATCTTGCGGTCCACGGTCTCGACGCCTTCGAACACCCCGTTCAAAGTCTCGACGGCCTGCTGGGCCAGCTGCTGGAACAGGAACTCGTTGCCCGATCGGCGCGCGGAGTCACCGTTGCAGGTCTCGCCGGCGCCCAGCACGAGGAATTTCACCCCCGCGATCGAGAGCAGCTCCGCCACGGCCTTGGTGGTCCGTTTGGCCCGATCGTCATAGGCGCCGGCGCAGCCCACCCAGTACAGGTACTCGAAGCCGTCGAAGCTCTCGACATCCTGGCCGTACAACGGGACGTCGAAATCGACCTCGTCGATCCAGTTGGTCCGGTCGGCGGCGTTCTGGCCCCACGGATTGCCCTTGTTCTCCAGGTTCTTGAACAGCACCGACAGCTCGGATGGGAACTCCGATTCCATCATCACCTGGTAGCGGCGCATATCAACGATGTGATCGATGTGTTCAATATCAACCGGACATTGCTCCACACAAGCCCCGCAGGCCACGCAGGACCACAGCACGTCGGGGTCGATCACGCCGCCCTGTTCGGCGGTGCCGACCAATGGCCGCGTCGCCTGTTCTTGGCCTGAGCCCAGCACCCGGCCGAAGCCGGATTCGGGGACGTGGTGCTCTTCGTAGTGCTCGTCTCGCTGCAGCTTCTCGCCGAGCCCGCCCTCCGGGGTGTTCTCTAGCGGGCTTTCCTTCTCGTGCAGGATGTAGGGCGCCTTGGCCATCCAGTGATCGCGCAGGTCCATGATGATGAGCTTCGGGGACAGCGGCTTGCCGGTGTTCCACGCCGGGCACTGGGACTGACAACGGCCACATTCGGTGCAGGTGGCGAAGTCGAGCATCGCCTTCCAGCTGAAGTCCTCGATCTTGCCGCGGCCGAATTGAGCGTCGTCCGGCGGATCGTCGAAGTCGATCGGCTTGCCGTCGGCTTCGATCGGAAGCAGCGGGCCCAGCGCGTCGGGCAGCCGCTTGAAGATGACGTTGATCGGCGCCGAGAAGATGTGCAGGTGCTTGGAGTGCAGCACGATCAGCAGGAAAGCCAGCATGACCCCGATGTGCAGCAGCAGGGCGACTGTCTCGATGACCTCGTTGGCGGTTCCGCCGAGCGGGTTTAGGGCCGCCGCGGACAGGTGGGACAAGAAGGCGGCCTTGCCGTAGGGCAGTGTGCCGTTGTTCACCGCGGATCCGCGGACCAGCACATAGGTCCAGATGACGTTGAAGATCATGAACAGGATCAGCCAGGCGCCGCCGGTGTGTGAGCCGTAGAACCGTGAAGCGCGACCGATCTCGGCCGGCCGACGTGTGAGACGGATGATCGCGAATGTCGTGATGCCCAGGAAGACGGCGGTGGCGAAGAAGTCCTGCAGAAAGCCCAGCGCCCCCCAGCGGCCGATGATCGGGATGTGGAAGTTGCGCTGGAACAGGTACCCGTAGGCCTCGATGTAGACCGTCAACAGAATGAAGAAGCCCCACATGGTGAAGAAATGGGCCAATCCGGGAATCGACCACTTCAACAGCCGGCGCTGACCGGCGACCTCGGCGATCTCGGCCCAGACCCGCTGGACGGGGTCGTTGGTGTGCCCAGGCGCCGGCTTTCCGGACAGCACCAGTTTGAACAGCCAGGCCACTCGGCGGACACTCAGCAACCCCACGATCGCCGTCATGCCGAGGCCGACTATCAGTCTGATCAGCATCTGCGCGTGCACGGAGTTCCCCAATCTGGTTACTGACCGGTAACTAGTCCGATGTTACTAGCTGGTAACTCCACCGAGGTCCTGCTAGGTGAGCCCATAGTGACATCTTGTGCGGCGTCGCTGCGAGCAAGGATGACCTAACTCCAGCGCCGGGCGTCGACAGCGGCGTCAGGGCGGAAAGCTGGGCGAGCGGGTGGTGGGCAGGTCCGTCCACCAATGGCGGTGCGGGTGTCGGTGGGTCGGCGCGGGGGTGCCCGATACCGGTGAGGTTGCGGTGGGTGCGAGCGTCGGGGCGGTCTCGGTGGTCGAATCGGGCGGTGAACTCGACGTGGGAGTGGTAGTCGTGCTGGTTGGCGGCGTCGCCGACGTGGTGGTGGTCGACGGCTTGGTTGTGGCGGGTCCGCTGCCACCGCTGCCGCGCGCCAGCTCGAGCAGGCCGCAGATGATCACCGCGACCAGAGTGATGACCAGCGCACCCCACACCGCCAGCACCCATCGCCGGAGGTACCACGGCTTGGGTTCCTCTGCCGGATCGGAGGGCCGCTCGAGGCTGCCACCGAAATCCGGGCGCCTGCGGTCGTCTGGTGTGCCGGCCACCGCGCGATTCTATCGCGGGGCCGCGCAGAAGGGTTCGGACAAAATCAGGCCCGCTAGAAGCCTGGCGGAAGGGTGATGACCGGGCCGCCCGGCACTGAGATCGTCGGCGGCAGCTTTGGCAGGTGGTGCCGACGCGACGGCGGCGCGGATCCACCCGGTGGCGGCGCGGGTGGCGCGGGGGCCCGGGGCGGTTCGCTGATCGGCGGCGGCTCTTCGATGGTGGCACTCGGCGACGGGCTGGTGGTGGTAGGTGTGGTGGCCGTTGTGGTTGGCGTCGTGTTGGACGTCGTCGACGTCGTGGTGGTCGTGGGCGTCGGCGTTGGAGTTGGCCCGCCTTGACCACGACCGGCCAACTCGGCGAGGCCGTAGATGATCAGCACGATCAGCGCCGACACGAGTAGCCCCCAGGCGACCAGCACCACGCGGTTGCGATACCAGGGGGTCGGCGCGGCAGATTCGGGATCGGCGGGTGTGAGCGCCGCGTAGCGATCGGTGACGGGGTCGGGAGCAGCGGGACCGGGCGGCCTTGCCGGCGGGTACCCGGCGTTCACCTCGGCACGCCGGGTCGGCTGCCTGCTGGGATCCCCTGGGGGACCGTTGCCTGCCACGATTGAATCGTACTGATTACCGCCGCGGCCGGCGCTGTATGCCGGGCCCGCGGGTCGCGAGTCGCTTAACCTTCGCCACCGTCGTGGTGGTGGTGATGATGGCGATCTTCGGTGGTCGGCGCCGTAGTGGACGCCGTGGTCGGCGACGAACTGCTCACCGACGGCGACGGAGCGACGGTGGTAGGCGGCGCGGTCGAAGTTTCGGACACCTGTGGTGGAGCCGCAGACGGGACAGGAACCGCGCTGCTCGACGGTGTGGTCGCCGCCGTTGCCGACGAGGTGGTCGTCGGGGTCGGGGTCGTCTTCGACGGCGGCTTGCCATGGCCGCCGCTAAGCAGCGCCACCAAGCCGATGACGATAAGGGCGAGCGCCACGACGGCTACCGCCAGCAGCGTCAGGCGTTTGCGGTACCAGGGGGTAGCCGGTTGCGGCTCCGGTTCCTGCTGGCCGAATTCGAACATCCCGGTCGGGTCTTCGCTCGGGTCGCCGCCATGTTCGGGGTAGCCGAAACGTCTGGCCGGGTCTTCGCTTGGGTCGTCGGGAGGGCCGTATCGGGTCACGGCACAGATGGTACGGCTCAAGCGCGCTGGCCGGCTTACTGCAGCTGTGGCAGCACTTCGGCGGCGAACAGCTCCACATGCTTTAGGTCGGACAGGTCGAGCACTTGCAGGTAGATCCGCTGCACGCCGGCTTCGGCGAACGCTCCGAGCCGGTCGACGATCTCGGCCGGTGTTCCGACCGTCGGCGAGTTACCCCTTAGTTCGTCGGGGTCACGGTTGATGGCGCCGGCCCGTCGGCTCAGCTCGGCGTCGTCACGGCCGGCGCACAACACAAAAGCCGCCGAGTAGGTGATCGAGGCCGAGGCCCGGCCCTCCGCCTCGACTGCTGCGCGGACCCGGTCGAATTGGGTCGAGAGGGTATCAAGCGGTGCGAACGGCACGTTGAATTCGTCCGCGAAGGTGGCAGCCAGCCGAGGAGTCCGCTTGGCCCCGGTCCCGCCGATGACGATCGGCGGGTAAGGGCGTTGTACCGGTTTCGGTAGGGCCGGTGAATCGGTGATCGCGTAGTACGTGCCGGCGTGGTCGAAGGTATCTCCGGCCGGGGTACTCCACAGTCCGGTGATGATCTCTAATTGTTCGGCGAACCGGTCGAATCGTTCACGCTGCGGGGGAAACGGGATGCCGTAGGCCTGATGTTCCCGCTCGAACCAGCCCGCGCCTAGCCCAAATTCCACCCGGCCGCCGCTCATGGCGTCGACTTGAGCGACGGCCACCGCCATCGGGCCGGGATGCCGGAACGTCGCAGACGTGACGAGCGTGCCGAGGCGGATCGACGACGTCTCCCGCGCGATGCCGCCCAAAGTCACCCAGGAGTCGGTCGGCCCCGGCAGGCCGTCACCGCTCATCGCCAGGAAGTGGTCGGAGCGGAAGAACGCCGAATACCCGGCGGCTTCCGCGGTCTGTGCAACGGCGAGTTGGTCGAGATAGCTGGCGCCCTGCTGAGGTTCGACGAACACCCGGAAGTCCACGGGCTTCAGCCTAGGCTCGGAGGACGTCAGCCGTTTGTCAGAAAGTGTCTACCTTGTCGATGCTGACGAGACTTTCTGGGTGTTTACAATTTCAAACTGCGTTGGTCGCTAGCCAAACAGCCTGATCACGGCGCTGGTTATGTCGGTGGGCTCAAGGCGCCGCCAGCTTTGCTGCGGACTGGCTGCGGACTGAGCCATCGTGGGGTCACCACACCCAGAAGGCATTCCCTCGCCGCTGGCGAGGAGCGAATACTCTCTCGCGTCGACCGGCCCTCTCGCGTTGCCGGGGCGCAGTGTTCGGCCGCTAGCCGTGCGGCGTCGTAAATGTCGGTGCTTCAGGGCCGGTGATCCTCGCCAGGATGCGTCGTAGCTGCGCGGAGTCTTCGTCGCCGAGCCAGTCGGTCAGTGACAGGCCGGAACCGTTCGTTATCTCTTCCTCGTCGAGCAGGAGTCGGATCGTCTCGGCCGCGATGTCCGCCGCGGTTTCGATCGGCAGCGACACCGAGTGGTCATCCTTCGCGATGAGCAGAACGTCGCCCTGAATCAGCGCGGTGGTCACGCTCAGGTCGCCATAGTCCGTCACGCTGAAGAATGGCAGTTGTGGTTCGCTCATGCCCTCCCAAGGTAGCAATCTTCCGGCTGACACCAGCGCGGAGTCACCACAGGTGATGGGCGTTCAGCCGGCAGCCACCAGTCGTTCGTGCCGGTGTACTGCGGCACCCTCCACGATCCGCTGGGCCGTCCGGTAGTTAATCCTCGATGCCTTGGCGGCAGCGTTGATCGATGCGCCATTAACGTGTGCATCCAGCACCGCAATCACTGTCTCAGCGGGCTGTGTGGTGACGCCGGATGCAATCAGTTCCACCGCAAGTTCTGCATCGGCCTGTCTCGTCCCGGCTTGCACCGAACCCTGCCTGGCCGGTGCCGGGTGGGGTTGTGTCGATGCAGCAGCCGATACCCCTCTGCTGCCCGGTGTGCGCCCGCTGACGTCGGCTTTTGCACTCTGGGCGCGCCGTTGTGGCAAGCCGGGCTCACTGGGCGAATCTGCACCGGTGGACGCCTTCCCAGTACGGGCCCGGCGTGCTGGTTTGTCTCCGAGCGCAACCAGCACCGGGGTGGCGACGGCGACCGCCGTGTCGATGATCGCCGGGAAGATACACGCGGTTGTAGAGCTGTAGCCGATGGCTTGCATCAGGTCGCGCAGCGCCAGAAGCTGACGGCGAACGCACCTACACCGATCGCCGCAACGGCACTGACGGCCCAGCTGTAAACCGCGCCGGACGCGCCCACACGGACTGCGAGGGCGATGCCGTGCACGGCGGCCAGGAGGGCAACCGGCGGCACGGCTGCGGCACCGATCTCGACGACGACGTGCGGTACGTAGGGCAGCACCGCATGAGTGATGTTACCGATCAGGCTCACCAGGGTGGCTCCGATCAAGAGGCTCCAGAAGAAGCGCACGGCCCGGCGGTGGTGCTTGTGGGTGCCCTCGGCCTGGGTCGTCGTCATCGTGTTTTCCTCCGAGTCGTGAGGTCGTACGTCAGGGTTTCGTCGCCCAACTCAACGACGATCTGCGCGTCCACCCCGAGCGCCGTAAGGTACGACGCCAAGGTGCTCAGCAGCATGTCGCTCTGATGCTCAATCTTGGACACGGCCGCCTGTCCGACACCGAGCTTGGCCGCCAACTGAATCTGAGTCAGGCCGGACGCCTTACGTATCGCGGCAAGGTCAATCATGCTCAACATATTACCCCGAAGACGTATTCCTCTAAAGGAGTATTCTTCGCTGGGACAGGGTTGAATGCTGCGATGATCGGCTGGCACCGCCTGGCGCTCGGCGGCGCTCGTTGGCATCCGAAGGCCGTTCCTGGGTGCCTATTCGTCCGTTCGGCGCATGTTCGCCGGATTCCTTGGATCGAGTGCGCCGAGGTCGGACAATCGAAGCCATGACCGAGCACGACTCAGCAGGCACCGAGGCTGCACCGACTGCCGCCGCCGAGAGCGCCAACGAAACGACCGTGATACCACCGGCCACTCATGCCGCGAGTGGGCAGGCCGAGGCCTGGTCGCTTGACGACACCGCCGAGGTCGAACCGTCGCGCCGAAGCAACCCACTGGTGTGGTCGGCACTCGTCGGACTGGTTGTAGTGGTCACTGGCACACTGATATTCCTGTGCACAACGCTTTTCGGTTCGCACGGCTCCAAACCTGTTGAGCCTTCGGCCAAGTCCGCACCGAGCGTGTCGACAGCCGAGCCAGCACCAAGCACTGTCACAGTCACGGCAGCGCCACCGCCCCCGTCGGCACCGAGCGCCGCATCGACAACGACCGCTGTCGCGGTACTGACGGCCACCGATCAACATTTCATCTCCGTGCTCGACAACATGGGCATTCGCTATCCCGACATCACCTATGCGATCAGTCACGCCCGAGCCGTCTGTGACTTCATGGAGACCCATCGCGGTACGGCAGCGCAACCGTCAGCGTTTGTTGAAAACTCAACGATCTGGACCGGCTTGAACGCCGTCGAGTTCGCTGAGTACGCGCGAGTCAACTACTGCCCGCAGTGGGCCTCCGAGTGACGATGCAGACGCTCGGCACCTGGCTTCAGTTGATCGGCACCGCCACAATCGGTTTCGGCGTCGTGTTCGCGTGGCTGAACGTGTCTGGACGATTGCGCCGAGGACGGGTCGCGATCGGTGGCCTGGTGGTGCAACTTCGCTCCGCGATATCACGGCGCAACCTTCGGCATGTCGACGCCAACCTATCCGGCAGTGGAAGTGTCACGGTCATACCCAGGGTCAAAGCTTCGAGTGAGGTATTCCGCACCGGCACTCACGACCAACGACTTCGCGGGGTCGAGAACGATTACGGCGTGCTGAAGGCCCAGCTCGACAACCTGGAAGGCTCTTCGCGATGAGATGCGCGACGATGTAGACAACGCGATAGCGTCTGCGCTGGAGGAGTTTTCGGACCTGTCAGATGCGGCGCGATGGTGGGACATTGTTCCGACGGGGATCGGAGTGCTGATCAGCATCGGGGGTTACATCTGTCAGCTCTGCGCGTGAGTCTCGTGAAACGTTGACCGGGTTACCCGCTATGGTCTTCGACCTTGGCGCTGGGCGCGTGGGTTTTGATCGCCTTGATGCCCTTCTCGGCGTTCGCTTTCGACTCGTACCCCGGCTGGCGGCGATGATCTCGCCGTTGGGGGTTGAGGTGGAATCGGAACTTCCCAGCGTGGTCCTTCCTGATCTCAAACTTCGCGGCCCTCGTCATCTTCTTCGGGCTCGGGGTCGTCGGCTAACGGGCTAGCAACGAGGTCCACATGGGGCGCGTCCCGAAGAGGCTCTTGCGGTGTAGTTGGCGGCGTCCTCGTCGTTTGGGTATTCCGTGCCACATAAATGTTGACGTGACGCCGCGAAGGGCTGACCGATGAATCCGGTGGAACGAGTTGCTCGTGGTTTCGATGACCGGCAGCAGCGGCACGCTGTGGTGGGATTCCCGGTCGCGGTGGTCAAGAAGTTTGGCGACGACCAAGCCGGTTACCTCGTGTCGCTGCTGGCCTACTACGCCTTTGTTGCGGTGTTTCCGTTGTTGCTTGTTCTGACCGCTGTCACTGGAGCGGTGCTGCGCGATCATCCCCAGCTGCAAGGGAAGCTGCTCAACTCCGCCTTCGCAGAGTTTCCCATCATTGGTGGCCAGATCCACCAGCAACTCGGCGTCGCCGCCTTTGGTCACACCACTCTGTCGCTGACCGTCGGAATTCTAGGGGCGCTGTTCGGCGCACGCGGTTTCGCTAATGCATTGCAGAACACCCTCAACACATTGTGGGCGGTGCCCAAAGTAGACCGGCCCGGGTTCCCGCTGAATTATCTGCGCGCTCTAGCAGCGGTGCTCGCGTTGGGTTTGCTTATCGTGGTTAGCGCCGCATCGAGCACTGCCGCAGCATTGGCGGCGTCGTGGGGATTCGGCGGGCTGGTAGCACAGATCGTCAGCTGGGTCGTCGGCTCGGTCCTTGGGGTGGGCTTCTTCATCGCATTGTTTCGTGCGGCTGCTGCCGGGCAGGTGGCCACCCGTGCGATGCTTCCTGCGGCGGTGATCAGTGCGATCGGCTGGCAACTGCTTAGTAGCGCGGCTGGGGTGATCGTGACCCACGAGCTGCGCCACGCTCAAGCGATAGCCGGATTTTTCGGCGTGGTCTTAGGGCTGATGGCCTGGCTGGCGCTGCAGGCAACGGTCATCGTCTACGCGATCGAAGCTGATGTCGTTCGAGTCAGACACCTGTGGCCGCGCACCCTGGTACAACCACCACTAACTCAAGCTGATGAGGAGTACTACACCTCGGCTCTAAAAGCCGAGACCCGCCGTCCCGAACAGCGCGTCGAGGTCGCCTACAGTCCTGAGGACCAGGACGCCGAGACATCCGGCGACGATCAAACTCGACACTGAACACAGGAGCGGGATCCCAGTTTCAACGTGCGTGCACGGGTAAAGATTCAACTGCCGCTGACAGGCCTCCTATTACCGGGTCATCGTCAGTGATGGCGTTGTAACCAGACGGGTGCGGTCAGGTTTGGTCGACGTCACCGGTGCTCCGCATCGAGGTCCGCCGAGACCCACAGGCAGCTGAGGCACACCCTCACCGTCTGCGACCGGACCGGTGAGGCATGGTAAGTCACCACCGCCGTCTCGTGGGCTTCCTGGCGGCCACGACGGGGGCCACTGGCGATCCACTCGTGGCGGGCCCGCTGCCTGGCCCCGAAGAGTCCCATACACATGTCAGCGGTTTTCAACTTGGCAAGCCAAAAAGCGCCCGAATCGGGATTGGCCGCCTTGGGGTAGAGGGCGCGCCAGTAGTGCCGGTAGGGCTCGTCGCCTTCCCTCCAGCTGGCGGGCCAGTATCCCGACCTCTCTTGCGATGACTGGGAGTTGGGGTCGACTCCCGGTGGTGTCTGCCCGGTTGGTGATGTGAGATCGCCGGGTGGGGTCGTTGCGGAGCCGGAGCCGACTTTCTCAGCGAGGTCGCGGCGCTCAGCATCATCGAGTGGTGAAGGGTCGTGCGGCATTGAGTCTTCAGACATTGTCGGTCCTTGTTCCGGCCCCGACGGACTGGGGCGCTCTTGCAAACACCGATTGGTGCCAGCCGCTTCGTCATCCGGACCACCCATGAGCGATGGGGTTGGTGTGCCGTCCAGTCGGAGCTTGGCGACGGCAACTCGTGAAGCAAGACCAGTGTATTGGGATTTACGACGGGCAAGCCCGCCACTGTGGATGACTGGTTCAATCCAGTACCGCGCACCACAGTTCGTGCAGTTTAGGGCCCATACCTAGTCCACTAATAGCGGTGATGACCTTTGCGCCTTTCCCTCACACCCGCTTGGCGGTGTCGCGGATGTACCTCTCGATCCGCTCGGTCAGCGACTGCATCCCTAGAGCCTTGGCGTACAGGGCCGCTTCGGTTTTCAGCTCCTCGACCTGTTCGGGGGAGAGCTGCCACTTGGTCTGCGCGTTGGCGTCGATGATCGTGGCGGCGTACTCGACGCTGAAGGCTGACTTCACCGCCGCCTCGATGATCGAGCGCTGCACACCGGGTACCTTCTCCAGCCACCGCTGCACTTCCCGGACGTACGGCGGGAACTGGTCGTAGATCAGGATCTTGTTCTGCGTGGGGTACCACGCGATCCCGTAGGGCTCGACCTCCTGGTCGGTGAACTCCACCTGGGGCGTCACCACTTTCAGCGTCGTAGTGGCCGGCTGGTCGCCGTCCGCGCCGCGTTCCGGCGCCGTCTTCTTCTGCGGCTGCGAGGCGGCGGCGGATTCCGCCGATCGCCTCGGCTCCTGCTTCGGCAGCGCGTCGCCGGCCTCGGTGCCCACCCCGGTCTCGGTGCCTCCGCTGCGCTTGACCCGCACCGGGTTGAGGTTCTTGAACCACTCGGGGTCGAGCGCCTTGGCCAGTTCGGTATCGAGCACGGTGGGGTTCACTGTGACCTCGGAGAGCAGGGCGTCGATCTCGTCGGGCATGTGTTCGGCGAAGTAGGCGCCGAGCTTCTTCCACGGGATCGTCTTGCGGCTCTCGCCGGGCAGGATCACCCCGGAACGGGCGGTGTCCTGCTCGGCGCCGCTCACCTCGATGAGCAGCACCACCCGGCGCTGCACCGAGGGGTAGATCACCCCGAAGTTGCCCAGGTACTGGCGCGTGTAGTCGAACACCTCGTTGCCAACCAGCAGGCCGACGCCACCGGACAACACGTCGCGTGCGGACCGCCGGTTCAACTCCTCGGAGGAGGGCGGCATAATCCACCACCGCATCTGCCCGGACATCCCGGCGACGCCGGCGAACTCCAGCTCGCCGCAGTCCTCGCCGTGGGTGTTGAGGTATTCGGCCATCGGGGTGACCCGGCGCAGCTGGGCGCGGTCGCTGTGGGACCCGCGGTGCTCAACGAATACTGTCACGTCCCCCACGCCGAGGCGGAAGTAGCGCCGCGACAGCAACTTGTGGACCTGGTAGCTCGTCGAGTTGTCCCAGGTGTTGTGCCGGCCGTCGCCGTGCAGGACCACCGCGGTGCCGGTGGACTGGTCGTCGAGGCGGTCCAGGACGGCCGCGTCCGGCGCGTACTCCTCGATCTTCACCGGGTAGCCCTCCTGGTCGGTGGACTCCCAGACCCGCACGCCGTACCGGCCCCCATCCTTGTGCAGGGTGACGGCGGTCTCAGTGCCATCGGTTGTGCGGCAGGCGAACTCCACCCCGGCGGGGTTGGACGGCAGGGACGCGATGCGTGCGCCCACGCCGTAGTTGGCCGCGGTGGTGCCGCAGTGCAGGTGCGACATCCGGTCGACCAGCTGATCGCCAGTCATCCCGCTGCCGTTGTCGGTGATCCGGGCGAAAACCCGGTTGCCGGAGGAGAATCCGTCGATCACCACGCGGTCGGCGCCGGCCTCGATGCCGTTCTGCACGAACTCACGGAACATCTGCATGGGGTCCATGCCGCGGGCCTCACGCTCGATCCAAAGCGCGGTGCCGTGGGGGTCATTTACCAGCGATCTCATCTGTCATCTTTCCCGGCCTGCGGGCCGTTGTTGCGGTGTTGGTGGGGTTGGTGGTGGTGGTGGTGATTGCTAGCGGCGTCGACGCTGCTTCGTCCGCTTCCCGGAGTTGTTGCGGGCCGCCGCCCGCCGGCGGGCCTTATCGAGGATCTCTAAGGCGGCCGCGACGACACCGGCATCGGCCATGGCGGTCTGCAGATCGGCTTGGCGGACGAATCCGACGTCGTTGCACACCAGGCCGCCGACGACGTAAAGCAGGCGTGCGTCTTCGGTTAGCTCGGCGTCCAGCACACCTTCGCCCTCGATCATCCGCATGATGTGGCGGCGCCGTTCGTGGGTCAGATTCGCAGTGAAAGCGCTTTCCTGCTCAGCGGGTTCGGTGTCCGTGGCGGTGCTCGGCGGCTGGGGCCGGTGCGGCTCCGCGCGGGCCGGCCTTGGTCGGTGCCAGGTAGCCGGCCGGCGCGCCAGGGCGATCCAGTCGCGGATGGTCGCCTCGGGGCGTCGAAGCTCTCCGACAGGCGCTTGAGCGCGCCGCGGCCCCGGCCGCCTCCCGGATCTAGGCCTCGGCAACGTCGATGAGCAACCCATCGCTGAGTTCCGGGCGCCCGCGGCGGCGCGCTCCGATTGCTATTGATTTCTCCAGCGCGCGGCGCTGTTCCTCGGCCAGCTCGTCGGCGGCCAGATTGGCCCCGTCTCCCCGGGTGGGGGATGAGTCGGACACCTTCGGTGCGCCACGAATCATCGGCGAGGCGCGCTGGGCCCGGCTGAGGATCTCGCCGATCGGGATACGCCGCAGGACGTCGGAGGTGATCAGGCTCGGCGAGTTCTGGCTGTCGGGCTGATCGGGGTCTCCGGCAGCACGTAGTGGTCGAAGCCATCGATGTCGCCCCAGTCGCGCCGGAACAGTTCCAGTTTGGCGACCTCGAGGCCCTGTCCGCGGTTGACCAGGACGGCGTACACAGTCATGGGAAGCTGCTCGCTGTGGTAGACGACATCGCACACGTAGCCGGGGCCGCGGGGCTTTTCCTTCACGTTGGTCTCGAGGCGATCGCTGGGCCAGTCCCCGAGTCGACGGCACCCGCACCCGCCCGCCGTCCTCATCTTCGCTGGCGCCGAACCCATGTCGAAACGATCCCTTGGTCAGGTCGAACAACTGGCGAATCGGCTTCGGCTGTAAGACAGGTCGCGGATCGCGAGGTCGGGGTTCTTGGTGAAATCGACGGAATCGTTGTCGCTCATAGGATCGAGATCAGCTTGTAGGTCCGCTGAAGAGCGGGGAAAAGCTGCCGAGTTACCCCGCGGATAAGTCAGCGCAAACCCGCTCGAACCCCTGCTCGGGAGCGCTCGGGTCACCACCAGTGACCACCTCGTCGTCCTTCCGGCCTGCCAGCCGTCTGGGGCGAGGGCAACGAATGTCGACAGTTTGTTCACGCCCGTGTTGTCGTAGAAGAGTTCGCCGAACGCGGTGCCGGATGAGCAACCTAGCGGACGATACCGCGACAGATCGTCAGTCGTTCTCGGGAATCTCGACGCCGTCACGCATGGAATTCTCGGACCGGACGGAATGAAGGCCCGCTCAACAGTGCTTTCGCCTGGTTGTACGTCATGTCTGGGTACCGCTGAAGCATGTCTGCCGCGTAGGTGTCGCGCGGGTTATACGGATCGACGCCATCGCCATTACGGCTCAGCAAGCTTCGGATTTACGTCATCACCGTAGGCCGCCGGGCAAGGCTCACGAGGCCCGCGATCGCGAGCATTACCGAGATGACCTGCCTTTTCTTTGTTGTTAGCGTTTGGTCGCCGATATGCCTCGGCGCGGCTGGCGGCACGTTGGTCACTGGCCGGCCTCGATTCCGGCGACGATGGCGTCGGCGTCGGGCCCACAGACGGTCTACAGGTTCACCGATCCGTCAGCATTAGTTTTCGATGCGGCGCTTAAGGTCACCGGAGCTAGATGGTCGTAAGGTTGGCGCCGGGGCATGCGGTTCCCGGGTTGACGTCGCGTGACCTCTAGGTGCTGCTGTCAATGCGGAATGCTGTGCCGCCCAAGCGAATTCGTGCGCTGCACCATCCAGCTGGGTTTCGCTGACCGCTTCCTCCTCAAACTTGCCTTCGCAGAGCAGCAGGAAGTGGCCGGCGGGGTTGTCTTGGGTGTCGGTGTCACCAGCGATGGCGGTCTCGCGTCGCGCGAACAGGTTGCCGTTGAGGTCGACGGCCATGTGATAGGCGATCTCGATCCACCCGTTCTGGTCTCGGTGATGGCGTTGATGCTGACGCAACCGGGCGATGATCTTCGGTTGTCGCCCAGCACCACCGCGCTGTGGTGCAGGGTCATCCGGTTGATGGTGTGAGGTCTGCCGCCCGCGCGTGCAGGCTTGGCCCCCCATGCCTCGCGGCACAGTAACGCCGCCGACGCCGCCGCCGGTGGGGGTCGGACTCGCCAAGTTGCTCGTCGGTGGCGCAAGAGCTGTGGGATTGACCGGCCGGCATTCGAATCGGTGGTAGAGCGCACTGGGTCTTCGCCCCGGCGGTATTCATGCTCGGTGACCGGTTCTCGCACGCACCGACCACCGCGGCGCCGGCGGCTGCCGCCAGGCCAAAGTGTCGGCGACGGCTGACCCGCTGCACAGCTCCGCGGGGCCGGTGAGATGAATCACCCTCCATCACTGCTCACAATAGGAGCCCGCCGTTGCCCATTGGGGCTCTACCGCGAAACCGGCCGACCAGGACCAGAACCCAGTCGCAGCGGACCGCCGGAACGAACGCCGGCATCGGCGCTCGAAGCGGCAGGCGCCAGACGTGTCGATCGGTACACTTCCCGCGTGCCACTGAGGGAAGGCGAGTTGTTCGCCGGATACGGATCGTGCGGCTGCTCGGCAGCGGAGGAATGGGCGAGGTGTATCTAGCCCAACGTCCCCGCCTTTCCCGCCGCGATGCCTTGAAAGTGCTGCGTTCCGACGTGTCAGCCGATTCGGGCTACCGGGCGCGATTCGAGCGCGAGGCTTAGTGGCGTCGACGTTGTGGCATCCGCACATCGTCGGCGTCCACGATCGCGGCGAGGTCGACGGCCAGCTGCGGATCACCATCGACTACGTCGACGGCGCTGACGCCGCGCACCTGATGAGCAGCGCTACCCCTACGGCATGTCGCTACCGGAAGTACTCGGAGCATGATCTCCGGCATCGCTGATGCGCTAGACTCCTCCCACGACGGCGTCTGCCCCTTCGCCGAGACGTGCAAGCAGAGCGGCGTCCTGCTCACCAGAGTCACGCGAGCGGGTTGCGCTGGCCGTCCTGTGTTCGCGCCAACTTCAGGATCGCCCGTGATCTTCCACGACGACGGCGGACTGACGGCGTCGAGCATGACGCTGGGTACGATCTGCGCTACGCCGCCGCCGAACCGTTTTATGGCAGACCCCTCAACGACCGAGCGGATGGATCCCGCGCTGGCGTGCGCGCCGCTTTTCACTTCTGCTCGAGCACGCCGTGGTTGGTCAACTTCCAGTCCCGCCGTGGTCGTCAGTCACCGCCTGTCCGCTCCACCAGCCGAGATTGGCCGAGCGCGGCGGCTGCCGACCTTCGCGGCCCTCGACCCGGTGCTGCAGCGGGCCGGCGGAGAAACTGCCAGCCAGCGCTCGAGCACCTGCTGAAGCCTCTGCCGCCGCCACCCTCGCGCGGGCCGCGCGGGGTCCGCCCAAAGCCACAGGCCGCTTCGGACCGGCCATGGAGCGGACCCGAAGCCGCCGATGCAGGGCCGCCAGCCCCCAGGGGCGCGCAGGGCCGCGAGCCCAGCGAGATGAGCGCTGATCACCCTTGGTCGGGATTCTATGCCTTGCTGGTGGTGCGGGCTGGTCGCGTACGTAGGCGCCCGACTGAGGCAACATTAAAAAGCGCCGACGGCAAGGCCTGCTCACCAAGTTCTACCACCCCGTCCCCTGATCCGGGGCAAGACGGAAGGTACGGCGCGGTGCCGACCACGACCGTCACGGAAGCCGGAAGAGCCACCGAGCGCCAGCGGCCCGCCTCCCCCGGCTGCCAAGCGTAGGGCGGTTGGCTGATGGCTTCCGCGAGGCCGTCGGTGCCGTTCCGCCTGTAACGGCCAAGGCGTCCTCCGTCTCGGCTGGGTAGAGGCCCGCGCCCGGCATGTATCCGGCCGACGTTCAACGCCTTCTCAATTGCCCATCCCAGCACATTTCTATTATTACGTAATATCAGCCTGCCCGTCGCTGCGCGCGGCAACGGACGAGGTTGACCCGATCTTTATGCCATCTTCCAGCTCAGCAGCATCAGCAGAAGCGCGGGAGTCTGCGCGACGGTAGACAGAGCCACAACAGCGCATGCGGCAGTCTCGCTGAACACCACAACTGGTCCCGACTACGTCGTCCCGTGGGGAACCAGCTCCGGAGAGCCGGTCCCAACTGACCCACCCACCACCACCAGCGCCACCAACTCAACCTTTGTTTGCCTCAATGCCGGACCACCGACGCCGCCGAGCCGCCGACGGTATCGCCGGTCCCAACGTTGCTGTCAGTGATCGTTCCACCAGTGCCACCGAACACCACCCGCTGCCGCCGCTGCTGCCGGCACCGCCGGCACGCCGCCTACGAGTCGGCTGGTAGCGCGGTGTGGCTGCTTGAGACCAGACGACGTCGACACCCGGCTAGCTCGGCTAATTTGGCAGCACCGCGACTCGTGGCGGTACTCGGCAAAAGGCGTACAGCGGCACACCTCTCGACGACGGCGGTGAACACAAGGAGCGGCAGCAGTGGGCCATCGATGCAGCGACAGGCTGAGCATCGACTCGCGACCGGCAAGTCCGGCGGATTCGAGAAGCTGATCGAGTCGATCGACGATCTTCCAGGGCACCCGCAGTCACTGCTGACCGCGTGGAGGTCTGCTCGGCGTCAGCCACGGGAAGACGTCGGCACTTGACGACGGTGACCACCGAGGTGGACAGCAAGCCACTGTATGAACATGGGCGCATAGCGCGCGGGTGCCGAACACGCCTGTTCCTCACCGACCTCGGCGTCGCCCGGCGGGTGGTGCAGCAGGCGTGGTGCCAGCCGGATCCGGACGACGGCGCGGCCTCATGGGATGACGCTGAAACTAGTGCTCGACCGCGACGGGAACGCGGTTGCCGGACGGCGACCGTCGCAGAGGTTGCCCCGTTTCCGGATCGTCAGTGGCTCGCGGAGTTCTTGACGCCGTTGGACGGTGGAGTTCTCATGGTATCGGGTTGAACGGAGGGGCACGTTGAGACAGCCATTTCGCTTCATTGTCTGCATCATCTGCACCTAGAGCTCAGAGCATGTCGAACGCAGTTAGTTGTCGCACACGAGTTGTTGGGGTTGACGCCCATCGCCATAACAGCTCAGCAGGAGAGCTTCGGTGTAGCCCCCATACTCCATCGCCCGCCCGGCGCAAGGCTTCACCAGGTCCACGGTCTCGCCAGCATCGCCGAGATCACCTGCCTCCTCATCACCGTCCACCCCGAGCTGTCGTCTTCCATCTTGGCACCAGGGAGCGTCGAGTCCAGATTACCTCTGAGTCCCTTTCTCAGCGTCCGCCTTCATTTCTCGTACTTCCTGGCTGACGGCGATCGTCTCACCGTTTCACACTTTGAGGTCGAACCGGGGCTTGCCGGCGTAATTACTTACTAATCTCAGACTTCAGCAGGCCGTCCGTCTCTCCCTCGGGCTCAGGATTTCATCGACGTCCAACGCTAGCAAGGACAGGAAGTGGGACGTCCCGGGGCCCCGCCCTCGTCCGGCCACGCCCAGGCCACCCCCGCTACAGTGCGTCTGTGGACTGGTCTGCCCGTCCGGACGGCGAAGAGCATGAGCTTCACGTCACACCGCAGTTCGCCTCATCGTACAGCGCTCGTCACCCTACGCCCACTTCGTCTCCAGCGACTCCTCGATAGCGCCCGAGGCCCCTGCTCGCCCGCGTCCGTCGCATTGGGTCCCTCGGCTACTACGACTCGAGCATCGGTCTGCCAGCCCACCCGCCGCTGCTGCATCGAGGAGACGATCTCGACGACTACCTGCCGCAGAGGCTGAACGCATTGATGGCGCGGGTTTCGTATAGGTGCGATGCCCCAAGCCAGACAGCAGGCGATCGTTTCAAAGGCTTGGAGCGCCGCGCCGAGGTTCAGCCGCCCGAGTGCGGTCTGCTTCTCCGCCCGAGCCACTGCCTGCCATGACGTGCCCGCTTACAAAGAGCAGATTTTCCAGGCCGCTGTAGCCGGCGACCCCGGAGCTCCCGCCGGACCCATCAACTGCGACTTCACCTTCCATGTTCGGCCCCGCGACGTCAGAGACTGGCTTGAGAGCCTCTGGAGGCCCACCATAGAAGCAGCTAGAGCCTGTCTCAGGCCGTGACCCCACCGGAACACGCATTTCGCACGGTCTCGACGACGGAGCCCCCGAACAAAGCCTTCCACCCTGTGGATCAACCCCGACTTCCGCTGCAGAGTCGAGTGGCCGTCGTCGCCGGCGCCGGGTCATCAGCGGATCCAGGTCGAACTCGATGCTCACGGGTCTGGCGTAGCATGCAGGACGTCGGCCCACGGGATGGCGGAAGCCGCTCGCGGTCGCCGCCATTCGGCCCAATGCTGAGCAAGACAGGTCGCGTTTGGCGCGCAGATCGTTATCACCTTGAGCTGTTGGCCCTCCAGCCTGGAGTAGAGGTCGGACGCCTTCAAGCTCTTCACCGACATCGATCCTGCCGTTCAAGATCATCACCGGGTTGAGGACCTAGGTCGAAAAGCTCAGTGTCCATCGCGACGAAGGATAGACAGCCCTCGACGTCGTGCCGCCCGTGTTCGGCGTGGCTCCTGCACATGGCAAGCATTTAGATGCCTCTGCTGGCGCTCCTGCAGGTCGAGGCGCAGACAGGCCCCGTACTTGCGGACGAGTACCGAGCGCAAAAGGCCGCCCGGCCGATGCGGACGCTCACCTGGCGGGTGGTGTCCCCACAGGTAATGATCTCGGCTTCGGCGATCGTCGCAGCAGGCCCAGAGAGCTACGGGCCCGTCAGCCACCTGGGCTACGGATGCCGACTCGTCCCAGTCGTGCTTTCGAATGCTGTTGTACGAGTAGCCCGTCAGGCCCCCTCCGGGTCGAGAGCCCCATCGAGGAGGGACAGAGCCAGGTCCACCCAGGCCCATCTGGATGCTCGGTCTCGTAGACACAGTCGCCTCACCCTTCGTCGGCGACGCGAATCCCAAAGCTCCGCATGCGCATCGTCGGCACCCGGGACCGTCGGGTCTTCATCTTGCGGGCGCGATCTGCTCGTCGTTGAGCAGTTTCGAGCAAGCAGCTCAGATCTTCTTGGTCCCCGGCCTCTGCGTTCGAAGATGCTGGCTACGGTCGACGCGCGCGGATCCAGGCGAGTCGCTCCTCGTCCCAGAGCACCAACGCCTGTCGCAACTCCCCGCCTGCCTTGAGTTCACGACGTTGCTGTCGTAGCTGTAGTGGCTGCTTCAGGTTCGTCATCATCTCTGGTGTAGCCGCCCCCAGCCGCGGTGGTCGGACTCTGGTCGTCACCGACCAGGCGCGGGTGTCCTCAGCGGCTCCAGGCGCCGAGCTGGAGCCCCCAGCGCATCAAGGGATTTCACCACAGTTTCTGCTGACCGCCGACGAAGTAACCGAGACCCTACAACTGGCATTTCGTGTTTCCGTCGAGCTGCACCGGTGATCGCTTCGAAGTCGTGCTCGCGTCCGTGCTCGGCCACCCGGTGCCGCGCGAGCTGGTGCGAAGCCGTCGCGAGCCAAGAACTCCTCAGCGCACCATCGCGTCGTTTCTAGGCCATCGCCTCAAAGAGCCCCGTCGCGGTTGATGTTGAAGAGCGCCACGACCGACGGTGGAGCGGTCGCTGCGCGAGCATTTCAGCGAGCAACGTCCAAAGTCCTCCTGACCCGGCGTCGGTCAAGGGAGTCGTCGACTTCCTCGGTTTCGCCAAGCTCGCCCAGCAGGACGCCCGCTGGCGCGGAACCTTGCGGTGAACCGACCTGAGCGAGGTCGACGCGCGGATCGGCGTCCGGCCCGCCGTTTCCAGACCCGGTCTGTCGAGGGGCGCGACGACGTAGACGTTGCCGTCGCTGCTGGACGGCAAACGTGCCGGCGGCCCCTGGGTGTCTTCGTTCGGCAGTTGAGGATCTGTTTGACTGATCCAACCGAAGGCTTCAGTTGCACGAATTGTGAGCGTGGTCGGCCACGGGCACATGCCCGAGATACATTGGCAGGGCCGAGTCTTCGGGACAGGCTACAGGTCGGTGAAGGGCGTCTGGGCTTCCAGGTGTTTACGTTCCCCGGCAGTTTGGGCGCCAGTTTTCTGCCGGTATCTGCTGCGTTGAGCACTCTAGCCAGCATCAACTGCGGTGCAGCTCAGGGTTGTTACCGTGCGTAGAACGAGCAGCTCTAAAGCTTTGTTTTATCGATGGCCACTTCGCAGCTTTAGAACCCGGTCGTAGGCACTCTCACTACGATGGGATGAGACGCCCTCCCCACGAGTCGACTCCGATGCCCCGCGACTCCCCTTCAGTAGATTCATGAGACGGCAGGACATCTTGTCTATAAGTGTCTGCTCCCAGCTTAAGGGCTCAGTTGTTCAGCGAATCGCGCCAGGTCAATCCTCTCCACAGAGTCGATTGCCCCAAGGCCACCGATTCTGGGAATATTCGACAGCGGGACGGCGGTTGCGACAGTATTGAAAGATTATAGTTCCAGTACACAGTGGTCCCATGTCAGCAGACGATTGAGCGTGCGTGCCTTCTCGATCGTCGAGCTGAGTCGGGGCTGAGAAGAGCCGCTGAACGCCGGTTACCCAGAGCCGCGCAGGAGAGCCCTGGTGGAAGAGCGGATGACCGTGATCAGGGGTCGCGATGACAACGGCGGCTGCCACCCGCTACCAGGGTCGTTGCCTTCCACCATCCTGCGCCCGCCCCCGCCACAGAGACAGGGCGACCCAGGGCTGCTCCGAAGGTTCGCGGTATAAAACTAACGCCGGAGCAGGCCGCGCTTTCTTCCCAAGCGCGCGGAGCTGATGAAGCTGCTGGCGTTTGACTGGCACTTTTTAGCGAGTCCAGGCTTCCGTGCCATGAGAGGCAGCGACCTACTTCCCTGCTGGCTGTCGCTTCTTCCGCCCGCCCGCCCAGACCGCTTTCGCAGCTCGGTCAACTTTCTTCGCCGACGCCTTCGGGGTCGCGTTCTCGCCGCCTGCCTGGGGTTCGGCCCCAGCGGCGTCGGCTTGGCGCTGACCAGCCGGCTTCAAGGCGCCGCACGCTGCGGTGGCAAGAGTCAGTCGGCGCTGGCGAAGCGGTTGCCTCAGTGTTTTCGCGAGGCCTACGGCTGTAGCGCTGGGGAACCCTACTTTAAAGTCAGACTGACCCTCGGCTAGGCCGCGGAATGGCTAGCCTGTGATCGGAGCATACATCAGTGCAGGTAGAAGTCGCCGGTCGGGTCAGATGTTTTGCCATGTAGACATTCGTCCAGCGCGAATGCCCGGCCGTACAGATGTCGGCGTGATCGTCGACGTTGGTGTTTGTGATACCTTCAGGTGCCGTGTGGGCAGAAGGTCTCCATAGTCATGCCGGAGCTGGTTGCGATTTTGGCGTAAAAATCACACATAGGCCGAGAAACCAGAAGTGGACGAGGTCGGCAAAGTCATCGTCGGTGACCCGAGTGTAGGCCGGTTTGACGTCGCGGTACGACCGTGTCGGAACGTCGAGCAGCGTCGAGGCGCTTCAGCGACTTGACGCACGACGGCCGCCGATCAGTTCAGAAGCTCCACGATCCCTTCTACGACACAGGATGTTCTCCACAGTCGAGATTGCCAGCGATAAGAGGCGCATGTCAATGTCGAGCTCGCCGTGAATTATCACACACCACTCCTATGAATAGGACTACGTCAGGTTCGTAGAGTTAGCCAGCGTTCCGGGCTTCCCGGAAGAGGCGCTCTCGGAACACCTCGTTCTCTGAGATCTTAGCCGCCCGGGGCGGCTTCCATACCGATCCGTGCGGTCCATGATGGTGTGGATCGACTTCGTACCGCCTCGCCGATCCGCCCCGGCCGGTCGCCGGGCGAAGATGGATGGTGTCCGATGTTGCGCCTGGCCGCAGACGCGGATGCGGTCAGCACATGCGGTCGGTTTCGTCCTCCATGGTGCCCACGCGCTTAGATCTCAGCGCCCGGGATAATGAACCACCCTTGCGTTGCACGGTTCACGAAGCTTACGCCCCTGACCATCGGGGTTCCTCGCCGCCGGCGTACGAACGGCTCCACGACACCCCACACGATCCCACCAACGACACCAGCGTGCCGACGAACCAGAAACTCAGTAAAAGCGTGCGCAGGTTACTTGGGGCGAGGAGAGACCGGTCCACGATTCCCGGGGCCGGGCTCCCGGAAGAGGCGATCTTCGATGCGAGCCCGGAGGTCGAGCGGCCTGCGCCGAGCGGGGGCCAAGGAATGCCTGCGAGCTTCAGCAGCGGATGCCGTCGCTTTCTTGTCCAACGACGGCTCCGGCCGAGGTCGGCCGCGTCGCGCCCGTCAGCGCGCCTACGAGTCTGTCTCCATTGAGGATCGCGCGATTTCACTTTGTTGGAGCGCTGGAAGGTCGATGGTTCAGGGGCGTCCGGCGGACCCATGGGTCAGAGGGCCTGGGGTCCAGGGCTCCCCCGGGGCGACCCAGGTCGGCGATCGGAGCGCCACCCGCGTGCGGGTCGGGAAGCCGTC
Organism: uncultured Actinomycetota bacterium; assembly: GCA_963808345.1. GTDB lineage: Bacteria > Actinomycetota > Actinomycetes > Mycobacteriales > Mycobacteriaceae > Mycobacterium. The sequence continues at coordinate 319,025 of CAWEFM010000005.1, read as the reverse complement.
CTGCTGGCTGCGATGGACTTTATGGACCAAGAATGTGAGTGACTCGGTTGCGGGGTGCCATGCGGCCTGCTGCTCGCTGTTGGTCTTGGCACTACACGACGCCCGCTTCGTCTCTTTTATCCCCATGCCGGGGATGAGGACAGATCTCCGCCGGACGGTACCGTCTGCTCCCTCTGCTGATGCGGAAAGAACCAAAGCCGAGAGCTCGTCGACGATCCACGCTGGGACATCGTTATTCAGAACAGCCAGACTTCTAGCTCCTCCGAAACTGCGCCATGTTTTCCCTCCCAGCCCGGTGTGCGTTTCATCCAGAACATTGCAGATACCCACCCAGCGCCTTTGCTGAGTCGACGGCCTCTGTGTCAGCAACGGCTACCAGTGGAACAAATCTCCCGAACCCGCCTCGCCTAACAGCGACTCTCGGCGCTCCGCGCTTCGTCGATCGGGCGACGAAAGCTACTCGGCGCGCTCCGATCACGAGGCATCAGCATTGGGACGCTGATCGCCCGATGGGGCACCCAGTCGGACGCCGAACCCCGTCCTCTGCGCCACCCCACGGCCCGGCGATCTTCCAGTTCCAGCTAACGTAACCCAGCTTGGGCTTCAGCCTCTGATGTGAGCAGTGGACCACGATGGCAGCGTCTATGTCACCAACTCGGAAGAGATCGCGTCGCTGAAACTACGGTCGGGAGTCGAACGCCCCTCTCAAGCTGCCCTTCATTCGCCGTCGAAGCCCCCAACGGTGTCGGGATGGACGCTGCCAGCAGCGTCTACGTGGCTGCCGCTTGGCATGTACAACGAGCCGAGTCGTGAAGTTGCCAGCGGAGACACGCGCGGGAGTTCGATCTCGCATTCGTCGAGGTGGATCCCCCAAGGGGTATCACAGTGGACCACGATGGCAACATCTACATAACCGAGATCGCCCTGAGAGCAAATCACTCCCAAGTTATCGATTACTGGACAAGGTCCCGGTAGGTTCTAGACGCTCCGGTCGAGCTGAGGTTTGGTGACATTCAGAACCAGACAACGTGGCTGTCTGGATACCATCGCGGCAACATCTACATCACCGAGACTTCACGACGATACCGGTTCCATCCCTGAAACTGCCTGACGGTTGGGAGGCGTCTCAGTCCAACTCCCCGTACCTGGCCTGACGACCCCGATCGGGTGGCGCTCGAACACCGCCCCGGCAATGTTCTACGTCGCCGACAACGGCAACTCGAGCCGGTGTTAAAGAGATACCAACCGATTCCAAAGCACCCGATCAAGCTGCCCTTTATCGGCCTGACGAGTCCCACTGGTGTGGCTCTGGACGGCTCCGGCAACATCTGTCGCCCCGGACGACGACGTCAGACCACAACTCAGACCATGTCCTCGAACTGCCAACCAGTGAACAGCATATCAAAGCTGGCTACCCAGTCCCAGATCTGAGCGTCAGCAGCGACTGGGATCAGGTCCGCCTTGGCTGGGATCTAGGCAGATCACCGCAGCCCCGTGCCGACTGGTTTGTCGTCTTCGGCCGTGCCGTTGGGTGGCGGGGAGGATTCTAGCGGGATACGCCATCGTTCGCCTCCTCGGTTCCAGCAGGTAGTCGGAGACGCCCGCTTCGCCCGGCACCACGCTTTCCTCGCCAGGATGCCGCTCAAGGTCTCTACGTCCTGACGTCTCAGGCGACGATGAACTCACGTTGGACGGGTTGCCGTTCGAGAGGCCGATTGTTGCCGCCGCGCTCTCCACGCCGCAGTACCTCGTCACGGTGCACGACCGGGGCAAGTTCGACGGGCGACTTGTCGATCACGACGGACTGCGTAGACGGCACAGACGCCGCGCGGCTGATTCGATTCCGGAGCCCCGCCGGCGTGCCAGATCCAAGGAGCTTCAGCCTTTTTACACCGTCACTCAGATCACCGCCAGCGCCCTGGCGGCGCCCACGATCAGGACCTGCTCCGTCAGGATGTAGAAGCCAGCCAACATTTCTTTTCTTCCCCCGTCGAGCCCGCAGGCGGACGGCGGATCAGCTTCTCGCCGACTTTGGCGTCGCCCGAGAAATGAACGGCACAGTCGGCGTCGACGGCCGCGAACCTGGCATAGGCACGGTCCCGCTTATGCCGCGCCCGAGGCAGGTGATCGGCTCCCAGGGTCCGACGGCCGCCGCGGACCAGTCCGCCGTGGCGATCACTGCGTTTCATCTTCTCGCCGGGTCGCCGCCATTCCGGAACTCAGCCCCATGGCGATCATCAGGCCGCACTTGACCTCGACTCCACCCCCAGTCGGGGGCTTATCGGCGCCGAGTTCGTCGCACTTTAGACAGGAGCATGTTCGCCACAGCGTAGGCAGAAATGTACACCCAGCCGGATCCGGGTTGCACAGACTTCACGCAGGACCTCGAAGACGGCCCGCCGGGACATCTGCGGGCCCTGGCGCACCCACTCTGCTTCCCTCCCAAGCCCAGCGTTGACTGCTACCGCGGTCTCCCCGTGACGCCCATCCCCTTTTGGAATCTAGCCGACACCAGAGTGAGACCGCGTCCCCCTCGACTGAGCCGTCGTTGGTCTGCTCGGCCGCCGCAGTTCTAGCAGCTGTCTGGCCTGATCGCCGGCGTGCTGAGCATTGCCGCGTCTGACCAGGGACCGCCAAATAGTCGAGACCGCGTCGACGTCATCGACTCCGGCGTGGACCGTTCGCACCAAAGGTCAAGGGTGCGACGGCGAAAAATGCGAGCACGACGGTCGAGGGCTGTTGAGTTCGGACGTCCAGATGGAGGCCGCTATTTGTTTGCCTACCTGGGTTGTAGGCGATCTGCAGCCGGGTCAGTTCGTCGTCGTTTCGTTCGATCTGCTCGACTACGACGGAAAGATAATCGTCACCGCGTCGCAGACCGAGGAGAACGTCAACCCGCGCGCGGAGATCATCATCGGGACGCAGGTGACGGGACCCTGCACAGACCGGGGGTTGTCCGTTCGAGTCGAGGCATCGTCGACGCCAACGACTGCGACGGCCGGACCCCGAAGTTCCAGGAAGTCGATTCTAGAAAATCGTTAGATACTCGATCGGCAGAGAATGTCTTCGGGAAACACGACCACCAAGGCAGTGATCGAGATTAAGTCCCCAGCAAGCAATTACCCGCGCTTCGCGTAGGAATCGGCTTCTTTCAATGAACAGAAGCCAGCGCATCATCGGGCCCAGCTCAAGACTTTCCAGCACTGATCCGCCCTGGCGTGGGATCAAAGTCTCTGGAGGTCTGATCGTTTCACCCAGTTTGCCAACTCGGTGCCGAAGATGACCGCGGCGACCTCCGACTTCTTGAGGATCCCCGCACCGACGACTTCCAGTTCAGCCGCCCGGCGTCGAGGCAGGTCGCGAGGTCCGGGTTCTTCGTGCCACAGCCGGGGTTCAAGTTACTAGATCAGGAACTCGGTGAAAGCAGATCGTCGGCGACGGCTGTCGTAGACTGGTCACGACGACTTGTCGACCGGAGTGGGGCAACTTTTCCTTATGGCGATGTCGCTGGGATCTCCGTCCCAACATCGCCGCGGAGCGACTCGGGCGCCGCCCACAGTTCACATCATGGAATAAGGCCGATGATGCAGGATCAGTTCAACTGGGGTCGTACCTGGACGGCACCGCGGGAGAAGCTCGCTGGCTGCGGTTGAGGGTCGACGGGCCTATGAGCACTGCTCCGACTCGATGTCCAGGTCTTCTCCCCGCTGGAACAGGATTACGGGGACGACGACAACCTGGCGGACTATGCCTATCCACTCGCCTTCTGAGACGAGGATCCCAGCCTGGTATCGATGTCCGTGCGCCGAGCGGCGACGTAACGGTACATTCGTACGGGTGCGGCCGGCCCACGAGGTTGCCTCCACCGTCGACAGACCTGCTCGTCGCGGAGGCAAGGTACCGGCGTGAGCGTCGACTATGGCCTTGGAGGGGCGGTGCTACACCGCATTCGAGGGCGCGGCAGAGGTGCCGGCCGGGACCGTCAAACTTGAGGCTCTCCTTCGTAGTCAGGCCCACGGAGGTCGTGGCTGAGTCTGTGGGAGGCGGCCATGGATTGGCTCCGACCCCCGGCTCCCTGGGGCCGTCCCCTCGCAGGCCGCGCATGGCATCCCCAGCGACGAGCAGGATTAGCCGGGCAGAACTCAAGAGCATGTCGCGTGGACGCTCGACCCCGCCCACGCGCTTACAAGGTAGCCGTCAAGCATGTCACTACCTCAGAGAATTAGCTCCCCCCTCGACGCGCTGCGCTTCTTCGTCTGCGCACCGCTGCCCGAGCCCACGGCTGCGCAAGTGCTCCATGAGACGACGGCCGTACGCCAGCGGCGCCTACCTACTGCCGGAGACGAGGAAGTCGATCAGGGTGTCATCGCCGGCCTCCAGCAGGATCCTCGCAGCGTCCGGGCGTGACGGCGCTGAAGGAGCGCCGGCTTCAATCAGCAGTTCGAGCGACCGTCCCAGGGAAGACCCAACGTGTGTTGCGCACCCTGGCTGGCCCGACTTCGTCTTCTCTCCTGCTCGGCGGCCTCGGTGCTCCGGCCAGCCCCAGAAGCTCGAGCTGCGCCGCAGGCGTTCCACGACAGAGAAGCGATTTCCCCCCGATTCACTCCGCGCGGAGTGGAACAAATCCTGATCAGCCACCCACCCAGCCGCTATGCAGAAGTAGGTCACGGAATGCGCCGCGGGCTTACCGACGCCGACTGTTGAAGGAGGCCGCCGGAGCAGGCGAAGCCATGAGATGCTGGGAGTGCTGGCTGAGGTAAGGAATTTCATGAGTCTCTCCCTCGACGACGAAAATCTTACAGCTCCATCCGACGCCGGCCGGCCCAAGCCAGTCTCTACCCACGAGCTGTTCAAAGTTTTCTTTCACTCGCCCAACGTAGACCCGGCGCGTCGAAACCAGGCTTGGCTCACTTACAGACGCTAGAGTCCCGAGATTCTCTACACGCACCCTTCGGCCACGCCCGTCTCGGCTAGAACGATCCATCAAAAGCCCACAGAAGCCGGAAACAACTTGCCCAGACTTCTTTATGGTGCACTCCCGGGGATCCCCATAGGCGCAGTACGCTGGGACCGGCTCCGCTACGGCTACATCCGTTGATCGACCAGCGGGAGTTCGCCTTGCCAAGATACTTACTCGACCAGTTTACCACGACGGCCTTCCGTCGAAGGAATCCTGGTGTGCCACCTCTCTTCGAAGCCCACTCCGCACGGCCTCAACAGTACGCTGTCGGGAGGCACCTTCAGTGAACGCTGGAGTAAATCGACCCTGCGACCGACCAGTCGCTGGCCTCGATTGGCTTCTCCTTCGACCAGTAGCCGACGCTGACTCCCCGAAGTCGGCAATTCCGTGTCGCCGAGGTGTCAGCATGACACCGGGCACGGCGGCATAGAGGGTGTAGACGTCAATGTCCTTAACGCGGTTCGTCCCGTTGACATTGTGCAGCGCCCGCCCTGGCAGAGAGCGACTAACAGAACCCGGCCGCGGTACCCGTAAGATGCAGGTTTCTCGCAAACGTTTCCGGCGTGCCTGACGATCTTCTGAGATTCTTGAGATGCTCGACGGTCATGGGCGCGTAGCTGCGGTCCGACCCTCGGGCCCTTGCCATCAGGTGAAGGTAACGGGACGTGATTTCGGTCCGGCCGAATTGTCGGGACGGCGAGAACTTCGCGCGCGGAGCCGCCTGGGGAATAAGTCCGCCCGAGCGCGAAATCTCCGCCGGCCCCACTTCCTATACGATTGGTGCAAATCGATGAATCGGTGCAAGCGGTGTCGCGGACGGCACTTCGCAGGATCCGCACCGGATGCACAGATGCGACAGCTTGAACCGCTTCGAACATCGGTGCCGCGGGGAGACAGATACAGTTATGATGCGGTGAGCGGGAACACCTGGACGTGTCGTCGACAGGATGGATCGGATAACGGAATCGGTTGTTGGACGACATTGTTAGACGGGGCGATGAGTGTCGCCGTCTATTTCCGGGTCTCTACCGGCAACAATCTGTCGATCAGCAACACGATGTCATCGCAGCCGCTGGCGCATTCCGACCGGGTGTTCACCGACACCGCTTCCGGGCGCGCCGGTAGTGACCGTCCGGGTTGGTCCGAGTGCATGGGCTGGCTCCGGGAGGGTGACCACCTGGTCGTCGCTGCTGTCGATCGGCTTGGACGATCGGTGCGGGAAGTCGCCGCTGCGCTGTATGAACTGGCCGCTCGCGGGTGTACATGTCAGATCACTCCGGGAAGGTGTGGACACCAGCACCCTACGGGCCGCGCCGTCGTCAGCATCATGGCCACCATCGCCGAGCTGGAGCTGGAGCTCGGCAAGGAACGCCGGGCTGCGTCTCGTGAGGCTCGGGTTGCACGTGGCCTGGCCGCCACCAAGCCGATGAAACTGAATGCGGCGCAGCAGAAGCGCCTGCTGCGTCTCTACCAGCAGGGTGAGCCGGTGAGTGAACTGATTCGATGTTCGGCATCAGCAGGAGCACGTTCTTCCGGACGCTGAAGATCTGAAGAACCAGGAGTCCGTGCCGGCGTAGGCGTCGACGACAAGTCCGATGCGAGTCGCGCGAGGGCTGAATCCGCGCTCGCTTCCATACACCGCGTTCAAGCCAGAGGTGAATGTGACTCCTCGCGACGATCGCGACCTCGGCTACGCCGATATTTCGACTGGGCTGTCCGCCCGCTTCGGAGCCCGCTTCGGACTGGAGATCACCGAAGGGTGCACAACAATGGTGGCGAAGTTCGAGGGCGGGATCGAGGTGCGGATTACCGATTGCGGGCCCACTCTGTCCAGCGTCGAAGCGCATCGCCATGGACGCGCTGCTGGCTACTACGTCGGAGTTCACAGCGCTGCGGCCCGGCTGGCTTTTACACCGACACATTTGGACAGCTGGGGTACGCGATGGACGTCGAGGCACCACCGACTGCGGAGGCGATCGGCGAGCTGGTCCATCAGGCGTTGGAGTGGGCGCGGTTTCTGCAAGAAGACATGAAGAGTCGAGGCACTCAGTAGCCCCCGTCTTTCCGCACGTTCGGCGGCCAGGATGTTGCCCTCGCGGCCGTCGGGCTCCACGTGCGCTTCGTCAAGTGGTTCGGCCCCGAGAATCCGCGTTGACTCCGGCCAAAGCGGTCGGCGGATGGATGATGGCGGGGTGAGCATCGACCTGGGAGACCGGCACCTGGCGGTATGTCGACGGTTTGGCGACGCCGTTATTGCGGCGGATGGGAAATGGGAGTATCGCTCGCCGTGCGATGGCTGGGATGCCCGCGCGGTCGTGGAGCATGTGATCGGCTTTCACGATGTGCTCCTGCTGCGCCCGCTGGGATTAAAGCCAGATCGGCCTCGCGATGATCCAAAACGGCGGTGGGAGTTGACCGTTGAGCGGCTGGGTGAGGCTTTGGGGCGAGACGGCTTGTTCGAGCGGACGGTGGAGGTGCCTGCTGTTGTAGGCATGCGGCGACCCGTTTGGATGCGGCTCAGCTGGTGCCGCGTCTGACGCAGGACGTGCTGGTGCATACCTGGGACTTGGCTCGTGCGGTCGACGCCGATGATCGTCTCGACGCAGGTTGGTGTGCGGTGCTTCTCGATCAGTTGCCAACCGATCGAGATGCGCTGAGTGCATCGGGAATGTTCGCAGCCCCGGTGGATGTTGATGGCGACGCCGACCTGCAGTCGAGGCTGTTGGGTCGTCTTGGACGCGATCCGTCATGGCGGCCATCAGTTTGAAAGTGTGAGGTGGTTCCCCACACCGACGGATACGGACATGGATACCAGTTGTCGGCGCGGTCAATTGGTGCCGTGGGCGGTGAGATACCGGTACAGCGTCGCTCGACTGACGCCGAGGTACTTGGCGACGTCCTTGGCGGTGTGGCCGTCGGTCTTCATCCGGGTTGCGGTCGCGATGTGCTCCCGGTCGACCACCTTCTTCGGTCGCCCGAACTTCGTGCCGTTGGCCCGCGATGTCGCCCGCTTAAGGGCGGTGCGCTCCTTGATCAGCTCGCGCTCGAACTCCGCCATGCTAGCAAGCACACCGATGACCATGCGTCCAGCCGCCGTCGATGAGTCGATGCCGTCGGTGGTGGAGATCAACGTGATGCCCCGATCGGTAAAGGCCTTGACGGTCTCCAAGATATGTAATGTGTTGCGGCCCAGCCGGTCAAGCTTCCACACGACGACGGCGTCACCTTCGCGAACGTAGTCGAGAAGCGCTGCCAGGCCTGGACGGTCGTCTCTGGCACCAGACATAGTGTCAGAGAACGTCTTCGTCACCCCGGCAGCGGCCAGAGCGCCGTCCTGCTGCTCCAGCGTCTGGGCTACGGTACTGACCCTGGTGTAGCCCACCCGGACCCCACTGGCCGGTGGAGCAGTGGCGGGCGAATCAGGTTGTCTCACAGAGGGTTAATCGGGAACATCGAGACATTTATTCCTGAGACGGACTATCGAGACACACCGACCTCGGGGAACGCTGTCGGAGTCGTCGCGGTCGAGACCGTCTCACAGATGGTCTATTTCGAGACGGTGGTCAACGTCGCTGGGCCTGTGGATCTGGTCGCATTCGTGTGTCGTCATGGCGTTTACTGCATGAGGTTGAACTTCGGCGAGCCGAGGGCCGATAACATCTGGTCAATCGCCTCACGAACACTGGCAACAAACTCTCCCCGACGATCGCTTTCATAAGCGTTAGAAGTCCAGGTTCGTAGAATCTGGACGCCGGGACGTACGCGGACCTGGAGTCCAGATGGCTTGTTAGACAACCACTCCCGCAGGCTCTCCTGTTCGCTGTCATGGGCGTAGCGGCGTTCCACGAGCCAGCGAAAGAACAGTGGATCAGCAACCTGGTCCAGGGTTCGACCTCCAGCGCACCCGTCACGGAAATCATCAATCCACTGACGGAGGTGCTCCTCGGGGGCAAGCACCCTCGCCGGATACCAGCGTTGCAGTGGCTGGGCAAATCGATGCGCGAGCTGAAAGTTCGGCTCAACTCTGAAACCGGTGTGGTTCAGCAGTTCGAGGAGGGCGGCAATCGTCGCATGCGTGCAGATTTCCTTCCGCGTGGTGTTGGTGGGCTTGGACGGTGGCGGTGGATGCGGCGTCGAATGCCGTTACCCCAGCCTACTTCCCATCCCTCTTCGTCATCGAAATAATCGGCGTAAGCGATGGGTGGCATCCCGGCACTCTCGACAACGTTTACGAGGTCCGCGAACGACGAAACGTAGGCAGGTCTGGTGACGGAAGGGAAGGAGGTATCGGATGACTGAGGAGACTCAGCCGGGACCGATCGAGCCAGATGACACCACGGTCATTCCCGACGACGGGGAGACCAAGATGTCTGAGCTGGCGTGGTCGCGGGACGAGACCGAAGAGTTGTCTGTGCGACGACGTCCCCATTGGTTGCCGATCGCACTAGTAGGGGCAGCGGCTGTCGCCTTGATTGGCGTCTCGGTGGTGTACTTCACCGAGCACAAGTCAGCGCCCTCGACTGCTCCCTTATCGGTGCGGCCATCGCCGACGATCGCTTCGGCTGCGGCGGCTCCCCCGCCAGCCACCATTACCGTGTCAGTCACACCGCCAGCGACATCGACCGTGTCTGAGGCGTCAGCACCTTTTCTTGGCGAGTGGGGCCAACATGCCACTTCTGTCACCCTCGAACCCGGCGGCACCGCGCACTATGTGGTGACGTCGGGGGCGATGAACAGCACGTCGTGGTCAGCAACATGGTCCCCCACCAGTGCGACCACAGCCAAGATTTTCCTGACGTCTCAACTGGAGTCACAGGGCGACACCGACAGTCTATGGCTGCACCGGTACCCCGGCGAAGCCTTTACCTTCGCGCTGAGGTCGGACGGCTACGCGACGATCACAGCCCCGTCTGGTGAACCGATCACGTTATGCCCGAGGGGTACAGGATTTCATGACACGCAGGGGCTCTGCGGTGCATGAACTTGTACGTTTCGTAGCTCAGCGGTGCCGATCACAGCGCGGTGACGAAGATCCTCATGGTCATCCTGTTCCTCTGTATTGGGCCTTCTGCCCACTGTCGGGAGCGCGAATCTCCGTTAGGTCAGCAGAGGTTGTTTTCGGCTGCCTGAGTCACGTTCATCTCGCTTGCCAGATCGATGTCGATGCCTATCTGCCGCGCTGCGTTTGCGACGGCAAGGTCACCCTGGTGACGTGCATTAGCCATCGACATTCCCGAGTTGATCCCGGAACGCATCGCCCCGCAGGCCGCGTTACCTAGTTGGAGCGCTTGATCGTTGGTCAACGGCACGAACAGCTTGTGCGCGCCGCGCAGCTCGTTGAGGTACATGTTCTGGTCAGCTGAAGCGACCGGCGCTGCACACAGGAGAAACCCCGTCGCCGCTACTGCGATCAAGCAGGTCCGAGAGAAGAGCACTTCTACCCCACCTTTTTGTCGACATTCCTACGTCAGTTGCGATGCGCCTCACGGCTACCCCGCCGATCGCTCTAACCTTTGAGGTCATGCTGCCAGCTGTACTGGTAACAAAGGTTTTTTGTGGCCGCACCTGCGTTTCGTCAAGTGATTTGGCCCCACCGATCGGCACGGATTTTGGCCCCACTCCTGTCAGCTGGCTCGTTTGCGTCGGGTGGTGGTTTTGCTGGTGCGTAGTCGGTAGGACTGGGTGCCGGTTTCGAGGATGTGGGCGTTGAAGGTGACGCGGTCGACGATGGCGGCGACGAGGCGTGGGTCGGGGAACACGGTGCCCCATTCGCTGAAGGGCAGGTTGGTGGCGATCGCGATGGAGGCTCGTTCTTCGCGTTCGGTGATGATCTGGAACAGCAGCTCGGCGCCGCGTGGGTCGATTTGGACGTAGCCGAGTTCGTCGAGGCAGAGCAGGTCGAGGCGGCCGTAGCGGGCGACGACGCGGGACAGGATCCGTTCGTCGGCGGCTTCGACGAGTTCGTTGACCAGTTGTGCGGTGGTGACGTAGCGGACCCGGCGGCCTTGTTCGCAGGCCGCGAGCCCGAGCCCGATGAGCAGGTGGGACTTGCCGGTGCCGGAGTCACCGAGCAGCACGACCGGTTCGCCGGCGTCCATGTAGTGCCCGGCGGCGAGCTGGCCGAGGGTGGCGGGCGGGATGGTGGAGGCGGCGTCGATGTTGAAGTCCGCGAGCCGTTTCAGGCGCGGGAACTTGGCGTCGTTGATGCGCCGGGTGCGGCGTCGTTCGGTGCGGTCGTCGACCTCGGCGGCGAGGACCTCGGCCAGGTAGCGCAGGTGCGTTTGGCGTTCCCGGGCAGCGATCTCGGCCAGCCGGGCGGCTTCGGTGCGCACGGTCGGCAGGTGCAGCTCGCGTGCCGCGGCGCCGATGGATGCTTGCGCGGCGGCATCGACGGTCGTCGGCTTGCGGTGGTGGTGGTCATGTTCCGCTCCCGGTCAGTAGTTGGTCGTAGTCGGTCAGGGTTGGTGCTGGTCGGTCGTAGCGGGCCAGCGCGCCGATCGGGACGACCGGCGCGACCTGGCTGGTGTCGCGGCGGGCGTCGATCAACACGATCTCGGGTCCAGGCAGCCGGAGGCGACGGCGCGGTCCATCGCCGCCGTCAGCGCGGCGGCGGGCATGGTGCGGTGGGCGAGCAGGATCTCGATCAACGCCCGGGTGCCAGCGGCGTCGCCGCGGGCCCGGCGGGCGGCGTCCCAGTAGGCCTGGTGGCGGCGGTGAACGCGCCGCGGGTCTTCGCCTGCGCGAGCGCGGTCGCACCGGGCAGCCCGCCGGGCTTGGTCTTGAGCACCTCGAGGTAGTGATCCAGGACCAGGACCTCGACGTAGCGTCCGACCGCCCGTTCGTGGCGAGCGACCAGCCTCGGCCCGTCGTAGATCTCGACCGTGCGCGCGGCGAGACGGACCGGGAGCCGCCGCCCGGCGTAACGGGCTGGGACGGAGTAGAAGCATTGCCGCACCGACACCCGCGCCCGGTTGTCCACCCGCGCGTCCAGCAGCCGCGCGCAGTCGAACGGCTCGGCCGGCAACGGCATCAGTGCGGTCCCTCGACGGTGAACGCGGCCCCGATCGTGACCGGCCGGCCGGTGATCACCCGGTCGTCGTCGAGCCAGGTCACCGGCGGCGATCAGCTCGTTCAACGCCGCCAGCGAGGCGACCTTGGGGACCGGGACGAGATGGCGCCGCCGGAAGCGGCCGATCTCGCCCTCGACCCCGCCCTTCTCGTGCGCGCCCTCGATGCCGGGGCGGCAGAAGAACGAGTCGAACCCGTAGTGGCTGCGCAGCGCGGTGAACCGCTCCGACTCGGTCCGGTCGCGGCCTTTGAGCACGCGGACGACGGCGGGTTTGAGGTTGTCGTAACGCACCCGGCCCGGGACGCCGCCGAAGTGCTCGAACGCCAGCACATGGCCTTCCAGGAAGGCTTCCTGGGCCTGGGTGCCGAACGCGACGTGGAACGCCCGGCCCGAGTGCGACAGCCGCATCACGAACATCCAGCACTTCACGACCACACCGGCGATGGTCGAGTAGAACTCGCCGAAGTCGACCTCGGCCTCCGCGCCGGCCAGATGCGTCTGCGGGATCGACACCTCCGTGGTCCCCAGCCCGAGCTCGACCCGGCGGCGGGCGACGTAACGCGACACCGTCACCTCCGACAACGTCGCCTGATGCTCGGCGACCAGCCGCTGCCAGACCCGGCGAGCGGTATGCCGCTGCTTACGCGGCGCGTCCTGATCTCCGAGCAGCCAGCCGTCGATCACCGTCGACCCACGGATCGATCGCCGGCCGGGGCCGCGCCGGATAGGTCTTGCGCGGCGGCGGGACCGCCGCCGCCAGCGCTTGGCGCACCGTGCGACGATGCACCCCATGCCGCTCGGCAAGCTCGCGGATCGACAGCTGCTCGAGCCGCCGGTCCCGCCTGATCTGCTCGAACAGTTCCACCCTCGACCGCACCTGACCGACCTCCCCGCCGACAGACGACGGCGACAGGAACGATCTGAACGAGGGTGGGGCCAACATTCGTGACGACACACCGCACCCACCCGGCCGGAATGATCACCACCCCGACGGGGCCAACATTCATGCAGAACGACGGCCGAAGTGGGGCCAGGTCAGGTGACCACACGCACGCACCGATCAGATGGTCCATCTGATCTCCCGAATAACGCTGAAGATCTGGCGGGCGGCTACCACTGACGAGCGCGGTCCAGCTGCCACCGTTAGCTGACAGCGTGTCGCACACCTCGTGGCCTTGGGCTACCAACGGCTGGTCATCAGGCCAGGGCACCCATGGTGGAAGGCCCGGAGATGGCGTTAGGGCCGTGGGGTTCTTCACATCACTCAGATACGATTGCTCGGCTTGAGAGAACGACGGCGTCACCGATTTGCCAACGCTTCCCACGATCAATAACACGATGCCTATGGCAACTGCCCAGCCGATCTTGGCCTTTCTGCTGAGACCCTGCCAGTACTCTTGGAGCCGGTTCCACGGATGAGGGGAACGCTCAGCCGTGTGTTGAGAAGAGTCACCTCGGGGACACGCAGCTCTTTCCGGCTCTCCCGCAGACTGTTGCGATTCAGCCTGCTCAACCACACTGCCGACCAGCTTCACTTGGTTGGACCGAAGAACTATCCAGTTCAAATAGAGATAGTCGGATGAAGGAATCGCGGGTGCTGAAGTCGACGGAGATTGTGTTGCGCCGGATCAATCTGACGACACCAACCCGCCCGTGGTGACCGTTTCGAGGGTCTACAACCTCGACTTGATCGCCCACTCGCAGTCTTTTTGGACTACTAATTTCGTGAGCGTGTGTTGAACCTCGGAACTGTGATTGGTGATGGTCGGCAGGGACCTCTGCCGGTGGTATCTCGGACGAGGCAGGTGTGGAAGTGATAGGTGCTGATACTTCTGCGGTCTCGGGTTTCTGGTTCTCGGGAGGTCTGGGTTGCTGCACGCCGTATCCCGTGGATGACTGTCTGACAGCCGCTCCGCATTCCCCGCAGAAACGCTGGCCCGAGGGATTCCGGTGCCCGTTGGGACAACTCACCGTTAGGGCGGCCCCGCACTCTCCGCAGAAACGTTGGTGCTCGGGATTGCGGTGACCGTTGGGACAGCTCATCGAAGCTCCCTTTGTGCCCAACCACCCCGCAATTGGGCGGTTGTGTAGTTGGCTAAAACGAGTTGACGTTGCCGAGGCTCACGAACATGCCGTGGCCGGTGCCGTCATTGATGAAGCGTCGCGGCGTCGTCCTGCTGCCGACCGGGAACCGCCCACCCGATGTGTTGGACCCAATCATGTAGCTAGCGGCTGAAACTCTAGGGTAGCGGCGGCACAGGAGATGTTAATCGTTACCGCAGATGCCCATCGAGCAGTGATGCGGCACCTGTCCGACGTACAGACGCCAGTGGTAATTCTGAACCGGGTAACCGTCGGTGTCGCAGATGATGTCCCGCCCGCTCGGGTCGATTGCGCGCATGCCTACTTCGAAGCCGTGGCAATCTTCACCGATGACGTGTTCTGGCTTTGGTTCTGCTTCGGTGGGGCTAGCAGTGGTGACCGTAAGCGCTACCGCGAAGCTGAGCCCGGTCAGCGCGGCACTTATTCCGGCCATTCGTCTGCACACGGCAGACTCCTTTCTGTCGACATTCCGGCTCCTTTCTCTAGGGCACTTGACGCAAGCAGTCGGCCTCGCCAGAGCCAAGACTGGAGTCTGCGGTGTCGTTCGCGTATGAACTCATCAGGCCACCCTGCGGGCCCAGCCAAGCGGTACATGTGACGTGCGTCTGCCCGGTCAGCGGAATCTTGACCCCGATCCACTGGCCGGATTGCACTTGCATCTTGTTGATTTGGTGAAAGCCGTCATCGGCGCAGACCGTAGCCCAAGCCAGCGCGGTGTAGTTACCTACCTCCGGCGACAAGGTCTTCACGCACTGCGCGCCCGACCAGGTAAAGGTGGTGAACGAGTCGTAGACCGTAGCGTGAGCCGTCGCCACCGTGAGCGTAAGCGCGGCCTCGCTGAGGATTACGGATGCGAGCAGCGCCCTGGTCCTCACCGGGCCACTCCATCAGCGCCGACGGTGAGATTGGGGCAGTCCGCCTCCATTGCACCGTCCATAACCTGGTCGGCCATGTCCATAGAGGTCCCTAAGTGGTGCGCAAGGTCAGTAACGACTGCGGTTGTCGTCAGACCGCTGTGCAGCATGACGCAGGTGGCCCGTACGTAGCGGAGCAGTTGCCCGGCGGTTGCCCCGGGCAGATCCCGACCAGCCGACCGGACGAATGACTGTTCGGCGGTGGTGGGTGGCGCAGAGTTCTGATAGCAGTCGAGTGGGTCGCCGCCGCAGTAGCCTGGAGTGGCCTGGGCGGGCCCGGATAAGCCAACTCCTAAGCTCAGCATTCCGGCAGTCATCAGAGTTACTGGAAACCGAGCAATGACGACACTTTCCGTCATGGAACAGGTCCACCTTTCGCGGTCGTTGGTCTCAGGGTGCAAAGTGCAGCAGGTCGGTGTCGCCCGGGCAGTTTTCGAACAATGAGGAATTCGCTAGGGGCTGCCCAGTCGGGGTTGTCACCTGCAGGCAATGGCGGCACCGACCCGCGCCATCTGTTCGTTGTAGCCCTGCTGGATCAGGAAACCCATCACCAAATTGTGGCCGTGTCCAACATCCATGTTGCAGGCCGGGGTCTCGTCAGCTTGGTTGATGATGAGGTGGCAATTGTTGGTGTCGATGCCCGCGTTAACGCACGATGTATATCTGCCGTCGTCAGCATGCGCCGCGCCCACTCCTACGACTGTTGCGGTGATCAATCCTGCTGACGCCGCGAGCAGTCTCGGCTGTAGGGCCCTAGCCCCGATTGCCATCATTGGCCTGCACACCGCCATTCGATGCCCCCGTTCTCGTTCGACCAATGCGATGTGATCGACGGTGCGCCTTGGTCAATGACCATGTGGTAGAGGGTGTCGATGTCGCCGGGCCCCTGAAAGCCAAACCTGCTTAGGTTTTTTGGATCGCTGGCCCATTGGGCTGGATCAAGCCCCGACTCATGAAACGTCCTTTGAAGCCGATCGGCATTGTCAGCGCAGAAGGCGGCTAAGGGGGTATCTGCACGAGCCTGAAGCGGGACAGCGAAAGCCGCGCAAGTCATCGCCATGGCGACTACGAAGGTCACCCGCTGAATTTGTCCTTGTGCGCCCAGATGGTCAGCCATACGACTCCTCGTCGACCGGTTCGCGCATTCGATCGTGCTCACCAAACAACAACCTCAGCGTTGTCTCCGGCGTAACAACGAGTCGAATTGACCGTTGCCCCGTTGCTGAAGCGGGCGGAATAGCCGCTCTCGCAGTCCATTTCGTACCGTTCCCCGGTGACCGGAGAGTAGGCCACGAAACTGTGCATCTTGCCCGATGCGTAGAAGGCGCTCCGGACGTTCTCGGCGAAATCACAGGTGGTGTGGCCGCCCACCACGCCCTCCTGCCCGTCCGGGCACATTTCGAATACGTCGGCGCGGGCCGGAGTTGTGCTGAGCCCGATGGCGAGTGCGACGCCTGCACTGATCTTGATTACTTTGCTCATGGCCCACGATATTCCAGCGAGGAATCCGAAGGCGCGGTTTGCGGCAAATTCGACCCAACGTCCGACAACGGCCTACAGCTGCAGCGAAAGGCAAACGCGGGGGCGTCCGCAAACGGTCGCCTCTTCGTCGCGGAGCGTGACAGAGGGCAGGAGCCCGGGGTCGGCGATCGAAGACTGCGCCCCGTTGGGCACAGGCAGGCAACGACTCGGTGAGGATGCCGACGATGGGCAAGGTGCGGACTGTATTGGCGGAACCACATGTTTCGTTTAGCTGATCCGCCAGGTATCGGACTTGCCGGTGTTCTGGTCGGTGACTATCGCACCTGTGTAACGGAAGTCGGGAGCGATTCCATCGATGAGCGCGATCGTAACTGGCGTATGGGTATCGCAGTCTTTCGTCAGGCTGGCTCCCAACGCCACCCGTCATTGTCCCGGCACACGATGCGCTCACCCCCTCCGGACACCCCAGTTGAGCCGTGGTCACTGTTGCGGCAACGTTCGCCGGGTTCGTAGCAGGTGTGCTTGTTGCTCAGCGGAGTGCAATCTGATGGCGCGAGCGGTGGCGACGCCGGGGCCGGGGCGAAAAGTGTGGCAGTGAGCGCAAGCGCGGCAAAGAGAGGTCCCATGCGCTGAATGTTGCGCGGCTCCCAGGAGTCTTGGCCCGGAACGCCAGATATTCAGCCGAACGTCCGAAGGCTCAGCTCCCATCTGACCAAGTCGATCGCAGTCACCACGGCGGGGTCGTCCGGGTCCAGGCCTTCGGCTTGGAGGGCTTCGCGTTCGTTGTCGTCCACACCGGTAGGACGGCGGGATCGATGGGGCGGTTTTCCGCAACACACTTGGCGACACGCCGGGTTCTCGTCGGTGTGCGGCCTTAGCCTGTGCGGCATGACGAACGATCAAACTACCGCGCCCCAACTGAAGATCCTGAAGGTCGACCTGGTGGAGGCGAGCTACAAAACGCACCGTCTGGCGAACGGCCAGGATCCCAAGAGCTTTCCGGTGATCATCTGGTTCACCCGACCGCTCACCGCCTTCGAGCGAATCGAGACGGTAAATCAAGGCTTGGAGATGCAATTCGGCGACCACCCGATGCAGGCGCTCATCGAAGTCACACCCGAATGGTTCATCCGCCAGATCGAGACCATCAACGCCGAGCTGCCCGGGGTGGCGTCAGACGCTCAAGAGGCCTGGGAGGCAGCGCAAGCGGAGGACGAGCACATCGCTTCGCTCGTCCAGCAGATCAATCTGAACATCAATCCGTCGCAGTAGGCCCGGGTTCTAGCCAAGCTAGGTGTTCGTCGATCTGCCTTCCGATCGGCGACAACCTGACGGGCACCGGTTGACCCCGTCCTACCCGGCACCATCTTCGACCGGCGGCATCGGTGAAGTTCATCGCGAAGTAGTTGCGGGCTGTAAAAGCGTCTGCCTCGACGCCGGGAGGCAGCGGGAATGTGTGGCTCCGTTGGTAAGGCAACAAGTGTGGCTGCATCATCCGAGCAGGCTGAAGCTCACCGTCGAGAACTTGTGCGAGAACCATGTCAAGCACGGCGGAACCGCTCTGGTTGTGTGCTGTCACTTGAAGTTCGGGCGGATCGGGATCGGGCTTCGGCACGGTCGTTGGTTCGGTGACGATCAGCCTCGCTTGATCAGCTGCTCGGTCACGCCGTTCCGCCTCGGCAGCTCGCCATTCCCTGGCCGCATAGAAAACGGCCCCGAACGTGGCCAGCGTGCCCAGCGCTCCCACCCATTCGGCCACGTTGCCTAACGGCACACCCCAGCCGCGAGTGAGCAGCATTCTGGCCTGGACAACAACGACGACGCCTAGCACGACCACCAGCACCGCGAGAACGGTCGCCAACCCAACGGCGTGACGTCGGAGCCAGCCCTTCACGGGACGGAATGGTAGCGGGTCCGAACATCCATCTGCGGTGTCGTCACCGCCCGGCAGGCTCGGTCTCATGGCTAACGAACCGTTCGATGGCTGAGCCCGGCATTCTGGTCCTCAACACCGACGGCCAGTGGATGATTCTGCCGCCGGAGCGGTGCGGTCGCGGCCACCTCTTGAAGGGCAACTGCTTGGTCAACTCCGTCCCGTGCTCCTGCGGGCCCCGGCACCACCGCTGGGAGTGCAACTGCGGCGACGTCGTCTACGGGCCCGCGCTCGGCCCGGACTGCAAGCTGCTGCACGGAGCTGCTCGCGTCCACTAATTTTTCTTCGCATGCCGCGTGGTGATGGGACGATCGGAGCAACCGTTGTAGGGGAGGGTGGCAGCCGATGGTTCAGTTCAGAAAGAGCAAGAACTTCGGACCCTTCCGACTCAACATTAGTCAACGCGGGATCTCGACGAGCTTCGGCGCTGGGCCGGTGCGGGTTACTCGGTCGGCGAACGGCACCGTCCGTCGAACCGTGCGGGCACCCGGCACCGGCCTGTATGACACCAAGGTGGTCGGCGGTCGGAAAGGCCGACCGCAGCGGTCGGGCTCAGTGCGGGCGCAGCGAGCTGACTTTGTGGAGGCGCAGCCGACTGCCCCTGAACTGACGCTGCCTCGGAAGCTGTTGTTAGTAGCGGCGGTCGTGCTGTGCGGTCTGCTGGTTCTTGGCCTAACTATCGGCGGCGTCGCTTTTCTCTTCAACCGCGACTTGCGCGTTATGGGCGGACCGTTTCTCTTCCTGGCACTGCTGTCCTGGTTAGGGATGCGCCGCGCTAACGCCGCCCTCCGGGGTCGGCGATGACGCGCTCATGCACGATCAATTCGAGGACAGCGCAGTGGACACAACCGAACCGAACCAGCGCCCGGCCCTGGGGTACGCCTGCAAGCTGCTGCAAGGTGCGGCCCGAGTTTGATAGATCAGCTGACTGCGTTCCTGGCCTTATGCAGCCGGTCGGTGAGTTCGGACAGAGAGTCGATCGTCTGGTCCAGCCAGTCGGACTCGATGACAATCGCCCGGCCATCCTTCTTTTCGTCCGCAGCCAGCCACCGGTACAGCCGGAGACGTCCATCGGGCATCGCTGGCCGGGCGTGCAACATGTCGTTCCGCAGCAAGCTCGCATCCTTTAGTACCTGAGCCGCCTGCTCGATATAGGCCTTCAAGTCCGGTCGGGTGATCTTCTGCACGGCCTTCTCCAACCTGCGGCCAATGACGCCAGTCGGCAGAGCTGCCAACTCCTCAAGCGTTAGCTCGGGCGGGAGATCGTCGGCATAGGTGGGGAGATCGTGCAAGACGGTCCCTTCTAGCCCGCTGACCATAAAGGCCACCTGACCGACCAGCGAAAGATAGTCGTCATCGGGGAGGCCTACTTGGGTGTCGCGTGCCATCTAGTCATCCTGCCGTCGCGTGTCTGGCTACGGTGATCGACATGTCTGACGAACCCGACGAACTTGCGGATCTGGTCCGACGTCTAATCCGAGATGAGGTGCGGAACGGTGGCCTGGAAAGGTTGCTGAAGGCCCTGCAGTTGGTGGAAGCAACGGGCCGTCGTGGTCAAGCCTGAGGGGGCCGTCCTGAAGCTGATAGGGGCGACTGTGGACGTCAAGGTCGAACCCGAGATCAGGGTAACTGGCTCGCTCGGGGCGACGATGGCGCGATCCTCCATGCAGGCCGAGGGCAGGGTAATACCTAAGCTTGTTGTCGATGCAATCCGGACGGCGTCCCCGAAACTCGCCGACGAGATCGAGACTCGCGACCCAACCGGTGCCAAACAGCTCGTCGAGATATTCACGGCGCTGATCCATCTGCTGGCAGCTCTCGTGACGCTGTACATGGCCCAGCATCCGGCGTCCCCGGTGACCCCGGAACACATCACCCAGCTGTTCGATCAGTCACGGCACATCGTGAACCAGACCACGGTCGTCAACCCGCCTCCGGCACCCGGAACGGGCCACTGATCCTGGGTCCCCCGATCGGATGAATCGCACGTCTTCAAGAATCCGAAAGGCCGCCAAGCGATTTGGTCGTGGTTAGCATCGCTGACGTGAAAACAACCTCAGCGGCAGCAGTGACCGCAGCACTGCTCTTTATGGCCCCAGCGGTGTCGCTCGCCCCGTTGGCAATGGCGTCGGCGTGTTCCGGATACACCAACGTGGACAACCACTGCGTGTCATCGCCGGACCACAACCCGGGCAACTACGGCGACGGTGACGGCACTAACAGCCACTCCGAACACAAGCAGGGCTCCGGCTCCTGGCATGGGGGAACCGGTCATTCCAGGAAATAGTGCTGATCGCTCGTAGGCGTCATCGCGGGCCCGTCGTGACTGACAACGACGACCTCGGGTGGAGTGACCCGATGGTGATTATCGGCGCTGTTGCTCTGGTCGCCGTGATCATATGGATCGTGGCGTGGGTCGTGATCGGTCACAACCCGTTCCATAGTGATGGCCACCCCAGCTCGCCAACGACTAGCAAATCTGTCTTGACCTCCGTCCCGGCGGCCGTAAGTCACAACCCGGATGGGCTCCCGTACCGGAACTGCGCAGCGGCAGCCCGGGACGGTCGTTCGAACATCCACGTCGGGGATCCGGCGTACAACCCAGCCCTCGACCGGAACCACGACGGCATCGCCTGCCAACGATGAGGTTGGAGCTTTACCCTGCCTCCATGAAAGCAGCCGCCTCGCTGGTCGCCGCAGGGCTTGCCGCGACTGTTATCTCGTCGTGCAGTAGTGACCAGCCCACCCCGCCTACCACGGTCACCGTTACGCAGCCCGCGTCGGCAGCCATTGCTGGACCCACCGCTTCGGCACCGGCAGATGTGCCATCGTCAACCCCGCCTCCGTCGTCAGTTGCCGCGCCTGCGGGCCCGCACTCGTCGGTGATCGACGTCGACCTGCCTCCCGGAAGTACGGCGGTCGAGGGCATGCAGTGGGGCAGTACCACGCTGAAGGGCGAAGCCTGGCACTATCCCGGGTCCTACTCCGACACGATCGCTTACCTCAATGGTCAGCTGGACACCAGAAATTTCATCGACAGCTCCGGTCACAAGAGTGAAGCTGTGTCCCGACGCTTTCGGACCCTGGACCAACGGTGGTCAAGGATCAACTGACCGCTTGGCAGTACTCGGACGGCCTGGTCCAGGTTCGATCGAGGTAAATGACTTCACCAAGACAGGTGGCACATCCAATCCACCCGACGGCCACCGCATTGATATGACCACCAAGATGGCCGTGTGTGATGGCTAATACGCATTCGACCCACAGCTGATCATCAAGGTGGACCGACTCCACCTGCCAGCGTCAGAAGTCGCCGTCCTCGAACCCGTCGTCAATGTTGACCATCTCGACCTGGTCGGAGTCCCGTGCCGTAAGAGCATCGAGCTCTTCGTCGCTGCGCAGCGCTGCCCGCAGCTCGGGCCATCGCTCGCGGGGAACGAATGCTCGCACCACTTCGACGATGCGACCCACCTCGGCTAGCTGCTGGGCCCAGTCGTGTTGATCTGTATGGGAGTCGATCATTTCTTGAAGTCGGCATGCGGCGGCCATGCCGGTCTTCACATCGACCTCGGTGTCCGGGATCGACCAGCTTCTCGTAGCCGCGCACCATCACCGTCTCCAGCAGCGCCATCGGTGTGATGGCGGTGGCGACTCCATTGACGAAGTCGACGGAGTTCTCCTTCGCCCGGCGTTCCAGGATCTCCCGGTATGTGGCCCGCGCCGCGTTCTGAACGGGGAAGTGTCGCTCGGCATGCCGGCGGATCGAGTCAGCAGTCACGCCCTCGACGTGCATCTCACCCAGAGCGCGGTGCGCCATCGCGTAGCTGGCCCCGGAAGCCAGGAGATCGTTGACCTTCTGACGCACTTCGTCGTTCCTGCACACGTGGCATCTTGGTTCCAACTGCAACCCGGCAACCCGCGACTCGAACGCTGCGATTGCCGTTGTCTCATCCGGCGTGGAGAGGACAGATGGGGAAGTTGTCATGGTGCGGTCCCGTCCGGGTAGTACTGCTGGTTTTCCACTCATTTATCGCTGGGCGGAGGGCCCGCCACATGGTGGGGTGCAGCAGTACTTTCGCGGCACTTAGCCGCACTTTGTTGCTCCGGTTCCCAGTCCGGTTGCGGCGGACTTCCGATTCGCGTCGCTGGGGAGGAGCGGCGCGCTGTATTCACCTAGCTCCGTTCTCGTCGTTATCGCTGCCCTCCGCGGTGTCTACATCTTCAGTGTCGAGCCCCTTCCGTAGCCGCGAGCGCAGGTCCTCAATGTCGACGAGGAAGTCGTGGGGCAGCGGCTGCGGAATGTGATCAGCATTCGGATCGTCGGGCAGGACGTACGAGACCGTCCCGAGCGGATGCGCGTTGACGGCACCGTCGCCGAGGGTGAACCTGTTGTGTTCCCAACTGAAGTCCGATTCCTCTGCGGGCTCGACGCGGATCTGGAGCATCACCGGCCGGCCGTCGCTGTAAGTGTTGTCCGCCTCATCCCAAGTCGAGTCGTCGGTGCTTTCGTCGCGCACCGCCCACACGGTGCCGCTATACAACGTCTCCCACAGGTACACGACCTGCGTTTGCAAGCTCATCGATTCGGCGGGGTCGAGCTTCCCGGTACCGGCGAGTTCTGCGAGGCGGTACTGCAATGCAGCCAACGCCTGCGTGCCAACGGCGTACGCATTCTTCGCACGGTCCGCGATGTCGTTCACGTCGGGATTCAGGGGCGGCGGCGACATTCCGTCAAACACTCCGCGCTCCCGAGACAGAGACGGAGTCAGCGTCAGTGGGCCGACCGTTGGCCGGGCAGGTCGCCCGCGCCCTGGCCAACGCCTGCCGTACCGCAGGGGTCATCCCGGGCATCGAGTCGGTCACCGCACCTAGAAGCCCCGAGCTTCCGTTCACGTCATCAACTTGGGCGTCGAGGCGTCGTTGGCACGGTGCTTTGCCTCGGGACCCTGGCCGGCCGGTCTTTCCGCGCCGGTTCGATCTCGGTCGCGGTGATCTCGGGCACTTCGGCGCTCGCAGGTCCGTGCGATTTCCGCATTGCTCACCGTCATCGCCAAACCTCGTCATGGCAGAGCTTGGAGCTGCACTCGACGCCCATCTCAGCCGCACCGCAGTACCAGCACGGCTCGATTGTGTCGGTCAGGTATATCGGCTGGTCGGGTCTTTTGTCGGGGATCTCTTTGATCATGTGTTGTTTCTCCTCCGGGGGTGTCCTCGTTCTTCTTGTCGAACGGCTGCCATTACCTCTTGGTGCTGCGCGAGTCTCGCGCTGAGGTTGCGGCACCGGCACTGGCTAATGCCCGTCGAACTGCAGGGCCCATACCCGGAGTCGCGTCGGTGACGCCACCCGGAATTTCTGGTGTGTGCGAGTCGCATCCCGTTTTTAGCTCTTCGGAGTCCTGTTGCACCGGGTCAGTGCCATCCTGGGGCTCAGGGTGGTGCAAGCCGTTGGAGCGGTGCATCCGGTGCGGATCCTCAGCCTCCGCATCCGTCTCACCGTTCGCACCGCTTGATCCGCTTGCACCAGATGCATCGCGGGAATTCCGACTTATGCCGAGTCGATCCCAGGCTTGCTGGAACTGGGACCGGAAGAAACCCCGGTGCCCCCGCCCACTAGGGCGCTGCGATGTATGGCTCGTCACCTGCAACACGAGCCTTCCGAACCTGTGGGCGGTAAGGATTTGCCCGAAACGACTCTGAAGACCCCAGTAGCCCGGGTTGTGGGTGACGAGCTTGGATACGAGATCCGTGGTCGGAACGAGGTCGTCGTGATCCGGCCACACCTGATAGAGGTCTTGAAGCAGTACCACGCCCGGAGGCGCCGCCTTTAAGCCGGCATCGCGTTCAGCTTCGTCGTCGGCTAGGGCACGTGCAATCAAACCATCGGCAGTGTCGGGCCAGCGGCCACCGACGACCACCGCCAAACGCTTTAGCGGCCGCCACTTTTCCTTTTGTCGCCCAACGCAGTTCGCGGGGAGATCGACGTTCATCTGGAATAGCTGGTCCTTCACCTGGGACGCGAAGGCCGCGATCTTGTCGTGCAGTTCCTGGGCCTGGACCTCTAAAAACTCCCAATCAGAATCCTCGATGGTTCCACCGAGATCGGGCATCAACAGAATCCGGATCTCACGTGAGCGGGTGTCTTCGGGCAGGTCCGGCGCATTGCCGGCCATCGCGACCGGCGCAAACGTCGACATCTCGTTGGCCACCCACTGGCCGCCCGCGGTCTGCTCAAGCACGGGACGGGTGCCACCCACCCGGTAGCCGCTGTTGAGCACAGCGAGCAAGTCTTGGACGCCGGGCTTATCCGGACGCAGCGATCGGTCCACCTCGTCCAGCAGGATCGTCCGCGGATTGTCCGCCACAACCCGGGCCAACAGCGCAGGCGATCCGATAGTCGCCGCTTGAATTGGGTAGTAGCACAGCCTCGAAAGATGGTCGAGCACAGTGGTTTTACCACTGCCGGGAACTGCCGAATCTATCCTCAGCCGTGGCGTGCTGTACAGCTGGCGAGCCAGATGTGTGTGCACCGCCCACAGCGCCAGAAGCGCGAGGTCTCCGTCGAACACCACCGAGATGTACCGACCGAACCACAATTCCAGTTCGTCCAGCAACGCCGCGCCGTCCACTGGCTCTTCAAGCGCGTCGCCCTGCAAATTGCACGTGGTGTCGTCACCGGCGCCAGAGCCTTTCAATACCACGTTCGCGATGTGCGCCGCGAACTTCGATGCCGGCTTGCCAGTGACGGGCTTCCAAGAGCCGTTCCGGCCAGAACTCGACACCGGGCTACCAGTCGGCTCAACCGAGCTTTCAGCTGATCCGTTATCCGAGTTCGTCACCGGGCGCCGCCGCCCAGTGCCGCTTCCTGCTCGGCGAGCCACGCAAAAACGGCTTCCTTCTTCCACACCCGTCGCCGACCAATCTCGAAACTGGCGGGCCCCGTGCCGATGCTGGCCCAGTAGCGCCACGTACTCGCCCTAGTGCCGGTGAGGCGCTGGAGATCGAGCGCGCTGATGAATTCCGTATCCATGACTGGCCTTCCTAAATTAGACGGTCTTTCCGTTTGGGTAGTGGCAGTCAGCCTGGCCTGAACCGGTTGTGCCTGTCAACCCAAAACAGTAATATTTCGAAAATGGGAAATCAGAAATGGATCGACCAGCGTTTCGGGAAGCGGGTGAAGGCCGAGCGGGACAACCGTGGCTGGTCGCAGGCAGAAATGGCAAAGATGTTGTCGGACAAAGGTATCCATCCTATGCACCCCACTACGGTGGCTAAGATTGAGGCCGGTGACCGATCGGTGAGGATCACCGAGGCGGTGGGGATAGCCGATCTGCTCGACGTCTCGCTCGACACTCTCTTGGGTCGAGATCCAAGCGAACCAAGGGGTGAACGGATGCGATGGGTACGCGCTATCAGTGCGACCGCAGGACACGGGTGGGGGCTGATGGAGAGGCTGAAAGATGAATTCGTGAATGACCTGGACGGGGGGTTGCCCCCTGGACTGGAGGGCGCCGAAGCACTTCGGAAACTCGGTTACGACACATTGACCGGCTTCGTGGAACCGGCGTCCGAGGCACTACTCCGGCTGATGCGTGAAGCCGGAGGATTGTTCGATCGCATGCTTGAAGAGGAATCAACGTCGTGACGCGCGGTCGCAGAGCCGGCGTCGAGGACCGCTGGACTAAGACCATCCGGGACGAACACGGGAACCAGCAGAAGGTGCCCAGCGCCCGGCACGGCAAGGGTATGCGATGGCTGGCTCGGTATGTTGACGATGAAGGATGTGAGCACTCAAAAGCCGTCGGCCGCAAGGCCGATGCTCAAGGATGGCTCGATACCGAGGTGACTGCCCGCCTGGTGACTGGGACTTACGTGGCGCCGAAGGCGGGACTGGTGACGGTCGGCGAGATCTACGCCGCCTGGTCGGGAACGACGGCCCACCTGTCGGTCAAGACCGTCGCGGTACGTCGCGGCGCATGGGCGAACAGGGTTGCTCCGCGTTGGGGAAACGTCGCATTGGTCGATGTGAAGCCCTCTGGAATCAAGGCCTGGGTGGCGAAGATGGTCGCCGAAGAGCTCGGGGTCGCGACGATCGAGAATGCCTTTGGGGTGCTGCGTCAAGTACTCGGAGATGCGTTGGAGGACAACCGGATCCCGCGTAACCCGTGCGACGGCGTTAAGTTGCGTAGGCGACAGCACACTGATCGCGGCTATCTGGCTCATGACCAGGTTGCCGCTCTCGCCGACGCCGTGGAGCGTATGCCCGAGGTGGTCCGGTTCTTGGCTTACACCGGGTTGCGCTGGGGTGAGATGGCTGCTTTGCGGGTCTGCGACTTCAATATGCTGCGACGCCGGGTCAACATCTCCCGGTCAGTGACTGAGTTCAACGGCCTGGTGTGGTCGACTCCCAAGACCGGCGAGCGTCGATCGGTACCGTTCCCTGCCGCGCTGGCTAGCGAGCTGGCCGCGCTGATGGTGGGGAAGGGTCCGGAGGATCTCGTCTTTGCCAGCGGCAACGGCACAGTCTTGCGGGTGTCGAACTATCGGCGTCGGATCTTTGCGCCGGCAGTCGCGGAATGCCGCAAGGGCGACAGTGCCTTTCCGATCATCACACCCCACGATCTGCGTCACACCGCCGCCAGTCTGGCGGTCAGCGCCGGAGCGAACGTAAAGGCCGTGCAGCGGATGCTCGGACACGCCAATGCCTCGATGACGCTGGATGTTTACGCCGATCTATTTGACGACGATCTGGACGGTGTTGCGGACCGCCTAGACGTGGCTATCCACGCTGCTGCGGACCAGCTGCGGACTATGTCAGCGCGTTAGCGTCCTGAGCTGGTCGTTTAGTACCCTAGAAGGTGTCGACCTTCTCGATGCTGACGAACATGCCGTGGCCGGTGCGGTCATTGGTGAACCGGGTGCCGTCGATTTCTGCGGCTATCGTCCAGCCTTGCGCCTCGTAGGTGCGGTAGTCGATGGTGACGGTGGGGATGGCGCCGAGGTTGCCCAGCACCCATTGAACCGCGCCGTCGGCGCTGACGTTGACGCCGTTGGCGTGCTCGCCTTCGGTCAACGGCGAGTTGGTGAACGGCGCCTCGCAACCGACGCTGCCAGCGGCGATCTGACAGCGCATTTTTCCGGATTTGGTTTCGATGAACACGTAACCGCCGTCAGTGGGCGACAGTGGGATTGCGCCGGCCGGAGTCTTTGGCACGGACGGCGCCAAGGTCGGTTGCGTTGGTTGCGGTGGCGGAATCGGTCGGGCAGTAGGGAAGGACGGTTCGGTAGCCCCTGCTCCCGGCGCAGCGACCGGATTGCCGTCGACGGCGGTGCTGCACGCCGAAACCAGCACCGCGCCGGCGAGCAGCAGACAGCCAGCGGAAAGACCCAGCTTCGGGTTCAGTACAGACATAACGGCAACAGCGTACGCGCCAGTGACGCATGTGACAGATGTGACGCGCGGTTCATCTGCGCACGTCGACGCGAGTTTTGCCCGACACGTCGACGGGTACAGCCAAGCAATGCGTTTAGAACCAGCGCTCTCCTCACTAACACCTCAAGAAGGGGAGCGCTATGTTCAATGCCGTGCGACTTCAGCGAAATCTCGGAGTTCCGCTGACCAACGCCACGCTGCCGCTGCATTCACAGCGAGTCGACGTGCCCAAATACGACCGGTCATCGGTCACGCCCTCCGTTGTGCACATAGGTGTGGGGAATTTTCACCGGGCACATCAAGCCGTGTATCTCGATGAGCTTTCAAACAAAAATATTTCGACCGACTGGGGTATCACCGGTGTGAGCCTTCGCCACCGCCGAATGAAGGTCTGCATGGCCGCCCAGGACGGGCTGTACACGGTGGTGCAGCGCAGTCACGGCGAAGACACCGCTCGTGTTGTCGGTTCGATCTGTCAGTTGTACTACGCCGGCGAGGACAGATCCGCCGTACTTGCGACGCTGGCCGATGAACGAACCCGTGTCGTGACTCTGACGATCACCGGTGACGCGTACCGCATCGACACGCGCACCGGCCGATTCGACGGTGCCCCTGGTGACTCGCTTGCCGAACTGCGCAATTTGAACCACCTCAGGTCGGCTTGGGCATACCTTGCCGAGGCGTTGGAGCGACGCCGGCGCACCGGTGTCGCGCCGTTCACGGTGATGTCGTGCGACAACGTGCAAAACAATGGACAGGCCGCTCGCTCGGCACTGGTCTCATTTGCCGAGTTGCGTGACCCTGCGCTCAGTCGGTGGATCGACCGCAATGTTGCCTTTCCGTCCACCATGGTTGATCGCATCACGCCGACAATCGGTTCTGCGGAGCGCGAATTCGTCGAGTCGACGTTCGGCATTGTCGACAAGTCGCCAGTGCTGACCGAACCCTTCCGCCAGTGGATCATCGAGGACGAATTTTGCTATGGGCGTCCGCCGCTGGAGGAACTCGGAGTGGAGTTCGTCGCCGACGTCGGGCCGCACAAGTTAGTCAAAACCCGGATCCTCAACGGGACTCATTGTGCTGTCGCGTATTTGGCGAGACTTGCCGGCTACCAGCGCATGGACGAGGCGCTGCAAGATCCCATCTTGAGCCGGTACGTCCGACAATTGATGCGTGATGAGATTGCGCCGCTGCTACCGGCAGTGCCGGGACTGGACGTCGACCAGTATTGCGCCACCGTGATCGACCGGTTCAGCAATCCGCGTATCACCGATCAGTTGGCACGGCTGGCTGCTCGCGGCTCGACGAAGATGCCGACCTACTTGCTTCCCTCGCTGCACGAGGCGATTGCGGCAGATCGCCCGCACACCCTGCTGACACTGGCGGTTGCCGGTTGGATCCGTTACCTTCGCGGAGTCGATCTTGCGGGCGCGGTGATTCCGATCGACGACCCACAGGCCAAGCTGCTGACGACGCTGGCAACGGTCGGGCAGAACAACCCTGAGCCGTTATTGCGCCACCACGAGATTTTCGGTGATCTGCTGTCGGTGCCCGGTTTCGCGGACCGGCTGCGGCAGACGATCGACGCGATCGATACTCGAGGCGTGGCGGCAACGTTGCGCACGCATGTGGCCGGCGGCCAGAAAGAGTTGGTCGGGCGGTGACCCAATCCCGATTCGTGGTCTTCCGGCGGTTCGATCCCGCGGCTTTCACCACGGTGCTGTGCGACGCGGATGGAAACCTTTTTCCTTCTGAGGAACCGGCATTCGCTGCTTCGGTGGACGTGACGAACAGCTTCCTGCTGCATTACGGAATCACCGCACGCTACACCGCGGATGAGTTGATGGCGCAGACGACGGGGAAAAACTTTCGCACCACCGCGGTGGACTTGGCCATCGAGGGCGGCGTCGCGATCGAGGAGACTCTCGCGAAAGGGCGCCCGGCAGCCGTCGTCGCCACGCCGAAAGACATCGATGGTGGTCGCGCCTTGACGGCTGAGCAGCTCGACCACTGGGTGCGACGTGAACGTGACTGCGTGACAGCTCATTTGGCAACTGTGTTACGTCCGGACTCCGGCGTGCAGGGGGCGTTGCGGGCGCTCAGCTCACGCTACGGCCTGGCCGCGGTGAGTTCCAGTGCCACCAAACGCCTGGACGCGTGTTTTGCCGCCACCGGCTTGGATCAATTGATACCCGCCCAGGTGCGGTTCAGTGCGGAGGATTCGTTGCCGGTGCCGACCAGCAAACCAAATCCGGCGGTGTACGTGTTCTCGGGTCAGGTGCTGGGCGTCAAACCGGCGCAGGGAGTGGCCATCGAAGATTCGGTTCCCGGCGTCATGTCAGCTGTGGCAGCCGGTTTCATCACGATCGGGAATCTGAAGTTCGTGTCGGCTGAGGAACGGCGCCTTCGCGCAATTGAGCTGGTGGAAGCCGGTGCGAGCGCGGTCGCCAATTCTTGGCGGGCCATCTCCGAACGACTCCTCGGTTCGTGTGCTCCATCTTCGGCGACACACGGTCGACTGGCCACCTCAGAGCCCGCGTAGCGTCGAGGTCAATCCTCCGGCTGGGCGGCGACGGCGACATCTTCCTCACCGCTTTGCGCGTCGGAGGCCGCCGCTTGCGCGGTGGCCAGCACCCGCTTTCGCACTAGAAACCAGCCACCGATGAGTGTCGGGACGCCAACGGCCAACGTCGTGATGATCCACGGCCCGCGTTCCTTATCGACCATCATCAGCACCAGCACGCCGGCCAGGAACGCCAGAGTGGCATAGCTGCTGTAGGGAGCCAGCGGCATCTGAAATGTCGGCCGCTGAATCACCCCCGCCTTAGCCAGTCGGAGCAGCCGAAGTTGGCACACGATGATCGTCGCCCAAGCCGCCAGAATGCCCAAAGCCGCTATGTTGAGTACGATTTCGAAAGCCTGGTTGGGTTTGACCGCATTGAGCACGACGCCGAACAGCCCGATCATGCTGGTCAACAGGATGCCGCCATACGGCACACCGTTTCTCGACATCAGCGCGGTGAACTTCGGGCCGCTGCCGTTGATCGCCATCGAGCGCAGAATCCGGCCGGTGGAATACAGCCCGGCATTCAGGCTGGAGAACGCGGCGGTGAGCACCACGATGTTCATTAAGGTGCCGGCGCCGCCGAAGCCGATTTTGGAGAAGAACGTGACGAACGGGCTCTCGTGGTCGGTGTAGGACGAGTAGGGCAGCAGCAGCGCCAGCAGCACCACCGATCCGACGTAGAAGATTGCGATGCGGGCCACCACTGAATTGATGGCACGGGGCATGATTTTCTCCGGCTCCGCCGTCTCCCCGGCAGCGGTGCCGACCAGTTCGACGGCGGCATAGGCGAACACCACTCCGGAAGTGACGAGCACCAAGGGCAACAGCCCGGTCGGCAGGAACCCGCGATTCGCGGTCCACAAGCCGAGTCCGGTTTGTTGCCCGTCAACCGGGATGCGGCCGGCCAAGAAGACGGCGCCGACGACCAGGAATGTCACCAGCGCCAGCACTTTAATGAGCGCGGCCCAGAACTCCAGCTCGCCGAACGCCTTAACCGAGATCATGTTCACCGTCACCACCGCCACCAGAGCGATCAGCGCAATCGTCCATTGCGGGACGGACTCAAACACCTTCCAGTAGTGGAAATACTTGGCGATCGCGGTGCTATCCACAATCCCTGTCATCGCCCAGTTCAGGAAATACATCCAGCCCGCGACGAAAGCTGCCTTCTCGCCGAAGAATTCCCGGGCGTAGGAGACGAACGAGCCGGACGACGGGCGGTGCAGCACCAGTTCGCCGAGCGCGCGCAAGATGAAGAAGACAAAAGCGCCGCAGATCCCGTACACCAGGAACAGTCCCGGGCCGGCCGACGCCAGCCGCCCTCCGGCGCCCAGAAACAGGCCCGTTCCGATGGCGCCGCCGATCGCGATCATCTGCAGTTGGCGACGCCCGAGGTCGTGGTGGTATCCGCTGTCCTCGCGAGTCAGCGAGCTGCCGTGACCGGCGGGTGGAGGTGTGCTGGGCGGCGATGGCATCGAGTTCCTTATGTCGTGGCTTACGCTGCGCTGCGCGGGCACACCCGGAGGCTGGTTGAGAGGCTATAGCACAACTTCGGATGTAGTAGGTGATCCGGCTTCACGCCACCGACCGGGTCTGAGGGTCAGGCAGCAAGCGCCTTCAAAATCGGCGTTTGCGCTGGATAAGCGGGCCGTGGGCGTCTGCCCACCTGTAGATTCGAACGGCGGACCGGTGAAAGGGCACGTCATGGCAGATTCCAGCGGACTGTTGTTCAATCCCGATGTTTATGACCCGCAGCACTTCGACCCCGAGACGCGACGTCAACTTCGAGCATTGATCGAGTGGTTCGAGGGACGCGGCAAAACGAAGCTGCTGCAGGACGATCTCGATGCGGTATGGGTCTCGGATTTCCTGGATCTGATGAAGCGGGAGCGGATCTTCGCGACGTTTCTCACCCCGTCCGAATATGGCGGCGGTGACCCGAACAAGCGTTGGGACACCTCCCGCAATGCCGCGCTGAGTGAGATTCTCGGGTTCTACGGGCTCGCTTACTGGTACGCCGAGCAGGTCACGATTCTCGGCCTTGGGCCGATCTGGCAGAGCGACAACGTCGCGGCCAAGCAGCGCGCAGCCGAGCAATTGGAGGCAGGCGGCGTAATGGCATTCGGGCTCTCCGAGCGCGACCACGGCGCGGACATCTACAACACGGACATGGTCCTGACGCCCACAGAAGACGAGGTGGGTCAGGGCATCGTTTTCCGCGCGTCGGGGGAGAAGTACTACATCGGCAACGGCAACGTGGCCGGCCTGGTTTCAGTGTTCTCCCGCCGTGCCGACATCGCCGGCGCCGATGGTTACGTGTGGTTCGTCGCCGACAGCAGTCATGAGAATTACGAGCTGATCGGCAATGTGGTGCACGGTCAGATGTACGTGAGTAACTTCCGCCTCAGCGACTACCCGGTACTCCAAGAGGACATCCTGTGCGCCGGACCCGACGCGTTCTCGGTCGCACTCAACACCGTCAACGTCGGCAAATTTAATCTCTGCACCGCTTCGATCGGAATGTGTGAGCACGCTTTCTACGAGGCGATCACGCATGCCAACAATCGCATCCTTTACGGCAACCCGGTCACCGACTTCCCGCACGTGCGCGCGAGCTTCGTCGACGCCTTCGCCCGGTTGATCGCGATGAAGTTGTTCGGCGACCGCGCGATCGACTACTTCCGCAGCGCCAGCCGAGACGATCGTCGCTATTTGCTTTTCAATCCGGTCACCAAGTCCAAAGTCACCTCCGAGGGTGAAACGGTGGTCACCTTGCTGCAGGATGTCCTCGCCGCGAAAAGCTTCGAGAAGGACACTTACTTCGCCGAGGTCGCGCGGCTGATCGGCTGTCTGCCGCGGTTGGAGGGGACCGTGCACGTCAACGTCGCGCAGATATTGAAATTCATGCCGAACTACCTGTTGAACCCCGCTGACTACCCCCAGATAGGCACCCGCAACGATCCGACGGACGACGTGTTCTTCTGGGCGCAGGGCCCGGCCCGAGGCGCGGCCAAGGTGCAGTTCGCGGACTGGAACCCCGTCTACAAGAAATTCGTCGAGATCCCGAACGTCGGCCGTTTCTATGAGCAGGCCGAGGCGCTCAAGGAACTGCTCATCGCGGCTGCGCCAGACGCCGACCAGCAGCGTGACCTCGACTTCATTCTCGTCGTCGGGCACCTGTTCACCCTCGTCGTCTACGGCCAGTTGATTCTCGAACAAGCAAATCTGCTCGACCTCGATCGTGACCTGGTGGACCAGATCTTCGATTTCCAAGTCCGCGACTTCTCCGCGCATGCCGTTGCTTTGCACGGCAAGCCGAGTTCCACTTCGGCGCAACAGAAATGGGCACTGTCGGCGGTGCGCAAGCCGGTCACCGACGTGCACCGCTTCGAGCGGGTCTGGGAGCAGGTGAAGAGCTACGACGGCGCCTACGCGATGCGCCCGTAGCCACCGGTGCACTGATCGTCGGGTACTGGTCCAGGGCAGCGCCGGCTTCATCGCCGAAGCCTTAACCGGCCAGCACGCTGACGTCGCCGACCTCGGCGTCCTGCAAACGAAACCTCCGCACGGTTGCGCGGCGATGGTAATTCCGGTCGTCGGGACGCGAGGACGCAAGCCGGAGCGGTCGCAGGGCAAGGGAACAAACCGGCCACCGCCGCCGTTGATCGCATGGACAACTTGAGTGAACCAAGCTCAACCCTGAGTTGACAGCATCATGTCGGCAAAGGCAGTCTTGAGCGGGGTGCACTCAGCATAGTGCAGTAACCACGTTCGACTATTCAGGAGGAATCACCATGGCTCGTGCGGTCGGTATCGACCTCGGGACCACCAATTCCGTCGTGTCGGTCCTGGAGGGCGGTGACCCTGTGGTCGTCGCCAACTCCGAGGGATCCCGCACGACCCCGTCCGTCGTCGCGTTCGCACGCAACGGCGAGGTGTTGGTCGGTCAACCTGCCAAGAACCAGGCGGTGACCAACGTTGACCGCACCATCCGGTCGGTCAAGCGGCAGATCGGCACCGACTGGTCCATCGAGATCGACGGCAAGAAGTACACCGCCCAGGAGATCAGCGCGCGCGTCCTGCAAAAGCTGAAGCGCGACGCTGAGGCGTACTTGGGTGAGGACATCACCGACGCGGTCATCACCGTGCCCGCCTACTTCAACGACGCTCAGCGTCAGGCCACCAAGGAGGCCGGCCAGATCGCCGGTCTGAACGTGTTGCGCATCGTCAACGAGCCGACCGCGGCTGCGCTGGCCTACGGGCTCGACAAGGGCGAGACCGAGCAGACCATCCTGGTCTTCGACCTCGGCGGCGGCACGTTCGACGTTTCGCTGCTGGAGATCGGCGAAGGTGTGGTCGAGGTCCGCGCAACCTCCGGTGACAATCACCTCGGCGGTGACGACTGGGACCAGCGCGTCGTCGACTGGCTGGTCGAGAAGTTTAAGGGTCAAAGCGGCATCGACCTGACCAAGGACAAGATGGCCATGCAGCGGCTGCGAGAAGCGGCCGAGAAGGCCAAGATCGAGCTGTCATCGTCGGGCAGCACCTCGATCAACCTGCCCTACATCACCGTCGATGCGGACAAGAATCCGCTGTTCCTCGACGAGCAGCTCACCCGCGCCGAATTCCAGCGCATCACCCAGGACTTACTGGACCGGACCCGCAACCCGTTCCAGCAGGTGATCAAAGACGCCGGGATCTCGGTGTCCGAGATCGACCACGTGGTCATGGTGGGTGGTTCCACCCGGATGCCCGCGGTGACCGATCTGGTCAAGGAACTCACCGGCGGCAAGGAGCCCAACAAGGGCGTCAATCCCGACGAGGTCGTGGCGGTGGGTGCCGCGTTGCAGGCCGGAGTTCTCAAGGGTGAGGTGAAAGACGTGCTGCTGCTTGACGTCACACCGCTGAGCCTGGGCATCGAAACCAAGGGCGGCGTGATGACCAAGCTGATCGAGCGCAACACCACGATCCCGACCAAACGCTCGGAGACCTTCACCACCGCCGACGACAACCAGCCATCGGTGCAGATCCAGGTCTTTCAGGGTGAGCGCGAAATCGCCTCGCACAACAAGCTGCTCGGCAGCTTCGAGCTGACCGGCATCCCGCCGGCCCCGCGCGGCATCCCGCAGATCGAGGTCACCTTCGACATCGACGCCAACGGCATCGTGCACGTCACCGCCAAGGACAAGGGCACCGGCAAGGAGAACACCATCCGCATCCAGGAAGGCTCGGCCCTGTCCAAGGACGAGATCGACCGGATGATCAAGGACGCCGAGGCGCACGCCGACGAGGACCGCAAGCGCCGCGAGGAGGCCGACGTTCGCAACCAGGCCGAGACGCTGGTGTACCAGACGGAGAAGTTCGTCGCTGAACAACGGAGCTCAACGGCCGAGGGTGGATCCAAGGTGCCCGAAGACACGCTGAACAAGGTGGACGCCGCGGTGTCCGAGGCCAAGACGGCGTTGAACGGCAACGACATCGGCGCGATCAAGTCGGCGATGGAAAAGCTGGGTCAGGAGTCGCAGGCGCTCGGCCAGGCGATCTACGAGGCCACCCAGGCCGAGCAAGGTGCCGGCCCCGCCGGTCCCGACGGGTCGGCAGGTGCTGACGACGTCGTGGACGCGGAGGTGGTTGACGATGAGCGGGAGGCCCGGTGACCGACGGCACACCACACGAACAGGTGACGATCACCGACAAGCGACGGATCGACCCTGAGACCGGAGAAGTACGCCACGCCCCTTCCGGGCCGGCCCCTGGCGGGTCGGCGCCGGAAGGCGGCGAGCTCGCGGCAGGCGGCGAGAAGGTGGCCGAGCTGACAGCTGACTTGCAGCGGGTGCAAGCCGACTTCGCCAACTACCGCAAGCGGGCGTTGCGCGAGCAACAGGCATCGGCTGAGCGGGCGAAGGCGACGGTGGTCAGTCAACTACTCGGTGTGCTCGACGATCTCCATCGAGCGCGCAGTCACGGAGATCTTGAGTCGGGTCCGCTGCGCTCGGTCGCCGACAAGCTCAGCAGCGTGCTCAACGGACTGGGTTTGACCGCATTCGGCGCCGAGGGCGACGATTTTGATCCGGTGTTACACGAAGCCGTGCAGCACGAGGGCGACGGAGGTGCGGGTTCTCGCCCGGTGATCGGGATGGTAATGCGGCAGGGCTACCTGCTCGGCGAGCAGGTACTGCGGCACGCGTTGGTGGGCGTTGTCGACACCGTCGACGACGCAGTAGATCCCGGAAGCACCGATGGCGCCGCGGGCTCGGCGTCTGGTACCCCCGATAACGACACCGACACCGCCGGCCACAGCGCACAATCGGAATCGACGCAGAATTAGCGGCGACAACCTCGACTTCAGAGCTGGAAGGGGGTGACGCGACATGGCCCAGCGCGAGTGGGTCGAGAAGGACTTCTATAAAGAACTGGGCGTCTCCCCGGACGCCAGTCCTGAGGACATCAAGCGGACGGCCCGCAAGCTGCTCGCTGACAATCATCCGGATCGGAACCCGGGCGACAAGGCGGCCGAAGACCGGTACAAAGCCGTGTCCGAGGCCAAGGAAGTGCTCACCGATCCGGCTAAACGCAAGGAGTACGACGAGACACGCCGACTGTTCGCCGGCGGCGGCGGGTTCGGCCGCCGGTTCAACGGCGGACGGTTCGGCGGCTTCGATGTCGGTGGCGACGGTTCCGAGTTCAACCTGAGTGACTTGTTCGACGCTGCGGGGCAGAGCGGCGGCTCCAACATCGGCGATCTGTTCGGTGGCTTGTTCGGACGCGGCGCCGCTCCACGGCCGAGCCGGCCACGCCGCGGCAACGACCTGGAGACGGAAACCGAGCTCGATTTCGTCGAAGCCGCCAAGGGTGTGGCGATGCCGCTGCGGCTAACCAGCCCGGCGCCGTGCACCAATTGTCACGGCAGCGGGGCACGGCCGGGCACCAGCCCGAAAGTCTGTCCCACCTGCAACGGCTCCGGCGTGATCAGCCGCAACCAGGGTGCATTCGGCTTCTCCGAACCGTGCACCGACTGCCGGGGCAGCGGATCGATCATCGAGCACCCTTGCGAGCAGTGCCAGGGCACCGGTGTGACGACCCGCACCCGAACCATCAATGTGCGAATTCCGCCGGGCGTCGAAGACGGGCAACGCATCCGGCTGCCCGGGCAGGGCGAAGCCGGCTTGCGCGGCGCGCCGTCAGGTGACCTCTATGTGACGGTGCACGTGCGGCCGGACAAGGTCTTCGGCCGCGACGGCGACGATCTCACCGTGACGGTTCCGGTCAGCTTCACCGAATTAGCGTTGGGCACAACGCTTTCATTACCTACGTTAAACGGAAAGGTCGGTGTCCGAGTGCCCAAGGGCACCGCTGACGGACGTATCCTGCGGGTGCGCGGGCGCGGTGTTCCCAAGCGCAACGGCGGCAACGGCGACCTGCTCGTCACCGTCAAGGTAGCGGTCCCGCCGAATGTTGACGGCGCCGCCCTGGAGGCGCTGGAAAGTTATGCCGCTGCCGAGCGGGCCGGCGGGTTCGACCCGCGAGCGGGATGGGCAGGTAACCGCTGATGGCCAGGAATTCCAGCGGAAACGATGCGCACACTTTTTTGATCTCGGTGGCCGCCGAGCTGGCCGGAATGCACGCGCAGACACTGCGTACCTACGACCGGCTCGGTCTGGTCAGCCCTCGCCGCAGTTCCGGTGGCGGACGGCGCTACTCGGAGCGCGACGTCGATCTGCTGCGCGAGGTGCAGCGGCTCTCCCAGGACGAGGGCGTCAATCTGGCCGGCATCAAACGCATCATCGAGCTGAGCAATCAGGTCGAGGCATTGCAGTCACGCCTCAAAGAGATGGCCGATGAGATCGACAGGCTGCGAGCCAATCAGCGACGCGACTTGGCCGTTGTGCCGAAGAGCACCGCGGTGGTGGTGTGGCAGCCGCGTAGGCAGCACCGGCAGTAGAGCCGGAATGGCTGCGGGCGGTTGTTCGGCTTGTTCTCAACGGCGCGGCAGAGGTGGAGGACGCCTGATGGCGAGTTGGGGCGACTGTGCGAGCCACCAGGCGCAAGCCGACCTAGACGAGCTCTTCGACGCCGCATCTGATTTCGCGGTTCGACGCATAGCGCTGGCCGGAAGCTTTCAGCCCTTCGCACTCGCGGTGTCAGTCGACGGCCACTTCCAGGTGGTCCAAACCAATGATTTAAGCGGAAAGGTCTCGGAAGTCTCCGAACAGCTCGCCACGCTGTGGCGGGACCTGGCCGCATTGAAGAACGATTCCCGGGCTGTTGCGGTGGCAGCGAATGTGACACTGCCGGAAGAGCGCCGGGACGCCATCCAGATCACCGTTGAACACCAAGAGGGCATAGCGATCGGACTCATCGCGCGTTACACGATCGACGTGCACCGCATCGCTCAGCTCGAGACACCGTCGGCCTACGAGGAAGACCCTCGCATTTGGACTATTTGAACGTTAGACGTGGATCGAGAACACCGCGACCGCCGGCTCACCCGGTTGCGCACTCGGGTAGCCGCCGCGGCGCAACGCATCTGTTGGCGCGGTCATCGGCTCGAAACACACGATGTCCTCGCCGGGCGGTGCGAAAATCTGCGCCGCCGGGTAGCCCTGCTCGAAGTGAACTTCGATCCGGCGTTCGCCGCCGGACACCGCGAACACCGAACCCTCGGCGACTTGGTCGTAACCGTCGTCGAAACTCCTGTCGCCCAGCGGCTCGTGAATCGGCGCCTGCTCGGAAGTGTCGCCTGTTGGTAGGCCCTGCTCGTCAAGAGCAACATGCCGCAATCGCGGCGTCTCGACAACCCATTGCTCGCGCGGCACATTCGCCAGCTGCAGGTACGGGTGAAAGCCGTAGCACAGCGGCACCGGCCGGTCTCCGACCGCTGACACGGTGGTGCGCACGGTCAACGTCCGGTCGGCGAGGCTGGCCCGTACCACCAGCATGTGCGGAAACGGGAAGCTCGCCAGCAACGCTGGATCAGCTGCGAAATTGAGTTCAGCGGTCAACTCGTTGGCCGATTCGGTCATCACCTGCCAGCCGCCGTAGCCGGCGAGCAATCCGTGAATCGGCAGACCATTCGGGTCGAACCGCACGCCTGCAGCGTCGGGCTGCAACGTGATTTCGTCGTCTCCGACGGTGTAGCTGCGGTCGCCCAGCCGATTCGCCCACGGGTACAAGATCGGAATGCCCATGGTTTTGCCGGCTTCGATGTATGCGTCCAGTCCGCGCCGCTGCCCCAGCAGCTGGACGTCGGAGTCGGTCAACGAGACGCCGATCATCCCGGCGGAGGGCACGTACTGCGCCACCACTGAGGACGACGGGTCGCGCAGCGTGACGACGTGCACGCCATCAGCGTAACGGCGATCGCGAGCGCGGCTGGAAGCCGGGGGAAGCGGGTCGCCGCGGTCAGCCCTGCGGCGATCGCGAGCGCGGCTGGAAGCCGGGGGAAGCGGGTCGCCGCGGTCAGCCTCAGCTTTACAACGGGTCGTGCTGAATGCGTTCCGGCGGAGCCCCCTTGGCGATCAGTGCGGCTTTGGTGGCCCGAACCATCCCCGGACCACCGCTGATCAGAATCTGCCGGTCCCCCCAGCCGCCGTACTTGGTGACCACCTCGGGCAGTCGGCCGGTCTGACGCACGTGCAGGCCCCTCGGCGGCGTGACCTCCGGATAGTCGGCGGCCCAGCCGGGGTCGCGGGTGTACTCCGAGACCGGCGAAACCGATAGCCACGGATTCTGCGTCGCCAATTGCCACAACGTGCGCAGGTCGTAGAGCTCGCAGGGGTAGCGGCCACCGAAGAACATGTGCACCCGCGGGTTCTCACCCCACCGGGCGAGACTCATGACGATCGAGCGCAGCGGAGCCAGCCCGGTGCTGCCGGCCACCATCAACACGTCACCGCCGTCGCGGTTCACGTGCAGCGCGCCGTGCGGGCTGGACAGTCGCCAGCGGTCGCCCGGACGTGTCTCGCCGACGATGGCGGTGCTGATTAGTCCGCCCGCAACCGCCCGGATGTGGAACTCGACGGCTCCGCTGTCGTCGGGCGGAATTGCCGGAGTCAGATAGCGCCAGCGTCGCGGGCACTGCGGGATCGCGACGTTGACATATTGGCCGGCGTGGTAGGGCAGCGGGCGATTCAGATGCAGCCGTACCACCGCCAAATCACGTGACGCCCGCAGGTGTTCGATGACCGTGCCGTCCCACCAGGCCGGCCCGTCTTCGGCGTCGGCGGCGCCGCTCATCACGCCGGTGATCAGGTTGAGTGACTGCCGGGCGGCCTCGTCGACGGCATCGGTCCAGCAGTGACCCAGCTGACCGCGCAGCGTCGTGTAGAGCGCCTGCCGCAGCGTCTCGTAGTGCGCCGCCTGCACACCGTATTTGCGGTGGTCACGACCGAGTTGGGCCAAGAACGCCACCGGCGCCTCCGCGCGCTGCGCGACCAGTTCGCCGTAGACCCAGTGCAGCGCCTGGGCGAACGCTGCTCGCTGGCCTTCCATGTCGGGCGGAAAGAGGTCACGCGTCGAGATGTCGAGGTCGAACCAGCGGGAATAGAACCGCCCGATGAGCCCGTTGTCGTCGGCCGGGTCGATTGCGGCGCGCAGTACCGCTAGCGCATCCTGATCGTTGAGGCTCACGGCCGCCGATTTTATGCGTGGTGCAGCAGCGGGTGAATGCCGTTGTACAGCACCATCAAGCCGATCAGGACCAGGATCGCCGCGAGCAGCGCGGCGTTATTTTTTTCCATCCACGCTTTGAGCCGCGCCATCGGATCGTCGAGACGGTGACCCGCGGCCGCGTAGGCCAGGACCGGGATTGCGACCGACGACGCAGCGATGGCGATGAAGATCCCGGCAAGTATTGACTCGGCTGCGATGCCGAGCCCACTGCCGCCGATCTTCAAGCCGGCCAAGGCGCACATCGTGAGTACCTCGAGTCTGATCACGACCAGTACCAGACCGGTTAGTGCGGCCCGCCCGGGCGTGAGCGTCGCGAAAGACCGCATCCACCTGGGCGACTCGCTATGACCGTGCCGGGTCAGCCATTGGTAGATGCCGTACGCGATGAGCGCCAATCCGAGGACGACGCGTAGCCAGGACCCCCAGGTCGGTGGAGACTTCAGCAGCCCCTCGAGTGCGCCGGAGGACGCCACAAAGATCGCGGTAAGCACGACCAGGCCCAGCAGCCAGCTGCCGAGGAAGGCGAGGCTGGTGGGCCGCGGTCGCGGCGTCTGCAACACCAGCACGGCCGGGATGATCGACAACGGTGAGACCGCGACGACCAGCGCGAGCGGAATCAGCGTGGTCAATACAGAATCCCAAGTTTCTGTCACGCGCTGAATTTTCGCATCGACCGCGGTCGCATGCGTGCCGGACCGGATGCTTGACCTAGTTTGGTGCGTATCGCTAGCCAACTCGGTCGGGGGTGAGGAGTTGTCAAAGCCGGCAGTGCGCGCCCGAAACAGGGCTAAACTCTGCCGATGGGCAAGCTAGAACGTGGCAAAGAGCTGACGGCGCAGAGCTGGAATGTGCTGAAAAGTGATCCCTCGCTGTCGCTGTTCCCGGCCCTCTCGACGATCTTCGGCATCGTCGCGATGGGCGTAATCCTGGTCCCGACGCTGGGCTTAGGAGGTCTTCAGGAAGTCGCCGATAACAAGCACCCGATCCTTTACCTCATCGATACGCACGACCCTATTCATTACCTCGCCGTCTTCGGCTCCTTGTATGTGGCGACGTTCATCGCAGTGTTCTTCAACGTCGCGCTCGCTGCCTGCGCCGTGCGCTCGATGCGTGGTGAGGACACCAGCGTGAGTGAGGGGCTCTCGGCCGCGTTTGGGCGCATCGGCCCGATCCTCGGCTGGACGCTGGTGACCGCGACGCTCGGCCTGATCCTGCGTGTGCTCGAAGAGCGGGTGCCGTTCGCGGGCAAAATCGCGGCCTGGATCGCGGGTGCGGCCTGGGCGATTGCGACGTTCTTCGTGGTTCCGGTCCTCGCGCTGGAAGGCAGCGGACCATTAGATGCGCTCAAACGCTCGGCGGCGGTGGTGAAGGCACGTTGGGGCGAGGGCGCAACGGGGGCGGTGATTATCTCGGCGGTGAGCAATTTCGCCGTCATGGCGATCATGTTCGTCGGGGTGGCGGGCTACTTCTTGCTGGCTAAAGCCAACCAGCACCTCCTGGGCGCCGTCATCATCGCCATCGCGGCCGCCGCGTTCCTCGCGGTCGTAGTGGTCTCGAGCGCGCTGAACCAGATCTTCCGCGTGGCGGTCTACCAATACGCGACAAACGGCACGGCCCCTGGTGCATTCGACGGTCGAGAGTTGGAAGCCGCCTTCGATCGGCACTAAGCCTTGCGGCGCAGCGTCCAGGCAGGTACCCAGTGTGTGACGTTCTTGCGCTTGGGACCGTAGTCGACTGGGTAAGTGACTAGCCCCCACCAGTCACCCTGCTCGCAGATGCCCCAGCAACTCAGTCGTCCCTCGACCACTTTGTGTAACTGCAGACCGTTGGGGTGATACCGGCCGGAGCGGTGCGGTTCGCGGGGAAACAACGCGGTCAGGTCGATGAGCACGGTCATCGGCGGTCGCACCATCCGAAACGGATCCGGCAGCGGATGCCCGTTGTACTTGATCGAAGCGAGACGACCCATCGATCGATCATACGTTCGAAAGTGATCGGCTTCGGCGCTCGGGAAGCCGCAAGATAAATCTCGGGTTGAGCGGAACACACTCAACCTTGACGACGTTGGACATCGCGACAAGCATTTTTCAGCAGTCCCTTTTCACCTGGATGGAGACCGGCGTGGATTCGTTCAACCCGACAACCAAGACTCAGGCGGTGCTGACCTCGGCGCTGCAGGCGGCCTCGGCCGCCGGTAATCCCGAGATCCGGCCCGCTCATCTGCTGTTGGCGTTGCTGACCCAGAACGACGGGATCGCCGCGCCGCTGCTGGAAGCAGTCGGCGTCGAGCCCGCCGCGGTCCGCGCCGAAACGCAGCGCCTGCTGGATCGGCTGCCGCACACCAGCGGCGCCAGTTCTCAGCCACAGCTGTCCCGGGAATCACTGGCCGCGATCACCACTGCTCAGCAGCTGGCCACCGAAATGGACGACGA
The DNA here is from genome assembly GCA_963808345.1 of uncultured Actinomycetota bacterium. Lineage (GTDB taxonomy): Bacteria > Actinomycetota > Actinomycetes > Mycobacteriales > Mycobacteriaceae > Mycobacterium. Next base: position 275,465 of record CAWEFM010000005.1, on the reverse strand, counting down.
GTACGTGTCGACCGAGCACCTGATGGTCGGCCTGGCCACCGGTGACTCCGAGGTTGCCAAGCTACTCACCGGCCACGGCGCGTCCCCGCAGGCCTTGCGGGAGGCGTTCGTCAACGTCCGCGGCAGCGCCCGGGTCACCAGCCCGGAGCCGGAGGCCACTTACCAGGCGCTGGAGAAGTACTCTACCGACCTGACCGCGCGCGCCCGTGAGGGCAAGCTCGACCCGGTGATCGGCCGCGACAACGAGATTCGGCGCGTCGTGCAGGTGCTGTCCCGTCGCACCAAGAACAACCCGGTGCTCATCGGTGAGCCCGGCGTCGGCAAGACCGCAATCGTCGAAGGGCTGGCCCAGCGCATCGTCGCCGGCGATGTTCCGGAGAGCCTGCGGGACAAGACCGTGGTGTCACTGGACCTGGGTTCGATGGTGGCCGGCTCGAAGTACCGCGGTGAGTTCGAGGAGCGGCTCAAGGCGGTGCTCGACGAGATCAAAAACTCCGCCGGGCAGATCATCACCTTCATCGACGAGCTGCACACCATCGTCGGGGCCGGGGCGACCGGTGAGTCGGCAATGGACGCCGGCAACATGATCAAGCCGATGCTGGCCCGCGGCGAGCTGCGGCTGGTCGGCGCCACCACGCTCGACGAGTACCGCAAGCACATCGAGAAGGACGCTGCCCTGGAGCGGCGTTTCCAGCAGGTGTTCGTCGGCGAGCCGTCGGTCGATGACACCGTCGGCATCTTGCGCGGGCTCAAAGAGCGCTACGAGGTGCACCACGGTGTGCGCATCACCGACTCGGCCCTGGTCGCCGCGTCGACCCTGTCCGACCGCTACATCACCGCCCGGTTCCTGCCGGACAAGGCGATCGACCTGGTCGACGAGGCGGCGTCGCGGCTGCGGATGGAGATCGACTCTCGGCCGGTCGAGATCGACGAGGTCGAGCGGTTGGTTCGCCGGCTGGAGATCGAAGAGATGGCGCTGGCCAAAGAGGAAGACGAAGCATCGCGGGAACGGCTGGTGAAGCTGCGTGCGGAGCTGGCCGACCACAAAGAGAAGCTGGCCGAGCTCACCACCCGCTGGCAGAACGAGAAAACCACAATCGACGGCGTCCGCGAGCTCAAAGAACAGCTCGAGACGCTGCGCGGCGAATCCGAACGGGCTGAACGCGACGGTGACCTGGCCAAAGCGGCCGAGCTGCGCTACGGGCGCATCCCGGAGGTGGAGAAGAAGCTCGACGCCGCGGTGCCGCAGGCGCAGGCTCGGGAAGCCGTGATGCTCAAGGAAGAGGTCGGCCCCGACGACATCGCCGACGTGGTGTCGGCGTGGACGGGCATCCCGGCCGGGCGGCTGCTGGAAGGCGAGACCGCCAAGCTGCTGCGGATGGAAGACGAGCTCGGCAAGCGCGTGGTGGGGCAGCGCAAGGCTGTGCAGGCCGTCAGCGATGCGGTGCGCCGCACGAGGGCCGGTGTCGCCGATCCGAACCGGCCGACCGGATCATTCTTGTTCCTCGGCCCCACCGGCGTCGGCAAGACGGAGCTGGCCAAAGCGCTGGCCGACTTCCTGTTCGACGACGAGCGCGCGATGGTCCGCATTGACATGAGCGAGTATGGCGAAAAGCACTCGGTGGCCCGCCTGGTGGGCGCGCCCCCCGGCTATGTCGGCTACGACCAAGGCGGTCAGCTGACTGAGGCGGTGCGCCGACGGCCTTACACCGTGGTGCTGTTCGACGAGGTCGAGAAGGCCCATCCGGATGTTTTCGACGTGCTGTTGCAGGTCCTCGACGAGGGACGGCTGACCGACGGGCAGGGCCGCACTGTCGACTTCCGCAACACCATCCTGATTTTGACGTCCAACCTGGGATCGGGTGGTAACGAGGAGCAGGTGATGGCCGCGGTGCGCTCGGCGTTCAAACCCGAGTTCATCAACCGCCTCGACGACGTGCTGATCTTCGACGGTCTCAACCCCGAAGAGCTGGTGCGCATCGTCGATATTCAGCTCGCCCAGCTGGACAAGCGGCTCGCGCAACGGCGGCTGCAGTTGGCGGTCTCACTGCCGTCGAAGCGTTGGCTGGCCCAGCGCGGGTTCGACCCGGTGTACGGGGCGCGGCCGTTGCGGCGACTGGTGCAGCAGGCGATCGGTGATCAGCTTGCCAAGATGTTGCTGGCCGGTGACGCCCACGACGGCGACACCATCCCGGTCAACGTCACGCCCGACGGCGACTCGCTGATCCTGGGCTGATCAGCGTCGAACGTCGACTTGCATCGACCCCGGAACCTAAGCCCCGGATTCGCCCAACAAGTCGACGTTGACCGTGTTGTGACCCGTTTACGTTCTCGGTTCTGGCCGGACAGCAGCTAGGCTACGTGCGATGGTCCCGCTCTGGTTCACGCTCTCCGCGCTGTGCTTTGTCGGCGCCGGGGTGCTGCTGTACGTCGACTTGGATCGGCGCCGGGGCCGGGGCCGGCGGCGCAAATCGTGGGCGCGTTCACACGGTTTCGACTACGAGTCGGAGAACACCGAGATCTTGCAGCGCTGGAAGCGCGGCGTGATGTCGACCGTCGGCGAGATTCCGGCACGCAACGTCGTGCTCGGTCAGATCCGCGGCGAGGCGGTGTTCATCTTCGACCTCGAAGAGGTCGCCACGGTGATTGCCCTGCACCGCAAGGTGGGCACCAACGTCGTCATCGACCTACGGCTGAAGGGGTTGAAAGAGCCCCGGGAAAGCGACATCTGGCTGCTGGGTGCGATCGGGCCGCGAATGGTGTACTCGACGAATCTGGACGCCGCCCGACGGGCCTGCGACCGCCGCATGGTCACTTTCGCGCACACCGCACCGGACTGCGCGGAGATCATGTGGAACGAGCAGAACTGGACGCTGGTCAGCATGCCGATCGCCAGCAACCGCGCCGAATGGGATGAGGGACTGCGCACGGTTCGGCAGTTCAACGACCTGCTGCGGGTGCTGCCGCCGCTGCCGCAGCCCGCGCCGCAACCCGGTGGTCGCCGTAACGCGGCGCCGAGCCGTCCACTGGCACCGGCGGGCCGCAGCGAGACGCCGTCCCGGCAAACTCAGACGGAGGCCTCGACCCGGCAGGAGCCGACGCGGTCGGACACGGCTCGGCACGCCTCAGACGAGCCCCGTCGCGAAGAAGGCGGCTCGGGTCTCGGGCCTCAGCGACTACCGCCACCGCCGCGCAACGGCCATCAGGCTCCGCATTACCAACGCTGATGTCGGCCGCCGCCGCGCCTGACCTGACCTCCTCCGATCGCCAAGAGCTGGCTGATCTGGTGCGCCGGCTCTCGGTGGTGCGGGGGCAATTCACGTTGTCGTCGGGCAAACAGGCCGACTACTACGTGGATCTGCGCCGCGCGACCCTGCATCACCGCGCCGGAGCGCTGATCGGCCGCTTGATGCGCGAGCTCACCGACGACTGGGATTACACGGCGGTCGGCGGTCTGACTTTGGGCGCCGACCCGGTCGCGACCGCCGTGATGCACGCAGCCGGCCGCCCGATCGACGCCTTCGTGGTGCGCAAGGCGGTGAAAATTCATGGCATGCAGCGGCTGATCGAAGGAGCCGACGTCACGGGGCAGCGGGTACTGGTCGTCGAGGACACCAGCACCAGCGGCGCTTCCGCGCTGACCGCGGTCCACGCCGTCCGGGACGCCGGTGGTGAAGTGGTCGGGGTGGCCACCGTGGTGGACCGTGCCACCGGAGCCGCAGAGGCCATCCAAGCCGACGGTCTGCGCTACCGCAGCCTGCTGGGTCTGGCGGATCTGGGCCTTCGTTAGCCGCCGTGCGAGGTGACTGGTGATGCTGTGAGCGAGTTTCCGCCGCCCGGTCCCACCGAGTGGGGCATACCGTCGAACGGTGTCGGACCTTGGCAAGGATATTGGCCGCCCGATCCGCGATACGACCCGGCGCTGTTGCGCGACGGCGACACCCGCAACGTCGTCGATGCCTACCGGTACTGGACGCGCGAGGCGATCATCGCCGACATCGATAAGCGAAGGCACCCACTGCATGTGGCGATCGAGAATTTCGGGCACGATGCCAACATCGGCGGGGTGGTGCGCACCGCCAACGCCTTCGCAGTCGACACCGTGCACATCGTCGGGCGGCGGCGCTGGAATCGCCGCGGCGCCATGGTCACCGACCGTTATCAGCGGCTGCGCCACCACGACAGCGCGGCAGAGCTGATGGAGTTCGCGGAGGACGCCGGTCTGACCGCCGTGGCTGTCGACAATGTGCCCGGGGCGGCCCGGTTGGAGCAGACGGAGTTGCCGCGAAACTGCTTGCTGGTGTTCGGCCAGGAAGGGCCGGGCATCACCGACGACACCCGCGCCGGCACCGCGCTCACGGTGTCGATCGCCCAGTTCGGGTCGACGCGCAGCATCAACGTCGCGGTGGCCGCCGGCATCGTGATGCACGCGTGGATCATGCAGCACGGCGACGTTACGCACGCCTGGTGAGGCGAGGGTTGCGCAGCATCGCCGTGCGTTCCAACGCTAGGCCGGTGCTGGTGGGGCTGACGGTGCCCTGAACACGTCGATCAATAGTGCAATTTGTCCATCGAAGACCGCCTCGGCGTCGGTTATCGTGTCGGCGCCGTACTGCCCGAACGTCTCGAGGCTAATTGCGCCAATGAGCCCTGCCCAGAACAGCAAGCACTTCATCACGATCGCGTCGTCGCCACCGAACCCGAACTCATCGCGGAGGCGATCGAAGTCGTGCGATAACTGTCGACCCGAGACTCCTCTCGACACCGGAACATCGCCCGCAGCGATGCCTTCGGAGACGGAGTCCAGCAGCGCCGCGATCGCTCGTGTGCCGGGGCCGACCGTCGACGTCGCGGGCGCATGGTAGCCGGGCACCGGGCTGCCATACAGCAGTGCCCAGCAAGCCGGTTGTCCGATCGCCCACTGGCGCGCCGCGCGCGCCATGGCTAGTACCTGGTCATGCCAGGTTGCGTCGGCGGCGCGTCGTGCGCCGTCGACGGCATCGGCCAACTCGTTGTAAGCATCGACGAGCAACACCGTCAACAGGTCGTCGCGGCTCGACACGTAGCGGTATATGGCCGAGGACACCATGCCGAGTTCACGGGCAATTGCCCGCACCGATAGTCCGGCGGCACCCGATTCAGCGAGGTGGCGTCGACCGAGCGCAATGACGTCGCGCTCGATGCGGTCGCGGGAGTCCTGACGCTTGCCCACTTGCCGAGTATTTCACAATGTAAGAGCACTGCTCTCGACATGGCCCGCGATATGTGCCACGATTCAATAACGAGAGCGCCGCTCTCGTTTGCTGGCCCCTTAGGGACGGAGTGATGATGACCAAGCGATACGACGAACCCAACGCCCTTGCAAGAACCTTCAGCGGGGTGATCCGAACGCTCGCCGAGGCTGGCGTCAGCATCGCGGGCACCACGGCGATCCGGGTGCGGGGCCGCAAATCCGGCCGGATGCGCGGCGTGGTGGTCAACCTCCTGGCGGTAGACGATCACGACTACGTGCTGTCACCTCGTGGCAACACGCAGTGGGCTCGCAACCTAAGAGCCGCCGGCGAACTGGAAATCGGCCCGCGCTGGCGCAGTCGACAGGCCCGCGTCACCGAGCTCACCGACGACGAGAAGCCCGACTTGCTCCAGCGCTACCTGCGCCGGTGGCATTGGGAAGTCAAGGGAACCGCTGGCGGGCTGACGCCCGACTCGACCGACGAAGAATTTCGCACCGTCGCCCCTACGATTCCCGTCTTCGCTCTCACGCCGCAGCCTGGATGAGGTGCCTTCCACGCCCGTATCGGGCGTTCACAGGCAGTGGTGGAGCTGGCCCAGGAGTTTGTGGCTGGCGCTGAAGCGGTTGGTTCGCTCACGCGCTCGATTCGGGCCGGGCGCCGACGATGATGTCCTGGTCGCGATGAGTGAGTGACACCGCTGACACGCGCTCTTGACCTCGTCTGTAACTGAAAAGTTTTGGGAATCGCAATGTTCGGACCATTCTGCGACTAGCCCTTCACCGCTCGCTGACGCCCCGAGCCCGGTAAGGCAGGATCGCTGACATGGATCAGCTATGGGCGAACCGGGCGGCCAGCACCGAAGCCGCCGTCTCGGCGCGGCACCTGAGACGGTTGTGGGCGCTGCCGGGAACCCAGCTGGGCGTGGTGGCCTGGCCCCCGTCCCGCCGTGACCGGTTGTTCGGCAGCTGGCACTACTGGTGGCAGTCTCACCTGCTGGACTGCCTTGTCGACGCGCAGCTGCGCGACCCGAACCCCTTGCGGCACAGCAGGATCACGCGTCAGATCCGTTCCCACCGGCTGCGTAACGCCGGCGCTTGGGTGAACAACTACTACGACGACATGGCTTGGCTGGCGCTGGCGTTGGAGCGGGCCGCCCGGCTGGCCGGGGTGGAGCGTCACCGTGCGCTGGACAAGCTGAGCCAGGAATTCCTCACCGCCTGGGTGCCCGAGGACGGTGGCGGCATCCCGTGGCGTAAGCAGGACCAGTTCTTCAACGCGCCCGCCAACGGCCCGGCGGGAATCTTCCTGGCCCGCTACGGGGACCGGCTCAAACGCGCCCAGCAGATGGGCGATTGGATCGACGCGAAGCTGGTCGATCCGGAAACCCACTTGGTATTCGACGGCATCAAAGCCGGCTCGCTGGTGCGTGCGCAATACACCTATTGCCAGGGCGTGGTGCTGGGCCTGGAGACCGAATTGGCCGCCCGCACCGGCGATTCCCGGCACGCGCCCCGGGTGCATCGCCTGGTGGACGCCGTTAAGGAGTACATGGCTACCTCCGGTGTGCTCAAAGGCACCGGGGGCGGCGACGGCGGCTTGTTCGGTGGGGTCACCGCGCGCTACCTGGCGCTGGTGGCCACCACGCTGCCCGGTGACGACGCCGCCGACGTGGCCGCCCGGGACACCGCGCGCGCACTGGTGCTTTCGTCAGCCCGGTCAGCATGGGATTACCGACAGACCGTGGACGGGCTGCCGTTGTTCGGGCCGTCCTGGGACCGCGATGCCGAACTGCCGACCGCGGCCGGCCAGGAAGCGGAGTTTTCCGGGGGTGCGGTGTCCGGCTCCGAAGTACCCGAACGTGATCTGTCCGTGCAGCTTTCCGGTTGGATGTTGATGGAGGCGGCACACGCCGTCAGCGCGGGCGCGGCCGACGCCGACGGGCCGGCCAGCGGAGCGCCCGGAAACTTGTGACGAGAGGAATGTCGGTGAGCAAAGTTCACCCTGACGCGCGATCCGCGCTGGCAGGTCTGCTGCGTGACGGCATCACGATCGCCGCGGGCGGCTTCGGGTTGTGCGGCATCCCGGAGAGTCTGATTCAGGCGCTGGTGGACAGCGGCGTCAAGGACCTGACGATCGTCGGAAACAACGCCGGCGTCGACGATTTCGGCATGGGTCTGCTGCTCAAGGGCCGGCAGGTCAGAAAAGTTGTCGCGTCCTACGTCGGTGAGAACAAGGAGTTCGAGCGGCAGGTGCTGGCCGGGGAACTGGACCTGGCCCTCACCCCGCAGGGGACTCTTGCAGAAAAGCTGCGGGCCGGCGGTGCCGGCATCCCCGGCTTCTACACCCGCACGGCGTACGGCACCGAACTTGCCGAGAGCAAAGACATCCGGGTGTTCGATGGCACCGAGTACGTTTTGGAGGAAGGCATCCGCGCCGACGTCTCGATCGTCAAGGCGTGGAAGGGCGATACGGCGGGCAACCTCGTTTACCGGAAAACGGCACGCAACTTCAACCCGATGATCGCCAGCTGCGGCGCGGTGACGGTGGCCGAAGTCGAGGAGCTGGTCGACGTCGGTGAGCTGGATCCCGACCTGATCCATACCCCGGGCATCTACGTCGACCGCATCCTGGAAGGCCGCGACTACGAGAAGCGCATCGAATTCCGCACGGTGAGTGACGCCGACGCGGCTCCAGCGCTGAAGACGACCAGCCCGGTGCGCGAGTGGATGGCCCGCCGGGCTGCCCGGGAGCTGCGCGACGGGTACTACGTCAACCTCGGTATCGGCATCCCGACGCTGGTGGCCAACTTCCTTCCCGACGACATCAATGTCACCCTGCAGTCCGAGAACGGCCTGCTGGGCATCGGCGCCTACCCCGGCAACGACGCCGTCGACCCCGACCTGATCAACGCCGGCAAACAGACCATCACCACCATCCCCGGATCCAGCTTCTTCAGCAGCGCCGACTCGTTCGCCATGATCCGCGGCGGCCACATCGACCTGTCCATCCTCGGCGGGCTGGAAGTGGCCGAAAACGGCGACCTGGCCAACTGGATGGTCCCGGGCAAGATGGTCAAGGGGCCTGGCGGGGCGATGGACCTGGTGTCCGGGGTGAAGCGGGTGATCGTGGTGATGGATCACACCGCCAGAGACGGCAGGCCAAAGATCCTGAAGCAGTGCACGTTGCCGATCACCGGCAAGGGGGTGGTCGACATGATCATCACCGATCTGTGCGTGTTCGACGTCGAGCCGGGCCGCGGACTGACCCTCACCGAACTGCATCCCGGTGCGACTGTGGAGGACGTGCGCGCCACGACGGGTTGCGACTTCGCGGTCGCTGTGTGACCGACTACTCGGCTGTCGTCAGCTGCTTCTCGTCGGCGCGGGCCGCCCGTCGGCGGTTGAGGTAGGCCCGGCCGGATGCGATCAGCGCCGGCAGCAGCGACACGAACAAGATCACCAGCACGATCTTTTCCAGGTTCTGGTGGATGAACGGCACATTGCCCAGAAAGTAGCCAGCGACCGTCACGCCACCGCCCCATAGGACGCCGCCGACGATGTCGAACGCCAGGTACACCGGGTAGCGCATGTAGGACACCCCGGCGACCACCGGCGTAAAGGTCCGCACGAACGGCATGAACCGGGCCAAGATGATGGCCGCAGGCCCGTATTTCTCGAAAAACGCATGCGCTTCGGTAACGTGGTGCTGCTTGAAGAAACGCGAGTCTTCCTTCTTGAACAGCGCAGGCCCGATCCGGCGGCCGATGAAGTACCCGGTTTGGTCGCCGAGCACCGCTACCGCCGCCACGCACGGCGCCAGCACCCAGATGTCGAGCGTGCCGTGGGCGGCCAGCAGCCCGCCGGTGAACAGCAGTGACTCACCGGGCAGCAGCGGAAACAGCAGCCCCGTCTCGGCGAAGACAATCGCCAGGATCGTCGGCAGCACGGCCGACGCGAACAATCCTTGCGGACCGATCCAGTACATCGGGTCGAGGATGTTGGGCAGGGCCGCGACGGTGTTCGAGGCGGTGCTCACGATGACCCAACATACCGTCGCCGCCGGCTGATCCCGACCAGGCGGGGCCCAGCAGCCCTGCTCATACAGGGATGTGTTGCGATACTGAACGCACCCGCCGGCCCAGGAGGAACTGCCATGCCCGTCGCGACGCCTGAGATCTACGCAGAAATGCTGGCACGTGCCAAGGAGAACAACTACGCGTTTCCGGCCATCAATTGCACCTCCTCGGAGACCATCAACGCCGCTTTGAAAGGGTTCGCCGACGCCGGCAGTGACGGCATCATCCAGTTCTCCACCGGCGGCGCTGAATTCGGCTCCGGGCTCGGCATCAAAGAGATGGTGACCGGGGCGGTGGCGCTGGCGGAGTTCGCCCACGCTGTCGCCGCCAAATACCCCATCAACGTCGCACTACACACCGACCACTGTCCGAAGGACAAACTGGACAGCTACGTGCGGCCGCTGCTGGCGGTCTCGGCCGACCGAGTGGAGGCGGGGAAGAATCCCTTGTTCCAGTCCCACATGTGGGACGGCTCGGCGGTGCCGATCGACGAGAACCTCGAGATTGCCAAGGAACTGCTCAAGCACGCCGCGGCCGCCAAGATCATCCTGGAGATAGAGATCGGCGTGGTCGGCGGAGAAGAGGACGGCGTAGCACACGAGATCAACGACAAGCTGTACTCCACGCCCGAGGACTTCGACAAGACTCTCGACGCCCTGGGCACCGGTGAACATGGTAAGTATCTGCTGGCCGCCACGTTCGGCAACGTGCACGGGGTATACAAGCCCGGCAACGTCAAGCTGCGGCCGGAAGTCTTGGCCGAGGGTCAGAAGGCCGCGGCGGCCAAGCTGGGCCTGCCGGAGGGTTCCAAACCCTTCAACTTCGTCTTCCACGGCGGGTCCGGTTCGGAGAAGTCGGAGATCGAGAAGGCGTTGGGCTACGGCGTGGTGAAGATGAATGTCGACACCGACACCCAGTATGCGTTCACCCGGCCGATCGTCGGTCACATGTTCACCAATTACGACGGCGTGCTCAAAGTCGACGGCGAGGTGGGTAGCAAAAAGTTTTACGACCCGCGCAGCTACCTGAAGAAAGCCGAAGCTCAGATGACCGAGCGCGTCATCGAGGCGTGCCACGACCTGCACTGCGCCGAGCAAAGCCTGGCGTCCTGATCTGCTACGGGCGGTCACTTTCGCACAGCCAGCACGTCAGGTCGCGAGAACGTCCACGCGACCTAAGCGGACGGACTTCGGCGAACCTGTTGTTGGCGTAGAACAGTTCGAGTGGCGACCACGCCAACTACAGGCTCGGCGCCGCGGGGCTATCGTCGTCGGCAACGGGCGCCGGCTAGCGATCGTCAGCTGTTCGAAGACTGGCAGATCTTCCACTGGTCGTCGCGGAAGTGCAGGTCGAAGCTGCGGGTCGAGCGCGTTTGCGGTGCATAGGCCATGAAAGCGGTGACGTTTGCCTCGGCGTGTTCTCCGTTGACGACGACCTGGTCGATGCTGGCGACGACGGGATACTGCCTGGCTGCCGCAACACGGTGGTAGGTGTCGGCCCAATCCCGGTCGTCGTAGGAGACGTAGTCGGCTTGAAAGCTGCCGCAGGTCAAGCTGCGCAGCGCCGCCAGATTGCCGTTCTGCAGCGCAACATCGAAGCTCTGGATGGTGCTGCGTACCTGATCTTGCTGCGACGCTTTCGTTTTCGACTTGTGGGTCAGCAAGACGGTGCCCAGCACGGCGATAGCGGTCAAAGTCAGGATGATCAAAATCAGCGCCAGTACCCAGCCCCAGCTGCGCTGAGTCGTCGGCCGCAGCTTCGACCCCAGCCGAGGCGGAATCAACTGTGGTATCGCCGTTTTCGGTCCGCTCTCGGGTTGTTGAGAGCGGGACGGACCTGACTGCGGGCGTAAGGCTTCAGTCGCCGGATCGGCAGCGGTTTTCATGACCGTCGTCTCTTTCGCGTCGAAACCCGGTGCGGTGAAGCGACGTTGTGCCGGGTCGTGCACCGGCGGCGCGACCTCATGCACTGCCCGTGTTTCATCCGCGGCAATCACCTCGGTCGACGAATCCGAGTCGGCGCTCTGCTCTCCCGCCGGGTCGACGCCGGGACGCATCGCCTCGGTCGCGCTGTCTTCGACGAACGCGTCGGAGTTGATTCCGTTCGCTTCGGAAGTGTTGTCCCGTTCAGGCCCGGATGGGTTCGGCATGAGACCTGGTGTCCTCCCCGCTCGGCGGTGTCAGTTCGAGCTTAAAGCGTGCCGACAAACTCTCTGTTAATTGTCAGCGCACGTTTCCCGCGGTGTCGGATCTGGTGTCTTGCCGATATGCGCTGATGCCGATCGATCGTTCTCCCCGGTGCTGGGACGAATAGCCGGCACGGCAGAATAACAGCTATGACGCCGACGGGTGACCTTCTGGGGCCAGACCCCGTACTGCTGCCCGCCGACGAGAAAGCCGAGGCCGAACTGCTGGCCGGCGAGAATCCCGCCCTGGTTGCCGCCGCGCACCCGGCGGCGTCGGTGGCCTGGGCGACGCTGGCAGAAGACGCACTGGCCGACGACAAAGCCGTCACCGCTTACGCCTACGCCCGTACCGGTTATCACCGCGGATTGGACCAGCTGCGGCGTAACGGCTGGCGGGGCTTTGGTCCGGTGCCGTATTCCCACGAGCCCAACCGGGGCTTTCTGCGCTGCGTGGCGGCGCTGGCGCGGGCCGCCGCCGCGATCGGGGAAACCGACGAGCAGGCCCGCTGCCTAGATCTGCTCGACGACTGCGACCCCGATGCCCGCGTGGCCCTCTGACCTGAGCCGATCTGCCCGGCTCCTGCTTTTTCCGGCTACCAGGCGGATGAGGATGAGCATTCGCCGACGCCGTCCATCGGCTCGACCTGGACGGTGGCGTGCTTCAGCCCGCGCGCCGACAGCACCGCGCGCGCCTCGCCGAGCACGCTCGTCGAGTCGGCGCTGCTGGTCAGGTGGGCGGTGACAGCGTCCTTGCCAGGCACCAAGGTCCACACGTGCAAATCGTGAACGCCGGTCACCCCGTCGACCGCGTATAGCGCCGCACGCAGCTCTTCGATGTCGATGTGGCTCGGCGACGATTCAGACAGGATTCGCAGCGCAGCGTGAGCCAGCGCGAACGCACGTGGTAGTACCCACAGCGCGACCAGGACGGCGACCACAACGTCGGCATAGGGCCAGTGCGTCGTCACCGTCACGAGCCCCGCGATCAGCACACCGACGGTGCCGACGGTGTCGGCGATCACCTCCGTGTAGGCACCTCGCACGGCCAGGCTCTGCGCGGAATCGGAGCGCAGAAGCAACGCCACGAGGGCATTGGCGGCCAGCCCGGCCACCGCGACCACGATCATCGGCACGCCAGGCACGTCGGGGGTGTGGCCGAGCCGCCCGAAAGCCTCGTAGCCGATGAAGACCGAGACGCCGGCCAGCAATGCGGCGTTGGCCACTGCGGTGAACACTTCGGCGCGGTGCCAGCCATAGGTGCGCGCCGTGGATGTGCTACCGCGCCGGGCCAGCGTCATCGCGGCCAGACCCATGACCGCCGCCACCACATCGGTCAGCACGTGCCCGGCGTCGGACAGCAGCGCAATAGACCCGATAGCCAGCGCCGTGGTCAGTTCGACCACGAAGAACCCGGTGAGAATCACCGCAGCCATGATCATCCGGTCGACCCGGGCGTTTGCACCGCCGTGGGAATGGCCGTTGCCCATGCCGAGCAATATATGCATATTATTGCATGTATTGCAAGCGGCTCAGAGCCACGTTCCCCAGAACCGGGTCAACTGCATTCCGGCGAGCGCCAGCACATGCGGTACGCCGGAGAGGTCGAAGAACCAGTAGACGATGTCGAAGAACCAGCCGTTGAGCAACGGCGCGAGGAGCAAGACGAAAAGCAGCAAGAAGGCGTAGGGCTTGAACGGCTCCACAGCGCGCCGGGTCTCGGGACTGAGATAGGGCTCCAGCGCGCCGTAGCCGTCCAGGCCCGGGATCGGCAGCAAGTTGAGCGCCACTGCGGTCAGCTGGAGAAACCCCAAAAACGCCACCCCGGCCCACAACACCGGATGCGCCGGGTCGTAGTAGGACCGCGTGAGCACCAGCAGCAGCACGGCCAGCAGCAGGTTCGCCGCCGGCCCGGCCAAGCTCACCATCGCGCGGCGCGCCGGGGTCATGAAATAAGTCCGCACATATACCGCGGCGCCGGGCAGGCCGATGCCGCCCAACGCGATGAACAGCATCGGCAATCCCAGCGACAGCATGGGATGGGTGTACTTGCGCGGATCTAATGTCAGGTAGCCGCGCACCGCGACGTCGCGGTCGCCGAACCGCCATGCGGTAATCGCATGCCCGAACTCGTGCAGACACAGCGACACCACCCAACCGGCGATCACCAGGATGAAGACCCCGGCGTAGGCCAGCGGCTGGACCCGGGCCCCGGCCATCCAGGCCAGTGCGCCGCCCAACGCCGCGATTCCGAGGATGGCCAAGAAGATCGGGCTGGGCCGCACCGATTCGTGCACGCCCCTAATGCTCACGTGAACTCACCACACGAAGCTATCTGACGAGCAGCCAGCCCTGCGTGTGCCGGTAGAACGTCGACCGCCGCACCGGACGAGCAGCTGGGATACCGTCCCGGACCACCAATGCGCCGGTGGTGCCGAGTTGCGCCGCGCGGCCGGTCACCCAGCCGCCGAACCGGCGATGCGCCAGCCGGGCGCGCAGACCCGGCGGTGCCGGCGTCGGCTCGACGCGCACTCCGGTCACAGCGCCGTCGAAGAGGACAGTGTCGTCGACTACCGCCTCGCCGTGCAGCGGCTGCCCGTTGCCGTCGGATCGCCACTCGGCTGATCCGACGATCACCGACCCGGTTTCGTCGCGGATCAGTGGCACCGAATGCGCCGTACCGCGGCGCGCCCGCTGCGCCGCTCGGCGCCCGCCCGGCAGCCGGTACACCCGGGCGGCCGGTGACCCCCGCGGCGGCACAAACCCGACCTCGACGTCAAGGCGCTCGGCGCGCAGCAACCGGGTCAGCACAGCAGCCAGGTCGGCGTCGGAGCCGACCACGATCAGCCGCCGACCAGCTTGAGCTGCCGCGTCGAGGTGCGCTGCGTCGGCGACGGCCGAGCCGCGCAGAAAGCGTGGCAGGCGGCGATCGCCGAACAACAGCACGGCGATGTCTGCGTCGGTCAAGACAGCCCCCGCAGGTATCTGGACGTGTTCTTATTTGCCCGGCGCTTCCTAGAAGCCGGTAGGGTCCGCATCGTCGCCGGGCTAAGGTGTGTCACCGGCTGGACCACAATAAGCGGGAGAAACGCCATGCCGGCAATCGTCCTGATCGGCGCCCAGTGGGGCGACGAGGGAAAAGGCAAAGCCACCGATCTGCTCGGCGGTCGCGCCCAGTGGGTGGTGCGCTATCAGGGCGGCAACAACGCCGGGCATACGGTGGTTCTGCCGTCCGGGGAAAATTTTGCGCTGCACCTGATCCCTTCCGGTGTGTTGACGCCCGGCGTCACCAACGTCATCGGCAACGGTGTGGTCGTCGACCCAGGAGTCTTGTTGACCGAGCTGGCCGGGTTGGAAGCCCGCGGCGTGGACACTTCCCGATTGTTGATCTCGGCCGACGCGCACCTGCTGATGCCCTATCACGTGGCCATCGACAAGGTCACCGAGCGCTACATGGGCAGCAAGAAGATCGGAACCACCGGCCGCGGCATCGGGCCGTGCTATCAGGACAAGATCGCCCGCATCGGAATTCGCGTCGCCGACGTGCGTGATCCGGTGCTGCTGGCCCACAAGATCGAGGCGGCCCTGGAGTTCAAGAATCAGGTGCTGGTCAAGATCTACAACCGCAAAGCCCTCGACCCGGCCCACGTCGTCGACGATTTGCTGCAACAAGCCCAGCACTTTCAGCACCGCATCGCCGACACCAGGCTGCTGCTGAACAACGCGTTGGAAGCCGGTGAGACGGTGTTGCTGGAAGGCTCGCAGGGCACTCTGCTCGACGTCGACCACGGAACCTACCCCTATGTGACGTCCTCCAATCCGACAGCCGGTGGAGCCGCCGTCGGCTCGGGTATCGGACCGACCCGGATTACCACCGTGCTCGGGATCCTCAAGGCCTACACCACCCGAGTGGGGTCGGGCCCGTTCCCCACCGAGCTGTTCGATGAGCACGGCGAATACCTCTCCAAGACTGGCGGTGAGTTTGGCGTCACCACCGGTCGTCGGCGGCGCTGCGGCTGGTTCGACGCGGTGGTCGCCCGCTACGCCGCCCGGGTCAACGGCATCACCGATTTCTTTCTGACCAAGCTCGACGTGCTGTCCAGCCTGGAAACGGTGCCGGTGTGTGTGGGCTACACGGTGGACGGGAAACGCACGCACGAGATGCCCATGACCCAGAGCGATCTGTCCCGTGCCGAGCCGATCTACGAAGAACTGCCGGGCTGGTGGGAGGACATTTCCGCAGCGCGGGCATTCGACGACCTGCCGGCCAAGGCGCGCGACTATGCGTTGAGGCTGGAAGAGCTTGCCGGAGCGCAGGTTTCGTGCATCGGCGTAGGTCCGGGCCGGGATCAGACCATCGTGCGCCGCGACGTGCTGCAGGCTTCGGGATGAGCGAGCAACCGGACGCTTCTGACCCCGATTACGGCAAGCACGGCGGCTTCCCGCGTTACGACATCGTCGATCCGGGCCCAGGTTTCGCCAATTTCGTGACCGCCATGCGGCGCCTGCAGGATCTGGCGGTTTCAACTGATCTGGGTGACGACGACAAGTGGGCAGAGGCGGCTGACCGAGCCGAACACCTGGTGCAGCTGCTCGACCCGTTCCAGGTGCCTGAGGGGGTGGCTCCGGCCGGACGGGCTCCGTCGCTGCCCGGGATGGGCAGCATATTGATGCCGCCGTGGAAGATGGCGAAATTCGACCCCGATGGTGTCGAGATGCGCGGCCGTTTCAGCCGCTACTACGTGGGCGGCAACATGGCCGTGCACGGGGGGATCATCCCGCTGGTGTTCGACTGGCTGTGCGGGATGGTGGTACACGCCGCCGCCCGCCCGATCAGCCGTACCGCATTCCTCAAAGTGGACTACCGCCGGGTCACCCCGATCGACACCCCGCTGATCGTGCGCGGCCGAGTCGACACCGTGGAGGGCCGCAAAGCGTTCCTCTCGGGCGAACTGGTCGACGAAGACGAGAACCTGTTGGCCGAGGTGCATGCGCTGATGGTGCGGCTGCTGCCCGGCCAACCCTGAGGGAGCAGCCGCTTCACATCGTCGCGGAACCCGGCACCGTCTCGGTCAACGGCGCACCTATCCTGTGCAGCATGCAGGTGGCGCAATGACTGACGGATCAGTCGGCCCGGCAGGTGAGGGCCGTACAGCCGAGCGTAATGATGCGCACGGCCGGATCGAGGAGTCGACGAATCCGTTGCCGCGGCGCCCGGAGGGTGCGCACCGGATCAAGGTGATGCTGCTCGGTTCCGACGAGTTAGCCCGCGAACTGACCATCGCCTTTCAGCGCCTCGGGGCGGAGGTGATTGCGGTAGAAGCACACGCCGACGCCCCCGCGCACGGCGTCGCCGACCAGTCGCTGGTGGGAAAGATGACGGCCGCAGATGAACTGACTTCGCTGATCGAGCGGGTAGGGCCTGATTACGTCGTGACCCTGACCGATGCGGTCGCCGCCGACGCGTTGACCGCGGTAGCCGAAGCCCGCACTGCACAGGTCGTGCCGAGCGCTCGCGCCGCGCGGCTGAGCAACGACCTGGAAGGGCTGCGACGGCTGGCCGCCGACGAACTCGGCCTGCCCACCGCGCCGTTCTGGTTCGCCGGCTCGCTGGACGAGCTCAGGTCGGTGGCCGCACACGCCGGGTATCCGTTGGTGGTGAGACCGCTGAAGGTGGGCGGTCAGGGTCAGTCGAGGGTGTCGAAGTCCGACGAGGTCGAAGCGGCCTGGCAGCGCGCGGTATCGGCGGGGAGCCCGCTGAGCCACAACCGAGTACTTGCCGAGACTGCGGTCGAGGTCGACACCTACATCACGTTGCTTGCGGTGACCAGCGAGAATTCCTCGGGCTTGACGATCGACTTCTGTGCACCGATCGGGCATGGGGAACCGGGGATTGACGAGCTTGAATGCTGGCAGCCTCAACAGCTGAGTCCGGCGGCGCTGGATTCGGCGAAATCGATCGCTGCCCGCGTGGTCAAGGCGCTGGGCGGCCGCGGCATCTTCGCTGTCGAGCTGATGGTCGCCGGCGACGAGGTCTACTTCAGCGACGTCACCGCGCGCCCACTCGAGTGTGGGTTGGTGACGCTGCGCACCCAGCGGCTTTCGCAGTTTGCGCTGCAGGCCAGGGTTACTCTCGGCCTCCCAGCGGACACCGTCATGATCTCGCCTGGTGCAGCGCAGGTCATTTTTGCCGGTCAGGACGCGGTCGCTGCGGCTGATCGTCTGGAGTCGCAGGATTCTGCGGCGCTGGCCGACGCACTGGCCGTTGCGGAAAGTGATGTCCGGATCTTCAGCAGTCGCGGGACGGATTCGCGCCGCCGGTTCGCCGCCGCGCTGGCCACCGCACCGGACATCTCGACGGCGCGTGACCGTTCCCGACTGGTGGCTGCGGCGTTGCGCCGGCTGCGCGCGCCCTGATTCAATGCGCCCTCAGCTGGGTGTGCGACACTCACGCGGGTGAGCTACGCCGGAGATATCACACCTGAGCAGGCCTGGAAGCTGCTCAGTGATAATGCCCAAGCGGTGCTGGTCGACGTCCGCACCGATGCGGAATGGCGCTTCGTCGGTGTGCCGGATCTGTCCAGTCTGGGCCGTGACGTCGTCTACATCGAGTGGAACCGGACTGACGGCCAGCGCAACGAGAACTTCCTCGCCGAGCTGTCCGAGACGGTGCCCGATGACGCCGAGGATCGGCCGGTGGTGTTCTTGTGTCGCTCCGGCAACCGCTCGATCAGTGCGGCCAAAGCCGCCACCGAGGCCGGTATCGCGCCGTCCTACAACGTGCTGGACGGTTTCGAGGGCCACCTCGATGATGCCGGTCACCGCGGCGGAGCCGGCTGGCGCGCGACAGGTCTGCCCTGGAAGCAGTCGTGACCGCCGGTGACGATGCAGAGCGCAGCGATGAGGAGGAGCGGCGCTACATAACCGCCGGTGACGATGCCGAGCGCAGCGCCAGCAGATCGGTTCGTACGCCGGCGCCCCTGCCGGACGGGGTCGGCCAGGCCACCATCGGCGTACGGGGCGGGTTGCTGCGCTCACAGTTCGACGAGACCGCCGAGGCGATGTTCCTGGCTTCCGGCTACGTCTATGACCGCGCGTCGGCCGCGGAGCAGGCGTTCGCCGGCGAGGTGGACCGCTACGTGTACTCCCGCTACGGCAACCCGACCGTCACCATGTTCGAGGAACGGCTGCGCCTGATCGAAGACGCGCCGGCCGCGTTCGCCACCGCCAGCGGCATGGCGGCGGTGTTCACCTCGCTGGGCGCATTGCTGGGCGCCGGGGATCGACTGGTCGCCGCGCGCAGCCTCTTCGGGTCCTGCTTCATAGTCTGCAACGAGATCCTGCCGCGGTGGGGCGTTGAAACGGTTTTCGTCGACGGCGACGACCTCGCCCAGTGGGAAGAAGCGCTCTCGGTGCCCACCCAGGCGGTGTTCTTTGAGACCCCGTCCAATCCGATGCAGTCGCTGGTCGACATCGCCGCGGTCAGCGAGCTGGCGCATGCTGCGGGCGCAAACGTCGTGTTGGACAACGTTTTCGCCACTCCGTTGCTGCAGCAGGGCTTGCCGCTGGGCGTTGACGTGGTGGTGTACTCGGGCACCAAGCACCTCGACGGGCAAGGCCGGGTACTGGGCGGCGCCATCCTGGGCGACAGGGAGTACATCGACGGCCCGGTGCAAAAGCTGATGCGACACACCGGGCCGGCGTTGAGTGCCTTCAACGCCTGGATCCTGCTGAAAGGGCTCGAGACGTTGTCGGTTCGGGTGGAATACAGCAACGCCTCGGCTCAGCGGATCGCCGAGTTCCTGGAAACTCACCCGGCGGTGGACTGGGTGCGCTACCCCTACCTGCCGTCACATCCCCAACACGACCTCGCCAAGCGTCAGATGTCCGGCGGCGGCACGGTCGTCACGTTCGCGCTCGACGCCCCGCGCAGTGCGGCCAAGCAGCGTGCCTTCGAGGTGCTGGACAGGCTGCAGCTCATCGATATCTCCAACAACCTCGGCGACGCGAAGTCGCTGATCACGCATCCGGCGACCACCACGCACCGGGCGATGGGCGCCGAAGGGCGCGCCGCAATTGGGCTGGCGGACAATGTTGTTCGCATCTCGGTCGGGCTAGAAGGCACCGAAGACCTGATTGCTGACATCGATCAAGCCCTGAGCTGACACGGCTGCGCGCACCGGCGCATCGGGACTGCCAGATAACGTTTGTCGATCCAACTGCCGCGACGCGGCGCGCAAATCCCAGGGACTCCGCGTCGGGCGACTTATGGTCACATCGTGCAGCGTCGAACGGTCCTGAAACTACCGCTGATCCTGGCCGCAGGCACCATCGCCGCCCAGGTGCCGCGCGCCGCTGCCGTGCCGCCCCGCACCTCCTCGGACGCCGGCCGGTGGTCGGCTGCCCGAGCCGGCAGCTGGTATCAGGGGCAAGGCTGGCTGGTCGGTGCTAACTACACCACCTCCAACGCCATCAACCAGCTCGAGATGTTCCAGCCCGGCACTTATGACCCGCGGCGCATCGATACCGAGTTGGCCTGGGCCCGCTTTCACGGCCTCAACAGCGTGCGCGTCTTCCTCCATGACCAACTCTGGGCGCAGGACGCGCGGGGGTTCCAAGGCCGGCTGGCGCAGTTCGTCAACATCGCCGCGCGCCATCGCATCAAGCCGCTGTTCGTCTTGCTGGACTCGTGTTGGGACCCGAACCCGCGATCAGGTCCGCAGCGAGCCCCGAAACCCGGGGTGCACAACTCCGGTTGGGTGCAGAGCCCGGGCGCTGAACGCCTCGGCGACCGCAGCTACGTCTCCACCCTGCAGGCCTACGTCACCGGAGTGCTGACCCAGTTCCGCAACGACGACCGCGTCCTGGGCTGGGATTTGTGGAACGAGCCGGACAATCCGGCGAAGGAATACCGTTCCACCGAGAGAAGCGACAAGCAGCAACTCGTCGCGGACCTCTTGCCTCAGGTGTTCCGTTGGGCGCGTTCGGTCGATCCGCGCCAACCGTTGACCAGCGGAGTGTGGGACGGAGCATGGGGAGACGCGGCGAGCCGCAGCACCATCGCCGGAATTCAGCTCGACAACGCCGACGTCGTCACGTTCCACTGCTATGCGAAGCCGGCGACGTTCGAGAGCCGAATCCAGGAGCTGGCTCCGCTCGGGCGGCCGATGCTGTGCACCGAATACATGGCTCGCACCATGGGCAGCACCATCGAAGGCGTCCTGCCAGTTGCGAAGCGGTACAACGTGGGTGCGATCAACTGGGGTTTCGTCGCCGGGAAAACCCAGACGTACTTCCCGTGGGATTCCTGGGATCACCCGTACACGTCCATTCCCAAGGTCTGGTTCCACGATTTGATCCGCCCGGACGGAAAGCCATTCCAAGACAGCGACGTTCAGACGATTCGCGCGCTGAGCACCGGCCCGGCCTCTTAGTCGCCGGGCGCGCCCGTCATGGTGGCCAGCGGGCCGGCCGGCAGCAATTCGACCATCACCCCATCGGGATCTTCCACGGTCGCAGCAGCGGCACCGCCCTCGACCGCCATCAGTCGCGGTTCGCCACCGAGCCCCAGCCGTTGAAGTCGCGACAACGTCGCCTCGATGTCGACCTGGAAGGACAGCAGAAAGATTCCGCGCGCCGGTAAGCCTGCTTGCCGGGGGCCGCCACTGATGCTGTCCAGCCCGAGGTCGAGTAATTCCACGATGCCGCTGTCGGAACGCGCGGAGTTGCCCAGAAACACCGCGTGCACGCTACGAGTGCGCACGCCCAGCAGCGGTTCGAGGTCAGCCCGCAAAACCATGTCAGTGAGGACGGTCAAGCCCAACCCGTCCCGGTAGAACCGGAGCGACTCCGCCATGTCTGCGACACACACGCCGGCGTGGTGCACCGAGCCGCTCATAGACGCAGGAGTGTGACATCAGCGCGGGCGGATGTAAAGAACGGTGACGTCTCAGGGCCCAGTCGTCCTTTACGTTCCACTGGGCACATGTAACAGTTGAGGCTGTGGCTGCCACCGTTTCATCCGCGTTGGCCGGCTCTTGATCGAGGCGGCGGGCGGGCAACCGAACCGTAGACCCGTCGTCGGGGTTATTGGCGCTGGCCCCGGCGGAATAGCGATGGGCACGCAATTAGCCCGTGGCGGATATGACTTCGTCATTCTTGAACGCAGCGACGGGTTCGGTGGCACCTGGCGGAAGAACACCTACCCGGGTGCCGCCTGTGACGTGCCATCGCACTTCTACTCATTTTCGTTCGCCCTCAACCCCTACTGGAGTAAGACCTTCGCCAACCAGCCAGAAATCCTCGCCTACCTAGAGAAGGTGGCATACGACCACCGCCTCGACACACACCTGTCGGCGAACACGACCGTGACGACGCTGCGGTGGTCCGGCGTCGACGCACGGTGGACGGTGCAGACCTCGCACGGCAGTAGTCTTCAGCTCGACGTCATCGTCAGCGCTGTCGGCATGCTCGACGTCCCCAATGTTCCCCCGATCCCGGGCCGAGAGTTGTTCGAAGGGCGGGTGTTTCACTCGGCAGACTGGGATCACTCGAGAACAACGGCGGGAGAACGCGTTGCAGCAATCGGAACAGGGGCCAGCGCGATACAATTCGTTCCCGCAATCGCCGCCGAAACTCGACACCTGACCGTGTTCCAGCGCACCCCGATCTGGGTGGCCCCCCGTCTCGACGAGCGGTTCACCCCTGAGCAGCACGAGTTGTTTGCCAGCGACCCGGCTGAAGTGCAGAAGCTTCGGAATTCGGCTTTCGAGCAATACGAGATGGCTGACTTCGACGCCTCATCGGACATGACCAAGCTGCTCACCGAGGTGTCGTACAACTATCTGCACAAGAAAGTGCCAGATCCCGTCCTGCGGGCCAAGCTGTTACCCGACTACCCGGTCGGGTGCAAGCGTCCGTTGCAGTCGCGCACCTGGTTCCCTACGTTCGCGTTGCCTAACGTCGCTCTGGAAACCGCACCCGTCGTGGCCTTCACCGAGCACGGTCTGCGCACGGCCGATGGTGTCGAACACTCCGTAGACACCGTGATCTTCGGCACCGGTTTCAAAGCGGCGGAGTATCTGAGCACGTTCGAGGTGTACGGCGCCGCCGGACGTCGCCTCCGCGACGACTGGCAAGACGGCGCCGAGGCTTATCTGGGCACCGTCGTGCCGGGTTACCCGAACCTGTTCACGTTGTACGGGCCGAACACCAACGGTGTCACCTCGATGATCTACGTCCTCGAAGCTCAGGCCCAGTTCGTTCGCCGGATGCTCGACGAGATGAGTCGGCGAGGCATCCGCACACTTGACGTCAGGCGCGACGTGCACGACGCGTTCAACGCCGAGATCCAGGAGGCGATGGTTCACTCAGTGTGGAACGCCGGCTGCAACAACTACTTTCGTCATCCCAGCGGCAAGGTGGTTACGCAGTTTCCCTACAGTGGGCGAACGTTCGCGCAGCGGCTCGCCGCCGTCGACATGGGTGTCTTCATGTGGACCGGCGATACATGATCGGTGTGCATCACACTGCGATAGTCACCAGCGACTTAGCGCGGGCGCTGAGCTTCTGGCGGGACGGCTTGAGCCTCTCGGTGATCTTCGACCATGTCTTCCAAGGTGATTGGCCGACGTTGTTCGACGCCGGGACACACGAACTCCGGTCGGTGTTTCTGGGTGATCCGCACGCACCCGACTCGGGGATCGTCGAGCTCGTGGTCTTCGACGGTGCAGATTCTGCACCTCCCCGACCTGCGGGGCCGACCGCGGGTTTCTTTTTGATCTCGCTCAATCGTGACGTCGATCCGACGCTCACCCGGCTGGCCGGTCTGGGCTTCACTGAAGGGGTGCGTCGCATCGTGGTGCCGGCACCGAAGGAAAAGCACGTCGACATGGCTGTGATCACGGCGCCCGACGGTGTTCGAGTCGAGCTGATCGGGCCGGCGCAGTGAGCGCAGTGGTGACCGGTGGCGCGTCCGGTATCGGCGACGCTGTCGTCACACGACTGCGCCAAGCCGGACGCGACGTGGTGACGTGGGACATCAGTGGCGGCGACGTCAGCTGCGATGTCAGCGATCCGGACTCTGTGGCGGCCGCTCTACGGCAGACGTTGGCGAGCGGCGGGGTGCCGGATCGTCTCGTCACTTGTGCCGGAATCGGCGCGTCCGGGCTGTTGGTGAAGCAGGATCCGGCAGATTGGCGACGGGTCATCGATGTCAATCTGACCGGTACCTGGCTGACCATGCGCGCGGTGGCTCGCGTCATGATCGACGAAGGGGTAGCCGGATCTGTTGTCGCCGTGTCGAGTATCAGCGGCACCCTGGCCGACCGCGACATGGGTGCTTACTGTGTATCCAAAGCGGGCATCGACATGCTGGTCCGGGTGGCCGCCGCCGAGTGGGGACCGCACGGCATCCGAGTGAACGCGGTGGCACCCGGCGTCACCCGCACCCCGATGTTGGGCCGGCCCGAACAATTGCCGGGCTGGGTCGATGGACTGTGCGAACGGACGGCCCTCGGTCGGCTCGGCGAAGCGGACGACGTCGCCCAGGCAATTGTCGCGATACTCGAAACACCCTGGGTGACGGGACAAACCGTCTTCGCCGACGGCGGCCTTGCGCTGCAGAGCCCGATCGACGCCTACGGGCAGATTCAGCGGCTGTCGAAACGGACGTTGGACTGAGCGCGGCTATCCCGCCTTCTGTTCGGCTTTCTCGGCCTCGTCGGCTGCCGCCAACGGCCCTTGGGCCTGGCCGTTGGATTTGTTCAGCGCCAACCGGGCATAAATCATCTGGCTGGTGATGGCCATCTGACCGCGGCCCCGGCCCAGAAACGACACCAACCAGGCCATGGTGGCTGTGAGCCGGTTCTTGTGACCAACCAGGTAGTACAGGTGCAGCACCAGCCATGCCAGCCACGCGATGAAGCCACCGAACTGCAATTTGCCGACCTGGGCCACCGCGTTGTAGCGGGAGACGGTGGCCATGCTGCCTTTGTCGAAGTAGTGGAAAGGTTCGCGGTCGGCCGGATCGTCGCGCCCCTTCAGCGAGCGCTTGATGCATTTGGTCGCATACTTGGCGCCCTGAATGGCGCCTTGCGCCATGCCAGGCACGCCGGGCATGGACACCAGGTCGCCGACGATGAAGACGTAGGGGTGGCCTTTGACGGTGAGGTCGGGTTCCACCACAATCCTGCCGGCACGGTCCACGTCGGTTCCGTTGGACTGCCCGGCGATGAGCTTGCCCAGCGGTCCGGCCTGCACCCCCGCCGCCCACACCTTGCACGCGCAGTCGATGCGACGCTGCGTGCCGTCTTCGTCCTTCACGCCGATGCCCTGATAGTCGACGGCAGTCACCATCGCGTTCAACTGAACTTCCACGCCCATTTTCTCCAGCCGGCGCTTCGCCTTGAGCCCCAACTTCTCGCCCATCGACGGCAACACCGCCGGTGCGGCATCCAGCAGCACCACCCGGCAATCGGTCGGCTGGATCGTGCGGAACGCCCCAGCCAAGGTGCGCTCGGCGAGTTCGGAGATCTGCCCGGCCAACTCGACACCGGTCGGTCCAGCGCCCACCACCACGAACGTCAGGCGGCGGTCCCGCTCGGTGCTGTCGGTGGTGACTTCGG
Organism: uncultured Actinomycetota bacterium; assembly: GCA_963808345.1. GTDB lineage: Bacteria > Actinomycetota > Actinomycetes > Mycobacteriales > Mycobacteriaceae > Mycobacterium. The sequence continues at coordinate 250,349 of CAWEFM010000005.1, read as the reverse complement.
CCGCCTCGAACGCCCCGAGGATGCGGCCGCGCACTTCCAGCGCGTCGTCGATGGTTTTCATTCCGGGCGCGTAGGTGGCGAACTCGTCGTTGCCGAAATACGACTGCTGAGCGCCTGTGGTGACGATCAAACTGTCGAACGGCGTCACGGTCTCCATGCTCAACAGCTTCGAGGTGACCGTCTTCGCCGCGAGGTCGACGTGGTTGACGTCGCCCAACAGCACCCGGATGTTCTGCTGCCTGCGCAGGATCAGCCGAGTGGTCGGGGCGATTTCACCTTCGGACAGGATCCCGGTGGCGACTTGGTAGAGCAGCGGCTGAAATAGATGGGTGGTCGTCTTCGAAACAAGTGTGACGTCCACATTGGTGCGCCTGAGCGCCTTCGCCGCGGTCAGCCCACCGAACCCCGACCCGATGATGACGACGCGGTGGCGATGCTGCGTGGCCGTGGCTTGGCTCATGGTCCTCCTGTACCCGGCAGCGTCAGCGCTAATCCTGGGCCGGTGGCGTGCTGCGCCGTCCCTGGTGCTGATCGGGCTTTCGGCTCGGCGATTAAACTCGTCACGTGCGTGTCGCCCTCTGTTCTGACGAGCCGTACCCGGTGAACGGCACTGTGCGACAGTGGCTCGAGGAGCACGGTCACGAGGTCGTGCCGTTCGGTTCGGTGTCGACCGGCGCAGAAGTCCCGTGGGCGTCGACCGCCGAGTGCGCCGCGGAAGCGGTCGCGAGCGGTGATTGCGATCAAGGGGTGTTCTTTTGCTGGACCGGGACAGGGATCAGCATTGCGGCCAACAAGGTTGCCGGCGTGCGTGCTGCGCTGTGCTCGGATCCGGGTCAGGCGGCCGGCGCCCGAATCTGGAATCACGCCAACGTGTTGTGCCTGTCTAACCGTACCTTGGCCGCTGACCTGGCCAAGGAGATCCTGGCCGCTTGGTTCGACACCGAAGTCGGCGACCAGGGCGCATTTGGAGTGGCCGACTTGGCGTCCGTCGAGGCGCGGCACCGCCGATAGCGTTTGCCGGCAGTCGCACTTCTCATTCGGGCACCGTCAGTCGAGCGATGATCGTCTTCAGCGAGCCGAAAGCTCTGCGCTCGCGGACATACCAGTTCCCGAAACTGGCGATGCTCTGCAACGTACTTCAGCGGTGAGCCCATCGGCGCTGCCGTCAGCGGAAGGCGTTGAGGCCCGTAAAGGCTTGCCCGAGGACGAGCTGGTGCATCTCGGGAGTGCCCTCGTAGGTCAGCACCGATTCCAAGTTGAGCATGTGCCGCATCACCGGGTATTCCAGCGAGATCCCGTTGCCGCCCAATATGGTTCGAGCGGTCCGGCAGATCTTGATGGCCTCGCGGGTGTTGTTCAGCTTGCCGAAGCTGACCTGCTCGGGACGAAGCCCCACACTGTCTTTGAGGCGACCCAGATGCAGCGACAACAGCTGTCCCTTGTGCAGTTCGACCGCCATATCGACAAGCTTGGCCTGCGTCAGCTGGAAACCCGCGATCGGACGGTCGAACTGGGTGCGCTGGCTGGCGTAGTCCAGCGCGGCCTGCCACGCGGACCGGGCCGCGCCCATCGAACCCCAGATGATGCCGAAGCGGGCCTCTGACAGGCAGGCCAGCGGCCCGCGTAGGCCGGTGGCACCGGGTAGCAGCGCGTCTTGGGGCACCCGCACGTCGTCAAGCACCAATTCGCTGGTGATCGAGGCCCGCAGCGACATCTTGTGATGAATGGTGTTCGCGCTGAAACCGGGCGTGTCGGTGGGGACGATGAAACCGCGAACGCCCTCGTCGGTGACCGCCCACACCACCGCGACGTCAGCGACTGAACCGTTGGTGATCCACAACTTGCGGCCATTGAGCACCCAGTCGGTTCCGTCGCGGCGGGCGCGGGTCTTCATCGCTGCCGGGTCGGACCCGACATCGGGCTCGGTGAGCCCGAAGCAGCCGAGCACCTCACCGGCGGCCATCGCCGGGAGCCACTGCTGCTTCTGCTCCTCTGAACCGTTGTTCCAGATCGCGAACATCGCCAGCGACCCCTGCACCGAAACCAGCGACCGGATACCGGAGTCGGCGGCCTCCAACTCCAGACAGGCCAGCCCGTAGTGCACCGCAGAGGCACCGCCGCACCCGTAGCCTTCCAGGTGCATGCCGAGCAAGCCGAGCTGGCCGAACTGTTTGGCCAGGTCGCGGACCGCCGGCAGGTCGCCCGCCTCGAACCACTCCGCCACGTGCGGAAGGACGTGATCGGCGCAGAATTCGCGGACTGTGTCGCGCACCGCGATCTCATCGCTGGACAGCGCCGCGTCCAGGCCGAGCGGGTCGTATGGGTCAAATGGCGGCTGCTCAGTGCTCATCGGTCAATCCTGCCACCGCTTCCTGGCCGGCCCCTTAACCGGCCATCGTCAGGCCGCCGCTGACGCTGATCACCTGGCCGGTGATGAACGACGCGGCTTCGGAGGCGAAGAACAGCACGGGCGCGGCGACCTCTTCGGGTCGGGCCAGCCGGCGAAACGGGATCGCCTTGATAAGCGCTTCTTTCAGCTTCTCCGGCTGGGCCGCGAACAACGGGGTGTCGGTGGGTCCGGGACAGACACAATTGACCGTGATTCGGTGGCGGGCCATTTCCCGCGCCAGCGACTTGGTCAGCGCGATGACGCCACCTTTCGCGCCGGCGTAAATCGTCTCGCCCGCGCTGCCGACCCGCCCGGCGTCGCTGGCCAGGTTGACGACGCGTCCGCCGCCGCCGGCCTCGATGATTCCGGGAAGGAACGCGCTGCAGACGTGGACAGGACCCAGATAATTGATCGCCACCACCTTTTCGGCGAACTCAGTCGTGGCGTTGAGGAACTGGTCGGTGCGGTCCCATCCCGCGGCGTTCACCACGACAGAGGGAACGCCGACCTCGTCGTGCGCGCGGTCGCGGAGGGTGTCCACCTGCTCGCGGTCGGCGACATCGACGGGCAGCGCGGTGATGTGTCCCGGCTGCACCTTGGCGGTGGCTTCGGCGGCCGCTTCGTCCAGATCAGCGGCGATGACGCGGTCACCCCGGGCGGCCATTCCGAGCGCTATCGCCTTGCCGATGCCCGAGCCGGCGCCGGTTACCAACGCGACCTGGTTGATCATCTGCGTTTCCCTTCCGGTGGTGAGTCAACGGCCGACGTCGGCGGTGCGCCGGTGTCCAGAAACAACACCCCGGCCAGTTCGGTCAACGTTTCACCTGAAACGTCCCACGGACCCGACGGGGTGAGGTCGGTCGTCTGCTCGGGTCCATATTCGTGCGGCCGCGCCACGAATCCGGTTGCCAACCCGGCCTTTTGAGCGGCGTCGAGATCCGAATTGTGCGCTGCCACCAGCATCACCTCGCCGGGATCCAGGTCAAGCAGAGTCGCCGGCGTCAGGTAGGCGCGCACGTCGGGTTTGTAGCTGCGGCTGACGTCGGAGCCGAGCACGACATCCCACGGCAAGCCGGCGTATTTCGCCATATCCACCAACAAGCCGGTGTTGCCGTTGGAGAGCGGCCCGACGAGGACGTGTCGCTTCATGGCCGCGATGCCGTCGATGCTGTCGGGCCACGGCGGTAACCAGCGCCACGCCTTCGCCAAAGCGGCCAGGTCATCCTCCGGTAGCGCCTGAGAATCGATACCGAAGTCCCGCAACGACGCTTCCAGGTTCTCCCGATGCAAGACGTCCAACGATGTGAATTCACGACGGCCGGCGCGCACGTCGGCCATCGCGGGTTTGTAGCGCTGACGCCATTCCAGCGCGAAAGCCGCTGCATCCAAGGCAAGTTCGTGTCGACGACCGAAATCCTGGATAATGCGCGAAATTCCGGACCGCCAATCGACAACGGTTCCGAAGGTGTCGAAGAGAACAGCCCGAATGACGCGGCCAGTGGACGGTGAGCGGTATTCAGCCATCGCTCAGGTCCTCCCAGCAACGGCACCGGGTCGCGCGGTGATGCACACGACCCGAGGATTCCACATACGCTATTGGGCTTTGTTGGTAGCTTTGCGGTAATTGTGGCCAGCAAGTCAGGAGTGGCCGTGTTCGACTTGAAGATCATGGGTGGCACCGTCGTCGACGGATCTGGCGCCGACCGCTATCTGGCCGATGTCGGCATCAAGGACGGGCGGATCGCAGAGGTACGCCGTCGAAGCGGCACCGACGATCCTGGACTGGTCGGTGAAGCCGCCGACACTATCGACGCGACGGATCGCATCGTCGCTCCCGGCTTCGTCGACATCCACACCCACTACGACGGCCAGGTCAGCTGGGACAGCTTGCTCGAGCCGTCCAGCGGTCACGGAGTGACGACGGTGGTCACCGGCAACTGCGGCGTCGGCTTCGCGCCGGTCGCCCCCGGCCGGGAAGAGTGGCTGATCAAGCTGATGGAGGGTGTCGAAGACATTCCCGGCACGGCGCTCACCGAGGGAATCTCCTGGGGCTGGGAAAGCTACCCGGAGTATCTCGACGCGATCGGCAAGCAACGCTTCGCAATCGACGTCGGCAGTCAGGTGGCGCACGGGGCGGTGCGCGCCTACGCGATGGGTGACCGCGGCGCCCGCAACGAACCGGCAACCCCGGAAGACATCGCGACGATGAGCCGCATCATTCAGGAGGCGGTCGAAGCCGGCGCGTTGGGATTTTCCACCTCGCGCACCATCGCGCACCGGGCCATGGACGGCGAACCCGTGCCGGGCACCTTCGCCGCCGAGGACGAACTGTTCGGCCTGGGCCGGGCGATGGCCGCAGGAGGCCAGGCGGTGTTCGAACTCGCCCCGCAGGGCGCGGCGGGGGAGGACATCGTCGCGCCGAAGAAGGAACTGGAGTGGATGCAGCGCCTTAGCGCCGAGATCGATCGGCCGGTGTCGTTCGCGCTGATCCAGGTGGACGCCGACCCCAAGCTGTGGCGCGAACAGTTGGACATCTCCGCGGCCGCGCATGACGCCGGCAGCCGGCTGCACCCGCAGATCGCGGCGCGACCGTTCGGCATGTTGCTGGGTTTTCAAGGCCACCACGCTTTCACCCACCGCCCCACTTACCGCGTACTGAAGGAGCGGTGCAGTCGTGTGGAATTGGCGCAGCGCCTCGCGGAGCCGGCGATCAAGGCCGCGATTCTGGCCGAAGACGATTTGCCGATCGATCCGACGTCGCAGTTCGACGCGATGTTCGCGCTGGTGCAGCATTCGCTGCATCGCCTCTACGCCCTGGGTGATCCGCCCGACTACGAACCGGGACCGGACCGCACTGTTGCCGCGATCGCTGCACACCGCGGAGAGGAGCCGCTGGCGACGCTGTATGACCTGATGCTCGAAGACGATGCCGGCGCGATGTTGATGCTGCCGTTCTTCAACTACTCCGATGGCAACCACGACGCGATCCGGGAGATGATGACCCACCCCGCCGGCGTGCTGGGCCTGTCCGACGGCGGTGCGCACTGCGGCATGATCTGCGACGCGTCCTTTCCGACGTTTCTGCTCACCCACTGGGCCCGGGACCGCCACCGCGGCGCAAAGCTGCCACTGGAGTATGTGGTGCGCAAGCAATGCCGACGACACCGCAACGCTTTTCGGACTGACTGATCGCGGCACGATCGAGGTCGGCAAGAAAGCCGACATCAACGTCATCGACCTGGCTGCGCTGACCCTGCACCCGGCGCGGATGGCCTACGACCTGCCCGCCGGTGGGCGTCGACTTGTTCAGAGCGCAAGTGGTTACACCGCAACGGTTGTCAGCGGAACGGTGACCCGCCGCGACAGCGCAGACACCGGCTGCGCGGCCGGGCCGCCTGGTCCGCGGCGCGCGCTGACCGGTTTCACCCTACGAGGGGTAGCTGCAAGCTGCGAAGGCGAGCAGAAGTGGCTTCGCTCAATGGATGCGAGCGGCGTGACGTGTCGTCGACTTGGACGATCACGGTGCGGGCGAGGGCGATACACCGGTGCGTCTGAAAGAGAGCCTGGTGCAAGTTCAACTGAGCTGCTTCCCACTGAATCGACGGCGGTCCCGATCGCCACCTCGCCCGGCCACGTCATCTCGCCTCGGAAATCGAGTTCGAGTCGCGCGATGACGAACGAGTTGCCCGGCTCGATCAGCGGGCTGATTTCGGGCGTGCAGCAGTTCGACCCGCCCGGTTTCCAGTGCGGTCGACAAAGACGGCGTTGTTGATATGTCCCTGCCGATCAGTGTCGGCATAGCGCAATTTGTCGTAGGCCTGCAGCGGAAAGTGCTCGAGAAGGGGCGCATCGTTCACGACCGTGTCCTTTCTGCTGGCGGATACCGGTGGCCGGCTCCGACGTTCTGCGCCAAATCTCATGTCCGGCAACCGATGAGCCGGGGCGGTGCGAACACTGTACCTAAGCGGTGCGGGGGGTTGAGCTACCCCGTCACCGCGGGCTCGTCGGGCCGTCACACGACGGACGCCCACTGTTTGTCTGGTGCTCACCGGCGCGCGGACTGGTTCTGGGAGTCTTTGATTCGACTCTTTCGAAAGGCCGTGATGACAGAACACCTGCGCGCTTACAACAGTCTCTGGCAGATCCGCGGCGACTCGTGGTGCCGACTGGAAGAAGCCGCTGATCGGCTCACCCGCCGCACCACCACCGGAGCGGCGAAAGAGAGATTCACCGCTACCTGCCGAGAATTGGTTCACACGCTGAGCGCATTGGAGCCGTACTGGGCTTATCCCGGCTCACCTCAGTTCGGGCGAATTCAGCGCCTCTTCGCCGCCGGCAGCTACGACAAGTTCTCCCAAAACGTGGCGCGCATCAACCGTGCGCTCACCACCGAGTCCTACCGCTCGGGCGACGTGGACAACGCCGGTGCCGACGAGCTGGATGTCTTTCCCGCCGACCCGCGGGAGCTGGAGCATCAGCCCGCCACGCAGCGCGACCGCCCTTACTTCGAAGTGCTCGTCGTCGAGACGATGACCGAAGCCCCGAAGTCGGGCAGAAGAACTTGTCGGTCAGCAGCACCCCGGCGATTCGGTGCACGGGGACTAGCGGCGTCCGTCGCGGGTCTCCAACAGGAAATCGACGATGATCTCGGCCATGTCGTCGAGCGCGTTGCGCGCCATCACCTCGAAACCGTGGGTACTCAGCGTCGGCACGCACAGCAACGCCGCACGCGGAGCCAACCCGCTGGCTTTGGCGTGTGAGGCGTCGGACTCGAACGCGCCGAGCACCGCGGCCTGCGGTGATAGCCCGCGGTCGGTGGCGATCCGCATCAGTGTGTCGGCGACGTCTTTGTCGTACACGCACAAAGCGTCGCTGTAACCGACGATCGGACCGCCGCTGACGCTGGTTGCGTATTCCTGCTCGGTCGGGCCGACCTCCAGGGCGACGGTGAGCGAGCCCGGCAGGCTGCCGCTGGCGTAGGTACCGCCGACCCCGCCGATCTCCTCGTTGGTGGTGAAGACGAAGTAGACGTCATCGGCGGGCCGCTGCCCACCTTCACGCAGCAGGCGGGCGGCGCGGAGCAGGGCGGTGACCGGCGCGCGGTCATCCAGGAAGTAAGAGCCGACGTAGCCGCCGACCTCGACCAGGGTTCGCTTGCTGCGGTCGACGCACACCCGGGTGCCGGCATGGACACCCGCGGCGGCCAACTCGTCGGGACTGCGCCCGGTGAAGACGTAGACGTGTTGCCAGTCCAGCGCCCGGTCGCCCTGGTCCGGCTTGGTTTCCCAGATCCGCGGGCTCTCCTTGGTGGTGTGCTCTGAGCCGAGGGTCAGCACCGCGGTGAGCATCTCGCGGTCGCCGAGCACCACCACCGGACCGAGGCCGAAGTTACCGGGATACATGACCCCGAGCTCAGCCATATGCAGCGATCCGTCCGGTTCGATCCGCTTGACCAACATGGACAGTTCGTCCATGTGCGCCAACACCCGCGTGGCGGTGCTGCGCCCGGCGGTGGTGGCCGACCGGTGGACACCGTCGTGCAACGCGGCGTCTTCTGTCGGGTTGTCCGCGCCTGAGACGTAGCCGATCAGGTTGCCGGCGTCGTCGATCCACATGTCGTCGACGACGGGCTGCAACTCGCGAGCGCATACGGCGCGTACCGCCTCTTCCTGCCCGCACGGTCCATAGGTCCACAACAGCTCTTGCAGCAGGCTGTCGTTCCCTTCGCGTTCGGTGTCGGCCATCGGGTTCCTTCCGTCACCGGTAACCGTATCGAGTCGTTCAGACCGGGCTCACACCTGGCAAAGAGACACCTGGCCGCCAGACCGCTATTTTGCGCCTTTGTTGCCCACATAGGCTCATTGGTCATCGATTGGAGCGGCGCGAAGTTTGTTCGACATCGCGCAACGCGTGATCGACACGCGTGAGTCCCAGAACGGCGGTCGTGCGTTAAGCAACCGTGGGACAGAGCAACCCGAGCGCGAAACACAGCGTCGTCATTGTTTGGTAACCGTGCCACCGTGGGTAGCTTGCAGAAATGGGTGTGACCGTGGCTATGACTGGCCCCACCGGCGAGATCGGTATCTCGGCGGTGACAGCGCTGGAGCGTGAGCCGACGGTCGACAAGATCATCGGAATGGCCCGCAGACCGTTTGACACCTCGACTTGCGGCTGGACGAAAACCACTTACCTGCAGGGCGATATCCTCGATCGCGATGCCGTCGACGCGCTTGTTGCGGACGCCGACGTCGTGATTCACCTCGCTTTCGTAATTTTCGGATCGCGCGAGGAAAGCGCGCGCATCAACCTGCAGGGCGCCCGCAACGTGTTCGAGGCGACGGTGGCGGCTGAGCGGGCCAAGCGCCTGGTGTACACCTCCTCGGTGGCGGCATACGGCTATCACTTGGACAACCCGGTTCCGTTGACCGAAGACGTACCGCCACGCGGCTCGCCGGAGCACTATTATTCCGAGCAAAAAGTTCAGTGCGAGGAGGCGCTCGCTGAGATCACCGGCGGCTCGCCGCTGCAGGTCACCATCCTCCGTCCCTGCGTCGTCGCCGGACCGAAAGCACCGGCTCTAGCCGATGTGATGCGCGCGGTGAACAAGGCAGCGCTCATGGTGCCGGATCTCGGTTTCCCGCTGCAGCTTGTGCATCACGACGACGTGGCGTCTGCTATCGCCCTGACAGCGACCGTGTCGTCGCCACCCGGTGCCTACAACATCGCCGCCGACGGGTTGCTCACCATGTCTGATCTGGCAAGAGCGTTTGGTGGTCAACCTGTGCGCTTAACTGCCAAGGCGTTATCGATGGTCTCCGGCGCGCTCTCGCGGCTGCCGATCGGTCCCTCGGCGCATGAGTGGTGGCATGTCGCGAGGGCATCCATTGTCATGGACACGACAAAGGCTAAAAAGGATCTGGGGTGGCAACCGACGTACACCTCCGCTGAAACGCTGGCATCACTGACTGCGGCGGTATAGCAACCGAAACTTTCATCGACCAGCTATAACACAGCGTTGATAATCGGTGCCTTTTATGTCTCTAGCCTAACGAACTGTGGGGGGACAGTCGACGCATTACCTGGTCGACGTGTTCCCGTCTTGCGCCCGTTTACTCCACCGCTCGACCAGCGGATGCGTCGTCGCGGCACCTTTGTGTGCCTTCGAAAGGGAGGAGAGGGCGCGCAATTAGTCCAAGCGACTGTCAATCCAGGAACTGATTACCGTTTCATTCCGATCCGGTCATGGTTTCTGTTTCGCCGCCACTTCGGCGTCCGGAGCACGCACAGCGGCTGAAGCCCTTTCCGGTTCGGGACTATCCGTAAGGGAGAAGTCCGATGGACTTTGGAGCTCTACCGCCAGAGACAACTCCGCACGAATGTATGCCGGTGCAGGCTCGTCGAGAATGCTGGTCGCCGCGGCGGCGTGGGGCGACCTGGCCGCTGAATCGCGTGCTGCGGCAGCATCGTACGGTTCTGTGATCGCCGGCCTGGCCAGCCAAGGGTGGCTGGGACCCTCCTCGACTTCGATGGCAGCCGCGGCCACCCCCTATGCAAGATGGCTGAACACCACGGCCGGGCAAGCCGAGGAGACGGCGGGCAAGGCCGCCGCCGCGGCGGCGGCATTCCACACCGCATTCGCGATGGTGCCGCCACCGGTGATCGCTGCCAACCGCGCCCAGTTGACGGCGTTGATTGCCACCAACTTCCTCGGCCAGAACGCAACGGCTTAGTGTCCGGAAGCTACGTGAGCCCGGCGTTGATCAGCCCGGCGGTCACCAGTGCGCTGGCCGATCTGAACTCGTTGCAAAACGACGCCGTGGAAGTCCCGTTGCCACCCAATCTGGGCGAAGGTTTGATTCCGGCGCTGTTGTCACCGGCCGAACCCCCCGCGGCCGGCCTACTGGGAATGCAGAACGCGGCGGTCACGGCGGGTCTGGGTCGGGCCGGTCTGATCGGCCAGCTGTCGGTGCCGCAAGGCTGGGTCGGGCCGCCCACTTCCGTGACCAGCCCGGTCACGACACCATTCGAAACGGCCGCTTGGACTGAGGCCCCGGCCGCGGCGGTGCCCGCTATGCCCGGGATGCCGGGGATGCCTTCGATGGCAAGCGGCTCCGCGCGGCCGTTGACCATCGCCGCTCCCCGCTACGGCTTTAAACCCACCGTGATGGCAACTCCACCGGCCGCCGGGTGAGCAAAGCGCGGGCAGTAGACGACGGTCGATGCGCGTTAAGGTCGCCTCATGCGAGCGCATCACAATCCGGGATGGCTGAGCCTCGACGTCTTCGGCGTGCTGGTGTTCTGCGCGGCCGGACGGCGCAGCCACGACGAAGGCGTCGACCTCACCGGCGTGGCGACAACGGCCTGGCCCTTTCTGACCGGAACCGCCCTCGGATGGTTGTTGTCGAGGGCTTGGCGACGCCCGACGGCGCTGGCGCCGACGGGTATGGTCGTTTGGCTCAGCACAGTTCTCGCCGGGATGCTGCTGCGTAAAGCCGCCTCAGCCGGTGTGGCGGCCAGCTTCGTATTGGTAGCGGCGTCGGTCACCGCGGTGCTGCTGCTGGGCTGGCGAACGGTCGCCGGCGTGGCAACGCGACGGCGCGCGGACAGCTGAGTCATGTCGAGATCCGACGGCGACACCGGTCTGGTCGCGGCGACGCTCGACCAGTTGCTTGCCGGCGCCGAATTGGCCGCGTTCGGTCGCACTGACCACGGCGCAGCGCCGGTCCCGACGCGCTATGTGACCGCAATGCGGAATGTGGTCGCATCGAAGACGTTAGACAGTTGAGTGATGCCGCGACCTGTACCGTCCGCTTCGCTGGGCCCTTGCGTCGGCCTGCAGTTCGTGGCAGCCGATCAGGACGATCCGCTGGCCCAGCCGCTGCTCAGCGCGTTGGCTGTCGAATACGCGCAGCGCTACGACAACACCGAGCAGGCCGTATTGGCCTGGTTGCAGAGTTATCCGGCCGCAGAGTTCACTCCGCCTGACGGCGAGCTGCTGGTCGGCGTGGTCGACGGGGCAGCGGTCACCGGCGGCGCGTTCCGGCGTTTCGACGAGGAGACCGCTGAACTCAAACGGATCTGGACCGACCGCTCCCACCGCCGTCGCGGCTACGCGAAAGCGCTGCTGGTGCAGCTGGAGGCCCGCATCATCAGCCGGGGCTACCGGCGGGTGTATCTGACGACCGGCAACCGACAGCCCGAGGCGGAAGCGCTCTACAAGGCAAGCGGGTTTACCCGGCTGGTGGAGCCGCTGCCGTCGACCGAACCGGTGTTTCCGATCGCGTTCGCCAAGGATCTGCCGTGACCGGGCAGCAGCTGACGACACCCTCCTGCGGCAGAACGGGCGTCGTGAACCAATCTCGCCGCGCCGGCTGGCCGGCCGCGCTGACGCTGTGCTCACCGCGGCTCGCATTGCCCCTGTTCGACGAGGCCGCCGATTTCGTAGAGATGGTCCGGCGGATCTGGAAGACGACGCGGAGATCCGCGACGTATCGACTGGCCGCTTCATCGACCGCGACAAATTGCACCACATCGACTTCACCGGCGAATATTTTCGGTCAAGGGGCCCTCGATGACACCGCGCCCACCGCAGGGCCAGCCGGTGGTGGCATTCGGCGGCGACACCGACGGGTTCGTCTCGGACGCTGTTAAAACTCTGCGCGAACGGCTGCATCTGGCTGCCGCGCCGAATTGATATGTGGGAGTGAGCTCATGAGCACCGTTCCGCTCTCGGTGCTGGACTTGGCGCCGATCAGCGCCGGTAGCGACGCGGCGACCGCGCTGCGCAACACCGTGGACCTGGCTCAGCACGCCGAACAGTGGGGCTTTCGGCGATACTGGGTCGCCGAACACCACTTCGTCGGAGTCGCCAGTTCGTCACCGGTGGTGCTGATCGGCCAGATTGCCGCCGCTACCAACCGGATCCGGGTAGGGGCGGGCGCCGTGCAATTGGGTCACAACACCCCCGTCGCGGTGGTGGAGAGTTTCGGCATCCTCGACGCCCTTTACCCCGGCCGCATTGATCTGGGGTTGGGCCGTTCCGGCCAGCGTCGTGCCGGCAGCCAGAAGGCCGACAAGCCGAAGAAGCCACGGGAACCTGAACCGCCATGCGAGTGGCGCGAAGTCGACGGTGTGGTAATCCCGCCGCCGTTCGACTTGCGGATGACGGCGAATCTGGATCGGCTGCGGGCGACGATGTCGATTTTGCAGCAACCCGAAGCGTTGACTCCCGACTTTGGTGAGCAGGTCGGCGACATCCTCGCCCTGCTGGACGGCACGTTTCGCACCGGGGGATTCGACGTGCACGCGGTGCCGGGGGAGCGAGCCGGCCTGACTCCGTGGATCTTCGGCAGCAGCAAGGGGAAAAGCGCGCAGGTCGCCGGAACGCGGGGCCTGCCGTTCGCAGCGAGTTACCACATCACGCCGGCCACCGCGTGCGAGGCAGTCGAGGCCTACCGCACCGCATTCCGGCCGTCGCCGCTGCTGGCCGATCCGTATGTGGTGGTGTCGGCTGACATCGTCGTCGCCGATGACACCGCGACCGCTCAGCACCTGGCATCGAGCTACGGCGCATGGGTGCACTCGGTTCGATCCGGTGGCGGTGCCATCCCGTTCCCGGACCCGGACGACGCGCCGCGGCTGACCGCCGAGCAGGAAGAAGCGGTCAAGGACCGCACCGCCACTCAGTTCGTCGGCAACCCGGACGACGTCACCGAACGGCTCGAGGCGCTGCAGCGCGCCACTGGCGCCGACGAACTCGTCGTCACTTCAGTTACCCACCGGCATGAAGACCGGCTGCGCTCGCACGAGTTGATCGCCAAACGCTGGGGTGCCACCGAGTGAGTGTCCGAGAATCGCCGACGAGATCGACCGCTATGTTCAAGCGGACGCCTGCGACGGCTTCATCATGGTGCCGCACTTGACATTACGAGGGGAACACGTTGCGCGAACTCCTCCAGGTCGAGGCTGCCCAGTAGCGGTCAGCCGGCCATAAACTCGTTGTAGGCCGACTCCAGGCCCGGCGAAAGCACCGTCGTGTTGCACTGCCGCTGAACGTCACCGATCGGCGCCAGGATGCCCCGCAAGTCGAAGTACTCCTGCGGGTGAGCGGTGAAGTAGCTGCGCAGCTCGGCCGACGCCTGCGGGCGCGGCTCATTGAACGCGTTGGATACCGCCGTGCCGGCGCCGGGATGACTGTTCAGATACTGCTGGGCCGAACTTTCCGTCGAGTTGACCGTAGTGTGCACTGCCGCTGGGCTGCAGTCCGGCTCCGCCGATGCTGTCGGCGCCGCGATTGTGGTAGCAGCCACACCGGCCAAAAGGCCACAGCCGGCAAAGAAGCCGGCGGCTTGCCGGCGCACGGAACCACTGATTTTCGTCATTCTTCGTTTCCTTCTTGGTTGCTGCGTTGTGCGTCCATCGCAATTCCCCAGTCCCGAGGCGAGGGATTCCCCTTCCCGGAACCAAAGTACGCGAACCCGCACGGCTCAGCTTTCACCGCAAAACGGTGAAAGGCACTGCAAGAGAACCGGTACCGTAGCGACAAGTGAAGTTCGTCTCTATTCGGCGGTCGATTGGTCCGCCAACTGCCGAACAACGGCGTCGGAAACCTAAGAACTCTTAACGTACGGCGCTGATCCTTAACGAATCGTTACCAAGAACCGTGACCAGATCGTTATCCCCGAGCGCGGGCCACCGCCTCGGCGGTGGCTTCACGGATCGGTCCGCACCACAAATCGCCGTGACCGGGCGCAAGGATTTCCTGATCCAGCAGCGCAAGCGCGGACAAGCTGCGGATGCAGCGGTCCTGATCGTGGCTGAACATCGCCGGCAGCAGCTGCGGCCCGCTGCGCGGCAGCAGCGGATGACCGGTGACCAGCGCGTCACCGGTGACCAGTACGTCGTCGATCACGTACGAGCAGTGTCCGCCGGTATGCCCCGGCGTCGGAATGGGCATCGGGCGGCCCGGCAGCTGCGCGGCGACGTCGGTGGTCAGCGGTTGCGCGCTGGGAATGCCCGCGCGGACCAGACCGCCGTTGCGAATCAGGCGCACAGACCACAACGCCCACCGCGGCCGCCAGGCATGCAGCGCGACGTCCAGTGCCGACGCCTGCTCCAGATACTCTCGTTTGGCGTGCCCCACCTCATCGGCGTGGCAGTACACCGGCGTGCCGTGCGTTTCGGCGAACCAGATCGCCGAGCCGAAGTGGTCGATGTGGGCATGGGTCAACAGGATCGCCTGCACGTCGGCTGCCTCGTACCCGAGCTGGCGCAGCGACGCCAGCACATCGTCACGGTCCCCCGGATATCCGGCGTCGACGAGCATGACGCCGCTGTCGTCGGTGATCAGCAACCAATTCACCGCGTCGCCGTGCACGAAGTGGACGGTGCCGGTGACCTGAACCACCGTAGGAAGCGCCGTTGCCATGTTGGCGAGTGTAGGCATCTCGCGTTCGATCACCCTCAGCCTCACGTCGTCAACACTGGCATCGTCGGTCGACCATTGAGTGGTGCTGGAAAGCGATACTGCCGGTGATATCACAGCTAAGCAGGCACTATCTCTGCACAGAGATTGCCCACCAGGCTGCTGGGATTCTGGTGGTCGCCTGATTCTGCGCTCAACTACCCGCTGTACGCCCGCCATAGGTTTACCCGAGAGGCGATCACCGCTCAATTCGTCGATAACCGGAGTAGAAACGACAGGGTGGCCGAACTGAGACTCGGATATAAGGCATCAGCGGAACAATTTGCGCCGAGGGAACTCGTGGAGCTGGCAGTCGCCGCCGAATCCCACGGCATGGACAGCGCTACCGTCAGTGACCACTTTCAGCCGTGGCGGCATGAGGGCGGGCATGCGCCGTTCTCACTGTCCTGGATGACCGCCGTCGGTGAGCGCACCAACCGGCTGCAGCTGGGGACGTCGGTGCTCACCCCGACGTTCCGGTACAACCCGGCCGTTATCGCCCAAGCGTTCGCCACGATGAGCTGCCTGTACCCGAACCGGATCTTCTTGGGCGTCGGCACCGGTGAGGCGCTCAACGAGATCGCCACCGGATATGAGGGTGAGTGGCCGGAGTTCAAGGAACGGTTCGCCCGGCTGCGGGAATCGGTGCGACTGATGCGGGAGCTCTGGCTGGGCGATCGCGTGAATTTCGACGGTGAGTACTACAAGCTGAAAGGCGCGTCCATCTACGACGTGCCTGAGGGCGGTGTGCCGGTGTACGTCGCGGCGGGCGGACCGGTGGTCGCCAAATACGCCGGCCGCGCCGGTGACGGATTCATCTGCACGTCGGGCAAAGGCGAGGAGCTGTATGCCGAGAAGCTGATCCCCGCCGTCTCAGAAGGCGCAGCGGGTGCCGGCAGATCGGCCGACGAAATCGACCGGATGATCGAAATCAAGATCTCCTACGACACCGATGCGGAGCTGGCGCTGGAGAACACCCGGTTTTGGGCGCCACTGTCGCTGACCGCCGAGCAGAAGAACTCCATCCACGATCCACTGGAGATGGAAAAGGCCGCCGACGAGCTGCCGATCGAACAGGTCGCCAAGCGCTGGATCGTGGCGTCCGATCCCGATGAGGCGGTGGAGAAGGTGGGCCAGTACGTCAAGTGGGGTCTGAACCACCTGGTGTTTCACGCGCCCGGTCACGACCAGCGGCGGTTTCTGCAGCTGTTCGAGCAAGACCTCGAACCCAGGCTGCGGCGGCTGGCGTAGGTCGGGCTTCAGCGTGGCCGACGCCGTAACGTCCGCGCTTTACATCGCCGCGGCCGAAGGTGACACCGGCAAGTCGACGATCGCGCTCGGCATCCTGCACCACTTGACCGCCACGGTGCCCAAGGTCGGGGTGTTCCGCCCGATCAGCCGAGTTTTCGACGGCCGGGATTACATCTTGGACCTGCTGCTGGCGCACAGCAGCGCGGAGCTGCCCTACGAGCGCTGTGTTGGCGTGACTTACCGACAGCTCCATGCCGACCGCGACGTGGCAATCGCCGACATCGTCGAGCGCTATCACGCTGTGTCCTCGGTGTGTAACGCGGTGGTGATCGTCGGCAGTGACTACACCGATGTGGCGGCGCCCGCGGAGTTGAGCGTCAACGCCCGCATCGCCGTCAACCTGGGTGCGCCGGTGCTGCTGGCGGTGCGGGCCAAAGGGCGCACCCCCGCTGAGGTCGCGCACATCGTCGAGGTGTGTCTGGGAGAGTTGGGCGCCCAGCGCGCGCACACCTCGGCGGTGGTGGCCAACCGCTGCGAGCCCGAACAACTCAGCACGGTCGCCGACGCGCTGCGCCGGTTCGGAATGCCGGCCTATGCGGTGCCTGAGGCGCCGATCCTGGTTGCGCCCACGGTTGCCGACCTGATGACCGCAGTGAAGGGGACGCTGATCAGCGGCGACGACGCGCTGCTGGGACGTGAGGCTACGGGTGTGGTGGTCGCCGGGATGACAGCCGACCATGTACTGGAACGGTTGATCGAAGGCGCCGCGGTGGTGACGCCCGGTGACCGGTCCGACGTCGTGCTGGCCGTCGCCAGTGCCCATGCAGCGCAAGGGTTTCCGTCGTTGTCGTGCATGATCGTCAACGGCGGCTTCGAGCTGCACCCGTCGACAGCGGCGCTGGTGACGGGCCTGGGTCTGCGGTTGCCCATCATCGCGACCACGTTGGGTACCTACGACACCGCAAGCGCCGTCGGCGCGGCACGCGGCCGGTTAAGCGCAGCGTCGCAGCGCAAGATCGATACTGCGCTGGAGTTGATGGCGCGTTATGTGGACATCCCGGAGTTGTTGACGCAGCTGGCCGTTCCGATTCCCGAAGTGGTGACACCGCAGATGTTCACCTACCGGCTGCTTGAGCGGGCCCGGTCAAACCGTAAGCACATCGTGCTGCCCGAAGGCGACGACGACCGCATCCTGCGGGCCGCCGGCCGACTGCTGCAGCGGGGTGTGGCTGACCTGACAGTGTTGGGTGATGAGGTTCGAATCCGTTCGCGCGCAGCTGAACTCGGTGTGGATCTGGATGCGATAACGGTGCTCGACCCACGAACCGCCAAGGTGTGCGATCAGTTCGCCGAGCAGTACGCGGAAATACGTAAGAACAAGGGCGTCAGCGTCGAGCACGCCCGGGAGATCATCGCGGACGTGTCCTACTTCGGCACCATGCTGGTGTACAACGACATGGTCGACGGGATGGTTTCTGGTGCCGCGCACACCACCGCGCACACGGTGCGCCCGGCGTTCGAAATCATCAGGACTTCGCCCGTCATCTCCACCGTTTCGAGCGTGTTCCTGATGTGCCTGCCCGACCGGGTGCTGGCTTACGGTGACTGCGCCATCGTCCCGGACCCGACCGTCGAGCAGCTCGCCGACATCGCGATCAGCTCGGCGCACACCGCCGCGCAGTTCGGCATCGAGCCACGGGTGGCGATGTTGTCTTATTCGACGGGTGACTCCGGTGCAGGTGCTGACGTCGACAAGGTGAGAGCGGCAACCGCATTGGTGCGCAGCCGGGCGCCGCAGCTGCTGGTCGAGGGGCCGATCCAATATGACGCTGCGGTGGAGCCCTCAGTGGCGGCCAGCAAAGTGGGCGACTCTCCGGTCGCCGGCCAAGCGACCGTGTTGATCTTCCCGGATCTGAACACCGGCAACAACACCTATAAGGCGGTGCAGCGCAGCGCCGGCGCGGTAGCGATCGGTCCGGTGCTGCAAGGGCTGAACAAGCCGGTGAACGACCTGTCCCGCGGCGCGCTGGTCGAAGACATCGTCAACACCGTCGCGATTACCGCCATTCAGGCGCAACGATGACGCGCCGCGACGATGCAGAGCGCAGCGATGAGGAGGAGCGGCGCGGACGAAACAGGAGCGGCGCTGACGAACCGGACCGCGTCGTCCTGGTGATCAACTCCGGGTCGTCGTCGCTGAAATATCGACTGATTACACCTGAGTCAGCGACATCCCTGGCTGACGGCGCCGTGCAGCAGATCGGGGAGCCGGGATCATCGATCGCTGACCATGACGCGGCGCTGCGCTGTGCGTTCGAGCAGTTGGCCAAGGCCGGCATCGACCTGGCGAACTGCGGGCTGCTGGCTGTCGGTCACCGAATCGTGCACGGCGGCGCCACCTTCTACCGTCCCACCGTCATCGACGATTCGGTGATCGCCAAGCTGAATAGTCTTTCCTCGCTGGCGCCGCTGCACAATCCGCCTGCGGTGCAAGGTGTCGAGGTGGCGCGCAAGATGCTGCCCGACATCCCGCATGTCGCGGTGTTCGACACGGCCTTCTTTCACGACCTGCCGGCCGAGGCGGCGACGTACGCCATCGATCGGGAGCTGGCCGAGAAGTGGCAGATCCGCCGGTACGGTTTCCACGGCACGTCGCACCGCTACGTCAGCGAACAGGGTGCGGAATTTCTGGGCAAGCCGTTGACCGAGCTGAATCAGATTGTCCTGCATCTGGGTAACGGCGCCTCGGCGTCGGCGATCGCAAAAGGCCGGCCCGTCGACACGTCAATGGGTTTGACGCCGCTGGAGGGTCTGGTGATGGGCACCCGCAGCGGTGACATCGACCCGGGCGTCATCAGCTACCTGTGGCGTGCGGCGAAGATGGCTGTCGAGGATATCGAGTCGATGCTCAACCACCACGCCGGGATGCTGGGGCTGGCCGGCGAACTGGATTTCCGCCGGCTCCGGGAAATGATTGACTCAGGCGACGGCGCAGCGCAGTTGGCGCACGACGTGTTCATTCACCGGCTGCGCAAATACATCGGGGCGTATCTGGCTGTGCTAGGCCACACCGACGTGCTGACTTTCACCGCCGGCATCGGCGAAAACGATGCCTCAGTGCGCCGCGACGCGGTGAGCGGGCTGGCGGGGCTCGGCCTGAAGCTCGACGATCACCTCAACGCCGGGCCGGGCGACGGGGCTCGGCGCATCTCCGCGGACGACTCGCCGATCACCATGCTGGTGATTCCGACCAACGAAGAGCTGGCGATCGCCCGCGACTGCCTGGAAGTGATCTGAGGACCGGGCGGAAGACTGCACTAGTTATTGCGGCGTGTGATTTCGGCGTGGAACGCCGCGCGGCGCCGGCGGGGAGGAACCGCTGGCGCCGCGCGGAGGTCTGAAAGGGGATGCAGATCAGTCACCATTTCACTAGGTGATGCTCCACAACTTCGCTGACTTGCTTTCTTGCACCCTGTGCCTTAAGGCAACTTACCATACCTAGATTTTGACTGAGAAAAGACCGTTTTGGCTTAATCACTTTTCAGTATCTGAGCTGAACAGGCGCGGCGATCGTCTGGGATACGGCCAGTCACGCGAGCGAAACCCCAGCTTAAACCAACAAACCGTCGCGATAAGCCGCATGGCCGTCGGCCCGCTTAACCTGAGACGATTCTGAGAATGGGCGGCACCGCGGCAGCGGTGACGACCACGGCGCCGGCGGGTTACCGCCGGCGCCGTGCGCCCGAGTCACGCGCCACGGCGCCAGCGGGTTACCGCCGGCGCCGCGTGCCCTCCCCTGCTTTACAGAACCAAGCAGCCGGTGGGCTGCACGACAGGCTCTTTCAACGCAGGTTCAATAATCGTCATACTTTAACTGAGACACCGCTGAGAGCACCAGTTTTTCGCCTGAAGCTATCAGGCAATTTTCCGTAGTCGCGGTCTGACTAGGTTGTGGATGCTTGGTTCGCTCCGGCGCGTTGCAGTGCCACTGTTCGTGCTGTGGCCGCGCCGATCGTAGGAAGCGAAGCGCTGGCGAGCGGCGCGGTCAGCCGGCACCAATTGCGAACGCAATACCAGGTGATCTTCCCGAACGTCTACCTGTCGAAGGAGGCCACGCCGTCGCTGGAACACCGCATCGTCGCAGCGTGGCTGTTGTCGCACCGGGAGGCGACCATCGCCGGAACGGCAGCTGCGGCGCTGCACCGCGCCGAGTGGATCGACGACAGCGTCTGCATTGATGTGATTCACCGCAATCCGCGCTCACCGCGGGGACTACCACCGGAATGAAAGTCGACGACGTGCTGGCGTTGGCAGAGCGTCATCGCGGCGCTCGCGGTTGCGCCGTTTGGAGAGGGCGCTGACGCCGGTTGATCCGGGCACGCAGCCGCCGCGAGAAGGAAATACGTCAAAGACGTTCGACGGCTAGAAGCATTGGAGCGGATGGGCTGGCTGATCATCCGGGTCGTCGCCGAAGACGAAGCCAGCAGCGCAGCAGCCAACGCTAGAACGTGCTGAAGGGCCGCACCCGGTTGGCCATGTCGACCAATGTATAGCGGTGCGCCTGGGTGGGAGCCACCCGCGCCAGGCCCCGCAGCGACGCCTCAACACCAAGCGCGACACCATGTTTGGTGAAGGGGAATCCGAGGATGTGGTTGGTGCTGGCGTCATGGTCGTGTAGCCAGTCCATCGCACCGCCGAGCACCAGAGCCCTGATCTGCAACACCCGAGGTTCAGTGGGTGGCAGCGCCTCGACCCGTCGCGCCGCGTCGCGGATGTTCTCCTCGGTGATCTCTGTGGTGGACCGGCCAGACAGCAGTGTGACCGCACTGGTCAGCCGCGCTGTGGTGAAATGTCGCGAGGCGGCCGGCACATCATCGAGAACTTGCACCGCACCCTCGCGGTCACCGCCGGCCGACAGGGCCCTGGCCAAACCGAAAGCCGCTGAGATGACGCCCTCGTCGGTGTTCCATACGGTGCGGTAGAACGTGTGTTCGTCGGAGTTGCCGGCCAGCTCAGCGGTGGCCGCCAGCGCCAGCTTCGGCGCCAGTTCGCCGGGAAAGGTGTCCAGGACCTCGGTGAAATGCTTGATCGCAGAATCGAAGTCGCCGGTCAGCAACTCGGACACCGCGCGATACCAAACCAGTCGCCAGCGCCATCCGACGCGTTCGGCGAGGTCGTCGAGTTTGCGGGTGGCGTTGCCGACATCGCCCATATCGAGCAGCGCGCGAACCTCCATCAGCGGCAACTCGACCGACTCCGACAAGTCGATTCCTTCGGCGTCCAGTGAGCCGTGCCGAAAGGAGCGCAACGAATCCAGCGTCTGCACGGGCTGACTCAGCACCGTGGCCTGCAGCAGAGGAGCCGCAACGTCAGCCGGGTCGACCAGCGGCACCTGCAGTGCGGTGACGATCTCCCGGGCGGTCAGCTTCTGGGCGTGCACCTGCCCGTCCAGGTACACATCGGTGTGCGCCACCAGCAGGTCGACCCCGAACGTCGACCGTGAGCGGCTGAAGATCGTTGACAACCCCGGCCGCGGCACGCCGCTGTCCTGCGCGACGACCTCCCGTAGCACCCCCATCAACTGCCCCGACATCGCCTCCGCGCTGCCGAACCGCCGCAGCGGATCCGGATCGCTGGCACGGCGCAGCATGCGGGCGAACGAGTCGTATTCGAGCAGCACCGAGTCATCTTCGGGCAGACCGTCGATGTAACGACCATTGCGGGTGCGCAGTTTCAACGTCAGCGCCGCCAGCGTACGTCCCACGGTGTAGATGTCGGTGGCCACCGTCGGGCCGGTGCGCACGATCTCCGGTGCCTGATAGCCCGGCGTGCCGTAGAGATAGCCGAAGGAGTTGACCCGCGACACCGCGCCCAGGTCGATCAGCTTGAGCTGCTCCTCGGTCAGCATGATGTTCTCCGGCTTCAAGTCGTTGTAGACCAAGCCGACCGAATGTAGATAGGCCATGGCGGGCAGGATTTCGAGCACGTAGGCAATGGCCTCGGCGACCGGCAGCTTCTGATCTCTGCCCCGCTTGAGCGAGCGCCCGCCGACGTACTCCATGACGATGTAGCCGACAGGTTCGCCATGCTGGTCGGTGTGCTCGACGAAGTTGAAGATCTGCACGATCGACGGGTGCACCACCTCGGCGAGGAACTGCCGTTCGGCCATCGCGATCGCCTGCGCCTCGGCATCACCGGAATGCACCAGACCCTTGAGCACGACGGGACGGTCGTTGACGTTGTGGTCGAACGCCAGATACACCCAGCCCAGGCCGCCGTGCGCTACGCAGCCTTTGATCTCGTACTGTCCGGCGACCACGTCACCCGGCTTGAGTTGCGGCAGAAAAGAATACGGGCTGCGGCAGTGCGGGCACCAGCCCTCGGAGAGCGTGTCACCGTCCGCGCTGGACCGGCCCACCGGCTGCCCGCAGTTCCAGCAGAAGCGCTTGGACTCCGGGACGACCGGGTTGGTCATCAGAGCCTCGAGCGGGTCGGTGTCGGGCACCCGCGGAATTTCCACCAGGCCGCTGCCCAGCCGTCGCACCGGCTGCAGCGTCCGGGTGGCCGTCGTCGTGCGTTCCAGCGATTCGGTGCGCACCGTGCCGAACGTGATGTCGTCATCGTCGTCGTCGAAATCCGGACGGAACAGCGCCTGAGTCGGCATCGCGCGCCGCACCGACGAGGAGTCCACCCGGGCGTCTCCCGGTTGAGTGCCGGGCCCGGCGTCCGATTCCCGTTCCAGGTCGTCTTCCACGTCGCGCTCGCTCACGTAGTCGCCCATCAGTCCACGTACCTCGGTTCGGGCGGCGCCGGTGCCGGGCCGAGGACCGTCAACCACTTGCGATACAACGCGTTCCAAGTGCCGTCGCGGCGGATGCGGTCCAGCGTCCCGTTGACGAAGCGGACGAGGCCGGTGTTCTTCTGGTTCACCCCGATGCCGTAGGGCTGGGTGTCCATGTTCGGTCCGACGATGTGCAGATAGGGATCCTGCGACACCAGCCCCGCAAGAATAGAGTCGTCGGTGCTGACCGCGTCGACCTCGCGCTGCTGCAGCGTCACCAGACAGTCCGCCCAGTTCACCACCGAAACAATCATCGGTGGCGGGGCGATCTCGCGGATCCGCCGCAGCGACGTCGTGTCCTGGGCCACACAGACCCGTTTGCCGGACAGGTCGGACGGCTTGACGATCGGCGAGTCGCGCGGCACCAGGATGCGTTGAGCCGCATATAGATACACGGTGGAAAAATCGACCAACTTCTGCCGCTCGCAGGTGATCGTCATGGTCTTGACGACGATGTCGACGTGCGACTTCTGCAGTTCGGTGACACGCTCGGCCGACGACAGGATCCGGTACTCCACCTGAGCCGGGGATCCGAAAATGTCGCGCGCAACTTCACCGGCGATATCGACGTCGAACCCGGTGATCGCCCCGGTGATCGGGTCCCGGAAGCTGAACAAGTTGCTGCCGATGTCGAGCCCGACGATCAACCTGCCGCGAGCGCGGATGTCGGCCACCGCGTCGTCGGCCTCGGCCTTGGTGGCAAAAGGCCGCAGGCTCGCGGTCCGGTCGCAGTCCTCACTCGCACGGTCCGGCGCGCGCGGCTGCGGCGACTCCTGCATGCCGGCCGGCGTCGGCGACGACAGCGTCGGCACCTGCACCGGCAGCGTCGATGCGGCGTGACCGCAGCCGGCCAGCACGACGGCCACGACGACGGCGCCGCACAGCCGGCCGGCCCGGCGCGGATTGCAGCCCATGCGGTTCATCACTGTCACCGGTACTCGTTCAACCGGGGCCACAGACCCAAGGCAACCGCCAGGGCGGCGCCCAGGCTGAGCACCACACCGCCGAACGTGGCGCCGGCGAGCCCGCGACGCGCGTTGAGCACGTCGTCACGCAGCTGGCTGCGGCTTTCGTCCATGGTTTTGACCAACGCGCGGTCGAGCTTGTCGAAAGCGGGAGTCGAGTCCTCATCGCCGTTACCGAGCGCCACTTGGGTAGCGGCCTGGTAATTGCCCACCGAGATGTAGGCGTTGATCCGCTCGTCGGCCTGACGCCAGCGCACCAGCAGTTGATCGGCGCCCTGCAGGTCACTTTTGTCGACGGCGTCGGTTCGGGAAAGGTAGTTATCGAGGTGCTTTTGCATGTCGTCGATGAGTTGGTAGAAGGACTGTTTACGGACCTCCTCGTCACCGCGCCGAATGAGAGACAGCGTCTCGTCGGCTCGTGCCTGCTGGGCGGTGATCGCGAGGTTGGTGATGGTCTTCAATGACTCTGCGGCCGTGTCTTTGGCGGTGCGGCTACTCGTCGTCGAGATAGTGAGCGCCGTACCTACCCACACCACCATAACGAGAATCGCGAGCGCGCCCACAACCAGTCCGGGATTGATGCGCCGTTTGGTGCGGTGGCCGAGCCAGCGGTGCGCGAAAGCGCCGAAGGCGACGGTGGTGGCGACGACGAGGAACACCGGCGCCGGGATCTGCGTCGACGCCGTCGTCTCGGTGTCCACCCGTTTCGACGTGGCCTGATACAGGTACTGGGCGTCCGGCAGGATGCGGGCCTGCATCAACGTCGACGCCTCCGACAGATAGGACGAGCCGACCGGGTTACCTGCCCGGTTATTGGTGCGGGCGATTTCGATCAGCCCGGTGTAGACCGCCAGTTCGGCGTTGATCTGGCCCAGCCGCTGCACCAGCGGCTCGTCGATCAGCCCGCTCGACGCCCGGGTCACGGCCACCGACGCGTCGGTGATGGCCTGCTCGTAGCGTTCCCGGACGGTGCGCGGCTCGGCCTGGGCGATGAACGCCGTGGCCGCCGCGGCGTCTGCCACCGAGAGCGTGGTGTAGAGCCGGCCGGCGGCGAACGCCAGCGGCTCGGTGTGATTGAGCACCGTGGTCAGCACTTGCTGGCGCTGGTTGATGGTCGTCGAGGTGGCGAAGGCGCTGAGCACCCCCAGCAGCGCCAAAATGATGCCGATGGTCAAGATGCGGCCCGGCGTCGTCGAAACGAACCACCAGCGCGGATGAGCGGGCTCGGTTGACGACCGCGACGCCAGCGGTTCGGTCGACGGGTGCGCCAACTCAACGGTCACGTCTGCTCGGACCTCATCTCTTCGGCGTTGGTCCCTCGACTCTTCCGAGATTGTATAAGCGAAGCCTAAGAGCGACGATCGCCGAGTGCGCGCGAGTTGTGGGCGAGTGTTATCAACAGCCCCGGAAAGCGCCCGCATATCCTGGGCAGCGTGCGCGGCGACGGTGACGGGTGGGTGGTGTCGGACAGTGGCAACCCCTACTGGGGCCGCCACGGCGCGGCTGGTCTACTGCTGCGGGCGCCCCGCGCCGACGGCACTCCGGCAGTGTTGCTGCAGCACCGGGCGCAGTGGAGTCACCAGGGCGGAACCTGGGGTCTGCCGGGCGGCGCCCGCGACAGCCATGAGACCCCGGAGCAGACCGCCGTCCGCGAAGCCAACGAAGAGGCCGGGCTGTCCGGCGAGCGACTCTGTGTGCGGGCGACGGTCGTCACAGCGGACATTCCCGGGTCCCGCGGCGCCAGGTGGACCTACACCACCGTCATCGCTGACGCCGCCGAGCTGCTGCATACCGTCCCCAACCAGGAAAGCGCCGAGCTGCGGTGGGTCGGCGAAGACGACGTGGCCGACTTGCCGCTGCATCCAGGGTTCGCCGCCAGTTGGCGCCGGCTGCGCACCGCGCCGGCGACAGTGCCGCTTCGCGACGGCGACGCGCGACGAAGGCACCTGCCGCGCACCGTCGAGATCGAAACCGGTGTCTTCGTGTGGTGCATGCCTGGCCGTCCAGACCAGGAGCCGTCGCGGCTGAGCTCGCGGATCAGCTCGCTGCTGCAAGCGCCGAACTGAGCTGTTCAGCTGCCGCCCGCGGGTCGTCGGCCTGGGTGATCGCGCGCACCACCACTACCCGGCGCGCCCCGGCCGACAACACCTCGGGCAGCCGGTCGTAGTCGACGCCGCCTATGGCGAACCACGGCTTGGCGCCGGTGAGCTGGGCTGCGACGCGTACCAGCGCCAGGCCCGGCGCCGGGCGGCCCGGCTTGGTCGGCGTCGGCCAGCACGGGCCGACGCATAAGTAGTCGACAGCTTCGGCGAGGGCGCCGACGAGCTGGTCTTGGTTGTGCGTAGATCGCCCGATGACGACCCCCGGTTCGACGATGGCGCGCGCCATTGACAGCGGCAGGTCGCGCTGACCCAGGTGCAGCACATCGGCGCCGGCGGCGCGGGCGATGTCGGCGCGGTCATTGACGGCGACCAGCGCGCCGTGCCGGCGCGCGGCGTCGGCCAGGATCTTCAGCGCCGCCAGCTCGTCGCGCGCCTCCAGCGGGCCGAAGTGCTGCTCACCGGGCGAACCCTTGTCGCGGAGCTGGATGATGTCCACCCCGCCGGCCAGCGCCGCGTCGGCGAAAGCGGCCAGGTCGCCGCGCTCACGTCGGGCGTCGGTGCACAAATACAGCCGCGCGGTCGTCAGCCGGGATAGAGCTTTGTGCACACCGCGACGCTAGCGGCTAGCTTGGATGACGAACACGGGAGTCCCGGGAGCGGGACTGAGAGTGGGCACACTCGCCAACAAGACGACCTGCCCTTACCGTCACACCTGATCCGGGTCATGCCGGCGAAGGGAGCAAAGGATGCCTTCAAGCCAGCTCGGGACACTGGCCGTCATCGGCGGCGGTGTCATAGGGCTGTCGATCGCACGGCGCGCCGCTCAAGGCGGCTGGTCGGTGCGGGTACATCGCAGCGCCGAGCGCGGCGCGTCCTGGGTGGCCGCCGGCATGCTGGCCCCGCACAGCGAAGGTTGGCCCGGCGAAGACCGGCTGCTGCGGCTGGGCCTGGAATCGCTGCGGCTGTGGCATCAGAGCGGCTTCTTGGCGGAGCTGCCGGCACACGTGGTCACCGCGCGGGAATCGCTGGTGGTGGCTGTCGACCGCGCTGACGTCGCTGACCTGCGCACCGTCGCCGACTGGCTGTCCGCCCAAGGTCACCCGGTGACGTGGGAGTCGGCTGCCCGCGAGGTGGAACCACTGCTGGCGCAGGGCATCCGGCACGGGTTCCGCGCGCCCACCGAACTGGCTGTCGACAATCGGGCGACGCTGGACGCGCTGACGCTGGCGTGTGAGCGGCTCGACGTCGAGTGGGCGGGCCCGGTGCATCACCTGGCTGAAGTCGAGGCCGACACGGTAGTAATCGCCAACGGGATCGACGCGCCGGCGCTGTGGCCCGGTCTGCCGGTGCGGCCGGTCAAGGGCGAAGTAGTGCGCTTGCGGTGGCGCAAAGGTTGTATGCCCCCGCCGCACCGGGTGATTCGCGCCCGTGTGCACGGCCGGCAGGTCTATCTGGTGCCGCGCAACGACGGTGTCGTGGTGGGCGCCACCCAATACGAACACGGCCGCGACACCGCGCCGGCCGTGTCTGGTGTGCGCGAGTTGCTGGACGACGCCTGTGCGGTGCTGCCCGCTCTCGACGAGTACGAACTGGCCGAGTGCGCTGCGGGACTACGGCCTATGACACCGGACAACCTGCCGCTGGTGCAGCGGCTAAACGCTCGCACCGTGGTCGCCGCCGGGCATGGCCGGTCCGGATTCCTGCTCGCGCCTTGGACAGCCGAACGCGTTGTGACGCAGCTTCTCCCGGTGGGAGTACCCGCGACATGACGCAGGTGCACCGTAAAGTGTCCGTGATCGTCAACGACACTCGGCTCGAGGTCGACGAGCAGCTGACCGTCGCCGCGTTGCTGCAGGCGCTGGGCTATCCCGATCGCGGGGTAGCGGTTGCGCTCGACCAGGCGGTGCTGCCGCGCTCACGCTGGGCCACGAATCTGGTCGACCTTCCCAATCCACTACGGCTCGAGGTGGTCACGGCGGTGCAAGGTGGCTGAGCCCGAAAGTTCCCGCTTCTCCTCGGGCCGTGCCGGCCCGCATCGTCGCGCGGCAGAAGCCAAACTGACCATCGCCGGGCGCACCTTCGGCTCCCGACTGATCATGGGCACCGGGGGAGCGACCAGCCTGGCGGTGTTGGAGGAGGCGCTGACCGCGTCGGGCACCGAACTGACCACCGTCGCGATGCGCCGGGTCGATGCCGAAGGCGGCACCGGAATGCTCGACCTGCTCGGCCGGCTGGGCATCACGCCGCTGCCCAACACCGCCGGTTGCCGCAGCGCCGCCGAGGCGGTCTTGACGGCCCAACTGGCTCGCGAAGCGCTGGGCACCGAATGGGTCAAACTCGAAGTGATCGCCGACGAGCGCACCCTGCTGCCCGACGCCGTCGAATTGGTCAAAGCGGCAGAGCAGTTGGTGGACGACGATTTTGTCGTGCTGCCCTACACCAATGACGACCCGGTGCTGGCGCGCCGGTTGGAGGGCACCGGCTGTGCGGCGGT
Source organism: uncultured Actinomycetota bacterium (assembly GCA_963808345.1). Lineage (GTDB taxonomy): Bacteria > Actinomycetota > Actinomycetes > Mycobacteriales > Mycobacteriaceae > Mycobacterium. Next base: position 221,844 of record CAWEFM010000005.1, on the reverse strand, counting down.
GATGCCGCTCGGCTCGCCGATCGGCACCGGGCTGGGAATCGCCAATCCGCACAACATCGAGATGATCGTCGCGCAAGCGGGCGTGCCGGTGATCCTCGACGCCGGTATCGGCACCGCCAGCGACGCTGCGTTGGCGATGGAGTTAGGTTGCGAGGCAGTGCTGCTGGCCAGTGCAGTGACGCGGGCCGCGGACCCGCCGGCGATGGCCGCCGCAATGGCCGCCGCCGTCGCCGCGGGGTATCTGGCGCGCCGGGCCGGACGCATCCCGAAGCGGTTCTGGGCGCAGGCCTCCAGCCCGGCATTATGAAGAGTCGCTACGTCGCTCTTGGTAGTTCGATGGCGGCCGGCCCCGGTATCCGGCCACGGGCAGCCGGCGCGCCACGCGGTTCGGGTCGGTCGGCCAGCAACTACGCCCATCTGGTCGCACAAGAACGCGAGCTGAGTCTGGTCGACGTCACGTTCTCCGGCGCCACCACGGCGCATGTGCTCGCTGAACGCCAGCGCGGCGCGCCGCCCCAGATCGAGGCGCTCGACGGCTCCGAAAGATTGGTCACCATCACCATCGGCGGCAACGACGTCGGCTACATCCCGCTGTTGATGGCCGCATCGCTGCCGCGCATCGCCCGGAAAGTGCCCCGCATCTCGGGGTTGCTGAACCGCAACGCCCGCGAGGACGCGCTCATTCAGGTCGGTGACTCACTTCACGCGGTGGGTGCCGAAGCCTGCCGGCGCGCCCCGGACGCGCAGATCTTCTTCGTCGACTACCTCACCATGCTGCCGCCGCCCGAAACGGCTGCACCCCCGTTGTCGTCCGCCGACGCCGACTTGGGGCGCTACGTCGCCGTCCGGCTCGAGGAGCTCACCGCGGCGGCTGCGCAAAGCACTGGCTGCGGAGTTGTCCGCGCCGGACGGGTCAGTCGCGACCACCACGCGTGGTCGGCGGAGCCGTGGACGGTCGGGGCGAGGTGGCCGCTGCCGTGGCGGCCGGCGCCCTTTCATCCCAACGCTGCTGGAATGGCCGCCGTCGCGGATCTCGTCACCGCTGCGTTCTGACCCTGAAACGGCTCGGTTGAGGACCGGCCGCAACGGGTAGGCCACCGGCCAGAGGAGAAGAGCGCCGGCCGGGTGCCGGGTCCGGTTATTCGAGCGGAGCCGAATAAATGAGCACTGGTTCACGGGCTGTGGATCACGGCTGCGCGCACACGGCAGTTCTCTACCACTCGGAGCAGGAATTCCTGCAATCGGTCGCCGCCTTCCTCGTTGAGGGTTTTGACAAGGGTGAGTCGGCTTGGGTGGCCATACCCGCAGCTAAGGTGGGACCGCTTCGCGACACGTTGAGCGTCGCCTCAGGCGGGGTGGTCCACGACGTCACCTGGGTCGACGTCACGGAAACGGGTCGCAATCCCGGTCGGATCCTCGGCGCGGAACTGGCGTTTTCGGCGCGTCATCGGCACCGGCCAGTGCGGATCGTTGCCGAAGTGGTGTGGCCGGGCCGCCGGGCATTCGAGTACGCCGGCTGCCTACAGCACGAAGCGTTGTCCAATGTGGCGTTCGACGGGTCCGGCGTGACAAGTCTTTGTCCCTACGACGCGTTACGGCTGACCGGCGAAGTGCTCGACGACGTCTGGTTGACCCACCCGCTCGTCGAAGAAGGCGGCACCCAGCAGCGCAGCGCCCAATATTCCCTGGATGCCGCGCTGCGCCGCGGCAACGAGCCGCTGATCACCAGCCCGGTCGCGGTGACTTCCACGGTCAGCGAGCCCGCCGATTTGAGCCGGGCCCGTCAACACAGCACTCGCTACGGCCGACTGCTCGGGTTGTCACCGGACCGAATCGCCGATCTGCAGTTGGTCGTCACCGAGCTGGCCACGAACAGTCTGCAGCACGGCGGTGGCAGCAGCCGGCTCGCATTCTGGGAACACGAAGGTCACCTGGTGTGTGAGGCACGCGACACCGGTTATCTGGCGGATCCGCTGGTGGGGCGTCGGCCGCCCGCCACGGACCGGCCCAGCCCGAGCGGGCTTTTCGTTGTTAACGCGCTGGCGGACCTGGTGCGCACCCACACGTCGCCGGACGGTACGACCATCCAGGCGTACCTACGGCTGGAGCGGCCGATCGGCGAGGTTGCGTAAGACGCTCGTTGCAGGCAGATTCGGTTTAGCGGCGCCTTCGCCGTGTGACGCCGGTGACACTTGGTTCAAGCCTGCGCCGGCTGGGTAGACCCGGAGCTGAATTAGAACGTCGACGCGGCTTACCGATCTAGACCCGATATGGGATGCAGCGGTGGACAGGATCTTGACTGAGCGAACTGGGCAGACCACGCGCGATCTGGAGCACGCTGTGCTGTTCTACCGTTCTGAACACGAATACCTCGAGGCAGTCGTACCGACCGTCGACGAATGGTTGTCTGCGGCGCGGCCGGTCTTGGTGTCGCTGCCGGGAGACAAGCTCTCGGCGCTGGGTCGTGCGCTGGGCATCACCGGCAAGGACCTCGGGGGCACCGCGGCCCCGAATCTAAGCATCACCGACATGACGGTGGTGGGCCGCAATCCCGGTCGGCTCCTGGGAATGGCCGGTTGTTTCATGCGACAGCATCCCAGCCGGCGGGTGCTGATGATCGGGGAGGCGGTGTGGCCGGGCCGCACCAACGCTGAATATCCCGCCTGCGTGCAACATGAGGCGTTGGTCAACGTCGCCCTGGCCGGGCACCACGTGAAAGCTCTGTGCCTGTATGACGCGGTGCGGCTTTCCGACGGCGCGCTGGCCGACGCCCGGCTGACCCACCCGCTGATCCGGCGCGACGGCAGAACACATCACAATCCGGAGTATGCGGTCGACGTTGCACTGGACCGCAGCAACGAACCACTGCCCACCAGCCCCGCCGCGGTGCACTTCACCGTCGAGGAGCTGGTCGATCTCAGCGGCGCACGACGATGCGCCTCCCGCTACGCCCGGCTGCTGGGTATGTGCCCGGAAAAGATCGACGACCTGCAACTGATCGCCACCGAACTGGCGACCAACAGCCTGCGGCACACCGGAGAATCTTGCCGGCTCGCGTTCTGGCATCACAACGGACACCTGGTCTGCGAAGCGCGCGACGTCGGCCCGCTGGAAGATCCGTTGGCCGGCCGCCGGAGCACCCAGTCCGGGCTGTTCGTGGTGAACGCGGTCGCCGATCTGGTGCGCACATACATCTCTGCACAGGGCACCACGATCCACGCCTACGTGCGGTTGGACCGCGTCGCGGACGGGGCTTCCTGACCTGAGCCCGCAGGTGCTCAGTGGCCACGACGCCAGGCCGTCTAACGTAATCGCCGTGAAGCGCAATTCAAGGTTGGTGCTGGCCTTCATGGCCTTGGTGGCGGTGTTGCTTGGCGCCTGCAGCCGCTCATCGAGTGGCTCGCTGCCGTCGACGCCGACGTCCAACGCCGGAGAATTCGGCGCCGTCCTACGGGGCCGCGTCACGACCGACGCCATGATGGCGCACCTGTCGAAGCTGCAGGACATCGCCAACGCGCACAACGGCACCCGCGCGGTCGGCACCCCAGGCTACGACGCCAGCGTCGACTATGTAGTGGACAGGTTGCGGCACAGCGGATTCGACGTGCAGACACCGGAGTTCGAGGCGCGCGTGTTTCATGCCGATCCGGGATCGGTGACAGCCGACGGGAAGACCGTCGAGGCCCGCGCGCTGGAGTTCAGCATCGGCACTGCGCCCTCAGGGGTCAGCGGTCAACTGGTAGCAGCCCGTACCGAAGAGACCCCGGGCTGCACCGCCTCGGATTACGACGGGCTACCGGTCCAGGACGCAGTGGTGCTGGTGGACCGGGGAAGCTGCCCGTTCAGTCAGAAGGAGCAGGCTGTCGTCGAGCGCGGCGCGGTGGCGCTGATCGTCGCCGACAACGTGGACGAAAAGCAGATGGGCGGCACACTGGGCGAGGCGAGTGACGTCAAGATCCCGGTGGTGAGTGTGTCCAAAGCCGACGGGAGCCAGTTGCGTGCACACCCCGAGCCCACCACCGTCAAACTCAACGCCGACACACGGGACTTGAAGGCGCGCAACGTAATCGCACAAACCAAAACCGGATCAACCACTGACGTGGCGATGGCGGGCGCGCATCTGGACAGCGTACCGGAGGGGCCGGGCATCAACGACAACGGCTCTGGAGTGGCTGCACTGCTGGAAACCGCTGTGCAGCTGGGTAATTCGCCACACGTTCACAACACGGTGCGGTTCGGGTTCTGGGGCGCAGAAGAGGAGGGGCTGATCGGGTCGCGAAAATACGTCGAGTCGTTGAATGAGGACGGACTCAAAGACATCGCGCTGTACTTGAACTTCGACATGCTCGGCTCGCCCAATCCCGGGTATTTCACCTATGACGGAGACCAGTCCTTGCCGGCAGACCAGCGTGGACAGCCGGTGGTGCCGGAAGGCTCGGCCGGTATCGAACGGGCATTGGTCGCTTATGTGAAATCGGCCGGGAAAACCCCGCAGGACACGTCTTTCGACGGCCGGTCGGATTACGACGGGTTCACCTCGGCGGGCATCCCGGCCGGCGGGCTGTTCTCCGGTGCCGAAACGAAGATGTCCGACGATCAAGCCAAACTGTGGGGTGGAACCGCTAATCAGCCGTTCGACCCGAACTACCACCAGAAAACCGACACGCTCGACCACATCGACCGCGCCGCCTTGGGTGTGCTCGGCGGCGGCGTCGCCTACGCGCTGGGTATCTACTCGCAGGATCTCGGCGGCCGCAACGGAGTTCCGGTCCATGATGATCGGACCCGGCACATGCTGGTCAAGCGCTGAGCCGGTCCGGTATGCCCCCGACGCCGCGTCAGGTGACTGAAGTTGCGCGATCAGGATTTCAACGGCCGCGGCGAGTATCAGCTGAACACAAGCCGCAAGGCGGTATCCACCGCCAGCGCCGGAACGTCAATCGTTCTCGAGGCCAGGTCGTGTCGCGCGCCGGTGACCTCGACGATCTGGCTGGGCGCGGCGATCAACGCCGCGGCGTCGCGAAGTTCGGTGGCCGTGCCGAACGGATCCGACGTCCCGTGGATGAACACGGTGGGCACCGTGATGTCCGGCAGGTGCTCGGTGCGGGCGCGCTCCGGTTTGCCGGGCGGATGCACCGGATAGGAGAACAACATCAACACATCGGCTTCGGCTTCGCGTGCCGCTAAGGCCATCGACGTCAGCCGGCCACCGTAGGAATGACCGCCGGCGATCAGCGGGCCGTCACACAAACTCCGGCCTAAGGCGATGGCTTCCACGATCCCGGCGCGATCGGCAACGGACGAACCAGACGGAGGACCCTTGGGCCGTCGTCGCCGGTAAGGCAGGTTGTAGCGCACCGCCAGCCAGCCGCGCCGAGCCCACTCGTCGCAGACCTTCTGCAGCAGCGGCGCATCCCTGCTGCCACCGGCACCGTGCGTCAGCACGACCACGCCGGAGGGGGTGCCGTCGGGTTCGTGTGCGACGCCGGCGATGGCGTCGAGGATGGGCACAGTGCCGCTCCTCGTCGTCACCGCAGCCGAAAAAACGGCGACACCGGCCCGTGCCCATGCCCGAGTGGATAGGAGGCATGCAAACATTGCGTCACCCAGCGCTTTCCGAAGGCAACCGCGTCCGGCACGGTGAACCCATGGGCCAGTGCGGCAGCGACGGCGACAGCCAGCGTATCGCCACCGCCATGGTCATTGCCGGTGGTTATCCGCTCGGCGTCGAACTCGCGGAAGTCGGTGCCGTCAAAGAGCAGGTCACAACTGCTGGCCGAAGAGCGCAGATGGCCGCCTTTGACCAGCACCCACCGCGGACCCAACGCGTGCAACGCTTCGGCCGCCGCGCGCTGCGATGCCGAGTCGAGGACATCGATGTCCACCAGCAGCCGCACCTCGTCGAGATTCGGTGTCACCACCGTCGCCAGCGGAAACAGGCGTTGGCGCAACGAGTTCAGGGCCGACGGCGGAAGCAGCGGGTCTCCGTGCATAGAAGCACAAACAGGGTCGACGACCAGAGGGGCGCTCAGGTCAAGCCGGCGCCAGGTCTCCGCCACCGCGGCGATTATGCTCGACGACGCTAGCATTCCCGTCTTCGCGGAATGCAGGCCGATGTCGGTGGCGACCGCTTCGATCTGGCCTACCACGACATCGTCAGGTATCTCGTGAAAGCCTTTGACGCCCAATGTGTTCTGCACCGTCACCGCTGTTACAGCGCAAAGCGCGTGCACCCCGAGCAGCGCACAGGTGCGTAAGTCGGCCTGCAGGCCCGCACCGCCACCGGAGTCGGAGCCCGCAATCGTCAATACCCGCGCCGGTGCCTCACCGGCGCGGGGCACCGGCAGGAAACTCACTGCGCGAGCGGCAGATACACCCGGTTGCCGTGCTCGGCAAACTCGGCCGACTTCTCCGCGAAACCTTGCTGCAGAGCGGCTTCGATCGCTTCCTCAGTGTCCAGACCGTGTTCGGCGGCATAGTCGCGCACATCCTGGGTGATACGCATCGAGCAGAACTTCGGCCCGCACATCGAGCAGAAATGTGCTGTCTTGGCCGGCTCGGCCGGCAGCGTCTCGTCGTGAAACTCGCGCGCGGTGTCGGGGTCGAGCGACAACGCGAACTGGTCATGCCAGCGGAACTCGAACCGCGCCGTCGACAACGCGTCGTCACGTTCCTGCGCCCGAGGATGACCTTTGGCCAAATCCGCTGAATGCGCAGCGATCTTATAGGCGATCACCCCGTCCTTGACGTCTTTGCGGTCCGGCAACCCGAGGTGCTCCTTAGGGGTGACGTAGCACAGCATCGCGGTGCCGGCCTGAGCGATGATCGCCGCGCCGATCGCCGACGTGATGTGGTCATAGCCCGGTGCGATGTCGGTGGCCAGCGGGCCCAATGTGTAGAACGGCGCCTCCTCGCACAATTCCTCTTCGAGCCGGACGTTCTCGACGATCTTGTGCATCGGGACGTGGCCCGGGCCTTCGATCATCACCTGCGCGCCGTGCGCTTTAGCGGTCTTGGTCAACTCGCCCAAAGTGCGCAGCTCGGCGAACTGCGCGGCGTCGTTGGCGTCGGCGATCGACCCCGGCCGCAAGCCGTCACCGAGGGAGAACGTGACGTCATAACGGGTGAAGATGTCACACAACTCATCGAAGTTGGTGTAAAGGAACGACTCTCGGTGATGCGCCAGGCACCAGGCGGCCATGATCGACCCGCCGCGGCTGACGATGCCGGTGACCCGCTTGGCAGTCAACGGCACATACCGCAGCAGCACCCCGGCATGCACGGTCATGTAGTCCACGCCCTGCTCACACTGCTCGATCACCGTGTCGCGGTAGACTTCCCAGGTCAGCTTGGTCGGGTCACCCTTCACCTTCTCCAGCGCCTGGTAGATCGGCACCGTGCCGACCGGCACCGGTGAGTTGCGCAGAATCCACTCGCGGGTCTCGTGGATGTCTTTGCCGGTGGACAAGTCCATGATGGTGTCCGCGCCCCAACGGGCGGCCCACACCATCTTGTCGACCTCTTCGGCCACCGATGAGGTGACTGCGGAATTGCCGATATTGGCATTGACTTTGACCGCGAACGCCTTGCCGATGATCATCGGCTCCATCTCGGGATGGTTGTGGTTGGCCGGGATCACCGCGCGACCGCGTGCCACCTCGTCACGTACCAGTTCGGCAGGCAGGTCCTCGCGGGCGGCGATGAAAGCCATCTCCGCGGTAACCTCGCCGGCGCGGGCGCGCTGCAGCTGGGTGCCACGGTCGCGCACCACCCCCGGGCGTGCCGGTAAGCCGCGGTGAACGTCAATCGCCGCGTCCGGGTCGGTGTACGGCCCCGAGGTGTCGTACACGTCAAAGTGGTCACCGTTGGAAAGGTTCACCCGCCGGAACGGCACTTTCAAATCAGATGGGCAACCAGGTAAGCCGCCGGGAGCGGCCTCGACGGCGCGATACACCTTGGTGCTTCCCGCGATCGGGCCGGTGGTCACGGACTCGACGGCTACGGTCACATCAGTCACTTGTCATCTCCCTACGACGGCATTACCCGGTCAGGTTCTTACGGTCGACGGCCCCAGCCGTCCTCTCAGCGCACTGGGCGTGCGCTCCCGCGTTGGATTCGTCGTCTAAAAGCCGGCCGAATTGCTTTGCCCGGCGTCGTCCACGCTAGCGCAGCGACCCTGAGTTTGTCTTACTCGTCGCCGCTATGCAGAGCTTCAGTGGGATGATTGCCGGGTGCGTCAGCCGGAGCGAAGAGCACATGCCCACCTCAGCCGTCATGATCGCAGTTCCAAAGACCCGCTGGCGGCGACCACGTTAGGCTTCGAAGCACCTTCTACGGCGAAGACTGCGGATCGGGCCCGCGGCAGGTCGCCGGCCCGATGTTGCAAGACGGTTCTCCGGCCGAGGGATGGAGTTGAGGCAAGGGCGATGGACTTGTTGTCGGTGGAATGCGAGGATCGCGATGAGTGCGTCGTCGTTCGGGCAATAGGCGATATCGACTCCAGCACCGTCGCCGAGCTCACCGGCAAACTCACCGCGGCGCTGCAGATAGCCCGGTCGCACCCGACGCGGCTGCTCATCGTGGACTTGCAAGCCGTGACCTTCTTCGGCAGCGCCGGTCTGAACGCGGTGCTCGACTGTCACGAGGACGGAGTGGCTGGCGGGACGTCGGTGCGTTTGGTGGCGGACAACGCGCAGGTGGTTCGTCCGATCAAAGTGACCAGCCTCGACCGAGTCCTGCACGTGTACTCAACGGTGACCGACGCGCTGTCGCGTAGCACTGACTCGCAGGCATGAGCGCGGGTCGCGGCTCTGCTCAGCCGCCGTTGCCGGCCGACCTTGCCGCGGCGGTCGCCTTGGGCGGCGAAATGGGCCGCCGGATAGCCGAATTCGACTGGGCAGGGCATCCGCTGGGGCTGCCCCGGAACTGGCCGATCGAGCTGCGGACTGTCGTTGCGGTGGCATTGACGTCGCGGTTCCCAATCGTGCTCTGGCTGGGACCCGATAATTTATTCCTGATTTACAACGACGCCTACGTTCCGATTTTCGGCGATAGACACCCCGCTGCGCTGGGGCGGCCCGCCCGCGAGGTCTGGTGGGACATCTGGGACCAGATCGGCCCGATGCTCGGCAGCGTGATCGCGAGCGGAAAGGCTACCTGGTCTGACGACATGCTGCTGCCGATCCTCAGCGGTGGTCGGCCGCAAGAACGGCGTTTCACTTTCAGTTACGGCCCGTTGATAAGCGACGGTGAGAATTACGGTGTGTTCGCCGCGGTCAGCGAAACGACCGAGCGGGTGCTCAGCCAACGCCGCGTGCATCTGCTCAACGCAGTGGCCGCTGCGGTGATTGAAACGCACACCATCGACGACGCGGTGGCCGCGGCGGTCGCGGTGTGCGCGAACCACCCCGAAGATCTGCCCTTTATCGCCGTCTATGTCGAGGATTCGGAAACCCACGAGATCGCATTGCGCGGTGCTACCCCATCGGTGCAGCCGCTTCTGCCTCGCACGCTGGCAGGTCTGACGGAGTGGGATCCGACCGCCCGGTCACGGACCGAGACGCGGACTATCGAGGGGGTTGCGGCGGTCATCCCTGGCCTTGATCAAGCCTTGCCGGACAACAGCCCGCAACAGGCGCTCGTTTTACCGATCGGGGAGGGCTCGACCGCCGGAGCGCTTGTGATCGGAACGAGTCCCCGGCTTCCCTTGGATACGCAGTACTGTGCTTTCTGCCAGTTGCTGGCCGATCAGCTGTCCTCGGTGATGGCATCGGCGGTCTTGTACGAGCAGCAGCGGCAGCGAGCCGATGCCCTCGCCGAACTGGACCACGCCAAAACGGCGTTCTTGACAAACGTCAGTCACGAGTTCCGCACCCCGCTGACATTGCTGCTCGGTCCGCTTGACGATGCATTGTCGGAGGCCGCAGCCGATACGCTCCTGGAGAGCCGGCTGCGCACCGCGCGGCGGAACGCCGCGCGGCTGCTGCGTCTGGTCGACTCGCTCCTCGACTTCTCCCGCATTCAGGCCGGCCGTGCTGCCGCGCAGCTTGTCTGCACTGATATCGGCGCGCTGACGTCTGATATCGCGTCGTCATTTGCCGAACTCTGTCAGCGAGCCGGGCTCGAGCTGAATATCGACTGTTCGTCAGTGCTGGCCGACGTGGACCCCGCCATGTGGGAAACAATCGTGCTCAATGTGATGGCCAATGCGGTCAAATACACGCTGCAGGGGACGATATCGGTCGAGGTACACGGCGAATCGAGCGAATCGGGTTGCCGCATCGTCGTCCGCGATACAGGCGTCGGTATCGCCGGAGCGGACCTCGAACGGCTGGGGGAGCGGTTCTTCCGCGCCGACAGCGCGCGCGGTCGCAGCGTCGAAGGCACCGGAATCGGTCTGTCGCTGGTCCGCGGGCTGGTCGATCTGCAGCGGGGAACCCTGGAGCTTGACAGCGAACTCGACCGCGGTACCACTGTGACGATCCGGCTCCCGCGGTCGACGAACGACACACCGGTCGATCTTGAACCCACCGGGCTTGGGGACAATCCGTATGTCGCCGAGGCAAGCCAATGGCTGGCGTCGCTGCCGGCTACGCCCCCGACCGACCGAGCTGCGGCACCCGAGGACGACCGGCAGCTCGTGCTGATCGCCGACGACAACGCCGATATGCGAGCTCACCTCGAGCGAGTGTTGTCGCCCACTTGGCGAACATTTCTCGTTGGCGATGGTGAGTCGGCTTTGAACGCCACGCGGCAACTGCACCCGGATCTGATTGTCACTGACGTGATGATGCCTGGTATCGACGGGTTCGGACTGGTTGCGGCTATCCGGGCCGATCCCGACCTCGCAACAACCCCGATCGTCATGCTGTCCGCGCGGGCCGGCGCCGAAGCCGTCACCGAAGGCTTCGCCGGCGGCGCCGACGACTATCTGCTGAAGCCGTTTCGCTCCCGCGACCTGATCGACCGGGTCGCGGCACGATTATCCGGAGCCGCCCGCGAACGCGCCAATAGGCGCCTCGGTAACGCGGAGGCGTTGCGCGCCGCCCAACTCGCGCAACTGGACAGTGCTTTGCAGACGAGCGATTGCGTCACCAACATCGTTGTCGCGCTGTCAGATTCGCCACTGGGCTCAGCAGATGCCGTGGCTGTCGCAATCGGCGTACTGGACATGGAAAAAAGCAGTGTGCAGTTCGAGTACGCCGGTGCGGTCCCGGCTGAAATGCGCGACCGCTACCACGTGGCGTCGTTGACGACGCCGCTGGTGCCAATTGACGTCATCAAGACCGGCGAGCCGATGATCGTGACCGACACCTTTGACCTTCCTGAGCGCTACCGACATGTGGTGCTGGAGACCGCGTTCAACGTCAGGGCGTGCGTCACCCAGCCGTTGCGGGACCAGGACGGGCGTGTCATCGGTTCTCTCGGACTGTTGTGGGCCACGCCCCGCACGTTTTCGGCGGCGGAGCTGGACATGTTCGCGCAGACAGCGCAGATGACCCAGTCGGCTCTCGACCGTGTCCGGGTTATGCAGCGTGAGCACCGTATCGCCGTCGACTTTCAGGAGCATCTGCTCGACCTGGATCAGGGGTCGACGGCTGCGGTGGTGGCGGCGGTCTATCAGCCGGCCGGAGAAGCGATGCGGGTGGGCGGTGACTGGTATCTGGTCGCGCCGCTCGAACGTGAGGGCCGGATCGCGGTCTGCGTCGGCGACGTCGTGGGTCACGGGCTGACGGCGGCGATCGTGATGAGCAGGTTGCGGGCTGCCGTCGCTGCCACCGCGTTCACCGAAGCCGACCCCACTGCGGTCCTGGCGGTGTTGGACAGGTACACAGCGGCGGCGCTTCCCGGAGCGCGCTGTGCGACGGTCAGCTACGCCGTCATCGACACCGAAATCGACGTCGCCGGGGCCCGCAACGGCGCCGGCCGGGGAGCTGCCGAAATCAGCTACACCTGCGCCGGCCATCCCTACCCGCTGGTCGTCTCACCCGGCCGGGAACCCGTGTATTTGGTGGCCGGTCGGCGACCCCCGCTGGGAGCGTGGGACAAGCAGCCTCCGCGCAGCGCCGCACAGGCACACCTGCCGCCGGGCAGCCTGGTGCTGCTCTACACCGACGGGCTTATCGAGCGGCCCGGCGAGCCGCTCGACCAGGGATTCGCCCGACTGCAACGCGCAGCCGCGCGGTGTGCTGAGCTGCCGGTCACGCAGGTGTGCACCGAGCTCCTTGAAATGATGATGCCGCCCGACGGCTACAACGACGACGTGGTCCTGCTGGCGCTGCGTCCCGCCCACAGCACCATCCGCAGTTTTGCCGGCGCGGTGCCCGCTGCACTCAGCAACCTTGCGCAACTGCGCAACAATTTGCGCGGCTGGCTAGCGACCGTCGCTGTCGACCCGGTTCGCGAACAGGACATCTTGCTGGCGACCGGCGAGGCGGTGACCAACGCGATCGAGCACGCCAGCGACTGCGATCCGCACCGGACGGTTGCCGTCGAAGCCTTCGTCCACGGCGACAAGGTGTCCACCACCGTCAGCGACTCCGGTCGCTGGTCAGGAGATTCGTCCGCCAGCGCGCGCAGCTACCGGCGCGGACGGGGCCTGACGCTGATCAACGGGCTCGCTGACCGCGTCGACACGGTCCGCACCGCGCGGGGCACGCAGATGACGCTTCAGTTCGAGCGGGCGGTCCGCTCGACACCGGAACCGGCGGACGGCAGGCGATGACCGACACCGTGTTCTCGCTGCGACTCGCCGACACCACCAACGGCAACCCGAGCGTGGCGGCGGTGACCGGTGAGATCGACGTGACCAACACCGAGGAGTTCGCCGAAGCCGTCAGCGCGCTGTGCAGTGAGCGGCCGGTCGTTCTCGATCTGAGCTCGCTTCGCTACCTCGACAGCGCCGGGTTCGCCGCGCTGGATCGTTTACTCGTCGAAGGCAGCGTCGTGGTCGTCATTGCGCCGGGAAGTCTGATACACCGGGCGGCTGTCGTCATGGAACTTCCGTTTCACGACGATACCGATTCCGCGCTGCAGGCCGCGCTGGCCGAAGGCTGACTCAGGACGGCTATACCTCCTCCATCGCCTCACCGAGCTCTTCGAGGATCTTGCTGCGGTGATTGTTGGCCAGAACGTGTCCGGCGACAATGACCACGGCGATCGGCCAGTCGATGATCTCCAGGGCAGCCAGCGCCGCCAGGCCACCGTAATAAGCGATTTGTTCTGGACGCGGGATGTCCACCTTCCCCACGATCGGCAGGTTCACCGCGAACGACTCGCCGGCCCGGATCTGGTTCACTGCTTCCCGCTGAGATGTGCCTCGCCGCGATTTTTTTTCCGCCATGGTTTGCCTTCCAGTAACTAAACATTTGCCGTCGCGCCGAGTACTGCCCTCACTGTCGGACGTATGTCGACGACTGATGCTTTGTCCGATCCGCTGGCCGTGGCGCTCGGTGCGGTGTTGACTGTGCCGGTTGTTCAACTGTATGCGGTGCTGTGGCGGGTTGGCGTGGTGGAGATTTTGTCGACTCGGCAGGTGCCTGATCGGTCGGCGGTGGAGTTTGCCGCGTCGACGGCGGCAATGCTGCTTTCTGCCTAGCGGCCAAGACCCGCGTCGCGACGGCGACCGCGATGGTGGCCGCGGTGGCCGATCCCAGCGCTTGACCCCACCCGAGCGGCCCCAGCGGTGTGCAGCCGAGCAGATTGCTGATGCCGGGGATGCTGATCAGCGTTCCCATTGCGGCGAGCGAGCCGAAAGCGGTGATCGCGACAAGCGGCGCTCGCGAATCCAGCAGAGTCTGACCCAGCTGGGTGGATACCAGAGCGACCAGCGCCACCGTGGAAGCGCGTTGCGGACGTCCGGTGAAACTGGCCATCACCCAGGCCGCCGTCGCCGCCGCCGCGGTCGTGGTACCGCGGATGGCGACTGCACGCCACAGGGCAGCCTGATCCGGGCCGCGTCCGTCGCGGTTACCGCCACCGGTGGTTGGGCTGACCGCCAGAGCCGCGGCGGGCAGCGCGTCGGTGAAGATGTTGACCAGCAGCAGTTGGCGGGTGTTCAGCGGCGAGTTCCCGGTGATCGCGCTGCCGATGACGGCGAACGCAACTTCACCGGCGTTGCCGCCGAGCAGCACCGACACCGCCGACTGGACCCGTCGCCACAGCTCGCGGCCTTCCTCGACCGCCTCGAGCAGTGCCTCGATACGCGCGTCGAGCAGCACCACGTCGGCTGCCACGCTGGCCGGGTCGCTGCCGCGCGCGACGACGCCGATACCGACAGTGGCGGCCCGAATGGCGGCGGCATCGTTGGAGCCGTCGCCGACCATTGCGCAGACCCGACCGGTGCGCTCCAGGGTCTGCACGATCTGCACCTTGTGCTCTGGCGTCATGCGAGCGAAGATGACCCGCTCGCCCACTGCGTGTTCCTGGTCCCTACGCGACATCTCATCCCACTGCGAACCGCTGATGACCTGGTCGGCGGTCACCGGGATGCCCAGCTCCCGGGCGATGGCCGTGGCGGTTACGGGGTGATCGCCGGTGATCAGCCGCACGGCCACATCCCGCTCGGCCAAGGCGGCCAGCAGTGCGGGCGCCTGGGCGCGCGGGGTGTCGGACAATCCGACGAATCCGGCCAGCGACAACCCCGCTCGGCACAGCTCGTCGATGGCGTCCTCATCGTCCTGCACGGTCTGCGCCTGCTGCGGCGTCAGCTCGCGGCGCGCCACTGCGATCACCCTCAGTCCACTGGCCGCCAGCTGGTGCACGGTGTCTTCAGTGCCCGAGCCGACGTCCTGGCAGGCCGCCAACACCACTTCCGGGGCGCCCTTGACCGTCAGCTCAGTGCCGGTCACCGACGCCGAGAACGACCGCCCCGAGCGGAACGGCAGGTGCGCGTCGATCGCGAGCGCGGCGGAGCCGGGCGAAGCGGGTCGGCGCTCATCAGTTCCGTCGATCGCGAGCGCGGCGGAGCCGGGCGAAGCGGGTCGGCGCTCATCAGTTCCGTCGATCGCGAGCGCGGCGGAGCCGGGCGAAGCGGGTCGGCGCTCATCAGTTCCGTCGATCGCGAGCGCGGCGGAGCCGGGCGAAGCGGGTCGGCGCTCATCAGTTCCGTCGGCGCCGCCGACCGGATGCGCGCCGTTCCGGGCTGCGCCGGCCAGTGCCGCCTCGATGATCGCCCGGTCGGTGGCGTGCACCTGCGGGCCACCGTTGGCGGGCGGCGCTGCGTGCGCAGCCCAACGCAACACATCCTCGCGGACGTTGCCCGACGCGGGATACACCTGAGTCACCCGCAGCCGGTTCTCGCTGAGCGTGCCGGTCTTGTCGAAGCAGACCACGTCGACGCGGCCCAGCGCCTCCACTGAACGCGGCACACGCACCAGCGCACCGAAGTGCGTCAGTCGTCGCGCCGACGCCGATTGCGCCAGCGTCGCGACCAGTGGCATGCCTTCAGGCACCGCTGCCACCGCGATGGCGATGCCGCTGGCCACCGCTTGGCGTAAACCGTTGCCGCGCAACAGGCCCAGCCCACCGACCAGTGCACCGCCGCCCATGCTGACCGGAAAGGCGCGGTTGGTCAGCTGACTCAGCTGGTGCTGTAGGCCGATCGCCGGCAGTTCGCTGGACACCAGTTCGGCGGCGCGCCGGGCCTGCGTGTCGGCGCCGACGGCAGTCACCACCGCGACCGCGGTTCCGGTCACCACGATGGTTCCGGCGTACAGCATGCAACGCCTTTCGGCCAGGTCGGCTCCGGGAGTGGCCTCGAGCTGCTTCTCTACCGGCAGCGACTCCCCGGTGAGCGTCGACTCGTCGACCTCCAGGTCGTCTTCCTCGATCAGCCGGGCGTCGGCCGGCACTACTTCGTTGGTGTGCACCTCGATCACGTCGCCGGGCCGCAATTGCTCCGCGATGACCTTGGTGCGCTCCGGCTTCCCGTCCGGTCCGATGGTGAGTTTCCGGGCCGGTGGAATCTGCTGTTCGAGCAGCGTGTTGAGCCGGCTCTCGGCGCGCAGGCGCTGACTGGCCGCCAGGAAAGCGTTTCCGGTGAGCACTGAACCGACCAGCACCGCGTCGACGGGCGAACCCAGCACTGCGCTGGCCGCTGAGCCGAGAGCCAGCACCGGTGTCAACGGGTCGGACAACTCGGCGCGCACCGCGCTGCCGAACTGCCACAACGCGCGGCCCGGGCGTTGGGAGAGCTCGGCTCCGCGCTGCGCGGTATCCACGGCGCGGGTCGCCAGCCCTTTGCGGACCGGCTCCGCCGACGCGAGCGGCTCCGGCGGCGGCAGCAGCTTGCGGACCTGTTCCACCGACATCGCATGCCATTCCCGAGCCGGCGCCGGCCGTGGGGTGGGGTGCCGCAGAACGCCGCGGGCCAGCCAGTACCCGGACAGCAGACCGGCCGCCGCGCCGGTGGTGACCGGGCCGGGTCCGCGACCGCGCACACCGGGCAGCATCAACAACGCGCCCAGCAGCGAGGCGCCGGTGGAGATCTCCACACCGCGTCGGCTGGCCGCTCCGGCCGCGGGAAGGGCGTGCAGCACTCGCCAGGCAGTCGCCAGGTTGGGCAGCAGCAGGTCGGCGTACCACGGCGGCGGCGCCGCGGCATCACTCGGCATCACGCCCAGCGCCACGTCGGCTGACGAAAGTGCCTGCGCGGCAACCGCAGACAACACCATCACAGTGCGGCCGGCCGCTTGCAGGTCGGTGACCGCGTCGCCCAGCGCGTCGTCGAGAGGCTTGCCGCCGGTGGGCCGGACTTCCTCGAAGGCCGGTCGCAGCTCACCGAGACCGTCGGTCTCGACGGAGATCAGATCTACTCCGCTGCGGCGGGCCTCGGCCAGCAGGGCCGACGCCAGCGGATCGTGAGTGGGGCAGACCAGCGCCTGGACGTCAGAGCTTGACCGGCGTGTGGAAATTCCGGGGACCGGATGCCAGCCGGGCTGCAGGTCGCTGCGTTCCAGCAGTTCTTGCGCGCGAGTCCAGGTGGAGGCCAGTTGGTCTTCGGCGGCGTTGCGCACCGTCATCACCCGGAGTCTGTCGGTGCATAACACTCTGGGATCGATGACCAGCGTGTCGATCCGGTCGAGGCGCCGCAGGCTTTCCGGCCGCAACGTCAACGCGTCGTACTGCTCGGCCAGCCCCTGACCCAGCTTTGCGGCGAACGACTCGCGGGTGGTGCGGGCGGCCTTGGGCGCGGCGACCAGCGTGGCCGTGCCGGCCGTCGCCAGACTGCGGGTGGCGACGCCGGTAACCGCGGCGCCGATCAGCTGGACGAGCGCACTGCGGTCGGCGTGGCGTTCGACGGGTCCGGGCGGGCGCGGACACGGCCGCGACGCCCGATGAGTGGCTGCCTGCTCGGCATGACGAGCCAGTTCGGGTTCGTGCGCTGACCAAACCCGTGCCTCCGCACGGGTTTCGGCGGCGCGCAGCGCCTCCACCAGAAAGTCCACGGCCAGCGACGCCGGCGAGAGCGAGACGATGTGGGCTGCGGTCATGGCAACCGTCAGCACGCTGTCCGTCGCCGAGGTGCCGATCCTGTCTTCGAGCAGACGGCGCAGTCGCGGCTGATAGTCCACGGCCGCCACAATTGCCTCGAGACTGTGCGGCGCCGCGGGCAAGCGCAGCGTCCGGCCGATCAGTGCGATGCCGAGCCCCGCCGCGGTCGCACCGACTCCCAGTGCTCGACTCGTCAAGACTAAGGCGTCGGCGGGAAGACTGACCTGCTCTGTGCCGGTGGCGCTGTCGACCGATTCCGCCGCGGCGTCGGGCCAGGCTGCGGCAAACCGCCCTTCGGCGTCGGCGACAACACGGCATAGCTCACTTAACGACGGCGCCGCGCCGTCAGTGCTGCTCAAGTCGACGATCAGCCGCGATAGCGGACGGTTCAGTCGCGCAGAGCTGACGCCGGGCCGGGCCAGCACAGCCTCGCTCACCATCTGGCCCAGCTCGCTGCCCGGTGAACTGTCCAGGCCGCGCACCTCGATCCAGGCGCGGTCGCTGCCGCGCCAGCAGTGCCGGGTCAGCGTCGTGGCAGACAGCTCGCGGTTGGCCACTCTGGCGCCGTCGCGGATCGGCGCAGTGGCGAGGCTGATCCCGGCGGCGGCTGCCGACCCCACAGTTCCGGCGGCGTTCGCGGCGGTGTTGACTGATGCGCCGACTAGCGCGGAAGTCGCTTGGATGCCCATCGCCACCGCGCGTAGCGGCAACGACCGACGCACGGATCGGTCGGTACTCAAAGCTACTGCGAGCTGCGCGACTGACCGCCGCGCGTCGAACGCGCCGCGGTCTTCTTCGCGCGCGTGGTTCGTTTAGTGGGCGACGAGGCAGTGTTCGCCGTTCGTTTGGTAGGCGACGGGGCAGTGTTCGCCGCTCCGGTGCGAGTCGGCGCCGGCTTGCTCGGGGGCGCCTTGTCTGGGGCGGCCGGCCGCAACGCAGCCTTCGCAGGGGTTGCCGAACCGTCCGGGTGCGCATTGATCCGCCGCAGCACCAGCGCACCGGCGCCCACCGCCAGCAGCACCGGCCACTCAATCACGCCTACGACGCCCAGGGCGCCTAACGTCAAAGCCGCCGCCGGCGTCGAGTGGCTGCCGCTTTTCAATCCGCGCTGCACACCGGTAGCCACTCCTTGCACCCCACCGACGACGCCGTTGACGGCGGCACCGCCGATAGCGCCCGCGGCCTCGGTGGTCACCTCCGCGGCACGACTCGCCGTCCGACCCACGCCACGCACTGCGTCGCCAACGACACTCATGAAGACTCCTGAAGCTCAATTGATATTGCTGCCAACCCGATCGCCATGCCGACCAGTCAAGTCCCGGTTGTATACCCGCAAATACAACGCATTCCCCGGAATCAACAAAATCCTGATCAACATTTGTAGAACTAGAGCCTGCCATGAAGCGAACGCGCAGACAACGTGCAGGCGGATTCAGTGTCTCGTCGTCGCGGTTCCGATACTGCTCCGGAATGTCGTGCCGGCTTACCGAGCCGCTGCGCCGTCGCGCAGATCGATGAGCACCGGTGCGTGATCGCTGGGCGCCTTGCCTTTGCGTTCTTGGCGCACGATCTGGGCGTCGGTGACCCGCGCAGCCAGCGCGGGTGAGGCCAGGATGAAGTCGATGCGCATGCCTTGTCGTTTCGGGAATCGCAACGCTGTGTAATCCCAATAGGTGTAGACGCCCGGGCCGGGCGTGAACGGGCGCACCACATCACCGAATTGGGCGTCGAGAATGGCGTTGAACGCATGGCGTTCCGGGTCTGAGACGTGCGTGCAGCCGGCGTAGAACTCGACACTCCACACGTCGTCGTCGATCGGAGCGATGTTCCAGTCGCCCACCAGCGCTATCTGCGCCGAGGGCTCGTCGCGCAACCAGCCCGCGGCCGTATCCCGCAATGCCGCAAGCCATCTCAGCTTGTAGAGGTAATGCGGATCACCCAGCGCGCGGCCGTTAGGGACGTACAGGCTCCACACCCGCACGCCACCGCAGGTGGCGGCCAGGGCACGCGCTTCTGCGGCGGCCTCGACTTCCGCCTTGCTGCTCCAGGTGGGCTGACCGGCGAAGCCGACCTCGATGTCGTCCAGGCCGACGCGCGAGGCGATCGCCACTCCGTTCCACTGGTTGAACCCGCAGTGCGCCACTTCGTAGCCGAGTTCGAAGAACGGCAAAGTCGGAAACTGTTCGTCGGCACACTTGGTTTCCTGCATGGCCAGCACGTCGACCTCGGCGCGCGCCAGCCAATCAATCACGCGGGGAAGCCGCGAACGTATCGAGTTGACGTTCCAGGTTGCCAACCGTAATAGGCCCTCGGGCATGAGTACAGCCTACGAATCGGCGGCGACGACATAGCGCCCGCGATGGTGCAGGGTAAAACCTAGCGTTTCGGCGATGCGCCCGACGGTCACCTCACCGTCTGATACCCGAAGGTAAGCGCGGGATGCGCCCTGCTCGAAGCCCCATGCCAACAGCGTCCCGACCAGTTGCCGGGCCGCGGCAACGCTTCGGTCCGCGCCGGTCAGGCGCAGCGCCGACACACCGACCCAACGGGTTTGGCCGGGCGCCTCGGTGATCGCCGCCCGGGCGGTCGCCATGCCCGGGTAAGTCGCGAAGACGACGTCACCGTTGATAATTGCGGTCGCTTCGTCGACGGGCAGTCCGCTGCTTTGCAGCCAGGTTTCGGTGGGACGGGAGCGCAGTTCGACGCAGGGATGGTGCTCGGTCGCCTCAGCGTCGCGCACCAGCAGGCGATGGGACTGTTCTGCTTGTCCCGGCACGGACAGGAGACGATCCGGCAGGGCCAGCCGCGGGGGACGTCCGCGCCGCGCGTACCATTCGACGACATGAGGGACTTCGGCTGGATCCGCCGAGAACGCAAGCGGTACAGCGGAATTGGCGGCCATCGTAATGCCGCGTCCGGCGCGCAGAAACCAGCCGTTCAGCCACCGGTGCTCGACGCCCGGGTGTGCCAACGCGGCCGCGTGTTCAACCGCCCGAATCTGTGCCGTACGGATCGTATTGTCGGTCAACGGCCGCACAGCCACCACGTCGGCCGGCGCGATCTCGATCACCGCACCGCTTTTCGTGCTTATCCGCACTATCGGCTCGACCTGCAGCAGGTGACCGACGGCGTCGGTCAGCGGCGGTACCGACCCGGCGGGCCGGCGGTAACGCACCGTCACCCGCGTCTTAGGCTCAGGCCAGGAGGGCATCAGTTCCCGAACGGATCGGGATCCTTGCCCGGTGTCCAGGACAAGCCCGCAACACCCCAGCCGTGAGATCTCACCGCTCGTTTGGCGCTGCGGGCGTGCCGGCCGATCAGGCGGTCCAGATACAGGAAGCCATCGAGGTGCCCGGTTTCGTGCTGCAGCATCCGCGCGAACAATCCGCCGCCTTCCAAGGTGACCGGGTTGCCGTCCGCGTCGAGTCCGCTGACGAGTGCCCATTTCGCGCGTCCGGTCGGAAATGATTCACCGGGGACTGACAGGCAACCTTCGTCGTCGTTGTCGGGATCGGGCATGGTCTCGGGCACCTCGGAAGTCTCGAGCACCGGGTTGACGACGACGCCGCGGCGGCGTTTGGTTTGCCCTCGTTCGTCGGCGCAGTCGTAGACGAATAGCCGTAAGCCGATGCCGATCTGGTTGGCAGCGAGCCCGACTCCGTGCGCGGCGTCCATGGTCTCGTACAAGGTGGCGATCAAATCAGCGAGATCGGGAGGTAGCGAACCGTCGTGGGCCACCGGCACCTTCGCGGTCGGGGTATGCAGAATCGGATCTCCCACAATGCGAATGGGTACGACTGCCATGACCGGAAAGCTTAGGCCCGGTGACGAGGCGCGCGGCAACGAGCAGGCTTCGAACGCGACTCGCGGGGTTGGGTTACGGCTCAACTGCGGCGGGCGTGGTTGAATATCGCCGAAGCAGAGGCGCAATCGAGCACTCGCCGGAAGGGTCCAGGGAAGCAATATGGACGGCGCCATGGCGCAGGCAAATCGACCGGGGACCGACTCTGACATCGCCGATGGGCTCACCCGTCGCGAACACGACATCCTGGCGTTCGAACGACAATGGTGGAAGTACGCCGGCGCCAAGGAAGAAGCCATCAAGGAACTATTTTCGATGTCAGCGACCCGCTACTACCAGGTGCTCAACGCATTGGTCGATCGGCCTGAGGCCTTGGCGGCTGACCCGATGCTAGTAAAACGGTTGCGGCGACTGCGGGCCAGCAGGCAAAAAGCGCGGGCCGCGCGCCGACTGGGCTTCGAAGTCACCTGACGCACCACCTGCCTTTGCGAACTTCCCGGCAGGCCTGGATACAGTAGTCGCGATGAATGAGCGTGTTCCCGACTCCTCGGGCTTGCCTTTGCGGGCCATGGTGATGGTGCTGCTGTTTTTGGGCGTCATCTTCCTGCTGGTCGGGTTCCAGGCCATGAGCTCGTCGGGCAGCTCCGACGACGACTCGTCAGCGGTGTCCAACGCCACGACCACCTCGGCGCCGCAGAGCCCGAAGCCGGCCGCAGTGAAGTCTGCCGTTCGGGTCTATAACGTCTCCAGTCAAGAAGGTGTCGCATCGCGCACCGCTGACCGATTGCGCGATGCCGGCTACAACGTCACCGATGTGGGCAACCTGACGCTGTCTGACGTCGCGGCCACCACCGTTTATTTCGGCAATGCCGCCGGTGAACACGAGACCGCCGACGCGGTGGGCAAGCTCCTCTCCGCGCCGGTTACACCGCGGACAGCCGGCATCGCCGACCAGCCGCCGGGCGTCATCGTGGTGGTGACCGGCTAAGCGCAAGCCGACCAGCCGCGGGCGTAACGCCAGTGCGAAAGAAAACGTGCACGTCCGCAGTGGCATTACGCTCGCGGCGGCGAGATAGGCTTCTCGGCATGGTCGTGCCCGCCTGTTCGCGCAAAGCCACCGCTACCCTCGGAGCGCTCGCCGCCCCGGTCGTCCTGCTGAGCGGTTGCGGCTCCCACCAGCATCCGGCCAGTTCGCCCGGAACCACCCCATCGGTGTGGACGGGTTCGCCGCCACCGCCGACGGCTCCCACCGGAAGTGAGGCGGCGGCGCCGGAAAGCCTGACCACCCATCTTCGGATGCCCAACGGCATCGAGGTCGCAACCGCGAAATTCGAGTTCAACAACGGCTACGTCACCCTGACGGTGGAGACGGTCGCCCGGGGTCAGCTGTCACCGGGATTCCACGGCATACACATTCACTCGGTCGGCAAGTGTGAGGCGCATTCAATCGCCCCGACCGGCGGCCCGGCCGGCGACTTCCTTTCTGCGGGCGGCCACTACCGTGCCCCCGGGCACACCGGGAACCCGGAAAGTGGCGAAAGCGGAGATCTGACCTCGCTGCAGGTGCGCGGGGATGGTCAGGCGCTGCTGGTGACGACCACTGATGCCTTCACCAAGGACGATTTGATGTCGGGCGCCAAGACGTCGCTCATCATTCACGCCGGCCCGGACAACTTCGCCAACATTCCCGCAGACCGCTACCGCCAGACCAACGGATCGCCCGGCCCCGACCAGATGACGATGTCTACCGGAGACGCCGGCAAGCGGGTGGCGTGCGGTGTCATCGGCACCGGTTAGTTCGCCGGGACGTAGGGTATCCGACCGTGTGGATTTCGCTTTCTCACCGCGGCCGACGGTGGGCGTTGAATGGGAGTTCGCACTGGTCGACGCCCAGACCAGGGACCTGAGTAACGAAGCCGCCGCCGTCATCACCGAGATCGGCGAAAACCCAAGGGTTCACAATGAACTGCTGCGTAACACCGTCGAAATAGTCAGCGGTATCTGCGAGTGCACGGCGCAGGCGATGGACGACTTGGGCAGCACGATCGGCGCTATCCGCGGGATCGTCGAAAGCCGCGGCATGGAGCTGTTAGGTGCGGGCGCACATCCCTTCGCCTCATGGTCGGCGCAGAAGCTCACCGACGGGGCGCGCTACGCCGAACTGATCAAACGCACCCAGTGGTGGGGACGCCAGATGCTCATCTGGGGCGTGCACGTACACGTCGGAATATCCTCACCGGAGAAGGTCATGCCGATCATGTCGTCACTGCTGAATTGGTATCCACATCTGTTGGCGCTGTCGGCGTCGTCGCCGTGGTGGGCCGGACAGGACACCGGATACGCCAGCAACCGGGCGATGATGTTCCAGCAACTGCCGACCGCCGGGCTGCCGTTTCACTTTCAGACCTGGGCGGAGTTCGAAGGCTTCGTGCACGACCAGAAGAAGACCGGGATCATCGACAATGTCGACGAGATCCGTTGGGACATCAGGCCTTCACCGCATAACGGCACGATCGAGGTGCGGGTCTGCGACGGGGTGTCCAATCTGCGCGAGCTCGCTGCGTTGGTGGCGTTGACGCACTGCCTGGTCGTCGACCTGGACCGCCGGCTCGACGCCGGTGAACCGCTGCCGACGATGCCGCCGTGGCATGTTCAGGAAAACAAATGGCGCGCAGCACGTTACGGATTGGATGCGATCATCATCCTCGATGCCGACAGCAATGAGCGCCTGGTCACCGACGACCTCGATGAAGTGCTGAATCGGTTGGAGCCGGTGGCCAAGTCGCTGCACTGCGCCGATGAACTGGCCGCGATATCCGACATTCCGCGGTTAGGTGCGTCCTATCAGCGGCAGCGCCGGGTGGCCGAAGAGCACGACGGTGACCTGCGCGCGGTGGTCGACTCGCTGGTCGAGGAGTTGGACGTCTGATCATGGCGCAATCCGAACTCACCGAAACATTCGAGCTGCCGATCTTTCCGCTCGAATCGGTGCTGATGCCCCACGAACAACTGCCGCTGCGAATATTCGAGCCGCGCTACGTGGCGCTGGTCAACGACTGTGTGCGAAGCGTGAATCCGAGCTTCGGCGTGGTTCTGATTGCCCGCGGCCGCGAGGTCGGCGGCGACGACGAACGATACGAGGTGGGCGCGCTGGCCGAGATCGCCGAATGCGTCAACCTCGGGCCGGAACGTTACGCGCTGCACTGTCTGATGGGCGAGCGGATCAAGGTGTGCGACTGGCTGCCCGACCAACCCTATCCGCGTGCGACTGTGCGGATCTGGCCGGACGAGCCCGGAGAGCCGGTGACCGGCAGTCAGTTGCGTGAGATCGACGACCGCGTGGTGGCATTGTTCGAGCGGGTCGCTGCCGCCCGCGATGCCCGGCCGCCGCACCGCGACGAGGTGCTGGGGCGTCAACGGCCGAATGATATTGGAAAACGATTGTACGCGTTGGCTTCTCAGTTACCGCTGGGTCCGGCCGATCGCTACGCGGTACTTTCGGCCCCGTCGCCGGCGGCACGGCTGTCGGCACTCAACGAAGCGGTGGACTCAGTTGCCGCAATGATCGAATTCCAGCTGTCCGAGTAACATCAGCGTCCGTCGGCAAAAGAACGCAGCGACGCCAGCTGGCCCGGATTCAACGACGGGCGAACGGTTTCACGGGCCGCGGCGGCATCGGCGGCCGTGACGTCGGCAGCGTCGATGGAGCGTCGCATTGCGGCCAACGCTGCTTCCCGCAGCAGCGCCGTGCAGTCGGCGGCGCTGTAGCCCTCGAGTTCGGCGGCCAACTCGTCGAGGTCGACGTCGGCGCTCAGTGGAATCGCCCGGCCCGAGGTGCGAAGTATTTCGAGGCGCGCCGCGGCGTCTGGCGGCTCGACGAAGACCAGCCGTTCCAGCCGGCCCGGCCGCAGCAGTGCTGGGTCGATCAACTCCGGCCGGTTGGTGGCACCGACCACCACCACATCACGCAGTGGAGTGATGCCGTCGAGTTCGGTGAGCAGCGCGGCGACAACCCGGTCGCTCACACCGGAGTCGACACTCTGGCCCCGCTGCGGCGCGAGCGCATCGACCTCGTCGAGGAACACCAGCGCCGGTGCCGAATCGCGGGCGCGTTGAAACAAGTCACGAACAGCTCGCTCACTACTGCCCACCCACTTGTCCATCAGTTCGGAACCTTTGACGGCGTGCACCGAGAGCCGCCCGGTGCTGGCCAGCGCCCGCACCACAAACGTCTTACCGCAACCGGGCGGACCGTAGAGCAGCACGCCGCGCGGCGGTTCGACACCGAGCCGGGCGAACGTGTCGGGATGCTGCAGCGGCCACAGCACCGCTTCGGTCAACGCCTGCTTGGTGGCCGCCATGTCACCGACGTCGTCGAGGGTGACCCCTCCGACCTGTAAGCCAACCAGTGACTCCGCACTCGCCGAGCGAGACAGCGGGCGGATGACGGTCAGCGCGCCGAGCAGGTCATCCTGGGTCACGGCCGGCGCCTGGCCGTCAGCGCTGGCGCGCGACGCTGCCCGTAGCGCGGCTTCGCGCACCAACGCAGCGAGGTCGGCGACGACGAAGCCCGGTGCCCGGTCGGCGACGTCACCGAGCGCCAGCTCGCCGGTGGGCACCGATGCCAGCAGCACCTGCAACAAGGCGGCGCGGGTGGCACCGTCAGGCAGCGGCAACGCCAGTTCTCGGTCGCACAGGTCCGGCGCCCGCAGACGCGGGTCGATGCGGTCGGGCACCGCCGAGGTGGCGACGAAAGCGATCTCGGCGGCGGCCACCATGGCGCGCAGCTCAGCCAGGATCAGCGTGGAGACCGGCTCGGCCGCTTCCGGCAGTAACGCGTCGATGTCGGTGATCAGCAGCACGCCGCCGCCGTCTCGGGCGGTGGCCACCGCGGACGCCACTTTCTTCAGTCGGTCGTCGGCGGCCAGTGCGCCGGTGTCCGGGCCGTCGAGCTCGGTCAGCCTCCGGTCAGCGCTGACCGCGCGCACCAGCGTCGCCTTGCCGACCCCGGCCGGGCCGGACACCAGCACGCCGAGATTCGTCGCGGCGCCCAGCGTCCGCAGCAAGTGCGGTTCGTCGAGTGCCAGCTTGAGCCATTCGATCAACTTGGCCGCTTGCGGCTGGCTGCCTTTGAGCTTGTCGACGGGTACCGGTGGCACCGCGGGCCGGCTGATTCCGGTGCCGGCCGCTGCCAGTGCGACGCCGCTGCTCCAAGTGACCGAGGAGTTGGGTTGCACGCTCACCGGCCCGACCGGATCCACGCCGGTGACGGTCAGCAGCTCCGACGTCCAGCTGATACCCACGGCCGAGGCCAGCGCGCGGGTCGCGGGGGACGTGGAAGTACCCGGCCCCAGATCGCGGGGCAGCAGCGATACCGCGTCGCCGACGGTCAAGACTTTGCCCAGCAGGGCCTGCCGCAGCGTCGCCGGTTGCACTGAGTGGGCGGTCAGAGCCGAGCCGCTGAGGGTGACCGAGCGGGCTCCGTACACAGTGACCGCGGCGACGAGTACGTGACTGTCCTCGCGCAGCCCGGCGTTGGACAGCGTGATGTCGTCGAGCATGATCGTGCCGACCGGGGTGTGCGGGCCTGCCACCCCGGCCACCGCCGCCGTCGTGCGCGAGCCGGTCAACGACACCGCGTCCCATTCCCGGATGCCCAGCGCTGCAATGGCGTGGGGATGCAGCCGGACGACCCCGCGACGGGAGTCGACGGCCGAGGTGTTCAGCCGCGCGACCAGAGTGAGTTGGGGAGCCGCACCAGGCGCCGTCATCTCAGTGCTTTTCGATGCCAGGTTTGCGAAGACCCAGGCGGGCCATCGACCGTCGGTTCGGCTGCGCCCGGCGGATCGCGCGCCGGGTGGCGCGCCGTTGCTTGGGTTTGTCGTCCCAAACCTCCGGGTGCGCAACCAGCCAGCGGTGGCTGCGCACCGAGAAAGGGATATAGAACAAGTAAACCGCGATGCCGACGAGGATCAGGATGTAGGGGAACAGCAAGGCGGCGGCCGCGACGATCGCCAATCCCGCGAGCAGCAGCGCGGCCAGATTCGGCGGCACCGACACGGCGTGCATCTTCTTCATCGGGATCCGGCTGACCACCAACATCGAGCAGGCGGTCAGCCAGAGCGACACCGTCCACGGCGAACTCCACCAGCCGTTGCCGAACTGCAGCTTGGCGGCCAGCGGCGCCAGCGCCGCGATCGCCCCGGCCGGAGCGGGCACCCCGACGAAGAACTCCCTGGTGTAGGAGGGCAGGGTGGCGTCGTCGAGCAGCGCGTTGAACCGCGCCAGCCGCAGCACGATCGACACCGCGTACAGCAACACCGCTACCCAGCCCACCTGCAGCGACGACAACAGCGACACATACACCACCACCGCCGGCGCCACCCCGAAATTCACCGCGTCGGCCAGCGAGTCGATTTCCTCACCCATCCTCGACTCGGCGTCCAAGATGCGGGCCACCCGCCCGTCGAGTCCGTCGAGGATCGCGGCCGCTGCGATGAGTGCTATCGCGGTGTGCGGTTGGCCTTCGAGCGCGAACCGAACGGAGGTAAGGCCGGCGCAGATCGCCAGCACGCTCATCGAGCTCGGCAGGATTCGCAGGTTGACCGTTCGCTTGCTGCGCGGGCTAATCATGTGCGCCGCTCCTCCTCATCGCTTCGCTCTGCATCGTCGCGGCGCGTCATGTGCGCCGCTCCTGCTCATCGCTTCGCTCTGCATCGTCGCGGCGCGTCATGTGCGCCGCTCCTGCTCATCGCTTCGCTCTGCATCGTCACGGCGCGTCATGTGCGCCGCTCCTGCTCATCGCTTCGCTCTGCATCGTCGCGGCGCGATCATGGCAGCTCGGCCAGCACAGTCTCGCCGGCGACGGCGCGCTGCCCGACGGCCACCAACACTTGCGAACCGGGCGGCAGGTAGGTGTCCAGCCGTGAGCCGAAGCGGATCAGACCGTAGGTGTCGCCGATCGTCAGCTGGTCACCGGCACGGGCGTCGCAGACGATGCGCCGGGCCAACAGCCCGGCAATCTGCACCACGACAACCTGCACTCCGGCGGCGGTGCGGATGAGTAGGCTGTTGCGTTCGTTGTCGTCGCTGGCAGCGGCCAGCTCGGCCGAACCGAACAGGCCCGGCCGGTGCTGGACGCTGATCACTTCGCCGCTGACCGGGGCGCGCTGCACATGCGCATCGAGCAGCGACAAAAAGATGCTGATCCGCGTCAACGGCTCGCCGCCCAGCCCCAACTCGGCAGGTAGTGCCGCGGCCTCAATCAAGCAGATCAAGCCGTCAGCAGGTGCGACGACCACACCGGGCCGTGCCGGCGGCACCCGCGGGGGATGCCGGAAGAACACCGCACAGGCGACAGCGCCCCACAGGCCGGTGCGGCGCAGCCAACGGTTCCGGCGTCCAGCCAGCGTTCCCGCCAAGGCCACCGCGAGCCCACCCGAGATGAACGGCAGACCGGCCGGGTGCACCGGCGGCACCGTCGTGCGCAGCAACGCCACCAGGCGCTGCGGGCCAGACTTGTTATCGGAGGACGGCTCGGCGGAGCGGGGGCGGCGTGCCACGCGGTCATCTTACGAAGCAGCGGTTGGCGTCCAGTGCAGATGCGGTGCACAGGTCATCGAAGACTCCACACCGCCAGCGTCGACCCGGCCGGCATTTCGACAACATCCTCCGGGATGTCGAGCAGGCAGTTCGCCGCCGCCAGCCAGCGCAGATGGTGGGATCCGGCTGGGCCGCAGCTGCTGACGGTGCCCGCGGCGGTGTCGAGCATCCCACGGCGGAACTGTCGCTTGCCGGCCGGTGACGTCAACGACTCAGTCAGCAGTGCTTCGCGTCGCGGCCGCTCCGCATCAGCCAGGCCCATCGCGGCGCGCAGCGCGGGACGGACGAACACCTCGAAGGAAACCAGCACACTGACCGGGTTGCCGGGCAGCGTGAGGATCGGCGTGCCCGCGACGTGCCCCGCGCCCTGCGGCATGCCCGGTTGCATCGCTACTTTGGCGAATTCCACCCCTTGGTCGCCGCGCCGGCCGAATGCGTCTTTGACCACCTCGTAGGCACCGGCGCTGACGCCGCCGCTGGTAATGATCAGATCCGATTCGTCGGCATACCGGTCGAGCACGGCGGAGAATTCGGCGACGTTGTCGGTCGTCGTCTCGGCGGCGACCACGATGGCGCCGGCCTCGCGGATCGCGGCGGCCAGCATGACGCCGTTGGATTCGTAGATTTGACCGGGTCGTAAAGCCGCTCCGGGGACCACCAACTCTGAGCCGGTGGACACCACCAGCACGCGTTGCCGCGGTATCACCGCCAGCTCAGCCAGCCCCAGTGCTGCGGCCAGCCCCAGCGCCGGTGCGGTCATCCGCTGCCCGGCGTGGAGCACGGTGGCGCCCGTGGCGACGTCCTCGCCGGCACGCCGGATGTAGCGGCCCGCGGGGGGCGCATAGCGGATTGCCACGGTGTCGGTGCGCCCGTCGGTCTGCTCGACGGCCACCACCGCCGTCGCTTCGGCGGGCAACGGCGCGCCGGTCATGATGCGATGTGCGGTCCTGGGCTGCAGCGCCGGAATGTCAGTGCGCCCGGCCGCGATGTCCTCGGCGACCGGCAGTTTCACCGGATGGTCGACTGACGCGGCGGCGACGTCCTCAGCGCGTACCGCGTAGCCGTCCATTGCGGAGTTGTCGAAAACCGGCAGCGGCACCGGGGCGGTGACATCCTCGGCAACAACCAGGCCCGCCGCCTCGGCGAGCCGGACCGACGCCGCGGGCCGGGCGGTGATCAGTGTTGCGACCACGCGCCGGTGCTCGTCGACCGAACGCAATGGCATCAGAACGGAAAAGTTACGCCGGTGAGTTCTTCAGAGACTGCCCAAAGCCGGCTAGCCAGCTCCTCGTCGTGGGACTGGGCACTGGAGCCCACCACCTTCGGATGTCCGCGTTGCTCTGCGAATCCATCCGGACCGTAATACTCTCCGCCCTCGACGCCGGGGTCGGTCGCGGCCCGCAGCGTCGGTAGCGCACCCATCGCCGCGCTTTGAAAAATCAACGGACCCAGCACCGCGACAGCGGGTTTGAAGACGATCGGCAGATTGCGGGTGAGTTCGGTACTCGACCCACCCGGGTGCGCGGCGACGGCGACCGTCGGAGCGCTTTTGGCGGCCAGCCGGCGCTGCAACTCGTAGGTGAACAACAGATTGGCCAGCTTGGCTTGGCCGTAGGCGCCGACCCGGTCGTAGCGGTGTTCCCACTGCAGATCGTCGAAGTGGATCGCGGCGCGCAGCCGGTGGCCGAGACTGCTGACGGTCACCACCCGCGAACCTCGGACCGACGTCAGGCGGTCGAGCACCAGGCCGGTCAGAGCGAAGTGGCCGAGATGGTTGGTGCCGATCTGCATTTCGAACCCGTCCGCGGTGAGCTGCTTGGGTGTCCACATCACGCCGGCGTTGTTGACCAACAGGTCGATGCGTGGGTACTTCTTGCGCAGCGCCCCGGCGGCGCGGCGCACTGAAGCCAGCGAACCCAGGTCGAGCTCCTGCAGGGTCACGTCCGCTTTCGGGCTGGCGGCCACCATGCGGGCCAGCGCGGCGTTGCCCTTCTCCAGGTTGCGTACCGCCAGCACGACATGGGCTCCGGCGCGGGCCAGCACCGCGGCGGTTTCGTAGCCGATACCGGTGTTGGAGCCGGTGACGACGGCGACCCGGCCGCTCTGATCCGGCACGTCGGCTGCGGTCCATTTGCCGTTGGCGCCCACGGCGCCCAACGATACCCACCGGGCCGGGACCTTGCCGGGGCAGCCGAAGTAGCCGTGACAGCGTCACGCGCGCAGCGTGCGCACCGCCTCGATGCGGGCCTGCAGCTGCTCGGTTGTCGACGCGGCCACCGGCGGCCCGCCGCAAATTCGGCGCAGTTCACTGTGAATCCAGCCGTGCGGCTTGCCGGTGCGGTGATGCGCCGCGGACACCAGCGCGTTGAGTTCACGGCGCAAGGAGCGCAGTTGGCCGTGCCGGGTCACCGGCTGGGGCGGTCCGCCGTTGACCGCAGTCCGGTTGGCCAGATGTTCTTGTTGGCGTCGGCCCAGCAGTTCCCTCATCTGCGCGGCATCCAGCAGCCCCGGGATGCCCAGGTAGTCCGCCTCTTCGGCGCTGCCGGTTGGGGTTGCGGTGCCAAACGTCGAGCCGTCGAAGATCACCTGGTCGAGTTCGGCGTCGGCGCCCAGCGAAGTGAAGCTGCTGCCCAGTTCCGATGGCTCGCTTTGGCGACGCGCAGCCGCGGCGATCAGATCCTCGCTGTCCCGGTGCGGCTTGCCGAGCACGTGGTTGCGCTGGGCTTCCAGCTCGCTGCCAGCAGCAGCAGCGACGGCACTGACGGCAGGAAGATGCTCGCGGTCTCTCCGGGGCGCCGGCAACGGACGAACCGGCCGACGGCCTGGGCGAAGAACAACGGCGTCGACGCGCTGGTGGCGTACACCCCGACCGCCAGCCGTGGCACGTCGACACCCTCGGACACCATCCGCACGGCGACCAGCCAGCGGTTGGTGTCCGCGGCGAACCGGGCGATGCGCTCCGACGAACCTGGGTCATCGGAGAGCACCACCGTCGCGGGCTCACCGGTGATGGAGGCGATCAGCTCCGCGTAGGCGCGGGCGGCGGTCTGATCCGACGCGATGACCATGCCGCCGGCGTCGGGCACGCCTCCCTCGCGGAGCTGCCGCAGCCGGGTGTCGGCGGCCAGGACTACCGCCGGCATCCATTGGCCGGCTGGGTCCAGGGCGGTGCGCCAGGCCCGCGCGGTCTGCTCCGCGGTCAACGGCTCACCGAGCCGGGCGGCGAACTCCGTGCCGGCCTGCGGCCCGGCGCCGATCCGCCAGCGAGCTTCCCCGGAGTAGGCCAGGAACATCACCGGCCGCACGACACCGTCGCTCAGCGCTTCGGCGTAACCGTAGGTGTGGTCAGCCGCCGATCGCAGCACACCGTTGCCGGGTTCGTAGCGAATGAACGGGATGGCGGCGTCATCGCTGCGAAACGGTGTCCCGGTCAGGGACAGTCGGCGAGCGGCGTCGCCGAAAGCCTCCCGGATGCTGACCCCCCAGCTCTTGGCGTCTCCGCCGTGGTGAATCTCGTCGAAGACCACCAGGGTTCGCCGGTCTTCAGTGCGCACCCGGTGCCGTGCGGGATGCCTGGCGACTTGGGCGTAGGTAACGACGATGCCGTGGTACTCGGCGGACGTGCGCGCCGCCGAATTGCGGAAATTCGGGTCCAGGTCGATGCCCTCGGTGGCCGCCGCCGAAGCCCACTGCGTTTTCAGGTGCTCGGTCGGCACCACCACGGTGATTGTGTCGACCGTGCGATCCGCCAGCAGTTCGGCCGCGATCCGCAAAGCGAACGCCGTCTTACCTGCGCCCGGGGTGGCGACCAGCAGGAAATCGCGCGGTTTGGCGGTGAGGTATCGCACCAAGGCCCGCCGCTGCCAGCCCCGCAAAGCCCGGGTGCTGGGCACATCACCACCCCGCACCCGTGGACTCCTATCTGGTCGAGATGCAGTCTAGGGCAGGCACATCGAGACTCGCGGTTCGCACGGGAAAGCGGCCGGTCGCACCGCGGGTCGGCGGGTCAGGCGGTGAGCTGTGCGTGCAACCACGCAATGACCATCGGCACCACCTCGGCTGCTTTGCTCATCGCGACGTGGCCGGTGCCCTCGATGAGGTGCACCTCGGTGTTGGGGCGGCCTTCGAAGACCAGGGTGTCTGACTGCGGGATGAAATAGTCGTCAGCGCCGTTGATGACCAGCATCGCTGAATTACGCCCCTGCGCCAGCAGGTCTTGACGGTTGAGCCGCCCGAGGCCAAGGCTGAGCTCCTCGAGGTTAGGTGAGCGATCCCAGTGCATGGCGTTGCCGAGGATATCGTGCATGCCATAGGGCAAGTGCTTGACGTGCTCGGGCTGGAACGACTCGACGACCGGACCGCCGAGATCGACCGCCGCGTCGACGATGCCGGCCAACCCGGACATGGCGGAGAAATTCCCGCCGAACGACGCCCCGAAGTGAGCAACTTTGCCATTTCCCAGTGTCCGGGCGTAGGCGATCAGCCCGCAGATCACCTCGTCGGCGTGACGGTCGAGCGGGACTGCGGTTTCGCCGGTGCCGGGATGGTCGAAGGCCAAGGTCGTCACACCGGCACCCTGAGTGAATCCGACCCACCACGGGTGGATGTCCATCTTCCAGGTGTCCACCCCGCCACTGGCGACCAGCACCGGCCGGCCCGCGTAGACGCCGTCGGTGGAGTACAGGTGGACGGGCACCTCAACGCTGCCGTCGCGGTAGGGCACCGTGATGCTGCGGCGCTCGAAGACAACCGGAAAATCGTTGGCGGCCAACTCGAACTGCTCGAGTTGGCGCCGCAATGCCCGGGCTCGAGCCTGGTCGGTGAGGCATGGGAACTTCGCGCAGCCGTAGATCAAAGACGCCATGCGATGTTCGCCGCGGTCGGTGTATTCGTTGGCCACGTTCGACCATTCGTAAACCCAGCCACCCGGCGCGTCGGCCCACATGTCGGTGACGGCGCCTCGGATCCGCTCGATATCGTCGAGCGCGACGCCGAATTTCGCGAACTGATCTGTGCGGTCCTCGAACATTGCCGCAGTGGTGATCTCGTACGTGTACATGTTGTTCAACTCCTGACTCTGGCGAAGTAATCGGCGACCGTTGTCGTGTCGTCGAGGGAGGCGATGGCGCCGATGTAGCCGTCCGGGCGGATCACTACGCGGCCGCCGCGCTTGAATCCGAACCGTTGTGTCACAGAACCATTCGGGACCTCCCGGTCTTCACGGCTTGTTGAAACTTCGATGAGTTTCACGGTACGTTGAGAATAGTTTCAACGCAAGAGGAAATTCACGCTACGATGAAACTCATGGCGAAGAAAGTGCTCACTCCCGGTCCCCGCGACGAACGCGGGGTGCTAGCCGGGCGGATCCTGGCGGCGGCGCGTGACGAGTTCGCCGAGCACGGCTGGGCCGGAACCACCATTCGGGCGGTCGCACGGGCGGCCGACGTCGATCCCGCGCTGGTCTACCACTACTTCGGATCGAAGGAAGGGTTGTTGGATGCTGCGACGAACCCGCCGCAGAGTTGGCTGGAGAAGATCGCCAAGGTCTGGACCACGCCGACCGAGGATCTCGGCGCGGCACTGGTGAAGCTGCTGTTGGCGAGCTGGACGGACGACGAGATCGGGCCGACGCTGCGTGCCATCCTGCAGACCGCCGCGCACGAACCGGCCACCCGCGAGAAGCTGCGGCGCGTCGTCGAGGGCAGTCTGATGGGCGTATCGCACCTCGGCGATGATGAGCGGGATCGCCTCGTCCGCAGCGGGCTCGTCTCGGCACAGATGATGGGCTTTGCGCTGATGCGTTACGTCTGGAAGATCGAGCCCGTCGCATCTATGACCGACGACGAGGCGATCGCCGCGATCAGTCCTAACTTGCAGCGCTACGTCGACGGCGACCTGGGCCAGTCGAGCTGAGCGCGCCCCATCGCGCCCGTAGCATCAAGCTGTGCGAAAAGTGGTCGCCGAGGAGAGTGTCCGGGTGGAACGGCTGCTCGACGCCGAAGCCAGGGCCGCGCAACTGTTCGACGAGATCGACCGCCGCGGCATGATCCGCGGCGGTGTCGATGAACGTGGGTTGTCTGACGAGATCCGTGACTTGGCCGCCGACATGTTCGGGGTGACCCGGCACTGGCACCGACGCATTGTGCGAGCCGGCGAGAACACTTTGCAGCCTTTCGTGCAACGCCCACCGAACCGGATGATCGCCGACGACGACATCGTCTTCCTCGACTTGGGGCCGATTTTCGAGGAGTGGGAGGCCGACTTCGGGCGCACCTACGTGCTCAGCGACGATCCGGACAAGCTGGCCCTGCGGGACGCGCTGCCGCGGGTGTGGGAGGCCGGCCGGGCCCATTTCCAGGGGCAACCAGACGTCACGGGCGCCGGGTTGTTCGAGTACATCGTCGAGATAGCCCGCATCGAGGGGTTCGAGTGGGGCAGCCACATCGCGGGCCACCTGGTCGGACAGTTTCCGCACAAGAAAATCGCCGGTACCGGCATCGAGTGGTACATCGCCTCCGGCTCACACAAGCCGATGCGGCGCCGCGACCCGAGCGGGCAGCTCTGTCACTGGATCCTCGAAATCCATCTGCTCGACAGCGCCCGCCGCTTCGGTGGTTTCTACGAGCAACTGCTCGACCTACCCTGAGGGGGTGGGCGATCTTGCACTCGGCATAGGCGAGTGCTAAAAATGGCATTGGCACTCCCGACCGGTGAGTGCTAGGTCGGGACGGTGAGACCTAGCCACGACAGCTACGGTCGTCCGTCGCGGGCACTGCGCCCGGCCACATCGTCGAATTGGGGCGACCCGACAAGCGGTCGCCCTGTATGTCACCCCATAGTTTCGGAGGAATCACTTCGCAATGGCCAAGACAATTGCGTACGACGAAGAGGCCCGTCGCGGCCTTGAGCGGGGTCTCAACGCCCTCGCCGACGCGGTAAAGGTGACGTTAGGCCCCAAGGGCCGCAACGTCGTCCTGGAGAAGAAGTGGGGCGCCCCCACGATCACCAACGATGGTGTGTCCATCGCCAAGGAGATCGAGCTGGAGGACCCGTACGAGAAGATCGGCGCCGAGCTGGTCAAGGAAGTCGCCAAGAAGACCGACGACGTCGCCGGTGACGGCACCACGACCGCCACCGTGCTGGCCCAGGCGCTCGTCAAAGAGGGCCTGCGCAACGTGGCGGCAGGCGCAAACCCGTTGGGTCTGAAGCGCGGCATCGAGAAGGCGGTCGAGAAGATCACCGAGACGCTCCTCAAGGACGCCAAGGACGTCGAAACCAAGGAGCAGATCGCTGCCACGGCCGCCATTTCTGCCGGCGACCAGTCGATCGGCGACCTGATCGCCGAGGCGATGGACAAGGTCGGCAACGAGGGCGTCATCACCGTCGAGGAGTCCAACACCTTCGGCCTGCAGCTCGAGCTCACCGAGGGTATGCGATTCGACAAGGGCTACATCTCCGGCTATTTCGTCACCGACGCCGAGCGTCAGGAAGCGGTCCTGGAAGACCCCTACATCCTGCTGGTCAGCTCGAAGGTGTCGACGGTCAAGGACCTGCTGCCGCTGCTGGAGAAGGTGATTCAGGGCGGCAAGCCGCTGCTGATCATCGCCGAAGATGTCGAGGGCGAGGCGCTGTCCACCCTGGTCGTCAACAAGATCCGCGGCACCTTCAAGTCGGTGGCGGTCAAGGCCCCCGGCTTCGGTGACCGTCGCAAGGCGATGCTGCAGGACATGGCCATCCTCACCGGCGGCCAGGTCGTCAGTGAAGAGGTCGGCCTCTCTCTCGAAACCGCCGACGTCTCCCTGCTGGGCAAGGCGCGCAAGGTCGTCGTCACCAAGGACGAGACCACCATTGTCGAGGGCTCCGGAGACTCCGACGCCATCGCCGGCCGGGTGGCCCAGATCCGTCAAGAGATCGAGAACAGCGACTCTGACTACGACCGCGAGAAGCTGCAGGAGCGGCTGGCCAAGCTGGCCGGTGGTGTTGCGGTGATCAAGGCCGGTGCGGCCACCGAGGTGGAGCTCAAGGAGCGCAAGCACCGCATCGAGGACGCGGTGCGCAACGCCAAGGCCGCCGTCGAGGAGGGCATTGTCGCCGGTGGCGGCGTGGCCCTGCTGCAGTCGGCCCCGGCACTGGAGGAGCTGAACCTCACCGGTGACGAGGCGACCGGCGCCAACATCGTCAGGGTGGCGCTGGAGGCTCCGCTGAAGCAGATCGCCTTCAACTCCGGGTTGGAGCCCGGGGTTGTCGCCGAGAAGGTCCGCAACTCGCCCGCCGGTACCGGTTTGAACGCCGCCTCCGGTGAATACGAGGACCTGCTCAAGGCCGGCGTCGCCGACCCGGTGAAGGTGACCCGTTCGGCGCTGCAGAACGCGGCGTCCATCGCGGGGCTGTTCCTGACGACCGAGGCCGTCGTGGCCGACAAGCCGGAGAAGGCGGCCGCTCCGGCGGGCGACCCGACCGGTGGAATGGGCGGCATGGACTTCTGAGTCGCTAATACGGAAAGCCCGGTCCCTTACGGTGGGGCCGGGCTTTTCCGTTTAAGCAGTGGCCGACGAGGAGGCCTTGAACACCACGCAGTCGTCGCATCCCCTCGCTGAATGCCGGAGGATCTCCACCGCGCGCAAGCGATAGTCGTCGTTGACGGTGACGAGCTAGGCGAACCCATAGTCGCCCAGCCTGGACATCTCGGCTAAAGGGGCACCGGCTGACGGCCGCGGATCAGCCTGCCCGGCCGGGAATCGGTGGGCACGCCGTTCTCGGCGATCACCTGCCCGGACACGATGGTGGCAACGTAGCCCTCGGCGGTCTGGTCCAGCCGACGGCCGCCGGCGGGCAGGTCGTGGCTGATGATCGGCTTGTGCAGCTGCAGGCCGGCGTGGTCGATGACGTTGAGGTCGGCTTTGTAGCCGACGGCGATGCGGCCGCGGTCGGCCAAGCCGGCGATGCGGGCCGGAACCGAGGTGAGTTCGCGAACCGCTTCAGGCACCGAGAACCGCCCGGCCTTCCGGTCACGCGCCCAGTGCGCCAGGAAGAAGGTGGTGTAGCTGGCGTCGCAGATCATGCCGTAGTGCGCGCCGCCGTCGCCGAGGCCCAACACCACGTCGTCGCGGTGCAGCAGCTCGCCGACGGTGGCCAGCGAGAAGTTCTCCAAATTGCTGGTGGCGACCAGCAGCATGGCGCGGCCGTCGTCGTCGAGCAGCCGGTCGTAGGCCTCTTCCATCGGGCTCACGCCGCGCGCACGCGCCCGGGCCGCAATGCTGGTCGACGGGTCGGGCTCGTAGTCGGGCCTATCATCCAGCGGAAAGATCCAATCCCACATCTGCGCCGCGTAGAGAATTGGGTGGCCCTGGCCGGGCTTGTCGGCGAGTATCCGGGCGCGCACCTCGGGTTTGCGCATCTCGGCGACCCGCTCGGCCAGCGACAGGTGCGCGATTTCGCGATAGCTGGGATAGAGCACGAACGGGTTACCGGTCAGCTGTAAACCGATCACCAGCCCGATCGGCCGGGGCAGGAGTTGAGCAGTGACATCGCCCCCCGCGGCGTTGGCCTTCTCGATCATCGTGACAGCGTCCGGCCACGACGGCTCACCCATGTTGGTGACGACCATGGTGAAGGTCAGCGGCAGACCGACGTTTGCAGCGACGTCGAACACCGTCTGCAGCACCGGCTGGTAGCCGCCGGACGGGAGGTCAGGCACGAACTGCAGCAGCCCGCCGCCGCCGTCGACAACACCGCGGGCGATTTCTTCGAGCTCTTCACGGGCGGCGTCATAACTGGGGATCGGCGATCCGCTCTCGGTCTTGTGGATCGTCAGCCGCGACGACGCGAAGCCCAGCGCGCCGATCTCCACCGCCTCCTTGGCGAGCGCCCGCATCTTGGCGAGGTCGTCCGCGGTGGCCGGCTCGCGGTCGGCGCCGCGCTGACCCATCACGTACACCCGCAGCGGCGAGTGCGGCAGGTAGGCGGCAACGTCAATATCGCGCTTTCCGGCGTTCAGGGCGTCCATGAACTCCGGGAACGTCTCCCAGGTCCAGGGCAGACCGTCGGTCATCACTACGTCGGGAATGTCCTCGACCCCGGCCATCACGTCGACGAGCACGTCGTGGTCTTCCTGGCGGCAGGGCGCGAAACCCACCCCGCAGTTGCCCATCACCACGGTCGTCACCCCGTGCGCCGACGACGGGGTGAGCCGTTCTGACCAGATGGCCTGCCCGTCGTAATGAGTGTGCAGATCGACGAAGCCGGGAGTGACAAGCAAGCCGGTCGCGTCAATGTCGCGCTCGGCGGCGCCGTCGACGGACCCCACTGCCTCGATTGTGCCGCCGCGCACCGCGACATCACCGACGTACGGCTCGCCTCCCAGCCCGTCGACGATGGTGCCATTGCGGATGACGAGGTCGTAGGCCATTTGATGAATCTACGACTGAGCGGGCGCCTCATGCCAGGATCGATGTATGTCCAGCTCCGAGAAAAGCGATGCCGCTCAGGAATTGCTTCGCGACTCCTTCACCCGATTGATCGAACACGTCGACGAGATCACCGCCGGCCTGTCCGACAACCGGGCCGACTACCGGCCCGGCCCCAACGCCAACAGCATCGCCTGGCTGCTTTGGCACAGTGCGCGGGTGCAGGACGTGCAGGTGGCCGACGTCGCCGGCGTCGAGCCGGTGTGGACGCGGGACGGCTGGGTGGAGCGTTTTGGGCTGGATCTTCCGCGCGACGACACCGGTTACGGGCACAGTCCCGAGGACGTCGCGAAGGTTCGGGCTCCGGCCGAGATGCTGGGCGGCTACTACCACGCGGTGCACAAGCTGACGCTGGAGTATGTCGCCAGCATCGACGGCGACGAGCTGGCCCGCGTGGTCGACGAGCACTGGGACCCGCCTGTCACCGCCAGTGCGCGGCTGGTCAGCAGCATCGACGACTGCGCGCAGCATCTCGGCCAGGCCGCCTACGTGTTGGGCATTGCGCAGCGACGGGCCTGATCCGGTTAAGGTCGCCCAGCGCCCGGCGCGGGGAGCCGGGAACACCACAATCTGTCCGGTCGGTTGCGGCGCCGACTGACCGCCGCCCCACTGCCGGCACACGACGTAGAGCTAAGTGGCTCATCACCTCGGCTCGGGAACGATTCCACGCCGACTACGACCTCATGTCCGCCGCGAGGGTCCGGCACCAGGCTGCCCGCCTGGTCGCATTCATCGGTAGTTCACTCAACTTGACACCCGTCAACCCCGCATGCGATCTGTGTCACATCAGGACTAGCATTGCTGCTCATGACCGCCACCACGTCGTCCGTGTCCTCTGAGTCGCAGCCCGCAGCGCCCGAATTCACTGGTATCGGCAGCGTCAGCAATCCCGCCACCGGCGCATCCGCCGGCAAGGTCCACTGGACTGATCCTGTTGATGTTTCCGCGCTCGCCGACCGGTTGCGCGCGGCCCAGCGCGGATGGGAACAGCAGGGCGCCGCCGAGCGCGCCAAGACGCTGGCCCGCTACGCGGTGTGGCTCGGCGAGCACCGCGACGAGATCGAAAAGCTGCTTATTGCCGAGACCGGCAAGTCCGCGGTCGACGCGGCGCAGGAAGTGCCGCTGCTGCTCATGATTTTGTCCTACTACATCAAAACGATGACCAAAGCGCTTGCGCCCGAGCGCCGTCCGGCCTCGCTGCCGTTTCTCGCGGTCAAGAAGATCACCGTGCACTACCGGCCACGAGCGGTCGTCGGGATCATCGCGCCGTGGAACTACCCGGTGGCCAACGCGCTGATGGACGGAATCGGCGCGCTCGCGGCCGGCTGTGCGGTGCTGCTCAAACCGTCCGAGCGCACCCCGCTCACCGCGGAAGTGTTGCGGAAAGGCTGGCTGGACAGCGGCGCCCCGGACGTCTTCGCCGTCGTTCAGGGCGCACGCGCGGTGGCCGAAGCCGTCATCGACAACGTCGACTACCTGCAGTTCACCGGATCCAGTGCGATCGGACGCAAGGTGATGGAGCGGGCCGCTCGCCGGTTGATCCCGGTCAGTTTGGAGCTGGGCGGCAAAGACCCGATGATCGTGCTCGACGACGCCGACATCGCCGCGGCCGCGCACGCCGCGGTGTGGGGGGCGATGTTCAACGCGGGGCAAACCTGTGTGTCCATCGAGCGGGTCTACGTCCTGGAGTCGATCTACGACCGATTCGTCGACGCCGTGGTGCGTGATGTGCACGCTCTGCAGGTCGGTGCGGGGGAGGGCTACACCTATGGTGCGCTGATCGACGAGGATCAACTGGCCGTCACCGAGCGCCATGTGCGTGAGGCGGTCGCCGCGGGCGCACGCACCCTGACCGGGGGCCGACGCGGCTCGCATGCTGACGGGCAGGGCAGTTTTTACCTGCCGACCGTGCTGGTCGACGTTGACCACTCGATGGCGTGCATGACTGAGGAGACCTTCGGCCCAACGCTGCCGATCATGAAGGTCGCCAGCGTCGACGAAGCCGTCCGGCTGGCCAACGACAGCCCGTACGGCTTGAGCGCCTCGGTGTTCTCCGCCGACACCGCGCGCGCCAATGCGGTGGCGCTGCAATTGGAGTGTGGGGCAGTCAACGTCAACGACGTGATCAGCAACCTGATGTGCACCACGGCGCCGATGGGCGGGTGGAAGGAGTCCGGCATCGGGGCGCGGTTCGGTGGAGCCGAGGGGCTGCGCAAGTTTTGTCGCGCCGAAGTCGTCGTCGAACCGCGCACCAAGGTCGGGTCCGGCGTGAACTACTACAGCAACTCGCTGAAAGCTCTGGCCCGGACGAATCGGCTAATTACCCGGTTGGCGCTGGCCCGCCCGCGCCGCGCCGCGAAGTAACCCACGCGGCGTGCGGTTCGCAGCGACCGTGCTGCTGTGGGTCATCACCACCGCTGCGACGGCGGTGACCATTCTGACGGCCTGGGCCCAACTGAATGTTGTCGACGCCGACGGCTACGCGGCGTTGGCTCGGCGAGCGGCCGCCGAACCGATGCTGCAAAGCGCGGCGGCCTCCGAACTCGCCACTCAAGCCACAGCGCTCATCGCCGAACGCGGCCGCAGCGTCGACCCGGCGGTCGTGGGCACCGCCGCCGCCAGTTACACCGCCAGTCCGGCGTTCCCGGCTCAGTTCGCTCAGGTCAACCGGTTGGTGCACGGTTGGGTACTGAGCAGCGACCCGTCCGGCGACCCGTGGGTCGTCGACGTCGCGCCCATGTTGCGGGACCCGTCGCTGCAGCAGATGCTGAGTCGTTTTCACGTACGGGCACCTGCGACGCTTACGGTTCCGTTGACGGCGTCACCACCGCAGTCGCTGCCCACTGGGCGGCTTCGGCTCTTCGCCGCCGGCAACCTCTGGTTGTGTGTGGGCGCCACGGCGCTGGCGGGCTTCTGCGCTGTGCTGACGCTGGCTGCCGCTCGCAGCCGCGTCAAGGCGTTGACCGGCCTGGGTGTTTCAGCGCTGCTGGTCAGCGCCTGCGGCTGGGCTGCCCTCGAGATGGCCCGGGGGCGCGTCGACGCCGCGCTGGGCGACACCACCGGCGACATTCGCGCCATGGCCGACGTCATGGTGGGTCACGCTGAAGGCAGCCTGCATCATTGGCTCGACCTCACGCTGGCCGCCGGCGGTGCGTTGGCGGCCGTCGGCGTGCTGGGCGCTCTGCTGGGCGCTTTGCGCGGGTCCTATTGAGCCAGCGGTAATTCGGCGAAAATCTGGCCGGTCGGCTTCGGCGATCCGTCGCCGGGCTCAACGGTGAACGCCAAAGCATCGGAATGCCCCAGTTTCGCGATTACCGCAGTCGCGGACGGGGCCACCTCTTTGGTGTCCATCGTGCCCGCCGATGTCGGCCCGTGCGGGTCGATCAGCCACATCTGGTACACCGATCCCGGCGATGGCGGCGGCACGTTGTTCAGCACCAGCACGGCGGCGCCCTTCTCGCGGGAGAACACCACCGTGGCCGTCCCACCGCGCAGCAGGGAAGTGCTGACCGTCTGGACATCCGGCGAGGTCAGCACCTGATCGGCGACGGTGGGCGCTCGCGACGGCCGCAACGCCAGACCCGCACCGAAGGCCGCCAAGCCCACCACAATCGCTGCGGCTGCAGCGAAAATAATCATGCGCCGACGTGATTCGCCGACATGTCCGGGTTGTACGCCACCGAGTACCGCTGCCCGCAGCTGAGCCGGCGGCTCGGCTGCGGTCACCGCCGACACGATCGCCATGGTCTCTTGAACGGCCCGCACCTCGTCGCTGAAGGCTTCGACGACCGTTTGCGGCGCCTCACCGACCTGCCGTTCGAGGTCGGCGCGCTCAGCATCAGTCACCGCGTCTAAGGCGTACGCCGTCGCGGCATCCAACAAAGCGGAATTAGTAGGCTCGGTCATGTCACATCCAGACAGTTACGCAGACCCCGAAGCGCGTCACGCATTCGCGATTTGATCGTCGACAAATTTGTCGATAATCGCTGCGACACTTCGGGGTACGTCAACCCGTCATAGTAGGCAAGTTGGATGCACTCGCGCTGAATGTCGGTCAAGCCCTCAAGGCATTGGGTCACCCGACGCCGCTCGTCGCCGGCGATCGCCGAATCGGCGACCACATCGACAGCTGGGTCGACGGTGGTCGCACCGTAGCGAGATTCCCGTGCAGTGCTGGCTTGCTCAGCCCGCACGCGATCGACGGCGCGCCGATGCGCCATGGTCAGCACCCAAGCCAGAGCCGAGCCCCTCGCGGAGTCGTAGCCTTTTGCGGTACGCCACACCTCCAGGTAGACCTCCTGGGTGGTCTCTTCGCTGTAGCCGGCGTCCCGCAAGACCCTCGTCACCAACCCGTACACCCGCGCGCTGGTGCGGTCGTAGAACGCGGCGAACGCGTTGGGATCGCGGCGCGCCACTCGACGCAGCAACGCATCAAGGTCGTTGCTCAGCCGCGGCGCTCGAGTCATCGACCGGTAGCTTATCCTCTCGCGGGCGATAGTCGTCATCGCCGCCGCGACTCTCCGCCGACGGCGGCGAACAAGAGTCCGACCGGCCGTTGCACATCAGGTATTCGGACCCGCTGTCGGCCCGGATGGGGCGCAGACTATAGGCACAGCTGACTGGCGCGTTGATTCCGCCGGTGCGCTCGCAGCTGGACGGTCAACTCCTCGAGGCCCGAGGCGTTCAAGTGCCGCCGCAGTCGTTTGCCGGTACCCCGCGCGGGTATCCGCCTTCGAAGAACAGACTGCAGAGAGGCGGCAGATCATGACACAGAATCCCGTGGGCGGGATCGGCGGAGCTCGAGCCCGTTGGGCGCCGGTCCAACTGGCCGCATTCGCAGTCGGGGCGACGTTCCTGCTGGTCGGCATCCTGGGATTCATCCCTGGGGTCACCACGCACTACGACATGCTCAAAATGGCCGGTCCGGACTCCGGTGCCCAGCTGTTGGGCCTGTTTGACGTGTCCGTGCTGCACAACACCGTCCACCTGGCTTTCGGCGTTGCGGGTCTGCTCTTGAGCCGCACGTTCAACGGCGCGCGCTGGTTTTTGATCGGCAGTGGCGTGATCTACCTGGTGCTGTGGCTCTACGGGCTGCTGATTAATCTGCAGGAGCCGGTAAACTTCGTTCCGCTCAACATGGCCGACAACTGGCTGCACCTGGCACTGGCCGTGGGCATGCTTGGGCTCGGCCTGCTCCTCGGCCGTAGACCGGTAAACGCGGTGCGCTCGGACGGGCTGCGCTGACTATGGACGCCGGTGACGGCGTGACGTGGTTCGCTGGCGCCACATCTCTTTCGGCGGCCGACCGCGAGCCCTGACCGTCAAATTGGTTGAGGCCGCTGCGGAAGGGCTCTGAGATGAGGGCCGCTGAGGATGTTGCGGCCATTCAGGTCTTGCCCCGTGGGCAGTGCAGTCATCCAATTTTCAAGGAGCCGTCATGTATCCGCGTCCGTC
The DNA here is from genome assembly GCA_963808345.1 of uncultured Actinomycetota bacterium. Classification (GTDB taxonomy): domain Bacteria; phylum Actinomycetota; class Actinomycetes; order Mycobacteriales; family Mycobacteriaceae; genus Mycobacterium. Next base: position 177,027 of record CAWEFM010000005.1, on the reverse strand, counting down.
ATGCCCGATGCCAAGTTCTGCACAGTGAGCGCAAATTTCGGCGGGCCGCGCCAAGAGCCGCTGGCCCATCAGCAAACTTCACGCTCGACCTACCCGAGCGCGTCCGGAAATTGGGGAGTGCCGCCGCAAGACGGTCCGCAGTCACCATCCGACAGGGACGCGAAAGTACTCTCGCGCTGCGATCTACCTAGTCGTGCTTGTCGCGGTCGTTCTCGCGATTCTGCTGATCATCTTCGCATGACCGTGGTACGAATCTTTTCAATGGTCGTAGCGGTCGCGCAGGCGGGACAACGTGCTCGATATCCCGGCCGCATTGCGCTTGACGAAACCGGTCAGTTCGTACCACTTGAGGCCATTTTTGACCGGCCCGGCAGTGCGGTAGTCGAATGTTTCGGTGACGCGGGTCGTCGTCGGGCTGATGGCAGCAAATTCCCACCGCCAATGGTGCCCGAAGGGGTGGCGCCACTCGATCAGTCGATCCGGTTCCAATGCCGTGACGGTGCTGGTGATGCGGTAGGGCATCTTGAACATGGTCATCTTGGTGGCGAATCGGGCGCCCTGGCTGAGACGTTCGGGTCCGCTGATGTTGTCGCGCACGGTGCCTGATCCGTCGAGCTCGTGGTGACGATGCGGGTTGGCGACGATCGCGAACAGCTCGCCCGCCGGCGCCTGCACTTCCACAGCGCGGCTGACTTGCTTCGGTCCGGCATCGACGGTGGTGACGGTCATGACTGGCTCCTTGTTGCGGTTTGCGCGGCTTAGTCTTCGGCGTGCCGTTCATGATCCCACCGCTCGAGCCGCGCCTGCAGCTCGAGCAAGCCAAACCCGGCCAGCGGACTCCCGACCGACAAAACAACCACCATCAAAAGATTCATTGTCACCTCCGCCTCTTATATCTGAGACGGTGGTGCGACCGGACAGGTTCACTGCCCGAGCGGATGCGTTTGGAGTTAAGAGCTGCGCTCGGAAAGACTGAGCGAAAGCAGTTGACGACCCGCGCGCTTGTCGGACTCGAATCGCTGCAGCGCATCGGTCACCGAAGGCACCACAGGAAGTCCCGCACCGAATTCGCCGATGCGCAACAGGGCGTGCACCGCCCGACCGGCGACCAACGCCCAAGCCAAGCCGCTTTGCCGGCATTGCTCGTTGAGGGCGACGAGCACCAGCAGTGCCTGCACACCGCAGAAGTCGACGGCACGCAGATCGATCACCAACGGATCGCCTTCCGCGGTCAGCCGAGCGATTGTCTTGCTGAAGTTGTCGGCGTTGGAGGCATCGATCTCGCCACTCGCCGTCAACACGATCGCCTGACGGCGAGCATGAACTTTCCACCACGCGATGCGACCATCGATGATGTAGCCCGACCGGGCGGGCAAGCTATGCGTGGCTGTACGGGTGCGAACGACAGTCATTAATGGACCCATCGTGAAGCGCTACTGAGTTATGTCGAAAGCGCAAACCGCAGAGGCGATTTGCTTGGACGCTGATCGCGCATCCTCAAAGGCTGTAACCTCAACCCCTCACGTCAGCATATACGCAAAGCGCTGGCCATGCGCCCGAACTACACGACGGTTCTGCGAACAACCGGTGGCCCCGAGGGTCGCTGACCGGGGCACGGCCGGTGACCTGTGCCGCCGTTGGCCGAGTGAGGTCGGTAACACGGGCGCGGACTGGGTATATCTGCGGGTCGGACCAAACCGCGCGGTGATCGGCGTCGAATCTGACAGGTAGGGACCCGATAGTGGGACAGATGTGCAAGTAGTTATTCGCGTGACGTGATGGGCGGCTTATGAACGTCGGCGACCGAGTGCCGCCGGAATCCGGCACCCGGTCTGAAAGGCTCACCGCATCCGGCGGATACGCGTTTCCCGCTCGGTTGTGGCACGCACTGGAACGCCATCCTCCTCCCGGCGTCGACAAGCTGCACCGGTGGCGCAGTCCGCTGCGCGGACCGTGGCTGACGTCGGTGTTCGGTCTGGTGCTGCTGGTGACGCTGCCGGTCGTCATCCTCACCGGCTTGGTGTCCTACATCGCCTACGGCCCGCAGTTCGGTCAGGCGCTGCCCGCCCACGTCGGTTGGCTGCGGTTGCCGATCTTCGACTGGCCCACCCGCCCGGTGTGGTTGTACCGGGTGACCCAAGGCCTGCACGTGGGATTGGGTTTGGTCCTGATACCGGTGGTGTTGGCCAAATTGTGGTCGGTGATCCCGCGGTTGTTCGCTTGGCCGCCGCTGCGGTCGCTCGCACAAGTGCTGGAACGAGTTTCGATCGCCATGCTGGTCGGCGGGATCCTCTTCGAAATCGCCACCGGCGTGCTCTACATCCAATACGACTATGTCTACGGGTTCAGTTTCTTTCCCGCACATTATTACGGCGCCTGGGTGTTCATCGCTGGTTTCGTCATGCACGTAGTCGTCAAGGTGCCACGCATGATCTCGGCGCTGCGTTCGGTTCCTCTGCGAGAAGTGTTGCGCACCAATCGAGCCGACACCCGCGCCGAGCCGCCGGATCCCGATGAGCTGGTGGCTGCAGCTGCGGCAGCGCCGACCATGAGCCGCCGCGGCGCACTCGGGGTGGTCAGCGGCGGGATGCTGCTGACGGCGTTGGTCACCGTGGGACAGACGATCGGCGGTGTTGCGCGGCATCTTCCGCTGCTACTGCCACCGGGTGACACAACCGGCGAAGGGCCCACCGATTTCCGAATTAACAAAACCGCGAAAGGTGTCGGCGTCGACCCTGCGGCGACCGGCGCGAGGTGGCGGCTCACGTTGCGCGGCGGACCGGCGCCGGTGGTGCTCGATCGCAACCAGCTGAGCGCGATGTCACAACACAGCGCGCGACTACCGATCGCCTGTGTGCAGGGCTGGTCGACCGTGCAGGCCTGGCACGGGGTCCGGCTCGCTGAGCTGGCGGCACTGGCCGGCGTGCCGGCGGCACGTTCGGCCCGGGTGGCGTCGCTGGGTCGTAAGGGAAACTTCAACCAAGTCACGTTGCAGCGCAACCAAATTCACCATCCCGATGCGCTGCTGGCGTTGAGGGTCAACGGCGCGGACCTGTCATTGGATCACGGTTATCCGGCACGGATCATGGTCCCGGCGCTGCCGGGTGTGCACAACACCAAATGGGTGCATTCCATCGACTTCGAGGCCAACTGAATGCAGAAACTGTCAGCCGACCTCCGCAAAGCGTACGGATCCAGTCCACTTCACCTGTTGACTATGGTGGCCGGCTTCGCGCTGCTGGGGTATCTGATCCGCACGGCTGGGCCGTCGACGTTGTGGAGACCTGAGGGCAGCTGGTGGAAATCCATGGCGCTGTGGTTCGCCGGGGCGATCGTCTTCCACGACCTGGTGTTGTTCCCGATCTACGCGCTGGCGGATCGGATGCTGGTTGTCCGCCTGCAGCGGCGACACGAGCCACGGGTCCCGGTGCGCAACTATCTTCGGGTGCCCGCATTGGGCGCCGGCCTGATGCTGCTGGTGTTCTTCCCCGGCATCGTCCGGCAGGGAGCGACGCTGTACGGCGACGACACCGGACTCACGCAGCAGCCGTTTTTGGGCCGCTGGTTGATGCTCAGCGCCGTTCTGTTCGCAGGCAGCGCCGTCAGCTATGCCATCCGGCTCACGCTGGCGCAGCCGGCTAACTCCACAACCATCGAAAGCAGGCAGCGTTGACCATCGAAAAGGAAACCGAAGAATTCAGCGCCACCAGGAGCTGGTCGATGGTCGCGGTCTCGCTGACCGCGACGTTGTGCGCCAACGTCTTCATCAACGGCGTCGCCTTCCTGATCCCCAAGCTGGTATCAGGGCACACCAGCCTGGCGGAGGCGGCTTTGTTGGCGTCGATGCCGAGCTTCGGCATGATGCTGACCCTGATCGCTTGGGGATACCTGCTGGACCGGGTCGGCGAGCGGATTGTGCTTTCGGTGGGCTTGGGGTTGACCGCGGCGGCCGGCTTCGCCGCGTCATCGGTGCACTCGATGGTGGCGGTGGCGACATTTTTGGTTCTTGGCGGCATGGCTGCCGCCAGCACCATCACCGCCAGTGGCCGGCTGGTGACCGGCTGTTTCCCCCAGGAGAAGCGGGCACTGGCGATGGGAATCCGGCAGACTGCACAGCCGCTGGGCATCGCGGTGGCCGCCTTGGTGATGCCCGAACTGGCTAAACGCAACCTCTCGATGGCGCTGTTGTTCCCTGCGGTGCTGTGCGCACTGGCCGCGGTGGCCAGCGCGGTGGGCGTGCAGGACCCGCCGCGTCCGGACCGGAAGGACGCCGACGCTGACGAGCTGGCCCACCCGTACCGCGGGCCGACGTTGTGGCGAATTCATGTGGCGTCGGCGCTGCTGATGGTGCCGCAGCCGGTCGTGTTGACGTTCATGCTGGTCTGGTTCATGGATAAGCACGGCGTGCCGCTGGCATGGGCCGGTGTGCTGGTGGGCGCCTCGCAGCTGCTCGGCGCGCTGGCGCGCATCGCGGCGGGCAGGTGGGCGGATCGCATCGGCTCGCGGATGCGGCCAGTCAGACAAATCGCTGTCGCCACGTCTGTCGTCATGTTCGTACTGGCGCTCACCGATCACCTGGGTTGGGGAGTTGCGGTGGCCGTCATGGTGGTCGCGGCGGCGATCGCGGGCGACAACGGGCTGCCGTTCACCACGATCCCGGAGGTCGCGGGGCGATACTGGAGCGGTTGGGCACTGGGCACCCAGAACACGTTCGAGCGGTTGGTTGTCGCCGTCGCGCCCCCGGCGTTCGCCACACTGATCACCGCGGCCGGTTTTCCGTTGGCGTTCGCGGTGTGCGGATTATTCCCGTTGGTGGCGTTGCCGGTGGTGCCGTTGCGCCCGCCGTGTGAACGTGCTGATTGTTCGCCGGCCGGCGAACAGTCAGGCTGATCACGCCGGCTTGTTGACGGGCTCGGGGTCAGCCAGCATCCGGTGCAGGAACGTAAAGCACAGAGCTTCCCGGAACGCGGTTTGGGCGTTGTCGGCGGCGCCGGCGTGGCCGCCTTCGATGTTCTCGTAATAGCGCACCCGGTGCCCCGCGGCTTCCAGCGCCGCGGTCATCTTGCGGGCATGTCCGGGATGCACGCGGTCATCCCGGGTGGAGGTGGTGATCAGCACCGGCGGGTATCGGCGTTCGGCCGAGATGTTGTGATAGGGCGAGTATTCGGCGATGAACTGCCAGTCGCCGGGATCGTCGGGGTTGCCGTATTCAGCCATCCACGACGCACCGGCCAACAGGAGGTGGAAGCGGCGCATGTCGAGCAGCGGCACCTGGCATACCAGCGCGCCGAACAGCTGCGGATATTTGGTGAGCATGACGCCCATCAGCAGACCCCCGTTACTGCCGCCGCGCGCCCCGAGCTGCGCCACCGTCGTGATCCCGCGATCGACTAGGTCGGTGGCCACGGCGGCGAAGTCCTCGCCCACTTTATGCCGGCCCTCGCGCACCGCCTGCAAATGCCAGTGCGGGCCGTACTCACCGCCGCCGCGGATGTTGGCCAGCACATAGGTGCCGCCGCGCGCCAACCACAGTCGACCGAGCACACCGGCGTAGCCGGGGGTCATCGACTGCTCGAATCCGCCGTAGCCGCCCAGCAAAGTCGGGCCGGGCCCAGTGGCGTCGCGGGGTCGTACAACGAAATACGGAATCGGTGTGCCGTCGTCGGAGGTTGCGAAGTTTTGTGTTACGCCGATGCTGTCGGCGTTGAAGAATGCCGGCGCGGACTTGATTTGGCGTAGTGGCTCGCCGACGGAGCCGTGCAGCAGCCGCGACGGTCTATCAAACGAGCTGGAGTCGAAGAAGATTTCGTCACCGGTGTCATCCGCGGCGACGATCACCGTGTTGGTGTTGGCCGGAACATCGGTGACCGGTTGGCGCTGCCAGCTGCCCGGTGTGACGATCTCGACGCGGCTGGCCACGTCGACCAGCGTCACGATGACAAGCCGGTCACGCGTCCACGCGTAGTGGTCCAGGCTGGTGTGCTCGTCGGGCTCGAACACCACCCGCAGCGCGGCGCTCCCGGCCAGGAAAGCCTCATAGTCAGCGGCCAGTAGCGAGCCGGCGCGGTAGTCGGCGCTGCCGGTCAACCAGTCGGTGCGCAGTTGAATCAGCAGCCACTGCCGATGCGCCGAGACCGTCGCATCGGTAGGGGTGTCGATGCGGATCAATTCCGCACCACGCAGTTCACAGACCTCGTCGTTGTAGAAGTCCAGCGCCCGCCGCAGCAAGGTCCGCTCGAAACCGGGTGTCCGGTCTACCGACGCCGCCACCACCACGTCGCCTCGGGAGCCGGCGAACACCGTCTCCGCCTCGTCCAGCGGCTGACCCCGTTGCCACCGTTTGACCACCCGCGGGTATCCGGAGTCGGTCAGCGAGTCCGCGCCGAAATCGGTTCCCACCAGCACGGTATCCGCGTCGACCCAGCTCATCTGCGACTTGGCTTCCGGCAAAGCGAAGCCATCGGCCACGAAATTCTTTGTCTGCATATCGAATTCGCGCAGTATTACGGCGTCGGATCCGCCGCGGGACAGCCAGACCAGCGCGCGGTTGTACTCGGGTTCGATGACGTTGGACCCGGCCCACACCCAGTTCTGATCGTCAGTGCGAGCCAGTTCGTCGAGGTCGATGATGACTTCCCAATCGGTGACGTCACCGAGGTAGCTATCCAGCGTGGTGCGCCGCCACAGCCCGCGGGGGTTGGCGGCATCACGCCAGAAGTTGTAGAGGAATTCGCCGCGCCGACGCACATACGGGATGCGCGCCTCGGTGTCGAGCACCTCGAGCGCCTCGGCGCGCATCCGCGCGAACTCTTCGTCGCACAGCTCAGCGACCGTCGGTTCGTTGTGCGCACGCACCCAGTCCAGCGCGTCGTCGCCGAGAATGTCCTCGAGCCAGAGATAACGGTCGCTGGGGTCGGGGCCGGAATCGGAGGCCCACCCGGACATCGAACCAGAAGCCTTGAAGTCATTAGCAGTCATTGGAAGTCATTGTGGCCGCAGCGGTACTGTGACGTGTATTACAGCCGAAAACGAGGAGCTGACCGCCATGACCGTCTTCGCACGTCCGGGTACCGCGGAAGCGCTGATGTCCTATGAGTCCCGGTACGACAACTTCATCGGCGGCGAATGGGTGGCGCCGGCGGGCGGACGCTACTTCGAGAATCTCACCCCGGTCACCGGTCAGACCTTCTGCGAGGTGGCCCGCTCGAGCGAGGCCGACGTCGAGAAGGCGCTCGACGCCGCGCACGCAGCAGCACCGGCGTGGGGCAAGACCGCACCCGCGGAGCGGGCGGCGATGCTGAACAAGATTGCTGACCGCATCGAGGAGAACACCGCAGCGTTGGCGCTGGCCGAAGTCTGGGACAACGGCAAACCCATCCGGGAAGCGCTGGCGGCCGACATCCCGTTGGCAGCCGACCATTTCCGGTATTTCGCCGGGGCGATTCGCGCTCAGGAAGGTTCGCTGTCACAGATTGACGACGACACCGTGGCATACCACTTCCACGAGCCGCTCGGAGTGGTCGCGCAGATCATCCCCTGGAACTTTCCCATCCTGATGGGTGCATGGAAACTGGCACCGGCGCTGGCGGCCGGCAACACCGTCGTGCTCAAGCCGGCTGAGCAGACACCGGCTTCGGTGCTCTATCTGATGTCGCTGATCGGCGACCTGCTTCCGGCCGGGGTGGTCAACATCGTCAGCGGGTTCGGCGTCGAAGCCGGAAAACCGCTGGCATCCAGCGACCGGATCGCCAAGGTGTCGTTCACCGGGGAAACCACCACCGGGCGGCTGATCATGCAGTACGCCTCACAGAATCTCATTCCGGTCACCCTGGAGCTCGGCGGCAAGAGTCCCAACATCTTCTTCTCCGACGTGATGGCGGCCCACGACGACTTCCAGGACAAGGCGCTGGAGGGGTTCACCATGTTCGCCCTCAATCAGGGCGAAGTCTGCACCTGCCCGTCGCGCAGCCTGGTCCAGGCCGACATCTACGACGAGTTCCTGGAGTTGGCGGCGATCAGAACCAAGGCGGTGCGCCAAGGCGACCCGCTGGACACCGAAACCATGCTGGGTTCACAGGCCTCCAACGACCAGTTGGAAAAGGTGTTGTCCTACATCGAGATCGGCAAAGATGAAGGCGCGAGGGTCCTTTGCGGCGGCGAGCGCGCCGAGTTGGGCGGCGACCTGTCCGGTGGTTACTACATGCAGCCGACGATCTTCGCCGGAAACAACAAGATGCGCATCTTCCAGGAGGAGATCTTCGGTCCGGTGGTGGCGGTGACGTCGTTCCGCGACTACCAGGACGCTATGGGCATCGCCAACGACACCCTCTACGGTCTGGGTGCCGGGGTGTGGAGCCGCGACGGCAACATCGCCTACCGGGCAGGTCGCGAGATCCAGGCCGGCCGGGTATGGGTCAACTGCTACCACATGTACCCGCCGCACGCCGCGTTCGGCGGGTACAAACAGTCCGGCTTCGGTCGCGAGACGCACAAGATGGCACTCGACCACTACCAGCAGACCAAGAACCTGATGGTGTCCTACTCCGACAAGGCGCAGGGCTTCTTCTGATGAGGTTGCTCTGATGGCCTATCGGGTGCTGATCACCGCGGCCGCCGCGGCGCTGCTGGACCGGCTGCAAGACGAGCACGGGCCGGTGATGTTCCATCAATCCGGCGGTTGCTGCGACGGCTCCTCACCGATGTGCTACCCGGACGGCGACTTTATCGTGGGCGACCGCGACGTGCTACTCGGTGTCCTCGACGTGGGCGCCGGGGTCCCGGTCTGGATCTCGGGCCCGCAGTTCGCCGCATGGCAGCACACCCAGCTCGTCATCGACGTGGTGCCCGGCCGGGGCGGCGGCTTCAGCCTGGAAGCGCCGCAGGGCGTGCGGTTTTTGTCCCGCGGCCGGGCGTTCAGTGCCGACGAGCAAGCGGCTATCGCGGCCACGAGCGTGCTCAAGGGCGCCGACTACGCCCGCGGAGAACGCCCGCTCGCGCGAAGTCCGGTGATTGCCGAGGTCGTCGACGCCTGCCCGGGATCTTCGGGGCGCGCCGCGTCGGTGCGGCGGTAGCGCGCAGTCGCCGCAGTAAGGTCCGATAGCGTGATTCCGCTTCCGCGCACCTGGGTGTTGGCCAGCGCAATGCTGGTCGGTACAGCAGTGGGACTGCTGAGCGGAACCGCGGGAACTGTGCTGGTCCGCGACCACATTCGACCCGGCTTCGTCGTCGCCGCGGTAGTGGCAGTGCCCACCGTCCTCGGTCTGGCGCTGGTGCTGGTGGCCAGGCGTCGACTGCTCACCGCACTGGGTGCGTTCCTGATCGCGCTGGCGCCGGGATGGTTCGGTGTGCTCGTCACGATCCAGGTGGCCGCTGGTGGCTGACGAGGAAGAATCATCGCCGGGAACCGCGGCTTTCGTCCCGGATTTCGATACCGGTGAGCAATCGCAGCCGTTGGAGCCGGTGAAATCGCCGCCGATCGAGCATGGGCCGTCCACCGATGGGATGCCTGCTCTGCGGACGGGGCAACACAGTGACGAGCCCGACCCGACGGCGATCGCCGACGAGAACGCCGGTGCGCCCGCAGTAGAGACGCCGTCCGCGCCGCCCGGAGAGCCGCTGCCCTCACCTGTGCAGCCGGTGACCGTGCCCGGCCGCTACTACTACCTGAAATGGTGGAAGTTCGCGCTGATGCTGATCGGGGTCTGGATCGTCGCCGCCGCCGTCGGCATGGTGTTGTTCTCCTGGTGGTACCACGCGACCAACAAGACACCGGCGGTTTTTGTGGTGCTCGTCTACACCGTGGCGAGCACGGTCGGCGCGCTGATGCTGGCGATGATTCCCGGGCGGCCACTGCTGTCGGCATTGGCTATCGCGCTGAGTTCGGCGGTGTTCGCCTCGCTGGCCGCAGCAGCACCGCTTTACGGCCATTACCACTGTGAACGCACGCAGCACTGCATTGTGGGCCTGGTGCCCTACTAGTTGACTGTGCGCTGACGGCTTCCAGCGTGCCTACGGGAATGGAATCAAGCCTCGCGGAGGCCCTGGACGCACCGTCGAGTCCGTCAGCGCACACTCGGCGTCAGGGGCGACGCAACCCGTACGCCCGCGCCATGACGCTCTCCATCACGGTGCGTGGCGCCAGGCGGCGCAACGCGAACACCAGCGGCGCGCTGCTCCCGACGGCATACAGCGGTTTTGGACGCGGCGCCTCGATCGCCTTTGCGATGGTTTCGGCTACTTTGGCCGGGGCGATGCCGTGATCGATATTGCGATCGAGTTTGCTCATCATCTTGTCGAATCCCGCGGCGTAAACCGAGTTTTCGTTGATGTATCGGGTACGCCGTTCGGTAATGCCGGTGTTGATCGATCCGGGTTCGACGGTGGTGATCCACACGCCCAACGGCGCCACCTCCAGCCGGGCCGCGGTCGCGAAACCTTTGATCGCGGCCTTGGATGCCGCATACGACGAGCGGTAGGCGAGCGGAAAGCTGGCCAGCATCGACCCGACCATCACCACGCGGCCACTGCCGCGTCGCCGCATCCCGGGCAGCACGCGCTGCGTCAAGTGGACGGGCCCCAGAACGTTGAGCCGAAACAGCCTCTCGACCGCGTCGGCGGGCAGCTCCTCGAGCGGGCCGGCCTGGCTTTCGCCGGCGTTGTTGACGAGCACGTCGATGTCGCCGAGGCCGTCGGCGAAGGAATCGATGGCCTGCGGGTCGGTGAGGTCGAGGGCGCGGTAGTCAACGCCACGCACCAGCGATTCCGGCGCGGCGGCGTCGGGTTTGCGGCTGGTGCCGATGACCTGATAGCCGCGGTCACGAAGCGTCGCGGCGACTGCTTTCCCGATGCCCGACGATGCGCCGGTGATTACTGCTGTGCGTGCCATAGTCATCTCCTCGACTAAACCACGTTAACCCGCTTGGGCGAGGCCGCGACAGCTCGTCACTGCCTTGATTGCTGTTATCAGCCATTGGTGGCCGAGGTGTGTCTGCGTTGTGACCTGATAGCGACAGCAACGAAGCACGCTCATCTACATGACGGAGCTGGGCGTCGTCGCCGCCCTGTTGACTGCGCTCTGCATCGGCTACCACTTCGGGCGGCGCGCCGGCACGCACCCCGCAACCTGGAAAAACCGAACTAGTCGACTCACGCTGGGCCGGCTTGTGATCAATCTGCTGCTCGTCATGACGGCGCGGCGCATCCGGCGCAACCTGGTAACCCGAAATCTGATAGCCGACGGACTACGGATCGGCACAGTGGGAAATCAGCTGTTCGGGGCAGTTTGCGGTCTCGGCAGTAAGCAGCGGCATCACGGTCTGCCTGTTCGGCGGCGGCAATTGCCCCGCACTAGGGTGGGTTCGTGACTTCCCACTTTGACGTCGTGGTTCTCGGAGCCGGTCCGGGCGGATATGTCGCCGCTATCCGCGCGGCTCAGCTCGGACTCAACGCCGCAGTCGTCGAATCCCATTACTGGGGGGGCGTGTGCCTGAACGTGGGTTGCATTCCGTCCAAGGCGCTTTTGCGCAACGCCGAATTGGTGCACATCTTCACCAAGGAAGCCAAAGCGTTCGGCCTCAGCGGCGAGGCGACCTTCGATTTCGGTGTCGCCTTCGACCGCAGTCGCAAGGTCGCCGAGGGCAGGGTGTCCGGTGTGCACTTCTTGATGAAGAAGAACAAAATCACCGAAATTCACGGCTACGGAAGATTCACCGACGCCAACACGGTGTCGGTCGAACTCAACGACGGCGGCACCGACACGGTGACCTTCGGCAACGCGATCATCGCCACCGGCAGCAGCACCCGGCTGGTTCCGGGTACCTCACTGAGCCGGAATGTGGTCACCTACGAAGAATTGATCATGACCCGGGAACTGCCCAAGTCGATCATCATCGCCGGAGCAGGAGCCATCGGCATGGAATTCGGTTATGTGATGCGCAACTACGGCGTCGAGGTCACGATCGTGGAATTCTTGCCGCGTGCCCTGCCCAACGAGGACGCCGACGTGTCCAGGGAAATCGAAAAGCAGTACAAGAAGCTCAGCGTCAAGATCCTCACCGCCACCAAGGTGGAAGGCATGCGCGACGACGGTTCTCAGGTGACGGTGACGGTCAACAAGGACGGCGAAACCAGCGAATTGGTCGCCGATAAGGTGTTGCAGGCCATCGGATTTGCGCCGAACATCGAAGGTTACGGTCTGGAGCAAACCGGGGTGGCGGTGACCGAGCGCAAGGCCATCGGTGTCGACGAGTACATGCGCACCAGCGTGCCGCACATCTACGCGATCGGCGACGTCACCGGGCTGCTGCAGCTGGCGCACGTCGCTGAGGCCCAGGGTGTGGTGGCCGCTGAAACAATCGGCGGCGCAGAGACTTTGGCGCTCGGCGACTACCGGATGCTGCCCCGCGCGACGTTCTGTCAACCGCAGGTGGCCAGCTTCGGGCTCACCGAACAGCAGGCACGCGACGAGGGATACGACGTCAAGGTCGCGAAATTCCCGTTCACCGCCAACGGCAAAGCGCACGGCCTCGGTGACCCTACCGGTTTCGTGAAACTGGTCGCCGACGCAAAATACGGCGAACTGCTCGGTGGGCATCTGATCGGACACGACGTCTCTGAGCTGCTGCCGGAGCTGACGCTGGCGCAGAAGTGGGATCTGACCGCGGCCGAGTTGGCGCGCAACGTCCACACCCACCCGACGATGTCCGAGGCGCTGCAGGAGTGCTTCCACGGCCTGACCGGGCCACATGATCAACTTCTGAAGCCGATGCGCCCACACGAATCGCCGGATTCATCATCGGATTGTCCAGAGGCGAGACCGCTTCACGGGCCTGCGCGAGCACCACGTTTTTGATGCACGCTGCGATGGCAACCTCGGGTTTCGCCACGCCACCCTTGTCTGGTGCAAAAGCGCCGTAAGGTGGTGCTTTTGCCGCTGAATGTCGCCTGTGCGACGGACTCGCAGCCGTAGAAGTGTCAATGATCTTCGGCGCGAAATCTTTCAAAGGATCGCTTGGCTTCCGCCTCTGCTGCCTCTCGGTTAACCCAGTCGCCGGCCTCGACGTATTTGCCTGGTTCTAGGTCCTTGTAGTGGGTGAAGAAGTGCCTGATGGCGTCCAGGTCGTGTGGCGGGACGTCTCCGATATCGCTGATGTGCTCCCAACGCGGATCGGTGGCCGGCACACAAAGCAGTTTGTCGTCACCGCCGGCCTCGTCGGTCATCTGGTACATCCCCACTGGCCGGGCCGTGATGATGACTCCGGGCAGTACCGGCTCGGGTAGCAGCACGAGGGCATCAAGCGGGTCGCCGTCCTCGCCGAGACTGTCCTCGATAAAACCGTAATCCGCGGGATACCCCATTGAGGTGTACAGATAGCGGTCGAGCCTAATGCGGCCGGTGTGGTGGTCAATCTGGTATTTGTTGCGCTGCCCTTTCGGAATTTCGATTGTCACATCGAATTGCATGTCGGCGACTCCTTCATGTTGGTTGACTCCCGATCCGAAGAATGTTGCCAGTTAATCGCGGTCTTCGGTGAGATAGACGTGGTGGGCGAATCCGTCAAGCGCGGTGGCGCACTTGTCGAGCGCGGCTGCGGCCTCGTCGTGACGACCAGCGCCGAGCGTGTCGCGCGCGGTGACCTTGTCAAACCAGCTGTTGAGTTTCTTGAGATCCTCGTCGTTCTCCTCAAGTTCGGCATAGGTGAAATGCTTTGCGCTGATTTCTTTTTCGATCTCGGCGAGGAAGTCTTGACATTTGTCGATGATCTCGGTGTATTCCTCGTCTCGTGTGGTGTTGTACAAGCCCACCAGATCGCTCGTTCCGGCGAGAAGCTCGGATCGCATGAGTTGAGCAGACCCGCCGAGCTCAACGATCTCGCGTCGCAGCGCTCGCAGAGCACGCTCGTGGCTCGGCGAATTCGGCAACGCGGCCACGGAATTGTGCAAGTAGATTGCGCCGAGCGCTTTGATGCGACGCCACACGGTCGCCCGCAACCGAGTCGGTTCGCGCGGGATGCGGTATGCCAGCAACAGCCAGCACCCGACAGCCTCGGCGCCTTCACGTGACTCCACGGCCACCAGCTTGCCACAACCGAACACTGAGGTTGTCTCAGTAAGCTAACCGTGGTTATGTTTTAATTATGACCAGCGCGAGCGGCAAGTCGAATAACGGTGAAGACGGGTGTCGCCAGCAGGGCCGGCGGAAGATAGGGAGGACGTCGCGTCCCGACGGCGACGACACCTCGGGATCCGAGCCGTCGGGGCCTATTGCCGTTATCGAGGACGTCGCCGATCATGTCGTTGAAGGTGCCGCTCAGCTTGTGACCAAGCCGCGGTTGCGCGGCTGGATCCATGTCTACTGCGCCGTGGTGGCCGCCATCGCGGGCGCTGCACTGGTAGCGGTGTCATGGGCGGTGGAATCCAAGCGGGCCGGGCACGCGACGCTGGCATACACGGTGGCGATTGTGGCGATGTTCACCGTCAGTGCCATCTATCACCGCGTCAACTGGGAGTCGGCGACCACTCGGAACTGGATGAAGCGCCTCGACCACTCGATGATCTTTGTGTTCATCGCCGGCAGTTACACACCGTTCGCCAGGCTGGCCATGCCGCAGGCGACAGGGCATCTGGTGCTGGCGATTGTGTGGGGCGGTGCGCTGGCCGGAATCGCGCTGACGGTGTTCTGGCCCACGGCGCCGCGCTGGATGGGTGTGCCACTTTATTTGCTGCTGGGTTGGGTCGCGGTTTGGTACACCGGAATGATTCTGCATGACGCCGGGGTGGCCGCGATAGTGCTGCTGGGTGTCGGCGGCGCGCTATACAGCATTGGTGCAGTGTTTTATGCCCTGCGCTGGCCCGACCCGTGGCCGACGATGTTCGGCTATCACGAGGTCTTCCACGTCTGCACCGCGGTGGCGGCGAGCTGCCACTACATCGCCATGTGGTTCGCGGTCTTCTCGCGCTAATCGGGCGTAGTGGCGCGCAACGGACGGCTGCGGCACGGTGCGTGCCAGCACAGGCAGCACCCGGCGAGGTCGGCGCTCCAGTTACTTCGCAGCCGACAGCACGGCAACGTAGGTTGTCCAAGAAGGTTAACCATGGTGAGGTTTTGGATATGACCAATGATAACAGTGAGGGCCACGAAAAGGCGGTGGCCGCAGCGCCCGACGGACGCTGGCTGACGCCCGGTGTCGCTGCGGTGGGAGCGGCAAGCTTCTTCTCGGACACCGGCCATGAGGTGACTACGTCGGTCTTGCCGACATTCCTGACCGGCACGCTGGGCGCTTCAGCGGCAGCTCTGGGTGTGATCGACGGAATCAGTGACGCCCTCATCGGCGTGATGAAACTGGTCGGCGGGCCCTCTGGCCAACGATCCTCGCCAGCGTGGGCGGACCGCGTCGGGTGGTTATCTCGGCACCGCGTTGGCGACGGGAGCGATCGGCGCTGCGGTCACGGTGTGGCAGGCCGGCGCGCTACGTGCCATTGCCTGGCTGTCGAGGGGGTTGCGGTCGCCGGCGCGTGATGCGCTGCTGGCGTCGCTGAGCCCAACAGTCGGCCCATGGCAGGGCCTTCGGACTCGAGCGGGCAGGTGATAACTTTGGTGCGGTGGCCGGTCCGTTGCTGGCTGCCGGCTTGGTGGCCTGGGTGGGCGTTCGCCCTGCGCTTTACCTGGCAGCTATTCCTGGCTTGTTTGCGGCGATAGCGATCGTCGTCGCCGCTCGAGAATCCCGTCACCGGGTCCGTGCCGGTGGTGAGCCCGTGGTCGCGCAGACTGGAATTGTGTGCGCTGCGCGATGCCGGCATGCTGCGGGCGTTGTTGCCGGTGGCGCTGTTCGAGTTCGGCAATGTCGCGACGACGCTGCTGATACTGCGTGCCACGCAGTTGCTGACCTCACCGCAGCGGTCGCTTGCGGCGGCAACGTCGTTGGCGATTCTGATCTATGCCGGTCACAACGCTGGTCGCGACGGTGGCGTCGCTGACCGCCGGGCGCTGGTATGACCGGACCGGGCCGCGCGCGGTGTTCGCCACGGCTGCAGCCGTTTATGTGCTCGCCTACGGACTGTTCGCCGCCGGCGGGCACAACGCAATAGTGGTCGCACTGGGGTTTGCCGCGGCGGGGGCAGGTATCGGGCTGGCCGAACCCACCCAATCGACGGTGGTTGCCCAATTATTGCCAGACCGACTGCGCGGCAGTGGATTTGGTGTGCTCGGCGCGGTGCAGGCAACAGGTGATGTGGTCGCGACGGTTGTCGCAGGGTTGCTGTATACGGTGGCCTCCCCCGACGGTGGCGTTCGGTTACGCCGCGGCGTGGATGGTGGCCGCGGTGGTCGCCTCTGGAATGCTGCGTGCATTACCGCGCTAGCCCCGCGACGTCTTATGGAACGCAATGTGACATCACGCTCCTCGGTATGAGCCATGGCGGTGGTACTAGTTTCAAGGTGGCACGAGGCGGTGCAATGGGGTCAAGGAAGCAAGCGGAAGCGAGGGTTGTCGTTGTTGGAGCCGACCAGAAGCAGGAAAGCGGGTCCCGACGGAGTAAGGACTTTGATCTTATTGCGGCACGGGCAGAGCGCTGCCAACGCCGAGGACAGCTTCAGCGGATGGTTGGACGTGCCGCTCACCGAGCGCGGTGAAGCCGAAGCAGTCCGGGCGGCCGAACTGTTGGCCGCTCACGGTCTGTTGCCCGAAGTCGCGCATACGTCGGTGCTATCGCGGGCGATCGGCACCCTGGACATCGCGCTCGCTGTTCTGAACCGCCGATGGATCCCGGCCCATCGCAGCTGGCGGCTCAACGAACGGCACTACGGCGCGTTGCAGGGCCGCGTCAAGTCAGTGGTCCGCGCCGACGCGGGCGACGACGCGTTCACCCGTTGGCGCCGCTCCTATGACGAAGCACCACCTCCGCTGGACGTCGCCGACCCCACCAGCGCCCGCCACGACCCGCGTTACGCCGCGCTGCCGGCTGCGGAACTGCCCGCCAGCGAGGCGCTCGTCGATGTCCGCGCCCGCGTTGTGCCCTACTGGCAGGATGTTATCGCCCACGACCTGCACCGAGACCGCACGCCGCTGGTCGTCGCGCACGGGAACTCGCTGCGGGCGCTGTGCATGCACCTAGACCGGCTCAGCCCCGAGGAGGTCGCCCAGTTGAATATCCCTACGGGAGTTCCGTTGCGCTACGACATCGACGACGAGGGCCGCCCCCTGATCCGCGGCGGCATCTATCTCGATCCTGAAGCCGCCGCTGCAGGCGCCGCCGAAGTCGCCGCGCAGGGCAGCGACCCGCGAGTCGGCTAAATCGTCAGCAACAAAGTCCACAAGCAGGGAGATTCAACGCGAAACTTGCTGCCATTCAATGCTATTCCACGCCGATTGAAGCGATTTGTTCTCCCTCGCGCCGGACGGTTCTGAATCCTTTCAGGTCCACGGCGCGTTGAAAACAAGTCCTTGGGGAGGGCAGACACGGCCAGCCGTGAACCGGTTCATCCAACGCCCAGCTTCAGGGTTCGTCGAGGCTCGAGCAGCGCAGGAAGGACAGAGCGCACGTTTCAGTAACCGAAGAAGCGTCGTTTGTGGTCGGTAACTTCATCGTCTCCCATGAGTCCAGAGTCGGCCAGCTTGGCCAGCAGTGATTGCGCCCGTGTGGCGAGTTCGCGTAGCTCGGCAGCAATTTCTGTCGCCGGTTCGCCCTGCGGCCGCTGCGGTGGCCTCGGCTTTGCCGGGGCTGGTCACTCGGATGCGCTGATCCCCACGCCCAACGGAAGCAGTGCTCCCGACAGCGCGTCCGGCCAAACCGGCCAGCGCCATCTCACTGAACAGGTTGCCCGAACTACCCGCAACCATTTCGGGAGCGGCGTTGGCCCCGGTCATCGGCAACGCGTAGGCGACATTACGGAATGCCGGTGCCGCCGACGCCCAGTTTGATGGCACTGAAAGCGCACCGACCGCCCTTGCCTGACCCAGGCCCGCAGCGATCGGTGGCGGCGTTACCTCAGTCGGCGTGTCGAAACCCGTTTGGACCATTGAGAATCCATTGTGGCAGCATCGCGCCGCCCGGCCCGTTGCCGGTGAACGGCCCTTTGCCTTGCGCGTAATCGCGGTCGGCATTGATCAGCAGACCCCGAAAAGTCGTTCCTACCGATGTGAACGACGCCGATGCGCTCGTCGTCGAGGCGGTGGCACTAGCAGTCGCTATCGGTATGTCGAGAGCCGTCAGGGGGATAACGATCAGAGTCAGGGCCGTCAGCAGACCGGAAAGATCAGGGGCTGCAGCGGCGCCGCCGCCGCCGGTGCCGCCGCCAGCCCCTGCAGCGCCTGGGGAACCGCCGAGATCAACTGCGGTCCGTTCGACATGATCGATTGCCCCGCTGCGGCGGCTTGGCCGGCCGCCCCAGCCGGGTTAGTGGTCGGCGGCGGCGGAGTGAACGGCGTCAATGCCGTTGCTGCCGCTGACGAACCGGCGTAACCGTACATCGCGGCGGCATCCTGGCCCCACATCTCGGCGTATTCGGTTTCGGTGGCGGCGATCGCGGGCGTGTTCTGCCCGAAAATATTCGTGGCAACCAGTGTCATCAGCAGGCTGCGGTTGGCCGCGACCACCGGGGGCGGGACCGTCATAGCGAACGCCGTCTCATAGGCAGCCGCCGCGGCTTTGGCCTGGGTGGCGGCCTGCTCAGCTTGCGCGGCAGTCGTGCTCATCCACGCTATGTACGGAGCGGCCGCTGCTGCCATCGACGCCGACGCGGGACCCAGCCACGATGCGCCGGTGAGGCCGGAGATCACCGACCCGTAGGAGGCTGCCGTCGAGTGGAGCTCGCCGGCCAGCCCATCCCAGGCCGCCGCAGCAGCCAGCATCGGCCCCGAACCGGGACCGGCATACATTCTGCCGGAGTTGACCTCCGGGGGCAGCATCGCGAAATCCATTGCCATGCTCCTCCTAACCGGCTGCGATCGCGTTGGCGGCTTCAGTGGCCGCGTAGGATGCCCCGCTCGCTCCCAGTGTGCTGACGAATAGTTGATGAACTGCCTCTGCTTGGGTGCTGATCGCCTGATACATCTGCGCATGGATTGCGAATTGTCCGGCGGTCAAAGCCGATACCTCGTCGGCGGCGGCAGGCACTACGCCCGTGGTTGGCGCCGCGGCGGCCGCATTCTCGGCACTTCATCGACGAGCCGATGTTCTGCAAGTTGTCGGCGGCAGCATTCAGCGCTTCGGGTTGAGTGGTGACAAAGGACATGAATCCCCCTCGCGGTAGGCGGCAAGAATTGATTGATTTGGATGGAACGACCCCGCCGCTTCGGCGGGCTCTCGGGTTCTATTTGTGACCGATATGACCGAACGTGCTGCGGCTGCAATCACGTGATTGCATGCGTTATCGCATGCATTCCTACGCTGCGCGGATAGCCCGAGGTGGCCTGTCAGCTGGTGACAGGATTCGCCGGAGCACTGAATGGAGAAGTGCAGCAACCGGATTGAATTGACGGTGCAAACGTCGGGCAAGGACTGGTCGCCTGGTGATGACGACCGACGCCGTCAATTAATCTGGCGTTATCTGCACCAGTTCGGGCTCTATGACATGGTCGCTCACCCCCTGCCCTTCCACCCCAACTCACCCACGGGTAGAAGCCATCAGCCGGTGCGGCAGTTAAAGGCGAGCCTCATCGCCTGAACGCGATGCTAACGAGGGTTGAACGCCAGTGCAACGCATTGTGTGTATCCGTTGGCGAAACACTGTCCGCCGCGCGATGCCGGAAAGGGGTGCAGGGTCCGCACTGCTGCGATCCGCCGAGAGTCCCATGCCGTCGAGCCGGAGCCGAGAAACGGCGTCGGATGCGGCAACCCAAGTGTTATGCAGATTTGCCATTGCGCCAACTTCAGGGCGGTACGGGTGGATTCGGAGCAACACCGTGGGACAGAAAAGCTGTTGCGATGCAGGAATCTAGGCAGTGACGGCCAGTGAGATAGCCGAGGATTCAGTCGGAGACGAGGTCGTAGGCGTCCACCTGCCACGTGTCGTCGACGAGGCTGAGCTGATTCCAGCATGCTGTCCGCTGGTCGGACATCGCGCAGCGCAGGGTCGAGCTGGCCGAGCAGTGCGCGGTTGAACGCGTCGTGGGACACCATGACGACCGGTCCTGGCCCGCGCTCGATCACCAGCTCGAAGAACGCTTGGTGGGCGCGCTCGGTCAGCGCCGCTCAGTGGTTCGACCCCGGGAGCAGCATCGATGCTGCCGTATTGGCGCTCAACCTCGTCGCGCACGGGGCCGGTCATCGGCCCGTAATCGCGGTCGTTGAGTCGCGACATCGATCGTGACGGGCGCGTTGGCGGCCCTGCCGATTGCCTGCGCGGTGGCGACGGCTCGTTGCAGCGGACTGCTGATCACCGCGGTGGGATGTTTCGGGGCAAGCACATGCGGCCAGCCGCTCCACTTCAGCGAGGCCGACGTCGTCCAACGGGGGATCGCTTAACCCGCGCAGCCGTCCTTCCGCATTAAGTGCGGTGCGCCCATGACGAGCCAGATACACACGCGTCGCAGCTGTGCTCATCGCGGGGCCGCCCCGAATTCAGGAACGATGACGACTGGTCGCGTGCTGCGGCGCAAGACGTTTCGTGCGACGTTACCGCTGATGATATGCCCGACCGCGGCGGACAGGCCCTGTTCAGGCCGACCGAGGATCAGCAGTGACGCGCTGTGTTCGTCAGCGGCATCCAGCAAGGCCGTCACCGCATCGCCGGCAAGTCGATGGTAGGTCCACTGCAGGTGGGCGGCAATCGAAAGCGTCCCCGACGTGTTCGCGTTCAGCGGTATCGCCGTCGCTGACGCTGGTCGAAGTCGCCGTCGCGACTGGTCGTTTCACCGCCGTCGTTGATGACGTGAACGATGTGCAGCGGCACATTCAGCGCCCCCGCCAGTTCGCCGGCGAATACCAGCGCGGCCCGACCGGCCGGGTGACGATCGTATCCGACAACCAAAGCCACGGCGATCTCCTTCACTGCGTTGCAGCAGGAACCATCAGCCTGGACGGCGGTTCGGGTAGTCGGTCGGTACCCGGGCGGAGATCCATCGCCTTGAAACCGAGGTTAGGCCATCGGTACCCGGCTTGTCAGCATCCGGTGATCATTTACCTTCCGTGCGGCGGCGCAGAGCTGGGCAGAAACGGTGATCCCATGACACGAACGTGGTGGTCATCAGCCTGCCTGACCTTGGTCGCATTGGCCGAGGCCGCGGGCGCCGTGCCGCGCCACACAGCACGCTCGGCTTGACCAAACTAAGCCGTCGTTGATTAACTGGCTGTGGCGATGGCGCCCGCCCGAAGGCTTGGCCTTCGAACCGCCCAATGGCTGATGGCACCTGCGAACGGAGGAGTCGCAGGTGGCGTATGCCCTCGTGGGCCCAGTCCCGCCGATGTGTGCTCGGGCAACGCCACCTTGCTGTCAGTTGGTCTCCAGCCGTCGCTGCACCGACGACCTGTCGCGCCCATCCATCAGCCACTAACACGCCTGCTGGAACGGTGGGAGATGACTAATCTTCCACTGCCGGCGATTCAGGTACTGCAGGTGGCGACCGTCGCCGTCTTCGCGCCGGGACTGAGCGGTTTCATCTCCTGGTTCGAGGCCCGTTTGCGCGGCCGTCGCGGTCCACGAATCGCGCAGCCCTACTTCGATCTGATGAAGTTCTTCCGCAAGGAGTCGCTGGCACCCCCCGACGCCAGTGTCCTGTTTCGGGTAGCGCCGGTCGTGTCGTTGGCGTGCTACCTCACCGTCCCGATGCTCATCCCGGTGCTGACGAGTTACCCATTACCGCTTGGATATATGGGCGATATTCTCGGTGGCGGACTAATCCTGGCGTTGGCCAGTTTTCTGGTGGCAGCGGCGGCGGCCGAAACCGGCGACGCCTATGCACAATTGGCATCAAGCCGAGCCAAGACGTTCGCGGCGATCACCGAACCGGTCATGCTTTTGGTTTTCTTCACGGTCGCGTTGATCACCACTACTGATCTGCCCTATGTGCTCGGAGCCACCGTCCGTAGCGGACCCGACCAGATCTTTCGGCCTGCGCACCTGCTTGCCTCGGCGGCGCTGTTCATGGTGATCCTCTACGAAACAGCCCGCATACCGGTGGAAACACACACCGGAACAACAGAATTCGGGATGATCGAATCGGGACGACCCTTCGAGTACTCCGGGCCTGATCTGGCTCTGTTGCATTGGGGTTCCGCGGCCAAGCAACTGGTGCTCTATGTCATCCTGTGCAACGTGTTCGTCGCCCCCTGGGGCATGGCGTCGAGCAGGTCCGCTGTTGCTGTCGGACTGGCCATTCCGGCGCTTTTGGGCAAGGCGCTGCTGCTGGGATGTGTGGTCGCCGTGCTCGACAACAGCTACGCGAAGCTGCGGCTATTCAAGATCACTGAATTCGTCTCGGCCGCGTTGCTGCTGGCGGTCCTAGCGGTGTTCACCCTCTACCTGGGAGGCGGTTGATGGTATTGGCTGGCAACGAGTCGATTCCCACCGTGTTCGACGGCGTGTCGAACACGGTGGCACTGATCGTGCTGCTGCTGGAGTTCGGGATGCTGCGGGCAGCCCTGCTGCGCGGGCAAGTACGCCTTTATGCGGGGCAGTCGTTGGCCGTCAGCGTTCTTGGCGGCTGTCGTCGCGTTCGGTCGTGACGTCCCCGAACTGTATGCGCTGGCAGCGGTCTCGTTTCTGCTCAAAGCGGTTGTGGTGCCGCTGGTAGTGCTCGGATTGATGCGGGAGGCGAACCAGGAGATCGCCGGCAGTGGTGTTTTGGGTGTCGCGAACGAAGTCCTTATCTCGATCGGGGTGGCTGCGTTCGGCTTCTTCGCCGTCGGCGTGCTACGCATCCATTCCCCGGTGTTGCCCACCGTCGCATTAAGCCTGTCGGTGGCGGTGGTGCTGGTCGCCTTCATCCTCATGATCGTGCGTCGCGATGTGGTGAGCCAGGCGATCGGATTCTTCTCTCTGGAAAACGGGGTGTCCCTGGCGAGTTTGGTGGTCGCCGCGGGGATGCCGCTGATTCTGGAGGTCGCGTTCCTGTTCGATTTGCTGGTGGCGGTGGTGGTGTTCGGGGTGTTGATGCGCACTCATCACCGGCGAACGCGGTCGCTTTCCACCCAGACGCTCGACCGGCTGAGGGGATAGGCGATGTCCTCGGTGATGGTGGCGCTGATCGTCTTGCCGCTGCTGGCCACGCTGGTGTGTGTCCGCGCACCCCATCGCGTCGCCGCCACGGTGACCGCGCTGACGGGCCTGGTCTGTTTTGTCCTGGCGGCAGCTCTGGTGCCCGCCGCCGCGGGGCATACCATCACTGCCCTGCATGATCTGCGCGCTGATGCGCTGTCGGTGATCTTCTTGCTGGGAACCTGCTTTCTTTACGCAGCCGTCGGCGTGTATTCGGTCGGTTATCTCGCCGACGAGGCGCACACGGTGCGCTCCGAAACCCCTGAGCAGCAGGCGCTTTTCGCGCGCCACAGTGCCTTATTCTACGTGGGGCTGAATGCGTTTGCCTGGTCGATGATCTGCGCGCCGCTGGTCAACGGGCTGGCGTTGTTGTGGATCGCCGTCGAGATCACCACCGTCGTCTCGGCACTGCTGGTCGCTTTGGACAACACCGAAGGTGCGACTGAGGCCGCGTGGAAGTACGTGCTGATCGCCTCGTCCGGGTTGGGGATTGCCCTGCTGGCGACCATCTTCATGTATTACGCGGGCGCCGACGCCCTGGGCCAATCCTATGATCTGGCGTTTGATCCGCTGATCGCGGCTGCGGGCCATTTGCCGCACACCCCGGTGCGGTTGGCCTTCGTCCTGGCGGTCGTAGGATTCGGCACCAAGGTGGGGTTCTTCCCGGTGCATACCTGGCTGCCTGATGCGCACGCTGAGGCGCCGACACCGGTGTCCGCGCTGCTGTCGGGTTCGCTTCTGGCAGTAGCTTCTATGCGATTCTGCGCTACTACCAGATCACCGCCGCCGCGTTGGGAACCGCGTTTTCCGCAGCTGGTGTTGCTGGTCTTCGGTGTGTTGTCCTTACTGTTGGCTGCGTTGTATCTCCTGGAGCAGCGTGACATCAAGCGGCTGCTGGCCTATTCGAGCGTGGAACATATGGGGATACTCGCGATCGGTGTCAGTTTCGGCGTGCCGATCGCCTTCTCCGGTGTGTTGTTGCATGTCCTGGCGCACGCCGCGGCCAAAGGCAACGCATTCATGGGTGCAGGAGTGCTGGTACGCAAGTTCGGCACCAAAGAGCTCGGCCGCATGGCCCAGGGCATCGGATTACTGCCCTGGTCGGGTCCGTTGTTTCTGGTCGCCGTGCTGGCCTTATCGGCGATGCCGCCTTTTGGGTTGTTCCGCAGCGAGTTTCGAGATTGTCGCCGGTGGGTTTTCGCACGGGCGCAATGCCCTCACCGCTGTGCTGGTCTGTTTGGTGACGCTGGCGTTCCTGGGTTTGACGTTTGGCCACGACGCGCATCTTGTTCCGCCCCCAGCCCGATGAGACGGCGGAGAATTCGTCGTCGCAGACACCTGGTGAACCCAGCGGGTGGATGGTAATGCCCGTTGTCGCAGGCGTGCTGGTGCTGTTGATGTTGGGGGTTGTGCCGCCCTCCCAGTTAGCGGACCTGCTCAACTCGGGCGCCGGCGAACTCGTCGCGGGTGCGACCGTGACCACCGCCGTGGAGATGACCGTCGTCGATCTGGCGCCGGAGCAGTGGCGGCAGCAGATCGCGACCCGCGTGGCTGGCGGCGACCGATTCGCCGGGGTGTACGCCAGTCACAACGCAGACGCGGCCCGATTACACGCGTTGCTGGTCGGCGCGTCGGAAGTCAGCTGCCTGCGGACGACATTGACACCAGCCGTTGACGGCTCGATGTCGCTATCCGGCGTTGACGCCCGATCTGCCGGCGGCGTTCTGGTACGAGCGGGCGTTACATGACTTGTCGGGTGTGGTGCCAACGGGTCATCCGCGGCTGGACCCGTTGTTGCTGCCGCGCCAGCCCGGACAGGCGACGCCGCGGCCCGGGCATCCCGACCAGGTTACGTTCGACCGCCGCATCCACTCCAGCGCGGTCGACCAACACGGACCTTCTGACGTGAGCGGCCACGGCGTTTTCACCCTGCCGCTGGGCCCGGTGCGCTCCGGGGTCTTCGAATCGATCGAGTTCCTCATCGAGACACCCGGCGAAGACATTCCGCATCTGAATATCCGCCCGCACTATAAGCATCGCGGGATCGCCAAGCGGTTCGAGGCGTTGCCGGTCGCCGACGGTGTCCTGGTCGCCGAGCGGGTGGAGGGCATCGCATCGGTGGCGCATGCCCTGGCTTTCGCGCATGCCGCCGAGACGCTGGCCGGTGTGACCCCGCCGCGGCGGGCCGGCTTCATCCGGGTGATCCATGCCGAGCTGGAGCGCGTGGCCAATCACCTCGACGTGGTGACGCGGCTCTGTGACGCCGCCGGACTTGCGGTGCCGCATGCCCGGTTCGGCTGGCACAAAGAACTCGTCATGCGATTGGTTTCTCAACTGTGCGGCAACAGGTTCGGGCGTTCGGTGGTCTGCCTCGGCGGTGTGGCGGTCCCGCCGCGTCTGCAGCCGCCCGCGGTGGCCCAACAGTTGGCGGGCATCATTCAGCGGATCCGCCGTGACCGCAACGCCCTGATGGTCGACGCGTCATTTCTGGACCGCCTGCGCGGCACCGGGCGTCTCGATCCGGCGCTGGCGGCATCGCATGGCGCGCTGGGGCCGGTGGGCCGTGGCTCCGGCTGCGACGACGACGCGCGCCGCCGCGTCTACGACGGCTATACCGAGCTTCCGTTGGTGGACGGCGCCGCGGTCGATGATCACGGCGACGCGCTGGCTCGGCTGCGGGTGCGGTGGTCGGAAATCGACACCTCCGTCGAGTTGGTCCAGCTTTCCTGTGACCGGCTTTCGGGGCTGTCTGAGGTCGCTTTGGCTGTCGAGGCCCCGGCGGTGGATGGGTTCGCGCTGGGCTGGGCTGAGGCGCCCCAGGGCGAGGTGCTCTACGGCCTGGAGGTTCGCGACGGCGTGATCGGCCGGTGTTTCGCCAGATCGGCCTCGCTGCACAATCTGCTGCTGTTCCACGACGTGTTCAACGGTGACGTGTTCACCGATTTCCCGTTCATAGAGGCAAGTTTCGGGCTGAGCTACGCCGGGGTGGCGATGTAGATGCCGTGGGTGTTCAAAGGTCTGCGTAACGGGATTTTGACTACCCATTGGCCTAAACGCGCAGACAGCTATTTCGACGACTTCGCCGCGGCGATACGGGTGAGCGGCGGTGGACACACAGCGGCGCCGCCGTTTCCCGGGCTGTGGGCGTATGCCCTACCGGGGCGATTTCTGTCTGAACCGCGGCTGCGGTTGGATCGCGGGCGCTGCATCCTGTGCGGGCGTTGCGTACAGGTGGCGCCTGAGTGGTTTGGGTGGGAAACGGGCTCCGCGACAGCACAGTTGAGTCGGAACGCTTTGGTGGTGGGGCAGATCGATGAAACCGATGAGGCGCTAGCCGAGTTACGCGCCAGCCTGGCCGCACGAGTGCGGTGGCTGCGGCGTTCGGTGCACCTTCGCCACGTCGACACCGGTTCGGACGGCAGCGACGAATGGGAAATCGAGGCCCTGACCAACCCGGTCTACGATCTGCACCGGTTGGGTATCTTCTTCACCGCCAGCCCCCGCCACGCCGACATCCTGCTGGTCACCGGTATCGGGGCCGCGGGCATGGTGGAGCCGTTGCGTCGCACCCTCGATGCGATGCCCAGCCCGACGGTGGTGGTCGCTGTCGGCGCCGACGCGGCCAGCGGCGGTCTTATCGGCCGCGGATACACCGGCGGTGACGGCGTAGGTGAGCTTGTCCCGGTGGACGTTTGGGTGCCCGGAGCACCGGCGTCACCGTTTAGCGTGCTGCACGGCATCTTGCTGGCACTGGGCCGCGTCCCGGCGCCCCAAACCGGGGACACCCGATGATCGTCACCGGCCTTGCCCTACTGGGCGTCGCGGTGCTGATCAGTTGGAGCGCGGGACTCGCCGGCAATACTGGCACGCAGAAGCGCTGCGCTGCAGCGGCGTGGACAGCAGATATCGCCGCCGCCGCACTGTTCGTGATAGCCGGCGCAACCGGCTTGGTCGGCCACCGGCACCGGGTAGACCTCGGCGAACTGGCCGGGCTGGGCCCGGCCAGTCTCGGTGTGGATGCGTTATCCGGGCTGTTTCTGGTCATCTCGTTCGGCGTCGCGGTCCCCGCCCTGATCGCCGCGGCCGCCTCTGGCAACCGCAATCGGCCGCGGCTGCCCGCCGCTGTCGGTGTCGCGCTGGCCGCCGTCGCGGTCATCATTACCACCGACAACATGTTTGTGCTGCTGTTCGGTTGGGAATTGCTGACCGTCGCGTTCTACCTGCTGGCCGGCTACGACCGCGATCTGCCCGGCAGAGCCAGCGGCTCGGTTATCACGGTGGTCTTCGGGAAGGCCAGTGGCGCCGCGGTGTTGATCGGTGCCCTGCTGCTGGCCGCCCAGATGCACACGTTCCGATGGTTCACCCTCGGCGCGGTAGATCCACGCAGCGCATTGGGTCAGACCGCCTATGCATTGATGTTGTTTGGATTTGGCGTCAAGGTCGGATTGGTACCAGCGCATATTTGGATGCCGAGGGGTTACGCTGCGGCCCCCGGGCCTGCGCGCGCGATTATGGCCGGCGTCGCCGTCAACGTCGGTTTTTACGGAATGTGGCGCACCTTGAACGTGTTGGGTTCCCCGCCGGTCTGGCTGACCTGTGTGGTGCTGATCGCCGGGGGAGTGACCGCGATTTTGGGCATTGCGCACGCCGCCGTCACTCCCGACTTGGCCGCGTTGATCTCGTGGTCGAGCGTGGAGAACGCGGGCGTGATCACCGCCGGGTTCGGCGTGGCGCTGGTCGGTGCCTCGGTTGGCCAGCCGAAGCTGACAGCGGCCGGACTGGTCGCGGGCACCGCACAGGTGATGGCCCATGCGCTCGGCAAGACGTTACTGTTCGTGGCAGCGTCGACGATCGAGCAGGCGACCGGAACCACCGACCTCGACCGGCTGGGTGGAATCGTTCGTCGATTGCGTTGGGCGGGCACAGGTTTGGCGGTCGGATCGCTGACGTTGGCCGGGCTGCCGCTGACCGCAGGTTTCGCCTCTGAATGGTTCACCTTGGAGGCGCTGATGCAACAATTTCGGGTCTCGAGCCTTGCGATGCAATTGGCCAGCGCCCTCACCGGCGCATTGATCGCGCTGACCATCGGTATCGCCGGGGTGACCTTCGTGCGGGTGGTCGCGCTCACCGCATTCGGCCCGGCCCGTATCGGGGAGCCGCCGATCGATCCCGACGACGCGCGTCCGGACCGTCAGCTGCCCTACCGGTTCGGGGTGATCGTGTTGGTGATGGGCTGCCTGGGTGTCGCCGCCTTCGCGCCGCTGCAGGTCGGTCTGATCGGGCGCGGCATCGGACCGATCGTGGGCGACCGCGCGGCCGGCGCGAACGCCAAACCCTGGGTATTGCAGCCGGTGTTCAACGATTTCTCCGCGCTCTCGCCGAGCTGGCTGTGGATCGTGCTGCCGGCGATGTCTGTCGTCATCGCCGGGGCCGCGGCATTGTTAGCCGGCCGCAATCCTTTCCGGGCGCGCCGGGTGACACCGTGGTCGTCGGCTTCCCCGGGGGTGGACCGCGGGGTGGGATACACCTCGTTCGGCTACGCCAACCCGGTGCGCAATGTGCTGTCCAACGTGCTGCTGACCCGCGCGCAACTTGTCGAGACATCTACAGAAGCCAGCGGTGACCGGGCGGTCTCAGGCTTGTTCACCTACCGCGTCGACGTCGTCGACCTCATCGAGGGATACGTCTACCGGCCGTTGATGACGGCGCTGCTGGTCGTGTCCCGATCGGCTCGACGGCTGCAGTCGGGCCGGCTGGACGCCTACATGGCCTACATGTTGATCGCGGTGCTCGCGGTGCTGGCTGTCGTGATCGCGACGTCGTAGGGCTCGACGAATCAGTGCGGCGCAGACGCCAACCCGAACGGCAGATCTACTGCTGTGGCGGCAATTTCGAGGAGCCTGTTGTATTTGGCCACCCGCTCCCCGCGAGCGGGAGCGCCGGATTTGATTTGTCCGCAGCCCGAAGCCACGGCCAGGTCGGCGATGAACGAATCCTCCGTCTCGCCGGAACGGTGCGAGATCATCGCGTCGTATCCCGATGCGCGGCAAACACTCAACGCGTCAAGGGTTTCCGATACGGTGCCGATCTGGTTGACCTTGATCAGGGATGCGTTGGCGACGCCGGCGCGCACCCCGGCGGCGATCAACTCGGGGTCGGTGACGAAATTGTCGTCACCCACCAACTGCACCCGGCCGCCCAGCGCCTCGGTCAGCCGCTGCCAGCCCGCCGTGTCGTGCTCACCCATGCCGTCCTCGATGCTCCACACCGGAAATTCATCGACGATGGTTTTGTAGCGCTCGATGAGCTCGTCGCTGGACAGCAGCTCACCGCCGAGGCGGTAGCGATCGTCGCGGTGGAATTCACTGGCGGCCGGGTCCAAAGCAATGGCGACACCGGCGTTGCCCGCGAGGTATCCAGCATCGGAGATGGCTCGAGTCAGCAGAGCCAAAACCTCTTCTGGAGAGTTGATCTCGGGTGCGAAGCCGCCCTCATCACCCAATCCGGTGGCAAGGCCGCGATCAACTAGAGCCGAGCGCAGCCGACTATAGATCTCGGCACCTGCACGGATGGCTTCGGACAGCGACGGCGCCCCGAGCGGGGCGATCATGAATTCCTGAAAATCGAGGTTGTTAGCTGCGTGCGCGCCGCCATTGACGACGTTGAAGTGCGGGACCGGCAGCCGGGGAACCACATCCGCGGGCGTCAGCCACTGCCACAACGGTTGTCCCGACTGCAGGGCAAACGCTTGCGCGGCGGCCATCGAGACCCCGACGATCGCGTTGGCGCCCAGCCGCGACTTGTTGGCCGTACCGTCCAGCTCGCGCAGGGTCTGGTCGACCTCATCGAGCCCGCTGAACGCGCGACCCGTCAGCGCCTCAGCGATCGGCCCGTCGACCATCGCCGCTGCGCGGAGGACACCCAGGCCGCCGTAGCGCTGATGCTGGTCGCGCAGTTCCACCGCCTCACGGCTTCCCGTCGACGCTCCTGACGGTACGCGCGCACGCACCTGCCGACCATCCGCCAGCGCCGCATACACTGAAAGCGTTGGTCTACCACGAGAATCGAGGATTTCGATCGCCGAGATCGACGAAAACGTAACGGCCAACGGGTTTCCTTCTCGTCCGGAATCGAACTTTGGCAGCCACACTACGGCCAGGTCGACCTTTCTCAGTTCCGCAGGGCGTTACGAGGCCGCCAGCGCGATCGCCGGCGCGTAGATCAGCCCAGCGATGCCACGCATAATGTTCTGCCGAAAAGCCAAATTCGGCCAGCGCGCACGGTGTCGTCAGGTTCGGCTCAGACGTTCGGCGACTAAACTACATTTGCAACTCTTTCGCTACCGCGAGGTTCATGCTGATGGTCGATCAGACCACCGCTGCCGGCGGTAGCGACCGGCGATAGGCTGGCCGGGTGGACGCGCTGGGTGACGAGCCGGAGTTGGACAGCCGGAACGGTCGCGGCCCGACGGTGGTGTGTGTGCTCGCCGGTTTGACGCTGGGTTATCTCGGCTGGCTGGCCGCCGTGTCGATCGGTGAGGCCGTCACCACGGTGAGCCAGTGGGGTTTCGCCGTGCTGCTCGTGTCGGTGGCGCTCGCCGGTGGCGCCGCGCTGTGGGGCCGGCGGCTGCGTCGCCGGGGAAGCCGCCCGCTGGCGGCTTTCGCCATGACGCTGCCGGTGCTGCCGTTGGCGCTCACCCTGGGCGTCCTGACCTACACCTACCTATAACTATTCCCGTCCGGGCGGGTGATCCAGCGGAAGCTTGAGTGCCGACATCGTCGCCGCCAGCCCATCGTATTGGCCTGCGAGCAGACAGAATTCGATCAGTTGGCGTTGGTCGAGGTGGCCTGCCAACTGCTTCCAGGTGTCGTCGCTGATCGTTCGCTGAAGTACGAATTCATCGGCGGCCGCCAACAGCGCCTGCTGGCGCGGTGTGAGCCCGTCAGCGGCGTCGGGCCAGGCGAAAATGCTGTTCTGCGTCTGGTCATCGAGCCCACGGCGACGACCCAGGCGCCGGTGGTGTTGCAGCTCGTATTCCGAGGAGCGCAGATGCGCCACCCGCAGAATCACCAACTCGGTGTCCGCACTGGGCAGCCGGCCCCGCAGCAGCGCACCGGAGTAGGGCATCATTGCCAACCACAGTCGCTTGTGCTGACCCAAGACGGTGAACAAGTGCATCTGCGGGGCGCCGACGGTGCGCGCGGAGGCCCTCGCCACAATCCAATTAATCAGGCCGATGTCGCGAATCCGACCGGCCGCGGGAATTCGGCCGGTCACGCCTGCTTCACCAGATAGGGCGACACGGTGCTGCGGTGTTCGTCGAGGTCGAGGGCACGCCCCAAAACCGGAAACGCTCGCTGCGGGCAGTTGTCCCGTTCGCAGACCCGGCAGCCCGCGCCGATCGGTGTGGCATTGTTGCCGGACAAGTCGAGTCCCTCCGAGTAGACGAGGCGGTGGGCCTGCCGAAGCTCGCACCCTAATCCGATCGCGAACGTCTTACCCGGCTGACCATACCGGGATGCTCGTCGCTCCGCGGTCCTGGCCACCCACATATAGTTGCGCCCGTCGGGCATCTGGGCGATCTGCACCAGAATCTTGCCCGGGTTGGCGAACGTCTCGTAAACGTTCCACAACGGGCAGGTGCCGCCACTGGACGAGAAGTGAAAACCTGTGGCGGACTGGCGCTTTGACATATTGCCAGCGCGATCGACCCGGACGAAGGAGAACGGTACGCCGCGCATCGAGGGCCGCTGCAGCGTGGACAGCCGGTGTCCAATCGTCTCGTAGCTCACCCGGTAGAACGCCGAGAGCCGCTCGACGTCGTAACGAAAGTTCTCGGCGACGTCGTGGAACTGCCGGTAGGGCAGCACCACAGCTGCGGCGAAGTAGTTGGCCAGCCCGAGCCGGGCCAGGGTGCGGGAGGTGTCGCTGGTGAATTTGCCGTCCGTGACCATGCTGTCGATCAAGTCACCGAATTCCAGGTACGCCAGTTCGGCGGCCAGCTTGAATACCTGCTGACCTGACGAGAGGTGGTTGCTGATCTCCAGCGTCCGGGTGGCCGGGTCGAAGCGGTGCAGCACGGTGTCGCCTAGGTCGATGCGTTTGTTGATATGCACTCCGTGCACCTCAGTGAGCCGGCTGGACAGTTCGCCGGCGAGATCGCCGCGGTGCATTCGCATTCGGGTGGTGAGGTCTTCGGCGGCGGTGTCGAGCTCGTGCAGATAATTCTGCCGCTGGTAGAAGTAGTCGCGCACCTCCTCGTGCGGCATGGTGATCGATCCGCTGCCACTGCCGTCGGAGAACCGCTCTTCGGTGGCGGCCGCCAGTTGCGCTGTGGTGTTCCGGTAGCGGCGGTGCAGATTGACCATCGCGCGCGCCAAACCGGGGTGGGCGCTGACCATCTCGGCGACCTCGGGTAAGTCGACGTCGATGTCCAAGTCGCGATCCATGGTGACCTCGCGAAGTTCAGCGACCAGCCGGGTGTCATCCTGCGACGCGAAGAACGTGGCGTCGACTCCGAAGACCTCGGTGATCCGCAGTAACACCGCCACTGTCAGCGGGCGTACGTCGTGTTCAATCTGATTGAGGTAACTGGGGGAGATCTCCAGCAGCTGTGCCAGCGCGGCCTGACTGAAGCCGCGTTCGCCGCGCAATTGACGAACCCGGGAACCGACGAAGGTCTTGGCCACGCCGCCGAGACTACCGGTTTGCGAAGATCCGATTCGCAGAGTTGGCAAGCGGCGTCAATTGGCGCCGCGCAGCCGTCGTCTGGGATGATTCGCCAGGGACCCCAAACCCGCAGTGACGGACTGGGCGAGCGGCACGGAGCGAAGGACCCATGGGAGTGCAGCGGTGAGCCTGGACAAAGTGTTGATGCCGGTACCCGACGGCCACCCTGACGTATTCGACCTCGAGTGGCCGCTCCGGGTCGCTGACATCGACCGGGCAGGCCGTCTGCGGTTCGACGCAGCCGCCCGGCACATCCAGGACATCGGCCAAGATCAACTGCGGCAGATGGGCTACGAAGACACCCACCCGCTGTGGATCGTGCGCCGCACCATGATCGACCTGATCCGCCCGGTGGAATTCGGTGAAATGCTGCGGATGCGCCGGTGGTGTTCGGGCACCTCCAACCGGTGGTGTGAAATGCGGGTCCGCATAGACGGTCGCAGAGGCGGCCGGATCGAGTCGGAAGCATTCTGGATCAACATCAACCGCGACACGCAGATGCCGTCGCGCATCTCCGACGACTTCTTGGCGGGCTTGCGCCGGACCACCGACATCGACCGGTTGCGGTGGAAGGCCTATCTGACCGCCGCCAGCCGGGAGGACGCGATGGAAATCCACGACTTCCCAGTTCGGGTCACCGACATCGACTTGTTCGACCACATGAACAATTCGGTGTACTGGGCGGTGATTGAGGACTACCTGGCATCGTGCCCCGAGCTGCTCGAGGCGCCGCTGCGGGTGACCATCGAACACGACGCACCAGTGGCGCTGGGCGACAAACTAGAGATCATCTCGCACGTTCACCCCGCCGGCAGCACCGACAAGTTCGGCGGTGACCTAGCCGACCGCACTGTTAGAACGCTCACATACGCAGTCGGTGACGAGACCAAAGCGATCGCGGCAGTCTTCCCGCTGTAACTTTTCGCCCAACCTGCGGCCAGCCGGCCGAAGGTGCCCCGTGACCTGCACTTTTGTTGGTGCCGTCGAGTAGCTACTGAACCGGTTCAGTTAGGCGACGCCTTCGCAACCTTCGCAAAATCGGGAGACAGCCTTGCCTAAATTGGCAATTGAAACGGCTGGACCTGCGGCAATAATCTGTGCCAGTGTCGGGTTAGCACTTCAGTGAAGTTCCTGAGCGGCTTAACAGGTCGGAGAGCCGGCCCCAGCGCTGAACGCTCAGCAACACAGGACCGGTAATTCTAAGGAGCATCGATGTCTTCCGTTGGCACCCCGAAAAGCGCCGAGCAGATTCAGCACGACTGGGACACCAACCCCCGGTGGAAAGATGCCTCCCGGACCTACGGTCCCGCCGACGTGGTGGCCCTGCAGGGCACCGTCGTCGAGGAGCAAACTTTGGCGCGCCGCGGTGCGGAGGTGCTGTGGAACCAGCTGCACGATTTGGAGTACGTCAACGCGCTGGGCGCGCTGACCGGCAACATGGCCGTCCAGCAAGTGCGGGCCGGCCTCAAGGCCATCTACCTGTCCGGTTGGCAGGTTGCCGGTGATGCCAACCTTTCTGGACACACCTACCCTGACCAGAGCCTGTACCCGGCCAACTCGGTGCCGCAGGTGGTGCGCCGGATCAACAACGCGCTGCAACGCGCCGACCAGATCGCCAAAGTCGAGGGCGACACCTCAGTGGAGAACTGGCTGGCGCCGATTGTCGCTGACGGCGAGGCCGGCTTCGGTGGTGCGCTCAACGTCTATGAGCTGCAAAAGGCCCTGATCGCGGCCGGTGTCGCGGGTTCGCACTGGGAGGACCAGCTGGCTTCGGAGAAGAAGTGTGGTCACCTGGGCGGCAAGGTGCTGATCCCCACCCAGCAGCACATCCGCACGCTGACTTCGGCTCGGCTGGCCGCCGACGTGTCCGACGTGCCGACCGTCGTCATCGCCCGCACTGACGCCGAAGCCGCCACGCTGATCACTTCCGACGTCGACGAGCGCGACCAGCCGTTCATCACCGGTGAGCGCACGCGGGAAGGGTTCTACCGCACCCGCAACGGCATCGAGCCTTGCATCGCCCGTGCGAAGGCCTATGCGCCGTACGCCGACCTGATCTGGATGGAGACTGGAACCCCGGACCTCGAAGTCGCCCGCAAGTTCGCCGAGGCGGTCAAGGCCGAGCACCCCGATCAGCTGCTGGCCTATAACTGCTCGCCGTCGTTCAACTGGCGCAAGCACCTCGACGACAGCACCATCGCGAAGTTCCAGAAGGAGCTGGGCTCGATGGGCTTCAAATTCCAGTTCATCACGCTGGCCGGCTTCCACGCGCTCAACTACTCGATGTTCGATCTGGCCTATGGCTACGCCCGCAACCAGATGTCGGCTTACGTCGAGCTGCAGGAGCGCGAGTTCGCGGCCGAGGAGCGCGGCTACACCGCCACCAAGCACCAGCGCGAGGTCGGCGCCGGCTACTTCGACCGGATTGCCACCACCGTCGACCCGTCGTCGTCGACGACCGCGCTGACCGGCTCCACCGAAGAGGGTCAGTTCCACTGAGCCGAGCGGCGCAGCCGGGAGGCGAAGTGGAACCGAAGGGTTGAGCCACTGAGCCGAGCGGCGCAGCCGGGCCGTACCCGGCCACCAGACGCAAAGGCTCCGTCTGCGCGGCGTGTCGCGTAGCCCTTTGCGTCTGCTCGCGCAGGGAACGCAGACAGAGGAGTGACCGTGACCATCGAACGTGTAGGTGTTATCGGGGCCGGCCAGATGGGTGCCGGTATTGCCGAGGTCTCGGCGCGGGCAGGGGTCGACGTCCTCGTCTTCGAGACCACCGAGGCTCTGGTCACCGCAGGCCGCAATCGCATCGTCAAATCGGTCGAGCGTGGCGTCAGCGCCGGCAAGATCACCGAACGCGAACGCGACGCCGCGGTCGGCAAGTTGAAGTTCACCACCGAGCTGACCGACCTGGCCGACCGGCAGCTGGTCATCGAGGCGGTCATCGAAGACGAAAATATCAAGGCCGGCATCTTCGCCGACCTGGACCGCATCATCACCGATCCCGATGCGGTTCTGGCGTCGAACACGTCGAGTATTCCCATCATGAAACTGGGTGCGGCGACCATGAACCCGCAGCGGGTGCTGGGGCTGCATTTCTTCAATCCAGTACCGGTGCTTCCGCTCGTCGAACTGGTCAGCACGCTGCTCACCGACGAAGCCGCGGTGGCTCGCACCGAAGAATTCGCGGGTGCGGTGCTGGGCAAGCAGGTGGTGCGTTGCCCTGACCGGTCAGGCTTCGTGGTCAACGCGCTGCTGGTGCCCTACCTGCTGTCCGCGATCCGGATGGTCGAGGGGGGTTTTGCGACAGTGGAAGACGTCGACAAGGCGGTGGTTGCCGGGCTTTCCCACCCGATGGGTCCGCTACGCCTATCTGACCTGATCGGACTGGACACGCTCAAGCTGATCGCCGACAAACTCTTCGAGGAGTTCAAGGAACCGCAATACGGCCCGCCGCCGCTGCTACTGCGCATGGTAGAGGCAGGCTTGGTCGGCAAGAAGTCCGGCCGCGGCTTCTATTCCTACTGAAAACCTCGATGACGTCGGCCGTGGTCGCGTCGGGCGATGGCGATGTTTGGCGACGTGATCGCTCCTAGGTCGGAGCCTTACTCCTCAAAGGTGACTCGGCGGTCCTGTCGGTGTTGCGGATGTGCCAGCACGTCGTATTCTTTCTTGCACAGACGTCAACCGGAAAGCGCTCCGGCCCGGCGTCTCATTTGTAGGAGCGCAGATGCAAATAGGATCAAGACTGAAGACAACATCCGACCCCAAGCAGCGCTTGACACCGTTCTTCGACGAAGTGCAGGCGCACTACGACTTGTCCGACGACTTCTTCCGCCTATTCCAGGACCCGTCGCAGACCTACAGCTGCGCCTACTTCAAGCGCGACGACATGACGCTGGAGGAGGCGCAGATCGCCAAAATCGACCTCGCGCTCGACAAGCTTGGTCTTGAGCCTGGCATGACAATGCTGGACATCGGCTGCGGCTGGGGTGCGTGCATGCGGCGGGCGATCGAGAAATACGACGTCAACGTCATCGGAATCACGCTGTCGAAGAATCAGGGCGCGCATGTTCAGCGGCTTTTCGACAATCTGGACACTCCGCGCAGCAGGCAAGTGGCGCTGCAGGGTTGGGAGCAGTTCGACGAGCCGGTCGACCGAATCGTCAGCATCGAGGCGTTCGAGGCTTTCGGTAAGGCGCGCTGGGCGCCGTTCTTCGAGACCGCCTACCGCGTGCTGCCCAGTGACGGCCGGATGTTGTTGCAGACGATCACCACTCACCCGCCGAGCTACTGGGGTCCGCACGGAATCAAAGTGACGATGAGCGACCTCAAGTTCTGGCAGTTCATTGCCAAAGAAATCTTCCCCGGCGGCGCAGTGCCCGCCGCGGAAGACATTGTCGAATTATCCGAGCAGGCCCGCTTCACCAACGAGCAGGTTCAGATGCTGAATCCTCATTACGCACGGACGCTGGAGACTTGGGCGCAGAACTTGGCGGCCAACAAAGATCAGGCCATCTCGATTCAGTCCGAGGAGGTCTACAACCGCTACATGCGGTACTTAACCGGTTGTGCCGAGAACTTCCGGCGCGGCATCCTCGAAGTCGGGCAGTTCACCCTGGTCAAGGGCTGCCCGGGCGTTCGCAGAACGGTCAGTTGAACCGCCCAGGCCGGCTGAACGCTACTTTTGCAAAGTGAACTGTTTGACGTCGACGTAGCCCCGCCGGAACAAGTTCGCACAACCGGTCAGGTACTTCATGTACCGGTCATAGGCTTCCTGAGACTGAATGGCGATGGCCTGATCTCTGTTGGCCTCCAAATTCGGCAGCCCAAGTCTCGAGTGTCCGTGCGTAATGCGGTTGCAGCGCCTGCACGCGGGTCACCGTGAAACCGGCCTCGGTGGCGCGATCCTCGACCATCGGGGTCGACGGAAGCCAGCCGCCCGGAAAGATCTCAGCCAGGATGAATTTGGAGAAGTCGACCAGTTCGTGGGTCAGCGTCAAG
Organism: uncultured Actinomycetota bacterium; assembly: GCA_963808345.1. GTDB lineage: Bacteria > Actinomycetota > Actinomycetes > Mycobacteriales > Mycobacteriaceae > Mycobacterium. The sequence goes on along the minus strand of CAWEFM010000005.1, from coordinate 139,106 downwards.
CCCTGGTCTCTGCCCTCCCGGAAGGTCAACCGAATGATGGTGTGCAAAAGCATCACCCCGTCGGCCGGCAGCGCCTGGTAAGCCATTTTGAAGAAAGCCGGGTATCGCTCCAGCCCGAAGTGTTCGAATGCGCCGATCGAGACGATCCGATCGACTGGCTCGTCGAACTGCTCCCAGCCCTCGAGCAGCACCCGTCTGTAGCGGGGGCTGTCAATCTCGTCGAACACCTTCTGCACGTGCGCGGCCTGATTCTTCGACAGCGTCAACCCAATGACGTTGACGTCGTACTTCTCGATCGCTCTCCGCAACGTGGTGCCCCAGCCGCAACCGATGTCCAGCAGCGTCATCCCGGGTTCCAAACCCAGCTTTCCCAGCGACAAGTCGATCTTGGCGAGCTGCGCCTGCTCCAGCGACATGTCGTCCTGCTCGAAGTACGCGCAGCTGTAGGTCTGCGTAGAGTCCAGGAAAAGCCGGTAGAAGTCGTCCGACAGATCGTAGTGGGCTTGCACGTCCTCGAAATATGGCGTGAGCGGTTGGGACATGAAGATCTGAGCCTTTCTAAATCCGGGAGGCGCTGGCGGTTCCGGAACCCCCAAACGCCGGCCCGATGCATCCGTTGCATCCTAGCCGCTGCAAGCGGGGCGAGGCCTCAGGCGTGACAGGTCTTACTCCTGCCCCGCGAACGCTCTCCGCGACTTTGCCTAGTCCGCGCTGGCTAGGCGGCCGACTTTCCCAGAGCGAACTGGCAAACGTCGGTGTAATTGTCGCGAAACAGCTCACGGCAGCCGGTCAGGTAGTGCAGGTAGGCGCTCGCGGACTTCTTCGGATGACAGGCGACCGCCGGAGTGCTGTGGTCAACCGGGTCCGCCATAGCCGACGAGACTATCCGGTTCGCTCGGACCGCTGCAGTCGACGCTGACGGCAGGTGTCAGTACCTGCCGAAGGCCAGCGCGACATTGTGTCCGCCGAACCCGAACGAGTTGTTGATGGCGTATTTGTAGTCACCCGGCCGGGGTTGGCCGGCCACCACGTCCAGGTCGATCTCGGGGTCGAGGTTGACCAGGTTCAGCGTGGGCGGCACAACCTGGTCGCGCAAAGCCAGCACAGTCAAGATCGACTCGACGGCGCCGACCGCGCCGACCGAGTGGCCCAGCGCTGACTTGGGCGCATATACCGCGGCGTGGCCACCGCCGGGGCCCAGCGCCCTGTTGATGGCGATGCTCTCGGCAAGGTCGCCAACCGAGGTGCCGGTGGCGTGGGCGTTGACATGGTCGATGTCACCAGGCTCGAGACCGGCCAGCTGCATCGCCCGGGTCATGGCATGCGCAGCGCGTTCCCCGTTGGGATCGGGCGCGACCATGTGGAAACCGTCGGAGGTGACGCTGGCGCCCATCAATCGGGCCAGAATGTTGGCGCCGCGGGCTTTGGCGTGTTTTTCGGTCTCAATGACCATCAGCGCGCCGCCCTCACCGAAGACGAAGCCGTTGCGGTCCTTGTCGAACGGGCGGCACGCGCCGGCCGGGTCGTCGTTGGTCGTGGAAAGGACGACCCGCATCGCCGCGAAAGCCGCGATAGGCACTGCCTCGATCCTGGTCTCCACGCCACCGCAGATCGCCATGTCGGCTTCGCCGTAGACGATTTGCTGCCAGGCCCGCGCGATGCCCTCTGAGCCGGACGCACAGGCCGACACCGGGGTCATCACCCCAGCCTTCGCTTTTCGCTCCAGCGCAACGGCGGCCGACGCGCCGTTGGGCATGTACATCTGCACGCCAAGCGGGTGGACCAGCTTGGTTCCGCCGACGCGGAGCCGGTCGTATCCGAAAACTAATTCCTCGGTGGAGCCCATACCGGTGCCGATGGACACCGCCAGTCGGGAGGTGTCAACGTCGGGGGCGCCGGCGTTGTCCCAAACCCGCCGGCCCAGGATGGTCGCCATCTTCTGCAGGTAGCCCTTGCGACGGTTCTCCACGCGGGTGAGTTGGCTGTCGAATTCCTCGAGGATGTGCCCGCCGATGCGCACTTTCAGGTCGTATTCCTCGACGAACGGGTCGTCGAGCGTGCGAATGCCGCTTTGACCGTCGAGCAGCATCTTCCAGGTCGTCTCGGCGTCGGTTGCCAGGGCTGTCGTCATGGCAACACCGGTGACCACGACATCGGGGAGATCTCTCCCTGTCACGAACTGTGCCATTGACGCCAACGTCCCTCGTCACTCAGCAACGCCCGCAGTACAGGCGTCAGCAATTCAAAGATTTACGGAAAGACAACTCCGGCCCAGTATGCACCGGGTGTCGGCAAAGTTGGCTGGCCGACACGTCGCGCTGACCCCGACGCATCCTGCTTAGCGCCGTTCCCCTGCTGGACACGCAAATTTGCGCGCCAAGCCACTGGACAAGTATGCCTCAGGCCGCCGGCTTCTCCAGCGTGAACTGGTACACGTCGGTGTAGCCGTCGCGGAACAGCTCACGGCAACCGGTCAGGTAGTGCATGTAGCGCTCGTAGACCTCTTCGGACGTGACGGCGATGGCCTCGTCTTTGCGGGCTTCCAATTGCTTGGCCCAGGTGTCCAGGGTAGGCACGTAATTCTTGCCGATCTGGTGGTGGCGGGTGATTTCGAAACCCGCACCGGCGGCGTATTTGTCGACGATGTCGACCTGCGGCAAGCGACCGCCGGGGAAGATCTCGGTCAGGATGAACCGGATGAACCGCAGCAGCGACATCGTCGTCTTCAGCCCCAATTTCTCGCCCTCTTCGGCGGTGGGCACGGTGATGGTGTGCAGCAGCATTTTGCCGTCGTCGGGCAAGACGTCGTAGCACATCTTGAAGAAGTCGGTGTAGCGATCGTAGGTGCCGATGCCGTCGGCGAAGTGCTCGAAAGCACCCAGCGACACAATGCGGTCGACCGGTTCGTGAAACTCTTCCCAGCCTTGCAGCCGGACGTCTTTGGAGCGGGGGCTGTCCATTTCGGCGAACTTCGCCTTGTTGTGAGCCAGCTGGTTTCGGCTGAGCGTCAGGCCGATGACGTCGACGTCGTACTTCTCGAATCGCGTGGCGCATGGTGGATCCCCAGCCGCAGCCGATGTCGAGCAGCGTCATCCCGGGCTTGAGGTCGAGCTTGCCCAGGGCGAGGTCGCGTTTGGCGCGCTGAGCTTCTTCCAGCGTCATGCCGTCGCGCTCGAAGTAGGCGCAACTGTACGTCATGCTTGGGTCGAGCCACAGCTTGAAGAAATCGTTGGACAAGTCGTAATGGGACTTGATGTTGTCAACATTCGGCTTCAGTTCAGCCCCGCGCGTCATAGCCGCAGACCTTAATACTGAGGCCTAAGCGATGCAATTAGCCGCGCGGTCCGCGGGCGAATGGTCATGTTGCCACCGCCTTACCGGCTTTCGGCCTCGACCGATCAGTCGGCAAGTTCCAGCGACGGCACAATAGGCGGCGGGTGAAGCTGCGAATTGAACTTGCCCAGGGACCCGCCGGCTTCGACAATTCCGCAGATGGCGCTCCAACTCAACATGGTGAGGTAATCGATCAACTCGTAGGTGCTCATCCGGGGGTCGGACATCCAGGAGTGGGTGGCTAACTGCACGCCACCGACGATCATGTAAGCCCACGGCTCGACTCCGCCGGTGTCCATCCCGACTTCGTGCATTCGCCGGCGCAGCAGTACTGAAAGCATGCGGGCGATGATTCGCTCGGAGTCGGCGATCACTTTGCTCTTGCTCGGCGAACTGTTCGCCATGACGAAGCGATAAGGCTCCGGCTCGGCGGAGATGGTTTCGACGTAGACCCGGATGATTTCGCGGGTGAGGTCGAGCCCGTCCATGTTCGACGACAGCGCCGCGGCCATGTTGGGAATCAGCGTGGTCTGCGCGAAGCGCATCATCACCGCGCTTGTCAGATCGTTTTTGTCGACGAAATAGCGGTAGAGCACCGTCTTGGAGACTCCGATCTCGGCGGCGATTTCGTCCATGCTCAGAAAGCGGCCGCGTCGGCGGATCGCCACGATGGTGCCGTCGATCAGCTCATTGCGCCGCTCCACCTTGTGCCGGTGCCAGCGCCGCTTCCGACCATCCGTCTTCACGGCCACAACCGTGACGTGCTCTGCCACTATCGCCGAATTCCATTCCGTAGACACCTGAGATAGTACGGGTATTTATGCCGTCATCCCGCCTCGTTAGCGCGGCGGTCACAGGTACTTGGCCGGTGGCTGAATGATCCACGAGCAGCCGGTGGCATGGCGGATGATGGTGGGGTGGCACTGCAACTCAACGAAGGACCCGCGTCTCCGGGCTCGCCGGCGGCTGGATCGGGCCTGGTAACGCGTCTCAGCGGTGCATCCTTGGCGGAGTCCTTCGTCGCGGCCGATCCGGCGGCCGACGCAGAGCGACGCGGTGCGCTGCGGCGCATGAAAGTCGTGGCGCTGGGTTTCCTGGTCGGTGCCACCGCGGTGTTTCTGGGCTGCCGTTGGGCGCAGGCCGAGGGAGTGGCCCACGCCTGGGTGGGGTATGTGGCCGCCGCCGCGGAGGCCGGCATGGTGGGCGCGCTGGCCGACTGGTTCGCCGTCACCGCGCTGTTCAAGCATCCGCTCGGTATCCCAATCCCGCACACCGCGATCATCAAGCGCAAGAAGGACCAGCTCGGCGAAGGCCTGGGCACCTTTGTGCGGGAGAACTTCCTGTCTCCGCCGGTGGTAGAGACCAAGATTCGTGACGCCGAAGTGCCCGGCCGGCTGGGCAAATGGCTGTCGGAGACAGCGCATGCGGAGCGGGTCGCCGCCGAGACGTCGACGGTGCTGCGGGTGTTGGTGGAGTTGCTGCGCGACGAAGATGTCCAACAGGTCATCGACCGCATGATCGTGCGGCGTATTGCCGAACCGCAGTGGGGTCCGCCGGTGGGCCGGGTCTTGGCCACCTTGCTGGCCGAGAACCGGCAGGAGGCACTGATTCAGCTGCTGGCCGATCGGGCGTTTCAGTGGTCACTCAACGCCGGTGAGGTGATTCAGCGTGTGGTCGAGCGGGATTCGCCAACCTGGTCGCCGCGGTTCATCGACCACCTCGTCGGTGATCGCATTCATCGCGAACTGATGGACTTCACCGACAAAGTGCGCCGCAACCCCGATCATGAACTGCGCCGCTCGGCGACCCGGTTCCTGTTCGAGTTCGCCGACGATCTGCAAAACGACGCCCTCACCATCGCCCGCGCCGAAGCAGTCAAGGAGCAGTTGCTGGCCCGCGACGAGATCACGAACGCCGCCGCGACAGCGTGGAAGACACTCAAGCGGCTGGTGATCGAGGGCGTCGACGACCCGTCCAGCGCCCTGCGCACCCGGATAGCCGACTCGGTGGTTCGAATCGGCGAATCGCTGCGGGACAACGCGGATCTGCGGAAAAAAGTGGACAACTGGATGGTGCGTGCCGCCCAGCATCTGGTGTCGCAGTACGGGGTGGAGATCACCGCGATCATCACCGAAACCGTCGAAGGCTGGGACGCCCAGGAGGCCAGCCGCCGGATTGAACTGCACGTCGGCCGGGATCTGCAGTTCATCCGGATCAATGGCACCGTGGTGGGTGCGCTGGCCGGACTGGTGATCTACACCGTCGCGCAGCTGATATTTTGAGATGTGCTAACAGTGCTTGCAATTGTTAGCACAAGGTCGTAGTGTATGCCCAGCACCGACCATCCGAGGCACCGGGAGTCGCCATGCCGCAGGAAGAAAATCTTGTCGCAGTGGTGTCCACCGCTGCGTCGGACATAGGCAGCTTCATCAGGTCGCAACGCGAAGCGGCTCAGGTGTCGGTGCGGCAGTTGGCGGAAAAGGCCGGCGTCAGCAATCCCTACCTCAGCCAGATCGAGCGAGGATTGCGCAGACCTTCCGCGGATGTGCTGAACCAGATCGCCAAAGCGCTCCGGGTTTCCGCCGAGGTGCTTTATGTCAGGGCGGGAATTCTCGAGCTCAGTGAGACCAGCGAGGTTCGAGACGCGATCGTCAGCGACGCGGCGATCACTGAACGGCAGAAGCAGGTTCTGCTCGATATCTACACGTCCTTCGTCCAACAGAATGAACAACAGAATCCAGCTGTGCACGGGGCGACGACTTCCGCTTGAGTCGCGACCGCGGACCGATTATTCGCCGGCATCCCAGACGATCCACGAAACGATTTGTGGACCGAACCATGAAAGGAAACACCATGGCCGAAAACCCGACCATCGACGAACTGAGAACTCCGTTGCTCGCGGCGCTTGGTGCGGCCGACCTGGCCTTGGCCACCGTCAATGAGCTGCTCTCCGAGCTTCGCGATCGTGCGGGTGAGACCCGCACCGATACCCGTAGCCGGGTCGAGGAGAGCCGCGCTCGCCTGACCAGGCTGCAGGAAGACCTGCCCGCCCAGCTGCGGGAACTGCGCGGACGCTTCACCCCTGATGAGCTGCGTTCGGCTGCCGAGGGCTACGTCGAAGCCGCCAGCACCCGGTATTCCGAGCTCGTCGAGCGCGGTGAAGCAGCCCTCGAGCGGCTGCGCAGCCAGCAGGGCGGCTTGGAGGATGTGTCAGCGCTCGCCGAGGGCTACGTCGACCAGGCCGTCGAGCTGACGCAGGAAGCGCTGGGCACCGTGGCGTCGCAGACGCGCGCCGTCGGGGAGCGGGCCGCCAAGCTGGTTGGCATCGAACTGCCCAAGAAGGAAGAGCCGCAGACGGCCAAGAAGTCACCGGCCCCGGCTGCGACATCGGCACCGGCCCCGGCCAAGAAGGCCCCGGCCAAGAAGGCGCCGGCCAAGCAGGCGCCGGCCAAGAAGGCGCCGGCCAAGCAGGCTTCCGCGAAGAAGTCGGCTTCCGCCGCGCCGGTCAAGCAGCCGGTGGCGAAGAAGGCGCCGGCGAAGAAGACGCCCGCCAAGAAGGTGACGCAGAAGTAGTCAGCGGTCCGGGCTGCCCGGTCGGACGCCCCAAACCGGCAACGCTCGACGGTTGGGTCGCGGCGCGCATACGCTTACGGCGTGAACCTCGTGGCTACCGTCTTAGGCGTCCTGCAGATCGCCGTGGCCGTGGTGACGCTGTATGCGCTCGTGCACGCGGCGATGCAGCGACCCGACGCCTACACCGCCGCCGAGAAGCTGACCAAGCCGCTGTGGTTGCTCATCCTGGGCGGTGCGATCGCTTTGACGCTCCTCGTGCAGGTGATGGGAACCGCGATCGCCGCCTGCGCGGCGGGCGTCTACCTGGTCGACGTGCGGCCGAAACTGCTCGATATCCAGGGCAAATCTCGCTGAAGCTATGCGCGTACCGATCGCCGTCTCGCTCGCGGCAGTGACGGCGCTGGTCTTCACCCCGGTCGGTGCCGGTGTCGCGCCGGCGAACCCGGGCGGCGCGGCGTCGAACGCTGGGCCGTATTCGCCGCCGTTCGTCGACCACACCCAGTGGGTCCAGTTGGACGAAGGGCCCAGCCTGCGGGTGTATCCGACCCCGTCCGGGCGGGCGGCCTCCCGGCAGGCCGGGGCTGACGCAGACGCCGACGAGGCGTGGAGCGAGGTGGTGGCGCGCTCGTCGGATGCCGCTACGCCGGGGATGCGAGCGCAGTTTCTGTGCCATTGGGAATGGGCCGAGTTGGCGCAACCGGGCAAGGTCAGCTGGAACCTGGAACCGTGGCGCCCGGTCGTCGACGACACCACGATGCGCAACACCGGTTGTAATCCCGGCGGCGCTGAAGAGTCCCTCTAGTGCCGGAGCACCCGACCCGCAGCCAACTGGCGGCTCTGGTCGACCACACCCTGCTCAAACCCGAAGCGAGCGCCGCGGACGTCGCCGCCCTGGTCGCCGAAGCCGCAGAACTCGGTGTGTACGCGGTGTGCGTTTCGCCGTCGATGGTGCCGACCGCGGCGCAGGCCGCCACCACCGGGCTACGGGTCGCAACGGTGGCGGGGTTTCCCTCCGGCAAGCATCTGTCCATGGTCAAGGCCGAGGAAGCCGCCCAAGCCGTCGATGCCGGCGCACTGGAGGTCGACATGGTCATCGACGTCGGCGCCGCGCTTGCCGGCCAGTTCGCCGCCGTGCGGTCCGACATCGCGGCGGTGCGTGCCGCGGTACCGGCGGTGGTGCTCAAAGTGATCGTGGAGTCGGCGGTCCTGCTGACCGCCGGAGACGAGCAGATCCTGGCCGACGTGTGCCGCGCCGCCGAGGACGGGGGCGCGGATTTCGTCAAGACATCCACCGGCTTCCATCCCGCAGGCGGCGCCTCGGTGCGGGCGGTGACACTGATGGCCGGCAGCGTCGGCGGTCGGCTGGGCGTCAAGGCCAGCGGCGGTATCCGCAACACCGCCGACGCCCTCGCCCTGCTCGACGCCGGCGCCACCCGCCTTGGACTGTCCGGTACCCGCGCCGTGCTCTCCGGTCTGGTCTAGCGGTGATCGCGAAGCGGGTCACCGCCATCAGCCCGCGAACTGATCAGAGTCCGCTGAAGCAGTCTTGGTTCGACGATCCGGAGGAGGACGCAGCCGGGATGACCGCGTTGCGCGCCGAGAAGGCGCCTTCCACCCCGATGTCGGTCACCTTGACACTGTCGATGTGGACGTTGACCCCGTAATTCGTCGTCACCTTCGAGGTGAAGTCGTCCAGATCTTTTTGCACGGTTTCCGTCGACAGTTTCGAGCCGAGCGCGGACAAGTTGACCACCTGCAGCGACAGCGCGTTGTTGACGACCTGCGGTTTGATGGTGGCACTGTCCAGCAGGCCCTTGAGTTCGATGGTCCCGGCGCTGGGATCCGTCGTAACCTTGCTGGCAACTAGGCTGCCCAGGCCGGGGATGGCGTCTTTGATCGACTGTTTCATGCCGTCAGACGACCAGCTCATAGTCCCGTTCAAGGCACCGATCGTGCCTTGCGAGTTGTTGCCGCCGCCTGGCCGCACATCCTGGACGTCGACGGTCAGTTTCATGCCCTTGGCGCTGCGCACCTGGTTGCCGCCGGTCTGCACGGAGATGTCGGTGTAGTGGCCAGTGAAGTACTGCCACAGCACTGGGGGCGTCTCGGCGAATGACACGCTGGCGCTGTCCTGCACCTCGCACATCACCGCGCTGGCCACCTTGCCGTTGGCGACGTGGCGGGCGTACAACTCCGCCGCGACGGCAGCGACGAGCAACAGGACCGGCACGAGCACTGCCGCGATCAGCAGGCGCTTGCGGCTTTGGTTTGCCGGCGTATCCGCCGGCTTCGCCGGTTGGCTGGGAGCCGGCGTCGGGATGTGGGTGGTGGCCTGCTCGTGCAGCCGACGTGACGGGCCGGGCGGCTGCGGCTGAGGGTAGTGCTGCGGATCAGGCTGCTGATGCGGCGGCTGAGGCGGCGGCTGAGGCGGCGGTCCCGGCTGGCGCGGGTACTGCGCGTTCGGCGGCGGTCCGGAGGGCGCCGGCGGGCGCTGCCGGTTAGGCGGCGGTGGTTGCCGGATGGGTATTTGACGCGTCGGCGTGTCCGACGGAGGTGGCGGTGGCGGTTGCGGCGACTGGGGGTGCGGAGGCGGTCCCGGCCGCCTTCGCGGGTCGACCGGCCCGCTGGGCCGGGCCCAATCCGGCGGGTCGCCCTGCGAAGGCCCTTGCGGTGTTGTCACCAGCGAGATCTTGCTCTAATGACCACGACTCAATCCTTTCAAGTCCACTCCAATGATCCTGGTGTTGTCACTTCGGCCTACAGATTGGCAAAACAGGCATCCGCTTGGCCCGCCGGGATCGCGGCGTTGCGAGTCGAGAATTGGCCGATCACACCGTTGTCCGTCACTTGAACGCTGTCAGCGTGTATGCCCAGCGGGAATTGTTTGGTCAGCCTCGAGGTGAAGGCGTCGATCGTGGTTTGAATGCTTTCCCGGGGAAGCGTGAAGCCCACTCCGGTGAAGTTGACCACTTGCAGTGATAGCCCGCCGTCGGCAACCTGCGGCTTGACGGTGATGTTTTCCAGCGTGCCCTTCAGTTGCACTGTGCCGTCGCCGGGATTGGTCGTGACATCACTGCTGATGAAGTTGCCGAGGATCGGTATGGCGTCTTGGACAGTCTCCTTGATGCCCGCCGCGGTCCAGCGCAGGGTGGCGTCCAGTGCACCGATCGTCCCCTTCGAGTTCGCGTCGCCGTGCAGGTTGACATTGCGGATCTCGATATCGGCCTTCATGCCCTTGGCCGTGCGGAGCTGATTGCCGGCGGTCCGGATGGAAATGTTGGTGTAGTCGCCGTTGATGTGTTGCCACAGGAAAGGCGGCATCGCGCCGAACGACACTGAGGCGCTGTCCTTGGCTTCGCATTCCACTGCCTTGGTCACCTTGTCGACGGCGATGTGCCGTGCGATCAGCTCAGCTGCGACCGCCCCGACGCCGATTAGGGCCAGCACGATGACGAAGATCAGCGCGATGGAAAGCGGGTCACGAAGGAAACCGTGGCCCGGTCTCTTCGCCGCAGGCGGCTCGCTCGGGAACCGGTCGGTCGGTGCTGCGAAACCCGCATCGGGCGGCCCGGGCGTGTACGCGGGGTGCGATGGCTCGTTCGGCGCAGCCGGCGGCTGATACCCATGAAACTCTGTTGTGCGAGGCGGACGGATCTGCGCGGTCGGTGAGTCCGACGGCGCCGGCGGAACCGCGCCCGGGCGCGCCCAACGCGTCGAATCGTCAGGGTGAGGTGGGCCGTGCGGATCACTCATCTGCGCGATTCTGCCTTACCTACCGCGGTGAGGTCCGCATGGTTGCGCAACACCGCAATCTTCTCGCGGGCGACGGCGACCTCGGCCAGCTCGATCTCGGCGACCAACACCTCCGGTTGCGGCCCTGCGGCGGCGACCACCTCACCGAAAGGCGAGACCACCAGGCTGCCGCCCACCCCGCTGGGCGCGCCCGGTTCCCCGGCACGGCCAGGATCGGCCTGTCCGGCCGCAATGACATAACTCGTCGAGTCCAGCGCCCGGGCCCGCGCGAGCAAAGTCCACTGCTCGAGCTTGCCGGGTCCCGATCCCCACGAGGCGCTGACCGCGATCAGTTGAGCACCGCGGCGGGCCAGTTCGGTGTAGAGCTCCGGGAAACGGATGTCATAGCAGGTACTCAGACCCACTCCGATGCCATCCACCATGACCACTACCGGCTCTCGCCCGGGTGCAACCGTGCGCGACTCGGTGAACCCGAACGCGTCGTAGAGGTGAATTTTGTCGTAGTGGGCGTCGGGCTGGTTGGGGGCGCCGGGACCTACCGCGATCAGCGTGTTGGCGACCCGCCCGTCGTCGGCGGGAGTGAACATCCCTGCGATGATGACTGTTTCGGTGTCGGCCGCGATCTGCCGGACACCGTCGGCCCAGGACCCGGTGACCGGCTCGGCGATCGGCGCCAGTGGGACGCCGAAGCGGCACATGGTCGCTTCGGGGAACACCACCAGCCGCGCGCCGGCCTCGGCGGCCCGGCCGCTGTACTCCCGCACCAGCCGCAGATTGGCCGCCGGGTCGGTGCCGCTGATGATCTGCGCCAACGCAATCCGCATGTGGGACAGATTAGGCCGTGCGCGGTCCGTCAGCGCCACTGCAGCGTGACGTTCGGCGAGTCAGATGTGCTGTTCGATCCACACCGTGGTAAATCGCTGCTCGGCGATCAGCAGCTCCACCAACTCGTGGCCGATGAAATTCTCCACCTTGCCGCCGACCAGCGGGATGCGGACCACGACGGTGGCGCCGAAGTTCAGCCGGGCGCCGCTCGACTCCGGTATCGGCGTCAGTACCGCCGTCCCCGACAGCGCCACCGGCGCGTTTGCGATTGAGCCCACGATGGTGGCATTGGCGGTGCCGCCGGAGACCGGGCCCCAATTCTCTTCGCGCCGGATGTGCAGGTCCCCTCGGTGGAACTGCGTGACAACGCCGGGAAGCCGGTCGGCGCGCAGCACCTGCGTGGTGACAACCTCGACGCTGCCGTCGTCGCCGGCCGGGCCGCCGATTCGGATGGCATTCAGCATCGCGTCGTCCGCGCCGGAATCGGCGAGACGGGCCAGCCAGTACTGCTCGTCGCTGAACGCTGCATGAACCTGTTCGACGCTTCCACCGTAGTCGGCGGACATGTCGAATGAACGCGGCATAGCAGGTCAGGCTACCGTCAAGGCGCGTAAGACCAGGAGTCAGAAGAGGGTCGGAAAGAGGTTGCATGGAAACGCTGTTTGCCGGCGCGCGCGTCGCGGAGGCGGTGCCGCTGGCGCCGCTGACGACGCTGCGGGTCGGCCCGACGGTTCGGAACGTCATCACGTGCACCAGCACCGATCAGATCGTTGCGACGTTGCGCCAGCTGGAAGCCGGGCCGGCCGAACCGGTCTTGGTGTTGGCCGGCGGCTCCAATGTGTTGATTTCCGACACTCTTACCGACCTGACCGTAGTGCGGTTAGCCAGCGACGGCCTCACCATCGACGGCAACATCCTTCGGGCCGAGGCCGGCGTGGTGTGGGATGACGTGGTCGTGGCGGCCATCGAACACGGGCTGGGCGGCCTGGAGTGCTTGTCCGGCATCCCGGGTTCGGCCGGGGCGACGCCGGTGCAGAACGTCGGCGCGTACGGCGCCGAGGTGGCCGACACCATCACCCGCGTGCGCGTGCTGGACCGGCTCAGCGGCGCAGTGAGCTGGGTGCCGGCCGCTGACCTTCGCTTCGGCTACCGGACTAGCGCCCTCAAGGGTGCTGACGCACGGCCGGTTGTGGTGCTGGAGGTGGAATTCGCGTTGGACGGCTCAGGCCGCAGCGCTCCGCTGCGTTACGGCGAGCTGACCAACGCGCTGGGCGCGGTCAGCGGTGAGCGGGTCGATCCGGCCGCCGTACGACAGGCCGTGCTGGAGCTGCGGAGGCGCAAAGGCATGGTGCTCGACGCCGCCGACTACGACACCTGGAGCGTCGGGTCGTTCTTCACCAACCCAGTGGTGCCGCTTGCGGTATATCAGGAACTTGCCGACCGGGCCGACGGACCGGTGCCGCACTTCCCCGCCCCGAACGGGATCAAGCTGGCCGCGGCATGGCTTGTCGAACGCGCCGGTTTCAGCAAAGGCTATCCCGGCACCGACGCTGCGGCCTGCCGGTTGTCCACCAAACATGCGCTCGCGTTGACCAATCGCGGCGACGCCACCACCGCCGACGTGCTCGCGCTGGCCCGGACCGTGCGCCATGGCGTAAGCGACGTGTTTGGCATCACACTGCAGGCCGAGCCGGTGCTGGTCGGCTGCCTCCTGTAGCCGCACGTTTCGCGTCGGCGGCGATTGGCCCGGTATCTTGGTCCTTCGTGAATACAGCCAGCGTTCCGCCGCCGCTCAGCCGGCGACGGGCCCTGTCGGCGTTAGCGGTCGGAGTGTTTGCGCCGAACCTGGTGGTTGCCTGCTCTGGCGGGGCGGGTAAACAAGCCGAAAAGCCGAAACCGCCGCCGGCGCCGAGTCTGATCTTCCGGCCGGCCAATGCTGCCGCCGACGTCGTGCCCACCGCGCAGGTCAGCGTCGAGGTGCGCGACGGCTGGTTCCAGCACGTGGCGCTGACCAACTCCGCCGGGAAAGCCATCGCCGGAAACCTCAACCAGGACCGCACCTTATACGCGCTGACCGAGCCGCTGGGCTATGACTCCACGTACACCTGGACGGGCTCGGTCGTGGGCCACGACGGCAAGCCGGTCGCGGTGGCCGGACGTTTCACCACGGTAAGCCCCACCAAGAAAGTGGACGGCGGATTTCAGCTCGGCGACGGTCAGACCGTGGGGATCGCAGCGCCGGTGATCATCCAGTTCGATGCGTCGATCAGCGACAAAGCCGCTGTCGAACGGGCACTGAAAGTCGTCACCGATCCGCCGGTCGAAGGCAGCTGGGCCTGGCTGCCCGACGAATCGCGGGGATCCCGCGTGCATTACCGCACCCGGGAGTACTACCCGGCCGGTACGAAGGTCAGCGTCGACGCGAAGCTTTACGGGGTGCCGTTCGGCGACGGCGCCTACGGAGCCCAGGACATTTCGCTGAGTTTCAATGTCGGCCGGCGCCAGATTGTCAAAGCCGAGGTTTCGTCGCACCGCATCCAAGTGATGCGAGACGAGGGCTTGATCATGGATTTCCCGTGCAGCTACGGGGAAGCCGACAAGGCGCGCAACGTGACCCGCAACGGGATCCATGTGGTCACCGAGAAGTACTCCGACTTCTACATGTCCAACCCGGCAGCCGGCTACAGCAACGCCCATGAGCGCTGGGCGGTCCGTATCTCCAACAACGGCGAGTTCATTCACGCCAACCCGATGAGCTCGGGCGCGCAGGGCAACAGCAACGTCACCAACGGGTGCATCAACCTGTCGACGTCCGACGCCCAGCAGTACTACAGCAGCGCGCTCTACGGCGATCCGGTGGAGGTCACCGGCAGCACGATTCAACTGTCCTACTCCGACGGCGACGTCTGGGACTGGGCGGTGGACTGGGACACCTGGACGGGCATGTCGGCGCTGCCGCCGCCGAGCGGGGCCAAGCCGTCGCCGGTGTCGGTGCCGCGCAACGCGCCGGTCACACCCAGCACCGCGCCGACGCTGTCGGGTACTCCCACTACCACGTCAGAGTCACCGTCTGAGCCGACCGAAACTACCGCGCAACCGGGTGGTTAGCCCGCCTTGTCGCCGAAGCCTGGTCGCGCGGTCGGATGACGATCTGGTCGAGGTTGACGTGCGACCGACGGGATGCCACGAAGCCGATCACCTCGGCCACGTCGGCGGCCACCAGCGGTGTCATGCCGCTGTACACGGCGTCGGCGCGCTGCTGATCGCCGCCGAACCGGACCAGTGAGAATTCCGTCTCGACTGCGCCGGGCGCAATTTCGGTGAGTCGCACCGGTTTTCCGAGCAACTCACCACGCAGCGTGCGGTGCAGCGCGCCCTGCCCGTGCTTGGCCGCCGTGTAGCCGGCACCGCCGTCGTAAACCTCCATCGCCGCAATGGAGGTGACGGTGACGATCAAGCCGTCGCCGGACTCGATCAGTTTGGGCAGCAGCGCGCGGGTCACCCGCAGGGTGCCCAGCACGTTGGTTTCCCACATCCACCGCCAGTGCTCCAAGTCGGCGTCGGCCACCGGTTCGAGTCCTCTGGCACCTCCGGCGTTGTTCACCAGCACATCGACTCGGTGCAATTTGCCTGCCAACGCCTCCACCGCAGCACCGTCGGTGACGTCGGTCACAACGGCCGTCCCGCCGATGTCGTCGGCCAGTGCCGTTATGCGATCAGCGCGCCGCGCCACTGCCACGACGTGAAACCCTTGCGCAGCGAGGGTTTTGGCGGTGGCCTCGCCGATTCCGGCGCTGGCGCCGGTTACCACGGCCACTCGCCCGGCCGAATTTCGGGTGTGCGCTGCAGTCATCGGAACAACTCTAGAAGACGTGCTAAATTCCTGGTGTGTACTCCAGTGCGCTCTTCGGGTGTGCGTCCGCGTGTCTGTTCGCGGACTGCGCGTGTTGTTGCCGCGCAATTTGCCGCGCCTGACCGGTCTGAGCCACACCTGAGCCGGACGTGCGGCCAAGAGCCCGCCCGACCGGATCTTTCAGACAAGGACACAACCCGTGCGCTCGACCACTCTCACCGTTCATTCGCACAGTCACACCTCCGCGCTACATTCCCGTCGACGTGTGATCGCTCCGTCGCTGCACCTCTCCGACGCAGCAGCGGCGTCGGTATTCCGGGCGGTGCGGTTGCGCGGCCCGATCGGCCGCGACGTCATCGCCACCGTCACTTCGCTGAGCATCGCGACGGTCAACCGCCAAGTGATCGCCCTCCTCGACGCCGGCGTGCTGCGCGAGCGCGCCGACTTGGCGGTCGTGGGCGCGATCGGGCGCCCTCGGGTGCCCGTTGAAGTCAACCACGAGCCTTATCTGACGCTGGGGATTCATGTCGGCGCCCGTACCACCAGCATCGTGGCCACCGATCTGTTCGGTCGCACCCTGGACGCGGTCGAGACCCCGACCCCGCTCAACGCGCAAGGGCCGGCGTTGGCCGCGCTGGCTGAAGGCGCCCGCCGTTACTTGCGGCGCTGGCATCGTCGGCGCCCGCTGTGGGTCGGCGTCGCCATCGGCGGTGCCGTCGACGGAGCCACCGGTCACGTCGATCACTCCCGGCTGGGCTGGAAGCAGGCGCCGATCGGGCCGGTGCTCGGTGACGCGCTGAATCTGCCGGTGTCGGTGGCGTCGCACGTCGACGCGATGGCCGGAGCCGAACTGCTGCTGGGGATGCGCCGATTCGCGCCCCATGCCTCGACGTCGTTGTACGTCTACGCCCGCGAGACCGTGGGGTACGCGCTGGTGATCGGCGGCCGGGTGCACATTCCGGCCAGCGGCCCGGGCACCATCGCCCACCTGCCGGCGCACTCCGAGCTGCTGGGCGGCTCGGGGCGGCTGGAAACCACGGTCAGCGACGAAGCCGTGGTGGCGGCAGCCCGCAAGCTGCGGTTGTTACCGGCAGGGAACCGCAACAACACGTCGACCGCGATCACCGAGCTGCTGCGCTCGGCCCGGGCCGGCAACGAACAAGCCCGGGAGCTGCTCGGCGAGCGGGCCCGGCTGCTGGGCGAATCGGTGGCATTGCTGCGCGACCTGCTCAACCCGGACGAGCTCGTGGTCGGCGGCCAGGCCTTCACCGAATACCCAGAGGCGATGGCCGGGGTGGAAGCAGGGTTCGCCGCGGGTTCGGTGCTGCCGCCGCGCGACATCCGGGTGACGGTCTTCGGCAACCGGGTGCAGGAAGCGGGCGCCGGGATCGTGTCGCTGGGCGGGCTTTACGCCGACCCGGTCGCTGGGATGCGCCGCGCGCTGGGCAGGACAGGAACGGTCAGCTCGACGCTGGCTGTCGGCACGTCTGCGGCTGACGCATCCGCCTGACCTGGCACGTCAGGTGGTGCTGCAAAGATGGCGTTGTGCGGCACACTGACTCCTCCTGGCCAGACGCTTCCGAGTCAGCTCCCCGCCGGGTGGCGGTGCTGTCGGTGCACACGTCGCCGCTGGCTCAGCCGGGCACCGGCGACGCCGGCGGGATGAACGTCTATGTGCTGCAAAGTGCACTGCACCTGGCTCGCCGCGGCGTCGAGGTGGAGATCTTCACGCGGGCCACCGCGTCCGCCGATCCGCCGATCGTGCACGTTGAACCCGGGGTGGTGGTCCGCAATGTGGTGGCCGGGCCGTTCGAGGGTTTGGACAAATACGATCTGCCGACCCAATTGTGCGCTTTCACGGCCGGGGTGCTGCGCGCCGAAGCCGTCCACGAACCGGGTTACTACGACATCGTGCACTCGCATTACTGGTTGTCCGGTCAGGTCGGTTGGTTGGCCCGCGACCGCTGGGCAGTGCCGCTGGTGCACACCGCGCACACGCTGGCCGGTGTGAAGAACGCCGCGCTGGCCGACGGCAGCGTCGGTCAGGAGCCGGAGCCACCGCTGCGTGCGGTCGGCGAGCAACAGGTCGTCGACGAAGCGGACCGATTGATCGTCAACACCAATGACGAAACGAATCAACTGGTTTCGTTGCACAGCGCTGACCCGGCGCGGATCGATGTGGCTCATCCCGGCGTGGACCTCGACGTGTTTCGTCCCGGCGACCGCCAGGCGGCCCGGTCAGCGCTGGGGCTGCCGCTCGACGAGCCGGTGGTGGCTTTCGTCGGGCGAATCCAGCCGCTGAAAGCCCCCGACGTCCTGCTGCGCGCGGCAGCCAGATTGCGGCGGGTCCGCGTCGTGGTGGCCGGCGGCGCCTCCGGGAGTGACCTGGCCGGTCCCGCCGATCTGGTTCGGCTGGCCGAGCAATTGGGTATCAGGGCACAGGTGACCTTCTTGCCGCCGCAGTCTCGAAAAGACCTGGCGCAACTGTTTCACGCCGCTGATTTGGTGGCGGTGCCCAGCTATTCGGAATCCTTCGGTCTGGTGGCCCTCGAGGCCCAAGCATGCGGGACGCCGGTGGTGGCCGCGGCAGTCGGTGGACTGCCGGTGGCAGTGCGCGACGGCATCAGCGGCACCCTGATCGCCGGCCATGACGTCGATCAGTGGGCGAATGCCATCGATGATTTGTTGCGGGTCAGCGCCGGGCCGCGGGGCTGGGAATTGAGCCGCGCGGCGGTCGAACACGCCGGCACTTTCTCGTGGGACAACACCGTCGACGCGTTGCTGGCCAGCTATCGCCGGGCGATAGGCGGTTACACGACTACGCGCCGGCACAGGGTACGTGATTTGGCGGCGGCTCGACGGTCCCGGCGTTGGGCGTCCCGTCGCGGAGTTCGAGGAGTGATGCAATGAGTACAGCTCACGACGAGGGGCTCGTCGAGGCAATGACGTATGCACAGCGGATCATCGAAGATGCGTTGAAAGCCAGCGAACTGCCGTATTCGCGGCACAAGGGTGCGCATGGCGGGCTGCCCGGATTGGTGGTCGAACTGCCGGGCGAGCGCAGGCTCAAGACGAACACCATCCTGAGCATCGGTGAGCACTCGGTGCGCATCGAGGCGTTCGTCTGCCGCAAACCCGACGAGAACCACGACGGCGTGTATCGATTTCTGCTCAAGCGCAACCGCCGGATGTATGGCGTCGCCTACACCCTCGACAACGTCGGCGACATCTATCTGGTGGGCCGGTTGGCGTTGGCGTCGGTCGACGCTGCCGAGATCGACCGGGTGCTGGGTCAGGTTTTGGAAGCGGTCGACTCGGACTTCAACACTCTGCTGGAGTTGGGTTTTCGCTCGTCCATTCAAAAGGAGTGGGAGTGGCGGTTGTCCCGCGGTGAGTCGTTGAAGAATTTGCAAGCCTTCGCCCACCTCATCGACGAAGAGGAAACCGGCCGGCCAGCCGGCGGGACGGACAACCCGGAAACGCTGCGGGCCGTCGGCGAGATTGATGGGGAACCGGGCTACCAGGGAGCGTGAGACACTTGCGGTATGGGAGACTCCGCGACGCTCGTGCTGCTCCGCCATGGCGAAAGCCAATGGAACGCGCTGAATCTCTTCACCGGTTGGGTGGACGTCGACCTCACCGACAAAGGTCGGGCCGAGGCGGTGCGAAGCGGTGAGCTGCTGGCCGAACACAACTTGCTGCCGGACGTGGTTTATACCTCGCTGCTGCGCCGGGCGATCTCCACGGCGAACCTGACGCTGGACACCGCGGACCGGCATTGGGTCCCGGTTCGACGCAGCTGGCGGCTCAACGAACGCCATTACGGTGCACTGCAGGGCTTGGATAAGGTCGACATCAAAGAGCGCTACGGCGACGAACAGTTCATGGCCTGGCGGCGCAGCTACCACACTCCGCCGCCGCCGATCGAGCAGGGCAGCCGGTTCAGCCAGGACACCGATCCCCGCTACGCCAACATCAGCGGCGGTCCGCGGACCGAATGCCTGGCCGACGTGGTGGCCCGGTTCCTGCCGTACTTCACTGACGTGATCGCGCCGGATCTGCTGGCCGGTAAAACCGTGCTCATCGCTGCGCACGGCAACTCGTTGCGCGCTTTGGTGAAATACCTCGACGACATGTCCGACGAGGACGTCGCCGGCCTGAACATCCCGACCGGGGTCCCGCTGCGCTACGACCTTGATCACGCGCTGCGTCCGCAAGTTGCCGGCGGCCGTTACCTCGATCCGGAGGCCGCCGCTGCCGGTGCGGTCGCGGTGGCGAGCCAGGGCGCCAAGTAGCCGGCGACTCACATGCCCAGCCCGGACGCCAACCGGTTGACGGAGACGGTAATTAAATCCGATTCTGTTGGGGAAACACACCGTGAACGGCGGTCGAACACCTGCGATGCAGGTTGTGACATGTCCGATCAGGGCGGTGCGCTGATGGGGAAAAGTTCAAGAGGATTTGTAGAATTCTTACCGTGACCGTGTTCTCGGCGCTGTTGCTGGCCGGGGTATTGGCTCTGCTGGCTTTGAGCGTCGGCGTTGCCGCCGGGGCCAGGCTGGCATCGCGAGTCGTCGAGCGGCGGCAACGGTCAGCCGCCGACTTGGCCGGAATCACCGTCGCGCAGATGCTGCAGCGCATTGTCACTTTGACGCCGCTAGGCACCGCTGTGGTCGACAGCCACCGCGATGTCGTCTACCTCAACGACCGCGCCAAGGAGTTCGGGTTGGTGCGTGACCGCCAGCTCGACGACCGGGCGTGGCAGGCGGCGCAGGAAGCGCTGGCCAGCGGAGACGACGTCGAATTCGACCTGCTGCCGAAGAAGCGGTCTTCCGTGAGCTCGTCCGAGTTGTCGGTACACGGCCAAGCGCGGTTGCTGAGTGAAGAAGATCGTCGGTTTGCGGTGGTCTTCGTCTATGACCAGTCCGAGTACACCCGGATGGAGGCCAGCCGGCGCGACTTCGTCGCCAACGTCAGTCATGAACTCAAGACGCCGGTCGGCGCCATGGCCGTCCTCGCTGAGGCCCTGCTGGCTTCGCCTGATGATCCCGAAACGGTGCAACGGTTCGGCGAGAAAGTTTTGATCGAGGCCAATCGGCTGGGGCATATGGTCGGTGAGCTGATTGAGTTGTCCCGGCTGCAGGGCGCGGAGCGTTTGCCCGACCTGGCGCCAGTTGACGTCGATACCATTGTGGCGGAAGCCATTTCACGGCACAAAGTGGCGGCCGACAATGCGGACATAGAGGTTCGCACCGACACGCCCTGCGGGTTCAAGGTGTTGGGCAACCAGAGCTTACTGGTTACAGCGCTGGCCAATTTGGTGTCGAATGCGATCGCCTATTCGCCCCGTGGGTCACTGGTGTCAGTCAGTTGCCGCCGACGAGGTGAGCATGTCGAGATGGCCGTCACCGACCGCGGCATCGGCATCGCACGGAAGGACCAGGAGCGGGTCTTCGAGCGGTTCTTCCGGGGTGACAAAGCGCGATCGCGTGCCACCGGTGGTAGCGGGCTGGGGCTGGCGATTGTGAAGCACGTTGCGGCCAACCACAACGGCAGCATCGGGCTGTGGAGTCAGCCCGGCACGGGGTCTACCTTCACGCTGGCCATCCCGGCCTATCAAGACAACGGCGAACCGCAGAGTTGCGAGCCGCGGTCGAAGAAATTGCACCGAGAGGAAGAACTACGCCGATGAATCGCGCTTACGACGATGCAGGGCGCAGCGATGAGGAGGAGTGGCGCTAATGACTAGTGTGCTGATCGTTGAGGACGAGGAGTCGCTGGCCGACCCGCTGGCCTTTCTTCTGCGGAGGGAGGGCTTTGAAGCCACCGTGGTCACTGACGGGCAGGCAGCGCTCGCCGAGTTCGACCGCGCGGGCGCCGACATCGTGCTGCTGGACTTGATGCTGCCGGGGATGTCCGGCACTGACGTCTGTAAGCAATTGCGCTCCCGCTCCAGCGTGCCGGTGATCATGGTCACCGCCCGCGACAGCGAGATCGACAAGGTCGTCGGCCTGGAGTTGGGTGCCGACGATTACGTGACCAAACCTTATTCTGCGCGTGAGTTGATCGCGCGAATCCGAGCAGTGCTTCGGCGCGGCGGTGAAGAGGAACCCGAAGTCACCGATGGTGTGCTGGAGTCCGGGCCGGTGCGGATGGATGTCGAGCGTCACGTCGTCTCGGTGAACGGTGAGCCAATTACTCTGCCGCTTAAGGAGTTCGATCTTCTGGAGTACCTGATGCGCAACACTGGCCGGGTGCTGACCCGCGGGCAGCTCATCGATCGGGTCTGGGGCGCAGACTATGTCGGTGACACGAAGACGCTTGATGTGCACGTCAAGCGTCTTCGATCGAAGATCGAAGCGGACCCGGCCAACCCGGTGCACTTGGTGACGGTGCGCGGGTTGGGTTACAAGCTCGAGGGCTGACCTTGCTGGAGTAGAGCGGCGCTGCTACCCAGCAGCGCGTGTAGCAGGATGCACGGCGATGAGGCCTAGTCCGCTGCGCCGCTTGCACATCGCCGCCAACGCCGCATAAGCCTTTTCACCAAGCAGCTCTGTGAGCTCGGCGGCCAGAGTTTTCCATACTTGGTTGCTGCCGACGTGGGTCGCCGGGTCGCCGGTGCAATACCAGTGCAGATCCGCGCCGCCCGAACCCCAACTGCGGCGATCGTATTCCGTCACGGTGGTTTTCAGAATCTCAGAGCCGTCCGGACGGGTCACCCACTCCTGGCTTCGCCGAATAGGCAGCTGCCAGCACACGTCCGGCTTCATCGTCAGCGGTGCAACGCCCAACTTCATCGCCTTGATGTGCAATGCGCACCCGGCGCCGCCCGGGAATCCCGGTCGATTCAAGAAAATGCACGCTCCCTTGTGTTTGCGCGTGCGCCACGCTGGTTCGTCGTCATGCTCGTCGAGTTCCAGATAGCCCTTGCCGGTCCGACCCTTATCGCGGAACTGCCAGTCCTCGTCGGTCAGCTGAGCCGCCGCGTCGTCCAGTCGGGCGCGGTCGTCGTCGTCGGAGAGGAACGCACCGTGCGAGCAGCACCCGTCGTCGGGTCGGCCCGCCACCGTGCCCTGACAGGACGGCGTGCCGAAAACGCAAGTCCAGCGCGACAGCAGCCAGGTGAGGTCCGCTGCGATCAAATGCTCAGGATTGTCCGGGTCGTAGAACTCCACCCACTCCCGAGTGAAATCGAGTTCGACCTCGCCCGGTTTGCCCGGCTGCGTAGGTGCCACGGTTGTCCACGGTAGTCGACAATCCGTCGCGGCCGGTGGACCCGTTTGCGGGATTTCTGAAGGGAAGCGCCTTTCCGGGTTTGTGGTGATGTCACCGGCGGTATCACTGTGCGGCACTGGGTAATGATCGGTAGCCGGCATAGAGTTGCCCGGCTCCTCCTCGAGCTGCTGCCCACCCGCATCGTCGCCGGGCTGGACTGGATTGCCCGGCTCCTCCTCGGGTTGCTGCGCACCCGCATCGTCGCCGGGCTGGACTGGATTGCCCGGCTCCTCCTCGGGTTGCTGCGCACCCGCATCGTCGCCGGGCTGGACTGGATTGCCCGGCTCCTCCTCGGGTTGCTGCGCACCCGCATCGTCGCCGGGCTACGTTGTGTTCCGTGCGGTTAGGCGTGCTCGACGTGGGCAGTAACACGGTCAATCTGCTGGTAGTCGATGCCCGGCGCGGCGGACATCCGACACCGATGAGTTCTACGAAGGCTACGTTGCGCCTGGCCGAGGCTATTGACAACGGCAAGATCACCCGGCGCGGTGCGGACAAACTGGTCTCGACGATCGACGAGTTCGCCAAGATTTCGACGAGCTCAGGCTGCACACAGCTGATGGCGTTCGCCACCTCCGCGGTGCGTGACGCCAAGAACTCCGAAGACGTCCTGTCCCGAGTGCGATCTGAGACTGGTGTCGAACTGCGCGTGCTGCGCGGCGTCGACGAGTCGCGGCTGACCTTCCTGGCGGTGCGACGCTGGTACGGGTGGAGCGCTGGGCGCATCATCAACCTCGACATCGGCGGCGGCTCGCTGGAGTTGTCCAGTGGCGTCGACGAGGAGCCCGAGGTCGCGCTGTCGCTGCCGCTGGGTGCCGGGCGACTCACCCGGGAGTGGTTGCCCGACGACCCGCCGAGCCGCCGCCGTGTGGCCATGCTGCGCGACTGGCTCGACACCGAGTTGGCTGACACCAGCGCCGCGCTACTCAAAGCCGGCGAACCCGACCTCGCGGTGGCGACCTCTAAAACCTTTCGTTCGCTGGCCCGGCTCAACGGCGCGGCGCCGTCGGCGGCCGGGCCCCGGGCCAAGCGAACGCTGACTCTCAATGGCCTCAGACAACTCATATCTTTCATCTCTAGGATGACGACCGCTGACCGTGCAGAACTGGAGGGAGTGAGTGCCGAGCGGGCGCCTCAGATAGTGGCCGGGGCCCTGGTGGCGGAGGCAAGCATGCGTGCGCTGTCGATCGAAACTGTGGACATTTGCCCCTGGGCGCTGCGAGAAGGGTTGATCCTGCGAAAACTCGACAGCGAAGCCGACGGAACCGCCCTCGTGGAGACTTCCGTGCGGGATGCTGGAGGCCAGGTAGTTGATCGGACCGCGGTTGACCGGTCGAGAGGCGACAGACGATGACTGGATCACAAACCAACACCCAAGGGGCGGAAACCCGGCCGATCTCGGTCGCCGAATTGCTGGCCAAGAACGGCACCATCGGCGCGCCACCGGTGACCGGACGTCGTCGCCGGCGCCGCGGCAACAGCGACGCCGTGACGGTCGCCGAGCTGACCGGCGAGATCCCTGTCATCACCGACGAGACCGCTCCGCCGCAATCCGAGCGTCCCGGCCCGAAAGCTCACAGCACCTGGGCGCCCGAGCGGCGTGCGAACGGAGCTGCGGGTGTCGCCGAAACCGCCGCTGCGGCACGGCCCGAGGATGTGGACGAACCGGCCACTGCGCCGGTACCCGAGGTACCGGACGACGAATCCGCTGAGACCCCCTATTGGTCGCAGCCCGAGCCGCGCTGGCCCGCATCCTCCCCGCAGCAGCGCCGCAACTCCGGACCCGAACTCAGCGAGTATCCGCGTCCGCTGCGCAGCGGCGCGGTCGACGGTGACCGCCCTCAGCGTCGTCCGCGCTCCGGTGCTGAGGGAATGAGCCCAGACCCACTCGAGGACTACGCCGACATGCCCGTCGACGTCATGGACACCGACGTCCGCGAAGCCGAGCCGCCGACTGAAGATTCGGCCTACGTGCGGTCCTACCTGAACGACGCCAACGAGTTGTTCGGCGGCCAGGACGCTGATGTCGCCGAACCGGTGGCGCGGGATCCGGGAACCTCATCCGGCGACCGGAAGCTCGACCAAGACGGCCCCCACGTGGAGCCGCACAGCGGGCAAGACACCGAAGAGTACGTGTGGTTGAGCCGAAAAGAGCTGCTGCTCCACGGCGGCGTGGTGGTGCTGCAGTCGATCCTCGCCGTCGCCTTCGGTGCGGGCCTGTTCATCGCCTTCGACCAGCTCTGGCAATGGAACAACATCTTGGCCCTGGTACTTGCTGTGCTGGTGATCCTCGGCTTGGTGGCGGCCGTACAGGTAGTTCGCAAGACCGTGGACACCGCCAGCACGCTGATCGCGGTCGCAGTCGGGGCGCTAATTGCGTTCGGTCCGTTGGCGCTGCTGCAGTCGGGCTGAGAGCTCGCAACAAACCAGTGCGCCCAGCAATCAAGGTCGGTCTTTCAACGGCCTCGGTTTACCCGTTGAGGACCGAGGCCGCTTTCGAGTATGCAGCCAAGCTGGGCTACGACGGTGTCGAGTTGATGGTGTGGGGAGAGGCGGCCAGCCAGGACATCGATGCCGTCGAGAAGATGTCCGAGCGCTTCTCCGTGCCGGTCCTGTCGGTGCATGCGCCCTGCTTGCTGATCTCCCAGCGGGTATGGGGCGCCAATCCCATTTCCAAGCTGGACCGCAGCGTGGCGGCCGCGGAGCAACTGGGCGCCCAAACCGTCGTCGTGCATCCGCCGTTCCGCTGGCAGCGCCGCTACGCCGAAGGCTTCACCGAGCAGGTTGCCGAGCTGGAAGCGTCCAGCGACGTGCTGGTGGCCGTGGAGAACATGTTTCCGTTCCGGGCCGATCGGCTCTTCCGGGCGGGCCAGTCGATCGAACGGATGCGCAGGCGCGGCGGTGGGCCCGGTCCGGCGTTCTCAGCGTTCGCGCCGTCCTATGATCCGCTCGACGGCAACCACGCTCACTACACGCTCGACCTGTCGCACAGCGCCACTGCCGGCACCGACGCGTTGGAGATGGCACAGCGCATGGGCTCGGGTCTGGTGCATCTGCACTTGTGTGACGGGAGCGGACTGCCGGTCGACGAACACCTGCCACCGGGCCAGGGCACCCAACCCACTGCAGAGGTGTGTCAGCTGCTGGCCAATGGCAACTTCTCCGGTCACGTGGTGCTCGAGGTCGCCACCTCGAGTGCGCGTTCGCTGCAGGAGCGGGAAGTCCAGCTGGCCGAGTCGCTGCAGTTCGCGCGAACCCACCTGCTGCGCTGATATCGAGGAAGCCGATGGACGCCCTGTTCACCACCGCGATGGCGCTGCATGAAGTCGAAAGCGCCGCTTCGAATTCGGCGTGTTTCACATATCAAGGTGAGCTCGACGAGCACTGGACCATCGGGCCGAAGGTGCACGGCGGCGCGATGCTGGCGCTGTGCGCCAACGCCGCCCGCACGGCGCTCGGGCTATCCAGCGCAGCCCAACCGGTCGCGGTGTCCGGCAGCTTTCTGTGGGCGCCCGATCCCGGGCCGATGCAGCTGGTGACGTCGATCCGCAAACGCGGCCGGCGGGTCAGCGTGGTCGACGTCGAGCTCAGCCAAGAGAAGCGCACCGCGGTGCACGCTGTCGTCACTCTCGGCGACCCAGAACACAACGTGGCTCCGCTATTGTCGGCCAACCCGGTGCTGACCTTGATGGCACCCGAACCGCCGGCCGATGTTGCTCCGATCGGGCCGGGTCACCCGATGGCCGGGCTGGTGCACCTGGCGCAAGGCTGCGAGGTACGGCCGGTGGTGTCGACGCTGGAACCCACCGACGGGCGCCCGCCGGTGATCCAGATGTGGGTGCGCCCGCGCGGCGTGGCCCCCGACGTGCTGTTCGCCCTGATGTGCGGGGATGTGTCGGCGCCGGTCAGCTTCGCCGTCGGGCGCACCGGATGGGCGCCCACCGTTCAACTCACCGCCTACCTGCGCGGGCTGCCCGCCGACGGTTGGCTGCGGGTGATCTGCACCTGCACCCAAATCGGGCAGGACTGGTTCGACGAGGACCACCTCGTCGTCGACTGCGAGGGCCGCATCGTCGTGCAGACCCGTCAGCTGGCGATGGTGCCGCCACGGTGATGTCCGGGGCGACCCGCTGCGCCCGGCTTCGCCGCGCTTGCGATCACCCCCGGGTAGTGGGGGGCGACCCGCTGCGCCCGGCTTCGCCGCGCTTGCGATCACCCCCGGGTAGTGGGGGGCGACCCGCTGCGCCCGGCTTCGCCGCGCTTGCGATCACCCCCGGGTAGTGGGGGGCGACCCGCTGCGCCCGGCTTCGCCGCGCTTGCGATCACCCCCGGGTAGTGGCGGGCGACCCGCTGCGCCCGGCTTCGCCGCGCTTGCGATCACCCCCGCCTGCTAGTCGTCGGTTCGGGCGTCTGCCATGCTTTCACCCGTGGCCAGAATCGCGATCGTCGGCGGCGGCAACATGGGGGAAGCGCTGCTGTCCGGGCTGGTGCGGGCCGGGCGGCGGGTCAAAGACATCGTGTTGGTCGAACGCGTCCCGCAACGTGCCGAGTACCTCGCCGAGGCGTACTCGGTATTGGTGTCGTCGCTCACCGACGCCGTGGAGAACGCGACGTTCGTGATCGTCGCGGTCAAACCCTCCGACGTCGAGTCCGTGATCACCGACGTCGCCCACGCGGCCGCCGAAGCAGACAACGGCGGTGCCGAGCAGGTCATCGTCACCATCGCGGCTGGTGTCACGACAGGCTACTTCGAGTCGAAACTGCCGGCCGGGACACCGGTGGTGCGGGTGATGCCCAACGCGCCGTCGTTGGTCGGCGCCGGCGTCAGCGCGCTGGCCGCGGGCCGTTTCGCCACGCCTGAGCAGGTCAAGGAGGTCTCCGCCCTGTTCGACAGCGTGGGCGGCGTGCTGATCGTGCCGGAGGCGCAGCTCGATGCGGTGACCGCGGTCTCCGGCTCTGGGCCGGCTTACTTCTTCCTGATGGTCGAGGCGCTGGTCGATGCGGCTGTCGCGGCGGGCTTGGGCCGGCCGGTGGCCACCGAGCTGGTGTCCCAGACCATGGCCGGATCGGCGGCGATGTTGCTCGATCGCATGCAGCAGCAGCGTCGACCCGGCGAGGCCGCCGCCGGCTTAGGGGTGGACACCTCCGCGGCGCAGCTGCGCGTGATGGTCACCTCGCCTGGCGGCACGACGGCCGCTGCGCTGCGCGAATTGGAACGCGGCGGACTGCGGACCGCGGTGGACAGTGCCGTTCAGGCCGCGAAAACCCGCGCCGAGCAGCTCAGAATCACATCGAAGTAATTAGCCAATTTTTACCGATTTTCTCCCACCCGTCGCAGTAACCCCACTAGTCCCGCTATTCTCCTTCCTGTATGCACGCGTGGGTGCCAGCGGTGGGGAAGCCGCTGGGACTGCGCGCGCCTGACTGATTGGGTTGCGATGACGTCTATCAATGGGCCATCGGCGCGGGATTCAGCTGGCGGTAAATCGGGACGAGACACCGGATCGTCCGACGGCCAGCCGGCCAGAACTCAATTTCTCACAGTAGCCGAGGTGGCGGCGCTGATGCGGGTCAGCAAAATGACCGTCTACCGGCTTGTCCATAACGGCGAGTTGCCCGCAGTTCGAGTCGGGCGCTCGTTTCGGGTGCACGCCAAAGCTGTGCACGACATGCTGGAGACGTCATACTTCGACGCCGGCTAGCTGCAACACTTCGGCTCACGGCCTAGCTCGCGCGACCCCAGCTCCGCTGTAGTACGCGGTTGTGGAAAGCGGCGCCGTTTTCTGTTCTACATGAGCAGCCGGGTAGAGTGTCCGGGTCATCCATATGCCGGTAAACGCGGACATTAACTCAGATAAGCGGGGTCATGGGCTCAGTAATTAAGAAGCGGCGCAAGCGTATGTCGAAAAAGAAGCATCGCAAGCTATTACGTCGCACACGAGTACAGCGAAGAAAACTTGGTAAGTGATACACGCCCAGCCTTGAGTTTATGCTCACCGCTGTTTCACCCGGCCCGCTAAGCTGGCCGGGTGGATTCGTCGGGCGGGCCAATCGGCCGAACGGGCCGCGAAACCGGCCACTCAGGCAGCGATACAGTGCACTACCCCAAAGTTGTGCTGGTCACCGGCGCGTGCCGATTCCTCGGTGGATATCTGACCGCCCGGCTGGCGCAGAACCCCTTGATCAACCGGGTGATCGCCGTCGACGCGATCGCCCCCAGCAAGGACATGTTGCGCCGGATGGGTCGTGCGGAATTTGTGCGCGCCGATATCCGGAACCCGTTTATCGGCAAGGTGATCCGAAATGGCGACGTCGACACCGTGGTGCATGCCGCCGCGGCATCCTACGCCCCACGGTCCGGCGGCGGAGCGGCGCTGAAAGAGCTGAACGTGATGGGCGCGATGCAATTGTTCGCGGCCTGCCAGAAGGCGTCGTCAGTGCGCCGCGTCGTGCTGAAGTCGACGTCGGAGGTCTACGGCTCCAGCGGGCACGATCCGGTGATGTTTACCGAGGACAGCAGTAGCCGTCGCCTGTTCCGCGACGGATTCCCCAAAGACAGCCTCGACATCGAGGGCTACGCACGTGGCCTGGGTCGGCGCCGCAGCGACGTGGCGGTCACAATTCTGCGGTTGGCCAACATGGTTGGCCCCGCGATGGACACCACGCTGTCGAGATATTTGGCCGGCCCACTGGTTCCGACCGTGGTCGGTCGCGACGCGCGGCTGCAACTGCTGCACGAGCAGGACGCACTGGGAGCGCTCGAGCGCGCGGCGATGGCCGGCCAAGCGGGCACCTTCAACGTCGGTGCCAGCGGCATCATCATGCTGTCGCAGGCGATCCGGCGGGCGGGCCGTATCCCCTTGCCGATACCGGGTTTCACGCTGTGGGCGCTGGATTCGCTGAGGCGGGCCAATCGCTACAGCGAAATCAATCGCGAGCAACTCGACTACTTGAGCTACGGCCGGGTGATGGACACGACCAGGATGCGGGAGGACCTAGGCTACCAGCCCAAGTGGACGACGGCCGAGGCATTCGACGATTACGTTCGCGGCCGGGCTCTGACTCCCATTATCGACCCGCAGTGGGTACGCTCCTTGGAGGACAGCGCGGTGACCGTAGCCCAACGTCTGGGCACTCGGACGCCGTCGCTGAGGGTGGGGGGGAGGTGAGATAATGGCCGGCGATTCAAAGGCGAAAGTCATTCCGCTGCACGCGAATTCGGGCCGTACGGCTGCCCAGCGGCGTGCCGTTCAACGCAACGCCGGGTCTCGTCGCCACCCGTCACTACTGACGGGCGCCGAGTTGCAAGGCGCGGCCCATGAGCTTGCCGACGTCGTACGCGACATCGATGAACGGCGCCGCCTTTCGGGCACCGCGTCGGAAAGCCAAGCTCCCGTCAACGAACTCGCTCAGCGGGTCGGCGCGATCGCACAGTTCCTTCGGCAGCGGCTGACCGGCGACTACCAAGTCGACGACTTCGGCTTCGACCCTCACTTCAACGACGCAATCGTGCGGCCGTTGCTCAGATTCTTCTTCCGGTCCTGGTTTCGCGTGGAGGTCAGTGGCGTCGAGAACCTACCGGACACCGGCGCCGCCCTGGTGGTCGCCAATCACGCCGGAGTGTTGCCGTTCGACGGCCTGATGGCCTCGGTCGCGGTCCACGACGAGCATCCCGCGCATCGCGACCTGCGACTGCTGGCGGCTGACATGGTGTTCGATTTGCCGGTGCTGGGTGAAACGGCGCGCAAGGCCGGCCACACCATGGCCTGCACTACCGACGCTCACCGGCTGCTGGCCGCCGGTGAGCTGACCGCGGTGTTCCCCGAGGGATACAAAGGCCTGGGCAAGCAATTCACAGACCGTTACAAACTGCAGCGCTTCGGGCGCGGCGGCTTCGTGTCGGCTGCCCTGCGCACCAAGGCGCCGATCGTGCCGTGCTCGATCGTCGGCTCCGAAGAGATCTATCCGATGCTCGCCGACGTCAAATTGCTGGCGCGGCTGCTGGGCCTGCCCTACTTCCCAATCACGCCGCTGTTCCCGCTGGCCGGCCCGGCTGGTCTGATACCACTGCCGTCGAAGTGGCACATCGCATTCGGCGAGCCGATCTCGACTGCGGGCTACGATCCCGCCGACGCCGACGACCCCATGATCACTTTCGAACTCACCGACCAGGTGCGGGAGACGATTCAGCAGACGCTTTACCGGCTGTTGGCTGGGCGCCGCAACATGTTCTTCGGCTGAACACCCCGCGGCCCGGCTGGAGAACTCATGCGGCGTCTTTGACCAAGGTGAATTGGCAGACGTCGGTGTAGCCGCTGCGGAACAGGTCGGCGCAACCGGTCAGGTATTTCATGTAACGCTCGTAGACCTCTTCGGACTGAATCGCGATGGCTTGGTCCTTGTTGGCCTGCAGCGATGCCGCCCAGTTGTCGAGTGTGCGTGCATAGTGCAACCGCAGCGGCTGGACACGCGCCACCTGGAAACCGGCCTCGGTGGCGTATTCCTCGACATCGGCAACCGCCGGCAACCGCCCGCCGGGAAAGATCTCCCGCATGATGAACTGGATAAAGCGCAGCAGCGACATCGTCATCTTCAGCCCGCGCGCTTCGATATCCGCCGAGCTCACCGAGACGATCGTGTGCAACAGCATCACCCCGTCGGCCGGCAACGCTTCGTAGGCCATCTTGAAAAAGTCGTCCCAGCGGTCACGGCCGAAATGCTCGAAGGCCCCGATGGACACGATGCGGTCGACCGGCTGGTGGAACTGTTCCCAGCCTTCCAGCCGCACTTCTTTGGACCGTGCACTGGGCATAGCGTCGAACGTCTTCTGCACATGAGCGGCCTGATTCTTACTCAACGTCAGACCGATGGCGTTGACGTCGTACTTCTCGACCGCACGACGCAGCGTCGCGCCCCAGCCGCAGCCGACGTCGAGCAACGTCATCCCAGGCTGTAGATCGAGCTTGCGCAGCGAAAGGTCAACTTTTGCCAACTGCGCTTCTTCCAGCGTCATGTCGTCGCGCTCGAAATACGCGCAGCTATAGGTCTGGGACGGGTCGAGGAACAGGCGGTAGAAGTCGTCGGAAAGGTCGTAGTGGGACTGGACGTCTTCAAAGTGCGGTCTGAGATCGGTACCCTCAGGCTCGCCAGCCCCGTGCGTCATGCCGGCCGACACTAGGCGCTGGAGCCCATCGCGGCAATCGCGGCCACCGCCGCGTCGGCGGAATCCTGGTGGTTGGCGGCTTCCCCGATCATGGTGACGACGCTGGTCACCACAGACTTGCCCTCGGCGTCGGTGACCTCGCTGCGGATCTCGCTGATGACGGTGCCGTGAGATTCCAGAACCGAATCCAGGTACGCGTCGAAATACAGCCGGTCACCGGCGACGATCGGCCGGTGGAACCGGATTTTCTGATCGCGGTGAAAAACCCGGGCGATGTTGATCGGGATATCGAACTTGGTGAAAATCTCCAACTGCAGACGCCGACCTGCGATGGCCAGGAACGTCAGCGGGGCCACCAGCCCCGGGTAGCCTGCCTCCGACGCGAGGCTCTCGGCGTAGTGCGAGGGATGTTCGTCTTTGACCGCCTTGGCAAACTCGCGGATCTTCTCGCGCCCGACATCGAAGTAATCCGGGAAGCGGTAATGCTTCCCAATGAGATCTTTCGTTCCTGCGGGAACTGTCATAGCAGGTGATGCTCTCCACTCACATTGCGGCTCAGCGCAGCAGCTTATCAGCGGCCTTGCCGCCGAGATGCTACTGCGGCCAGCGCGCCTCCTGCCGCCCCTAACGCCAGCGCCGACGGCACTCCGATCCGGGCGGCCTTGCGTGCGGTGCGGAAATCGCGGATCTCCCACCCGCGCTGGCGGGCCAGCGCACGCAACTGCGCGTCGGGGTTGACCGCGACTGCGGTGCCGACCAGCGACAACAGCGGCACGTCGTTGTAGCTGTCGGAGTAGGCGGTGCAGCGTTTGAGGTTCAGGCCCTCCCGGATCGCCAGCGAGCGCACCGCGTGTGCCTTGCCGGTGCCGTGCAGGATCTCACCGACCAGCCTGCCGGTGAATATTCCGTCTTCCGACTCGGCGACCGTGCCCAGCGCACCGGTCAGGCTCAGCCGATGGGCGATCGTCACGGCCAGTTCGTAGGGCGTGGCGGTCACCAGCCACACCTGCTGGCCGGCGTCGAGGTGCATTTGAGCCAGATCACGGGTACCGGGCCAGATCTTGTCGGCGATGATGTCGTCGTAGATCTCCTCGCCGAGAGCTGTCAGTTCGGCGGTGGACCGGCCCTCGATGAAGGCCAGCGCCTTGCGCCGGCCGGCTGCCACGTCGTCGCTGTTCTCCCGTCCCATGACCTGGAACTTGGCTTGGGCGTAGATGAACCCGACGACGTCGCGGTAGGTGAAGTATTTGCGGGCGGCGAGTCCGCGACCGAAATGCAGCACCGACGACCCCTGCACGAGGGTGTTGTCGACGTCGAAGAAGGCGGCCGCGGTCAGGTCGACCGGCGGCGGGCTGTCTTCGGGCCCGATGCTGGCCTCGGCCACCAACCCGTCGAGCGCCTGCTCGGCACTGGCGTCTGCGGCCAGAGTCTCGCGGTCGGGGTCCGTCCCGCCGAGATCACCGAAAGCCGTCACAAATCAACCCTATCCGGGGCGGAAGCCCTGACACACTGGGCTGATGAGTCGCCGACAGGTGGAGCTGCTCACCCGCGGCGGGTGTGCGGTCTGTGAGCGGGTTCACGCCCGGCTGGCCGAGCTGGCTGCCGAGCTCAGCTTCGACCTGTGCAGCACGGACGTCGACGCCGCGGCGGCCGGTGGCAACACCGCGCTGCGCGCGGAGTTCGGCGACCGCTTGCCCGTGGTCCTCCTCGACGGCCGCGAACACAGCTACTGGGAGGTCGACGAAGTCCGGCTGCGCGCCGATCTGCGCTGACTTCGGGTGACGCTGCAGCAAATTTGGTGGCCACCTTCGGAAACGACTACCGTGGAAGTCAGTTCGTTCACTGGGGACAGCAAGGGAGCAGGCCAGGTGATTCTGCCGTGAGCGTGCTGCTCTTTGGGGTCTCGCACCGCAGCGCGCCGGTGTCCGTCCTGGAACAGCTCAGCACCGACGAATCCGACCGAATCAAGCTCATCGATGAGATCTTGCAGTCGCCGCTGATCACTGAGGCGATGGTGCTGTCGACCTGCAACCGCGTCGAGGTCTACGCCGTCGTCGAGGCGTTCCACGGCGGCCTGTCGATCATCGGGCAGGTCCTCTCCGCGCACTGCGGCATGACGATGAACGAACTCACCAAGTACGCCTACGTCCGCTACAGCGAGGCCGCGGTCGAGCATCTGTTCGCGGTGGCCAGCGGACTGGACTCCGCGGTCATCGGCGAGCACCAGGTGCTCGGCCAGGTGCGACGGGCCTACGCCTCTGCTGAGGCCAACCGCACCGTGGGCCGGGTGCTGCACGAGCTAGCTCAGCGCGCGCTGGCAGTCGGCAAACGCGTGCACTCCGAAACCGCGATTGACGCCGCCGGCGCGTCGGTGGTGTCGGTCGCGCTGGACATGGCCGCCAGGAAGTTCGGTCCGGGCGCGCTGGCGGGCAAGACTGCCGTAGTCGTCGGCGCCGGGGCGATGGGCGCGCTGTCGGCGGCCCACCTGACCCGTGCCGGCATCCGGCATATCTACGTCGCCAATAGGTCGTTGCCGCGCGCGCAGCGGTTGGCGCGCAAGATCTGCGAACACGGTGTGCAGGCCGAGGGGGTGACCCTTGATTGGCTGGCCAGTGCGTTGGCCGGTGCCGACTTGGTCGTCTGCTGTACCGGCGCCGTGCGTCCGGTCGTGTCGCTGGCCGATGTGCACCACGCCCTGGCCGCCGCCCGCCGCGACGAAGCGGGCCAGCCGCTGGTGATCTGCGATCTGGGCATGCCGCGCGACGTCGATCCGGCGGTGGCCGGACTGCCCGGTGTGTGGGTTATCGACATGGATCGCGTCCAGCGGGAACCGGCCGCCCGGGCCGCATCAGCCGATGCCGAGGCCGCCCGGCACATCGTCGCTGCCGAAGTGGCCGCCTATCTGGCTGGTCAGCGAATGGCCGAAGTGACCCCGACGGTGACCGCGCTGCGCCAACGTGCCGCCGAGGTCGTCGACGCCGAGCTGCTGCGGCTGGACAACCGGCTGCCCGGCCTTGGTGTCGACCAGCGCGACGAAGTGGCCCGCACGGTGCGCAGGGTGGTCGACAAGCTGCTGCATGCGCCGACCGTACGGATCAAGCAGTTGGCCAGCGCCCCTGGCGGGGACAGTTACGCCGAGGCGCTACGCGAGCTGTTCGAACTCGATCAGACTGCGGTCGACGCCGTCGCCACCGCGGGTGAGCTACCCGCTGTGCCCGCCGGCCCCGACGGCGCCGATGCCCTGCGGGGCGCTCACCTCCCGACCGTCGAGTAGCTGTCGACGACGTGATTCGGATAGGCACCCGGGGCAGCCGGTTGGCCACTGCTCAGGCAAGCGGCGTGCGGGACACCCTGATCGCCAATGGGCATCTCGCCGAGTTGGTGACGATCACCACCGAAGGCGATCGGTCCATGGAGCCGATCGCAACGATCGGAGTGGGCGTTTTCACCACCGCGCTGCGGGAGGCCATCGACGAGGGCCGCGTCGAGGCCGCTGTGCACTCACACAAAGATCTGCCCACCGCTGAGGATCCGCGGTTCACCATCGCCGCGATACCGCCACGAGTAGATCCTCGCGATGCCGTGGTCGCCCGCGACGGTCTGGTGCTGGCCGAGTTGCCCGCCGGTTCGGTGGTGGGCACATCGTCCCCGCGGCGGGCCGCGCAGCTTAGAGCACTGGGTCTCGGTTTGGAAATCCGCCCCCTACGAGGCAACCTAGATACCAGGTTGAACAGGGTAAGCAGCGGTGATCTGGACGCGATCGTGGTGGCCCGGGCCGGTCTGGCCCGGCTGGGCCGCTTGGACGATGTCACCGAGACGCTGAACCCGGTGCAGATGTTGCCTGCACCGGCGCAAGGCGCTTTGGCCGTCGAGTGCCGTGCCGGTGACACCGCGCTGGTGGCGCTGTTGGCAGAGCTCGACGACGCCGACAGCCGCGCGGCGGTCACCGCCGAGCGAGCCCTGCTCGCCGAACTGGAGGCGGGTTGCTCCGCGCCGGTGGGGGCGATCGCGGAGGTGGTCGAGTCCATTGACGAGGACGGCCGCGTCTTCGAGGAGTTGTCGCTGCGCGGGTGCGTGGCGGCGCTGGATGGATCCGACGTGATCCGCGCGTCCGGTGTCGACACTCCGGGGCGGGCACGAGAGTTGGGGCTCTCGGTCGCCGGGGAGTTGTTCGAGTTGGGCGCTCGGGAACTCATGTCGGGCGCACGGTGAGACCAGCCGTGCGAGGGACGTGCAGTGCGGAAGTACTGAAGTAGTGGGAGAAGTAGATGACTCGCCAAGTGAACATTCGGGGGCGCAAGCCCAGGCCGGGCCACGTCACTTTCGTCGGCTCCGGTCCAGGGGATCCCGGTCTGCTGACGACGAGGGCCGCCGCGGTGCTGGCGAATGCCGCCCTGGTGTTCACCGACCCCGACGTGCCCGAGCAGATGCTCGCGCTGATCGGCACCGACCTGCCGCCGGTTTCCGGGCCGGCGCCGGCCGACACACCGCGCCAGGCCGACGCCGACGGAGCCGTGGGCAACGAGATTGCGCCACCTGTGGTCGTGAGCGGCCCGGACATCCGCCCCGCTTTGGGGGAACCGTCCGAGGTAGCGAAGATGGTGACCGCCGAGGCGCGGTCCGGCGCCGACGTGGTCCGGCTGGTCGCCGGTGACCCGCTGTCGCTGGATGCGGTGATCAGCGAGGTGGGCGCCGTGGCTCGCAGCCACCTGCACTTCGAGATTGTGCCCGGGCTGGCGCCCAGCACGACGGTGCCGACGTATGCCGGCCTGCCGCTGGGCTCCTCGCACACCGTTGCCGACGTCCGCGGCGACGTCGACTGGTCCGCGCTGGCCGCCGCGCCGGGGCCGCTCATCCTGCAGGCCACAGCATCGCACCTGCCGGATGCTGCGAGCACTTTGATCGAATACGGCTTGGCCGAGATGACGCCATGTGTCGTCACCGCCGCCGGCACCACATGCGCACAGCGGTCGCTGGAGTCGACGCTGCAGGCGCTGACCGACCGCAACGCGCTCGGCGGTGTCGACGCGGCCGATCCGTGGACCGGTCCGCTGGTGGTGACGATCGGCAAGACGGTGGCTAACCGCGCGAAGCTCAACTGGTGGGAGAGCCGCGCCCTCTACGGCTGGACTGTGCTGGTGCCGCGCACCAAAGACCAGGCCGGCGAGATGAGTGAGTGGCTCGCGTCGCATGGCGCGCTGCCGATCGAGGTGCCCACCATCGCCGTGGAGCCGCCGCGCAGCCCCGCACAGATGGAACGCGCGGTCAAAGGCCTCGTCGACGGCCGTTACCAGTGGGTGGTGTTCACCTCCACGAACGCCGTGCGCGCGGTGTGGGAGAAGTTCGGCGAATTCGGTCTGGACGCCCGGGCGTTCTCCGGAGTCAAGATCGCCTGTGTCGGCGAGGCGACCGCCGACCGGGTGCGCGCGTTCGGGATCAGCCCCGAGCTGGTGCCGTCGGGGGAACAGTCCTCGGCCGGATTGCTGGACGAGTTTCCGCCCTACGACAGCATTTTCGACCCGGTCAACCGGGTGCTGCTGCCGCGGGCCGACATCGCCACTGAGACGTTGGCCGAGGGTTTGCGGGAACGCGGATGGGAGATCGAGGACGTCACCGCCTACCGGACGGTGCGGGCCGCACCCCCACCGGCGGCCACCCGCGAGATGATCAAGACGGGCGGCTTCGATGCGGTGTGCTTCACGTCGAGTTCGACGGTGCGCAACCTGGTCGGTATAGCCGGCAAGCCGCATGCCCGGACGATCGTCGCCTGCATCGGCCCTAAGACCGCCGAGACCGCTGCCGAGTTCGGTTTGCGCGTCGACGTGCAACCGGAGACGGCTGCGGTCGGTCCGTTGATCGAAGCGCTGGCCGAGCATGCCGCCCGGTTACGGGCCGAAGGGGCACTGCCGCCGCCACGTAAGAAGAGCCGCAGGCGGTAGGAGTTTGACGGGTTATCTGCGGCAGCGCCCGCGTCGGCTCCGCTCGAGCCCGGCGTTGCGCCGGCTGGTGGCCCAGACTTCGCTGGAGCCCCGCCACCTGGTATTGCCGATGTTCGTCGCCGACCTCGACGAGCCGCGGGCCATCGCGTCGATGCCGGGGGTGCTGCAACACACTCGCGACTCGCTGCGCGGTGCGGCCGCCGAGGCCGTCGCCGCCGGGGTGGGCGGGCTGATGCTGTTCGGGGTTCCGCGTGGCGAGGACAAGGACGCGTCGGGTTCGGCCGGCTCGGACCCGGACGGCATCCTCAACGTGGCGTTGCGGGACCTGGCCAAAGACCTCGGCGAGGCCACCGTGCTGATGGCCGATACCTGCCTCGACGAGTTCACCGACCACGGCCACTGTGGTGTGCTGGACGCGCGCGGCCGCGTCGACAACGATGCCACTTTGAAGCGGTACATCGAACTGGCAGTCGCGCAAGCGGATTCGGGTGCGCACGTGGTGGGCCCGAGCGGAATGATGGACGGCCAGGTCAGCGCTATCCGCGACGGCCTGGACGCCGCCGCCCACACCGATGTGGTGATCCTGGCGTACGCGGCCAAATTCGCGTCGGCGTTTTACGGACCGTTCCGGGAGGCGGTGAGCTCCAGCCTGTCCGGGGACCGCCGCACCTACCAGCAAGAGCCCGGCAACGCCCGCGAAGCGCTGCGCGAAGTCGCACTTGACCTCGACGAGGGCGCCGACATCGTGATGGTGAAGCCCGCCATGGGTTACCTCGATGTGGTGGCTGCCGCAGCCGACATGTCATCGGTGCCGGTGGCGGCCTACCAGGTGTCCGGCGAGTACGCGATGATCTCCGCCGCGGCCGCCAACGGTTGGATCGACCGCCGAGCCGCCGTGCTGGAGTCGTTGACCGGCATCCGCCGCGCCGGCGCAGACATCGTCTTGACCTACTGGGCTGCTGAGGCAGCGGACTGGCTTCGTTGACGGGTCGAAACACCTCATGGCGCCCGCTAGAGTCACGTCCTCGGTCCGCCCCGCTGTCGGTGGCCGGCACGTTAGGCTGACCCGACCGGCTGGTTCGGCGCCGGAAGTTCAGGGGATGAGTGGTCAGTGAGTGCAGGAGCAGAAACCACGCGGGCTCCGTTGTTCTTCGAGAACGGCGCCAGCTGGTACTGGTTGCTGTCAGGTCCGCTGTCGGCTGCTGCCATGCTGATGATCGAGCGAAGAAATGGCTACGGCTGGCAGATCGCAGTGCCGGTGGCGTTTCTCCTGCTGGTCACCGCGTTCGTCGGCGTGCAGGTCAAGGCGGCGCGTATTCATACCTCCGTCGAATTGAATGAACAGACGCTGCGGCAGGGCACCGAGACCGTTCCGGTGACCGAGATCCTGCGGGTCTTCCCCGAAGCCGGCTCCGCATCGGCCGACACAGTCCCTCAGCGGTGGCAGTCGGCGCGTGCCCTCGGCGAAATCGTCGGAGTTCCGCGCGGACGAGTCGGTGTCGGGATCAAGCTGGCCGGCGGACGCACCGCGCAGGCCTGGGCCCGCCGGCACCGCGACCTTCGCGCTGCGCTGAACGCGTTGGTCGAAAATCGTGTCGGGCCGTCGGAGGCCGAGATTTTCTACGACGACGGTGACGACGCCGAGTCACGGTGGTGACGCCGCGCCGTCGCGGCACGTTGGAGGCGGTGCTCGCCGTCGCTGCGCTCATCGGGTCGGTGCTGATGTGGTCGCAGTCGCACAGAGCGGTGCCCGTGGAGCCGATCGCGGATGGTCAGCCCAGCACGGTGTCAGTGGTCTATGACCCCCCACTGCTGCTGCTGACGCTACTGTTTGCGACGGTCGCCGGGATTCTTGTGGCAGTGGGGGTCGCCCGGCTCCGGCGTTCCGCCCGCGGCGGGGACGTGTCGGGCGCCGACGTGCGGCCGACCCGGCAGTAGTCAGCCGCGGGCCAGCGCCCGGTCGGCCAGTGCTCCGATGACCGGAGCCAGCGTTTGAGCGTATTCAATCGTCACGTGGTTGTCGTCGCGGTAGACCAGCTCGTTGCCGATGATCACCGGGCAGCGCTCGGCGGTGCAGAACAGCGGGGTTAGGTCTGCGTAGTGCCCGCCACCAGCTGTCGTCGCCGCCTGCTCGGCTGCGACACCGGCGCCGTTGACTCCCAGCGCGCGCGGCGGTGAGCAGGCGGCGACGTCGTCGAGGTGATCCGACAGGCAGGTCGGCACCGTCGTGTGCGGATCCGCAATCGGTCCCAGCACCAGCACTTTCGCGCCGGTGGCGCGCAGCCGGGACACTGTACGGGTCAGACTGTCGATCCATGCGGGGTCGTAGGAGGTGAAACCGAAATCGGCGCCGTAGCGCCGCGACATGCTCAGCACAATCAACTTCGGGTGTTCGGACTGCAACCGGCTCATGACCTGGTCGCGCCACTGCACGCATTCGTGGTAGTCACGTCCGAGGTAGGGACTGGTTATCGGCAGTCCCATCAACGGGCAGGTGATCTTGCCCAGCGTTTCCAGCCGCCAGCGCCGCTGTTCAGCGACCCTTGTCCATGACGGACTCCACATCGCTGCATGGGAGTCGCCAACCAGAGCCACCGTTGTCGCCGAGGCGGTGTCCCCGGTAGCGCAGTCGCCCTGGCCGACCTCGAGCCAAGACCGCACGCAGCCGTTGAAGAACACCCGCGGCTTGTCGGCCGGCGCATCGGCAAGCGACGGGTCCAGGTTCGACGGCACCGCCGTCAAGCCGGCCGACGCTGCGATTGCGGCCTGCGCCTGGGCGAAACCGTTCAGAACGGCGGCGTCATCCGGGTCGACGGGGCGGTTGGTCCGATCCGGGGGCGACGGAGTCATTTTGATCATCGGAGCGGCCACGGCTGTGCCGCGACCAATCGGGGCCGGCACCGCCAGCAGCAGGACCAGGCCGGTGAAGCCCGCCGCGGCCGTTGCGGCGCCGCCGACTGCGAGGCTGCGGGCCGCCGAGCGTCGCAGCGACGCGGCCAACCGGCCGGGGTTCTCGATAAGGTGCAGCGTGAGCACCGCCAGCCCGGCCGACACGACGACAGCCGCCAGTCTGCCCGGCAGGCTAGAACGCCCCAGCAGCGGCGGCATCAGCAGCAGCACCGGCCAGTGCCACAGGTACCACGAGTAAGAAATCCGCCCGATCGCGCGCATGGCGCGCAGCGACAGCAGCCGGGTTGGGCCGTCGCCGCCGGCCGCGCATCCCGCGCCGATCACCAGCGCTGTTCCCAGTACCGGCAGCAGCGCGGCGGTGCCCGGGAAAGGGGTCCGTTGGCCGAGCTGGTTGCAGCTCAGCACGATCAGCGCCAAACCACCCCACCCGGCGACCGCTGCCGAGTGGGCCGGCAGCCGGCGCCACCGGTCGGCGGACAGGGCGATCAGCCCACCAGCGGCCAGTTCCCAGGCGCGGGTGGGCAGCGAGAAAAACGCCCACGGCGGACTGCTGTGCGTCCAGGCCAACGACAGCACGAACGACAAAACGCCGACCAGCGCAAGCACCGCCGGGTACGGGTTCGCCCAAGCTGTGGTCTGCGCGGCGATCCGCGCGCGCCGGATCAGCCATGCCGTGCCGATGATGAGCGCCGGCCACAGCAGGTAGAACTGTTCTTCCACCCCGAGCGACCAGTAGTGCTGGAACGGCGACGGCGCGGTGTCGCCGGCCAGGTAGTCGGTGCCGTGAAGGGCGAAGCGGTAGTTACCGACGTACAGCGCGCTGGCGATGCCATCGCCCAGCACGGTGCGGGCCCGCAATGGCGACAAGAGCACAGCCGAGGCGATTGCGGTGAGGACACCAACGGTCGCCGACGCCGGCAGCAGCCGGCGGGCACGCGCACCGTAGAAGCGGCCCAGCCGGACGGTGCCGGTAGTCGCGACCTCGCGCCGGAGCAGCCCGGTGATCAAGAATCCGGAAATGACTAAGAAGACGTCGACGCCGACATAACCACCGCCGACCCCGGGCAGGCCGGCGTGGAACAGGACGACGGCGACCACTGCCACTGCCCGCAGGCCCTCGATATCGAGGCGGAAGTCCGCGGTCGGCGATGCTTGATCCTGTCGAAGCCGATCGCTATGGCCGACGGTTGCGGTTTGTGGCAATGTCACCACCTTCGCGGCGGTTCGGTTGAACTTCTCTAAGAAGCCAG
Organism: uncultured Actinomycetota bacterium; assembly: GCA_963808345.1. GTDB lineage: Bacteria > Actinomycetota > Actinomycetes > Mycobacteriales > Mycobacteriaceae > Mycobacterium. Next base: position 97,232 of record CAWEFM010000005.1, on the reverse strand, counting down.
CCAGGCGAGCTCACCGGGCAGTTGCTGGCGCCAGTAGGTTACGTCATGTCCGCCGTCTGAGAAGCCGCCACACGGCGGTGTCGTCAATTGGGCCACGAACTGTCGGGTGGCGGGGTAGAACCGGTCGCTGAGGCCGCAGTCCACCCGCAGCGGGATCGACGTCAGGGCCGGCAGTCCGGTCACGCTGTTGTGGACCCAGTCCTGATAGTTGTCGAACGCCCCGGCGGTGCTCAGTGAGTAGGCGGAGTACAGCGCTGGGCTGACGGCGCAGATGCCGGCGGTGCGCGCCGGCCCCAACCGAGCGCCGAGCAGCAGTGCCCCGTAGCCACCCATCGACCAGCCGAGGAAGCCAACTTTCGAAATGTCCAGCCCCTTGGTCGCCAGCATGGGCAGCAACTCGTAGAGGACCATCGCCCCGGAGTCCTGACCCGAGGTGCGCCGGTGCCAGTAGGTGTCGCCCCCGTCGACGCTGACGACAGCAAACGGCGGCCGGCCCGCTCGGACCAACTGGGCGAGCCCGTCCTCGAGGCCGAGGTCGAGCACGGTCTGAGCGTTGCCGCCCACCCCGTGCAGCGCGATGACCGGGCGCAGCGGTGCGATCTGGTCCGGAGTCGGGCCGGCCGGCTGCCCGGGAGGCAAGGTGATCACCCAGTTGGTCGGGATGCCTCCGCGCGCGGGGGAGACGAATGAACCAGACAGCCGGGTGGGTAACGTCGCGCCAGCCGGCGGTTCGAACGGCGCCGGAGCGGTCTCCCCCCGGGTGGGATCCAGCAGAGCGCCCAGCGCCCACGTGCTCGCTGCTCCAGCGACGGCACCAGCACCGAGACGCAATGCGGCCCGGCGGGTCAGCTGAGGCATGAGCGGCATCATGCCGCGACGGCTGTGGTGCTCAATACGACCACGCCGCACTGTTACCGGAAGGTGATCGCGAGAACCGCCGGTGGTTGCGCCGCCGCGGAGCTGCGGGTGCGGATGGTGGCCACGGGATACTTCCTGGTTCAGCGGTTGCGCCGCCGCGGCGCCGCGAAGAATCTGCCGATAGGCTCGGAAAAGCTGCTTGACGGGCGTTTTGCAGACCGTGGGGAGACGGCATGGAAACTTCTTCGGAACTACGCCAGGGGCTCTCGCAGCGCCAGCTCAACATGATCGCCATCGGCGGTGTCGTCGGCGCCGGGTTGTTCGTCGCGTCTGGTTTCGTCATCAACGTGACCGGGCCCGGTGCGTTTCTGACCTACGCGCTGTGCGGTGCGCTGATGGCTCTGGTCATGCGGATGCTGGGGGAGATGGCCTCCGCGAACCCGTCGACAGGATCGTTCGCCGAATACGCTCGGCAGGCTTTGGGTGGCTGGGCGGGGTTCTGCGTGGGCTGGCTTTACTGGTATTTCTGGGTGGTCGTGGTCGGATTCGAGGCGATTGCCGGCGGTAAAATCATCACGTACTGGTTCCACGCGCCGTTGTGGTTGCTTTCGCTGATCCTCCTGATGACGATGACTGCGACCAATTTGTTCTCGGTGTCCTCGTTCGGCGAGTTCGAATTCTGGTTTTCCGCCATAAAAGTCGTGACCGTGCTGGCCTTCCTCGGTTTCGGCGCCGCATACGTGCTCGGGCTGTGGCCACACCGTCACCTGGATTTCGGCAATCTCACTTCGCACGGCGGGTTCTTTCCGAAAGGCGTCGGGGCCGTCTTTGCCGCCATCGCACTGGTGATCCCATCCATGGTCGGTGCGGAGGTCGCCACAATCGCCGCCGCCGAAACCCCCGATCCGGCCCGATCCGTCCGGCGGGCCACCAATGCCGTGGTCGCCCGCATCGCGCTCTTCTTCGTCGGTTCAGTCTTTTTACTCCCAGTGATATTGCCGTGGAACGCACGCGGCGTCAGCCTGTCCCCGTACGTCGCCGCGTTCAAGACGATGGGGCTTCCCGGCGCCGACGACGTCATGAATGCGGTCATCCTGACCGCGGTGCTGTCCTGCCTGAACTCGGGACTTTATACTTCGTCCCGGATGCTGTTCGTCCTCGCCGCCCGACGCGAGGCGCCCGGCCAGTTGATCAAGGTCGGCCGGCGGGGTGCCCCACATATCGCGATCTTGTCCTCGTCGGTGGTGGGTTTCATCTGCGTCCTGATGGCCTGGATTGCGCCCCACACGGTGCTCCCCTTCCTGCTCAATTCGGCGGGCGCCCTTGTCTTGTCCATATATCTGCTGATCGCGCTGTCGCAGATCATTCTGCGTCGCCGGACGCCTCCGGAGAACCTGCGGGTAAAGATGTGGTTCTTTCCCGTTCTGTCGCTCACTACTGTTGCCGCGATCGTCGGTGCGCTCGTGCTGATGGCGTTTGACAGATTCGTGCGCATCCAGCTGTGGTTGGGCGTGGTGTCGTGGTCGGTGGTGATTGCGCTGTACTTCGTTGGGAAGTGGAGGCGCGGGCGGGTCGAGCCCCAATCGGAGACGCCGTCGACCGGAGCGGCCAAGCGGGTACTGGTGTTGGCCAACCAAACCCTCTCCGCAGCAGAGCTTTTCGACGAGCTAGCGACGAGTCGATACCGAGCGGGAAGCTGAATACTTCCTCTGCGTTCCGGCCAATCCGATCGACACCGGCCAGGCCGAAATAGGCGCTGTCTACGTCCGGGACGCCACCATGCAGGCCGCACGGCAGCGGCTGGACGACATGCTCGGCGCGATGCGGGAGGTCGGTCTGCGGGCCCACGGGGGGCTTGGCGACTTCCGGCCGTGGTGCGCCCTGGCCACCGCAGTGGAGGAGTTTCAGCCCGATCAGTTGGTCATCTCCACGCTTCCGGTCGAGCAATCGGCCTGGCTTCGTGACGGCCTGATCGCCAAGGCGTGCTCGACGTACTCGCTTCCGATTCACCATGTGGTGGCCAACATTGCGGCTGCGGGCCTGGCCCGCTGAAGCGCGAGTAGGGCAGCGCTGGCTCCCGGAAGCTTATTCGGTCGCCTTTCGGCATGCGATGGTTAGCTGGTCTTGGTGAGGAGGACCGCCTGCTCGAACGGTAGTCGCGCGAAGACCGGCCGCCAGAGACCGCTGATGTGCGGAACCGCCTGGTCTCTGGTCATGGTTCGCGGTTGGCTGACGCCGAACGTCTTGCCGTTGCGTTGAAGCTGTCCGCCGCCCGCGGCGTGCAGGTTCTTCAGCCAGTCCCGGTCAGGACCGTAGGTCAACAGCACAGCCACACCCGGCTCTCCGTCGATGTCGGCGGGAAACACGTTCAGCGGGGTGCGGTATCGCCGGCCGGAACGCCGGCCCACATGCTCGAGGATTCCGAACGGTGGCCTAACCCATGGCCTACCTCAAGCCGCCATGACTCACCGGTATTCGCACTGACGCCGGGCTGAGGTCCGGCGCCGGCGGCGGGGTCAACTACACCCTGTAGTCGAGCTGACCCGAGCAGCTGGGACACTGGTAACCGTGCGTGTCACTGACCAGACCGATGCGTCGACGCAGGTCTCGGTGAAGCTGTTCGAGGACGCCTGCGCGGTCATTCCCGGTGGAGTGAATTCCCCCGTGCGGGCGTTCAATGCGGTCGGCGGCACCCCCCGCTTCATCACCGAGGCTGCCGGTTATCGGCTGACTGACGCCGACGGCAACCATTACGTCGACCTGGTCTGCTCTTGGGGGCCAATGATCCTGGGGCACGCGCACCCCGCGGTGGTCGAGGCCGTGACCGCGGCGGCCAGGGCCGGGCTGTCGTTCGGCGCACCCACCCCCGGAGAATCGGAGCTGGCTTCGGAGATCGTCGGGAGGGTGGCGCCGGTCGAGCGGATCCGGCTGGTCAACTCCGGCACGGAGGCGACCATGAGCGCCGTGCGGCTGGCCCGCGGCTTCACTGGGCGCGCCAAGATCGTCAAGTTCTCCGGCTGCTACCACGGCCACGTCGACGCGTTGCTCGCCGATGCTGGGTCCGGCGTCGCGACGCTGGGCCTGCCGTCCTCGCCCGGCGTCACCGGCGCCTCGGCTGCCGACACCATTGTGTTGCCCTACAACGACATCGACGCAGTGCAGCAGACGTTCGACCAATTCGGTGCGCAGATCGCCGCGGTGATCACCGAAGCCAGCCCCGGCAACATGGGCGTCGTCCCGCCCGGCCCCGGCTACAACGCCGCCCTGCGGACGATCACCGCCGAGCACGGCGCGTTGCTGATCGTCGACGAGGTGATGACCGGTTTCCGGGTCAGCCGAAGCGGATGGTATGGAATCGACCCGGTGGCCGCGGACCTGTTCACCTTCGGCAAGGTCATGAGTGGCGGGCTGCCCGCCGCGGCGTTCGGCGGACGCGCTGAGGTGATGGAGCGGCTTGCACCGCTGGGGCCGGTGTATCAGGCCGGAACCTTGTCGGGCAATCCGGTGGCCACGGCCGCTGGGCTGGCCACGCTGCGTGCCGCCGACGACGGCGTCTACGCCGCGCTGGACGCCAACGCCGACCGGCTGGCCGCCCTGCTGACTGACGCGTTGACGAATGCCGGTGTGCCGCATCAGATTCCACGCGCCGGCAACATGCTCAGCGTCTTCTTCACCGAACAACCGGTGACGGATTTCGCCTCGGCGCGGGCCAGCCAGACCTGGCGCTATCCGGCTTTCTTCCACGCCTTACTGGAGGCCGGGGTTTACCCGCCGTGCAGCGCCTTCGAGGCGTGGTTCGTCTCGGCGGCGTTGGACGACACGGCGTTCGAGCGCATCGCCGACGCTTTGCCGACCGCCGCTGTCGCCGCCGCGAAGGAGCGCAACCCCTGATGACCGAAGAAACCCGAGTGCACCTAATCCGCCACGGCGAGGTGTACAACCCCGACGGCGTTCTCTACGGACGCCTGCCCGGATTCCGGCTCTCCGACAAGGGTCAGCAGCAGGCCGTCGCCGTCGCGGACGCGCTGGCGGATCGCGACGTCGTGGTGGTGGTCGCGTCCCCGCTACAGCGCGCCCAGGAGACCGCCGCGCCCATCGCCGCCCGGCACAACCTGCCGGTCGACACCGACCCGGACCTGATCGAATCGACCAACTTCTTGGAGGGCCGCGGCGTCTCACCCGGCGACCGCGCTTGGCGTGACCCGCGGGTGTGGTGGCACCTGCGCGATCCGTTCACCCCGTCGTGGGGCGAGCCCTACCGGCAGATCGCCGGCCGGATGGTCACCGCGGTGGACAAGGCACGGGCCCGGGCGGCCGGCCACGAAGCGGTTTGCGTAAGCCACCAGCTGCCGGTGTGGACGACGCGACTGTTCCTGACCGGCAAGCGTTTGTGGCACAACCCGCGCCGACGCCAATGCTCGGTCGCCTCGGTCACCTCACTGCTGTATCAGGGTGACCACCTTGTCGACGTGGTGTATTCCGAGCCGGCGGGCTGTTGACCATGAGGCGGCCGGCGATCGTGGCGGCGCTGACGGCCGGCCTGGTCATCGGCGGCGTCACCGGATGTACCGGCGGCAAGGATGCGGTCGCCCAGAACGGCACCTTTCAGTTCGTCGCTCCCGGCGGGAAAACCGACATCTACTACGACCCGCCCGAGCGCCGCGGCCGACCGGGGCCGGTGACCGGGCCGGACTTGATGAACCAGGTGCGCACCCTGTCGCTGGACGACTTCACCGGGAAGATCGTCGTCATCAACGTGTGGGGACAGTGGTGCGGGCCCTGCCGGACCGAAGTGAGCCAGCTACAGAAGATTTACGACGCCGACCGTGCCGACGGGCTCGCCTTGCTGGGCATCGACGTCCGGGACAACCGGCAGGCTGCCCAAGACTTCGTGACCGACCGGCAGGTGACTTTCGGGTCGATCTACGACCCGGCGATGCGCACCATGATCGCGTTCGGGGGCAAATACCCGACCACCGTCATCCCGTCGACGCTGGTGCTGGACCGCCGGCACCGGGTCGCCGCGGTGTTCCTGCGTGAACTGCTCGCCGAGGACCTCTCGCCGGTAGTGCGGCGGCTAGCCGCCGAACCCGACGACCCGACGAAACCGCCGGGGCCGCAATGACCGGAATTGCACAGCTCGCCGCGACCGGGCCGCTGTTGCTGGCGCTGACGGTGTGCGCGCTGGCCGGGGTGGTGTCGTTCGCCTCGCCGTGTGTGGTGCCGCTGGTTCCGGGCTATCTGTCCTATCTGGCCGCGGTGGTCGGCGTCGGTGAGCAACCGGCGCCCGGCACGCTCAGAGCCCCGCCGGCCGCCCGGTGGCGGGTCGCCGGGTCCGCAGCGCTCTTTGTTGCCGGCTTCACCGCGGTGTTCGTGCTGGGCACGGTCGCCGTGCTGGGCATGACCAGCACCCTGATCACCAACCAACTGCTGTTGCAGCGGATCGGCGGCGTGGTGACCATCGTCATGGGCCTGGTGTTCGTCGGGTTCATCCCTGCTCTGCAACGGCAGGCGCGGTTCGCGCCGCAGCAGTGGTCGACGATCGCTGGGGCCCCGCTGCTCGGTGCGGTGTTCGCGCTGGGTTGGACGCCGTGTCTGGGTCCGACGCTGGCCGGGGTGATCAGCGTCGCGTCGGCCACTCAGGGCGCGAACGTGGCCCGCGGCTTGGTGCTGGTGATCGCCTACTGCCTGGGGCTGGGCGCGCCGTTCGTGTTGCTGGCATTCGGGTCCGCGGCGGCTGTCGCCGGTTTGGGCTGGCTGCGCCGGCACACCCGCGGCATTCAGATCTTCGGCGGGGTGCTGCTCGTCGCGGTGGGCGCCGCGCTGGTCACCGGCGTATGGAACGACTTCGTCTCGTGGCTGCGCGACGCGTTCGTCTCAGATGTGAGGCTGCCGATTTGAGTGGCCGAGCAGACGCAAAAGCACCCGAAAAGCCGCGTTTTCGGGCGCTTTTGCGTCTGCTCGCCCAGCGGGGCCGCACCTTGTGGCGTGCGCTGACGTCGATGGGCACGGCGCTGGTGCTGCTGTTCCTGCTCGCGCTGGGTGCGATCCCCGGCGCCCTGTTGCCGCAGCGAAACCTCAACGTCAGCCGAGTCAACGCCTATCTGGCCGCTCATCCGGTGGTCGGGCCGTGGCTGGATCGGTTGCAGGCGTTCAACGTGTTCGCCAGCTTCTGGTTCACCGCCGTCTACGTCTTGTTGTTCGTGTCGTTGGTGGGCTGCCTGACCCCGCGAATGCTCGAGCACGCCAAGACCCTGCGCGCGACTCCGGTGGCCGCGCCGCGGAATTTGAGCCGGCTGCCCAAACATGCCGAAGCCGCGATCGTCGGTGCGCCCGAAGAGGTGGCCGCGACGATGGCAGGACAGCTGCGCGGCTGGCGCCGCCTCACCCGCAGCGGCGCCGCGGGCACCGTCGAGGTGTCCGCTGAGAAGGGCTATCTGCGGGAGCTCGGCAACCTGGTCTTCCACTTCTCGCTGCTGGGCCTGCTGGTCGCGGTCGCGGCCGGCAAGCTGTTCGGCTACGAAGGCAACGTGATCGTCATCGCCGACGGCGGGCCGGGGTTCTGCTCGGCATCGCCTGCGGCCTTCGATTCGTTCCGCGCCGGAAACACCGTCGACGGCACCTCGCTGCGCCCGATTTGTTTGCGCGTCAACGATTTCGAGGCCCATTATCTGCCGACAGCGCAGGCGACCTCATTCACCGCGCACATCGACTACCAATCCGGCCGCGACTTGTCCAGCGAGAGCTGGCGGCCATACCAGTTGGCGGTCAACCACCCGCTGCGGGTCGGCGGCGACCGGGTCTACCTGCAAGGCCACGGTTACGCGCCGACCTTCACGGTGACCTTTCCCGGCGGCCAAAGCCGCACGTCGACGGTGCAGTGGCGTCCTGACAATCCCGTGACGCTGCTGTCCTCGGGCGTCGTGCGCATCGACCCACCGGCGGGCAGCTACCCCGATCCTGTCGAGCGTCGCAAACATCAGACCGCCATTCAGGGCCTGTTCGCGCCGACCGAGCGCCTCGACGGTGCCCTGCTGTCGTCCAGTTTCCCTGCGCTCAACGCCCCCGCCGTGGCGGTCGACATCTACAGCGGCGACACCGGGTTGGACACCGGTCGGCCCCAGTCGCTTTTCAACCTCGATCCGCGGCTCATCGAGCAGGGCCGGCTGACCAAAGCGATCCGAGTCAACCTGCGTGCAGGCGAACAGGTCCGGCTGGACCAGGGCCCGGTGGCCGGAACCGTGGTGCGCTTCGACGGCGCTGTGCCGTTCATCAGCGTGCAGGTGTCACACGACCCGGGCCAGCTGTGGGTGCTGGTGTTCGCCGCGGCGATGATGGCCGGGCTGCTGGTATCGCTGGTGGTGCGCCGGCACCGAGTGTGGATCCGGGTCAGTCCCGGCGCCACCGCGGGTACGGTGAACGTCGAGGTGGGCGGCTTGGCTCGGACCGACAACTCGGGGTGGGGGAACGAGTTCGAGCGGCTGAGCGAGCGGTTGCTGGCGGGATTGCCGACCCGGTCGCCCGAGGCGCCGCCGCGGCCGATGGAGCCGGCCGGGGCCGCCGCACGGGCCGGAGAGGACGCTGAATGAACACCCGCCGACGACGAAGATGCCGGCGCAGCCGGGATCGAGGAGTGGCGCAATGAACACCCGCCGACGACGAAGATGCCGGCGCAGCCGGGATCGAGGAGTGGCGCGATGAATACCGTAAACGTCAACATCGGACTGGCCAGGTACTCCGACTGGGCGTTCACCTCGGCGTTGCTGACGCTGGTGCTCGCGATGCTGCTGTTGACCGCCGAGCTCGCCTACATCCGCACGCGGCGCGACAGTGAGCTGGTCGCCGCCGGCTCGGTGACCGCCGACGACGCGACCCCGGGTTTCGTGCACGACGCGCCTCGGCGACCATTCGACGAGCGCGTCGGGCGAGCCGGCCTGGCTGTGGTCTACGTCGGCATCGGGCTGCTGCTGGCTTGCATCGTGCTGCGCGGACTGGCGACCTTGCGGGTGCCGTGGGGCAACATGTATGAGTTCATCAACCTCACCTGCTGCTGCGGGCTGGTGGCCGGCGCCGTGGTGCTGCGCCGTCCGCAATACCGAGGGCTGTGGGTTTTCCTGCTGTTACCGATATTGATCCTGCTGACGGTATCCGGGCACTGGTTGTACTCCCACGCCGCGCCGGTGATGCCGGCTCTACAGTCCTACTGGTTGCCGATACACGTCTCGGTGGTGAGCCTGGGTTCGGGGGTCTTCATGGTCGCCGGAGTGGCCAGCATCCTGTTCCTGTTGCGGTTGTCGCGGCTGAGTGATCCCGACGCCGAGGGGACGCTGGCCCGGGTGGTGCACCGACTGCCCGACGCTGAGACCTTGGACCAGATCGCCTACCGAACTACGATCTTCGCCTTCCCGGTGTTCGGATTCGGGGTGATCTTCGGCGCGATCTGGGCCGAGCAGGCGTGGGGCCGGTATTGGGGATGGGATCCCAAGGAGACTGTGTCATTCGTCGCGTGGGTGGTGTACGCCGCTTACTTGCATGCCAGGTCGACAGCCGGTTGGCGCGACAGCAAGGCCGCATGGATCAACGTGGTCGGTTTCGTGGCCATGGTGTTCAACCTGTTCTTCGTTAACCTGGTGACGGTAGGTCTGCACTCCTACGCTGGCGTGGGCTGAGCAGACACCCGGGCGCTCGCGCAGGACGTCCGTAACGAAGTGACCCGAACAACGAGGTGAAAGCACGTGTCTGACCATCCAGTGGAGGGTGCCGGTGCCCCTCGGGGCCAAGAGCACCACCCGACGACACAATTGCCGCCACAACCGCAACCGAGTGAGCCGAACCCGCCCGGCCCCGACGCGCCAACCAGGGCCTTCACCGGTTTCCGCGACCAGCGACGGATCACTCCTAACCAGGGTCGCGGCTTCGCGCCCCCGCCACCGCGTCCTGAACCCCGGGCCTGGACGGCCACCCCGGCCAGAGGATTACCGCACGTCATGGACTCGCCGCATTACGACTATTACGGCCAGCCGACCGAGGCCGCGCCGCAGGCTTCGCAGCGCCCGGCCGTTCACTCGTCGCCGTATCCGGAACTATCGACTAGCACCCTGTTGCGGCAGGTCAAGCCACCGCCGACCGACGGGTGGCGCCGGTGGCTCTACGTCTTGTCGGGCCAACTGATCAACGTCGGCGAAAGCCCGCGGATCAACCGGTACAACGATCTCGTGGTCCAGGTCAACCGGCCATTGCGGGGCTGCTACCGGGTCGCGATGCTGTCGCTGAAGGGCGGTGTCGGCAAGACCACCATCACCGCGACGCTGGGTGCCACGTTCGCCTCCCTCCGCGGTGACCGGGTGGTCGCGGTGGACGCCAACCCCGACCGAGGCACGCTGAGTCAGAAGGTGCCGTTGGAAACACCGGCCACCGTGCGGCACCTGCTGCGCGACGCCGAAGGCATCGACCGTTACAGCGACGTTCGCAGCTACACCTCGCAGGGTGCCAGCCGGCTGGAAGTGCTGGCTTCAGAAAGTGATCCGGCGATGTCGGAGGTGTTCAGCGCCGAGGACTATAACCGCACGCTCGAGATACTCGAGCGGTTCTACGGCCTGGTGCTCACCGACTGCGGAACCGGGTTGCTGCACTCGGCGATGTCGGCGGTGCTGTCGAAGGCCGACACGCTGATCGTGGTCAGCTCGGGTTCGATCGACGGCGCCCGCAGCGCCTCGGCCACTCTGGATTGGCTGGACGCGCACGGGCACGAAGACTTGGTGCGCAATTCGATCGCGGTCATCAATGCCGTCCGGCCCCGCTCCGGCAAGGTCGATATGCAAAAAGTTGTCGATCACTTCTCGCGACGCTGCCGCGCGGTGCGGTTGGTCCCGTTCGACCCGCATCTGGAAGAGGGCGCCGAAATCAGCCTGGACCGCTTACGGCGGGAGACCCGCGAGGCGCTCATCGAGCTGGCTGCTGTGGTGGCTGACGGTTTCCCAAGTGACGAACGACGGTCCAACGCCGCTTTCATCTAGCGATCGCCGGACGGCCTGCTAGCGCGGATTGTTGTCGCCGTGGCCCAGCCGCCACAAGAATTCCGGGTCGTCGTCTGGTCCGATCACCCGCGACTTCGAACGATTGACCTGCGATCGAAGCGCGCGCCAGCCGATGTAAATCAGAGTCCCCAGAACCAGGACGAGGAGCAGGTAAAGCACTCAACACCTCCTTGGTCTGAATATACCTGCGCCGTAGGCTCGGGCTGTGTCGACAGGATCCGGTTCGAAAGGCGCTGCGGCGGCGTACATCGTGCTGTACGTGACGGCCCGGTTAGCGCTTGTCGCCGCGCTCAGCGCCGCACTTTACGGGATTGCCCGGCTGCTCGGTATCCGCGACTTCCCGTTGGCCGTCGCTGTGTTGTTCGCATTGGTCATCGCGATGCCGCTGGGCATGTGGCTGTTGGGGTCACTGCGCCGCCGGGCGACCGCTGCAGTGGCAACCGCCGATGAGCGCCGCCGCCGAGATCGCCAGCAACTTCAGGCGCGGCTGCGCGGCGAAGCGCCGGCCGACGAGAAGTAACGCGGCATCCGGTGTGCGTCGGGGGCGACGACACGCCGGAGACGCACACCAGAGGCGCACACTCGATGCCCTCGGTCAGCGGCCGAACGCCAATGCCGCCGCCACGACGATCGACCACACCAGCATCGTCAGCCCGGTGTCGCGCAGCACTGGTATCAACTCTCGTCCGCCGCGGCCCGACCAGACTGGCCGTGCGGCCCGAACCGCTAACGGCGTCGCCACCAAACCCGCCGCACACCACGGCGTCGCGGCGACCAACCCGAGCGTCAACAAGCCGGCCAGCAGCAGCAATCCGGCGTAGAGCCGGCGGGTGCCGGCGTCGCCCAGTCGTACCGCCAGGGTGATCTTGCCGGCCTGCGCATCTGTCGGAATGTCGCGCAGGTTGTTGGCCACCAGCACCGCCGACGACAACGCCCCCGTCGCCACCGCCAACACCAGCCCCACCCGATCCACCCGCAACGCCTGGGTGAACTGGGTGCCCAGCACCGCAACCATGCCGAAGAAGACGAACACCGCGAATTCACCCAGACCCGCGTAGCCATAGGGTCTTGAGCCTCCGGTGTACAGCCAGGCGCCCGCAATGCAGCCCCCGCCCACCGCGATCAACCACGGCGCGCTGAACGCCGCGAGCACCAGGCCGGCCACCGCACCGACGGTCAAACTCAGTACCGCGGCGGCCAGCACGTTACGTGGCGCGGCCAGTCGGGACCCCACGAGCCGGACCGGGCCGGTCCGATTGTCGTCGGTGCCGCGAACCCCGTCGGAGTAGTCGTTGGCGAAGTTGACCCCGACAACGAACGCCATGGCTACGGCTAGCGCCAGGAGCGCCTTCCACCACACCGCCCCGTGCAGCCAGGCCGCCGCGCCGGTACCGGCGATCACCGGCGCCGCCGCGTTGGGCAACGTCCGCGGCCGCGCACCTTCCACCCACTGCGCGAAACTGGCCACGCCCCGATCGTTCCATGGCGCCATGGAAGACAATGAGTCGGTGCTGGCAGTGATCGGCGGAAGCGGCTTCTACACCTTCTTCGGAGCAGGCGTGCGCACCGTCGAGGTGCAGACGCCGTTCGGCGCGCCCAGCGCCCCCATCACAGTCGGCACCGTCGGCGAGCACGAGGTCGCCTTCCTGCCGCGGCACGGCACACGTCACGAATACTCGGCGCACACCGTGCCTTACCGGGCCAATATGTGGGCGCTGCGTGCACTCGGGGTGCGACGAGTCTTCGCGCCGTGCGCGGTGGGCAGCCTGACCCCGGAATTCGGGCCGGGCGCGGTGGTGGTGCCCGACCAGCTGGTGGACCGCACACGTGGCCGCGCCGACACCTATTTCGACTCCGGCGGTGCGCACGCCGCGTTCGCCGACCCCTATTGCCCGACGCTGCGGGCTGCGGTCACCGGCCGGCCCGACGTGCTCGACGGCGCCACGATGGTGGTGATCCAAGGTCCGCGGTTTTCCACCCGGGCGGAGAGTCGGTGGTTCGCATCAGCCGGCTTCACGCTGGTCAACATGACCGGTTACCCCGAAGCGGTGTTAGCCCGCGAACTCGACATTTGTTACGCCGCGGTGGCGTTGGTGACCGACTTGGACGCCGGTATCGACGTCGGAGGCGGCGTGAAAGCCGTTGACGTGTTCGCCGAGTTCGACAAAAATATCGAGCCGTTCAAAAGACTGGTGCACGAGGCGATCGCTGAAGTGCCCCTGGAAAACAACTGCAGCCGATGTCTTTCGCATATCGGAGCCGAGCTCCCGTTCGAAATGCCTTGATCGGTCGCTGTGGCGCGGGTCAGCGCTTGCACACCGGCGCAAATCGACGGACCGCCGTCTTCACCGACCGAAGCGGCGTGCCAACCCGCGGCGATCCACTTTGCCGATGCCGCGCATCGGCAACGCGTCAACGACGTGCACTTCACGGGGCGCGGCCGTGGCGTCCAGGGTTTGCGCGACATGGGAGCGCAGTGCGGCCACAGTCGGCGCAGCGCAACCGTCGGCGAGTACCACAGCGGCGACCACCCGTTGGCCCAACCGGTCGTCGGCTACTCCGAACACCGCACATTCGCTCAGCGCGGGGTGGGTCGACAGCGCAGTCTCCACCAGCTGCGGCAGCACGGTCAGACCACCGCTGCTGATCGCGTCGTCGGCGCGGCCGAACACGCTCAGCACGCCCGACCCATCGACCGCGCCATAGTCGTTGGTGACAAACCAGCCGGGTTCAGCGAAGGGGTCGGAATCGACGGGGTTGCGATAGCCCACGGCGATCGTGTCCCCACCGAGCACTATGCGGCTATCGGCGGCCAACCGCACCTGCACTCCGTCAAGAGGAACACCGTCGTACACGCAGCCACCGGCGGTTTCGCTCATCCCGTAGGTTCGCACCACCGAAACACCCGCGGTTACAGCTAAATCCAACAGCGGCCGCGGCGCCGGGCCGCCACCGATCAGTACGGCGTCGAGTTCAGCCAGCGCGGCCGTCGCCGCCGGGTCGGTGAGCGCTTTAGCCAGTTGAGTGGCCACCAACGACGTGTACCGGCGTCCCGGGCCGAGTTCGGTCACAGCAGCGGGCAAGTCGGCGACGGTCAGTCCAGACGACACGTCCAACTCGACAGGCGTTGTGCCGGCCAGCGCACTGCGCACCAGCACCTGTACTCCGGCAATGTGATCGGGCGGCAATGCCAACAGCCACCGGCCGGGTCCGCCCAGTCTGCGGTGCGTAGCCGAGGCGCTGGCCCGCAATGCCGCGGCAGTCAACAGCGCACCCTTGGGCGCGCCGGTGGTTCCCGATGTGGTCACCACCAGCGCAATACCGTCGTCGATGGGTTCACCCACTCGTAACGCTGACGGCGGCTCAGCGCCGGCCTGAACAGGTAGCACAGCGCCGTCACCGCCGCAGAGCACCCGTTCTAGAGCAGGCAGTAACGTGTCCGCGGCTGCGCCTGGCGCCACGGCAACGGCATGCAGGACGCCTATCGGTGCTCCTCGCCGTCGCGGGCGTCGAACGGCCAGCCTTTCGCCGCCAGGCGGTTGCGCACCCGCTCGACGTCCTCGAAGGAGGGCAGCTCATCGGTCAACTGGGTGATCGTCACGCCGATGTCGATCTCGTCGAACCCGTTGCGGTGCAGCAGCTCCCTGGCCACCGTTTTGACCTCGTCGTCGCTGAGCCGACGGCGCAGCAAGGCCAGCAGCGGAAAGTAGTCCGTCGGCGGAACACCTTCGGGATAGCCGGCCCGCAGCCAGTTGACGATCGAGCTGAGGAATCGATTCACACCGCGTCAACTTCCCGTGCGAAGCCTCGTCCAAATCGGGACAGTGAAGTCGATGCTACTTCGCCCTGGCGCCGAGGATGAACAACCCGGTTTTGTCGCCGATAAACTCTCGGGCGATGAACAGCACCCCGATGGCCACCGCCACCAGCACCAGCGCGTAGGCCAGGTAGCTGAGCGCGGTGAGCATGCCGCGTCGGGCGGTCAGGGCGCCTGCGTTGGCGTCAGCGCCGGCCGCCGCGCCGAACCGCACTCCAAAGGCGAAGGTGGCCGGCAGCGCCGCACCGATCAGCAAACCGAAGATCAAGATCTTCAGCGTGGCGGCGTAGTTGAACCAGTCTTTCATGAACGGGCGTCCTGGATCGGCGGGAGCTCGGTCGTCGCGACGGCGGTGGATGCCGGCGAGGTGTCGTGCAGCGGTCGTTGGCCGTTGCCGTCGCCGGCCGTTCCGGCGTGAACGGGCGCGGCGGCTCCGACGGCGGATTCATCGGCGTCGTCGAGCCCGGCGGTCAAGCTGCCTTCCCAGGCGTCGTTGACGTTGCTGGAGTCGACTTTGTTCTTGCGGGACCGCAGGTAAATCACTCCGGCGACACTGAGCAGCAGTGCGACGCCGAGAATGGCGCCGGGGAAGCCGCCGACGAAGTGCACCAGCGCGTAGGTGAGCGCACCGACCAGACCTGCCGAGGGCAGGGTGATCAACCACGCCGTCGCCATCCGGCCAGCCACACTCCAGCGCACCTCTGCGCCGGGCTTGCCCACGCCGCTGCCCAGCACCGAGCCGGTGACCACCTGAGTGGTCGACAGGGCGTAGCCGAACTGGGCGGACAGCAGGATGATCGCGGCCGACGAGGATTCGGCAGACATGCCCTGCGGTGGCGAGATCTCCACGATGCCCTTGCCGAGGGTGCGAATGATGCGCCAGCCGCCGGTGTAGGTGCCCAGCGCCATCGCCGCCGCACAGCACACGATGACCCAGAGCGGCGGCAGCGTCGCGGTTTTGGCGACCGCGCCGTAAGTCATCAGCGCCAGGAAGATGACACCCATCGTCTTCTGGCCGTCGCTGGTGCCGTGCGCCAGCGAGACCAGCGACGCCGAGCCGATCTGACCGCGGCGGAAGCCCGCTGCGCTGCGCTTCTCCTCGACGCCGCGGACGATCCGGTAAACCAGCCATGTTCCGATCGCACCAACCACCATGGCCACAATCGCCGCCGCTATCGCCGGAATGATGACGTGCGACACGACGCCGCGCCAGATCACGCCGTGCCCGCCGACTGCGGCGATCGTGGCGCCGACGATTCCGCCGATCAGGGCGTGTGACGAGCTGGACGGGATGCCGAGCAGCCAGGTCAGCAGGTTCCACACGATCCCGCCAACCAGGCCGGCGAACACCAATTCCAGGCTGACCAAATGCGAGTCCACCAGATCCTTCGCGATCGTCGCCGCCACTGCGGTGGACAGGAACGCCCCCAGCAGGTTCAGCACCGCCGACAGCGTCACCGCCGTCTTGGGTGCGAGCGCGCCGCTGGCGATTGAGGTCGCCATCGCGTTGCCGGTGTCATGGAACCCGTTGGTGAAGTCGAATCCGAGCGCCGTGATGACGACAATGATGAGAAGGAACAGTTGAAGACTCACAGAGCACCACGCTCACAAGCGATCACGGGCCTTATTGTGGCGGTCAGATGGTTCGCCTGTCGAATGAACGAGAAGCAAAACAGCGGGTGTACCCGGACTTGTCTACCGCTGTTCCGCTGCGGTTAACCTTCGGACCTGCGCTGATCAAGACGGGTATCCCGGCGCAGTGGGTGTTCCGGGGGAATCTGCACGAAGATCAGCGTCACACCGTCGGGGTCGATCACGTGCATCTCGTGCAGGCCCCACGGTTCCTGCCGGGCCTCGCGGGCGATCGTCACGCCGCGGCTCTCCAGCTCGGCCTGGGTGGCCCGGACGTCGCGCACCTGCAACCACAGTGCGCCCGGAAACGGGCCGGCCGGTCGGTCTTCTGCGCCATGGCCCGCCAGCTCGATCAACGACTGACCGGCGTAAAAGACGGTGCCCGCACCGTAATCGCGGGCGATCGCCAGACCCAGCTCATCCCGGTAGAAGGTCATCGACCGCTGATAGTCCGCCGGCCGGAACAGCATCCGGCTGGCCAGGATTTCCATGCCTTCGTGTCTATCACGCACCGGGACGCGGGCTCAGGGCCTGCCGAAGGCGCTGCGTCTCATCAGTGCGGTGACCCATTTCGGTCCGACGGTGTCCAACGCTCTGATACCGACGGCGAACCGCGGTGCGATCCGGACCGGCCGGGCGCGGGCCGCGGTCACCATCCACTCCGCGGCCTCCCGTGAACTCAACGCCGGCATCCCGTCGTACGCCTTCGTCGGCGTGATCATCGGGGTGGACACCAGTGGGTAGTACAGGGTGGTGGAGTGCACGCCCTTGGCGCTCCATTCGCTTTCGATGACCCGGCTGACTGCCGACAACGCCGCCTTGGATGCGTTGTACACCGAGAACAGCGGTGAAGCTTCGCTGAACACACCCCAGGTCGCGACGTTGATGACGTGGCCGTCACCGCGCTCGAACATGCCGGGCGCGAGTCCGCGAATCAGCCGCAGCGGCGAATAGTAATTGAGCACCATCGTCCGCTCTACGTCGTGCCAGCGTTCCAGTGATTCGGCCAGCGGCCGGCGAATGGAGCGGCCGGCGTTGTTGACGAGGATGTCCACCCCGCCCAGGCGCTGTTCGACGTCGGCGACCAGTGCGTCGACGGCGTCAAGGTCGGACAGGTCGCATGGGACCGCCGTCGCGTTGCCGCCGTTGGCGGCAATCCGGTTCACCACCGCGTCGAGCAGGTCCTTGCGGCGGGCGACCGCCACCACGGTGGCACCGTGACGGGCGAACTGCTCGGCGGCGCTTTCGCCGATCCCCGACGAGGCGCCGGTGAGCAGGATGCGCTTGCCGGCCAAGTCCACCGGTTTGGTGATCCCCCGGTTCAGCAGTAGTTGCGGCGCGATCGGTGGCCGCATACCGGCCATGGCGAAGGCCTCGTTGAATCGGCGCAGTGGACTTCTACTCACGGGTCGGCAGTCTAGGCGGCGTCCTCGACGGATCGAGCGTCACGCTGGCATGACTCTGGACGGCGGGCGCCACGCTGGCGTGACGTTCGCGGCGGTCCGGCACTCTCAGAAGTAGCGCGGGAACCGGCTCCAGTCCGGGTCGCGTTTCTCCAGGAACGCGTCGCGGCCCTCGACCGCTTCGTCGGTCATGTATGCCAACCGGGTTGCTTCCCCTGCGAACAATTGCTGGCCCACCAGCCCGTCATCGAGCAGGTTGAACGCGAATTTCAACATTCGCTGGGCTTGTGGCGATTTCGCGTTGATCTCGGCCGCCCATTGCACGCCAACGGTTTCCAGCTCGGCGTGGTCGACCACTTCGTTCACCGCTCCCATCTGGTGCATCTGCTCGGCGGAGTAGGGGCGGCCCAGGAAAAACACTTCGCGGGCGAACTTCTGGCCCACTTGCCGGGCCAGATAGGCGCTGCCATAACCACCGTCGAAACTGCCGACATCAGCGTCGGTCTGTTTGAAGCGGGCATGCTCGCGGCTGGCAAGGGTCAGATCGCACACGACGTGCAGACTGTGTCCGCCGCCGGCTGCCCATCCGTTGACCAGGCAGATGACCACCTTGGGCATGAACCGGATCAGCCGTTGCACCTCCAGGATGTGCAACCGGCCGGCGCGGGCGGCGTCAACGGTGTCCGCGGTATCGCCGCTTGCATACTGGTAGCCGCTTCGCCCGCGGATCCGTTGGTCGCCGCCGGAGCAGAACGCCCAGCCGCCGTCTTTGGGTGACGGCCCGTTGCCCGTCAGGAGAATCGCTCCGACATCCGGAGCCATCCGAGCGTGGTCGAGCGCCCGGTAAAGTTCGTCGACGGTGTGCGGGCGAAACGCGTTGCGCACCTCGGGCCGGTTGAACGCCACCCGCACGGTGGCGTCGGTGACGTGACGGTGGTAGGTGATGTCGGTCAGCTCGCCGAGCGCGTCGACGGGCCGCCACTTTTCGGCGCGAAAGGGGTTGTCGCCGGCCATGACGGCGACGCTACCTGCTGGCGGCCCGCCGAACGTGACGCGCAGTCACGCGGGGCAGCGAATGCGACCGCAGCGTCACGCTGGGCAACGGTCACGCTGGCAACGGTCACGTGGCAACGGTCACGCTGGGCAACGGGCAGGGTCAGCCGACGGCGCGGCCCACGCCTTCCCAGAACCGCGCGCGCACAGCCTTTTTGTCCGGCTTACCCAACCCGGTCAATGGCAACGACTCGACGACCACCACTCGTTTGGGTGATTGCACCGAGCCTTTGCGTTCTTTGACCGCCGCCTGGATGTCGGCGGTCATCACGTCGATCGCAGCGTTGTCGCGGGCCGCGTCGGAACGCAGTACTACGACCGCGGTCACAGCCTCACCCCACTTGTCGTCGGGTGCCCCGACTACACACACCTGCGCGACGGCCGGATGCTCGGCCACGACGTCTTCGACTTCGCGGGGGAAGACGTTGAAGCCGCCGGTCACGATCATGTCCTTGACCCGGTCGACGATGTAGTAGAAACCGTCCTCGTCCTCGCGGGCCATGTCACCGGTGTGCAGCCAGCCGTCTTTGAACGTGTCCGCCGTCGCTTCCGGCAGATTCCAGTAGCCGCCGGCCAGCAGCGGTCCGCTGACACAAATTTCGCCCGCCTCCCCCGGCGGCACCGCCTTGCCGTCCTCGCCCAGCAGAGCGGTCCGGGCGAACAGCGTCGGCCGCCCGCACGACGTCAGCCGCTTTTCGTCGTGATCAGTCTTGGCCAGGTAGGTGATCACCATCGGCGCTTCGGACTGCCCGTAGTACTGGGCGAAGATCGGGCCGAACCGCCGGATCGCCTCGGCCAGGCGCACCGGGTTGATCGCCGAGGCGCCGTAGTACACCGTTTCCAGCGACGACAGGTCCCGGGTGTGCGAATCCGGGTGGTCCATCAGTGCGTACAGCATCGACGGCACCAGCATGGTCGCCGAAATGCGTTGCTGCTCAATAATTCTCAGCACCTCGGCCGGGTCGAATTTGCCCAGCACCACCATTTCGCCGCCTTTGATCACCGTCGGCGTGAAGAACGCTGCACCGGCATGTGAAAGCGGTGTGCACATCAGGAAGCGAGGGTGCTCCGGCCACTCCCACTCCGCCAACTGAATCGACGTCATCGTGTTGATCGATTGCGCGGTGCCCATCACGCCTTTGGGTTTTCCGGTGGTGCCACCGGTATAGGTCAGACCGATCACTTGGTCCGGCGGTAGGTCGGCGGCCAGCAAAGGTCGCGGCGCATACTTGTCGGCTTCGGCCGAGAGGTCTCGCGCGAGATGGGCGAGCTGCTCCGGTACCGGGCCGATAGTCAGGATCTGCTTGAGGGAATCGACCCGGTCCAGCAGGCCCAGCGCCCGCTCGACGAACATCGGGTTCGGATCGATGATCAGCGAGCTGATGCCGGCATCGGAGAGCACATAGCTGTGGTCGTCGAGCGAGCCGAGCGGGTGCAGGGCGGTGCGACGGTAGCCCTGGCTCTGGCCGGCGCCGATGATCATCAGCACTTCCGGCCGGTTCAGAGACAGCAGACCGACAGCTGCGCCGGTCCCGGCGCCCAACGCCTCGAACGCCTGGATGTACTGGCTGATCTTGTCGGCCAACTGCCCGCCGGTCAAGGTGGTGTCGCCGAGGAACAGCACCGGCTTGTCCTTGTGGCGCTTGAGCGCGCCGACCAGCAGGTGGCCGTTGTGGGTGGGGGTGCGCAGCAACTCGTCACTCATGACGGCAAGACTAGAACGTGTTGCAATTCCCTGGGGCGACGGTCGCGATCATTAGGATTCTCGTCCGTGGCCGTTGTTGATTTCGTCGTTACCGGGGCTGTGCTCACCATCAATGACGCGCAGCCCACCGCCGAGGTCCTCGACCTCTGGGTGCGTGCAACGTTTGTCGCCGGCCGCCGGGTTGACCCGCGATGAGACCGGCGCCGCCCCGCCTGAGTGAGCTGCTGGACCGGCTGCATGTCGTGGCGCTGCCGATGCGGGTGCGCTTCCGGGGCATCACCACCCGTGAAGTGGCGCTGATCGAGGGACCGGCCGGTTGGGGCGAGTTCGGCGCGTTCGTTGAATACCTGCCGCTCGAAGCGTCGACATGGCTGGCGTCGGCGATCGAGGCGGCTTACCGGGAACCGCCGCCGATGCGACGCGACCGCATCCCGATCAACGCCACTGTGCCCGCCGTCGCCGCGGCGCAGGTGCCCGAGGTGCTGGCCCGGTTTCCCGGCGCCCGCACCGCCAAAGTGAAGGTCGCCGAGCCGGGCCAACAGCTCGCCGACGACGTCGCGCGCGTCAATGCCGTACGCGAACAGATGCCGGCGGTACGAGTCGACGCCAACGGCGGCTGGAGCGTCGAGCAGGCCGCCGAGGCGGCCGCCGCGCTGACCGCTGACGGTCCGCTGGAATACCTCGAACAGCCCTGCGCCAGCGTCGGCGAACTGGCTGAACTGCGGCGGCGCATCGACGTGCCGGTGGCCGCCGACGAGAGCATCCGCAAGGCCGGCGACCCCCTGCACGTGGTGCGGGCGCACGCCGCGGACATCGCCGTGCTCAAAGTCGCGCCACTAGGCGGCGTTTCGGCGTTACTGCACATCGCTGACCGAATCGACATCCCGGTCGTGGTCTCCAGCGCACTCGATTCGGCTGTCGGCATCGCGCAGGGGCTTCGTGCCGCCGCGGCCCTGCCACGGCTGAACCATGCCTGCGGGCTGGGCACCGGCAGGCTGTTCGTCGAAGACGTCGCCGAGCCGATGGTGCCGGTCGACGGCGCCCTGCCGGTCACGTCTGGGACGCCTGATCCGGCGCGCCTGCAGGCGCTGGCGGCAGCGCCGCAACGCCGGCAGTGGTGGATCGACCGGCTGCGGGACTGCTACCCGATGTTGAGCTGACGCGGCATCTGGTCTGCGTCGGCTGTGTCGGGTGCGGCCTCGGCCGTCGCGTAGGTTCGACCGCGTGACCAACTTGGCCTACACCGACAGCGGGACCGGAGAGCCGGTGGTGTTCATCGCCGGCTGGGGTGGTGCGGGACGCGGCTGGCATCTGCATCAGGTGCCGGCGTTTCTGGCGGCCGGCTACCGCGTCATCACCTTCGACAACCGGGGTATCGGCGCCACTGAGAACGCCGACGGATTCACCACCCAGACGATGGTCGCCGACACCGCGGAGCTGATCGAAAGCCTGGGCGCGGCCCCGGCGCGCGTCGTCGGAGTGTCGATGGGCGCGTTCATCGCGCAGGAACTCATGCTGGCCCGGCCCGACCTGGTCAGCAAAGCCGTGCTGATGGCCACCCGTGGTCGGCTGGACCGCAGTCGGGACTTCTTTCGCAGCGCCGACCTTGAGGCCGCCGCGTCGGACGTCGAGCTGCCGACCGCTTACGGCGCGAAAGTCCGGATGCTGGAGAGCTTCTCACCCAAGACTTTGAACGACGATGTGGCCGCCGGTGACTGGATCGCGATGTTCACCATGTGGCCGCACAACTCCACACCCGGACTGCGCTGCCAGCTCGGCGTAGCGCCGACCAGCAGCCGACTGGCCGCCTACCGCGCCATCACCGCCCCGGTGTTGGTGATCGGTTTCCGGGATGACGTGGTGACGCCGCCGCATTTGGGCCGCGAAGTCGCCGACGCAGTCCCCGGCGGCCGCTACCTGGAAGTAGCCGACGCCGGGCATCTCGGCTTCCTGGAGCGGCCGCAGGCCGTCAACACCGCGGCGCTGCAATTTTTGGTCGGTGCGGCCGTCTGAGCAGCGCAAGAGCGTCCTCCACAGGCCATCGGCCGACATTTCGCCCGCGTAACCTGGAACGGTGAACCCTTCGACGACTCAGGCCCGCGTCGTCGTCGACGAACTTGTCCGCGGCGGTGTGCGCGACGTGGTGTTGTGCCCGGGCTCGCGTAACGCGCCGCTGGCGTTCGCGTTGGATGACGCCGACCGGGCCGGTCGGATCCGGCTGCATGTCCGCATCGACGAGCGCACCGCTGGGTTCCTGGCCATCGGGTTGGCGCTGGGCGCCGGCGCGCCGGTGTGCGTCGCGATGACGTCGGGCACCGCGGTGGCCAATCTGGGTCCGGCGGTTGTGGAGGCCAACTACGCGCGGGTGCCGCTGATCCTGCTGTCGGCCAACCGGCCCTACGAACTGCTCGGCACCGGTGCCAACCAGACTATGGAGCAACTCGGCTACTTCGGCACCCAGGTCCGCGCCACCATCAGCCTGGGGCTGGCCGAAGAGGCGTCTGAACAGATGGACTCTTTCAACGCGACCTGGCGGTCGGCCACCTGTCGCGTCCTGGCGGCGGCCACCGGATCGCGGACCGCCAACGCGGGTCCGGTCCATTTCGACATCCCGCTGCGCGAACCGCTGGTGCCCGATCTGCGCAGCAGGAAAGTTGCGGCGCCGGCCGGCCGCGCCGGCGGGAAGCCCTGGACCTTCACTCCGCCGGTCACCTTCGATCAGCCGCTGGACGTCGACTTGACCGCCGACACCGTCGTCATCGCCGGCCACGGCGCCGGCGTGCACCCGAACCTGGCGGAACTGCCGACCGTCGCTGAGCCCACCGCGCCTGCGGCGGCCAACCCGCTGCATCCACTGGCCCTCCGGTTGCTGCGCCCGCAGCAGGTCATCATGTTGGGCCGCCCCACCTTGCACCGTCCGGTTTCGGCGCTGCTGGCCGACCCATCTGTGCCGGTCTATGCGTTGACCACCGGGCCCCGCTGGCCTGATGTTTCCGGCAACTCGCAGGCCACCGGCACCCGTGCGGTGCTGACCGGCACCCCGAACCCGTCGTGGATGCAGCGATGTGTTCAGGCGAACCGGCAGGCCGTCGAGGCAGTGCATGGTCAGTTGCAGGAACACTCGCTGACCACCGGTCTGCACGTGGCCGCTGCCGTGGCGGACGCCCTGCGCCCGGGTGACCAGCTCGTGCTCGGTGCGTCGAACCCGGTGCGCGACGCGGCGCTGGTCGGCCTCAACCCGCGCGGAATCCCAGTGCGGTCCAACCGCGGCGTCGCCGGCATCGACGGCACCGTCTCCACCTCGATTGGGGCGGCGCTCGCGCACGAGCGGGTGGCCGCAAGCGGTGCGTCCGCACGCACCATCGCGCTGCTCGGTGACCTGACCTTCGTCCACGACAGCTCCGGCCTGCTGATCGGGCCGACTGAGCCGACACCACAACACCTGACGATCGTGGTGTCCAACGACAACGGCGGCGGGATCTTCGAACTGCTCGAGCAGGGCGATCCGCGGTTCTCCGACGTGTCGTCTCGCGTCTTCGGCACCCCGCACGACGTCGATGTGGGCGCGTTGTGCCGGGCGTATCACGTCGACAGCCGACAAATCGAGCTTGACGACCTAGGCGCGGCCCTCGACGAGCCCACGACCGGCATGCGGGTCCTGGAAGTCAAAGCCGATCGGTCCTCACTGCGCCAGTTGCATGCCGCCATCAAAGCCGCGCTCTGAGGCACCGACGGGTGCCGGGAAGTCACCGGTAACCGTCAAAGCGGTGTGGCGGCTGCTGATCCACGGCAGCAACGGGGATTTACCCGACAACCGGTCGCGGCGCATCCTGCGTTGGATCCGGATTGCCATTCTGCTTTTGATAGTCCTGGTGACACTGCAATCGGTGCTGCTGGTGGCCGGCGCGTGGCGTGACGACCTGGCTATTCAGCGCAATATGGGCGTGGCCCCGGCCGAGGTGCTGAGCGCGGGGCCGAGGCGCTCGACCATCGAGTTCGTCACGCCCGACCGCGTCACCTATCGGCCTGAACTCGGCGTGCTGTACCCGTCGGAACTGTCAGCCGGCATGCGGATTTACGTCGAATACGACAAGAACAACCCCAACCTGGTGCGGGTGCAGAACCGCAACGCCGAACTGGCGATCATCCCGGCGGGGTCGATCGCCGTGCTGGGTTGGCTGATGGGCGGTGCACTGCTGCTCGGGATCGCGGTGCTGGAGAAACGACTGCGAACGGCAGATTTCAGGCGACGTATGCCCGATGGCAACCTTGACGACAAACTGCGCTGACACCGTAGTGGTGTGCGCGTTGCGATTGTCGCGGAGTCGTTTCTCCCGCATGTCAACGGCGTCAGCAACTCCGTGGTACGGGTGCTCGAGCATCTGCGCCGCACCGGCCACGAAGCGTTGGTGATCGCACCGGACACACCGCCGGGCGAGCCGCGGGCCGATCGGGTCTACGACGGCATCCGGGTGCACCGGGCACCGTCGCGGATGTTCCCGAAGGTGACGTCCCTGCCGCTGGGCGTGCCCAAACCCGAGATGCTGCGGGTGCTGCGGGGATTTCGTCCCGACGTGGTGCACCTGGCATCGCCGGCGCTGCTCGGCTACGGCGGGGTGCTGGCCGCCCGCCGTCTCGGGGTGCCATCGGTCGCGGTGTTCCAGACCGACGTGGCGGGATTCGCCGCGTGCTACGGCATCGGGATCACCTCGCGTGCCGCGTGGGCTTGGACGCGCCATCTGCACAACTTCGCCGACCGGACGTTGGCGCCGTCGTCGTCGGCGATGGAAAATCTGGCTGCGCATCACGTCCCGCGGGTCCACCACTGGCCGCGTGGTGTCGACGTCATGGGCTTCGCACCGTCGGCGCGTGACGAGCTGCTTCGGCGGCAGTGGTCGCCGGACGGCAAGCCGATCGTCGGCTTCGTTGGCCGGCTTGCCCCGGAGAAGCAGGTGAAGCGGTTGGCAGCGATGGCGCACAACAGCGCGGTGCAACTGGTCATCGTCGGTGACGGCATTGACCGCGCCAAGCTGCAAAGCGCATTGCCGACAGCGGTTTTCACCGGTGCGCTGTACGGCGCTGAGCTATCTGCGGCGTATGCGAGCATGGATGTGTTCGTGCATACCGGTGAACACGAAACGTTTTGTCAGGCCGTGCAGGAAGCTCTGGCGTCAGGGCTGCCGGTCATCGCCCCCGACGCCGGCGGGCCGCGCGATCTGATCACGTCGTGGCGCACCGGGCTGCTGCTGCCGGTAAAAGGCTTCGAGCGCCGACTACCGGATGCGGTGGCGCATCTGATCGACCAACGCCCTAGGTATTCGCCGGCCGCGCGGCGCAGCGTGCTGGAGCGCAGCTGGCCGGTCATCTGCGACCGGCTGCTCGAACATTACGACGCGGTGCAAGGGAGGCGGCGGGTCGCCGCAGCCTGATTGCGGGCGGTAGCGTCGGCGCGGTGAGCCGCGCGACCCTGGGAAAGGATCCCCGCGACGTAGCGTCGATGTTCGACGGCGTCGCCCGCCGGTATGACATAACCAATACGGTGCTGTCGCTGGGCCGCGACCGGTATTGGCGGCGGGCCACCCGCTCGGCGCTGCGGCCTGAGCCGGGTGAGAAGGTGCTCGACCTGGCGGCGGGGACGGCGGTCTCGACGGCGGAACTCGCCAAATCTCGGGCCTGGTGCGTAGCGGCCGATTTCTCGGTGGGGATGCTGGCCGCGGGTGCTTCGCGGATGCTGCCCAAGGTTGCCGGTGACGCCACCCGGCTGCCGTTCGGCGACGAGGTTTTCGACGCGGTCACCATCAGTTTCGGATTGCGCAACGTCGCCGACCCGGAAGCTGGGCTACGGGAGATGGTCCGGGTGACCCGGCCGGGGGGGCGGTTGGTGGTGTGTGAATTCTCCACACCGACCAACGCGCTGTTCGCCAACGTCTACAAGGAGTATCTGATGCAGGCGCTGCCGCGGGTAGCGCGCACGGTCTCGAGCAATCCCGAGGCCTACGTCTACCTGGCGGAGTCGATTCGGGCCTGGCCCGACCAGCCGACACTGGCGCGGAAGATCGCGGGCACCGGCTGGGCGGCGGTGCGGTGGCGGAACCTCACCGGCGGCATCGTGGCGCTGCATGCGGCGTACAAGCCGCACGACAACATAGTCAGCTGAACGGCTTTCGACGGTCCAGCAGCCTCGAGGCCCGTCCGGTGCCGCGCCACACCCGCGCCACCATGTCGACGTCGTCGTCGGTGACCAGGTTGCCCATCACCCGTACGGCGACACTCATCAGCGCGGTCGAGCGCATCGCGATCGGCCCGGTGGCCGGCAAAAACCGGGGAAAGGTCAGCAACAGCGCGAGCCGTCTTGCGATGGAGAACCCGACTCCGTAGTGGCGCTGCAGGAGGCGTGGCCACGCCTGCGAAAGGTCGGGCAAGTCCCCGGTCGTCAGCAGTTCGGCGGCGAGGCGCCCGGTCTCCAGGCCGTAGTCGATGCCTTCGCCGTTGAGCGGGTTCACGCAGGCCGCAGCGTCGCCGACCAGCACCCAGTTGGGCCCGGCCACCCCGGAGACCGCCCCGGCCATCGGCAGCAGCGCCGAAGACACCGCCCGCGGCTGCCCATCGAAGCTCCACTCGTCGCGCCGCAGATCGGTGTAGAACGACATCAACGGCCTAAGCGCCAGGTCAGCAGGTCGCTTGGCAGTCGACAAGGCGCCCACCCCGATGTTCACTTCGCCGTTGCCCAGCGGAAAAATCCAGCCATAGCCGGGCAGCACCACACCGTCGGGTGAGCGCAGTTCCAGATGTGTCGTCAGCCACGGCTCGTTGCCGCGCGGCGACGCCAGGTACCCGCGAACCGCCACCCCGAAGACTGTCTCCTGATGCCACCGCCGGCCCAGCTTGCGGCTCAGAGACGCTCGCGCCCCGTCGGCGACGACTAGCACGCGGCAGCTCACCTCGGACCCGTCGGTCAGCAGCACCGACGTCACTCGCCCCGCTGAATCATGATGCGTGGCTGCCGCTTTGGTGCCGAGAAGCATTCGCGCGCCGGCGTCTTCCGCCACTTTGCGAATCCGGTCGTCGAGGGTCAGGCGCGGCACCGCGCTGCCAGTTGACGGGAACGACGGGCCGGGCCAGTCGACCTGCATGTCGCCGCCGAACCCGCTCAATCGCAAGCCACGGTGCCGGATATGGGTATTCAGCCAGTCGCCCAGACCCAACCGTTCGAGCTCGGCAACCGCGCGCGGCGTCAGGCCGTCGCCGCAGGATTTGTCGCGCGGAAAGCTCGCCGAATCGATGACCAGCACATCACTTCCGGCCCGGGCGGCCCAGGCAGCCGCCGCTGATCCGGCGGGCCCGGCGCCCACCACCACCACATCGGCTCTGCTGTGCACACTGCCCAGTATGTTGGTCGAGTGGGGACTCCAGCGAGTGTGGTGGCGGGCGTCGACTTCGGCGACGCCCTTTTCGCCGCGAGTGTCCGCGACGGCGTCGGCCGGATCGAGCAGCTGATGGAAACCGAACTTCGCGGCAGCGATGACCTGCTCACCGAAGCGGTGCTGCATCTGTTCCAGGCGGGTGGTAAGCGGTTCCGGCCGTTGTTCACGGTGCTCTCGGCGCACCTCGGTCCTGAACCGAACGCTCGCGAGGTGACAATTGCCGGAGCCGTCATCGAATTAGTGCACTTGGCGACGCTGTACCACGACGACGTGATGGACGAGGCTCAGGTGCGTCGCGGCGCGCCCAGCGCCAATTTGCGTTGGGGCAACAGCATCGCGATCCTGGCCGGCGATTACCTGTTCGCGACGGCCTCGCGGCTGGTTTCGCAACTGGGACCGGACGCCGTGCGGTTGATCGCCGAGACGTTCGCTCAACTGGTGACCGGGCAGATGCGAGAAACCCACGGCGCCGCCGAGGACGCGGACTCGATCGAGCACTACCTAAAAGTGGTGCACGAGAAGACCGCCTGCCTTATCGCCGCGGCGGGCCGTTTCGGTGCGACGTTCTCCGGTGCGGACGAGCAGCAGGTGGAGCGGCTGGGCCGGCTCGGTGGCATCGTGGGCACCGCGTTTCAGATATCTGACGACATCATCGACATCGACAGCGAACCGGACGAGTCGGGCAAGGTGCCCGGAACCGATCTGCGCGAAGGCGTGCAGACCCTGCCGGTGCTGTTGGCTTTGCAAGAAACCGGGCCGGACGCCGACCGGCTGCGGAGACTGCTGGGCGGTCCCATCCACGACGACGCGGTGGTGGCGGAGGCGCTGGCCCTGCTGCGGGCATCGGTGGGCATGTCCAAGGCAAAAGACACCGTGGCCCGGTATGCCGCGCTGGCCCGTGCGGAACTGGCGCAGTTGCCCGACCTGCCCGGTCGTCACGCGCTGGCCTCGCTGCTCGACTACACCGTGACCCGGCATGGATAGGGGAACCAGGCGGATCATCTCAGGCGTTGATCCTGCAGACCGGGCTTGACGAGCTGCCCGAGCATTCGCGAGGAGGACTTCGATGACCTGGCATCCGCATGCCAATCGGTTCAAGACATTTGCGCTCTTGGTCGGCATGTCGACGCTGATCGTGTTCGTCGGAGGGTTGTTCGGCAAGACCGCGTTGTTCTTGGCGGTGCTGTTTGCCATCGGCGTCAACGTCTACACCTATTTCAACAGCGACAAGATGGCGCTGCGCGCCATGCACGCGCAACCGGTGTCAGAGGTACAGGAACCGGCGATGTACCGGATCGTGCGCGAGTTGGCCACCAGCGCTCACCAGCCGATGCCGAGGCTCTACGTCAGCGACACCGCGGCGCCCAACGCGTTTGCCACCGGCCGCAACCCGCGCAACGCCGCGGTGTGCTGCACCAGGGGCATTCTTCGCATCCTCGACGAGCGCGAGCTGCGTGCGGTGCTGGGCCACGAGCTGTCGCACGTCTACAACCGTGACATCTTGATCTCCTGCATCGCCGGTGCGCTGGCGTCGATCATCACCGCGCTGGCCCAAGTGGCGATGTTCGCGGGAATTTTTAGCAACAACCGGGACGAGGAGAATCCGTTCGCGCTGATGCTGATCGCGATGCTGGGGCCGATCGCGGCAACGGTGGTGCGGTTGGCGGTGTCGCGGTCCCGGGAGTACCAGGCCGACGAATCCGGCGCGATGCTGACCGGTGACCCGCTGGCGTTGGCGTCGGCACTACGCAAGATTTCCAGTGGCGTGCAGGCCGCACCGCTGCCGCCGGAACCGCAACTGGCCAGCCAGGCGCATTTGATGATCGCCAGCCCGTTCCGGGCGGGCGAGCGGATCGGCTCGCTGTTTTCCACGCACCCACCGATCGCCGACCGGATCCGCCGACTCGAGTCGATGGCCCGCGGCTCCTAACGCCTGTCACAGCAGCCTCACTGCGACCTTCGGCGAGTGAATAGTGCTGTCTGCGGTGCGATCTCGTATGTGATATCACCGCAGGCGTGAATCGCTATACCTATCGGGTCGAATGGTCACCCGGCACCGGCGAATGGTGGTTCCCAGCCGTTACCGATGTGACAGTGGCGGACGCCTAGAAGCCGGAGCCGTGCACCTCGTGGCCGGGTGTCTCGGCCGCCAACCCGCGGTATGCGTCCTCGACGGTAGAGCCGTGATTGATTACGCCGTCGACCTCGCGGGCGATCGGCATGTTGAGCCCGTACTTGTCGGCGAACTCCATGATGACACTGGCGGCTTTGACGCCCTCGGCGACTTGGTTCATCGATGCGATCACTTCGTCGATCGGCTTGCCCGCGCCGAGCTGCTCGCCCACGTGCCGGTTGCGACTGCGCTGGCTGGTGCAGGTGACGATCAGGTCGCCCATGCCG
Source organism: uncultured Actinomycetota bacterium (assembly GCA_963808345.1). Classification (GTDB taxonomy): domain Bacteria; phylum Actinomycetota; class Actinomycetes; order Mycobacteriales; family Mycobacteriaceae; genus Mycobacterium. The sequence goes on along the minus strand of CAWEFM010000005.1, from coordinate 66,903 downwards.
GCCAGTCCGGCGAATGTGTCGCGCTGCCCGCCCATTGCCTCACCGAGCTTTGACATCTCCCGCACCGAGCGGGCGATTATCAGCGCACGGGTGTTCTCTCCGATACCGATTGAGTAGCCCATGCCGACCGCGATCGCGTAGACGTTCTTCAGCGCACCGGCCATCTCGGCGCCGAGCACGTCGTCGATGGTGTAGACGCGAAAGCGCTTGGTGCGGAACAACTGCGCGAGCTGGGCGGCCAGGTGCTGGTCGGGCATCGCCAGCACCGCCGCGGCAGCGTAGCCTTCGGCCACTTCCCGGGCGATGTTCGGGCCGGCCAGGACCCCGGCCGGATGGCCGGGCAGCACTTCGTCGACGATCTGCGACATGCGCATGTTGGTGCCCTGCTCCAGACCCTTGACCAGCGACACCACCGGAACCCAGGGCCGCAGCTCGGCGGCCAGCTCGGTGAGGACCTCGCGAAAGCCGTGCGACGGCACACCCATGACGACGACGTCGGCAGCATGGGCGGCCTCGGCGAAGTCGGTGGTGGCGCGCAGGTTCTCGCTGAGCTCGACCTCGTCGCCGAGGTAACGGGAATTGCGGTTGTTTTCGTTGATGTCCTCGGCGGTTTCCTTGGAGCGCACCCACTGCAGTGTCGGGGTGCGGCGGGCGCAGATGGACGCGACGGTGGTGCCCCAGGATCCACCACCCAATACGACGACGTTCGGTTCGCGCATAGCAGCCATGACGTCAGCCTATTGCTGCCGAGGAGTGTTCATCGGCGATTGCACCGAACACCATCGCCTCCTCGATCCGGTCGAAGCGGTGGTCGATCGCGTCGGCGAAGTAGTTCTGCCGAACGTTCCAGGGCCGCCGCGTGCCGCTCTTGGGCAGCGCGTGCAGGTTGCGCAGCACATAACCTGCCTGAATGTCCCAGGCCGGCTTCTCGAGCATCGGCTCGTCGCCGCGATGCGGGTACGCGTGCGTGTACCCGCGGGCGCGCATGTGCGCCAGCAGCTTGGCGGCCGCCCGCGCGGTCATGTCGGCGCGCAGCGTCCAGGATGCATTGGTGTATCCGACGCACCAGAACAGGTTGGGCACGTCTTCGAGCATGTGCGCCTTATAGACGAAACGGTCCTGCGGCTTGATCTCGGCCCCGTCGATGGACAGTGAGACACCGCCGAGCGCCTGCAATTGCAGGCCGGTGGCGGCGACGACGATGTCGGCGTCGAGGTGCTTGCCGGATTGCAGCGCGATGCCGGTGGCGTCGAAGTGGTCGATGTGATCGGTCACCACTTCCGCGCGGCCCGCGCTGATCGCGACATAGAGGTCGGCGTCGGGAATCAGACACATCCGCTGGTCCCACGGCTTGTAGCGCGGCTTGAAGTGGGTGTCGACGTCGTAATCGGCGGGCAGGCTGCCGACCGCCCGGGTGCGGATCAGCCATCTGACGAACTCCGGCAGCTTGCGCGCCAAGAACCAGAACACCGCTTCGGTGAGGGCGCTGTGCGCTCGGATCGATAAGTGAGCGACGCTGCGCGGCAGCAGCTTTCGGGAGACAGCCGCGAACGTGCCGTATTTCGACGCTGCCATCAGGTAGGTCGGCGAGCGCTGCAGCATGGTGACTTCGGCGGCTTTCTCCGTCAAAGCCGGGATCAGTGAGACCGCGGTCGCCCCGCTGCCGATTACTACCACTTTCCTGCCGAAGTAGTCCAGGTGCTCCGGCCAGTGCTGCGGATGCACGACGACCCCACCGAACTGCTCGGCGCCGGGGAAGTCGGGCAGGTAGCCCTCGTCGTAGTTGTAGTAGCCGGACCCGAAGAATACGAACCGCGCCCGGTAGGTCTTTGGCGCACCGTCCCGTTGGGTGGTCAACGTCCAGGTGTCGGTACGCGAGTCCCAATCGGCCGACTGGACGTGACTGTTGAACCGGATGTGACGGTCGATGCCGTATTTGCCAGCGGTGTGTGCCAGGTATTCGCGGATGTGCGCGCCGTCGGCCACCCCCTCCTCGCGGGTCCACGGCTCGTACGGGAAGGACAAGGTGTAGATGCTGCTGTCGGAACGCACGCCGGGATAGCGGAACAAGTCCCAGGTGCCGCCGATCTGCGTCCGCCGCTCCAAGATGGTGTACGTCAGGCCGGGGTTGCGTTGGGCGATGCGGTAGGCCGCGCCGAGCCCGGAGATACCGGCGCCGATGATGACGACGTCGAAGTATTCCGCGTGGGGAGTCACTGTCACCTCAAGCCTCGCTTCACCGCTGCTAGCGATAATTGACGAACTGCAGAGCCACGTCGAGGTCGGCATCCTTGAGCATCGCGATGACAGCCTGCAAATCGTCGCGTTTCTTGCTGCTGACGCGCACTTCGTCGCCCTGGATCTGGCTTTTGACGTTCTTGGGTCCCTCGTCGCGGATCAGCTTGGTGATCTTCTTGGCGTTCTCACTGCTGATGCCCTGCTTGATAGTGCCGCTGACCTTGTAGGTCTTGCCGGACGGTTGCGGGTCGCCGGCATCGAAAGCCTTCATCGAGATGTCGCGACGGATCAGCTTCTCTTTGAAAACGTCCACCGCGGCTTTGGCACGCTCTTCGGTCGACGAGGTCAGCTCGATGTTCTCCTCACCCTTCCAGGCGATCGTGGTGTCGGTACCGCGGAAGTCGAAGCGGGTGGCCAATTCCTTTGCGGCCTGATTGAGCGCGTTGTCGACCTCCTGCCGATCCACCTTGCTAACGACGTCGAACGAGGAATCCGCCATGCTTTCGCCCCTTCTCATCGATGATGGCCGTTTGTGTTCTGTCTACCCGCTCGTTGTACTCTGCTAGGCGTATTACCCACGGCAGGTTGCCCGAGCGGCCAATGGGAGCGGACTGTAAATCCGTCGGCTTACGCCTACCCAGGTTCGAATCCTGGACCTGCCACCGAGGTCAGAGGGGTTATGCCGCTGTTAGGCCGACTCCTCCAAATGCGAAATTGTCACAGATTGTCACAAGCCACGCCGAAGCGTGCGCAGGCGATCGGCACTCCCTCCAGATGCATCAGCGTCGCGCATGTGTGGCGGGCATCGTGAAGTCACACCGGAGACACGTCGGCGGCGGTCAGCTTGCGAGACCACCGCGACGTCAAGGCGTGAGGACTGAGGGGCCGGCCTGCCTCGTCGACGATCACGTACCCGCTGGCGTCATAGGCGGCGCCGAGGGCGAGTCGGTCGGCGGCCTGGCACACCTTTGCGGCTTTGAGGGTCGAGACAAGGTTGGGGGGTAGCGGCAGCACCCTGGCGCTGGCCCGTGACTTCACGGTGCCCTCGACGATCTGATCGCCGAATCGCAGTCGGTTTCGGCTGATTGTCAGCGTGCCTGCGGTGAAATCAACGTCGGACCACCGGAGGCCGGCGATCTCGCCGCGGCGGTATCGGTCCGCGACCGATACCCCAGGGGGGTGTGTGCACCAATGAGTGCGTCAACCCGGATTTACTTACAGTCCGACCTGCCCGGCCACCTTGTCGATGGCGTCGCGCGCAGAACGTATAGATGGGTATACATCAAGGTTGTCGCGGCGCACCCTAGTTTTCAAAGCCGTTCGGGCCGAGAGGAGAAACCTATGGCCCCGGATCGTCTGAGGAGTCTCGTCGGTTTGTGCGCCGCGCCGCTCACGATCGCCGTGTCGCTTCCCCCAGCTGTCTTCGCCGATACTCCGTCCTGGAACGGCGAGTACGTGATCACGTTCATGGTTGGTCCAAAGTCCGGGACCAGCATGGCGGTGGGTGACCCTGAGGGCCAGCACACCGAGACCTACGGATTCCGATCAAGCTGTACGAGCGGAAAATGCGTCGCCACGATCGTCAGCGGCCCTCCGCCGAGCAATCCGACGGTTCCGCAACCGGTGCAATTCACATGGGACGGGTCGTCCTGGACGCAAGTCAGCGATTTTCAGTGGGACTGCATGATGCCAGACACCACGATCCAATGGAGTCCGGCCCGATCCAATGTGCGCTACACGCCCCAAGCCAACGGAACACTTGCCGGCGTCATGCACACCGACATCTTGAGCGGCCCGTGCCAGGGCTGGATCGAGATGGACATGACGGCCGAGCGCGCATGACGGGGCCTCGTGCGCCGTGGCAGGTGGTCGCCTCACGGTGGGTAGGGCTGGCTCCGACCGAGCAATGACCAGATTTGTCCGGCTATGGCCGGTTGGTTGAGACCGGCAATGTGTTGTCGCGCAGAGACATTAGGCTTTAATGCGATATGGCAAGACGGGCCATTTGGGAAACCGTTGGTCGCGGGTTCGAGCCCCCCGGCCCACTTCAGCCTGTGGAACCTCGGCTGATCCTCGACACTCGCTAGACGAGGGAGTTAAGTCGGGCTGAACAGCAGTATCGAGCGGTCATCGCGGTGAGATCAGAGCTTGCTCAGCTTGCTAATCGTTTGAATTTCGGTGTCCCGGTGGGGCTGTCCATCGGGATGGACCAGGTCTTGAAACCAGAGCTTCGGAGCTGTCGTGTACGGGTGATCCCAGGAGTCCCATGGAAAGTAGGTCTGGGTCTTACCCGCGACCAAACCCCAATTGATCGCACCAACCTTGTGCCGCTTAGCAGCTGGCAGGACCCCGTCAACGGTACTGCCCAGCGTCCGAGCCAGGTACTCGGTGCAGAGGATCGGCCTCCCCAATGAGGACAGTTCGGCGATCCGGGCCTCGAAGCCTGCCGGTTCGTCATAGCAGTGGAAGGTGACCACGTCGGAGTTATCCAATTGGATGTTCGCGATTTCGCTGCGCCGCTGGCGATCTCCCCACTCCCCGTCCCACACGCCACTGGTTAACGGTTGACTCGGATCAACAGAGCGTGCCCACCCGAACGCCAGCGAGAGCAGGTCGGCGACGCGGTCCAGCTTGTCTTTCCTCTCCACCTTGCGATACACCCGGGCGGGATTGTCGGGCTCATTCCAGATGTCCCAACCCAAAACGCGATCATCCGTGCGGAATTGGTTCAGCACGCCCATGACATAGTCGAGCAGAGTGCGACGGTAGTCGAGGTCATCGAGGTGTTCAGCGCCTGGGCTTTGCACCCAACCGGAGTTGTGGACCCCGGGCTTCGGGGCCCGCTGCCGTCCCGGTTTGGGGAACGGATCCCAACACGAGTCGAAGAAGACGAAGATTGGTTTGATGCGGTGGCGGGCCGCAATGCCGACGAACTGCGCGAGACGGCTTTGGAAGCCTCGACGGTCTTGGGCCCAGAGCTGATCGTGGAGGAAGACCCGCACAGTGTTTAGCCCGTATAACTGGGCCCAGCCGAGCTCGGTATCGATGCGCCGGGGGTCGAAAGTGTCGGCCTGAAACATCTCGAGTGGATTGATGGCGTTGGAGGTGATGTAGTTGGCGCCCACGGGCCAACCTTGCGCCTGATACCAGCGGTTGGCCCGATCAGGCGACCATCGGCTTTGCTCTGCGGCGGCGCGGGTTACCTGGGTCAGCGTAGGGCCTGCCGCCAGCAGCACTGGCAGCGTTAGCACCGTTCGACGCCTCACGCAATGACGATATTCCAACGTGAATCGGACGCTGGGAAACTTCGGCCACATCATCGACCTGCCGGACACGATAAGCCCACGAATCACCGACCTGTGGCTCGGCACACACAACCATGAACCTTCGTTTGCGACCCCGGATAGTGCGGGCACGAGGGGCGACGCCCACGATCGTGATTGTCACGGCGTTGTCAAAACTCGTGAACTACACGCGGATATACGGTGGCACGCCCTGAAACCATCACCGCACCTCGTCCTCGGGCTGCCGAATCCCTAGCCGGCCGGTGTCGCCCGGCGGCTACTACATCCACCCGCCGGAAGCGTCCACGGTTGCGCCGGTGAGGTACGAAGCGTCGGGCGACAGCAGAAACGCTGCGATAGCGGCGATTTCGGCGGGTTCTGCGAGACGGCCAATCGCGTTCATCGACTTCACGACGGCCTCGGCGGGGACATCGCGCAGCGAGGGCGGGGTGTAACGCGCCCCGACTTCGTGGGCCATGTCGGTGGCCGTGCCTCCTGGCGCGATGGCGTTGATGGCGATATTGCGCTCGGCGAGCTCCGGGGCGAGGTTGAGCACCATCGCCGACACCGCCGCTTTGCTGGCCGCGTACAGGGTGTGCTGGTAGACGCCGATGCGGGCACTGATCGACGAGGTCAGCAGGATGCGTCCGCCCTCGGTCATGGCAGCCGCAGCCGCCTGGGTGACGAAGAGCTGTCCTGCGACGTTGATGCTGAAGACGCGGTTGAAGTCGTCAGGTGTGATCGACTCCAGGGCTCCGAAGTGCTCAACACCGGCGTTGCTGGCCAAGATGTCGAGTCCGCCGAGCCGGGTTACGGACTGGGACACCAACTCTTCGACCTGTGCGGGGTCGCCGACGTCGGCCTTCAAGGCGATCGCGTGCCCGCCCTGTGCGGTCAGTTCTTCGACGAGCGCGTCAGCTGATGACGCGTTGTTTGCGTAGTTGATGGCCACCGCTGCGCCTCGTGCGGACAGCGCGCGCGCAATGGCGGCACCGATGCCCCGACCGCCACCGGTGATCAGTGCGCGTTTGCCGCTGAGCGGCTTCAGCGTCTCTTCAGTCATGGTGACCTCCTGGGCTGTTATCGACGTGCTCGGCGAAGCCCTCAATGAGACGGTAGGCCAGCGCAGTGCTGTCGACCGCGCCGGCAGCTGCTTGCAGCGCCCCGTGCCGAGTCAGCGTCACCAGCCCGTGCACCAGCGCCCAGCTGATCAGCGCCAGCGCCGGTGTTTCAGTTGACGCGCCGGTCAAACGCCGCACCGTCGATGCCAACTGTCCGATCGCTTGCTGTTGTGCGGCAATGAGTTCCGAGTCAGCAACGTGCAGGTGGTCGGGCGCGAACATCAACTCGAACAGCGCAGGGTTAGCCAGTCCGAAGTCGACGTAGGCCGCACCGAGGGCTGCGAGCTGCCGGCGCATGTCGGACTCGACCGCACGGCTCAAAGTGCGGGACAGCGCCAGAAACCCTTCGGTCGCGATGGCCGTCAACAGGCCCGCGCGATCGTGGAAGTGGTACTTGGGGGCGGCGTGGGATACCCCGGCCCGGCGCGCCACCGCGCGCAGACTGACCGCCGCGGTGCCGTGGTCGACCAACTCCGCACGAGCGGCAGCCAGTAACGCGTCACGTACCCCATCTCGCGCGGCTGGGCTCATAACCGACGATCTTCGCCCGTTCGCTTGACAGTGTCAAACACAGCAGGCAAGCTGATTGCAGTTTGACAGTGTCAAACAGACCGGCAGACGAAACGACTCCCCGAAAGGACCGCCATGTATCACGCAATAGTCAAGCGGATTGCCACCAAGAACTTCGAACGGGTCAACGACCACGAATACGACGCGTTGCTGAAAGATTGCGTCCCGCATCTTCACCACCGCTTCGGCGGCCAGCACGCCCTGGGCGGCGAACGTCACGACCGCGACGCGGTGCGGCGCTGGTTTCAGCGACTGGGCCGCCTGGCGCCGACGCTGAAGCTCGAGGTGCAAGACGTCTGGGTCAAGGGCTGGCCGCACGACACGACCGTCATCATTTCCTGGAGAGCCAGCCAAACCCTCGCAGACGGTTCTCCGTATGAAAACCACGGCGTGCACGTCGTGCGGATGCGGTGGGGCAAGGTGGTGGAAATCGATGCCAACGAGGATTCGCAGGCCGTTGCCGAGTTCTTGAAAGTGATTGCGGCACACGGCGTAGAAGAAGCCCTCGCTGCGCCCATCGTCAGCTGACCGCCACAAAGCAAAGGAGCCGTCATGCACACTCTGTTCCCGTTGGACGCGGGGCCGGCGTATTACCGCCGTACCGCCGATCCCGCAATGCGAGTGGGCGACCATGAGCGCGAGCGCACCGTCGACCGCCTCGGCCGGGCTTTCAGCCAGGGCTACCTGTCGATGGCGGAATACGACGCGCGTCTACAACAGGCCGTCCAAGCCGACACCGCCGGGACGCTCGACCGCTTGCTCACCGACCTGCCGATCCACCGGATCGACCGGCGAGACCCGCGCCGGCGAGACCGTCGCAGCGCCGCAGCCCGCGTGGGCGTGAAGATCCATTTGGCCGCGTACCTCGTGATGGCGTTGACCGTCGTCGGCATCTGGTTGGCGGTCGCCCTCTCCGTTGGAGCCTGGTACTTCTGGCCGATCTGGCCCATCCTCGGCGGCGGCATTGGCCTGGCGTCACACGCGGTGCCGGTCGGACACCGCACGCGTCGGCGGACTTGACGGTTCGCCCCGGTAATCGGTGTCCGTAGCCGCTCCACGGGTTACTGTTTCGTGGCAGTCAACACCGGGAGGATCAATGGGCGACTACAAGGTCGTAGTGGTCGGCACGGACGGATCAGAGTCGTCATTGCGTGCGGTGGACGAAGCCGCGAAGATCGCCGCCGAGTCCGATGCCAAGCTCATCATCGCCTCGGCTTTCCTGTCCGAGGACAATGACCAGGCCAACGAGCCTGATCAGCCCACGGACGAAAGCTACAAGACCCAGGGCAACGCGCCGGTCTACGCGCAACTCCGCGAGGCCAGTGACCGCGCCAAGGCGGCCGGCGCTCAGGATGTTGAGGAGCGGCCCATCGAGGGCGCGGCGGTCGACGTGCTGGTGGACCTGGTCGAAGAAGTCAGCGCCGACTTGTTGGTCGTCGGCAATGTGGGTCTGAATTCGGTCGCCGGGCGACTGTTGGGATCGGTCCCGTCGGCCGTTCGTCATCGTGCGAAGACCAAGGTGTTGATCGCCGAGACGAAGGACTGACCCGCTCGGTGGCTACCCGGCCGGATCAGCAGAGTTGGGAGAAGCGCACCGAGTGGCCTCTTGCCGCGGTGGCTATCGTCTTCTTGATCGTCTACTCAGTGCAGGTCCTTGGTCGACCGCAGGGCAGTCAGGCGCACCTCTTGTGGCTGGTTGCCTGGGCCGCCTGGGGCCCGTTCGTCGTCGACTACGTCGCGCGGTTGCTCCTGGCCCCTGACCGCCTCCGGTGGTTACGGCGCGACCATCAATTCCTTCGGAAATGCAGTGTGGTGGTCGATCACCACGGTCACCACCATCGGCTACGGCGACCTGTATCCAGTCACCGTCACCGGACGAGTCATTGCCGTGGCACTGATGATCGGCGGCATAAGTCTGGTCGGAGTCGTCACGGCATCCATCGCGTCCTGGATTGTGCAGCGAGTATCAGAAGCAGAGACCGGGAACCAGGCAGCCACCGCTGCTCAGATCGAGGAGCTTCGCGACGAGGTCCGCGGCTTGGCGCAGCAACTGCGCAGGAATGTCACGGGCTGACTCACAACCAGGTTTCGGTCGTCGAGGCTCTGCTCCGGATTTTCGCGCCGTCGACGGCGCCCAAGTCGATCGCTTCGGTGACGATGGCCCGGTCCATCTGGCGCAAAGCGTGCAGCGCGGTGAGCAGTCGGCGGGTGCCGGTCCCGGGTTGGGGGTCGTCGTCGTCGTGGCGGGCCAGGCTGTCGGCGGCGTCCAGCAAGTCCGCTGCGGCGACGACGGTGGCCGGATGGTCGCGAATGGTTTCCAGCGTCTCGATGTTGCGTCGAATCTGGCCGCCGGCCGACTTGACGACGCGGGTCAGCTGCACTGAGGCGTTGTCGTATCGTCCGCTGTTCCACGCGAGGGTTCGCCCGTAGCGATCGCAAGCGGCGAGCACCCGCAGACCGCGGCGGATGCTGCGCCGCCCCGAGAGACCGGCGACCCCGGCCGTCAACGGCTTGGCGGTCTCGCGGAATTGCTGCAGAGTCCGGTCGAGCTCCCGAGCTTTCTCGATCGGGTGGCTGGGCGGATCGTCACCGAAGATGTGGGCCACCGACGTTTCGACCAGTTCTGCCAACGTCGTCAAGAAGGCGTGGGCGTCGTTGCGTACCGCCGTTTGGGTGTTGCTGGGCAGCACCAGGATCGCGACCGCCACACCGATGACGGCGCCGATTGCCGTTTCCTCGATCCGCAGCATCAGCAGGCCGAAGCTGAACTCACCGAGTAGGCCGTAGAGCAAGGCCAGCATGGTGGTGATCCAGAAGGTCATCAGGCCGTAGGCCACCCGCATGAAGTACATCGAGCAGAACAGGCACACGAAGATCAGCACCAGCGACACCACCCGATCGCCGGAAACCAGCGTGGCAACCAGCACACCGCTGGGCACCCCGAGCGCGGTGCCCAGCAGTCGCTGCCAGCCTTTGGTGAGCGTCTCACCCCAGGTGTTGGTGCCGGCGAAGATCACAAACGCAGCGATCACCGCCCAATACCAGCGGGACGGAGATACCGCTTCACCGACGACGATCGCCAACGAGGCGGCGACTGCGACCTGGATGGCCTGCCGAGTCGTTGGGCGCAGCCCCCGCGTGCCGGCGACGTTGGCCGGGGCCGGTGGCGGCGGTGTCTCCGCGTCGCCGGAGCTCACCGCGGCGCTGCTGACCAGTGTGCGGACCTCGGCGGTGGCTCTGGCGGTGGCCATGATGGCCACCGCCAGCCGGCGCACCGCGATTACGCCGGGGCTATCCGCGGCAGTGGGACCGGGCCGCTGGTCGAGCAGCTGACGCGCCAGATCGGCGGCTTGTTGCAGTCCGCCCGTCTGCGGCAGCCGGATCGCACTGGCCAGCCGCCCGAGGGCAACGGTCAACGCGGCACGGGTGGCGGGAGGTATGGCCGTCGCGTCCAGGAGGCGGTGGTGGCGGCACGCGCACCGGCTGCAGCCACCTGCTCGACGGTGAGCTCCGCGTCAAACAGCCACTGCGCCAGTTGTGCGCCGCTGACCCCGGGCCACACCGCGGAGGGGTTCACCTTGTCTTCGATCTGACCCTGCACCAACAGTGCGGTTTCGTTGAGCCGGGCGGTCCGGAGCCGCAGGCGGCGGCGACGCCGCTCGTCGATCCGGCCGGTGCTCACCACTTCGGCGGTGGTGTCGATGACGATGGCCATCCGCGCCCTCAACGACCGGATGGTGCCGCGCAGCACACGCTCGGGTTTGTCCGGCAGCACATAGCTGCTGACCGCGAAGCTGCACGCGGTGCCAACCAAGACGGCCCCCACCAACCACGGCAGTTCACCGAGGCTGGCTCGCAGGTAGAGGGTGAAGAAGTAAGCCATGAACGCGACCATGCCCAGCGCGCGACCACGCGGCCCGAACCGACGGACGTACACCGAGGTGAACACCACCACCACGAAGACGGCGTCGGCGGCAATCTTGTGCGGTGCGATCAGCGTCCCGGTCGTGATGCACAACGCGGCGGGCAGCGGCAGCAGCGCCATGGTGATCTTCTGCTGACGAGGATCCGGCTCGTTGACGGCTCGCCCGGACACCATGGTGATCAGCACACCGAGCAGCGCAACCGTCACCGGCTGGCCGGTCACCGTGGTGAGAAGAAAGAGGAACGCCAGAGCACACACCAGCGCGACGGTGGTGCGGCCGGCCATCCGCAGTCTCAGTAGTCCAGGATCGGACCCTACTGTCCAGTTCTGCGCGCGCTCGTAGAACGACACAGCTGTCGAGCTCAACCGCCGGTCCGGCGGTGCGGTGTCGATCACATCGCCTCGACCGGTCACTGATGGGCCGCCTTCCTGATTGTTTGAAGCTTGATGTTCCTCTTACATGGTGACCGCTTCTAGAGGCGCAGCGATGACTCAGCGTCCGACAGTAGAGGGCCGCGACGTCGATTAAGGTTTCCTTTTGTGAGCGTGCCGACTCCAGCGAAGCTGGCCGATGGTCGCTCGGTGTTGTTCTTCACGTTGCCCGGTCACATCCCGGCGCCCGTCGCTGATCAACGGCCGCTGCCGCCGCGCGACGCGCGCCCATCGCAGCTGCGGTTCGACCAGTCGACCGGGAAGTGGGTGATCGTCGCGGCGCTGCGCCAGGACCGCACCTATATGCCGCCGGCCGAGCAGTGCCCACTGTGTCCGGGACCGACAGGGCTGACCAGCGAGGTGCCCGCCGCCGATTACGACGTCGTCGTCTTCGAGAACCGGTTCCCGAGTCTGGCCGGTGTGGGCGAATCTGCGCTGCAGGCGCCAACTGGCCTGGCCGCAGCCGCCCCCGGGTACGGCCGCTGCGAGGTCATCTGCTTTTCCAGTGACCACACCGGATCCTTCGCCGACCTGCAGCCGGCGCATGCCCGTCTGGTCGTCGACGCATGGCGGCACCGGACAGCCGAGCTGATGACACTGCCCGGGGTCGAGCAGGTGTTCTGCTTTGAGAACCGCGGTGAGGAGATCGGTGTGACGCTGACCCACCCGCATGGCCAGATTTACGGCTACCCTTACTTGACCCCACGGACTGACGTCATGTTGCGTCAGGCGCGCTTTCATCGAAAACGCAACGAGAGCAACCTTTTCGCCGACCTGCTCGCCGGGGAGATTGCTGACGGTTGCCGGATAGTCGCACGCACCGACCTGTTCACGGCTTTCGTACCGTTCGCCGCGCGCTGGCCGGTGGAGGTGCACATCTACCCGAACCGGTTCGCGCATAACCTTGTCGATCTGACTGACGCCGAACTGGACGCGTTCACGCAGATCTACCTTGACGTGCTGCGGCGCTTCGACGCGCTGTACTCCGGCCAATTGCCTTATATTTCGGCACTGCACCAATTCAACGACACCGATGCCCAGCGAGACGGCTACTTCCACGTCGAGCTGATGTCGATCCGACGCGGCGCGAACAAACTGAAATACCTCGCCGCCTCCGAGTCGGCGATGGATGCTTTCATCAGTGACGTGACTCCCGAGGTTGTGGCCGAGCGGTTGCGGGAGCTCGCGTGACAGTCCGATACGCCGCGCCCGGACGGGTCAACCTGATCGGCGAACACACCGACTACAACCGCGGGTTCGCGCTGCCGATCGCGTTGCCGCAGCGCACGACGGTGACGTTCACGCCGGGAAGCTTCGATTCGATCACGGTGCGCAGCGATCGGGGCGAGGGTCAGCTTCGGATTCCGCTGACGACGACTCCCGGTGATGCAACGGGGTGGGCTGCTTACGTTGCCGGGGTGGTGTGGGCGCTGCGCGACGCCGGCCACCTGGTGCCGGGCGGCACCATGTCGATCACCAGCACCCTCGAGCTCGGGTCGGGCTTGGCGTCATCGGCTGCGCTGGAGTGCGCGGTGCTGGGCGCGCTCACCACGGCTGCAGACATCAACATCGACCGCATCGATCTGGCCATGCTCGCCCAGCGGGCGGAGAACGATTACGTCGGCGCGCCAACAGGTCTGCTGGACCAGATGGCTTCATTGTTCGCAGAACCCGCAACCGCGCTGCTGATCGACTTCCGCGAACTCACGGTGACGCCGGTGGGCTTCGACGCCGACGCCCGTGGCATGGCTCTGCTGCTGATCGACTCCCGGGCCCGCCACGAAAACGTCGACGGTGACTACGCGGCGCGGCGAGAGTCGTGTGAAAGAGCGGCCGCCGACCTGCAGGTGTCGTCGCTGCGCGAGGTGCAGGACCGCGGCCGTGCGGCGCTGGATCAAGTGTTCGACCGGCTGGATGCCCGCCGCGCCCGCCACGTGATCACCGAGAATCAGCGGGTTCTGGATTTTGTTGAGGCGCTTCGTAACTCGAGCTTCGTCGAAGCGGGTCGTATCCTGAACGCCTCGCACGTGTCCATGCGCGACGACTTCGAAATCAGTACCGAGCATATCGACCTGATCGCCGACACCGCAGTGCGCGCCGGTGCCTTCGGTGCCCGGCTGACCGGTGGTGGATTCGGTGGCTGCGTGATCGCGCTGGTGCCGGAATCCCGCGCGGGCGCGGTGGGCGACGCGCTGCGCCGGACGCTGCCAACTGCTGGTCACCCGCGGCCTGTCATCATGCGCATCCAGGCGGCCGAAGGCGCGGGGCCGTGTTGACGGTTGTGAACCTTGTCACACTGTGCTGGATCGACTTACTGTGGGTTCGCCAAGTCGGTTGACAAAGGAGGCCGCGGTTGGCACGGATGTCGCGCGCCCGTCGCGCGGTCGGTGGTCACTCGTGTCCGATTCCTGAGTAGCTCGACAAGTTTCGAGAGGTGACTGTGCCCAAAGGGATCATGTACGTGGCGTCGCTGCCCGTCTCACCTGACAAGGAAGCTGACTACCACAACTGGTACAACCAGACGCACCTGGCCGAGCTCGCCGAAATCGACGGCGTGGTGTCGGCTCGGCGGTTCGCACCGACCGACGGCCAGGGACCGTTCATCGCGGTTTACGAACTCGACAGCGACAACCTCGACGGAGTACTGGCCCGGATGGGTGAACTCGCCGCCAGCGGGCAGATGTCGTCACTGGAGTTGCTGAATCTGGATCCGCCGCCGGTGCCCAAGATCTACCGCGAGATCGCCGCGTACGAACCGTGAATACCGAGTTCGTAGTAGAAAACGGCCAGCACCGGCCACCCGGATCGGCACCATCAAGGCACAGGAGTTGCGTTGATCAGCAACGTGATCGGAGATCGGGCAGCGCTGGAAGTACCGTGGGCGGTGCAGCAACCGGATCGGATACCGAAGCAGCGGTACTACGACCCGCAGTTCTACGAACTGGAAGCGACGATGCTGTGGCCGCGTGTCTGGCAGATGGCGTGCCGCCTCGAAGAGATCCCGAAACCGGGCGACTATGTCGAGTACGAAATTCTCGATCAGTCGATCATCGTCGTCCGCGTCGACGCCGACACCATTCGTGCGTTTTACAACGCATGCCGTCACCGGGCGGTGAAGCTCGTCGAAGGCAACGGGTTTCGGCGCAGCTTCGTCTGTCCCTTCCACGGTTGGTGTTGGTCCTTGGACGGCACCAGCACCTACGTCGCCAGTCCGCAGGCATTCGATGAGCACAATCTGGCGCCGGACGATCTTCGTCTCGTCTCGGTCAGATGCGAGCTGTGGGGCGGATGTGCGTGGATCAACCTCGACGACCATGCGCCGCCGTTGCGGGACTGCCTCGAGCCGTTCGCCTCGGTCTACGAGCAGTGGAACGTGGAATCGCTGCGCGTCGAATGGTGGCAGTCGTGCCGACTTCCGGTCAACTGGAAACTGGCGGAGGCGGCGTTCATGGAGGGCTACCATGTCCCACAGACCCATCCTCAACTCCTCCCCGGGGTGCGACGGGTCTACGACGAATCGTCTCAGCGCGGACCGGCGACCACCTCCAAAGAGGTCATCGAGACGAGCCTGTACCTGATGCGCTCACTGGGCGAGGGCATGGGCGGGATGACCCACGACAACGACATCCGGATCGCGGAAAGTCTGCAGGACATCGAGCTGCCGACCGACCCTGCCGCAGCGCAGGCCGCATGGCGAGCCAGCGTCAACGATGCAGTGGTGCAGTGGCATCGGGCACGAGGTAGCGACATTCCCGACCTCAACGACTTGGACCGTCGCGGCATCATCGATCCGCTCGGCTACGCCTTTCCGCATTATTTCATCCTGCCGACGTACAGCAGCGCGTCGTCGTACCGGATCCGTCCGCTCGGGCCGGAGGAGACGTTGTTCGAGATCTGGTCCCTGACGCGCTATCCCTCCGATGCCTCGCAAGGAAAGCCGACGCCCCCGGAGCCCATGGCGCCCGACGACCCGCGCTGGCCGCCGATCTGCGCGCAGGACTTCGGCAACCTGCCGAAACAACAGAAAGGTCTGCATTCCAACGGGTTTCAGTACATGCGGTTGTCGAACAAGGTCGAAGGTCTCATCTCCAATTTCGAGCGCGTCATCGACGGGTTCCTGGCCGGCCTGTCCCACCCGCAGCTGGTGCCCGCTATCCAGAAGACCAACACGACCCTCGACGTGCCGGTGGCCGACCTGGGGCTCACCGCCGGCGTTGCATCCGAGTTGCGATGACCACCCGGTGGGACCGCTCCGTCGACTTGCTCATCGCGGGAAGTGGCGGGGGAGGGTTGGTCGCGGCCCTTGCGGCGATCGACGCCGGGATTGAGCCATTGGTCGTCGAGAAGCAGGGCCTGGTCGGCGGGTCGACAGGGCTGTCCGGCGGTATCGTCTGGTTACCCGACAACCCGTTGATGCGGGCCGAGGGCATCGCAGACTCACACGAAGATGGTTTGGCGTACTTGGCTGACGTGGTCGGCGACATCGGGGCGGTGTCGTCGCTGCCGCGACGTGAGATGTTCCTGCGCGCGGGTCACGAGATGACAACGTTTTTGCTGCGCAAGGGTCTTCGTCTGGTGCGGTGTGCCGGCTGGACCGATTACTACCCGAATCACGCCGGCGGGAACTCCGCGGGCCGTGGGTATGAAGGTGTTCCGTTCGACGCCGCGAAGCTCGGGACCTGGCAGGGCAAGGTCCAACCGTCGTTAGCCAAAAGCTATGGCTACGTGGTCAAGACGAATGAGTTGCGCGGGGTGCAGTACTTCAATCGCTCCCCGGGAGCGTTCGGTGTGGCGGTGCGGGTCTTCGCCCGCACGGCAGCAGCGCGGATCCGGCGGCGCGACATGCTCACCAACGGTGCGTCACTGATCGGTCAGCTGCTCAAGGCGCTCATCGACTGTGGCGGTGGCCAGCCGCCGGTGTGGATCAACACCGCTGTTCAAGACCTCGTCGTCGAGGGCGGCCGGGTGGTCGGCGCGCGCGTCCTACGAGACGGCGAGGCGGTCCACATCGAGGCCCGCAAGGGCGTACTGCTCGCCGCCGGAGGCTTCGGCCGCAACGCCGACATGCGCCGCCGGTACAGCGCTGACCAGCCGAACGAGGCGCAGTGGACGCTCGCGAACATCGGCGACACCGGCGAGGTGCTGGACACGGCGATGCGGTTGGGAGCGCGCACCGACCTGCTGGACGAAGCGTGGTGGCTGCCCAGTGTGCTCATTCCGGACGGCGGCAACGCCGTCGCGTCGCTGGGCGCCGGCCGTCAGCGGCCCGGCGCGATCTATGTGGATTGCGGTGGGCGCCGGTTCTGCAACGAAT
The DNA here is from genome assembly GCA_963808345.1 of uncultured Actinomycetota bacterium. GTDB lineage: Bacteria > Actinomycetota > Actinomycetes > Mycobacteriales > Mycobacteriaceae > Mycobacterium. The sequence goes on along the minus strand of CAWEFM010000005.1, from coordinate 50,019 downwards.
CCAACTCCTACGTCGAGGTCGGCAAGGCCATGTATGCCAACAAAGCCGTGCCCTGCTGGATGATCTTCGACGAAGGCTACGTGCGTAGGTACGTTGCCGGTGCTAACGCGTTGAAGCGCGGTGTGCCGCCCGAGTTGATCGACCGCGGCAACGTCAAACGCGGTGCCACCGTCGCTGACGTCGCCCGCCAGATCGGTCTTGAAACAACCGAACTCGAGCACACCGTGCAGCGCTTCAACCGATATGCAGCGCTGGGTTTGGATCCCGACTTCGGGCGTGGCCAGTCGGCCTACAACGACTGCTTAGGCGATCCCGGATACCGGCCGAACGCCGCGCTCGGTGCTCTGGACCGGGCGCCGTACTACGCGGTGCAAGTGCACCCGTCTGACGTCGGGACGTGCGGTGGGGTGGTCACCAACGAGTACGCCCAGGTTCTCAACCAGCAAGACCGGGTGATCGACGGCCTGTATGCCACCGGCAACACCACCGCCACCGTGATGGGCCGGACCTATCCGGGTGCCGGCGCGAGTATCGCTAACACGATGGTTTTCGGCTACGTCGCAGCACGTCATGCCGCCGGCCGCCGAGTGGCCGGAAAGCATCGCGGCGTCTCGAACGCTCAGGGCACTGTGCGCCGAGAGTCGTTGTGAGACAGAGGCAACGACACCCCTCGAGCGGCGCTGCAAGCCGGGTCTATCAAGACGTCAGCAGCATGCAGCCCGCTATCGGCCCACCCCCCGCGGCGGCGATCGCCACTTCCGGTCGGCGCTCGAGCTGCCGATCACCGGCCTGGCCGCGCAGCTGCAGGCACGCCTCGTGCAGCAGCCAGTACCCGTGCATCCGTCCCGCCGAAAGTTGGCCGCCGTAGGTGTTCAACGGCAGGTCACCGTCCAGCGCGATCCGCGCCGCCCCGTCGACGAAAGGCCCGCTTTCGCCGTCCCCGCAAAACCCCAGTGCCTCGAGCCACGCGAGCGTGAGAAACGTGAAACCGTCGTAGAGTTCGGCGACGTCGACGTCTGATGGGCGCAGTTCGGTGCGTGACCACATCTCGGCCGCCGCACCTACCGAAGCCATCTTCGGAAAATCGTCACGATGAAACCACCCGCCCGATCCGAAGGCGCCGCCGATCGCCTCAACGGAGACCGCGCGATGCGGGCAGTCCGCGGCGTAATCGGCGTGCGAAACCACCAGCGCGATCGATCCGTCGATCGGCACATCGCAGTCGAGCAGCCCGAACGGCGTCGAAATCGGCCGGGCCGCCAGGTATTCCGCCATCGTCAGCGGCTTGTGAAAAATCGCGGAAGGGTTGAGCGCGGCATTGCGCCTGCCGTTGATTGCAAGCCAGCCCAGCTGCTCCTTCGTTGTCCCATAGAGGTTCATGTGCCGACGGCAATGCATCGCAATCCAGTTCGCCGCCGAGTAGGCGTGGGCGGCCAACAGCTCACCGATGTCGTCGAACGCGCCGATTTTTCTCCGGGTGCCGGGAACGTGCGGCTCCACCGGCGGCGACGCCAAGGGATTGGGTTGCGCTGATACCGGCGCATCAGTCATCGCACCGCCCAACATCAGAACCGTTCGATATACCAAGACGTGTCGCGTCCGCTTCTCGGCCACCGCTCGACAAGCGGACATGACCGGGATCAGCACACCGCCGGTGTCGAATCCGAGCGTCTGGTCGGATGCCTGGATGCCGAGTGCGTCCGAAACGTCGGCCGGGCCGGTGTCACCGAGAGTGGCCACTCCATCGATGTCACCGACGGTGAGGCCGGCATCGGCAATCGCCGCACGCGCTGCCTCGACCGTCAATTCCAACCCGGGTATCCCGGTGTGGCGGCCGATGCGGGAAATGCCGAGGCCGCTGATGATCGCGTTCTTCTCGAAGTGGCTCACCGGGCAATCGTCCGTTCGTATGGGCCTGCCTTGCCGTGACTTGCATGGAATGTACTTTCCTTGACATGCCCGATGACGCGCCACCCGTCAACCTCATGATCACCCGCTGTGATCGGTGTGCACGATGGGTTCATCCGCCCACCGCGGACTGCGCCTACTGTGGCGGCGAGCTGATCGCCCAACCGGTCTCCGGTCAGGGCACAGTCTTCACCTACACGGTCAACCATCAGCCCTTCAATCCCGCCGTGCCGGTTCCATACGCCATCGCAATCGTCGAGCTGGCCGAACAGGACGACCTTCGCCTGGCCGCAAACATCGTGGACTGCGATGTGGACTCGATCCGCATCGGCTTGCCGGTCCAAGTTCGTTTCGAACGAGCTGACGCTGCCGACGGTGTCTTTGTTCCCGTCTTCGTGCCGCGCTGAGTGAGCAGACCGACGCTGCGGGCGGCGTAGCGTCGACTCTGCGCGGTTCGGTAGCGTCGGCGATGCAGTGGACCGCCTTGGGGAACGGGCCGGGAGGAAGGCATGGGCGTGGTGAGAACCGACAACGACACCTGGGAAATCACTGAAAGCGTAGGTGCCACCGCCCTGGGTGTGGCGTCGGCGCGTGCGGCGGAGACGGAAAGCGACAATCCGCTGATCAGCGATCCGTTTGCCCGGGTGTTCCTCGACGCTGCCGGCGACGGAGTATGGAACTGGTATTCCGCTCCCCAGCTTCCTCCCGAATTGGTGCAAACCGATCCCGAGCTGCCGCTGCAGATGCAGGCGATGGTCGGTTACATGGCTTCGCGCACCGCATTCTTCGACACCTTCTTCCTGAACGCGACGCGTGCCGGAATCAGTCAGGCGGTGATCCTGGCGGCAGGTCTGGATGCGCGGTGCTGGCGGTTGCCCTGGCCGGACGGGACGACGGTATACGAGCTCGACCAGCCCCGGGTGTTGGAGTTCAAAGCGGCGACATTGCATGAACACGGGACCGAACCTGCCTGCAACCGGGTCGCCGTTCCGGTCGACCTTCGTCACGACTGGCCAACGGCCCTGCGCGAGGCGGGTTTCGACACGTCCGCGCCCAGTGTCTGGTCGGCGGAGGGGCTGATGCCGTACCTGCCGGCCGCGGCACAGGATTTGCTATTCGAGCGCATTCAGGGTCTGACAATCTCCGGCAGCCAGGTCGCGGTGGAGGCGCTGGGGCCAGAGTTCGCCGACCCGCAGCTGCGCGCGAAGCGTCGTGCGCGGATGGATCGGATTCGCGCGTTCATGGCCGAAGCCGATCCGCAGCGCGAGATTCCGCGGACCGACGAACTGTGGTACTTCGAGGAGCGGGAAGACGTCGGTCACTGGTTCGACCGGCACGGCTGGGATGTCACCGTGACGCCGGCTGACCAGTTGATGGCCGGTTACGGGCGAAAAGCTCCCCAAGAGGTCGAGGACGAAGTACCCGGGAATCTGTTCGTCGCCGCGCAGCGGTCCTAGGCTCACCGAACGCCGAGCACGTGGTGGCCGCGCGGCAAGAACAGCCGTGAGAACCCGCAGGCTTCTCGGCGTGCTCTTCGCGGCGGCGGTTGTCTGGATGCTGGTCGGCGCTGCCGCCGCGGCGCATGCCGACGAGCCTGCGTTCGTCGCTGATCCGGTTACGCACGTCACCACGCTCATCGGCACCGGGAACGGTGGTGAGGAAGCGGGGGAGATCGACAATTTCCCCGGCGCCGCGGTCCCTTTCGGCATGGTGCAGTACTCCCCGGACACCACCGACACCTATGCCGGTTATGACCACGGCAACAACCGTTCCACCGGATTCAGCATCAATCACGCCTCGGCGGGTTGTGCCGCCTTCGGCGACATTCCGGTGCTGCCGACCACCACCCCGATCGGCTCTCAGCCCTGGTACGCCTGGGAGAGGATCGCACACGACGACACCGAAGTCGGTATGCCCGGCTACTACGCGGTGCGGTTCCCCGAGACCGGAGTCAGCGCAGAACTGACCGCCACCACCCGCACCGGGTTCGGCCGCTTTCGCTACCCGGCCAACGGTCGGCCCGCCCTCTTCCATGTGCGCTCCGGCGGATCACTTGCTGGCAACTCCGCGGCGACGGTGCAGATCGGCGCGGACAGCACTACAGTGACCGGGTCGGCGACCAGCGGCGGATTCTGCGGCGCCAAGAACGCTTACACGGTGTACTTCGTCATGACGTTCAGTCAGCCCTTTACGGCTTACGGCACCTGGCAGGGCAATTCAGTCACCCCGCACGCCCGCAGCGCAGCGTCCGCCCGCAGCGGGGCCTATCTGCAGTTCCCGGCCGGGTCGGTGCTCGAGGTCCGTACCGCCATCTCCTACATCAGCGTCGATGGAGCGCGAGCCAATCTTGCCGCCGAGGACGGCGCGGGTTTCGACGAAGTTCGCACGGCCGCGTCGACCGAATGGAACACCGCACTGTCGCGGATCAAGGTGGCCGGGAACGATACCGGCGACGTGGAGACCTTCTACACCTCGCTCTACCGGTCGATGTTGCACCCCAACACGTTCAACGACAGCGACGGACGCTACATCGGATTCGACAGCAGCGTTCACACGGTGGGCAAGGGGCACACCCAATACGCCAACTTCTCCGACTGGGACACCTATCGCTGCCTGGCCGCCCTGCAGGCACTGCTCTTCTCGGAGCGGGCCGGTGACATGGCGCAATCCCTGGTCAACGACGCCGACCAGAGCGGGTCCTATCCGCGTTGGGCGCTGGCTAATTCGTCGACGGGCATCATGAGCGGTGACAACCCGGTCCCGCTCATCGTCAACCTCTTCACCTATGGTGCAGCGGATTTCGACACCAACAAGGCCCTGTACTACATGCTCAAGGCGGCGACAGACGGCGGTGTGGGCCTCGACGGATATGTCGAGCGGCCGGGCATCGCCAGCTACCTCAGGCACGGCTACGCGCCGCAGACCGCGGAATTCGGCGCCGGTCACGGGAACGCCGGCGCCTCAATCACGCTGGAGTGGTCGATCGACGACTTCACCATTGCCCGCTTCGCCGAGTCGCTCGGGGACAGTGTCGTCGCCGGGCAGTTCCAAAACAGGGCGCAGTGGTGGCACAACCTGTTTGATGCGGCGACCGGCTATCTCGCGCCGCGCGACGACGCCGGTGCCTTCGTTGACGCCCCCCGCCCCGAAGACACCGGCTCTGATTTCGGTGAAGACGGCTTCGGGCAAGAAGGGTACGACGAAGGCAACGCCGACCAGTATTTGTGGCTGGTTCCGCAGAACGTCGCGGGACTGGTGAGCGCGCTGGGAGGTCGGCAGGCCGCGGCCAATCGGCTGGACCGCTTCACCACGCAACTGAACGCCGGACCCAACAAGCCCTACCTGTGGATCGGTAACGAACCGGATTTCGGCGTGCCGTGGCTGTACAACTACCTGGGTCAACCGTGGAAAGCTCAGCAGACCGTCGACCGGATCCGCAGCCAATTGTTCGGTCCCACACCAGACGGCGAGCCCGGCAACGACGACCTCGGTGCGATGTCGAGCTGGTATGTCTGGGCTGCGCTCGGCCTGTATCCGATCACGCCCGGCACCGCGACTCTGACCGTGAACACACCGCTCTTCGACCGGGTCGAGATCGATTTCGGCGCAAACAAGTCCATTCGGATCACCGCCCCCGGCGCATCGACCGGCCTGAAATTCATCAGCGGGCTCAGCGTCGACGGGCAGCCCACCGACCAGACGTATCTGCCGGAGTCGGCCGTCCGCGACGGTGCGGACCTGTCGTATGCGCTGTCGGCTCTTCCCAACATCTTCTGGGGTAGCGCCGAGTCGGCCGCGCCGCCGTCGTTCGGCGGAAGACGCGGTCAGTGACCGTCCCGGTCGGCCGTGTTCTTGCGCACAAGCGCCTCACGTAGGGTCGGGTGGCGTGAGAACCGATGACGACAGCTGGGAGATCACCGAGAGTGTCGGCGCGACGGCGCTGGGGGTGGCGGCGGCGCGCGCTGCCGAGACCGAGAAAGACGATCCGCTGATCAGCGATCCGTTCGCCCGGGTGTTCCTCGACACCGTCGGCGACGGCGTGTGGAACTGGTACTCCGCGCCTGAACTTCCCATCGAAGTTGTGGAAGCCGAACCTGATCTGCCCCGGCGGATGCACGAGCTGGTCGACTACTTCGCCTCGCGCACCGCCTTTTTCGACGACTTTTTCATCGACGCCGCCAACGCGGGAATTCGTCAGGCGGTGATCCTGGCAGCCGGCCTGGACGCTCGGTCCTGGCGGTTGCCGTGGCCTGACGGTACGACGGTCTACGAGCTCGACCAGCACAAGGTGCTGGACTTCAAGACGTCGACCCTACAAGAGCACGGCGCAGAACCGACGTGTAACCGGGTCGGTGTGGCAGTGGATCTGCGGCAAGACTGGCTGAGGGCGTTGCAACAGGCCGGGTTCGATCCGTCGGTGCCCAGCGCCTGGTCGGTCGAGGGCTTGTTGATGTATCTGCCGGCAGCCGCGCAGCAGTTGTTGTTCGACCGCATTCAGGGGCTCACTGCCACCGATAGCCGGATTGCCGTCGAGGCGCTGTCACCCGACTTCGCCGACCCGGGGGTGTTTGCAAAGCGACGTGAACGCATGCAGCGGGTCCAGACGTTGATGGCCGACCTCGACCCTAAGCGGGCAGTGCCCAGAACCGACGAGCTGTGGTACTTCGAGGAACGCGAGGATGTCGGCGACCGGTTGCGCCGCCACGGCTGGCAGGTCCGGGTGACACCGTCGGTCGAATTGATGGCTGGATACGGTCGCCAGCCTGCGGCGGATCTCGAGGACGACGGTCCGCGGAATCTTTTCGTGTCCGCGCAGCGGGTGGGTGGGTAGCGTCGCTGCGCTGGTGGCCGAGCTCAGCTTTCCGGGCGCAGCCGCACCATCCGCGTCGTCGAACTCTCGTCGAGTTCCACCAGATCCGACCGCGATCGCAGGAAGTCGCTGAAAGACTTGAAGCCCAGCGGTTTCTCGCTGAACGACGGATCCATCCGCTTCATCTGCGCCTTGACCGCGGAGTTGTGCAGCCAGTCTGCGTCGTCCTTCTCCAAGCCGATCCGCAGCGCCCTTGTCAGCAGCCCCGTGGCCGCAGCCTGCGGATCAGGCGACGGCGACTCTCCAGCATCGGCATCCTTGAGGCGGTCACCGCGTTGCTTCGGCGGCGCCGTTCCTTTCGCCGGCGGAGGATCGGGTACCGGAACCCCGGGCAGCGCGTCGTAGACGACGAACTCGTCGCATGCCGCGGCCAGCGCCCGGCTGGACGCGCCTGCTACCCCGATGCCCACCACGTACCGGCCGAGCCGCTTGCAACGTTGCGCCAAGGGGATGTAGTCGGAATCGCCGGCCACAATCACGACGTGGGTCAGGTCGGGCAGGCGGAACATGTCCTCGACCGTGTCGACGGCCAGCCGGATGTCGGCACCGTTTTTGCCGTAGGCCGCCGCCGGAAACAGCTGCACCAGATCGACGGCGCGGCCGACCAGCTGCTCGCGGTAGCCGGTGTTCACCTGGTTCGACCAGTCCGCGTACGCGCGGGTGAGCACCAATGTTCCAAATGACGACGCGAAGTCGATGACGGCGCCGACGTCGACGGTGGCTCGCGTCAGCCGGTCCGGGAACTCCTGCAGCTCTTTGGATTTGTCCCGCTGAAACGAATTGCGCCCATTCACCTGGTCGTAACGGGAGATGACGATGTTGTCGAAGTCGAGGTAGACCGCAACACGGCCCGCGTCCGGATCTGCCATCAGCCCGGTCTTGGCCCGGGCACTACCACCAACGTCAAGTCTTCTCAGTAGTTGTTGCAGTTGTTGGCGACTTGCAGAACAAGTCCGGCGAACTGCTGAACATATCGCTGAGATTCCGGCCTGCTCTCCAGCTCTTGGGCGATCTGCCGGCGCTGATTCGGCGACGAGTCAAGGAAGCCTCGCAACGCGGCCTGCGCCGTCGGCGATCCGTTCAGTTGCGTAGCAGCCAGCGGCGACTGCGCATTCAGGGCCGAAACCACCTGCGAATAGTTGCACGTGGTGTTGATGGCCGGACTCAGGTCGGGATCTGCGGACGCGATACCGACCCCAGCGGTCAACGACAAAACCAAAGCGCCAACTGCGCCGGGCAGTCGTGTCAACGACAGCGTCACCATGAGCGGAGACCTTCCGAACAACGTCTCGCCGACTGCGAGACGGCGACTCCACCACCTTAGCGGAGTCGAATCGGCGACGACTCCCCTAGCGCTTCAACATTCGCCCGAGCACCCGTACCGCCACCGGAGCCGGGATGAAGCGCGCGGATCCCAGCATCAGTCGCACCTGCGGTCCGCCCGGCACCACCGACGCGCGGCCATGGTCGGCAGCCTTCAACGCGTCGGCGACCACCCGCTCGGGTCGGACCTGGGCGAAAGCCGGAAGCCGCTCGACCAGGTAGTCGGCATCGTTGGTGGTTTGGAACTCCGTCGGCACCGGGCCGGGGCAGACGGCGGTCACCGTTACACCGGAGTCGGCGACCTCGGCGTTGACCGCCTCGGACAACCACAGCACGTAGGCTTTTGCGGCGGCGTAGCCGGCGTTGTAGGGCGCAGGCTGAAAGCCGGACACCGACGACAGATTGATGATCGCTCCGCGACCGCGCTCGACCATGCCGGGCAGATAGCGCAACGTCAGGTCGGCCACCGCCTCGACGTCGACGCGCAGCATCTGCAACTCTTTGTCGCGGCCCTCGGCGCCGAATTTAGTGTAGATGCCGAGGCCCGCGTTGTTCACCAGAATGTCGACTTGAGCACCCAGCTCTTGGATGCGGGCGGCCAGTCGGTCCCGATCTTCGGGTACAGCCAGGTCGGTGCCCACCGCGACGGCATGCTTGTCGCCGCCGAGCTCTGCGCACAGCGTCTGCAGCCGATCTTCGCGGCGGGCGGTGACGACGACGCGGTGACCACGGGCGACGAGCTGACGGGCGAATTGTGCGCCGATGCCCGAGGAGGCGCCGGTGACCACAGCGACCGAGTCTGGCGATGGTGGGGGAAGTGTCATGTTCGGCGAGCCTAGGTGTCTTTACGGCCGTTTTCAATGAACTGAAGCGTTCGGCGAACCAGACGCCGGCGCCGCAGCGGTGACCGATGTGCGGAGCTGGGCTACACGATCAGCACGCCCAGGCCGCGGGGTTGAGCGCCAGAAGCATTTTCGAGCAGATCGAGTGCCACCCGCATGGCGGAATCTCCCTGACTCATATAGGTCGCCGCCTGCTGCATTCCTGCACCGTCCAGGGTTTGCGTTGCTGAAATGCAGAAGGGAAGCCCGAGGTCATAGCTGCTGATGACTTGGTGCAACAAATGATTTACTGCCGGCTCCGGACTGGGCAGCTGTTGGTGCAAATTCTCCACCGCGCCGGTAGCTTTTCGGCAGGCTGCGCCCGTCAGGGAAATGTCTCGTCGAGCCGCAGCAGCGGCGATGTCGTTGCGCGCAGTGACCAGATCATTGATCGACGGCTCGGATTCGCTGAGCCATGCGCCCTGGCTCATCGGCGGAATCGACGCGCCCGGTGACGTTGCAGCGTCATCCGGTGAAGGCGATTGCCCCGCATGCGATTTGAGATACGTCCACACCGACACGGCGGCGATGACGGTCAAGAATACTATCGTGCCCGCTCTCGCGATGCGTTGATCGCGTTGATACCTGCTGGGCTCTCTATGCGAACTGGCGCTTCTCTTCAGCGAGAAACGCACAGCGGCGCGATGACGATTGGGCATAGCGATGATCGGCTTCCCTGCATCTGGTGAATTCGCGGTTGACTAATCGAATCGGGGCCAAAGACCTGCCCAATGCGGCCGAGGTCCGATCGGCCGGATTGGCGGTGCTTTTGGCTGAGCGACCTGCAGGAACTAAAGCCAGAGCGCAGCGTACCCACGGTCCTGCGCGGCTAATCCTAATCGTGCAGCCGTTTACGCAGCCCAGTCGCGCGAATCGCTCTACGGGCAAGCGCTGCCCGCACCGAAGCCTCGGAGCCGACCACCCGCACCTGGTGCTTCGCCCGAGTCACTGCTGTGTAGAACAGTTCCCGGGTCAGCAATCGCGAGTCCTCCGGCGGCATCAGCACCGTCACCTCGTCAGCTTGGCTGCCCTGACTCTTGTGGATCGTCAGGGCATACATGGTCTCGACGTCGGAAAGCCGACTGGTCGCAAAGTCGAGCAGTCCGCTCGCACCGGCGATGGTGGCTCGCAGGCCGTCTGGACCTGCGACCACGACCCCGGAGTCGCCGTTGTACACCCGCAACCCGTAGTCGTTCGCCGTCAACAGCAGCGGCCGTCCGGCATACCATTCCGACCACGGTGGCTGGCCGGTTTCCTCGGCGAGCCACAACTGCACCTGCCTATTCCAGTGCGCTACGCCGAAGGGTCCGCGCCGGTGTGCGCACAACAACCGGTGGCGATCCAGCGCCGCAACAGCGACCTCGCCGGCGCCCAGCAGCGCCGCTTCCCGCAGGGCCAAAGCGCGCGGCACCAGCACCGAGCGCAGCCGCTGCGCCGGATCGTCACCCTCGATGAACTCGATGTGCGAGTCACCGGACCTCAGCAGGGTCAGCGCCTGGTCGGCTTGGCCGAGGCGAATCGCCTCGGCCAACGCGCCGATCGATTGCCCGAACCGGTGTGAGGTCCGCAGAGCCGCCACCCGCACACCGTCTCGGGCCGACAGGCCCTCGACCAGATCAGCAAGCACAGCACCGGCTTCCACCGAAGCCAGCTGGTCGGCATCGCCGACCAGGATCAGCCGGGCTTGCGGCCGCACCGCCTCCAGCAACCGAGCCATCAAAGTCAGCGACAACATCGACGTCTCGTCGATCACGACCACGTCATGCGGCAAGCGGTTGCCACGGTCGTACCGGAACCGTGACGAGGTGTCCGGTCGGGAGCCCAGCAACCGGTGCAGCGTCACCGCCTGCAGCTCACCCAGCCGCGCCAGGTCGGCGGCGTCGAGCTTTTTTATCTCAAATGCCACTGCCTCCTGCAGCCGTGCCGCCGCCTTGCCGGTCGGCGCCGCCAGCGCAACGCGTGCCCGTGGTCCGCCGGCGAGCTGCGTCTGCTCAGCCAGCAACGCCAGCAGCCGCGCGACCGTGGTGGTTTTACCGGTGCCCGGCCCGCCGGTCAACACGGTAACCGACTGCGAGAGGGCAATTTCGGCGGCGTGACGCTGCTCTTCGAAACCAGCCGGGAAAAGTCGCTCGGAGGCGGGCGCATCACCGCCCGGCTTGACCGCCAGCAACGCGAGCAGCGCGTCACAGACCTGCTGCTCTTCGCGCCAGTACCGGTCGAGGTACAGCAGGCGATCGTCATAGAGGTGCAGCACCGGCGGCTTGCCCAGCAACGGGCTGGCGCGCAGTGCCGCCAGCCACGCGGCCGGCTCCGGCCACGGCAGGTCGGCCGGCCCGACACTCTCCGCGAAGGTCAACAGGTCCAGGCATACCGAACCGCTGCGCAGCGCCCGGACCGTCAACGCCACCGCCAGGGCGACCCGCTCGTCGGTCTCCTTGCTCAGCTCACAAAGACGCTGCGCGACATGCACGTCCGAGAGCTGCAGCACCCCGGCCGCATTGAGCGCACGAAGCACACCGGCGGCGTCGAGGGAGACCTCGACATCGGTGACCGTCATGCCGACCGTCTCCCGTGGTCGAGAACGTCTGACAGCGCGATCACCAAGCGCGGCGGCGGATCCCAACTGAAGACTCCGGCCGGGTGGCCGTCGAACACCGGTGTGTCGACGCCGCACATACCTCGCACGAACAGGTACAGCACCCCGCCCAGATGGCGCGCCGGATCGTAACTCGGCAGGCGCCACCTCAGAAACCGATGCAGCACAACCAGATACAGCAAAGCCTGCAGCGGGTAATCCGAGTGCAACATCGCTTCGGTCATCCGCGGACGGTCGTAATCGCCCACGGTCAGCGGCCGGTCCGGGTCGCCGAGCCAGTTCGTCTTGTAATCAACGACGAGATAGCGGTATCCCGAGTGGCCGCGAACACGCAAGACCGCGTCGACCGACCCGGTGAGGTACCCGCGCAGTGACTGATCGCCCAGGGCGCGACCCCTCAACCGGCTGACGTAGGGCGCCAGCGCGTCATCGGCCGGCAGGTGCTCGCCCAGCAACACTCCCAGGTCGTAGACCTTCACAGCCGGAGCAGCTGAACGCAGATCACCACCGTCCAACGGGAGTTCGAAATTCAGCTCCCGCAGTCGATCGGGTAATCCGATTTGTCGCAACGTCAAACCGTCGGCCAGCGGACCCAACGGAGTGTCATGCATGGGCACCATCGCGGCGGCAAGAACCTGCGGAGCCGCATCGACCGGCCACCACACCGAATTCAACCGGATCTGCGACTCCAACTCAGCGGCCAGATCCGTTGCGAGCGGGTCAGCCCTTTCCAGCACAGCGTGCACCAGTGTGCCGAACCTTGCACCCGTCGGCAGTTCCGCCATCGGCGACGGCGGGTGCGGTTCGGTTGAGGCCCCGACGACCGGTATGTCACCGACTTCGTCGTCGAGTTCGGTGCTTTCGGGCTCGCTGGACACTCCGGTGTTCTCAGCCACCCGGATCAACCCGGAATAGGAGGTCCGACGCCAGGTGGTGTCGATGTCGCGGTGAAAATGTCTACTCCGCAGCTTCATTGGCGTGGGTTCGCGGTGGTCGTCGGACACCGCTGCCACCACGGAATGTTCGATCACCGGCCCGCCCGCGGCCTCCCACTCCCGCATCAAGGCGATCGCATCGTCGTCGGAGATCTTCGCGGGTTCGCAGCGGTCGGGCACGACCGCGTCTCCGGGCCGACGACCACGCAGCAGCCGCGACAAGCCGCCGTTGGGTTCGTCATGAGCCGGGGACCACCACGCCACCACCTGCGTCTGCGCCCGGGTCAGGGCGACATAGGTCAGCCGGCTGTCGTCGCTGGCATCCTCTTTGCGGCCTAACCTCTCGACCGTCTTGAAATCGGTACTGTCCTTGCCGCCGATGTGCAGGCAGCGGACACCCTGGTCATGGAACAGTACGACGTCGCGGTCCTGGGTGTTGCGGTTGAACGCGAACGGCAGATACACGATCGGATACTGCAGACCCTTGCTCACGAACACCGTCATGATCTGCACGGCGGCGGCATCACTGTCCAACCGCCGGTTGCGTTCCTGTGCGCCAGTGTGTTCGTCCCGTTGCCTGCGCAGCCAGTCCCGAAGGGCAGGCAAAGCGTAGTGCTCGCGGTGCGCGACCTCCTGCAGCAGCTGCGTCACATGGGCGAGGTCGGTCATGTGTCGCTCGCCGCCTTGCCAGGACAGCACACGCTCACCCATGCCACGTAATTGAGCGGCCTCGTAGATCGCTGCGACGCCGCGCTCGCGGGCAAACCCGGCCCATTCCCGCAGTGTTGCCGCGACCCGATCGGTCAGCGCATCCCCGCCGAACACAAGCGATTCCGCGGTTTCACCAAAGAACATCGTCGCGGCGGCGGCACGGACCATCCCAGGACGATGCGGCTGGTCGAATGCCTCCAGCAGACACAGCCAATCTTCGGCGGCATCCGAGGCGAACACGTCGGAATCGCCGGTGTACACCGCAGGAACACCGGCATCGCATAACGCCTTGAAGCAAGCTCTGGCGTCCTTGTGCTTTTCTACGATCACGGCGACGTCGCAGGCCTGCAACGGTTTACCGTCGAACGTTGCGCCGGCCTGCAGCAGCGCACGGATATCGGCGGCGAGGTCGGCGCCGATATGCTCTCGCAGCTGGTCGATCGGCAGGTTCTGCTCGCCGCTGCGCCCCAGAGTCGGTCGCTGTACAACTCGCAGCCGGAATGGGTCGTTGCGTGGCGCGCCCGCCAGTCGATGACCTTGGTGGTAGGCGTCGACGTCCTCCACCACGATGGCAGGGTCTCCCAGCTGGGCACCCCGCAACACCACCTGCAACCGATCGACGAGCGCCGCGTCGCTACGCCAGTTGGTGGCCAATGTCCTCCTGTCTCCGGCTGTCTCTGCTGCCCGCAGATACGTCACGATGTCACCGCCGCGAAAGGCGTAGATCGCCTGTTTCGGGTCACCGATGAGGATCACGGTGGAGCGCTGACTGAAGGCCCGGTCGATCACCTGCCACTGCACCGGGTCGGTGTCCTGAAATTCATCGACCATCACGATCGGCCAACGTCGGTGCATCCGTAAGCCCGCCAGCGAATCTTCGGCATTCAGCGCGTCGGCCAGCCGGCTCAGCAGGTCGTCATAGCCGAGGACGCCCAGCCGGTGCTTACGCCGATCCAGCTCGAAGACAACACTTTCGACGAAGCCGACACAGACGGCGGCCCGCGAACCGGCTGCTGGATGTCGCGGCCTCAATTCCGTCGACGGATTCTTGACCACATCCCGCGCCAGCCGCAAAGCATCGCGATAATTGAGCACCGGGTCGGCACGGTGCTGACCGAAGTGCGCGAGGTACAGGTCGTCGACGACCTCGGCGACTAACTCGTCGAGGCTTTCGAGCAAGGTGACGTTCGCGGCGGTGTCACCGGCGACACCGAGCGACTTCAACACCAGGTGGCAGAATTGGTGCGTCGTGGCGATGGTCGCCGCATCGAAGCCGGCCAGCGCGTCACGCAGCCGTTGCCGGCGCAGAGCGCGCTGACCGTCAGCGTCGTCCAGCATGGCAGCCACTAGCTCGTTGTTCCCGGTGGCCGTCGGGGCATCGAAAGCCGCTGCAGCGTAGGCTATCTGGCTGCGGACCCGCTCGCGCAGTTCCTGGCTGGCCGCCCGGCCGAAGGTGATCAGCAGCATCTGGTCCAGCGTCGCCTCACCTGCGGCGAGGTAGCGCGTCACCAGACCGGCCAACGCGAAAGTCTTACCGGTGCCGGCGCTGGCCTGCAGCACCGTGGTGGAACGCCGGCGGGGTAGCGGACCGAGCAGGTCGAAGCGCTCCATCACGGCGGATCCATCTCAGACCGCAGCATCGGCAGCCAGAGCCGGGCGGCGTAAGCGCCGAGCCGGTTGTCTTCGCCGTCGTATTCCTCGCCTGGTCGCAGGGGCTGCATCAGCGTGTCCAGGCCCGCGTTTCTGCCCCACGCGCGGACATGGGCGGGAGCGGCGTCTTCGCCGGGATACCGGTCGTTGGACTTCCACCGGTATGAGGCCTGCTGCACGGGGTCGTCACCGCAGTGCCGGGCCAAGGCCCAGGCGTAAGACGTCTTGACCGGCAACGGAATCGGCTCCCGGCGGCCCGCATCGTAGATGGTGACCAGATCTTGCATGGTCCGCAGAGCGTCGACGTGCGGCGCCTCCAGTTCGTCGACGCGAGGAGTGGTGCCGCGCTTCGAGCGGCCGACGCACACCGCGGACCAATCACGGCGATGATGCGCGAGCACCAACGCCAACAACGCAATCCACGATTCGAGCAGATGCCTGCCGTCCAACTTCGAGTAGGTTACCGACACCAGACGCTCACCGTAAACCGGCGACACGGTGCCGGTGAGCCGTCGCCCGTAGCCGAGATCGATGTCGACGTCATACGCCGTCGGCTCCGCCTGCTCGCGATGCTGCCGCGCCGCGGTGGCCAACAGTGTGGCCTGGTCCAGGATTTCGGTGGCCTTGCGCCAGCCGAGTTGACCGGGCGGCAGCATGCCCCGGCGCCACTCGGCCTGCCGCGCGTCATCCGGCGTCATCCCGCGAAGGATGTCACTGAGCATCCGGTCGCCGACCGTCCACTCCTGGAGGTTGTTGATGTCGACCGGCATGGTGTCTTGGACACCGTCGACGTCGCGGGGCAAAGTGAACTCCAGCGCGCGAAAGAAACCCTTCACCGGGTCTTTGAGGAAGCCGGCGAGGTCGGCGAGGACGACATCTTCGGCGGCGGGTGGCGGCAATGGCGTGGAGATGAATCGGGGGCGGTCGCGTCGTCGGCCGGTGCTGACCCGGGCCGCGCGCAGCACCGTCGGATCGAAGCTGAACGGGACTCGCGGCCTAAACTTTCCGGGTATCACGTTGCGAACGTCGAAGGGCTGCAACGGATGCTCGACGACAATCTGTTTGCGGATCTTGTTCTCCGTGGTCATGTCCAGTGCATCGAGTAGCTCAGCCAACGGCACGGCGGGCGGCCGCGACTGGCCTGAGTATTCGTTGGCGCCGGTGTAGGTGACCACCAGCTTTTCACTGGCGGCGCTGATGGCATCGAGCAGCAATTGCCGGTCCTCCGAACGGATGTCACGCTCACCGGTCATCGGCTCGCGGGCCAGCACATCGTCACCGTCGACAACGCCGAGCCGCGGAAACACTCCGTCGTCGAGCCCGACCAGGCACACCACCCGGTGCGGCACCGAGCGCATCGGCACCATCGTGCAGACCGTGAGGGTGCCGGTGCGGAAGTTGGCCCGCGTGGGACGTCCCGACAGCTGCCGGTCGAGCAACGCTCGAATGTCCGGCAAGCGCAACACTGTCTGGGCCCGTACACCGGCGGCGGCCGATACCGCGGCGAACTCGCGTTCCATCTGGCTGGTCTGCCAGCGATCCGCATCAGCAACACACGTGAGGCGGGAGATGCCATCTGTCAGGGCGGCCAACCACTCGGCTAACGGCTGTGCGTCGCTCAGCGCGTCGACCGCGTGCCGCAACCGGCTGACGAATTCGGCCATTCGGCCGGCCAATTCGACGCGATTACTGCCGACGTCGTCGAGGGGCAGTGTTGCGCCGATCCAGGCCCGCGAGTCGTCGGACATCGCGACACCCGTCAACACCCGGTCGATCCCGAAACGCCAGGTGTTGTGAACGAAGTCGACGTGGAAAACACGCCGGTGTTGTTGGTCGAAGCCCCACCGGATGTTGGCCTGCCGGACCCAGCGGGTGATGATCTCGAGATCGTCGTCGGTGAAAGCGAAACGCGCGCGCACCGGCGCGGCCTCGGCGAAGTTGAGCACCTCACTGGCGGTCACCCGGCTGCCGGCCAGAGTCAGCAACTGTGCGGCAACCCCGAGCAGCGGATTCGTCTGCAGCAGTGAGCGGTCGGCAAGCTTGACACGGAGCCGGTGAGCGGGGTGAGCGCCGTTGAGCACGTCGCCGAGCCCGAAGTCGGCGACAATCAACGGCGCGTAGGTTTCGATGTCCGGGCACATCACCAGAATGTCGCGCGGCTCCAGCGTCGAGTCGTCTTGCAGCAGCCCGAGCAGGATTTCGCGCAGCACATCGACCTGACGAGCCGCGCCGTGGCAGTTGTGCACCTGCACCGAGCGGTCATCCGCAGCGAGCGAACGGCCTTGCGGCCGAACACTGCTGGCGGCGATATCAGACTGCAGCCAGCCAAGCAGGGTTTCCGGATGGACATCGCCGCTCAAGAACTCGTCCGTCGACGGATGCGTCGGCAGGCTGCGTTGCAGCTCGCGCAGGTCCCGACCGAGCGTCGCCAGCAGCGGATGACCCACGGCGCGGTGGCTAGCGTCGTCGCGACGCGGGATCGCACCGTGGGTGCCGACAAGCGCCTGCCACAACTCGTCGCTGGGATGCGGCAGCCACAGATGCAACTGGTGATGCCTCGACACCGCGTCCAGCAAGTCGATGTCGGTGGCGGACAACCTCGTGTGCCCGAACAACGACAACCGGTGCGGCAGATCACTGGGTCCCGCTCGCAAGCGTGCGACAGTCCGCTGGTGACGGATATGCGGGGGATCGGCCGGAACATGGTCGAGCAGCGCACGCCAGAGTTCGGGTTGCCACAGCAGATCCTCGTCGAGCTCGCCGGCTTCACCGTTCGACCAGTCGACGAGCAGGTGCGGCCGTTGCCGGGCGTAGGACGCGAACAACCCGGCAAGCCGGCGGGCGACCGCGTACCGGCGTCCCTTGCGCAATTCCGCTTCGCTTCCGTCGGAGTCGAAGTGGCCCAGATGCGCTGCCAGCACCCGGCACCAGGGCTGGTCCAGGCTGCAGTCGATCACCTCCAGCAGCGGCCACGTCAACGCCTCCGGGGACCACGGATCGTCGTCGACGGTGCCGGTGATCTCGGCAATCAGCGAACCAGGGCTGCGGAAAAGTACGCCGGCGCACACCCCGTCATTGCCGTCCGGCGCTGCGCGGCCCAGCACGTGCGACAGCCGCTGGCTCAACCAACGTTCCACCCCGCGCGCCGGTACCAGCACCAGCTCCTGGGCGAACGGGTCCGGCAGCGGTCCGGCCAGCAGTGCGCCGAGCCCGTCGGCCAGCAGGTCGGTGCGTTCGGCGCGGTGCACATGAAGCGGCATCGCGGGACACCTTAGACCGCGGCACCGACCCGAGTAGGTGTTTCTCCGCCGGTCACGATTGTCCTCGACGCTATTCCGCCGGAACACCGCGCTCTTATCGTGCAAGAGTTGCGGCGCCGTAACCCGGCCCTGCTCGCGGAGCTTGGCCAGACCCAAGAGCCCGCCACTGACCAGAGCAGAGCCATCGAGGGTGTGCTTGTTAGCGCCTTGATGACGACGTTCGGGTCGGATTGGCTTCCAAACGAACACGGGTTGGCCATTAACGTGCAATCAAGGCCTACTTTCTGGCCTGGCCGATGCGTTGGTAGATCCGCCAAAACCTTAAGAGACGCCGGGCGCTACTACGCTCAGGTCTAACGAGACCACCGAAGAGGATGATTAGAGATGGAAACCTGGGACGCGATTCGCGCGCGGCGCAACGTACGGCAGTACCGGCCAGAGCCGGTCTCGCAAGACGACCTGAACCGGATTGCCGAAGCCGGCTGGCGGGCGCCCTCGGCGAAGAACCGCCAGGCGTGGGATTTCATCATCGTCACCGATCGTGCCCAGTTGCAGAGTCTTTCGACGGTTTGGCAGGGCGCCGGTCACATCGCTTCGGCTGCCGCCGCGGTCGCGTTCGTGATTCCGGAACCTCCCGACGATCGGCGCAAGGTCACCGACCAGTACGACGTCGGGCAGGCGACGATGGCGATGATGCTCGCGGCCACCGATTTGGGTATCGGCACCGGACACTCGTCGGTGGGTGATCAGGACAGCGCCCGTGCCATCCTTGGGATCCCGGAAGGCTATCAGGTGGCCTACCTGTTGGGTGTCGGCTATCCCGCTGACCGACCGCTGGCGCCGATCCGCAAACCGAATCGGCGGCCCTTCACCGAAGTCGTGCACTACGGGCGGTGGTGAGCCACGCCGATTTGCGCGAAACTGCGACCACAGCGTCGAGATTGCAACATCGGTGGCGACACGCGGGTGACCGTCTACCTGTGTGCAGTTTCAGCGCAAGGTTCACCGCCCGGTGCATGCTGAAACGATGACCCGAGCTGAGATCACCGAACGAATAGTTCTCGCCCGCTTACACAAAGGCCTGACCTGGCAGCAGTTGGCCGACGCTGTCGGCAGGCCGGTTGTTTGGACGACGTCGGCGCTACTCGGACAGCACCCGATACCCGTCGAACTGGGCGAAATCCTCGTCGAGTTGCTTGGTCTGGACAAGTCGGCGGTGCCGGTGCTGGCCGCGCCGCCGATGCGCGGAAGTTCCCGCGTGCCTACGCCGACCGATCCGACCATTTACCGTTTCCACGAAGCGCTCCAGGTCTACGGCCCGGCGCTCAAGGAATTGATTCACGAGCAGTTCGGCGACGGGATCATGAGCGCCATCAACTTTAGCGTCGACCTGCAGAAGAAACCGCATCCATCCGGTGACCGCGTCGTGGTGACTTTCGACGGAAAATACCTGCCCTACGACTGGGTGTCGGCGCAGAGTTGAGGCGCCGGAGTGCGGCGAATCCCCGGCTGACTCTTTCTACAGGCCGAACTCGGCTGGGACGCCGTCTATTCCGGCGCGGACGCCCCGCAGTGCAGCTGCGCGAGCGCGTAATTTGGTCGCGAGGTGCGCCTGTTGGTTAAGGCTGGTGAACTCATGCGCCGCTTCCAGGGCCCGATCCAACACCACATCAGGTAACACGACTTCGTCGAGCCAGCCCGCAGCGACGGCGGTCTCCCCGAAGAACGTCTTCGCCAGGCCGACGGACTGTTGATACGCCGAGGGTGTCAGCCGGAGTTTCATGATCTCCAGGGCCGCGTACGGGATCGTCATACCGATCGCAACTTCGTTGGCCTGAATGTTGTAGGCCTGCGCGGCCACCCGATGGTCTGCGCTGGCCAGCAGGAACGCGCCCATTGCGATGGCGTGGCCGGTGCACGCCACCACCACCGGTTTGGGATAGGACAGCAGCCGATAGGCCAGCTCGAAGCCGCCTCGGAGCATGTCGATGGCCGGCTGCAGTTCACCGGAGGTGAGGATCTTCAGGTCGAAGCCGCCGCTGAAAACCCGGTGGTTTCCCGCGATCACCACCGCCCCGACCCCGTCCCGGTCAGCGCTGTCCAACGCGTCGTTGATCGCTTGCTGCATCGTCGGTCCCAGCGCGTTGACCTTGCCGTCATCGAGGGTGATCACCGCGATCTGATCGTCGCGACGATAGTCGACCGAGCCGGTCATCAGAACTCCTTCGATCTGGGCATGGCTACGCCGGATCGGTGGATCCAACCCTTGGCATCCATCTCCCGCTTATATCACAGTGCTCGGCGCCGGGACGTTCGCTGACATCGGCCTTGCGGCGCTTCGGCTGGTTTGCTGACTGGCGAGTCGAGCCTTGTCAGCCGCCCATCAGCATTCGCCACTGATCGAGATTCGACGCCCGGTAAACGTAGTTGGAACGTTTGACCTCCGACAGCGACGCACTGGGCAGCGCCGAGTACCAGTGCCCGGGAAACACCGTCGGGTCGCCCGCAAGATGTGCGAGCTGTTGCAGGCTGCGGTACATCTCGTCGGAGTCGCCCCCGGGGAAGTCGGTGCGACCGCAGCCCTCCAGAAACAGGGTGTCCCCGGCGACCAGCCGACCATCGAGCAGGAAGCATTGGCTGCCGGGGGTATGGCCTGGCGTGTGCAGCAGTTCGATCTCGATGTCGCCGACGTCGACCTTGTCACCGTGCTCGTGGGTGGTGAGCTCAGCCATGCCGATCCCGGTGACGCGGGAGACCCACACCGCCTCATGAGAGTTGACGTGCACCGGAACGGTGGTGCGGTCCAGCAGCTCAGCCAGGCCCTTGAGCTCGAAGCCCATCATCTCACCGCCCACATGATCGGGGTGGTGATGGGTGACCAGCACCCCGGACAGCCGCATTCCGTCGCCCTCGAGCGTGTCGAGCAGATCACCGGCCGCATAAGCTGGGTCCACGACCAGGCAGTCACCGGTCGACCGGTCACCGATCAGGTAGGCGAAATTGCGCATCTGCGTCGCGATCACGTCGCCACCGGCGAAATCGCGACCGGAGAGCAGTTGGCGGAAATAGAGCTGCTCCGAGTTGGGCATTTCATCAGACTAAGACCCAGGGCCGCCGACAATCGCCGACGACTTGCCTTCCGGCACTGAACGCGATGGTGACTGGTGTTGAGTGCCCATCAGTTTGTCCAGCTTGCAAGCCAGGTTGTACCCTCTTCTAGGTCCGCGGCGCGGCTCGGCCTGCCGCTTCGGGTGATGCCCCCTTAGCTCAGTCGGCAGAGCGTTTCCATGGTAAGGAAAAGGTCAACGGTTCGATTCCGTTAGGGGGCTCGGCGGACGTCGAGCAAGCTGGCGGCCCACAACAGGGGTGTGAGCTCCGGGGCGATGTAGCTCAGTCGGTTAGAGCGAACGACTCATAATCGTTAGGTCGCCGGTTCGAGTCCGGCCATCGCTACAAGAGAATTACGAAGAACATCGAGAAAGAGAAGTGACGTGGCGTCCAGTACTGATGTGCGGCCGAAGATCACCCTGGCCTGTGAGGTGTGCAAACACCGCAACTACATCACCAAGAAGAACCGCCGCAACGATCCGGACCGGCTGGAACTAAAGAAGTTTTGCCCCAACTGCGGCAAGCACCAGGCGCACCGGGAGACACGCTAGAGCCAACCAAGACAGGTTTGCCCACGTCGACTAGGTAAGGTCTAGGCTCGTGTCGCTGTCGTCGAAGATCATCGGGATGCATTATCGCCACCCCGACTTCTACGAAGTTGAGCGGGAGAAGGTCCGCGAGTATGCGACGGTCGTCCAGAACAACGACGCAATGTTCCACGACGATGTGACAGCGGCCGAACTCGGCTACAAAGGCCTGCCGGCGCCGCTGACGTTCATCTCGATATTCGGCTATCAAGCCCAGTCGGCCTTCTTCGCACACGCCGATATCGCGATTCAGGAAGCCCAGATCGTTCAGGTCGCCCAGGTGCTCAAATTCCGCAAGCCGATTCAGGCCGGCGACCGATTGTACTGCGACGTCTACGTCGACTCGGTGCGGACGGCGCACGGCACTGACATCATCGTGACCAAGAACATCGTGACCAACGCGGCGGGCGAAGTAGTGCAGGAGACGTATACGACATTGGCGGGTCGTGCGAGTGAGGACGGAGACGAGGGATTTTCTAATGGCGCTGCGTGAGTTCAGTTCGGTGCAGATAGGCGACCAGCTGCCGGAGAAGGTCTACCCGCTGACCCGGGCGGATCTGGTGGCTTACGCGGGGGTTTCCGGGGACTTGAACCCGATCCACTGGGACGATGAGATCGCCAAGATGGTCGGGCTGGACACCGCGATCGCGCACGGCATGTTGACCATGGGCCTGGGTGGTGGCTACGTCACCTCCTGGATCGGCGACCCGGGTGCGGTGACCGAGTACAACGTCCGCTTCACCGCGGTGGTGCCGGTGCCCAACGACAAGGGCGCGGAAATCGTGTTCACCGGTCGGGTGAAGTCGCTTGATCCGGACAGCAAGTCGGTGGTGATTGCCCTGACGGCAACTACCGGCGGCAAAAAGATCTTCGGCCGGGCGACAGCGTCGGCGACGCTGGCTTAATAATGGCGCTCAAAACCGACATACGCGGAATGGTTTACCGGTACCCGGACTACTTCGTGGTGGGCCGTGAGCAACTGCGCACTTTCGCCAGCGCGGTCAAGTGCGAGGACCGTGCCAGTTACCACGAAGACGCGGCTGCCGAACTCGGCCACGACAACATCGTGGCGCCGCTGACCTACGTCTCGATTCTCGCCAAGATCGTCCAGGCCGACTTCATGCGCAATGTCGATACCGGCTACGAAACCCTGCAGATCGTCCAGGTCGACCAGAAATTCATCTACCACAAACCGGTACTTGCCGGGGACATACTGTGGGCAACCATGGAAGTCGCCTCGGTGGAGGAGCGATTCGGCGCTGACATCGTCGTCACCAAGAACCACTTGGTCAATGGCGACGGTGAGTTAGTTCTGGAGGCCTACACCACGGTGATGGGCCACGAGGGCGATAGCTCGATCCAGCTCAAGTGGGACCTCGAATCCGGGCAGGTCGTCCGGACAGCCTGAATTGGTACCCGGTACTTGCATGGCTGTACACTCAGATCTCGGGGTTTTCCCATTACAGCGCGCTGTCCGTCGGTTCGCCGAACGGACAGCGCGCACGTCATGCGCGCCGACGACGATGTGGAGGAATGGCGCTTATGTGGGCCCCGAGCGGACAGGTCGGCTTGCTCGAATCCACGCCGACACCTGAAGGGGCGTAGCTCAACTGGCAGAGCAGCGGTCTCCAAAACCGCAGGTTGCAGGTTCAAGTCCTGTCGCCCCTGCTGGAGGCGGATCCGTGCGGAAGCGATGCGGACCGGGACGGCCCGAGCAGAAGCCGGACGTAGGATCTAGCGATGGTGGACACTGGACAGTGATCACTGGGAGACGAAGGAGCACGCGGTGAGCGACGAGCACGATAGTGCCGACGCCGCAGGCGACGGCGGCGACACGGAAGGTGGCGGCCGGACGGCTGTGGTGACGCGCCCGCAGCGGCCCACCGGCAAGCGGTCGCGGCAGCGCACTGACGACGACACCGACGGCGACGCCACTGACTCGGTTGCGGTCGACGTCGACCACAAGGGCGACGACACCAAGGCCAAGGACAAGCCCGGCAAGAAAACCAAAAAAGCCAGACGCAAGAAGAAGCCCGCGGGCCCCAACCCGATCGTCTTCGTCTTCAACTACATCAAGCAGGTTGTCGGCGAGCTGCGGAAGGTGATCTGGCCGAACCGCAAGCAGATGATTACCTACACCTCGGTGGTTCTGGTCTTTCTTGCGTTCATGGTCGCGTTGGTCGGACTGGCGGATCTGGGTCTGGCCAAATTGGTGATGCTGGTATTCGGCTCACATTCTTAGGCCCAGGATTTTCCGGTGATATGAGAGAGGACTGAAAACCCGTGACAACCTTCGACGGCGATTCGCCCGCGGGTGAAACGGTCGACTTGAAAACGGCGGAGGCAGAAGCCGGAGACGAGCTGGCGGCCGAGGTCAGCCCCGAACCGGCCGAAGAAGTCGACCCTGCCACCGCTTTGAAGGCGGAGTTGCGCGGTAAGCCGGGCGACTGGTACGTCATCCACTCCTATGCGGGCTACGAGAACAAGGTCAAAGCCAACCTCGAGACCCGGGTGCAGAACCTCGACGTCGGTGACTACATCTTTCAGGTGGAGGTGCCCACCGAAGAGGTCACCGAGATCAAAAACGGCCAGCGCAAGCAGGTCAACCGCAAGGTGTTACCGGGCTACATCCTGGTGCGTATGGATCTCACCGACGACTCCTGGTCGGCGGTGCGCAACACCCCCGGCGTCACCGGCTTCGTCGGCGCGACTTTGCGCCCGTCGGCGCTCTCACTTGATGACGTGGTGAAGTTCCTGCTGCCGCAGGGCGCGCAGAAGAAGCCGGCCAAGGGTGCCGCCAGCGCTGCCGCGGCGGCAAGTGAAGGCGGGCTGGAACGTCCGGTCGTGGAGGTCGACTACGAGGTTGGCGAGTCGGTCACTGTCATGGACGGACCGTTCGCGACGCTGCCCGCCACGATCAACGAGGTCAACGCCGAACAGCAGAAACTCAAGGTGCTGGTGTCCATCTTCGGTCGCGAGACACCTGTCGAACTGACCTTCACCCAGGTCTCCAAGATCTAAGTCGGCACGCGCCGGCTCTCAGCTCAGGAAGGAACATCGATACCTCATGCCGCCGAAGAGGAAGAAAGTCGTCGGGCTGATCAAGCTGCAGATCAACGCGGGGCAGGCAAACCCTGCGCCGCCGGTCGGTCCCGCGCTCGGGCAGCACGGCGTCAACATCATGGAGTTTTGCAAGGCCTACAACGCCGCGACCGAAAACCAGCGGGGCAACGTCATCCCGGTCGAGATCACGGTGTACGACGACCGCAGCTTCACGTTCGCGTTGAAGACGCCGCCGGCTGCGCAGCTGCTGCTCAAAGCCGCGAACGTGCAGAAGGGCTCCGCGGAGCCGCACAAGACGAAGGTCGCCAAGGTCACGTGGGATCAAGTCCGCGAGATCGCCGACACAAAGAAGGCCGACCTGAACGCCAACGACATCGACGCCGCCGCCAAGATCATCGCCGGGACGGCCCGGTCGATGGGCATCACCGTCGAATAACTGCAGCACCTTAGAAACACCATCAAAGCGTGGGAGGGCCAGCTTCGGCCCGACAGCTCCAACCAACCACAACCATCGTCAGATTGGATAGTTCGATGAGCAGAACCAGCAAGGCATATCGGGCCGCCGCGGAGAAGGTGGACCGCTCCAACCACTACACCCCGCTGCAAGCGGCCAAGTTGGCCAAGGAGACGTCCTCGACTAAACAGGACGCGACGGTCGAGGTGGCCATCCGGCTCGGTGTCGACCCGCGCAAGGCTGACCAGATGGTCCGCGGCACCGTGAACCTGCCGCACGGCACCGGTAAGACCGCGCGTGTGGTGGTGTTCGCGGTGGGCGAGAAGGCCGCGGAAGCTGAAACCGCCGGGGCTGACGCGGTGGGCAGCGACGATCTGATCGAGCGGATCCAAGGCGGCTGGCTGGATTTCGATGCAGCGATCGCGACCCCGGATCAGATGGCCAAGGTGGGTCGTATTGCCCGAATCCTGGGTCCGCGCGGTCTGATGCCCAACCCGAAGACCGGTACGGTGACTCCTGACGTCACCAAGGCTGTTGCCGACATCAGGGGCGGCAAGATCAACTTTCGCGTCGACAAGCAGGCCAACCTGCACTTCGTCATCGGAAAGGCCTCATTCGACGAGAAGCGGCTGGCGGAGAACTATGGTGCCGCGATTGACGAGGTGCTGCGGCTGAAGCCGTCGACGTCGAAGGGCCGCTACCTCAAAAAGGTCACCATCTCGACGACCACTGGGCCGGGTATCCCGGTCGACACAACCGTCACCCGGAATTTCGCCGAAGCATAACTTTGCGTCGAAGGCTGACTTGCTGCGCGAGTCAACATCGCCATGACGATTCGACGCTCGGCCGCCGAGGTCAGGCCGCGGCGCCGGGCTTGAGGTAGGTGACCAAGCTGACGTCGAGCGTCTCGTCGACGAAGTGAGCTTCGCAACCGCGCAGGTATCGCATGTACCGGTTGTAGATTTCTTCAGAGGTGATTTCGATCGCCTTGTCTTTGTTGAACTCCAGCGCGTCGCCCCAGGTGTGCAGCGTCCTCACATAATGCGGACGCAACGAAAGTGGTTCGGGCACAACAAAACCGGCCTTCTCGCCGTGTTCGACCATCATCACCGTGGTCGGAATGCGGCCACCGGGGAAGATCTCGGTGATGATGAACTTGACGAACCGTGCGGTCTCGAAGGTGAGTTTTTTACCGCGGGCGTGCAGGTCGAAGGGGTGGTATCCGACGCTGCTCTGCACGGTCATCCGCCCGTCGTCGGGCATGATGTTGAAGCACCGCTTGAAGTAGTCGTCGTAATTTTCGAAGCCGAAGTGCTCGAAAGCCTCGATCGACACGATCCGGTCGACGGGTTGGTGAAAGTCCTCCCAGCCGTGCAGCAACACCTGACGTGAGCGGTCGGTGTCGATCGAGTCGAGCAACGCTTGCGCGCGGGCATGCTGGTTTTTCGACAGGGTCAGGCCGATGACGTTGACGTCATGTTTTTCGACGGCGCGCTTCATCGTGTCGCCCCAGCCGCAGCCGATGTCCAGCAGCGTCATGCCGGGCTTGAGGTCCAGCTTGCTCAGGTTCAGGTCGATCTTGGCGATCTGCGCTTCGTCCAGCGTCAGTTCCGGCGGTTCGAAGTAGGCGCTGCTGTATAGCCGGGTCGGGCCCTGGAACAGCTCGAAAAATTCTTCGGATAGGTCATAGTGGGCCTGAATATCTTCGGGGCGCGTGCGCGTCTTCGTCGTGCTGGTCGATTCGTCAGGCACTGCGTCCTCCGTGTTTTCGCTAACCACCTTGCCGATGAAAACCTGAAGGGAAGGCTACAGGCCGGGCGCCGGCGATGGCACGCCCGCCGCGCTCCGGCAAGTTATTCGGTTGCATCCGCTTTCGCGAAATTAGTCGTCAGCTCGCCGATGATCTGGTCCCACAGCTGCCGCGGCAGGTCATGTCCCATGCCCCGCACCATTACCAGGCGTGCGCCGTGAATCGCCCGCGCAATGGCGCGACCGCCGGCAGGGCGCTGCAGCTTGTCCGCCGAGCCGTGGATGACCACGGTCGGGGCGGTGATCTGCCGGTCGTAATGCAGCAGACTGCCGCTGCCGAAGATTGCGTTGAATTGCTGACTGACACCCCACGGATAGAAGCTGCGTTCGTAGCCGGCGATGGCGTCGTCGCGAAGCTGTTCGTCCGGCGTCGGGTAGTCGGGGCTGCCGATGATCTTGCTGACCCGCACGACGTTGTCGACGATCACATCGCGCGGTGAATTCGGCGAAGGCCCGGTCAATACCGACTTCAGCGCGAGCGGGGCCGGCGGCGGCAGGAACCGCTGATTGTTACTGGAGAAGATGATCGCCAGCGATCGGGTCCGTTCGCGGAACCGCGCAGCAAAGACCTGGGCGATCATCCCGCCCATGGACGCGCCCACTATGTGGGCGCGTTCGATTCCCAAGTGGTCGAGGATCGCGGCGGCGTCGTCGGCCATGTCTTCCAGCGCGTAGTCCGACTTGTTGCGAAGCCCGAACCAGAATCTGGCCATGGGCACAATCGTCGGCCCGCCGCGCCGTCCTCGATCCGACTTGCTGGACAGGCCGACGTCGCGGTTGTCATAGCGGATGACTCGCAGACCGTGGCCGACGAGCTTCTCGCAGAAAGCGCTGCGCCACAACAGTAATTGCGAGCCCAAGCCCATGATCAGCAGCACCGCCGGGTCGCTCGCGTCACCCAGGTCCTCGTAGTACAGCTCCACCGGCTTGTCCGGAGGACCCGATCTCGCCGCGCCAGTGCGAACGTCCATAGCCTCGAGAACCTCTTAAACTTCTGCGTCGGCTTGGTGCTCGCGGCCGACCTCGACCATGAAATTGGCGAAGTAACCGGTCAGCTGTGGATCCGACATCATCTGCCACTTCGGGGCCAGCAGTTTCATGTACCGCTCGACGTACAGAAACTGCTTGCCGATCAGCACCAACTCGCGCGGCAGCTTGACATCGTAGGCGTCGGCCAGTGTCGAGAGCTGCCGACCGATGTCGGCGTAGGACATATCGCCCAGCGATTTCATCGTCAACGGGGTGGAGAACGCTTCCAGATCCTTCGCGGCCTGCGCCTCGGGTTTGATGGTGCCGACAGCGCCCATCAGCACGACGATTTTGCCTGCAGCGGCGTGATCTTTTTTGACCAGCAGCGCATAAACCAACTCGCGGAGCAGCCAGCGGGTACGTGGGTCGATGCGGCCCATGATGCCGAAGTCGAAGAACACGATCCGGCCCTGGTCGTCGACGTAGAGGTTGCCCGCATGCAGGTCACCGTGGAACAACCCGTGCCGCAGCCCGCCCTCGAACAACGAGAACAGCAGCGCTTTGACCAACTCGACGCCGTCGAAACCGGCTTTGCGGATGGCGGCGGCGTCGTCGATGCGGATACCGTGCACTCGCTCCATCGTCAACACCCGCGCGGTGGTGAAGTCCCAATACACCTGTGGCACGCGGATGTTTCGGCCCAGCGACGAGGCTTGCAGATGGGAGACCCAGGCGTCCATCGACTGAGCCTCCAGGCGGAAGTCCAGCTCTTCGGCCAGGTTGTCGGAGAAGTCGGCGACCACGTCCTGAGCCGACAGCCGGCGACCCAGTTTGGCCCGTTCGACAGCTTGCGCGAAGCGCTTGAGGATCTGCAGGTCCGCAGCGACCCGGCGGCGGATGCCCGGTCGCTGAATCTTGACGACGACCTCCTCACCGCTGTGCAGCGTCGCGAAATGCACTTGCGCGATGGATGCCGATGCGAACGGCTCCTCTTCGTAGGTGGCGAACAGTTCAGCTGGCTCGGCGCCCAGATCTTCGACGAAGAGTTTGTGCACCTCGTCTTTGCCCGCCGGGGGCACCCGGTCGAGCAGGCCGCGAAACTCTCGGGACAACTGCTCGCCGAACGCGCCGGGGCTGGACGCGATGATCTGCCCGAATTTGACGTAAGTGGGGCCCAAGTCGGCGAAGGTCTGCGGGATCTCTCTGATCACCTTCTGCTGCCAGCGGCCAGAGCGAGGCAGCTTGTTGACGACGCGGGCGGCGGTGCGGGCGATCTGCCAGCCCGTGACCCCGAATCGGGCCGCCTCGACCGGTAAGGGCACCCGATCCAGCTTGGCTACCTCACGATGTTTGGTCGAACTCATTCCAGCAGTCTGCCAAAAGGGGGTGTCAACTCCCAATTGCGGTGAACTCGGTCACGCCGTCGGCGCGGTGATACCGAGCCGGTCAATCAGCACGAAGAACGCCACCGCGAAGTCGTTCGTCGCGGTATCTGCGCGCACCTGTGCCCAGTCAACCCGCTCGCGGACCGCGCGTACCGCCGGCAACAGCTTGGTGAAGTCGAAGCTGTGCTCGTGCAGCGCGCACAGCTTCTGCGTCAGCACCACCGTCGGCGACAACACCTGCATGCGGATCGCCAGCACCTCGTGGCTCTCCGCGGACTCGATCAGCTCCGCATCGACCGGGACACCGTTGATGGCGTGCAGCACGTCGACGAAAACACTGTCCAAGTTCGCTTTGAACAGCCAGTCCTCCGGTGGCCGGGTGATGGTGAAACCGGCATCATGCAGGGTGACCGTCGCCGCGTCGACGTCGGGTTCAGCGATTGCTAGGTCGACGTCGTGCACCGGCTCGGGACCACCGTGGACCCACAGCGCGTAGCTGCCGGCCAACGCGAACTGCGGTCCGTGCGCTTTGAGCGCGGAGGCTGCCCGGCGCAGCGCTTCCCGCAGTCGGTCGCTGGCCGAGGCTGCTTCGGAGGATCGGAAGGTGGTCATTGCGGGTAGCTGATACCCATGCGGATGGCGACATTCAACATTCTGCACGGCAGCACCACGCACGACGCCGAGGTCAGCCTGGATCGGCTGGCCGAATCGGTGCGGCTATTGGACGCTGACGTGCTGGCTTTGCAGGAAGTCGACTACGACCAGCCCCGCTCGGCTATGGCGGATCTCACTGCCGTCGCGGCCGAGGCGATGGGGGCGGTGAGCCACCGGTTCGTCGCCGCGATCTCCGGAACACCGGGCGCCACCTGGATGGCCGCGACCGGCGACGAGCAACCCGGTGCGGCCGCGTACGGCATCGCGCTGCTGTCGCGGTTCCCGGCGCTGAACTGGCAGGTGGTGCGGCTGCCCCGGATACGCGGGCGCTTCCCGATGTATCTGCCCGGGCCGGCCCGGGTGCAGATCGTCGACGAAGAACCGCGCGCGGCGGTGCTGGCGCGATTGGACACCGACCTGGGCCCGCTGACCGTGGCCAACACCCACCTGTCGTTCGTTCCCGGCTGGAACCGCGTCCAGCTGTACCGGCTGACCCGGGATTTGCGGGGTTTCCCGGGTCCGCGTGTGCTGATGGGCGACCTGAACATGACGCCGCCCACGCCGCAGCGTTGGACGCGGTTGCAGCCGCTGGCGAGCGCGCCGACGTTCCCCAGCGACCAGCCCGAACGTCAGCTCGACCACATCCTCACCGACGACCGGCGGCTGCTGGCCGACCCGTGCTCGACGCCCACCGTGGCAATATCCGACCACCGTCCGCTCGTCGTCGACGTATCGCGTTGCTGACCGCGCCGCGGCCGTAAGGTGCGAGGGTGCGGGTCATCTCCGCGGAGTCGACCGAGCTGTTCGTCGGGCCGCCCGACGCGCCGCTGCAACTGGTCCGCGTCACGGTCGCCGACTGCGACGAGCCGGTGTCTGTTCGCATCGACGGCGACGGCGTGGCCGGCCAAGCGTCGGCCCGTCCCGGCCAGGCCGTGGTCGAGGTGCCGGTGGCGGTCGAAGAATCCGGAAACGAGCGGGTCGGCCGGCGGCACGCCGCCCGAGCGTACGTCGCCGACACCAGCACGCCATTCGGCTTCGTCGTGGCCGAGCCGGGTTGGACGATGTTTCTGGTCAGCCACTTTCACTACGACCCGGTGTGGTGGAACACTCAGGGCGCCTACACCAGCAGGTGGTCGGAAGACCCGCCGGGCCGTTGCCGGCAGACCAACGCTTTCGAGCTGGTGCGTCAGCACCTGCAGCTGGCCCGTCGCGATCCGGTGTACAAGTTCGTGCTCGCCGAGGTCGACTACCTCAAGCCGTACTGGGACGCCCACCCCGAAGACCGTGCCGAACTGCGGCGACTGCTGGCCGAGGGACGTGTCGAGGTGATGGGCGGGACCTACAACGAGCCGAGCACCAACCTCACCGGTCCGGAAACCACAATCCGCAACCTGGTGCACGGGCTTGGCTTTCAGCGCGACGTGCTCGGTGCTGACCCCGCGACGGCGTGGCAGCTCGACGTGTTCGGGCACGACCCGCAATTCCCCGGGATGGCCGCCGACGCCGGATTGACGTCGAGTGCGTGGGCCCGCGGGCCGCACCACCAGTGGGGTCCGATGCACAGCGACGGCGGAGTGCAGGGCATGCAGTTCAGCAGCGAGTTCGAGTGGATCGCCCCGTCCGGCCGGGGCCTGCTCACCCACTACATGCCCGCGCACTACGCGGCCGGCTGGTGGATGGACGAGTCGACGACGCTGACCGGCGCGGAAGCCGCCACCTACCGGTTGTTCGGCGAGCTGAAGAAGGTCGCCCTCACCCACAATGTGCTGCTGCCGGTCGGCACCGACTTCACCCCGCCGAACCGGTGGGTCACCGAAATCCATCGGGATTGGAATTCGCGTTACACCTGGCCACGGTTCGTTTGCGCGCTGCCGCAGGAGTTCTTCGCGGCTGTGCGCGCCGAGCTCGACGCGCACGGCCGTGCGCCGTCGCCACAGACCCGCGACATGAACCCGGTGTACACCGGGAAAGACGTCTCCTACATCGACACCAAGCTGGCTAACCGGGCCGCGGAGAACGCGGTACTCGACGCGGAGAAGTTCGCGGTGTTCGCCGACCTGTTGGCCGGCGCGCAGTACCCGCAGGCGGCGCTGGCCAAGGCGTGGGCGCAGCTGGCCTACGGCGCCCACCACGACGCCATCACCGGTTCGGAGTCCGACCAGGTCTACCTGGACCTGCTGACCGGCTGGCGCGACGCGTGGGAGCTCGGCCGTGCGGTTCGCGACAGCGCCTTGACGCAGCTGTCCAGCGCCGTCAGCGGCGACTTCGTGGTGTGGAACCCGCAGACCGCCGAACGGACCGACGTGGTCACCGCGCGGCTCGACACGCCTGCCGTGCCGGGTGTGCAGGTGGTGGACGCTGACGGGGTTCGGCTGCCCACTCATGTCGAGCACGACGGACGGTCCGTCACCTGGCTGGCGCGCGACGTGCCGTCGCTGGGCTGGCGGGCTTACCGCTTGGCCACCGACCGAGCGCCCGGCGCTGCGCTGACCCGGTGGGAACCGGCGGCCGGTTGCGAGATCGCCAACGATCAACACCGGCTCACCGTCGACCCGGCCCGCGGCGGGGCGGTGTCGTCGTGGGTGCACAACGGCCGCGAGATGATCGCCGACGGCCGGGTGGGCAACGAGCTCGCCGTCTACGAGGAATATCCGGGCCATCCCACCGGCGGCGAAGGTCCTTGGCATCTGGTGCCCAAGACGTCGGTGGCGTGCTCGTCGGATTCGCCGGCCCGAGTACGGGCCTTCCACGGCCCGCTGGGCCAGCGGATCGTCGTCGACGGCGAGGTCGATGGTGTGCTGGGCTACACCCAGACCCTGACCCTGTGGCGGGGCGTGGCGCGGGTGGATTGCCGCACCCGCATCTCGGGGTTCGCCGGCGCTGATCGGCTGCTGCGGCTGCGCTGGCCCTGCCCGATTCCGGGCAGCGTGCCGGTCAGCGAAGTGGGCGACGCCGTGATCGGTCGCGGTTTCGCGCTGCTGCACGACCCGGACACCGGTTCGTCGGTGGACACCGCGGATTTTCCATGGACGCTGGACAACCCGGCGTATGGCTGGTTCGGCCTGTCCACAGCGGCGCGGATTCGTCTCGGCGACGGTGTGCGCGCGGTGTCAGTGGCCGAGGTGGTTTCGCCGACCGAGGCGCTGTCGGGCCCGCTGGCGCGCGTTCTGGTGGTCGCTCTGGTGCGCGCCGGGGTCACCGCGACCTGCGGCAGCGCCGACAAGCCCCGCTACGGCTACCTCGACGTCGACTCGAACCTGCCCGACACCCGCATCACGCTGGGCGGACCGGGCCAGAACGTGTTCACCAAAGCCGTGTTGGCCGA
This sequence comes from uncultured Actinomycetota bacterium, assembly GCA_963808345.1. GTDB lineage: Bacteria > Actinomycetota > Actinomycetes > Mycobacteriales > Mycobacteriaceae > Mycobacterium. The sequence continues at coordinate 16,531 of CAWEFM010000005.1, read as the reverse complement.
GGCCGACCCGGTGTACACCGCCGAGCTGGAACGGCAGCTGGAGGCGACGGGAGTGGCCAGGGTGTGGGTGCCGGCGCTGGCGCCGTTGGCGACGGCGTGGGTGTCCGGCGCCGACCTGCGCTCACCGCGTGCGCTGCCGGTCCTGGTGGTCGCTGCCCGCGACGATTCGGACCTCGCCGCCGCCGTGCATTCGTTGGCCGACGACCTCGCCGACGCTGAGATCGTCGTCACCCAGCAGGCGCCGGCAGCGCTGGAAACTTATGAACCGCGGACCGTCGCGCTGTTCAACCGGGGAATGCCCAGCTTCGCCGTCGACAGTGCCGGAACCTTGCACACCGCGCTGCTGCGGTCATGCACCGGCTGGCCGTCGGGCACCTGGATCGACGAACCGCGTCGGAGCGCGCCGGACGGGTCGAGCTTTCAACTGCAGCACTGGACGCATGTCTTCGACTACGCGCTGGTGTCCGGCGACGGCGACTGGCGCTGCGCCGGCGTCCCGGCCGCCAGCGCCGCGTACGCGCAGCCGCTGCTTGCCGTGCCGACACGACAGCGCGCGCCGCGCCTGCCGGCGGTGGGCTCGTTGCTGCACGTCGAGCCCGCCGGCTCGGTGCAGCTCGGTGCGCTCAAGGCGGCAGGAAACCCGCTGACCTGCGGCAGCGTCAAGCCGGTGACGCGCGGTGAGGTAGCGCTGCGGTTGGTGCAGACCACCGGCACCGGCGCCGGCGTGGTCTTGGGATCCTCGGTGGGCTCGGTGTCGGACTTGCGGGAAGCCGACTTGCTGGAGACCCCGCTGGGCAATGTCGACTCGGTCGAACTTAGCGGCTATCAGGTCGCTACCGTGCTGGCTCGACTCGACGTACCCCAAGTGCTCGACGCCGACGCCGTCGCGGCTGTTCGGCAGGCCGAGGCCGCACAACCGCTGTACGCGCGCTACTGGCAACACAACCGCGGACCTGCCCCGCTGGGCGGGCTGGCGGCCGTCGCGCATCTGCATCCGCAGCAGGTTCACGCCGAACCGGGCGGCGAGGTGGCGCTGCGTTTAACCGTGGCCAGCGACTGTACCGATGCACAGCTGGACTGCTTGGTCACCGCGGTCAGCCCGCCGGGCTGGTCGGCCGCGCCGGGCGGGGTGCCGCTGCGCTTGCCGCCCGGGCAGCACCGCGACGTCGAGCTGTCGGTGCCGGTGCCGGAGGGTGCGGGACCGGGTTGCTACCCGCTGCGGGCCCAGCTGCGTCTTTCCGGCGACAACCTGCCGTCCGCGTGGCGTCAAGTGGTCGAAGACGTCTGCCTGGTGTGGATCGGCTCGGATGAAAGCGACCAGTTCCTGCATCTGGTCGACGGGCCGACCGCCGTCGAGCTGGCGCCCGGTGACACGGCCCGGCTGGCCGTGACGGTGGGCAGCGACGCCTGCGCTGAGCTGCCGCTCGAAGCCCACCTGATCAGCCCGTGGGGCACCTGGGAGTGGATCGGCCCGGCCGCCTGCGGCGCAGTGGTGCCGGCCCGCGGCACCGTCGCGATCGGCTTCGACGTGGCGCCGCCGGTGTGGCAGGAGGCCGGCGAGTGGTGGGCGCTGTTGCGGATCGGATGCGCCGGCCGGCTGGTGTACAGCCCGGCGGTGAGAGTCAAGGTCCGGTGACCCCGATGAATTTATTCGCCTGCAGTCGGCACTGTTGACTGAGTGGCTCACTCTCGCCGTAGACATCGGCGGCACCAAGATCGCCGCCGCGCTCGTCGACCCGGCCGGCGCGATAGTGCACGCCGTACAACATCCGACACCGACGTCGGTTTATGCCGAACATCTTTGGACAGCAGTAGAAACCTTGATCGTCGATGCGGTCGATCGTGCCGGCGGCACGGTCGGTGCGGTGGGCATTGCCTCGGCGGGGCCGTTGAATCTCGCCGCCGGCACGGTGAGCCCCATCAACATCACCTGCTGGCATGACTTTCCGCTGCGAGAACGGGTCGCTGCCACGGTTCCAGGGGTACCGGTGCGCCTGGCCGGCGACGGGGTGTGCATGGCGCTCGGCGAGCAGTGGCGCGGCGCCGGACGAGACGCCCGTTTCCTGCTGGGCATGGTGGTGTCCACCGGAATCGGTGGCGGTCTGGTGCTCGACGGTGAGCCGTATTTCGGCCACACCGGCAACGCCGGGCATGTCGGTCACGTCGTCGTGCAGCCCGACGGTCGGCCGTGCACGTGCGGCGGGCGAGGCTGCGTGGAGACCGTCGCGGCCGGTCCGGCCCTCGTCCAGTGGGCTCGGGCCAACGGATGGGCGGCGCGGAGTGGCGCCGGTGGCAGGGAGCTGGCCGCAGCAGCGGCCGCCGGTGACGCGGTGGCGGTGCGCGCGTTTCACCGCGGAGCGGCCGCGCTCGCGGTGACGATCGCCTCGGCGGCAGCGATGTGCGACCTGGACCTGGTCGTGATCGGCGGAGGGATCGGGAGGTCGGGTTCGGTGCTGTTCGGACCGCTGCGGACCGCGTTGGCGTCTTACGCTCGGCTGGACTTCCTGAGTGCGCTTCGCGTCCTGCCCGCCGAACTCGGCGCCGACGCCGGTCTCATCGGCGCCGCCGCGCTCGTGCGACGCCACCGTCGTTTTGGCTGATCGCAACGGTCGCGCTATCGTAGACGTCGATCCACCGAAGACCGTCGGTCACCGAGCAATCGGTTGAAGGTCCGGGAACGTCCCGGCGGCCCACGCAGGAGGACGAGGCATACCGTCGGCCAGAACTAACGACAGCCGACCAGCACGCCCCGGCCGCTTCCTGCGTCGGGGCGTTCGTTGTTTCCGGGCAACGACGGTCCCAACACGAGCTCCACCCGGGAGGTGTGCATGGTCAGGGCTGAAAAAGCCACCGCCGTGGCCGACATCGCTGAGCAGTTCAAGGCTGCGACCGCGACTCTGATCACCGAGTACCGCGGTCTGTCGGTGGCCAACCTGGCTGAACTGCGCCGCTCGCTCGGCGAAGCGGCCACCTACGCGGTGGCCAAGAACACCCTGATCAAGCGCGCCGCGTCGGAGGCCGGCATCGAGGGTCTCGACGAACTGTTTGTCGGCCCGACGGCGATCGCGTTCGTCTCCGGTGAGCCCGTCGACGCCGCCAAAGCGATCAAGACCTTCGCCAAAGACCACAAGGCGCTGGTCATCAAAGGTGGCTACATGGACGGTCGCGCGTTGACCGTCGCCGAGGTCGAGCGCATTGCTGACCTGGAGTCTCGCGAGGTGCTGCTGGCCAAACTGGCCGGTGCGATGAAGGGCAACCTCACCCAGGCCGCCGGCCTGTTCAACGCACCGGCTTCCCAGGTGGCCCGCCTGGCAGCCGCATTGCAGGAGAAGAAAGAGGCCCCACCGGCCTCGGCTGAAGCACCCGCCGAAGCCGCCGACTAATTCACCCACCCCTAACGGAAATCAGAAGGGACCCACACCATGGCAAAGCTGAGCACTGACGAATTGCTCGACGCCTTCAAAGAGATGACGCTGTTGGAGCTGTCAGACTTCGTCAAGAAGTTCGAGAACACCTTCGAGGTCACCGCGGCGGCCCCGGTCGCGGTCGCCGCAGCCGGCCCGGCAGCAGGCGCGCCCGCCGAAGCTGCCGAAGAGCAGTCCGAGTTCGACGTGATCCTCGAGGCCGCCGGCGAGAAGAAGATCGGTGTCATCAAGGTCGTGCGCGAGATCGTCTCGGGGCTGGGCCTCAAAGAGGCCAAGGACCTGGTCGACGGCGCGCCGAAGCCGGTCTTGGAGAAGGTCGCCAAGGAAGCCGCTGACGAAGCCAGGGGCAAGCTCGAGGCCGCCGGCGCCTCCGTCACCGTCAAGTAGGCCAACCCGCGCAACATGCGACGGCCGGTGTGCCGGTACTTCGGCGATCGACGGTCGCTCCGGTCCGGCACGCGGCGGGCGTCCGCTGCGCCCTCGGCGTCGACTCCTGGCACCCTTGAGGTATTCCGACGAACCGAACGGGAAGCGTAGCCGGCTGCAGTTGGGGCAGGCCGGTGGGGGCGCGACTTGAGTTCGGTGGCCGCGTCCGGTCAGCCAGTCGTCGGAGAGGAGCGAGAGTCACATGCCGTACCGACCTGTGCCGCCTCGCGTCGAGTTGCCCGAGATCGAACACGAGGTCATCGAGTTCTGGCGCGAGAACGACACGTTCGCGGCTTCTCTTGCGCGCAACGCCGGGAACCAACCCTGGACTTTTTACGAAGGTCCGCCGACGGCAAACGGTCAACCAGGTATTCATCACGTCGAAGCGCGCGTCTTCAAGGACGTGTTTCCCCGGTTTCAGACGATGCGTGGCCGCTACGTCGAGCGCCGCGCGGGCTGGGACTGTCACGGCCTACCGGTTGAGCTTGCCGTCGAGCGTGAACTGGGCATCAACGGCAAGCCGCAGATAGAGGAATACGGCATCGCGGCGTTCAACGACCGTTGCCGGGAATCGGTGCTGCGCAACGTCGACGCTTTCACCGAGCTGACGACGCGGATGGGCTACTGGGTCGATCTGGACCGTGCCTACCTGACGATGAGTCCCCAGTACATCGAAAGCGTCTGGTGGGCGCTGCAGCAGATCTACAACAACGGGCTGCTGGTCGAGGATTACCGGGTGGCCCCGTACTGCCCGCGGTGCGGGACCACACTGTCCGACCACGAATTGGCGCAAGGCTACGAGTTCGTCTACGGGCCTTCGCTGTTCGTCCGTCTTCCGCTGACTTCCGGTCCGCTGGGTGGCCGGGCCTCGTTGCTCGTCTGGACGACCACACCTTGGACCTTGCCCTCCAACACGGCAGTCGCGGTGAACCCGTCTGTCACATATGTGGCGGTGAGCGATGGAGCCGAGACATTGGTAATGGCCGAGCCGCTGGTGGATCAAGTGTTGAAGGACGACGGGTCCGAGGGCGCGGTGTGGACGGTCGTCGACCGATTCCCCGGCCAGTCCATGGAAGGTTGGGCCTACCAGCGGCCCTTCGATTGGCTGGAGTTCCCGCCGGCGCAGGAGCGAGCCGGCACCGGAACCGACAGCCACTACGTGGTGCTCAGCGACCACGTGACCTACGAAGATGGAACCGGCCTTGTGCACCAAGCGCCCAGCTTCGGCGCCGAGGACCTGGCCGTGGGCCGAAGCTACGGCCTTCCGATGGTCAACCCGGTCCGAGCGGACGGCACTTTCGAGGATTCGGTGCCGCTGATCGGTGGCCGTTTCTTTCAGGACGCCGATCCGGCGCTGATCGAAGACCTCGACCGGCGGGGCCTGGTCTTCCGGTCACTCACCGTCGAGCACGCGTACCCGCACTGCTGGCGGTGCCATACTCCGCTGGTCTACTACGCCCAGCCAAGCTGGTACATCCGGACCACTCAGTTCAAGGAAGCGCTGCTTCGGGAGAACGAGTCGACGAACTGGTACCCACCGACGGTCAAGCACGGGCGGTTCGGCGACTGGCTGGAGAACAACGTCGACTGGGCGCTTTCCCGCAACCGCTACTGGGGCACACCTTTGCCGATCTGGCGGAACGACACCCGGCCGGACCGCCTGATCTGTGTCGGTTCGCTCGCCGAACTGAGTCTTCTGACGGGGCGCGACTTGTCCGGCCTCGACCCGCACCGGCCGTTCATCGATGACGTCACCTTCACGCTGGACGACGAAGTGGGCACTTACCGACGTGTGCCGGAGGTCATCGACGCGTGGTTCGACTCCGGCTCCATGCCCTTCGCGCAGTGGGGCTACCCGCACGCCGAGGACTCCTCGGGGCGACTGGCCGAGGCTTACCCGGCGGACTTCATCTGCGAGGCGATCGATCAGACCCGGGGGTGGTTCTACACGCTGCTGGCTGTCGGGACGGCGGTGTTCGACCGAACGTCGTACCGGAATGTGCTGTGTCTGGGCCACATCCTGGCCGAAGACGGCCGCAAGATGAGTAAGAACCTGGGCAACATTCTGCTGCCGATACCGCTGATGGAGGAGTACGGCGCGGACGCCGTGCGGTGGTTCATGGCCTCTGCCGGCTCCCCGTGGGCGGCCCGCCGGATCGGGCGCACCACCCTTCAGGAGATCGTGCGGAAAGTGTTGCTGACCTACTGGAACGTGGTGGCGTTCCAGAGTCTGTACGCCCGCACCAACGGTTGGTCGCCGGAGGGTGCTGAGCCCGTCGCGGCCGAGCGACAGGTCCTGGACCAGTGGCTGGTCAGTGCCACCCAGAGCGTCACCTACGAGGTGACCCAGGCACTGGACGCGTTCGATGCCCAACGCGCCGGCACGCTCATCTCCGATTTCCTCAACGATCTGAGCAACTGGTACGTGCGGCGCTCGCGCCGCCGGTTCTGGGCGGGCGACCCGGCGGCGCTGTGGACGCTGCACCGGACCCTGCACGTGCTGACACGTCTGATGGCACCGCTGACACCGTTCCTGACCGAACGAGTGTGGCAAGACCTTTTTGTTGCGACGGACCGCGGCGAAGCGCCCTCAGTGCACCTGACGTCATGGCCCGAAGCCACCCAGGCGCTCGTCGACCATCGACTCAACGAGGGCATGCAACTGGCCCGCCGGCTGGTCGAACTCGGGCGCGCGGCCCGCGCCGAGGCGAAGGTCAAGATCCGGCAGCCGCTGCGGCGCGCGCTGGTCTCCGCCGCGGTGCTCGAAGCGCTCGGCCCGGCGCTGACCGCGGAGGTGTGCGCTGAGCTCAACATCGGTGAACTGACCTCGTTCTCCGCGGCAGGCGACATCGTCGAGCGCCTTGCCAAGGCCAACTACCGGGCCCTGGGCCGACGTTTCGGGCCCAGGACTCCGGCGGTGGCGGCCGCGATTGCCGACGCTGATCCCGCCGATTTGCAGCAGTCCTTAGTCGCGCGTGGCGTTGCTGAACTCAGCGTCGACGGCGACACAGTCGAAGTGACCGAGAACGAGGTTGTGCTTTCGGAGCGGCCGCTTGCCGGGTGGAGCGTGCTGAATAGGCAAGGTGAAACCATCGCGCTCGATCTGGAGATCACGCCGGAATTGACCCGCGCCGGGATCGTGCGAGACGTCATCCGGTTCGTGCAGGAAATGCGCAAGCAGTCCGGGTTCGAGGTGAGCGACCGGATCTGCCTGGTGTGGAGCAGCGCCGATTCTGAAGTCACAGATGCCATTAACGCGTTTCAAGACGTGATCGCCGACGAAGTGCTGGCCACCAATTTCCAATCCGGGCGGCCCGGACCCGACGCCATCACCGACGACGATCTCGGTCTGGCGGTGACCCTGCGGCTGGCATGACGCGTGAGCCCACGGGTATCGGCAGTGGGCACCCACCGTTTGACAGCGGAAGCGCGTATCGTTCGTCGCATCGAGTCGGTTCGCATAACGGCGGTTTATGCGCCTGCCTGTGCGCTACAGTGACTCTTGCCACAGCTCACGGGAGGTGGCGGGGAGCAGGGTCGGCGAAAGGGTTTTCCATGGGTATCGCTATCGAGGTTGAGGGACTGACCAAATCCTTCGGCTCCTCGACGATCTGGGAAGACGTCAGCCTGACCGTTCCCCAGGGCGAGGTCAGCGTGCTGCTGGGGCCGTCGGGTACCGGCAAATCGGTGTTTCTGAAAGCCCTGATTGGTCTGCTGAAGCCGAACCGCGGGTCGATCATCGTCGACGGCAGAGACCTTACCGAAGCGTCGGCCAAGGAGCTCTACGACATCCGCCGGCTGTTCGGCGTCATGTTCCAGGATGGTGCGCTATTCGGGTCGATGAGCCTCTACGACAACACCGCGTTCCCGCTTCGCGAGCACACCAAGAAGAAGGAAGGCGAAATCCGTGACATCGTCATGGAGAAGCTCGAACTGGTCGGCCTCGGCGGTGACGAGACCAAGTTGCCCGGTGAGATTTCCGGCGGTATGCGCAAGCGTGCCGGCCTGGCCCGCTCCCTGGTGCTGGATCCGGAGATCATCCTCTGCGACGAGCCCGACTCGGGTCTGGACCCGGTCCGCACCGCTTACCTCAGCCAGCTTTTGATCGATATCAACGCCCAGCTCGACTGCACGATCCTGATCGTCACGCACAACATCAACATCGCCCGCACGGTGCCCGACAACATGGGCATGCTGTTTCGCCGCAAGTTGGTCATGTTCGGTCCCCGAGAGGTGCTGCTGACCAGCGACGAGCCGGTGGTACAGCAATTTCTCAACGGCCGCCGCATCGGGCCCATCGGCATGTCCGAGGAAAAGGACGAGTCGACGATGGCCGAGGAGCAGGCCCACCTGGAGGCCGGCCACCACGGCGGTGGAGTGGAGGAACTTGAAGGCGTACCACCGCAGATCAACGCCACACCCGGGATGCCCTTCCGCAAGGCGGTCAAGCGCCGCCAGGACCGGGTCCGACAGAATCTGCACCTGCTGCCGAAGGACGCTCAGGCAGCGATCCTGGAATCGCTGGGTGAGGACCCGGACCAGGCGCGGGACTATGACGACCACAGCGACAACGGCGGCAACGGTGACAGCGGTGACAGCGGTGACAGCGGTGACAGCGGCCGTCACCGCGGCGACGGCCGCAGCGACGACGACGCGCGCACCGAGTCCATTCCGGCCCAGCAGCAGTAGAGCCACCGGCGTGGTCGAGCGTCGCGTGGAAAAGAAGTTTTCCCTAACAACATGACGCGTCACCTCTTGACGGACGGGCACAAACGGGTCAGTCTGTTGGGCAGCATGTGTTGTACGGGTAGGTTATGACGCCAGCCAGCGCCGTTCGTCCGTACACGGGTAGTTGAGGAATGCGCAGTCCTGCGCTATCGTTGGACGTTGCGCTGGCTGCCTCCTGCCCACCTCACCCGCCACTTGACACCTGGTTCCGGTCTGAGCCCGTATTCGGCTCAGCAACCTTGTCGCGTGTTCGCGTGAGATTCGGACGGAAGTGTCCGCCAGCCGAACCAACATAGTTACCGCGACGCATCGAACTCCGGCGGTTGCCGGAACCCGTGAGTCGCACGAGGTGCTGGAAGGATGCATCTTGGCAGTCTCCCGCCAGAGCAAGACAAACCGTCGAACTTCCTCCTACAGCTCCGTACCCGGAGCCCCGAACCGAATCTCATTCGCCAAGCTGCGTGAACCGCTCGAAGTGCCCGGCCTGCTCGATGTGCAGACCGACTCGTTCGAGTGGTTGATCGGCGCGCCGCGCTGGCGTGAGGCCAGCGTTACGGGCGGTGGCAAAAACGGGGCTAAGCCGATCAGCGGTCTCGAGGAAGTGCTCTACGAGCTTTCGCCCATCGAGGACTTCTCCGGCTCGATGTCGCTGTCCTTCTCCGATCCGCGCTTCGACGAGGTCAAGGCGCCCGTCGACGAGTGCAAAGACAAGGACATGACCTACGCCGCGCCGCTGTTCGTCACCGCGGAGTTCATCAACAACAACACCGGTGAGATCAAGAGCCAGACGGTGTTCATGGGTGACTTTCCGATGATGACCGAGAAGGGCACGTTCATCATCAACGGCACCGAGCGGGTCGTCGTCAGCCAGCTGGTTCGCTCGCCCGGCGTGTACTTCGACGAGAACATCGACAAGTCCACCGAGAAGACGCTGCACAGCGTCAAGGTGATCCCCAGCCGTGGTGCCTGGCTGGAGTTCGACGTCGACAAGCGCGACACCGTCGGTGTGCGCATCGACCGCAAGCGCCGCCAGGCGGTCACGGTGCTGCTCAAAGCTCTCGGCTGGAGCCACGAGCAGATCAGCGAGCGGTTCGGCTTCTCCGCGATCATGATGTCGACGCTGGAGAAGGACAACTTCGGCACCGACGAGGCGTTGCTGGACATCTACCGCAAGCTTCGTCCGGGCGAGCCGCCGACCAAGGAATCCGCGCAGACCCTGCTGGAGAACCTGTTCTTCAAGGAGAAGCGCTACGACCTGGCCCGCGTCGGTCGCTACAAGGTCAACAAGAAGCTCGGTCTGAGTGCAACACCGGCCGAGACCACGTCGACGACGCTGACCGAAGAGGACGTCGTTGCGACCATTGAGTACTTGGTGCGCTTACACCACGCCACCCTTGACGGCCAGCCGGCGGTCATGACCGTCCCGGGCGGCGTCGAGGTGCCGGTGGAGACCGACGACATCGACCACTTCGGCAACCGCCGGCTGCGCACGGTGGGCGAGCTGATCCAGAACCAGATCCGCGTCGGCATGTCGCGGATGGAGCGGGTGGTCCGCGAGCGGATGACCACTCAGGACGTCGAGGCGATCACGCCGCAGACCCTGATCAACATCCGCCCGGTGGTCGCCGCGATCAAGGAGTTCTTCGGCACCAGCCAGCTGTCGCAGTTCATGGACCAGAACAATCCGCTGTCGGGTCTGACCCATAAGCGCCGCCTGTCGGCGCTGGGCCCGGGGGGTCTGTCCCGCGAGCGCGCCGGGCTGGAAGTGCGTGACGTGCACTCCTCGCACTACGGCCGGATGTGCCCGATCGAGACGCCAGAGGGGCCGAACATCGGTCTGATCGGGTCGCTGTCGGTGTACGCGCGGGTCAACCCGTTCGGGTTCATCGAAACCCCGTACCGCAAGGTGGTCGACGGTGTGGTCACCGACGAGATCGAGTACCTGACCGCCGACGAGGAGGACCGCCACGTCGTGGCACAGGCCAATTCGCCGACCGACGACGACGGCCGGTTCACCGAAGGGCGGGTTTTGGTGCGCCGCAAGGGCGGTGAGGTCGAGTACGTGTCGTCGGCAGAGGTCGATTACATGGACGTCTCGCCGCGCCAGATGGTGTCGGTGGCGACCGCGATGATCCCGTTCCTCGAGCACGACGACGCCAACCGCGCGCTGATGGGCGCCAACATGCAGCGCCAGGCGGTGCCGCTGGTGCGCAGTGAAGCACCGCTGGTGGGCACTGGCATGGAACTCCGCGCCGCAATAGACGCCGGTGATGTCGTCGTCGCCGACAAGGCCGGCGTCATCGAAGAGGTGTCCGCCGACTACATCACCGTGATGGCCGATGACGGCACCCGGCGCACCTACCGGATGCGTAAGTTCGCTCGGTCCAACCACGGCACCTGCGCCAACCAGCGGCCGATCGTGGACGCCGGCGAGCGGGTCGAAGCCGGTCAGGTCATCGCCGACGGTCCCTGCACCGACAACGGCGAGATGGCGCTCGGCAAGAACCTGCTGGTGGCGATCATGCCGTGGGAAGGCCACAACTACGAGGACGCGATCATCCTCTCCAACCGGCTGGTCGAAGAGGACGTGCTCACCTCCATCCACATCGAGGAACACGAGATCGACGCCCGCGACACCAAGCTGGGCGCCGAGGAGATCACCCGGGACATCCCGAACGTCTCCGATGAGGTGCTGGCTGACCTCGACGAACGCGGCATCGTGCGAATCGGTGCCGAGGTTCGCGACGGCGACATCCTGGTCGGCAAGGTCACCCCGAAGGGCGAGACCGAGCTGACGCCGGAGGAACGCCTGCTGCGCGCCATCTTCGGTGAGAAGGCGCGGGAGGTCCGCGACACCTCGCTGAAGGTGCCGCACGGTGAGTCCGGCAAGGTGATCGGCATCAGGGTGTTCTCCCGCGAGGACGACGACGAGTTGCCCGCCGGCGTCAACGAGCTGGTCCGGGTGTACGTCGCCCAGAAGCGCAAAATCTCCGACGGGGACAAGCTGGCCGGCCGGCACGGCAACAAGGGCGTGATCGGCAAGATCCTGCCCGCCGAGGACATGCCGTTCCTGCCGGACGGCACCCCGGTGGACATCATCCTGAACACCCACGGTGTGCCGCGCCGGATGAACATCGGCCAGATTCTGGAGACACACCTGGGCTGGGTCACCAAGAGCGGCTGGAACGTCGACGTCGTCGGCGGGGTGCCCGACTGGGCCCAGCGTCTCCCCGAGGAGCTGCTGTCGTCTGATCCGGACACCAGGACCGCCACCCCCGTCTTCGACGGCGCCAAGGAGGAGGAGCTGCAGGGTCTGCTGTCCTCCACCCTGCCCAACCGCGACGGCGAGGTGCTCGTCAACGGCGACGGCAAGGCGGTGCTGTTCGACGGCCGCAGCGGCGAGCCGTTCCCGTACCCGGTGACGGTCGGCTACATGTACATCATGAAGCTGCACCACCTGGTCGACGACAAGATTCACGCCCGCTCCACCGGCCCGTACTCGATGATTACTCAGCAGCCGCTGGGTGGTAAGGCGCAGTTCGGTGGGCAGCGGTTCGGTGAGATGGAGTGCTGGGCCATGCAGGCCTACGGCGCGGCTTACACGCTGCAGGAGCTGCTGACCATCAAGTCCGACGACACCGTCGGCCGGGTCAAGGTCTACGAGGCGATCGTCAAAGGCGAGAACATCCCTGAGCCCGGCATCCCTGAGTCGTTCAAGGTGTTGCTCAAGGAGCTGCAGTCGTTGTGCCTGAACGTCGAAGTGCTGTCCAGCGACGGTGCGGCGATCGAGATGCGCGACGGCGACGACGAGGACCTGGAGCGCGCAGCGGCCAACCTGGGAATCAACCTGTCTCGCAACGAATCTGCATCTGTCGAGGATCTTGCCTAGCGCTGAGCGCCAGCGCGAGAGCGATCCATTCAGTGCTATCTAGTCCCGAAAGGGGAAAGGGAGTTACGTGTTAGACGTCAACTTCTTCGATGAACTCCGTATCGGCCTGGCCACCGCGGACGACATCAGAAATTGGTCTTACGGTGAGGTCAAGAAGCCGGAGACGATCAATTACCGCACGCTGAAGCCCGAGAAGGACGGCCTGTTCTGCGAGAAGATCTTCGGACCGACTCGCGACTGGGAGTGCTACTGCGGCAAGTACAAGCGCGTGCGCTTCAAGGGCATCATCTGTGAGCGTTGTGGCGTCGAGGTGACCCGCGCCAAAGTGCGGCGTGAGCGGATGGGTCACATCGAGCTGGCCGCGCCCGTCACGCACATCTGGTACTTCAAGGGTGTGCCTTCGCGGCTGGGCTACCTGCTGGACTTGGCGCCGAAGGATCTGGAGAAGATCATCTACTTCGCCGCCTACGTCATCACCGCCGTCGACGACGAGCTGCGGCACAACGAGCTGTCGACGCTCGAGGCCGAGATGCAGGTCGAGCGCAAGGCGGTCGAGGACCAGCGTGACGCGGACTTGGAGGCACGCGCGCAGAAGCTGGAAGCCGATTTGGCCGAACTGGAGGCCGAAGGCGCGAAGGCCGACGCACGGCGCAAGGTCCGGGACGGCGGTGAGCGCGAGATGCGCCAGCTCCGTGATCGGGCTCAGCGCGAGCTGGACCGGCTCGACGACATCTGGGGCACCTTCATCAAGCTGGCCCCCAAGCAGCTGATAGTCGACGAGAACGTGTACCGGGAAATCGTCGACCGCTACGGCGAGTACTTCACCGGCGCCATGGGCGCGGAGTCGATCCAGAAGCTCATCGAGAACTTCGACATCAACGCCGAGGCCGATTTGCTGCGTGACGTCATCCGGAACGGCAAGGGCCAGAAGAAGCTTCGTGCCCTCAAGCGGCTCAAGGTGGTCGCGGCATTCCAGCAGTCGGGCAACTCGCCGATGGGTATGGTGCTCGACGCCGTCCCGGTGATCCCGCCGGAACTTCGTCCGATGGTGCAGCTCGACGGCGGCAGGTTCGCCACCAGTGACCTCAACGACCTCTACCGCCGGGTGATCAACCGCAACAACCGGTTGAAGCGACTGATCGACCTGGGCGCGCCCGAGATCATCGTCAATAACGAGAAGCGGATGCTGCAGGAGTCGGTGGACGCGCTGTTCGATAATGGACGCCGGGGCAGGCCTGTTACGGGACCTGGCAACCGTCCGCTGAAGTCGTTGAGCGATCTGCTCAAGGGCAAGCAGGGTCGGTTCCGGCAGAACTTGCTCGGTAAGCGCGTCGACTACTCGGGCCGTTCGGTCATCGTGGTCGGGCCGCAGCTCAAGCTGCACCAGTGTGGTCTGCCCAAGCTGATGGCGTTGGAGCTGTTCAAGCCGTTCGTGATGAAGCGGCTGGTCGACCTCAACCACGCGCAGAACATCAAGAGCGCCAAGCGGATGGTAGAGCGTCAGCGTCCGCAGGTGTGGGATGTGCTCGAAGAGGTCATCGCCGAGCACCCGGTGCTGCTGAACCGCGCGCCGACGCTACACCGCCTGGGCATTCAGGCTTTCGAGCCGATGCTGGTGGAGGGCAAGGCGATTCAGCTGCACCCGTTGGTGTGTGAGGCGTTCAACGCCGACTTCGACGGTGACCAGATGGCGGTGCACTTGCCACTCTCGGCCGAGGCGCAGGCCGAGGCCCGCATCCTGATGTTGTCGAGCAACAACATCCTGTCGCCGGCGTCCGGCCGTCCGCTGGCCATGCCCCGACTGGACATGGTGACCGGGCTGTACTTTCTGACCACCGAGGTCGACGGCGACAAAGGCGCCTACCAGCCGGCCGCCGACGGCCAGCACGAGGTCGGCGTGTACTCCTCGCCGGCCGAGGCGATCATGGCCTCCGACCGTGGCGTGCTGTCGGTGCGCGCCAAGATCAAGGTGCGACTGACGCAGCTGCGTCCGCCCGCCGAGATCGAGGCCGAGCGGTTCGGCGCGCACGGCTGGCGGCCGGGTGACGCCTGGCTGGCCGACACGACGCTGGGCCGGGTGCTGTTCAACGAGCTGCTGCCGCTGGGCTATGCGTTCGTGAACAAGCAGATGCACAAGAAGGTGCAGGCCGCCATCATCAACGACCTGGCCGAGCGTTACCCGATGATCGTGGTGGCGCAGACCGTCGACAAGCTGAAGGACGCCGGTTTCTACTGGGCGACTCGAAGCGGCGTCACGGTGTCCATGGCCGATGTGCTGGTGCCGCCGCGTAAGCAGGAGATCCTCGACGCCTACGAAGCCCGGGCCGACAAGGTCGAGAAGCAGTTCCAGCGCGGTGCTGTGAACCACGACGAGCGCAACGAGGCGCTGGTGGAGATCTGGAAGGAAGCCACCGACGAGGTCGGTCAGGCGCTGCGCGAGCACTACCCGGTCGACAACCCGATCATCACGATCGTCGACTCGGGTGCCACCGGTAACTTCACCCAGACCCGCACGCTGGCCGGCATGAAGGGCCTGGTGACCAACCCGAAGGGTGAGTTCATCCCGCGTCCGGTCAAGTCGTCGTTCCGCGAAGGCCTGACGGTGCTGGAGTACTTCATCAACACCCACGGCGCCCGTAAGGGTCTGGCGGACACCGCGTTGCGGACCGCGGACTCCGGCTACCTGACCCGTCGTCTGGTGGACGTGAGCCAGGACGTCATCGTCCGCGAGCACGACTGCCAGACCGAGCGCGGCATCGTCGTCGAGCTGGCCGAGCGTCAGCCCGACGGCACGCTGATCCGCGACCCGTTCATCGAGACGTCGGCCTACGCCCGCACGCTTGGGCACCGACGCCGTCGATAGCGACGGCAACGTCGTCGTGGCGCGCGGTCACGACCTGGGTGACCCGTCGATCGACGCCCTGCTTGCGGCGGGCATCACGCAGATCAAGGTCCGTTCGGTGCTGACCTGCACGACCGGCACCGGCGTGTGCGCCACCTGCTACGGACGTTCGATGGCCACCGGCAAGCTGGTCGACATCGGAGAGGCCGTCGGCATCGTGGCCGCGCAGTCCATCGGTGAGCCCGGTACGCAGCTGACCATGCGGACGTTCCACCAGGGTGGTGTCGGTGAGGACATCACCGGCGGTCTGCCCCGGGTCCAGGAGCTCTTCGAGGCCCGCGTGCCCCGTGGCAAGGCGCCGATCGCCGACGTCACCGGCCGGGTCCGGCTGGAGGACGACGAGCGGTTCTTCAAGATCACCATCGTCCCCGACGATGGCGGCGAGGAAGTGGTCTACGACAAGCTGTCCAAGCGGCAGCGGCTGCGGGTGTTCAAGCACGAGGACGGTACCGAGCGGCTGCTCACCGACGGCGACCACGTCGAGGTCGGCCAGCAGCTGATGGAAGGCTCCGCCGACCCGCACGAGGTGCTGCGGGTGCAGGGCCCCCGCGAGGTGCAGATCCACCTCGTCAAGGAGGTCCAGGAGGTCTACCGGGCGCAGGGTGTGTCGATCCACGACAAGCACATCGAGGTGATCGTGCGGCAGATGCTGCGTCGCGTCACCATCATCGACTCGGGTTCGACGGAGTTCCTGCCCGGTTCGCTGATCGACCGTGCCGAGTTCGAGGCGGAGAACCGTCGAGTGGTGGCAGAGGGCGGCGAACCCGCCGCCGGTCGTCCGGTGCTGATGGGGATCACCAAGGCGTCGCTGGCCACCGACTCGTGGCTGAGCGCGGCGTCGTTCCAGGAGACCACCCGGGTGCTGACCGATGCGGCGATCAACTGCCGCAGCGACAGGCTCAACGGTCTGAAGGAGAACGTGATCATCGGTAAGCTCATCCCGGCGGGTACCGGCATCAACCGTTACCGCAACATCCAGGTGCAGCCCACCGAGGAGGCCCGGGCGGCGGCGTACACGATCCCGTCGTACGAGGATCAGTACTACAGCCCGGACTTCGGTCAGGCCACCGGTGCCGCGGTTCCGCTGGACGACTACGGCTATTCGGACTACCGGTAGTCCCCGCTACCGATCGGTGCACGAAGAAAAGCCCCGGGTTCGCC
>CAWEFM010000004.1:0-744500 GCA_963808345.1 uncultured Actinomycetota bacterium | reverse complement strand
TGCTCCTCTACCGGCAGCGGTTCGTTCTGCTGCTGTTTGAGCAGTTCCACCAGCCGTTCACCCCGGTTCAGTTGCTTCTTGGTGCCTTCGTCCAGGTCGGAGGCAAATGAGGCAAACGACTCCAGCTCGCGGTATTGCGACAGATCGAGCCGCAGCGATCCGGCCACCTCTTTCATTGCCTTGATCTGCGCAGCACCACCCACTCGGGACACCGACATGCCGACGTTGATCGCCGGCCGCACGCCCTGATTGAACAGGTCGGTTTCCAGGAAGCACTGGCCGTCGGTGATCGAGATGACGTTGGTCGGGATGTAGGCCGAGATGTCGTTGGCCTTGGTCTCGACGATCGGCAGACCGGTCAACGACCCACCTCCCAGGTCGTCGGAGAGTTTGGCGCAGCGTTCCAGCATCCGCGAATGCAGGTAGAACACATCACCTGGGTAGGCCTCGCGGCCCGGCGGACGACGCAGCAGCAACGAGATCGCCCGGTAGGCGTCGGCGTGCTTGCTCAGGTCGTCGAAGACGATGAGCACATCCTTGCCCTGATACATCCAGTGCTGAGCAATTGCCGAGCCAGTGTAAGGCGCCAGCCATTTGAAGCCGGCCGACTCAGCGGCGGGCGCTGCGACGATCGTGGTGTACTCCAGCGCACCGCCTTCCTCCAGGGCGTGGGCGACACTGGCGATCGTGGTGCCCTTCTGGCCGATGGCGACGTAGACGCATCGGACCTGCTGCTTCTCGTCGCCGCTCTCCCAGTTCTGCCGCTGGTTGAGGATCGTGTCCACGGCGATGGCGGTCTTACCGGTCTTGCGGTCACCGATGATCAGCTGACGCTGTCCGCGGCCGATCGGGGTCTGCGAGTCGATCGCCTTGATGCCGGTCTGCAGCGGCTGATTAACGGCTTGTCGCTGAATCACTGACGGCGCCTGTATTTCCAGCGCTCTGCGCTCGTCAGACTCGATGTCTCCACGGCCATCGATCGGCTGACCCAGCGGGTTCACCACACGACCCAGGAACCCGTCGCCGACCGGCACCGACAGGACCTCTCCGGTTCGCTTGACCTGTTGTCCCTCTTCGATGCGTTCGAAGTCGCCGAGGATCACGGCACCTACGCTGTGCTCCTCGAGGCTGAGCGCGACACCGAGGACGCCGTTCGGAAACTCGAGGAGCTCCTGCATCATCACCGAGGGCAAGCCGTCGACGTGCGCGATGCCGTCGCCAGCGTCTACGACGGCGCCAACCTCCTCGCGGGCCGAGTCAGCGGTGAAGGAGTCGACGTACTCGTCGATGGCGCCTTGGATGTCGTCGGCGGAAATTTTCAGATCTGTCATAGCTTTTCGTCTTCCTGCTTTGTGTGATGAGAGCCTGTAGCCGGTCAGTCGGGAAGGTGATTTTCCGCAGCGGCGAGCCGAGACGACAGCGTACCGTCGATCACTTCGTCACCGACAGTGATTCGCAGGCCGCCAAGCAGTTTGGGTTCGATCTGCAGTTGCACCTTCGCCGGATGGTTGTAGATGCGGCTCAGCACCTCGGTGAGCCGGTTGTGCTGTTCCTCGCTGATCTCGGCCGCCGCGCTGACATGTGCCACGACTTCGCCGCGACGCGCGACTGCCGACTCGGCGAGGCCGAGCATCGCCTGGTCGGCTGATTGCCCCCGCAACAGCTCGATCGTTTGGGACAGCAGCGCCTCTGTGAGGGGATTGACTCCGCCATCCGCGCCCTGGAGCACGTTGTGCAGTAACTCGACTCGGCCCTCGGCCGGGGCGGAGTAATCACCGAGCAGGATGGAAAGTCGCGGCTGGGAATCGAGGATGCGGCTGAACCGGAACAGCTGATCTTCGACTTCGTCAACCTGATCGGCCTTTTCGGCCCGTATCAATAGCGCCTGGCGCGCCACTTGTTCGACGCCGTCGATCAGATCGGCGTTGGCGGACCAGCGCTCGGAGACTGCCGCCCGGAGCACGTCGAGCGTGGAATCCTCGACTTTGCCTGAGATCAGCCGCTCGACGAGCTGCACTTTGGGCGCTGCATCCTCAGAGGGTTGGGACAGGTAGCGAGTCACCACGATCTCGCGGTTGAGCATCTGTGCGACTGACGCCAGCTCGTCGGCCAGGGTGGCCAGCGCTTTGTCGTCCGCGTTCTTCGAGATTTCGCCGAACCGGTCCAGCAGGTTGCTTAAAGCCTCCCTGCTCGCCGAGCGTACTTTGCTGTGTGCCGACGACGGCCCTTCGGCTTCACTCGGCGCCATCTCGTCGAGTTCGTCGAGGAACCGGTCGACGGTGGCGGACTGCTGCTCCGAATCGTCGACGTGTTCGCGAACCAAATCTCCTGCGCGCCGCACGGAGTCGCTACCGAGGTCGTGGCGGAGCTGCCGGATGAGCTGGGCCCGCAGCAGCTCCACCTGCCGCGCGCCCTGTTCCTTCACCCGCTCCAGTTCGGCGTCGGCTTGGGCGCGCAGCTGTTCGCTGATGCGTTTTGCGTCGGCGTGGGCCTGCTCGGTGATCCGTTTCGCCTCGGCCTTCGCGTCTTTGACTGCCTTCTCGTGTGCCTGACTCGCCTTCGCCAAACGCTTGGCCGCTTCGGCGGACTCGTCTAACTCGCGCCGCACCGATTTCTGTCGATCGACCATCAGCTTGCGCACCGGCGGCACGGCGTAGCGCCAGACCAAGAAGATGATGACGGCGAATCCGCCGAGCTGTCCGATGAATGTCGACATTGAGTCGTTACCGCCCTTGGTTCCTAATCCTTGCTGGTGCCGGCAGCCGCGGCCGACTTCGACAGGTCTACCCCGAGGATCCGGCCGGCCAACGACGCGGACACGGTCTCCACATGCGAGCGCAATTCCTCGGCGATGGCGTCGCCCTCTCGCTTCAATTGGTCGTTGGTGTCCTGCAGTGTGTTGCTCACTTCCTCTTCGGCACGGCTTCGCGCGTCCTCGAGGATCTTGCGCCCTTCGGCCCGAGCTTCGTCACGAGCACCGGAAGCCTCGACTCGGGCATCCGTCAACACCTGTTCGTAGTCGGCCTTTGCGGCGGCGAAATGCTCTTGCGACTTCTTGTTGTCGGCCTGGGTCGTGGAGACCATGTCATCGCGCTCACGCAGCACCTTCATGATCGGCGGCACGACGAAGGTGGAAATGACACCGAGCACGATCAGGAAGATGAGGAGCACCACGAAGAAGGTGCCGTTGGGGACGAGGAAGTTGTTGCCGCCGCCCCCTCCCTCTGCTGCTGTTCGGGTCGCGGCCAGAACCGTAGCGCTCATCTCACCCACGTGTCCGGATTACTTGACCGGTGTGGCAAAGACGAATAGCGCCATGAACGCCAAGTTGATGAAGTAGGCAGCCTCGACCAGACCGACGGTGATGAAGAACGGGGTGAAGAGCCGACCCTGCGCTTCCGGTTGCCGGGCGATGCCGGCGATCAGCGCGTTACCGGCGACACCGTCACCGATGCCGGCACCGATAGCACCGCCGGCCAAGATGATTCCACCACCGATGAGGGCGCCCTCGGCGATCTGGGGACTTGGCATTGCATTACCTCCTTGGTTGCTGGTAGCGGTCTACCAGATTTCTGTTGTGGGGCCGACCAACCAGGCAGGGCGGCCGTCTCTCATTCGTGGTCTTCTTCCAACTCCATCGATTGGCTGAAATACAGGACCGTCAGCAGCGCGAAGATGAACGCCTGGATCGCACCAACGAACAAGTCGAACGATTTCCAGATCGCGTTCGGCGCCCACAGGATGTAGGGCGGGAACATCGCGATCAGCGCCACCAGGATTCCCCCGGCGAAGATGTTGCCGAAGAGACGAAGTGCCAACGAGATCGGCTTGGACAGCTCTTCGACGACATTGATCGGCGCCAGAACCATCACGTGTCCGCGCACCACTTTCCAGGGATGGCCGAAGATGCCGCGGCGCCAGATGCCGGCCGCGTGGTAGCAGACGAAGACGAAGAGAGCCAGCGCCAACACGTAGTTGATGTCCGCGGCGGCTGACTTGAGCGCCTCGGTGGGGGTCCCGGACTTATCCGAGTACTGCACCGGCAGCACCGACAGCCAATTGGAGATCAAGATGAAGACGAAGATCGTGACCGCCAGCGGCAGCACAAACGGCGCGATCCGCAGCCCGATTGTGCTCTCGATCTGGTCACGCATCTGGATGGTGACCGCCTCGAAGAACAACTGCACGCCGTTAGGCACGTCCTTCGACGTGACTTTGGACCGCAGGAAGAAGGCCAGCGCGAGAACGATGACCGCCGCGATCGCCGTCGACAGCACCGTGTCGATGTTGATCGTCAACCCGAACAACTGGGTCTTCGCGTGCTGCCCGACCTCGATCTGTCCGGCGGCCAGGATCGTCTCAAACATCGCCGTCGTCCCTCCCGTCTACTTCTTCAGCTCCGGTACCGGCATGGCTCGACGGCGGCAGTTCGCCGGCTCCGGCACGAAGCTTCTTCCAAACCGGCAGTGCGGTCGACACCACGAGCAGTACCTGGAACACCGCTAAGCCAAACACAACCCCGAGCCCCGCGGGTTTGAATAGAAAAGCGACGACCAACGCGACCACGGTCAAAACGAGCAACCGCGCCGCCGAGTTCATCGCCATCTTCGTCTTCAGCGAACTTGCACCGGTGGTGATCTCGGTAACCGAGCGCTGCACCACGAGCGCGTTCAGCAAACCAATGAGCAGGCCGATGCCGATGAACACCCCGACCATCGGGTGATGCAGAACGGCCGAAACGGCGACGGCCACGGCTGTGAGCATCAGGCAGATGACGAGCAGCCGAATCGGCCGAAACACCACTGAGGGAAACACCAACGGCGCGTCATGCGCTGGCGTCGTCACTGCTGCCGCACCTCAATCCCGCGTTGAAGGGGTTGCCTGATGAATCCTGCGTAGCCCGTCGAGCTTAGCGGAGGGCAGTTGTCGCGCTGGACTCACCCAAGGGGCAACTCCTGTGTCGGTCGTTGATCGGCGCAATCGGAGCCAAGTCCGACCGCCGGATGGCCGGCAACCCGCGAGATTTTTTCGGGTTCTACCTGCAAGGTACCATATTGCGAGAGCCAACTACTACTCTTTGTCGTAGTACTCGTCGCGGCGCCGCAGCAACGGGATCAGTGTCGCGATGATCGCGATCGCGATAGCACCGAGCATGACTTCGCCGGTGTCGCGAGGATCGAAAAAAATCGTGCTCGCGGTGCCGAAAGCGACGATGCCCACCCACAGGTAAATCAGCAGCACCACTCGGCGGTGCGAGTGGCCGATCTGCAGGAGCCGGTGGTGCAGATGCATCTTGTCCGGGCTGAAAGCGCTGCGACCTGCGCGGGTGCGACGCACGATGGCCAGCAGCAAGTCGAGCATCGGCACGAACATCACCGCCACTACCAGCAGGAACGGTGAGAGCAGTGCGAACACATCGCGGACGCCGTAGGCGTTCTGCGAGATCGGGCCGGCGGCCGTCGTCGAGGCCGCGGCCAGCATCAACCCGATCAGCATGGAACCGGAGTCGCCCATGAAAATCCTGGCCGGGTGAAAGTTGTGCGGCAAAAAGCCCAGGCAGGCCCCGGCCAGCACAACCGAGATGACCGCCGGTGGATAAAACAGCACGTCGCCGCCGTGGTCGCGCAGCAGACCCACCGAGAAGATGCAGATCGCCAGCGCGGTGATCAGACCCAACCCGGCGGCCAGCCCGTCGAGCCCGTCGACGAAATTCATCGCGTTGACGATCGACACGGTCAATGCCAGCGTCAGCAGCATCGACGAGGCTTGGTCCAGGACGATTGTGCCGACCCCGCCGAGCGGGATGTACAGCACACTCCAGGCGACGCCCATGGTGACCAGGACGCTGGCTGCGGTGATCTGTCCAGCAAACTTCGTCAGCGCGTCCAGCCCCCAGCGGTCGTCGATCAACCCGATAGCCAGAATGACTGCGGTCGCGACCCCAACAGCGCGCATACCCGACGAGTAGGCGAAACCGCGGGCCAGCGCGGGAAGCTGTGAGGCAAGGAAGGTCGCCGCGATGACGCCGAGGTACATCGCCAACCCGCCCATCCGCGGCGTCGGCGTCACGTGCACATCGCGCTCCCGGGGATAGGCCACTGCGCCCAAGCGGGTCGCCAGCAGGCGCACCGGCCCGGTCGCGAAATAGGTGATGATCGCTGCGGTGAGCCCGACCAACGCCAGTTCGCGCAAAGGCACCCCTGCTCCGCGATCGGCTAGCGCAAGCACACCGTCGGCAACGCTGACCACCCCGAGACCGTACTGCACCCTCTGCCAGGGTGCGGCGCGGGACGGACCCGGTCAGCCCGATTCGCCCGACGACGCCAGCAAGCTGGCCGGCTCGAGCCCCAACACTGCGGCAATGCTTTCCGCACTGACCGGCCCGGCCCGCAGGAGGTGCGGAGTCGGCCCGGTCAGGTCGACAATCGTCGAGGCCGCCTGCTGCGCGCAGACGCCGGCGTCGAGGTAGACGTCGACGAGGTCACCGAATTGGCGTTGCGCGTCGTCCGCGGTGACCGCCGGCGGTTGGCCAGAGATATTGGCGCTCGATACGGCCATCGGCCCGACGTCGCGCAACAACTCGATCGCGATCGGATGCAACGGCATCCGCAGCATCACTGTGCCGCGGGCGTCGCCGAGGTCCCACTGCAGGGACGGCGCCTGCCGGACCACCAGGCTCAGCGCGCCCGGCCAGAAGGCGCGGATCAGCTCGCGGGCTCCGTCCGGCATCGCGAACACCAGCCCCTCGATGGTGTGCCAGGAGCCGACGAGCAGCCCGACCGGCATGTCTCGGCCTCGCCCTTTGGCTGCCAGTAAGGCGGCCACCGCAGCGCTGTCGAAAGCATCGCAACCGACGCCATAGACGGTGTCGGTGGGCAGTACGACCAGTCGGCCGAGCTTGATCGCGTTGACCGCCGCGGCGATGCCACGGGCACGCTGCGCTATATCGGCGCAGTCGAACACCTCAGTCAAGTAGCGCCACTCCTCCTCATCGCTTCGCTCTCATCGTCGCCGGCACGCACGGTCGCTGCACTTGCGGGCTGTGACGAACCGGAGCCGGCCGACTAGATCGCGGCGGGCGACGACACTGTCGAACCGGCCTGTTTTAGTCAGCGTTTCGACGGTCTGCGACGACGTGGTGTCGTCGTGCTCGATGGCGAACAGACCGCCGGGACGCAGCCAACGCCCGGCCAGGGCGGCGACGGCGGGGATCACCGTCATCCCGTCCGTGCCGCCGAACACCGCGTGCCGCGGATCGTGGTCGGCCACCTCGCGGTCCAGCTCGGCACTGTCCGGCACGTACGGCGGGTTGGCGACGACGAGGTCGACCAGGCCGTCGAGCGCGGGCAGTAGTCCCGGTGTGGTCACATCGCCAGTCAGCAGTTCGACGGCAGTGCCTGCGCAGTTGGTGCGGGCGTACCCCAGCGCCGTCTCCGAGTCGTCGACGCCCAGCACCCGGGCCGCGGGAAAGTGCCGGGCCAGCGCGAGGGCCAGCGCGCCCGAGCCGGTACACAAATCGACGATCACCGGCTGCGCCGGCAGACGTTGCGAGACCGACCAGTCCAACATGGCTTCGGTTTCCGGGCGCGGGATGAACACCCCCGGACCGACCCGAATGGTCACCGGCCCGAAGTCCACCGTCCCGGTGATGTGCTGCAGCGGGACTCGTCGGGAACGCTCGGCGACGATGTCGTGGTAGCGCTCGAAGAACTCGTCGTCGGGCGGCTCGAGCAGAAAAAGCCGTCCCCGTTCGGTGCCGGCCAGGTGGGCGGCCAGCACTTCGGCGTCGTGGCGCGCCGAGTCGATTCCGGCCTCAGCCAGTACCGCCGTGGCTAAGGTGATGGCGCTGTGCAGGCCGTCGGACGGGATCACAGTTGCTGTTGTAGCCGAGATTGACGTTCAGCGACCGACAGCGCGTCGAACAGCGCGTCCACATCCCCATCCAGAACCTGGTCGAGGTTGTGCGCTTTGAACCCGATGCGATGGTCGGTGATCCGGTTCTCCGGGAAGTTGTAGGTGCGGATGCGTTCACTACGGTCCACTGTGCGGATCTGGCTGGCCCGGTCAGCGGATGCGTCAGCCAGCGCCTGCTCCTCGCGCAGCGCCTGAAGCCGCGCCGCCAGCACCTGCAGGGCGCGGGCTTTGTTCTGCAGCTGTGAGCGTTCGTTTTGGCAGGTGACCACGATCCCGGTGGGCAGGTGGGTGATCCGCACCGCGGAGTCAGTGGTGTTGACGCCTTGGCCGCCCTTACCGGAGGACCGATAGACGTCGACACGCAAATCGGATTCGTCGATCTGCACCTCTCCGACTTCCTCCGGTTCGGGATAGACCAGCACGCCGGCGGCCGACGTGTGGACCCGGCCCTGAGACTCCGTCACCGGAACCCGCTGCACCCGGTGCACGCCGCCCTCGAATTTCAACCTGGACCAGACCCCGTCGGCGGAGTCTCCCTTGCTCGCGATCGTCAGGGTCGCGTCCTTGTATCCGCCGAGATCTGAGGTGGTCTCGTCCAGGACCGTCACCGACCAACCGTGCCGCTCGGCGTACCGGATGTACATCCGCGCGAGATCCGCGGCGAACAACGCGGACTCTTCGCCGCCCTCGCCGGACTTGACCTCCAGTACGACATCGTCGGGGTCGTGCGGGTCGCGGGGCGCCAGCATGTCGGTGAGTTGAGCGTCGAGTTCGGCGACCCGGGCATCCAGTTCGGTGGCCTCGGCGGCGAACGAGTCGTCGACGGCGGCCAGCTCGCGTGCGGCCTCCAGATCGCCGCGCGCCGCCTGAAGCTTGCGGGAGGTGGCCACGATCGGCGCCAGCTGAGCGAACCGGCGCCCGACCTTGCGGGCCCGGGTCGGGTCGCTGTGCAGAACGGGGTCGGCGAGCTGACGCTCGAGGAAAGCGTGCTCATCGAGCAACGCATCAACGGCGTGCACACTCTGCGTCATGCGAACCTCCTGCCCCACGCCTGGCGACCCTGCGGCCCAAGGTGGGAGTCGTCCCGCTGGCGGCGACGAGCGGGGCAGTCAGACGGACAAAACGACGCCCGGGCTGCGCGCGGTTCCGCGGCAGTTCGGGCGTCGAGGTTCCGGCTAGCTGTCGGGCTTGGCGGCCGCGTCGGTGCCGGCGTTGCGCTTGCCGTAACGCTTCTCGAAGCGGGCCACCCGGCCGCCGCTGTCAAGAATCTTCTGCTTGCCGGTATAAAACGGGTGACACTGCGAGCACACCTCGACCACGATGCGGCCGTTCTCCTTGGTGCTGCGGGTCTGGAAGCTGTTTCCGCAACCGCAGACCACGGTGGTCTCGCCGTAAGCGGGGTGAATACCTGATTTCATGATGTCCTCTGCAATCGTTGGTCGCCGGGTCGCCGTTTCCGACCTGTGGTGCGGCGTGAACCGGAACCTGAGGGTTCGACGTGCAATTATGCCAGGCCGGGCACCGTTGACTCAAAACGCCGGGATCAGCCGGCGCATTCCCCGACGGGAAGTCGAGCATCGGCGGGACGATCGACCTGTTCGTAGGTGTGAGTTCGGCCGACGCGATGCCACAGCACACCGCCTGACGGCGCGCTGCCCCGCGCGGTCAACTCCCGTTTGAGGATTTTGTTGGTTGCGGTGGTGGGCAGTTGGTCGGTGAGCCAGACGTAGCGCGGCCACGCCTTCGGCGACAGGTCGGTTTGTCGGCTCAGGAACTCGCCGAACTGTTCAGGTGCCGGTTCAGCGGTGTCTTGCGGCACGATCGCAGCCATCACCTGGTCCCCGACGCGTTCGTCGGGCACCGCGTACACCGCGATGTGGTTGACCGCGGGCCATCGCTGCAGGATTCGTTCGATCGGCGCCGTGGTCAGGTTCTCGCCGTCGACACGCAGCCAGTCTCCGCTGCGTCCGGCGAAGTAGATCCAGCCGTCCGCGTCCCGGTAGGCGAGGTCGCCGGACCAGAACATGCCGTGGTGTACGCGCGCTTCGGTGGCTTCCCGGTCGTTGTAGTAACCGGCGAACAGGCCGGTGCCGGAGGTGTTGACCAGTTCACCGATCGCTTCGTGGGCGTTCGTCAGCGCACCGTCATCACCGAAGGCCGCGACGGCACACTCGGTTACCGTGTCCGGATCGTAGATCGCCACACCGGGGAAGCCGCGACCCAGTGACCCGGGCGGACAGCCGTCTTCGCGAGTAATGATGATGGCGCCTTCAGTGGAGCCGAATCCGTCCCATACGCGGCAGTCGAACCGCCGGCTGAATTCGGCGATGTCGCGGTCAGTCGCCTCGTTGCCGAACGCCACCCGCAGCGGGTTGTTGTGGTCGTCGGGCTTTTCCGGGGTGGCCAGCACGTAGGCCAGCGGTTTGCCGACGTAGTTCATGAAGGTCGCCCCATACCGGCGCAGATCGTGCAGGAAGCTGGACGCGGAGAAGGCAGCCGGCACCATCGCCGCGCCGGAGCCCACCGCGACGCTCCATCCGGCGAGCAAGGCGTTGGAGTGAAACAGCGGCATCGACAGATAGCAGACGTCGGACGCGGTGACCTCGAACCGTTCGATGAGCGTCGAGCCGGCGAACAACACGGTCAGGTGGGTGACCTGCACCGCCTTGGGTTCACCGCTGGTTCCTGAGGTGAAAATCATCATGAAGGTGTCCAACGGCGCCACCTCGCGATGCGGGGTCAGCGGGCCGGCCCCGCCCACCAGCGCCGACCAGTCACTGCTGGTCGTGTCGAGAATGCGCACCCCGGGCAGATCCAGGCCGTCGAGCAGTTCGCGGTGCGCCGGATCGGTCAGCAGGATCTGGCAGTCCGCCCGTAGGATGTCGCGGGCGAGCGCGGTGCCACGCCGGGTGTCGTTGATGCCACACAACACATATCCGCCGAGCGCCGCGGCGGCCATTGCGGTGAGCATCTCGGGCGTATTGCCGAGCAGCGCACCGACATGCAGCGGCCGGGCGGGATCTGCGATGTCGATCAGCGCGGCGGCCGTTTTCGAGGCCGTTTCGAGGTGCTCACGCCAGCTCCACACGTCGTCGCCGTGCTTTACCGCCGGCGCATCGTCGTCGAGCCGCCCGGAAAGCAGTTGCTGAACCGTGTCCGCCACGGCTCACCACTTTAAGTCGGTGCAGAACCGGATTTCCGGCGAATGGCAGGTCTGCGTCCCGCGCTGTCAGTCGTTGTCGGGGCCGCCCGGTGTCGTCTTCGACACCTGGACCAAGAACTCGTAATTGGTCTTGGTCTTGCGCAGCTGCGACATCAACAAGTCGATGGCCTGGTGCGAATCCAGCCCCGACAGCACCCGCCGCAGCTTGTGCACGATGGCGAATTCGTCTGGGGACAAGAGTAATTCGTCTTTGCGGGTGCCCGACGGGTTGACGTCGACGGCGGGAAACACCCGGCGCTCGGAAATCTTGCGGTCCAGCTTGAGCTCGGCGTTGCCGGTGCCCTTGAACTCTTCGAAGATGACGGTGTCGCCGGTCGATCCCGTCTCCACCATCGCGGTGGCGATGATGGTCAGCGAGCCGCCTTCTTCAATGTTGCGTGCCGCGCCCAGGAAGCGTTTCGGCGGGTAGAGCGCCGTGGAGTCGACACCACCGGACAGGATGCGGCCCGATGCCGGTGACGCGTTGTTGTAGGCGCGGCCCAGCCGGGTGATCGAGTCGAGCAGCACCACAACGTCTTTGTCCTGCTCCACCAGCCGCTTGGCCCGCTCGATGGCCAACTCAGCGACCGAGGTGTGGTCCGACGGCGGCCGGTCGAACGTCGAGGCGATGACTTCGCCTTTGACCGATCGCGTCATGTCGGTGACCTCTTCCGGCCGCTCGTCGACGAGTACGACCATCAGGTGGCATTCCGGGTTGTTGCGGGTGATCGCGTTGGCGATGTCCTGCAGGATCGTCGTCTTACCGGCCTTGGGCGGCGACACGATCAGGGCGCGCTGACCCTTGCCGATGGGCATGATCAGGTCGATGACCCGGGTGGTCAACCGCTCGGGGGTGGTTTCCAGACGCAGGCGCTGGTTGGGGTACAGCGGCGTCAGCTTGGAGAAATCGGGACGCTTCCTGGCGTCGTCGACCGGCCCGCCGTTGACAGTGTCCAGACGCACCAAGGGGTTGAACTTCTGCCGCTGATTGGGCTGTTCGCCCTCTCGTGGTACGCGGACGGCGCCGGTCACCGCGTCACCGCGCCGCAACCCGTTCTTGCGGACCATGTTCATCGAGACGTAGACGTCGTGCGGGCCGGCCAGGTAGCCGGACGTGCGCACGAACGCATAGTTGTCCAGGACGTCGAGGATGCCTGCCACCGGCTGCACGACGTCGTCCTCGCGTAAATCGGCCTCGGAGCCGTCGCCGGCTCGTTCACCTCGGCGCTTGCGGTCACGGAACCGGCGGCCCCGCCGGCCCTGCCGCCCGTCAGCGTCGTCGTCACGGTTCTGCTGCCCGTCGGCGCCTTGCTGATCGCCGTCGCCGCTTCTCTCCGCTGCGGCCTGGTCCTGCTTGGCGTCTTGTTGATCCGACCGCGGCTTGTCCTGCTCGGTGGCCGTCGCGGCCGGAGACCCGGCCCCACGCGAAGCGCCGCGCCGGTCGCGGCGGGGAGCGTCGGTCGAGGTCGACTCGTTCTGCCCTTCACCGCGCCCGTTCGGGGCGTGAACGGGAGCGTGGCTCGAAGCCTGGTCTGCGGCGCCTTCGCCAGCGGCGACGTGATTGGTGTCGGGTCTTGCCGGGGCGCCGCCGTTGCCGGGCGCTCCGTTGGGCGCTCCGCCTCGTATCTCCCTGATCGCGGCGATCAGCTCGTTTTTACGCATGCCCGACGTGCCCTTGACACCGACCCGATTGGCCAGCGCCCGCAGTTCGGGCAGCACCATCATCGACAGCGAGCCGTCGGACCCGGCGGTTTTCACCTCGCTGTTTGCGGTGGTGCCGGCGTCGTCGCTCGACGGCGCGGATGTTTCTGCGCCGGATTCGGCGGGCGCCGAAGTGTTCGTGGTCACGGGCTCCGACAGGTGAGTGTCATCGGTGCTGTCGCCAGCCGTGATCAGGTCCGTTTCAGTCACGGATTTCCTTTCTTCCCCCGCTGATTGCGTCACGCGAGGGGTCAGTTGCATTCAGCCAGATCGCCGAGTGCTTACCACCGCCGACTCCGCGACGGTGATCGCCTGATGCGGCGCATAGAAGGCGAACCATCGTCCACGAGAAGAATTGGTGGTCGTCCTAGTGTCAATGCAGTATGAAGGCAGATCCTGCCTTTGCTGGACGGAACCGAGGATAACGCGCATCGGTGCCGGAAGCAAGGAACCCCCCGCCTGGCCGATTTGCCGTCAGTCGGCGACGGCCACCCCGGAACACCAGCGAACTCTGTCGCCGACCGCCGCCTCGCGCACGGCAAATCCGTTCGCTGCGCCGAACTCGACTACTTCTGCGGGCAGCTGCGGATCGGTGGTCAAAGCGATAATCGCAGGTCCCGCGCCAGAAAGCACCGCTGGGATCTGCCAACGCCGCAGCAGGTCGAGATATTCCGCCGAGGCCACCATTGCAGCGGCGCGCTGTGGTTGGTGCAGCACATCCTCGGTGGCCGCCAGCAACAGGTCCGGACGTTCCGTCAGCGCTACAACCAGCAGCGCCGCGCGGCTGAGATTGAATCGGGCATCGTGATGACTGACCTGGGCTGGCAGCAAAATCCTTGCCTCAGCAGTCGACGAACGCTGCTGTGGGATTGCGGGAAACAGGTGAATGGCAGGATGCAGCCGCAGTGGCACGGCTGAATAGCGGGGCAGATGGCCGGTGCGGTCGGTCCACGACACCACCGCCCCACCCAGGACGGCAGCCGCCGCGTTGTCGGGGTGACCTTCGAATTCCGAAGAGATCTGGACGAGTTGCGTGTCGCTCAGCGGTGCGCGATCAACTTGTGCGAGAAGGCCGTTGACCGCCGCCAAACCGCCCACAACCGCGGCCGCCGAAGAGCCGAGGCCGCGGGAGTGCGGTATTGCGTTGCGGCAGCGCACCACCAGACCCGGGACACCGAATCCGGCCGCCTGCAGTCCACAGTGGATGGCTCGGACCACCAGGTGGCCCTCGTCCAGCGAAACCTGACCGGTGCCCTCGCCCTCGACCTCGACGATCAGCCCGAAATTCACTGTTTCCACCAAGATTTCGTCGTACAGATCTAATGCCAAGCCGAGACTGTCGAAGCCGGGACCCAAGTTGGCGGTCGAGGCCGCTACGACGGCGCTCGCCGACAGCCCAGAAGGCAGACGCACTATTCCAGGTCCAACTGCGCGACGACGGCGACCGGATCGACAGGCAGCGGGGTCACGCTGGGCATGTTCCTCAGCGCAGTGTCGGGATCCTTGAGGCCGTTGCCGGTCACCGTACAGACGACCGTCGAGCCGGACGCGACCCAACCGTCGTCGACCGCCTGGAGCAGACCGGCGATGCTGGCCGCCGAGGCGGGCTCGACGAAAATTCCTTCGACGCTGGCCACCAAGTGGTAGGCGGACAGTATCTCGTCGTCCGTGGCCGCCAGGAATCGCCCGTTGGACTGTTGTTGCGCTTCGACCGCCGCCGACCACGACGCCGGCGACCCGATGCGGATCGCGGTGGCGATGGTCTCGGGCTGGCGAACCGGTTGCCCCGACACCAGCGGCGCGGCACCCGCCGCCTGGGTGCCCAGCATGCGCGGCAGCTTGTCGATCACTCCCTCGCGGCGGTATTCGGTGTAGCCCTTCCAATAGGCGGTAATGTTGCCGGCGTTGCCCACCGGCAGTGCATGCACGTCGGGCGCCACGCCCAGAGCGTCGACGATCTCGAAGGCCGCCGTCTTCTGACCTTCGATCCGCACCGGGTTGACGGAGTTGACCAGCGAGATCGTCGGGAAATCCGCTGCCATCTTCCGGGCCAGCTCCAGGCAGTCGTCGAAGTTGCCGTCGATCTGAATGATTTTGGCGCCGTGCATGACCGCCTGCGCCAGCTTGCCCATCGCGATCTTGCCTTGCGGTATGAGCACCGCGCAGGTCATGCCTGCGCGTGCGGCGTAGGCCGCCGCCGACGCTGAGGTGTTGCCGGTCGAGGCGCACAACACGGCTTGCTGTCCGCGTGCCAGCGCGTCGGTGACCGCCATCGTCATGCCGCGGTCCTTGAACGAGCCGGTCGGGTTGAGGCCTTCGACTTTCAGATGCACTGTGCAGCCGGTCTGTTCGGACAAGCCGGCGGCGTAGATCAGTGGGGTGCCGCCTTCAAGCAACGTGACCGGAGTCCATTCAGCAGCGACCGGTAACCAGTCCCGGTAGGCCGCGATGACTCCCGGCCACGGCTGATGCGTGGCCGTCCTGATAGCGCTCACGAGCTGGTTCCTTCCAGCCGCAGCACACTGGACACCTGCTGCACCACATCGAGGTCGGCCAGCGCAGCGACGGTCTCGGAAAGCGCGGCGTCCGTGGCTTGGTGCGTGACCACCACGATACGTGCTCCCACCCGCTGGCCGTCTGAATCGGCCACGCCTTCCTGGCGAACCTCGGCGATGCTCACTTCGCGTTTCGCGAATTCTGCTGCGACGGAGGACAACACACCAGCGCGATCGGCGACGAACATGCTGACGTAGTAGCGGGTGGAGATAAAACCCATCGGCGCGACGGGGAGTTGCGCGTATTTGGACTCGCGCGGTCCGCGGCTGCCCAGCACCCGGTTGCGGGCCGCCATCACCAGGTCGCCGGTCACCGCCGAGGCGGTCGGCGCTCCGCCTGCTCCCTGGCCGTAGAACATCAACCGTCCGGCGGCCTCTGCTTCCACCACCACCGCGTTGAAGGCACCGTTCACGGTGGCCAACGGGTGTGACAACGGCACCAGCGCCGGATAGACCCGCGCCGAAACCCGCTCTTGGCCTTCGTCGGTGATGACGCGTTCACAGATCGACAGCAGTTTGATGGTGCAGCCCAGGGCCCGCGCCGAGGTGAAGTCGTCCGGGCTGATCTTCGTGATGCCCTCGCGGTAGACGTCGTCGGCGGTTACCCGGGTGTGGAAGGCGATCGACGCGAGAATCGCAGCTTTGGCTGCGGCGTCGTAGCCTTCGACGTCAGCAGTGGGGTCGGCTTCGGCGTATCCGAGCGCGCTGGCGTCGGCCAGCGCGGAGTCGTAATCGGCACCGGTGCTGTCCATTTCGGACAGGATGTAGTTGGTGGTCCCGTTGACGATGCCGGCCACGCTTAACACCGTGTCGCCGGCCAGTGACTGGGTCAGTGGGCGGATGACCGGGATAGCGCCCGCGACGGCGGCTTCGAAATACAGGTCAACGTTGCCGTTTTCGGCGGCCTGCGCCAATTCCCCGGTGGCGATGGCCAGCAGCGCCTTGTTCGCGGTGACAACGGACTTGCCGTGTTCGAGCGCCGACAGAATCGCCTTGCGTGCGGGCTCGACCGGTCCCATCAGCTCGATGACGATGTCGACGTCCGCACGGGTGACCAGTTCTTCGACGTTGTCGGTTAGCAGCTCGAGAGGAACACCGCGGTCATCAGCGACGTGGCGCACGGCGACGCCTCGCAACACCAACGGGGCTCCGATCCGGGCCGCCAGGTCACCGGCGCTCTCGTTGATGATGCGGACGACTTGGCTACCGACATTCCCCAACCCGAGTACCGCTACACCGACAGGGCGGTCGTCACCGAACACGGTTCACCTCACTTCCAAACTCAGTAGATCGTCAACGGTCTCACGGCGCAGGACCAGGCGGGCCCGCCCGGCGCGAACCGCGACCACCGCCGGGCGACCGATCAGGTTGTAACGGCTGGACAGCGAATAGCAGTAGGCGCCCGTCGCTGCCACCGCCACCAGATCACCAGGGCGCAGGTCAGCCGGTACCCAGGCGTCGCGGACCACAATGTCTCCGCTCTCGCAGTGCTTTCCGACGACACGAGCCAGCGACGGCGTCGCGTCGGTGCTGCGCGACACCAGGCGCACGTCGTATTCGGCACCGTAGAGTGCGGTACGGACGTTGTCGCTCATTCCGCCGTCGACGCTGACATAGCGGCGATGCGCAGACGCACTCACGTCGACGTCCTTGACGGTGCCCACCTCATAAAGCGTGACGGTGCCCGGCCCGGCGATGGCGCGTCCGGGCTCGACCACCAGCCGCGGTGCGGGCAGGCCCACCGCCGCCGACTCGTTGCGCACGATCGTGCTCAGTTTCGCCGCCAACTCAGGCATCGGCGGTGGATCGTCGTGCGGCAGATACGAGATTCCCATGCCGCCGCCGAGGTCGACGGTCGACATTTGCGCGGTCTTTTCGGCACCGAACTCGCCGACGACATCGCGCAGGAAACCCAGGACTCGGCGGGCGGCGAGTTCGAAGCCCGCGACGTCGAAGATCTGCGAGCCGATATGGCTGTGCAGGCCCACCAAGCGCAGGTGGTCGGTGGCGAAAACCCGTCGCACGGCAGCCATCGCCGCGCCGCTGGCCAGCGACAGCCCGAACTTCTGGTCTTCGTGTGCGGTGGAGATGAACTCGTGGGTGTGCGCTTCGACGCCGACGGTGACCCGGATAAGCACGTCCTGAACCACTCCGGCCTCGGCCGCGATGGTGTCGAGGCGTTCGATCTCGACCATCGAATCGACCACGACGTGGCTGATGCCGGCTTTGACGGCGGCAGTAAGTTCGGCGACCGACTTGTTGTTGCCGTGCAATGCGATTCGCTCCGGCGGAAAGTCGGCGTGCAACGCGACGGCCAGCTCGCCGCCGCTGCACACGTCCAGTGACAGCCCCTCCTGTTCGATCCACCGCGCGACTTCGCTGCACAGAAATGCCTTGGCGGCGTAGTGCACGTTCCGTCCGCCGCCGAAGGCGTCGGCGATGTCGCGGCAGCGCGAACGAAAGTCGTCTTCGTCGATGACGAACAGCGGCGTGCCGTACTCGTGAGCCAGATCGGTCAATGCGACCCCACCGATGTTGACCACACCGTCGTCGTCGCGAGAAGTGCTGCGTGGCCACACGTTCGGCGAGAGCAGCAGCATTTCCTTCGTGCTCTGCGGGCACGGCGGGACGCCGGCATGATGGGTGTGCTCGGCGTGCCGGGGCCCTGCTGGGTGCGCGTTCACATTCGCTCCGGTGCGGTGACTCCGAGGATGGCGAGCCCGTTGGCGATCACCTGACGGGTGGCCTGGCACAACGCCAGCCGCGCGCCGTGCAGTTCGTTGGGTGGCTCGTCGCCTTGCGGCAGCACGCGACACGAGTCGTAAAACCGGTGGTAATCACCGGCCAGATCTTCGAGGTAGCGGCAGACGCGGTGCGGTTCACGCAGCGAAGCAGCGGTTTTCAGCACCCGTGGAAAATCACCGAGGCCCCGGATCAGCGTGCCTTCTTTGTCGTGGCTCAGCAGCCCGAGATGCGCGGTGTCGGGGATGAGCCCGAGTTCGGCGGCGTTGCGCGCCAGCGCGGACATCCGGGCATGCGCGTATTGCACATAGTAAACCGGGTTTTCGCTGGACGCCGAGGACCATAGCGCCAAATCGATGTCGATCGGAGTGTCCACTGACGAGCGGATCAGGCTGTAGCGGGCGGCGTCGACGCCGATCGCCTCGACGAGGTCGTCGAGCGTGATGACGGTGCCGGCGCGCTTGCTCATCCGCACCGGTTGGCCGTCGCGAACCAGGTTGACCATCTGCCCGATCAGCACCTCGACGGTGGCCGGGTCGTCACCGAAGGCGGCAGCGGCTGCCTTGAGCCGGGAGATGTAGCCGTGGTGGTCGGCGCCGAGCATGTAGATGCACAGGTCGAATCCGCGTTCGCGCTTGTCGAGGTAATAGGCGAGGTCACCGGCGATGTAAGCGGGCTGGCCGTCGCTTTTGATCACCACCCGGTCTTTGTCGTCGCCGAAGGCGCTGCTGCGCAACCAGGTTGCGCTGTCCTTCTCGTAGATGTTGCCGTTGTCGCGCAGCCGCGTGATGGCCTGCTCGACACGACCGCTGGTGTGCATCGACTCTTCGTGGGTGTAGACGTCGAAGTCGGTGCCGAAGGCGTGCAGAGACTGCTTGATGTGCGTGAACATCAGGTCGACCCCGATGCGCCGGAAGGTTTCGTGCTGCTCGGCCTCGGGCAGCGTCAGCGCGTCGGGTGCCTTGGCGACGACCTGCGCGGCGATGTCGCCGATGTAGGCGCCGGCGTAGCCGTCGGCTGGTGTCGGCTCGCCGTTGGCCGCGGCGATCAGCGAGTTGGTGAACCGGTCGATCTGTGCGCCGTGGTCGTTGAAGTAGTACTCGCGTACCACCTCGGCGCCCTGAGTCGACAGCAGCCGACCCAGCGCGTCACCGACGGCGGCCCAGCGGGTGCCGCCGATGTGGATCGGTCCGGTGGGATTTGCCGAGACGAATTCCAGGTTGACTTTGTGCCCGGCCAAGGCGTCGGAGTGTCCGAACGAGGCGCCGGCGGCGAGGACGTTGTCGACGAGGACGCCCTGCGCCGACGCGTCCAGGCGCAGGTTGAGGAAGCCGGGGCCGGCTACCTCGGCGGTGGCGACGCCATTGGTTCGGGCGAGTGCGTCGGCCAGCCATTGCGCGATTTCGCGCGGGTTGGCGCCGACCTTCTTGCCCAGCTGCAGCGCCAGATTACTGGCGTAATCACCATGCTCGGGGTTGCGCGGCCGTTCGACGGTGACCGTCTGCGGCAACACCGCAGCGTCAAGCCCGTGCTCGTCGAGCACCGCGGCGGCGGTACTCCTGAGCAACTCGGCCAGGTCAGCAGGGGTCACGAGTCTCTATCCTATTGGCTGCCGTCAGTCGAGCCCGAATCCATCGCAGTGCCCGGGCGGTCACCTCGATGCGTTAGGCTGACCAGGCCCATTGGCGCAGCTGTCTGCATGCGCCCCCGTAGCTCAGGGGATAGAGCGTCTGCCTCCGGAGCAGAAGGCCGCAGGTTCGAATCCTGCCGGGGGCACCACTTGACCAGCGCAAACACCAGCCCGTGCAAGATGCGTGAAATAACGGGCAACTAACAACAGGCCACCCCAAGCGCTGCCGCGCCCGCCGCCGTCCCTGGCGCTCCACACCACCAGTAGGCATAGCGGGATGATGCTACGACGGTGAAAGCAGCACCCACCAGGGCAACGCCCACCCAGGCACACCCAGGCGCAGGCACACCAGGCACCACCAGTACCCCAACCTGGGCAAGCACCAGGGCAACACACAAGGCAGGCAACCCAAGGCACCCAAGGCAACCACCCAACCAGGCAAGCGCCGGCACAATCCGCGGCTAAACCAGACGTTCGGTTTTTGCCGTTGTCCGTTGCGTGGGTGGAGCGCTGCCGGTAACCGGCGATAGCGTGGAGGAATGACCACACCGGCTCCGCGACCGACCGCAGCTCGCTTGCTTCAAGTCGGAGACATCGTCAGCGTTCCGTCGCCCGATGGCGAAACGCACTTGGTCACCATTACCAAACTGAGTGACGACGAGCCGAATCGGCGCATTTTGATCACGGTGAGCGACAACGCGGCTGGCCGGTTGGGCGATATCAACGCGGCTCCAGGTGACAAGTCCAACCGTCATCCCGAGCACGACGACGATTCGCGAGAAACGGTGATCGTTGAGGCAACTCACTACTGGAAGTGGATCGGCACTCACGTCAACCATGCGAACACCGGCCAGCGGGTCAGAGTGATGGACGTGCGAACCGTTCAGCACCCGGAAGACCAGCGCGAAATCGTCGCGATGGTCGTCGCAAACGGTCCTCCTATTTTCTCAGAACGCACCGGACACTTCGTGTTTGAAGACAACTAGCCGGGCAGCATGTGCGGCAACAAAATGCGGCTAGTTAGGTTTTGACGCCGAGCGAATCTAGTAAATCGCGTACGCGCGTCTCGATTTCGTCGCGGATGGGGCGTACTGCATCGACGCCCAGGCCGGCAGGGTCGGACAGTTCCCAGTTGTCGTAACGCTTTCCGGGGAAGTACGGGCACGCGTCGCCGCACCCCATGGTGACGACGACATCGACGGCCTGGACGATGTCGTCGGTCCAGGGCTTGGGGAACTCGCGGGCGATGTCGATGCTCTTCTCGGCCATTGCTGCGACGGCGGCAGCGTTGACTTCGGCCGCGGGTTCGGACCCGCCCGAGTAGACACTGGCGCGGTCGCCTGCGAGGTGTTTAAAGAATCCCATGGCCATCTGGGAACGGCCTGCGTTGTGGGTGCAGAGGAACAGCACGGCGGGTTTGGTGTTCGGCATCACGCGAGGCTTTCGTGGGTGGAGTGATCGCGGCCAGCAGAACGGAATCGTCTTCTTAGGGCCAGTGATACGTAGACCAGCGCGACCAGGACCGGGACTTCGATGAGGGGGCCGACGACACCGGCGAGTGCTTGTCCGGAGCTTGCACCGTAGGTGGCTATGGCGACGGCGATGGCGAGTTCGAAGTTGTTGCCAGCGGCGGTGAACGCCAGTGTGGTGGTGCGCTGATACCCCAGTCCGAGCAGAGCGCCCAGGAGGTAGCCGCCTCCCCACATGATGGTGAAGTACGCGAGCAGCGGCAGGGCGATGCGGATGACGTCCAGCGGGCGACTGGTGATCTGATCACCTTGCAGTGCAAAAAGAATGACGATGGTGAACAACAAACCGTAAAGCGCCCACGGTCCGATCCTCGGCAGGAACTTCTGCTCGTACCAGTCACGGCCTTTGGCCTTCTCCCCGAGCCGTCGGGACAGGTACCCGGCCAATAGGGGGATGCCAAGGAAGACGAGTACCGACTTGGCGATGTGCCACGGTGAGGTGCTGATGGTGGTTTGTGGCAGGCCGAGCCAGCCCGGCAACACGGACAGATAGAACCAGCCGAGCACGGCGAACATGACGACCTGGAACACCGAGTTCAGGGCGACTAGGACGGCGGCGGCTTCGCGGTCACCGCAGGCGAGGTCGTTCCAAATGATGACCATCGCGATGCAGCGGGCTAAACCAACGATGATCAACCCTGTGCGGTATTCGGGCAGGTCCGGCAGCAGCAGCCACGCCAGCGCGAACATCAACGCCGGACCGAGAACCCAGTTCAACACCAGGGAGCTGACGAGCAACTTGCGGTCCCCGGTCACGGTGTCGAGCCGGTCGTAGCGGACCTTCGCTAGGACTGGATACATCATGATCAGCAACCCCAGCGCAATCGGCAGCGAGATGCCATCGACCTGCACCTTGTCCAGCGCAGTATTTAACCCCGGTACGCCACGACCTAGCAGCAAGCCGACCGCCATGGCGATACCGATCCATACCGGCAAAAACCGGTCCAACGGCGAAAGCTTTCCGACGACTCCGGGATCGACGTCGGTTGCGACGGGCGTAGCCACCATCTCAGCAGCAACCGATAGTGGCCGTTGACTCGGCATCGGCGGCAGTGCCGCCACAGCAGACGCCGCCCTCAGCGTTGCCTCCCTCGGCATGCTCGGGGCTGGTGCCGAAAGTGTCCGAGTCGGCCAGGACGGTATAGACCTCCCACTTCTCGCCAGCCGGTCCAGTGACCCACACCTTGTCCTGCGCGGCGAAACAGCAGGTAGTCCCCATCTCTTCCTCGGTGAACATTCTTTCGTCGGTCAGGCGAGCAATCTCGGCGTGCACCGCATCACTGGATTCCACCTCCACTCCGAGGTGGTTGATGGTTCCGCCCTTGCCAGGGTTCTCCAAGAGGACCAGCTTCAAGGGCGGCTCGACAATAGCGAAGTTCGCGTAACCCGGCTTTACCTTGGCAGGCGAGGTGTTGAACAGCTTGGAGTAGAAGGTGATGGCCTCGTCTAGGTCATCGACGTTGAGGGCGAGTTGAGCGCGGGACATAACGGCTCCTACCTATGTGGCTTATGTCGAATTACTGACTCGACCGATGATGCCCACCTCTTCGGTATATGTCAACCTGTGTGGCAGGATGGTTGCATGCCGAAGACGTTGCCGGTCGTGGATATGTCCGCGCCAGTGTGTTGCGCACCAGTCGCCGCTGGACTTGTCGATGACGCTGCCGCCTTAGCAATTGCCTTGCGACTCAAGGCATTGGCGGACCCGGTACGAGTGAAGCTGGTTTCGCTGCTGTTCAGTTCCGATGCCGGCGAGGTGTGCAGTTGCGATCTGGCCTCGGCGGTCGAACTGAGCGAGTCCACGGTGAGCCATCACCTGTCGCAACTGCGCCGCGCAGGCTTAGTCGAGTCCGAACGCCGTGGAATGAATGTGTATCACCGACCGCGACGCGACGCGCTCGTCGCACTATGCACGGTGCTCGACCCGAACTGCTGCCCTTAGATGCTCGCCAGGCAGCCTAGTCAGCCCTCTGAACACATGTGGGCAGTCATTCTGTGTGGACGAGACCGCACCTACGACCTTGCTTTGCGCGGACACCCCCACCCCCCGGGGTTCTAGGGAGACCGTGGTTGCTCGGCGGGTTGGTGGTCGCCACGGCGGATGCCTGTGGTGGCCCGTGACCGAGGGAACCACGGAAGTGGCCCACCATGTGCCTCGGCCACGGGGGTAGGTATTTACCCAGGTAGACGTATGTTTTTGCGAGCCAGCAAGTTTGGAAAGCCGTTCGGCGATCTCCGCATCACGGCCCTCGACCACATGCTGGTAGCGCAGCGCCATCTGCGGGGTGGTGTGGCCCAGCCGGTGCATCAATTCCGCTGTGGTAGCACCGGATTGGGCTGCCAGCACAGCACCCACGTGGCGCAAATCATGAACGCGCAGTGTGGGTTTGCCGATCCCAGCGCGGGCCTTCTCCCAATGCGTGCGGTAGCGGTCGGCGCGAAGGTGGGTGCCGTCATCGTCGGGAAACAGCAGGGAGTCAGCCGCGCGGCCGACGTGGTTCTTCAGGTGCGCCTTGATGATTGGGCGAATATGCGGTGGGACCGCTACGTCACGAACCCCGGCAGCGGTCTTGGGTTCACCCACATAGAAGTTGCCGTTACGGTAAGTCACAGCCCGCCGAACATGCAGCACACCGCAGTCGGTGCTCACGTCCGCGCGGCGCAACTCGCTAGTCTCACCCCACCGCAGCCCGCACCACGCGGCCAGCAGCACACTAGCGCGCAAGTTCTCGGGCATCTCGCAAGCCAGCCGATCAACCTGGGCCGGTCCGATCACGTCCACGTCGCGCTTGCGTTTGGTTTGCATAGCCGACCGGATACGGCACGGGTGTGATGTACGAAACCACCTTTCACCACAGGATGACGGGTGTCCGCCGTAGCCAGGTGTCGGTCGTCAATTGCTCGACCACGAACTGAGCGACTTCGGCGCGCGCTATCTTGCCGCCGTTGACGCCTGCGAGGTCAGTGGTGGCCCTGATGCGGCCACGCGTTGGGCCGTTGGTAAGCATGGCGGGGCGGACGACAACCCAGTCGAGCGAACTGGCGCGGATCGCGGCTTCTTGGCGGTCCTTGTCCTTATAGGCGGGGCCGAGCAGCAACGGCTGGAACAGCCGGTCGAAGACGAAGCCGCCGTGGTCGCGACTGTCGCCGACTCCGAGCGCAGAGATGCAGATTAGACGGCGAACGCGGGCGCGGGTCATCGCCGCGACGAGGGCACGGGTCGCGACGGTCAGCAGGTCGACGTCGCGAAAGCCCATACCGGTGCCCAGCGCGCTGACGACGGCATCGCAGCCGTTCAACGCGCGCGCGAGGGTCCCCTCGTCGCGCACATCGCCTTCGATCACCTCGGCTCCTGGCAGATTCGCGCGCGCTTTGGCACGAACCAGCGCCACTACGTAGTGGCCGCTCGCCGTGGCGTCGCGGACGATTAGCTGACCGGTTGCGCCAGTTGCGCCCAAAACCAGTATCTTCATGCATTTTCTCCTAGCGCTCGATGGTCTATGTCCTAGACGTGGTCTATGTTCTAGACCATGCCTAATATATGGACCGTGCGACTGCGCCGTAAGGAGGCAGTTATTTGTAACCAGGTGAGATCGAGGGAACCCGTATGAACTCCGTGAGCTCCGCAGTGAGCGCGAACGAGCGTTTCAGCCGATACCAATCCGACGACGCCCAGTCGGTAGGACCTGTGTATTGCCCGGTGCGCGACGTGCTCGACCGCATCGGCGACAAATGGAGCATCCTCATGATCATGACCCTCGCGGCGCGACCACAGCGCTTCAGCGAGCTTCACCGGGCTATTCGCGACATCTCCAAGCGCATGCTCACCCAGACCCTGCGCGATTTGGAGCGCGACGGACTAATCACCCGCCATGTCTTTCCGACAAAGCCGCCGAGCGTTGAATATCGCCTTTCCCCGCTGGGCCAATCCCTGCTGGAGCCGATGGCGAGCCTCATCGATTGGGCCGACACCCGTTATTCCGATATCCATGCTGCACGGGCCCGCTTCGACAGCGCACCCGTGTGATGCGGCACGCTAAGTGCGTTTGGCCTTGATTTTTCGCGCAGCGCCCTGAAGCTGATCGTAGTTGTTGGGTCCTCAAACTCGATGACTGCTCGGTTACATTCCACTCAGACAGAGTCCGAGCTGGCGCACCGCCAAATCGGTCGGCGCAGGCTCAGCCGTCATCGGAGGTAGTCCAGTAGCTGGGGCCCCGCGACTTGTAGTCCCGCACTAGGCCCAGCGATTGCCGCCATTCCTCCACAAGCTCTCCGCTCTTCTCCCACGCCCAGTGAGCGACGCTCGAGCACAAGAGATGATATTCGCGTCCCGCTTCGATCGTGAACTGTATGTTCAGTAGTAGACGAAATTTAAAGTAAGAGTCGCGTCGAGAACCCGGCGGCGGCTGAGCGCGGCATATCAGTCTCAGGGTGGACCATGCAGAATCAACCGGAGCCCTCGTCAACGGCCCGTGCGGACAGCGCGGCCACCGAGCCAAAGCGTCTGCGGATCGTTGTCACGGGCGCATCTGGCAACGTCGGCACCGGGGTCCTGCGCGCGTTGGCCACCCATGTTCCCGAAGCCGAGGTGGTCGGTGTATGTCGCCGACCCCCTGAGCGCGGTCGCAGCTATGAACGGATCCGCTGGCACGCGATAGACCTGTCAACGCCGGACGCCGCGTCGTTACTCGAGCCGGTGATGCGGTCGACGGACGTGGTCATCCACTTGGCGCTGTCCGTTCAGCCGGTTCGTGACCATGACTACCTGTACCGCGCCAATGTGCTTGGTAGTCGGGCGGTGTTCGACGCGATGCTAGCCGCGGGCGTCGGACACTTGGTGTATGCGTCCAGCCTTAGCGCCTACGCACCCGGGCAGGGTGAGGCGGTAACCGAGTCGTGGCCGGTCGTGGGTCAGGACACGTCGACGTACAGCCGGCACAAGGTCATCGTCGAGCGAATGCTGGACCAGCTCATCGTTGACCATCCGGAAATGGTGGTGGCGCGGTTCCGGCCCACGGTGGTCGTACAGCGGGAGGCGGCCACGCTGTTCCGGTCGCTGTATCTGGGTCCGGTTGTGCCGCGGGCGGCTTTGAAATTGGTGCGCGCCACAGGGTTGCCGATCCTGCCGGTGCCGGATGATATGCGACTGCAGTGCGTACACGCCCACGACGTCGGCGACGCCGTGGTCAGCCTGATGCTCAGCCGCGCACAGGGCGCGTTCAATGTCGCGGCTGACGTGTTGGACAGTTCAGCCATCGCCGCGTTGCTCAAAGCGCGACCGCTTTTGGTGAAGCCGGACGCAATGCGACGGGCGGTGTTGTTGCTGAGCCGGCTGAGCCTGGTGGCGGTGACGCCGGGGTGGTACGACGTGGCCACCAAATCGCCGTTCATGGACACCACCAAGGCTCACCGCGAGTTGGGATGGACGCCGAAGTGGTCGTCCACGGCCAGCGCGCTGGAGCTCATCGATGGCTTGGCCGACGGTGTTGTCGGTTCAACGGCGGCAACAGGATTGAAGGAAAGAAGTTGGATGGAAACGAATCGAACCCAACAGGTGCATGACTCCACCTTGGCGCTGTGGGGAGCGTTGAGCGTTGCCCGCGCAGCTGGACTCGGACGTGCTGGAGCGCCCGACGCAGCAGTGATCGCCGCCAATCTCATTGCCGGTATCCCGATGGCTCTCGACCGGGTGCGGGCGCGCCGCCGAGATGCCGTCGCGCTACTCGCGCCGGTCGCTGTTGGCGCCGCGCTGCTTGCTTACACGCGTGGAGGCTGGACACCTGTCGCCGGAGTCGCGACCCTGGGTGCCTTGGCCGCAGCCGATCGCCGCCGAGCGAATGCGACGCACCGATGACACTCTTGCACAACGAAACGGGCGCGCAAGTGGTCCTGATTGCCGGAGCCTCCAGCGGAATTGGACTGCACACCGCGCTGCGCTACGCCCGTCGGCGAGCGCGCCTCATCCTTTCCTCGCGCGACGAAGGTGCGTTGCAGCGCGGCGCAGCACAATGCCGCCAAGCGGGAGCAACGGAGGTCGTAGTTCACGCCGCTGACATCAGTCAGTCAGAGCAGGTGGCGCATCTATTTGACGAGGCGCTTGCGCGCTTTGGGCGCATCGATGTGGCGACGCAGTGCGCGGCCATCACCGCGTTCGGCCGGTTTGAAGACCTTCCGGTCGAAGTCTTCGACAAAGTAATCCGCACCAATCTCCTCGGAGCAGCTAACGTCGCGCGTTGCGCATTGGTCCAGTTCAGAACTCAAGGTGCCGGACACCTCGTGGTGGTCGGCTCCTTGTTGGGAACAACTGCAGTGCCCTATCAATCCGCCTACGTTGCAAGCAAGTTCGCCTTGAATGGATTAGTGCGAGCACTGCGCCAGGAAAACCGGCACGCCACCGGAATCAAAATCCACGGCGTCTATCCCGGTCCGGTGGACACACCGGTCTACGGTAGCGCGGCCAACTATCTGAGTCGCACGCCGCGGGTTCCACCAGGTGCATACTCAGCGGAGACCGTCGCCGAGGTAATCGTTCGCGCCACCAGTCGAGGACGCTCAAGTGAACGCCAGGTTGGTTTCGTGAACAGGCCGATGATTGCTGTGTACCGTTTGCTGCCGTCTCTTTTCGACGCCGTCATCACGCCGCTGCTGCACGTGACGTCTTTCACCGCAAGTCCACAAAGCGTAACCAGGGGAAATGATTTCCGAGCAAACGGGTGACGCCGGCCCTCACAGCAGGTTGCGAAGTGTCTCAATTAGTTTGACCCGCTCAGTGGAGCTTCCCGCCAGAGGTGTCACGTTTAACGTCGTCACCCCGGCCTCTCGATACGCCGCCACCCGTTCCTTGACGAAACCCGGCGTGCCGATCAGTGAGACATCGCGCACCAGTTCGTCGGGCACAACT
The DNA here is from genome assembly GCA_963808345.1 of uncultured Actinomycetota bacterium. Lineage (GTDB taxonomy): Bacteria > Actinomycetota > Actinomycetes > Mycobacteriales > Mycobacteriaceae > Mycobacterium. Next base: position 716,326 of record CAWEFM010000004.1, on the reverse strand, counting down.
TTGGCGGCACTAGATTTGTCACCGGCCAGGTACAGCTCTTGGATCCGGTCGGCTTGCGGTCCGTAGCCGTATCTGGTGGCCAAGGTGTGATAAAAGTTCTTGCCCTTGGCGCCCATCCCGCCGATGTAGAGCGCCAGGTGCGGTTTGACGTATTCCCGTAGCCCGTCCACGTTCTCACCAATCGCCAAGGTCGGCCCGGCGTAGACCTCGAGGTCTCCCAAGGCGGCGTTGCGCTTAGCCTGGCCCGCGGTCAGCGCCTCACCCCAGACCGCACCCACCTTTTCCGGCAAATAGAAGATCGGTTGCCAGCCTTCGGCGAGTTCGGCGGCCAGCTCGACATTCTTGGGCCCCAGCGCAGCGACCAGTATCGGAATCTGGTCGCGCACCGGCTTATTGATCAGCTTGAGCGGTTTGCCAAGCCCGGTGCCGTGGCCAGGGGGCAACGGAATCTGGTAGTGCTTGCCCTGGTGCTGCACTTTCTCCCGGCGCCAAACTTGACGGCAGATGTCGATCACCTCGCGGGTGCGGGCGATCGGAGCGTCGTAGGGCACGCCGTGGAAACCCTCGATAACCTGCGGACCCGATGCTCCCAGGCCGAGGGTGAAGCGACCGCCGGAGACGTAGTCAAGGCCGGCGGCGGTCATCGCGGTCAGGGTGGGCGTGCGGGTGTAGAGCTGCAGGATGCCGGAGGCCAGCTCAATGTGGTCGGTGCTGGCCGCCAGAAAGCCCAGCGCGCTGACGGCGTCGAACGAATACGCCTCCGGCACAAAGACGATGTCCAGCCCGGCGCGTTCGAGGTCGGCCACTTCAGCGGCCACCTCTTTGAACCCGCCTGCGTAATTGATTCCCAACCCGATGCGCATGGTGAATATCTACGCGCTGGCGAACTGCTCGGCAAGGGCGACGGCCTCTTGTTGGATCCGACCGAACTGCGCGCCCATCGCCTCGGACAGCGCCGTCGCGCCCGACAGCGGCCGCACCATCACCATGAGGTGATCGATCAAGCCGTCGTCGGTGAAGTGCAGGAAGTCGCAGCCGGTGACCGTGACGCCCGGCGCCCCGGCGATCCTGGTCTCGAAGACGAACGCATGGTCACGACCGCCGCCGTCGGCGATCTCCCGGACGTACCGGAAATCCTCGAAAACCCGCAGCACGCCGCGCAAAATCGCCGCCGTGATCGGCTTGCCGACATAGGGCTTGAACGCCACCGGGCTGGTGAACACCACCGTGTCAGCCAGCAGCGCCTGGATAGCCGCGTCGTCGCGCGCCTCGACCGCCGTGCGGAACGGATGCATGGGAACCTCCGATGGTCACTTGTGAGTAGGTGACTCTGACGCTAGAGGACGGCATTCGGCCGGTGAGCGGGCACCGACGATTCTGGGGAACCGCGGTACTTGACCGGACTGAATGTCGGCGTGGACTTCGAGATGCGATACGCCGGTGGAATCACCGACTGCTGACGCTTTCCGGCGCGAAGCGCAAGCGGACGTTCATCCGCGTGGTCGACGGCACGTTGTACGTGAAGTTCGGCCGTGTCTTCGGGATCAATGTTCCGCTGGGCGACATCCGCTCCGCCCGGTTGCTCGGGGAGCGGCGGCGGCGATTCAGTTCATTGCCGCGCTGAAGCCGCAATGCTGATCAACTCCGGATGGAACTTGGCGGCCATCCGTCGCAGCCCGTCGCGCCAGTCGACCGAAGTCTCGCCGACCAGTTCGCGCATCCGAGACACGTCGGTGGGCACCCCGCGCAGCGCCTGCTCGCTCTCCTCGAACACCGGCTCCCGTCCGATCAGCGAACCGAGATAGCCGCACCATTCCTGCAGGCTGACCGTCTGCGCGCCGGCCCAATTGAGTGTGGTCGCCGGAACCGACGCCGCAGCAAGCAATTTCGGTATCGTCGCGAGGATGTCGTCTTGATGGATCGGGTTGTAGCGCGCAGGCCCGCCCGGCGGGACCGGAATCGGCATGCCGGCCAGCATCATCTCCATGTGAAAGTATGGCCAGCCGCCGTTGTCGCCGTATGGGAGGTTGAGACGGGCAATGATGGTGGGCACGCCCAGCACCCGCGCGGTCGACCGTGCGACGGCCTCGCCGGCGATCTTGGAAATCGAATAGGTCGGAAATATCGGTTTGTGATTGTCGCCGAGCGCGGCACGTTCGGTGCGGGGCTCATCGTCGGACGGGTCGTAGACGGCGGTCGACGAGCAGTGCAGGAATGCCTTCGCGCTGCGGCAATGCGCCATCAGCAACCCAACCGATTCGGCGTTGGCCCGAAGGTCGACGTCCCATTTGCCGCTCTTGGCCACCGCCAGGTTCAACACGTAGTCGAAATCGGTCGGCAATTCGCTGAAGTCACCGGCGGCCAGGTTGAGCGGCATGCACTGCACCCCGGCCGCCTCGAGGGCTTGGCGCGCCGCATCGTTGGTGAACCGGGCGATGCCCCAAACCTCGTTGTCGACCGCGAGTGCCTGCGCGATCGGCTCGGCGAGCTGACCCGTCGGACCGGTGATCAAAATCTTGGCGTCACGCATGCGCCGATGTTAGGTGACCTCGCTTCCGCCGGCAGGCAGTTTAGGTCTCCGTTGGCGCGCCGATTTCTCCGGTGCGCTCTTCGCGCAGGGTCCGCAGGTACACCGCCGCCCAGGAACGAAACGGCCGCCAAGCGTCAGACACTTGGGCCAGGGTGCGATCCGGACCGTACTGCTCACTGATTTCGGTTTCGAGGCGGCGTTCATGGCGGGGCAGCACGTCAGGAGCGTTGGCGCCGCGGATCACTACCAGCTCGGCGGCGAACGGGCCTAAACCCTTCACCTCTTGCACGGTAGTGATCGCTTGCTCGAGCGGCATGGAGCGCAGTGCGGGCCCGTCCAGCCGGCCTTCCAGGGCGGCCTCGGCGACGGCACGCAAGTACTCGGTCTTGCGGCCGGGGAGATCCAAGTCCAAGCCGCGAAGCGAAGCCGGTGAGGGGAACGCGCCGCGCTGCCCGTGGCGCTCGATCAGGTCATGGCGCATTCGCGCAGCTTGCACGGTGCGGATGCGTTGAGAAAGCACCGACCAGGCGGCCGCTTCATAGGGAGAATGGAATCCGCAGGGACGCAGCCCTTTCAGTTGTTTCTGCGCCTGAGCGATCACCGGGTCGCGGCGGGCCACCCGGGGCCATTCGCGCGCGTCGATGTCCAGCGATAGAAACCGGCACACCTGCGCGGCGCCGACCTCCAGATCGCCGGTGCCGGTGAGGACCAGCCGCGCTGTGCTGCCGTGCTGGTTGACCGTGACCTCCGCGCGCCGCCAGCCGTCCTCGATTAAAAACACCGACCGCAGTTGACCGCAGCTGTCACCGGGGGGTGCGCCTTGATCGGCCAGTGGCGCCGGGGCGAAATCCGCCCAGAACTTCCGGCTGGTCGCCAGCGACCACGGCCCGTTCACCTCGACGTCGACCTCATAACGTGCCATCGGCGGCCTTCCGTGGCGGTGTCCCGCCGAACCTACTGCGGCCCGCGACCGAATCTTCGGTGTTAGGTTCCTTACACGAATGGACGCTAGCAGTGGTGTAAGGTTCCTGTCTATGGGTCAGCCCGAAATCGAAAATGTCCCTGGCTACCTGATCAAAAGGGTGCAACAAGCGCTTCGCCGGAGCTGTGACGCTGCGTTGCGACCGGCCGGCCTGTCCATGGCTCAATACGCGGTGCTGAGGGCTCTTGCCGATAATCCGCGGGCGTCGGCTGCCGAGCTGGCGCGGCTGTGTTTCGTCACCCGCCAGTCGCTTCGCGACGTGCTCAGCGGCTTGCGGTCGGCGGGGCTGGTCGGGCCGGCCGACACTTCCCCCGGCGGCCGGGCGCAGGCGTTGCAGTTGACCCCGCTGGGGAAACGGCGCTTCAGAGCCGGGCACGCCGCGGTGCTGAGCGCGGATGCGGCGATGACGCAGGGCTTTTCGGTGCAGATGCGCAAAGAACTCAGTTATCTGCTCACGTTGTGCGCGGAAAACCTTGAGAATCCGTCGAGTTGAAGGAGTTGAGGATGGCCGACGAGGCGAACACGTTCGATTTCGAGGCGTTATACGGTAGTCAGCGCCCGGGGTTGGTGGCCTGGGATATCGGTGGTCCTCAGCCCGTGGTGCAACAACTGGTGGCTTGTGGCGCGCTGCGCGGCGAGGTGCTCGACCCGGGCACCGGCCCGGGATATCACGCAATTCACTACGCGGCGCACGGCTATTTGACCACCGGCGTGGACGGGTCACCGACAGCCATCGACTTGGCCAAGCGCAACGCCGAAAAAGCCGGGGTGCAAGTCGATTTCCAAGTCGCCGACGCCACCCGGCTTGACGGATTGGAAGGCCGGTTCGACACCGTCGTAGACAGCGCCTTCTACCACGTGTTTTTCGATGACGAGGCCACCCAGACGCGCTACGCGCAGGCGCTGCATCGCGCCACCAAACCGGGCGCGCGGTTGTTCATGTTTGAATTCGGCCGCCACAACGTCAACGGCATTCAGTGGGAAGGGTTGCCGGCCGAGAATTTCGAGCGGGTGCTTTCCGCCGCGGGCTGGCGCCTGGACTATCTGGGCACCTCCACCTACCTGACCGTGTTCGGCCCAGAAACGTTCGCCTACATGAACGAACAAGCCGGGGCCCGCGCGGCGATGACGCAGCGTATGGCGCCACTGCAACATCAGCTTGAGATCATCGCGCCGCTGCTGGAAAACCACCGACTACACATGCCGGTCTGGGCGGTCATCGCGACCCGCCAGGACTGAGCTGTCAACCGCCGCCGCGACACGCCGACCGTCGTTGCCGCAGCCGCGACAGCGAGCTCATGATCGACGTTCGGTTAGGGCTGCAGATCACCTAAGTCGTCAGGCACGTCGACGGCGTACTGGCGGAGCGCTTCCAGCGGTATGACGTCGAGCGTGCGCTCATGAGTCGAGGCCATAACCACCGGGGCCGCGCAGCCGTCGCGGTGAGCCTGCAGCCAGTTCAACGCCGTCACGCACCATCGATCGCCCGGCTTGAGTCCGGGAAACCGGTATTCCGGTCGCGGTGTCGACAAGTCGTTGCCGATGGATCTTTGATGCTCAAGAAACTCCGCAGTCACCACAGCGCAGATGGTATGGCGGCCGAGGTCCTCCGATCCGGTCGAGCAGCAGCCGTCTCGGTAAAAGCCGGTCAGGGGATCAGTGCCGCACGACTCCAGCGGGCCGCCCGACACGTTGTGTTCAGCCACCCTGTCAGTATGGCGGTCGGATCGGAGCCGACCCTACACCAGGTCGGCCACGACGTCGGGCACTCGGCGCAGTAGGTCGAGGTCTGAACTTGTTGAGATGAGCTGGCTTTCGTCGGTGCCGATCGCTTCGAAGGCGCGTAACACCGCCGCCAGCTCTTCTTCGCTGCCGGCCCAGCCGGTCGTCGGCGCCATCGGCAGGGCCGCTGGATGTAGGCATGCAGCTATAACGCGCTGGCACCGCGAAGTTGGGCCGGTTTCGGCAGGACAACGACCGGGCATTCGCGACGAGTGAGCGCACTACGATTGACTCGTTTCTTCGGTGTTGCGGTCGTAACGGCCTGGGCGGCCGTGGTCTGCGCGCCAGTCCCAGCGGCGTCGGCCGAGCCGTGTCCCGACGTTGAGGTGGTGTTCGCGCGGGGTACCGGCGAGCCACCCGGTGTCGGCGGAATTGGGCAGGCGTTCGTCGACGCGCTGGGGTCGCGAGTCGCCGGCAGGTCGCTCGGCGCGTATCCGGTCAACTACCAAGCCAGCAGCGATTTCGGCGGAGGCGTAAATTTCGCCAGAACCGTCGTCGACGGTATTACGGACGCGGGAGCTCATATCGAGTCGACGGCGGCCAACTGTCCCAACACCAGGGTGGTGCTCGGCGGGTATTCCCAGGGCGCGGCGGTGTCAGGATTCGTCACCTCGGCTGACATTCCGAAAGAAGTACCTGCTGAGTTCGCTGCCTTCGTACCCAAGCCGCTGCCGCCGGAGGTTACTAAGCACGTTGCCGCAGTGGTCCTGTTCGGAACACCCTCGAATGAGTTTCTGCGGGGTGCCGGCGCGCCGCCCATTACGGTTGGTCCTCTGTTTGCGGCTAAGACTCTCGAGTTGTGCGCTCCCGAGGACAATATCTGCGACGGCGCGCCTCCTGGGCCGCCCAGCTTCGCGCACGCGTCTTATCCGGTGAACGGCATGGTGAATCAGGGTGCGGATTTCGCTGCAAGTCACCTGTAGCCGAGTCATGCGACAGCCGGGCGCACGGCACGGCCCATATGGCGGACGAGCAATGCGACTTAGATCTCGGTGACCACATCGGCAACACGATGAAGTTCGTCAAGGTTGGAACTTGTCGGGATGAGCTGGACTTCGTCGGTGCCGATCGCTTCGAAGGTGCGCAGCACCGCCGCCAGCTCTTCTTCGCTGCCCGCCCAGCCGGTTGTCGGCGCCATCGCGTCGACGTACTCCGCAGGGATCCAGTTCATGTAACGGCGCAGGTGGCGGTGCACCTGAGCACGGGCGTTCTCCGCCGATCCCAGAGCGAACCAGAACGACGTCGTCAGCCGGGGTTTCGGTTTGCCGGCCTCGCTCCAGGCCGCTCGGGCGACGTCGAACAGCTCATTTTGGTGGTCGACGTCGAGGTCCAGGGTGGTGCCGGCCAGTCCGTCGGCCCACGCGGCGGCGCTGCGGACGGTCTTCGGACCGATGGTGCCCGCCAGCAACGGCGGCCCGCCCGGTTGAACCGGCGGCGGACCGACCGCAAGCGTCGAGTCGGTGACCTTCTCCCCCGCCCAGACGCGTTTCATGACCGCCGCCCGCTGGGCCATGGCACGCCTGCTCTGAGTCGTCAGGTCGGCGCTGACGGCTTGGTAGTCCTCATGCCGACCGCCCACCCCCAGACCGACGGTGAGCCGGCCACCCGACAGCATGTCGCCAGTGGCCAGGGCTTTGGCCAGCATGACCGGGTTGTGCAGCTGCGGAACGATCACCGTCGTCACCAGCCGGACCCGTTGCGTCCAGGCCGCGACCGCCCCCAGAAACGTCAGCGACTCGGGATTGTCGAACGCGATGCGCTCACCCCAGCACAGTGACGAGAACGGGCCCTCGTCGATCGCCTGCGCCCAATCCCGCAGCACAGTCGCATCCAGGTCCGGCTCCATCACCGGCATCGTCATTCCTATCTGCACGTCCGCGATTCTGACATGGCGCAGAAGTGCCCTCCGGCCTTTTCCGGTGGCAGCATGGTCAGGTGGGGATCAGCAGTAGTTCCATCGCGCACGTCCGGCTCACTGTCACCGACATCGAACGATCGAGGCAGTTCTACGAAAGTGTTTTCGGCTGGCCAGTGCTGTTGGAAGTTCCCGACAATGCAGACCAAGCGACTCGCGGGCGACTTGACTTTTTGGCCGGCGGTGTCGTCTACGACCTCGGCGGCGCACTGATCGGGCTCCGGCCGGTCGCCAGCGATGCCTTCGACGAGAACCGGGTCGGACTGGACCACATCTCGTTCCGCACCGCCAGCAAAGCCGAATTAGATTACGCTGCGCAGCATTTGGATGGTCTGGGCATCAATCACGAACCTGTCAAAGATATCGGGCCGTCTTACATCTTGGAGTTCCGCGATCCCGACAACATCGCGTTGGAGCTCACCGCGCCGAAGTAGCCGATGCTATCCGGCTGAGCGCCGCCCGTGCCGATTGCGCTCCTGGTCTCGGTAGTCGTCGGCCAGCTGAGCGACGTGCCCAGGCAGGGCGCCCGCGGCCACATCGGCCAAGGTGGTGCGCTCCAGCACCGCCCGCATACTGGCGCGCAGCGCCCGCCAGACGTCAGTGAGCGCTGCCGTCGGACCGGCATACGGCAAGTCACCCAGACCCATGTCGCGCACACTGGCCAACGGGCCGTCGATACATCGCAGCACGTCGGCGATGCTGATCTCCGACCCCGGGCGAGCCAGCGCGTAGCCGCCGTCGCGACCGCGGTGGCTCCGTACCAGGCGGTCGGTGCGCAGATCGGACAGGATGTCGACGAGGAACTGCGGCGGGATGCCCTGCGCCGTTGCGAGGTCGTCGGTCTTGACCAGCGCGCCACCCTCGATGGTGGCGAGTTGGATCATCGCGCGGAGGGCGTACTCCGCCTTCGCCGACATGCGCATGTGTCACCGCCCCCGTCAGGAATTGATCGCGGCCAGCACCGCGTCGGCGTACTCGGGCCGGCACACCAGCAGATCCGGTAGCACCGAGTCGGCCCGGTTGTAGTGCAGCGACGACCCGTCGATTCGGGATGTGTGCAGACCGGCGGCACGGGCCACCGCGACCGGAGCCGCGGAATCCCATTCGTGCTGCCCGCCGGCGTGCACGTACACGTCGGCCAATCCCTGCACGACAGCGGCGACTTTGGCTCCCGCCGACCCCATTTCCACCAAAATGCCATCCAGCTGCTCACGAACCCGCAAGGCGATCACCGGCGGGCGGGTGCGCGACACGACGATTCGCGGCGGGTCCGAATTGGCCGGTGGCGGTGCGACATCCGGGGTGGCCAGTGTGACGTCCTTGGGCGGGCAGGGCAACCGCGCCCGCGGCGAGTTCACCGGCCTCCCACAACGCCACATGAACCGCCCAGTCGGGACGGCCCAGCTCGGAGAACTCCCTGGTGCCGTCCAGCGGGTCGACGATCCACACCCGCTCGGCTCGCAGCCGTCGCTGATCGTCGGCGCCTTCCTCGGAGAGCACCGCGTCAGCCGGCCTGGCAGCCGCCAACGCCTTCATCAAGAACTCGTGGGACCGACTGTCACCGGCCGTCTTTCGCTCCGCTTGGGTTGCGTCGGCCAACTCGTCGCGCACGGCCAGCAGTAGGTCACCGGCTTGCGTAGCGAGCCTGGCAGCCAGTTCGTGGTCACTCATTCGCGCGAGTCGAGCAGGTCAATGACTTGCTGCGCCAGTTCGTCGAGGCTGTGGTCGGCGGTGAGCCGCAGGTCCGGATTCTCAGGTCGCTGATAAGGGCTGCCGACACCGGTGAAATTTGTGATCTCACCGGCACGCGCTTTGGCGTACAGGCCTTTGGGATCGCGCTTCTCGCACTCGTCGATTGGCGTGTCGCAGAACACCTCGACAAACTCCAGTCCGGCCTCGACGTGTACGCGGCGGGCCAGAGCACGGTGCTCGAGCAGCGGGCTGATTACCGGCACCAGCACCGTCTGCCCGGAATCGGCGAGCAACGCCGCGACGTGCGCGAGTCGGCGCAGATTCTCGGCACGGTCTTCCAGACTGAAACCCAGATCGGCGTTGAGGCCGTGCCGCAGGTTGTCGCCGTCGAGAACATACGCAGCGACGCCTTTTTCGAGTAACTTCTGCTCGACGAGCATCGCCACCGACGACTTTCCGGAACCGGACAGGCCGGTGAACCACAGCGTGCGCCCATGTGAGAGCCGGTCGTCGGCGGTGACCAGCGATTGGTGTCGCACCGTGTTCGGGCTGGCGGCGCGGACCGAAATTTCGTGCAGAACCATTCCCGCGGCCACCGTGCCGTTGGTGTTCGGGTCGATGAGAATGAACGAGCCCGTGCTGGGGTTGCGGGTGTACTCGTCGAGTAGCAGCGGCACCTGTGTGCGCAGCGAAATGCGGCCCAGCTCATTGAGATTCAACGCTGTCGCGTCGTTGTCGTGCTCGAGTGTGTTGACGTCCAGGCGGTAGTCCAGCGCGGTCACCCGCGCACGGGTAGTGCGAGTGGTGTGCTTGATGATGTAGTCACGGCCCGGCTCGAGCGCGGCCGCGTCGGCCATCCAGCACACTGTGGCGTCGAAATCCTGCGACGCCCGCGGCGGATTGCCGGTGTAGGCGATCATGTCGCCGCGCGAGACGTCGATATCGTCATCAAGCCGCACTGACACCGCCATCGGCGGAAACGCTTCGTGCACCGGTCCACTCGGCCCGTCGATCGCGGTGATCCGGGAGCTTTTGCCGGTAGGCAACACGATGACCTCGTCACCGGGGCGCAGCACTCCGCTCGAGACCGTCCCGGCGTAACTGCGGTGATCTTGGTGCTCGCGGCTGTGCGGGCGGATGACGTACTGAACGGGGAAGCGCACATCGGCCAGGTTGCGGTCGCCGGTGATATCCACCTGTTCCAGATGCGCCAGCAGCGCCGGACCGTCGTACCACGGGCTGCGATCGGACTTGGTGACGACGTTGTCCCCGTCCAGCGCCGAGATCGGAACGGTGGTCACGTCCGGCACGTCCAGGCGAGCCGCGAAGGACCGAAAGTCGTCCCGGATCTCCTCGAAACGCGTTGCGCCCCAGTTGACCAGGTCCATCTTGTTGACCGCCAGCACGATGTGGCGGATGCCCAGCAGCGAAGCCAGGAACGCGTGCCGGCGGGTCTGCTCCTGCACGCCGTGGCGGGCGTCGACAAGCACGATTGCCAAGTGCGCGGTGGACGCGCCGGTCACCATGTTGCGGGTGTACTGAACATGGCCCGGGGTGTCGGCGATGATGAATTTCCGCTTGGGCGTCTCGAAGTAGCGGTAGGCGACGTCGATGGTGATGCCCTGTTCGCGTTCGGCCCGTAGGCCGTCGGTGACCAGAGCCAGGTCGGTGTAGTCGTGGCCGCGCTCCTTGGACCGCAGCTTCACTGACGCCCACTGGTCTTCCATGACCGCCTTGGAATCGTAGAGCAGCCGCCCGATCAGCGTGGACTTGCCGTCGTCGACGGAGCCGGCCGTCGCCAGACGCAGCAGGGTCGCCATCAGAAATACCCCTGTCGCTTGCGGTCTTCCATGCCGGCTTCCGAGATGCGGTCGTCGGCCCGGGTCGCGCCGCGCTCCGTGAGCCGTGACACCGCCGTCTCGGCGATCACCTCGTCGACGGTGACCGCTTCGGATTCCACGCAGCCGGTGCAGGTGACGTCACCGACGGTGCGGAACCGCACCGAGGTTTCGAATACCTCCTCACCAGGCTTCGGCTGCAGATAACGGTGTAGCGCCAGCAGCATGCCGTCCCGGCTGAAGACCTTCCGGCGGTGCGCGTAGTAGATGGACGGCAAAGTGATCTGCTCGGCGCCGATGTAGGACCAGATGTCGAACTCGGTCCAGTTGGACAGCGGGAACACCCGGATGTGCTCGCCTTTGTGGTGCCGGCCGTTGTAGAGGTTCCACAGCTCCGGCCGTTGCGCCTTGGGGTCCCATTGGCCGAACTCGTCACGGAAGCTGAACACCCGTTCCTTGGCGCGCGCCCGCTCTTCATCGCGCCGCGCGCCGCCGAACGCGGCGTCGAAGTTGTTCTCCCGGATGCCGCGCAGCAGCGTCACGGTCTGCAGCGGGTTGCGCGACGGGCCGGTGTCCTTGACCCGTCCGGCGTCGATGTCGTCCTGCACCGAGGCCACTACCAACCGAACGCCGGTTTGGTCGACGAGCTGGTCACGCGTCTCGATGACCTCGTCGAAGTTGTGGCCGGTGTCGACGTGCATCACCGGGAACGGCAGCCGCCCGGGTTGGAACGCCTTGATGGCCAGATGCAGCATCACGATGGAGTCTTTGCCGCCGGAGAACAGCAGCACCGGCCGTTCGAACTCCGCGGCGACCTCGCGAATGATGTGGATCGCTTCAGCCTCCAGCGAGCGCAGATGGCTCAATTCGTACTGCCCGGCCGCAGGGGACACCGTCGTCTCTGTGGTCATCAATCCCTTACTTCTTGGTAAATTGGGCCGATCTGGTCAACTTTGCAAGCATTACCCGGTATGTAACCAGGTGCTTGGTGGTGGTGTCAACGCCGCCCGGGCACCCGCTACTAGCGACTCGCCTGGCCCCGTGGGGCTAAAGCGTCACCTCTTCGAGCTTGCCGGTGGCGACGTCGAAGATGAACCCACGCAGCGACTCGTGCTGGGTGACGAACGGACTGTTCTCGATGCGACGCAGCGACTGGCGGACGTCCTCGGCGAGGTCGGGAAACGCTTCGGCTGACCAGGGCGGTTTGACACCGGTTTCTTCTTGGAGGGAGCGCTTGAAGTCGTCATCGGTGAACGTGAGCATTCCGCAGTCGGTGTGGTGGACGAGGATGACCTCTTTGGTGCCCAGCAGCCGCTGGCTGATCGCCAGCGAACGGATCGCGTCGTCGGTGACCACCCCGCCGGCGTTGCGAATGACATGAGCCTCGCCCTCGTTGATGCCGAGCAGTCGGTAGACGTCCAGCCGAGCGTCCATGCAGGCCAGCACCGCAACATGCTTGCTCGGCGGCAGGGGCAGCGGTCCATTGAAACTGCTCGCGTACTTCGCATTGTTTGCCAGGTAGTCCTCGGTAACCGTCACACCAGTCTCCTCGAGATCGCATCTGTGGTTCGCTCGCTCACCACTCAAACGGCTGATGGTAACAATCGCGGAGCCGTCCCACACCCGTCAGAATCATCTCGATTGCAGCGGTTCGGGGGTTGCCCGCTGCCGCCGGGCGCTGTCGGCGGGGCCGCGAGGTAGCCCGGCTCGTCGCGTCTTCGCGCGCTGACCGACCGCACATCTCTTACTCTGTGCGCATGCGACATCGGGGAGGCCTGCACGCGTGATCCGCTTCCTGGCGCGTCGCTTCCTCAACTACCTCCTGCTGCTGGTGCTGGCGTCGTTCCTCATCTTCTGCCTGACATCGCTGACGTTTCATCCGCTTGATGCTTTCGTGCAGCGTCACCCGAAGCCGCCGCCGGAGGCCATCCATGCCAAAGCCGTTCAGCTCAACCTCGACCGGCCCGTCCCGATCCGGTATGCCAAGTGGATCTCCGGCACGGTTCGCGGCGATTTTGGCGCCACGGTGACCGGTCACGCGGTATCCGGGGAGCTGGGCCGGCGCGTCGGGGTCACGCTGCGGTTGGTGCTCATTGGATCGGTGCTCGGCACGGTGATCGGCGTGGTCGTCGGCGCGTGGGGAGCGGTGCGTCAGTATCAGCTCAGCGACCGGGTGGTCACCGTGCTGTCGTTGATCATCCTCAGCGTCCCGTCGTTCGTGCTGGCCAACTTGCTGATCCTGGCCGGGCTGCGGATGAACATGCTCAGCGGTCTGCGGCTTTTCCTCTACACCGGGGAGACGTCCCCGCTGCCGCCCGGGCGGGTGTTAGACCAACTCGTCGACCGCGCGCAACACATTGTGCTGCCGACGCTGACCCTGGCGCTGACGTCGATTGCGAGCTTCAGCCGGTATCAGCGCAACGCGATGCTCGACGTGCTCAGCGAAGATTTCATCCGGACAGCGCGAGCCAAAGGCCTGACCCGCCGGCGGGCGTTGTTCAAACACGGCCTGCGCACGGCGCTGATTCCGATGGCAACTTTATTCGCCTATGCGGTCAGCGGCCTGGTCGTCGGCGCAGTGTTCGTGGAAAGAATTTTCGGCTGGCACGGCATGGGCGAATGGGTGGTGCAGGGTATTTCCACCCAGGACACCAACGTCGTCGCGGCGATCACCGTTTTCACCGGCGCCACCGTGCTTCTCGCAGGGCTGCTCTCCGACGTGTTCTATGCCCTGTTGGATCCCAGAGTGCGGGTGGCATGACGCGCCGCGACGATGCAGAGCGAAGCGATGAGGAGCAAAGGAGCGGCGCTCAATGACTCACGCGCCGGTGACGATGCAGAGCGAAGCGATGAGGCGGGGGCACCTCCCGCTTGCGGGGGAAGAGCGGCGCATGACTCACGCGCCGGCGACGATGCAAAGCGAAGCGATGAGGAGGAGCGGCGCATGACTCAAAAGTCAACGGTCGAGACGCCACCACCTCGGTCCGCCGTGACCCCGGGCGTGTTCGCGTCGCGGCGAAGCCTGCTCACACGCAGGTTCATTCGCAACCGGCCGGCAGTTGTGGCGTTGGTCTTGCTGATACTGCTATTCATCGGCTGCTACGTGGTGCCGCCGCTACTCCCCTATGACTACACCACTCTGGACTACGACGCGCTGCTGCAGCCGCCGTCGATCCGGCATTGGTTCGGCACCAATCCGCTCGGACAGGACCTGTTCGCACGAACCCTGCGGGGCATGCAGAAGTCGATGCTGATCGGCTTCTGGGTGGCGCTGATCTCGACCACTATCGCGGCGACTGTCGGGTCGGTGGCCGGCTATTTCGGCGGCTGGCGCGACCGGGCACTGATGTGGCTGGTGGACCTGCTGCTGGTGGTGCCCGGCTTCATCTTGATCGCCATCGTCACTCCGCGGATCAAGGGGTCGGGCAGCATCTTATGGCTGATCGGGCTGCTCGCGGTGTTCAGCTGGATGGTCAGCTCGCGGATGGTCCGCGGTTTGACGATGAGCCTGCGGGAACGCGAATTCGTCAGCGCCGCACGCTACATGGGCGTATCCAGCCGCCGCGTGATCATGCACCACATTCTGCCGAACGTCGCCTCGATCCTGATCATCGACGCAACGCTCAACGTCGGATACGCGATTCTGGCCGAAACCGGGCTCAGCTTCCTGGGATTCGGTGTTCAACCGCCCGACGTCTCATTGGGCACGCTGATCTCCGACGGCACTCCGTCGGTCACCACGTTTCCTTGGGTGTTCCTGTTTCCCGCCGGAGCGTTGGTGCTGACGGTGTTGTGCGCCAACCTCACCGGTGACGGCCTGCGTGATGCGCTGGATCCCGGCAGCAAATCGGCACGCCGCCGAAGCCGGCGGCCTCGGTGACGGCGCTGCTGGAGGTGGCCAATCTCAACGTCACCTTCGAAACCGACGAGGTCTCGGTGCCGGCCGTGCGCGGCACGAGTTATCACATCGATCCCGGCGACGTCGTCGCGATCGTCGGTGAATCCGGTTCGGGCAAAACCACTGCCGCGATGGCGGTGGTCGGCTTGTTGCCCGAGCACGCCACCGTGTCGGGATCGGTCCGGCTGAATGGCGAAGAGCTACTGGGGTTGTCCGATCAGGAGATGTCCCGGCTTCGCGGCAAGGCGATCGGCACCGTGTTTCAAGACCCGATGTCGGCGCTGACGCCGGTTTATTCGGTCGGCGACCAGATAGCCGAAGCCATCCGGGTGCACAACCAGGACACCAGCCGCGCCGATGCCCGCAAGCGCGCGTTGGAGCTGTTGGATCTGGTCGGGATCGCTCAGCCGGAGCGCCGGGCCAAGGCGTTCCCGCATGAACTGTCCGGCGGCGAGCGTCAGCGGGTGGTGATCGCGATAGCGATCGCCAATGACCCCGATCTGCTGATCTGCGACGAACCGACCACAGCCCTCGACGTCACTGTTCAGGCGCAGATCCTCGATCTGCTGCGCACTGCGCGCGACGTGACCGGTGCCGGTGTTCTGATCATCACTCACGACTTGGGGGTGGTGTCGGAGTTCGCCGATCGGGCACTGGTCATGTACGCCGGCCGGGCAGTCGAGATCGCCGATGTCGAAGAGCTGCACCGAGATCGGCGGATGCCCTACACGGTCGGGCTGCTGGGGTCGGTGCCGCGGCTGGAAGCCGCCCAGGGCACCCGGCTGATTCCGATACCGGGCGCCCCGCCGGTGATGTCGTCGTTGGTCACCAACGCCTGCCCGTTCGCTCCGCGCTGTCCCCTGGTCATCGACGAATGCCAGGTGAAGGAACCCGATCTCGTCACCATTCGAGACGGTCATAGCGCGGCATGCGTCCGCACCGAGGACGTCGCCGGGCGCAGCGCCGCCGACATCTTCGGGGTGTCGACGCAACCTGAGCCGACCGGTGCCCTCGCCGACGGCACTTCGGCGGTGCTGCAGGTCAACGGCCTCGCCAAGACCTATCCGCTCACCAAAGGTGTGGTGATCCGCAGGCGGGTTGGCGAAGTGCGTGCCGTCGACGGGGTGAGCTTCACTTTGGAACAAGGCCGAACTCTGGCGATCGTCGGCGAATCCGGCTCGGGCAAGTCGACGACTTTGCGGCAGATCCTGGAGCTCAAAGCGCCTCAGGCAGGCTCAATCGAAATCCTTGGTCACGACGTCGCGAATCTCGACGCACCGGGCCGTCGTCGGCTGCGCACCGAGCTTCAGGTGGTGTTCCAGGATCCGGTGGCGTCGCTCGACCCGCGCCTTCCGGTTTTCGATGTCGTCGCTGAGCCATTGGTAGCCAACGGGTTCGACAAACAGCGATGCGAGGAACGGGTCGCTGAGTTGTTGAGCACGGTCGGCCTGAACCATGCCGACGCCAACCGCTATCCCGCCGAGTTCTCTGGCGGCCAAAAGCAGCGAATCGGAATCGCCCGAGCGTTGGCGCTGCAGCCCAAGATCCTCGCGCTCGACGAGCCGGTGTCGGCGCTCGACGTGTCGATTCAGGCCGGCATCATCAACCTGCTGCTGGATCTGCAACGCACGTTCGAGCTGTCCTACTTGTTTGTGTCTCATGATCTTTCGGTGGTCAAGCATCTGGCTCACCGGGTGGCGGTGATGTACCGGGGAACGATTGTGGAGCAAGGTGACAGCGAGCAGGTGCTGAACGATCCGCAGCACGACTACACCCGCCGGCTGCTGGCCGCGGTCCCGCGGGCGCAACCCGATGTCAGCTAGCATCCTCGGGGTGACGCACCCGGCGGTTGTTCGCAGGCTTGCGCTGCTGGCGACGGTCACAGTTCTGCTCGTCACCGGCTGCTCGGAAGGGTACCGGGACGTTCCTGACCTCGGCGCCACGAAAGTCGGGACGACCAGCGACGTCAATCCGCACGATCCGGCGACGTTGCGCCACAGCGGCAGCCTGCGACTCGCCCTGACGTCTTTTCCGTCCAACTTCAACGAGCTCAACATCGACGGCAACACGGACGACCTGTCGAGGATCGTCACGCCGACGCTGCCGGGTGCGTTCATCACCCAGTCCGACGGAACGCTCGAGCTGAACACCGATTACTTCACCGGCGCTGAATTGATCAGCACCAGTCCACAAGTCGTCAGCTACACCATCAACCCGAAAGCAGTATGGAGCGACGGCACTCCGATGACATGGGAAGATCTCAGATCCGAGGTCGACGCGTGCAGCGGCCGCGACAAGCGCTACCTCATCGCCAGCAGAGCCGGGTTCGAGCGGGTGAAGTCGGTGACCCGCGGCGTCGATGACCGCCAGGCGGTGGTCACCTTCGCCAAGCCGTACGCCGAGTGGCGCGGGATGTTCGCCGGCGGTATTCAACCGCGCAGCATGACGGCGAATCCGCAGGCGTTCAACACCGGCCAACTCGACGCTCCCGGCCCGTCGTCGGGACCGTTCATCGTCTCCACAATCGACCGGACCGCGCAGCGAATTGTGCTGACCCGCAACCCACGCTGGTGGGGAGCCAAAGCGCTGCTGGACTCGATCACCTTCCTGGTTCTCGACTCCACCGCGGTCATCCCCGCTCTGCGGAACAACGCGATCGACGCTGCCGGCATCAGCACACTCGACGACATGGTCACCGCAGAACGCACACCCGGAGTCGTCATCCGGCACGCACCGGCGCCGGTGTGGTACCACTTCACCTTCAACGGTGCGCGTGGTTCCCTCCTGGCTGATGAACGGCTGCGCCGGGCGATCTGCAAAGGCATCGACCGCCGTGCCATCGTCGACGTTGTCGAGCACGGCTTGACCGGTCATCCGATGCCACTGGACAACCATGTCTACGTCGCCGGGCAGATTGGTTACGAAAACAACAGCGCTCCTGCTGCGTACAACCTCGACGAGGCCGGCCGGGAGTT
Organism: uncultured Actinomycetota bacterium; assembly: GCA_963808345.1. Lineage (GTDB taxonomy): Bacteria > Actinomycetota > Actinomycetes > Mycobacteriales > Mycobacteriaceae > Mycobacterium. The sequence goes on along the minus strand of CAWEFM010000004.1, from coordinate 698,714 downwards.
GGACGCGCTGGGCTGGAAGCTGAACGGCAAAGTGCGCCAAAAGGACGGCAGACAGCTGACCATTCGGGACGTGTTCTTCGATGCACAGTCCAACAAGCAGATCGCTCTGGTGGCCCAGCAGAATCTGGCGCAGCTCGGGGTCAAGCTAGTGCTCGATCCGAAGCCTGGCACCGGATTTTTCAGCCAGTACGTGAGTGTCGGCGACTTCGACATCACTCAATTCGGTTGGGTAGGAGCCGGTTACCCGCTGTCGGCGTTGCCACAGATCTACACCTCTGACGGCGACAGCAACTTCGGCAAGATCGGTAACGCGAGCATCGACGCCAAGATCGACGAGACGCTTTCCGAGCTCGACGAGAACAAGGCACGGGTGCTGGCCAACGAGGTCGACCGGATGATCTGGCAGGAAGGGTTCAACCTGCCGCTGTTTCAGTCGTCGGGCGACATCGCGGTGCGCAGCGATGTGGCCAACTACGGGGCGTTCGGGCTGGCCGACGTCGTCTACTCCGAAATCGGATTTACCCGCGACTGAGCCGACGGCAACGGGTTTCGTGAAAGAGCCGACAGTAGGGGCAGCGCACCTTCTATAGCGATCGCAGCGCCGATCGTCGTGGTCAGCAGACGCAGAGCCGGCCGTTCGGGCAGCGTGTCCAATGTCGTGGAATCTTTGACCAATTCGTGAAGCTGGCCGCTCTCGACTGCTGCGGCGATCTCGAGGGCGGCGTTCTCGCGGCTGTCCAGCGCGCTGTGCGCCATGGACGGCAGCAGAACGAGCAGCGCGTCGGGGATCAACGAGACGATGCGCTCGGCGACCGCAACCGGGGTGATCAAGTCGCGGCCCCCGGCGATCACCACCGTCGGCCAGCAGAACTGGGGCATCGCTGCGATCAGGTCGTATGGTTCGGCCTCGAAAGGGACTGCCTCAGTCATCTTCTCCCGCATCGCCACAGCCGGGTCCAGTGGAGAGCCGTCTGGTTCACCGGCGTAGTCGAGTTCGCGAAAAGCGATGCGGCCGACCAGGTCCATCTCGAAACGAAACGGCACCGTGCGGGTGACCAGTTTGTCGACAGTGCGCAACGCACGCCACACGATCGTGCGGCCGCGCAGCAACAGGTCGAGCTGACGCTCGAGCAACCTCGCGCCACCGTAGCCGTACAACGTTGCCGCGACCTGTGCGCCGGCCGGGTCCATAACGCCGGCAGCCACCAGCCTGCGCGTCTTGGCCGCCAACGCTGCCGCCCCCGGGGTGTCGCCGTCCCAGAACAGACCGCGAAGGGCGTCCCGCACCGCCGTCATGTCATGTCGGCACAGCAGCGGGGAATCCAAGATCATGGCGTGTACCCGTTCGGGATGGCGCACGCCCAGACCGGCGGCGATGTAGGTGCCGTAGGACGTGCCGTAGAAGACGGCAGTGTCGATATGCGCGTCATCAAGCGCTGCGACGACGTCACCGATCACCTGGTCGACCGTCAACGCCTGCGGCGGGAGGTCGGCGCCGGTGTGGTCGTGGCGCGACATTCCGACACCCCGGTGCTCAATCATCAGCACGTCGAGCCCGGCAGCGGCGGCGCGCCGCCGAAACCCTCGGTATTGCAGCACCGAAGCTACTCCGGGACCGCCGGTCAGGATGACCAACGGATGAGCGGACTTCGGACCGGTGCGTACGTAGTAGAGGTCGAAGTCGGTGCGGGCGCCCGGTGAAACGGGCCGGCGCACCGCCCGCACTCCGGGAAGCGCCTTGAGTTTGTTATGCACGAGTCGCCGTCGTGCGGTCATCGTCATGCGCATCGTCCCGGCACGTCATCATTGTGCCGGGTCGCCCCCGGCGAGCTAACCAAGGATCAAGTCGGCGGCTTTTTCACCGATCAGCACCGACGGCGCATGCGTATGCCCGCGAACAGCGCTGGGCATCACCGAGGCGTCGGCCACCCGAAGGCTGTCGACACCGCGCACCTTCAGTTGCGGATCGACCACACTGTCCTCGTCGCTGCCCATCCGGCAAGTGCCCATCGGGTGATAAAGCGTGTGTGAGCACGTGTTGAGCGCGTCGGCCAAGGTGTCCTCGTCAAGCTCCCTTGCGTCGCGTGGTCGCGCGATCGGGCCGAGCAGACGCTTGAGCGCGGGAGCCTCGGCGATCCGGGCGCACATTCGCAAGCCCGCCATCATCGCGGCCCGGTCCGCGCCGCCCGGGTCGGACAAGTAGCGCGGGTCAACGATCGGCTTGGCGAACGGGTCGGCCGATCGCAGGGTTATTTGCCCGCGACTGTCGGGTCTGACCAAGATCGGGCCGAACACGACCGCGTGCCCGGGATAAGGATCGCCAAGCCCCTCGTCAAAGTACGGGGCTGGGGCAAATATCAGCTCGAGATCAGGCAGCTCCAGCTCCGGCCGGCTACGCATAAAGCCGTGCGCTTCACCAACGTTAGAGGTGAGCATGCCGCGACGACGCAGCAGGTAGTTGATCAGTTGTCCGGGCTTTTCAGCGGTCGACAAACTGTCGTCTCGTATATCAAAACCCAGCGGGGTAACGAGGTGGTCGAGCAGGTTCTTCCCGACCTCGGGTACGTGAAAGGCCAAGTCGACGCCATGGTCGCTGAGTTGATCTCGATCACCGATACCAGAAAGCATCAGCAGCTGCGGGGTGTTGATGGCACCACCGCACAAGACCACCTCGCGGCGGGCATAGACGACGCTGCGCTGCCCGCCTTGGTCGAATTCCACGCCGACCGCGCGGGCGGCGTCCACGACGACGCGGGTGGCGGTGGCCTCAGTTAACACGGTTAAATTCTTGCGGCGCATCGCCGGCTTGAGATACGCATCAGCGGAACTCCACCGCGCCCCCTTGCGCTGCGTGACTAGCGTTTCGCAGACGCCTTCAGGCTGATTCGAATTCGGGCGCGCAGTGCCGAATCCGCATTCCCGTGTGGCAGTCAGCCACGCCGCAGTCGCACTGCGTGGGCTGCGCTGACGCGAGAGAAACAGCGGCCCACTCATTCCGCTCTCATCGCCGCTAACAAGATCCCCTGCAGCAACGGCATTCTCGATGCGGCGAAAGTAGTGCAGAAGCTCGGCGAACGACCACTGCGGTCCGCCGTGGGCGCCCCACTCGTCGTAGTCCGCGGCGAATCCACGAACCCACATCATTGCGTTCATCGACGAAGAACCGCCGAGCACTTTACCTCTCGGCCAGTAAATTTCGCGACCGTTGAGCTCTTTCTGCGGTTCGGTCAGATAATCCCAGTCGAACTTGCTGCGAAACAGCTTCGCGAACGCCGCTGGTATGCGGATGAATTTGTCGTTGTCGCGCGGTCCGGCTTCCAAGGCGACCACCGCGACAGCCGGATCAGCGCTGAGCCGGTTAATTACCACGGCTCCCGCGGAGCCGGTTCCGACGACCACGTAGTCGCAATGAAGGTCCACGATTCACTCCCTGTTTCGGCGAGTATAGGAGTTCAGGACATCCGGCGAGCGCTATGCGTTGAGGTTGATGCGGTGCGCATCCACGACACCGTCGTACCGGGCAGGTGTGCAGGTCAGCACGATCACCTGACCCCGGCTACCCATGCTGTCGAACACCTCGCTCATCTTGGCCAACCGGTCCGGGTCGGTGAAACCCAACGCATCGTCAATCAGCACCGGAACCGAGTCCTCCTTGGCAACCAGTGACGCCCCGGCCAGGCGGGCCAGGATGCCGAGTTGCTCCCTGGCGCCGCCCGACAACGACTCGTAGGGCACGGTGCGGCCGTCGAGGGTGCGGCTGCAAATCTTCAGGTCGCTGTTGATGTCGACTTCGAAGCTGGGCCCGAACACCGGGCGGCCGAGGCGTTGGAGTTCAGTGCGGAACGGCTCGACGTAACGCAGGCGGGTGGTGTCGCGATGCCTCGCCATCACCGACCGCAGCAGTTGGGCGGCCCGCGCCCGGCGGCCCACCCTCTGGTGTTCCGCGTTGGCGTACGCACAGCTGGTGTGCGCGGCATCGAGTTTGCCGTGGCGGCCTTCGGTGCCGAACACCGTGAGCTCGACGTTGACTTCGTGGAGCGCACGCTCGGTTTCCGCAAAGCGAGTGCGCAACGCTTCGACCGCCCCTGCGGCCAGCGCGAGTTCGGCGGCCACCGCGTCCGGGCCCGCTGCGTTCAGTTGTTCGGTCAGCTCCGCAACCCGCTGGGTGGCGACGCCTTCAGCGCGTAAATCGACGTCGGCGCCGGTGGCCAGGTTGTCGTCGGTGACGACTCCGCGCTGCTGAGCGAGCCGATCAGTGACCGTATCGAGCTCGGCGCGCTGGGTCGCCACTTTGTCCCGCATTACCGTGGCGCGGGTACGTGTCTCAGCGAACTGGGTGGCGGCGGCCGTCGCGTGTTTGCGGCATGCGTCGCACACCTCGGCCGCCCGCGTGCGATCTGTCTCCGCCGTCGCCAGCTCGGTGCGTGCGCCGCTGCCTTCTGCCGGCGACCCGCTGCGCCCGGCTTCGCCGCGCTGGCGATCGCCGCTGCTTTCTGGCGGCGACCCGCTGCGCCCGGCTTCGCCGCGCTGGCGATCGCCGCTGCTTTCTGGCGGCGACCCGGCGTGGCCGGCGCGCTGACCGGCCCGCAGCTGCGCGAGCCGCGCGTGCAAGTCATCGACCCGATCGTCACCACGCAGTCCTTCGAGTGTGGCGGACAGCTGATCGCGGATGCTCTCCAGTTCGCGGCGGCGGCGGTCTGCACACCGGGCATAGGTCAGGTCGATGACTCCGCCGGCGGCCAATGCGTCTGTCAACTCTTGTTGCGCGGCAGCATGTCTGGCGTTCACGTCTTGCACAGTGACGCCAGGGCTGAAGCGCGCGGTCAGGACACCAGGCACCGTGACCTCGGTCGGTCCCGTCGCCGTCGTCGACCAGGTTTGCCCCGCGGTCAAGGCGACCTGCTGATTCCCGGTGGCCAATTCGATGTCGGCGGATGCGGTGAACTCGATCGTGCCGGATACCAGCGCGAGCTGGCCGTCGGCCCGATCGAGCGCTGCCGCAGCCGTCTCGACCCGGTTCGCGACGGCTTCGGTGACCGCGATGGTGGACAACTCGGCGCAGGACTCCTGCCGTTCGCGCTGAACGGCAACGATTTTGGCCAGCCGGGCTGCCAGCCGATCGGCCTCTTCACGCTCGGCGAGCTGCGCCGCGACGCGTCGAAGTGAGTCGACACGCTGCTGGGCGGCTGTGAGCGCGGCCGTCGCCTCCTCGAATGCGGTGGTGGCGGCCGCGTCGGCTTGCTGCGCGGCCAACTGCGCAGCGGCGGCCTCCCGGCTCTCGTCTTCCAGTGCGGCCAGCGTTGCGGCGCGGGTGCTCAGGTCGGTGCACAACCGCAGCCGCTCGCAGTGAGCGGCGTGGGAGGCCGCGCTGGTCGCAGCGGCGGCTTTCGCGATCAGCCGTGCTTCGCGCTGCTGATCAGCCAGTTCGGCGAGCTGGTCGGCCGCGGTCCGGGCAGCGGCATGCCGCTCGGCGGCCGCGGTCTGCTGAGCGGAGAGGTCAGCGAGGCGATCGGTCAGTTCAGCATGTCGGCGCACCCGGTCTTCGACTTCGGCCACCGCCATCGCCCAACGCTCCACCTCGTCCTCGGCCTCGCGCAGCCGCGTGGCGGCGGCCGACCAGTCGCCGGTGGGCCGGCCGGTCGGGGTGAAGTAACGCGCGTACTCCTCGTCGATGCGCTCGACGAGCAGTGGCTCGGTGCCGACCAGCGCGTCGGCGGCTCCGGCCGCCACGTCCAGGGCACGGGACAGCGCTTCGCAGCCCGAAAGATTCACCGCCGTGGTCGACGCCGCCTGCAGAACCCGCTGCGCATGCCAAAGCTCGGTGTCCATCGTTTCGGTGAGCATCGCGCAGACCCGCTCATGCGCTTCGTCACCGGTCAGCTGCTCACGGCGCGGCGCCAGCACGGTCAACTGGGTCTCACATTTTTTGTTGAAGCGTTTGCGGTAGACGAAACGAAAGGGGCCGGCGCTGATTTCAGCGGCGACCTCTGACCCGACGTCGGCATCAGCGGGCTTGACCTGCTTGACTTCCTTCTTCGTCGAGCGGTCTTTCGACTCCAACAGCAGATCCAGCGCTTCGATCATCGACGACTTGCCGATCTCGTTGGCGCCGCTGACGATCACCACACCGCTGTCCGGGAATTCGATGTCACGGTGAGCGATCCCGCGGTAATCGGTCAGGACCAGCCGATGCAACTTCATGCCGCACCCCTGCTGCGATCGGTGAGCCGCAACAGCAACGCCAACGCCGCCTGGGCGTCGTCAGCGCTTGCCGCATCATCCGCACGTGCCGTCGCGACCAGCTCTGCGACGGCGGCGGCGGCGAACCCGCCGATACCCAGGTCGGTGAATTCGCCGTCGGCCGGAACCACCGCCACGTCGGTGTGCCGCTCCCACAAGCCCAGCCAGGCGAACAGGCGGGCGTACTTGTCCAAGCAACCGTCCAGTGCGGCGCGGTCGGTGACCGTCAACGAACCCGTCAGGGCCAGCCGCACCACCGTGCGATCTTTGCGGTCCAGCAAGTCGAGGTTGAGGTCCAGATCGGTGATGTCGCGACTGTTGTCCACCTGGTGATGCATGGTGACGAATCGCCACCGTCCGACATGGCGGGCCTCGACGCGCACCGGTCGGCTGGGATCGGCTTCGTCGACGTCGACGAGCAGGACGTGCCCGGGGTCGGACTCGGTGTCGTCGAAGTTGGTGACTTCCGGTGAACCCGAATACCACATCCGGCCGCTGCTGCCCACACAGGTGCGAGAGTGCTTGTCGCCCAACGCCACATAGTGCACCCTGCCGTCGGCCAGGGCATCCTCGACCGCGGCGAGCCGAATCAGCGCGGGCTTGCCCGGGTCGGGATCGAGCACGTCGACGCTGCCGTGGGCGACCAGCACCCGGGTGGTCCCGTCGGCCCGCACGCTGTCGAGCTCCTTGGCGACCAGGTCGGTGGTCGGCGCCTTGGACCGCCACGGCGCGGCGAGGATCTGCAGCCCCGGCCGGATGTTGTGGACGCCGGCCTGGTCCAGCACGGTGACGTTGTCTGGCCGTTCCGACAAAAACAGCGGGCTGGTGTACACCGAGGACGCGTCCAGCGGGTCGTGATTGCCGGGCAGCAGGTAAACCGGAACACCGACGGCGCGCATTGCTTCCAGTGACTGACTGATCACTTTGGGCGCCAGCTGATTGTGTTCGAATACGTCACCGGCGACCACGACGAATTCAGCTCCGACCTCGGTGGCCAGCGCACCGAGGCCGGAAACAGCGTCGCGCCGGGCGGCCGAATACCGGGGCTGAGCTTCGCCGGCGAGGAAGTGACGGGTCATGCCCAGCTGCCAGTCGGCGGTGTGCAGGAATCGCATTCCTCGGCCCCTCCTGAGGTCGGGTGGCTGTGAGCAAGGCGAGTGTAGGGCGGGCCGCCGACAAGTTCGGGGACGCGCACCGGCGCCTGGCCGGCTGGTTGCACAGGATGCTGGGAAGTGGATGGTGCACGTATCGCTGCACGCCGGTCATGCCCTACCGTCGTCGACGTGAGTGGTGACTTGCGCACCCTGGTGCTGCTGCGGCACGGGAAGTCGGCGTACCCGAGCGGCGTCGTCGACCACGACCGGCCGTTGGCGCCGCGCGGCGTGCGCGAGGCCGGGCTGGCCGGTGCTTGGCTGCGAGCCACTCTGCCCGCTGTCGAGCAGGTCCTGTGCTCCACCGCGACCCGCACCCGAGAAACGCTTAGGCACAGCCGCATCGGGGCTCCGGTACGTTACTCTCAGCGGCTCTACGGCGCCGGCTTCGCCATAGTGATCGACGAGATCGGCACGGTTGCCGACGGAGTCAGCACTTTGCTCGTTGTGGGTCACGAGCCGACGATGTCCGACGTTGCATTGCAGCTCGCCGGCACGGATTCCGTTGTGGCGCAACGTATCGCAGAGAAATTTCCGACGTCGGCGCTGGCCGTGTTACGAGTACCCTGCAGCTGGCAGCGGCTGCAGCGCGGCGCCACGCTGACCGACTTTCACGTGCCGCGCTGAACCGAAGTCAGGAGTTGGTCGACAGCGTCAGCTCCATCAATTTGACGGCCTGCTGACAGGCATCAATGCCTGGCCCCTGCGGGTTGACCCACCAGCCCACGACGCCGGCGGCGTCACTGGCGACTCCGCACGACCCGTTGGCGTCGTTGGTCCGCATCACAATCGATCGGACACCGGCAATGGAACGGTTCTCGATCTGGTATTTCAGGTTCTCAGCGACCTTGCGCTCGTTATCCAGGCTGCCCTGCTCGAACCAGAACCGGGTGATGTCGATGAGCGCGGCCGGGTTGGCGGCCTGCCAGCGGCAGATCGCACCCACGAAGGTGCTCTGGATGTCCAGCGGATCGGCGCCGACCGTCTTGGCCAGGATGTCATTGGTCAAGACTTCGCATTCCTTGAGCAGGTTGGGGTACTGCTGCTGGGAATTGTTGTTCGACGGACCTTCACCGGCGCCGGCCTTCACCGGCGTGCCGCCCACCGCCCGCGAGCATCCGCTCAGCAACGTCAGGACGGTGAGCGCCGCGGCCACGGCCGCGGGGATATTTTTCCGGGTCGATACTCGGACTGCACGGAGTCGGCGGCTCATTTCGAATTCGCAATCGTCTGACGAGTGAGTTCTTTGGCCACGTCACAGGGGTCCGGGAACGGTTTCTGATTGAAGCTGACCGACCATTCGATGAAGTCGTCCTGGAACTGGATACCGATCTCGCACAGCGAGTCGCCTAAGGTCGGCTCGTTGCCGACCGCGATGAAACCGCCGTGACCGTTGATGTTGATGTCTTCGACGCTGGATCGCGACAGTTCCTCGGTTTTGCGTTCGCGTCCTATCGGGCTTCCGCGGTACCAGGAAAACGAGAAGTGCGGGCCAAGAATGGCGCCGCCGGCCAGCCATTGGCAGCCCACGGAGTTCTGCGCGGTGTTCATCAGTCCGGTCACCCTGGTGAGCTGGGCGACCGTCTGGTCGGTGACCCCGCCGCACTGCGGGAAGAACGGCCCGTGGTGCGACGACGCGGACGCCGCGCCCGACGACTCCGGCGATTGCGGTTTGCCGGAGCCGGAGTTCGAGCACGCAGCGACCATGCTCAGCAGGCTCGCGGCCGCCAGTGCCAGCGCCGTCGGCTTGCCTCGCATCACTATGCGCACCTGCTGCTGGTCACAGGATGCACTGTAGCGGCAGCGCCTTAAGTCAACCACCACGACACGGTTTGACCAGCACGTTTGCCCTCATTTTGAGTTCGTCACCGACTGCTGGGTCAGTTCCCTGGCGATGCCGCAGGGGTCCGGGAACGGCTTCTGGTTGAAGTACACCGTCCACTCGATGAAGTCGCGGTCGAACTGCAGCCCGATCTCACAGAGATTCTCCCCCAGGTTCGCCTCGCTGCCGGTGGCGATGAAACCGTTGTGACCGCTGATCGTGATTTCGTCGACGCTGGGGTGGTTCACCTGCACCGTTCGGCGCTCCCGCCCGATCGGGCTGCTGCGATACCAGGAGAAGGAGAAGTAGGGACCGCGGATGCTGCCGTGCAGCAGCCACTGACAGCCCACAGAGTTCTGTGCAGTGTTCGCCAGCCCGCTCAGCCGGGTGAGTCGGGCGATGGTCTGATCGCTCACACCGCCGCACTGCGGGAAAAACGGTCCGCGATGAGGCCCCCCGGCCGCCGGGGAGGCAGCCGACTGCGTCCCCGAATCGGAGCACCCGCCGGCCAGGGCAGCGGCCACCAGAGCCAACGCCGCCACCGCGCGGCTGGGGTCGCGTCTCGGGCTGGTCACAGCGTGCACCCTAACCGCAGCTGACCGGTGCTTGTGCGACAGTAACGAGATGCTCCTGGCATTGCTGCGCCAGTACGCTCGCCCTTACCGCGGGCCGCTCACTGCGGTGGTGTCGCTGCAGCTGCTCAGCACGTTGGCCTCGTTGTACCTTCCGACGGTCAACGCGGCGATCATCGACGACGGCGTCGCCAAAGGTGACACGTCGGCCATCGTGCGGCTCGGTGGGGTGATGCTCGCGGTGACCGGGCTGCAGGTGTTGTGCGCCATCGGTGCGCTGTATTTCGGTTCCCGAACCGGGATGGGTATCGGCCGAGATCTGCGCTGGGCGATCTTCGAATGCGTCACCGGCTTCTCGGCGCATGAAACCAGCCGATTCGGCACACCGTCACTGCTGATCCGCACGATCAACGACGTCCGCCAGATCCAGTTCTTGGCGCAGCTGGCGGCCACTGTGCTGGTCACCGCTCCGATCATGTGCGTCGGCGGAATTGCGATGGCCATCCACCAGGACGCCGGACTGTCGTGGCTTCTGCTGGTCAGCGTTCCGGTGCTGGGCGTGGCCAATTACGTTCTCGTATCGCAGATGCTGCCGATCTTTCGCAGCATGCAGAAATTGGTCGACAACATCAACCGGGTGATGCGAGACCAGTTGTCCGGGGTTCGTGTCGTCAGAGCTTTTGCGCGTGAGCCTTTCGAGCGGGACAAGTTCAACCAGGCCAATTCCGCCTTGTCCGGCACCGCACTCAATGCCGGCAACTGGCAAGCGCTGATGCTGCCGGTGACGACGCTGACGATCAACTGCTCCAGTGTCGCGGTGATCTGGTTCGGCGGTCACCGCATCGACAGCGGGCAGATGCAGGTCGGCTCGCTGATCGCGTTTTTGGTCTACTTCACCCAGATTCTGATGGCCGTGATGATGGCAACGATGACGCTGATGATCCTGCCCCGGGCCGCGGTGTGCGCCGAACGCATCACAGAGGTGCTGTCCACCCGTCCGGCGGTTTGCCGACCCCGCGCAGCCGGTGCGCCCGTCGTCTCTGCCGGGTGCTCAGACGGGGCTAGTGCAACTCGAGAGCGTGCAATATTGCTATCCCAATGCGGATCGCCCTGTGCTGCAGAATGTGTCGCTCACCGCGCGTCCGGGCACTACCACGGCGATCGTCGGCGGCACCGGCTCGGGCAAGTCGACGCTGGTGGCGCTGATCTGCCGACTTTACGACGTCACCGAGGGAGCGGTGCTCGTCGACGGCGTCGACGTGCGTGACTACGCCACCGATCAACTCTGGTCGGCGATCGGTTTGGTGCCCCAGCGCGGCTACCTCTTCTCCGGCACCGTTGCCGACAACCTCCGTTACGGCAAAGCCGACGCCACCGACGAGGAAATGTGGGAGGCGCTGCAGGTGGCCCACGCCGACGGGTTCGTGCGAGCCCACGACGACGGTTTGCAAATGCCTGTGGCACAAAGCGGCACAAATTTCTCCGGCGGACAGCGGCAGCGGCTGGCCATCGCCCGGGCGGTGATCAGGCGCCCCGCCATCTACCTGTTCGACGACGCCTTCTCAGCGCTGGACGTGCACACCGACGCACAAGTCCGCGCGTCACTGCAACAGGTGGCCCGCGACGCCAACAAAATATCTCGTTTCGCAGCGTATTTCGACGGTTGCGAAAGCGGACCAGGTTGTGGTCGTCGACGACGGCAGGGTCGTCGGTCTGGGCACCCACGAAGCGCTCCTCGCGAGTTGCCCAACCTATCGTGAGTTCGCCGATTCGCAATCGCTGGGCGCCGAAGTGGGCGGTCTGCAGTGAGCACAGGGATCACCCGACCGATGCGCGGCAGGGTGCAAGACCCCACCGAAAGGTCGCGTGACTTCCGCGGTTCGGTGATCCGTTTGATCAAACGGCTGGGCCCGCAGCGCCGGTTGAGCGCTGCGGTCATCGTGTTGTCGATCAGCGGCATCGGGATCGGGGTCATCGTGCCACGAATCCTGGGACGCGCCACCGACTTACTGTTCAACGGAGTCATCGGGCGGCGGCTGCCCAGCGGCCTGACCAAAGATCAGGCAGTCGCGGCGGCCCGGGCGCGCGGTGACGACAACTTCGCCGATTTGCTGTCCGGAATGCACGTCGTACCGGGCCAAGGTGTGGACTTCGGTGCGGTCGGCAGGACTTTGGGGTTGGCGCTGGCCCTGTATCTCGTCGCGGCGCTGATGGTCTGGACTCAGGCCAGGCTGCTCAACTTGACTGTGCAGCGAACCATGATGACCTTGCGGGCCGACATCGAAGACAAGGTGCACCGGCTGCCGTTGGCTTACTTCGACGGCCGGCAACGCGGGGAGGTGCTGAGCCGGGTCACCAACGACGTCGACAACATCCAGAGTTCGCTGTCGATGACCATCTCCCAGCTGCTGACGTCGGTGCTGACCGTGCTGACCGTGCTGGTCATGATGCTGACGATCTCACCGCTGCTGGCGCTGATCACGCTGCTGACAGTTCCGTTGTCGCTGTTCGTGACCCGGGTGATTGCGCGGCGCTCCCAGCGGTTGTTCGTCGCACAGTGGACCCGCACCGGACGGCTGAACGCCCACATCGAGGAAACCTACAGCGGTTTCACGGTGGTCAAGACATTCGGCCACCGAGCCGGTGCTCAGCAGCGGTTCCGCGAGTTGAACGCCGATGTGTACGACGCCGGGTTCGGCGCTCAGTTCACCTCTGGACTGTTATCGCCGGCAACGACGTTCATCGGCAATCTCAGCTACGTCGCAGTCGCCGTTGTCGGCGGCGTGCAGGTGGCGACCGGTCAGATCACCGTCGGCAGCATCCAGGCGTTCATTCAGTATGTCCGGCAATTTAACTCGCCGCTTACCCAGCTGGCGGCCATGTACAACGTGTTGCAGTCCGGGGTGGCCAGCGCCGAGCGGGTGTTCGACCTGCTTGACGAGCCCGAGGAAACGCCCGACCCGGACGCGCGGACTTCACCCAACGGGCGGGCACCACTGGCCGGCGGCACGTCGTCGCCGCTTGCGGGACGAATCGAATTCCACCATGTCAGCTTCGGCTACCGGCCCGGCACACCGGTGATCGAAGATCTGTCGCTGGTGGCCGAACCGGGCAGCGCCGTGGCGATCATCGGGCCGACGGGAGCGGGCAAGACCACGCTGGTGAATCTGCTGATGCGATTCTACGAACTCGACTCCGGTCGCATTACGATCGACGGCGTCGACATTGCGTCGATGAGCAGACGTGCACTGCGCTCACGCATCGGGATGGTATTGCAAGACACCTGGCTGTTCGGCGGGACGATCGCCGAGAACATCCGCTACGGTCGTCCCGCGGCCAGCGACGATGAGATGGTCCGCGCTGCCGAAGCGGCTCACGTCGACCGCTTCATTCACACTCTGCCCGACGGATATCAGACACGCATCGACGACGACGGTGGCAACGTCAGCTCCGGCGAGAAGCAGTTGATCACCATAGCGCGGGCGTTCCTGGCTCGCCCGCAACTGCTGATCCTGGACGAGGCCACAAGTTCGGTGGACAGCCGAACCGAGCTGCTGATCGCCCGCGCCACCCGCGAGCTTCGTCGCGATCGCACGAGTTTCATCATCGCGCATCGTCTTTCGACCATCCGAAATGCCGACCACATCCTGGTCATGCAGGCCGGCCGGATCGTCGAACAGGGTAACCACGACCAGCTGATGACCAAGCGATCTGCTTACTACGCGATGACCCAGGCGTAACGGTGCAGTCGAGAACCCCCCAACAGGTGCCTCATCTCCTTACCAGAGACCGGCCAGCAGATCGGTTTCCCAGCCCTGGCTGTCGCGCGGCCCGGCGGTGCCGGCCGCAAGGACGAAATGTTCTTCGGCCAGGATCGGAAACACGAAGTTGTTCGACAACGCAAACGAGCAGCGGTCCTCCGCCAGCGTCAGCTGAGTGGCGTGCGCGGCAAGCGCTTCGAGTTTGGCCGGCAGATACGGTCCGGCATCGATGACTGCGTCGATATCGCCGTCGGCGTAGGTGTATTCAGACCTGCCGAGGTCGGGCTGTCGGATCCACTCGGACGGGAACTGGCTCAAGCCGTCGAGAGCGGTCTGCAGAGCGCCGGAGGCCAGCACGGTCCAGTAGAACTTCGGAACTTTCCAACGCGCAGCCACTAACGCCGCCGCGGTCACCCGGTGCGCCTGCACGTGGTCGGGGTGGCCGTAACCGCCCTTGGGGTCGTATGTCACGACGACATGCGGACGAAGGCTATCGATGATGTCGACGAGCGATTCGACGGCCGCGTCTCCGGCGTCAACGAATGCGGTGTGAGAGCCGCGAGATTGACCGGACATACCGGAATCGCGCCAGCGGCCGGGACCGCCCAGGAAGTCCGGCTCGGCGACACCGAGTGCGTTCAACGCCTTGGTCAACTCACTGATGCGGTACCCGCCGAGCTGGTCGGCGTGATTCACGGCAAGCAATGCATAGCGTTCGCCGATGACTTCGCCTTCTTCACCGAGAGTGCAGGTGACGACCCGGACGTCGGCGCCTAGGGCGACGTAGCGGGCGATGGTGCTTCCGTTGGTGATGCTCTCGTCATCGGGGTGCGCGTGCACGAACAGCATCCGGGCCTGCTCCGAAGACGTCACGCCATCACCATCGACCCGCGCGGCCAGCCGGCCCTTCACCTTTCATGGGCCAAAATCGTAGACCCCGGGCTTTCTACCCGTCGCGCTCAGACTTCGGGCCCCTCGGTGCGCAGATCGTCGACGGCTGACATCGCCGAGCGCAGTTTGCCCAACCAGTCCTCAGCGTGCTCGCCGACCAGTCGCACCGACCACGCCAGCGCGTCCGAGCGCGACCGGGCGACGCCGGCGTCGACGAGTGTGTCGAGCACCTGGCGCTCGGGCTGCTTGAGACGGGTCATCACCGGCACCGCGATATGGGTGAAAAGGGTCTGCTCACCGGCGATCTCGACACCCCAGGAGACTTTGCGGCCGTAGCGGTTCTGGGCTTCGTCGGCGATGTCCATCCGCTCTGGCCGGGTTTCCTCCCGGAACCGGGACACCCGCCCCGCCGCGCGGGCTTCGCTTTCTTCACCCGAATCCGCGGGTACAGGCAGCTTCCCGATGACGGTGATCTCCTCGCGGTCGACGATCACCACGGGATCACCGTCGAACCAGTCGTCAGGCAGACGACCAGCGAACCATTCCGCTGCGTCACCGGCGTCGGGCTGGTGCGCCTGCTGCCACCCTCCGGGCCGGCCGTACCGCCGGCCCCTTACATGATGTTGATTCATGATTACATGATTACACCGTTACAGACAGTGTGGGAACCGCGTTCTCCGGCAGCGAACGCTGCCTTTCACGCTTTGGTATCGCTGAAAGGTCAGACCTCTTCGGCGTCGCCGCGGCGGGCGCGGAACAATTTGACTTCTCCCCTGATACCCTTCAGGTGGCGCGCTCCGGCGTCGGACCAACAAAAGCCGTTGCCGTCGCCGACTGCCTCCCGCACCGATTCGGCGGCCAACACGGCGCCCGGCCGCGCCACACCGGTCACCCGGCTGGCTGCATTGACCGGGCTGCCGTACCAGTCACCGGCCCGGCTCACCGCGGACCCCGCGGCGAGACCGGCCCGCAGCCGGGGAAAGTCATTGTCGGAGTCGGTGATATCCACCAGCTTGAGCACGGCGTCCAGCAGCGGCGCAGGGTCAGGACAGACGAACATCACCGCGTCACCGATCGTCTTGATCAAACGCACCGGCGGGACGGCAACATCCCGGGCGAGATCTGCCAGGCGGTCGGCAAGCTGCACCAATTCCTCGGGCGGCACCGCCTCGCCGAGCCGGGTGAACCCGACGAGGTCAGCGAAGGCAACCGTGACCTGCCGGGCGCCCGGCAGCGGTACCCCGGCGGCGCGCTCGCTGAGGTTGACGGCTTCGGTTTCCATCGAGTGCCGCAGCTGCATGAACAACATCGCCTGGACCATCGGGCCCAGACGCGGCGCGATCTGGCTCGACAGCGCTTGGGACCGCTTGGCAATCTCCAATTCCGTCGAATTCGGTTCCAGCACGGTGGCCAACGCGGTGTAGCGCATCACCTCGGCGGCATGCGAAAGCCCCTCGGCCAGGATGCGGACCACCTGGACCACATGGTCGGGATGTAGGCCGATCTCGACGAACCGTTGGGCATGACTAGCAGCCACCCCGTCAGCCCGCATGTGCACAACCGCATCGGGATCGTCGAAGCTGGCCAGCCCGATGGCGCGCTGCACCCGTTGCAGCAGGACGAGATCCATCCCCGCGGCTTCGCTGATTTCCCGGGCCGAGACGTAACTGCCGTCGTCGCCCATCAGCCGGCGGGCGGGCAGCAGCATCGGAGTGAGAGCGCCGCTGATTTCGTCGGCAGCGATGCCCTGCTCGAGCAACCATTCGATCAGTTCGGCGCGTTCCTCGCGCAGGGTACCCGCAAGGCCGTCCAGCAGAGGTTCGATCTCTGGGTCGCCCACGTCGTCAACGTATACGTCGGCGTGATTTCGATATCAGCGAGCCTCGCCCTAACCGGCTGGCTGCACCTCGGTCCAGCGGGCTGGCGCGGCGGCACAGGACATTTCGCCGTCAGGAGACGGGGGGCCGCCGATGCGCCCACGGACGTGCCGCCTCGATCTGGGCGGCCAGCTTCAGCAGCGTCGCTTCGTCGTCCGGGCGGCCCACCAACTGCACCGAGACCGGCAGCCCCTGGCCGTCCAGGTCCCACGGCACCACCGCGGCCGGCTGGCCGGTCAGATTCCAGATTTCGAAATAGGGGACCCGGGCGGCAACGAGCAGCAGACTCGACACCGCACCGCGACGCTGGTATGTGCCGATGCGCGGCGGGCCGGTCGCATTGCCGGGTGTGACGACGACGTCGACCGCGTCGAAGATCGACTGGATCCGGCCGACGAGCGGTGCGTCGCCCGAGCACACCGCTGCGATTCGCCGGTCCGAGATCAGACTCCCGATGCGTGCCATGGCGCGGGTACGCTTTTCCAGCCGCTCCGGATGCGGCAATGTCGTTGCGTCGTCCCGAATTCCCCGAAGATAGCGCGGCAAGTAGTGCGCTGAAATCGCGGTCGGCGGGTAGTCCGGGTCGCGGACGACGACGTGGTGGCCGAGTTCGCGCAGCAGTGCGCCGGCTTGATCGACCGCGGTGCGCTGCGCCTTACCGCACCTGGCGGTCAGCGGCGGCGGAATCTTGGTGCTCAGCGCGATTCGCAACCGGCCGGGGTCCTGCCCGACAGCGGC
The DNA here is from genome assembly GCA_963808345.1 of uncultured Actinomycetota bacterium. Classification (GTDB taxonomy): domain Bacteria; phylum Actinomycetota; class Actinomycetes; order Mycobacteriales; family Mycobacteriaceae; genus Mycobacterium. The sequence continues at coordinate 681,662 of CAWEFM010000004.1, read as the reverse complement.
AACGTAACCGCCGTCTGGGCCCGGCACCGTCGTCGTCGCGTCGAGGAACAACGCTGCGTCGGTCACGGTGCGCGCTATCGGCCCGTTGGCGCTCAAGCCGCACCAAGCGTTGTCATGCGGTGACAACGAGATTCGGTCGCGTTGCGGTTTGAGGCCGAACAGACCGCACCAGCTTGACGGGATACGGATCGAGCCGCCGCCATCGGAGCCCAGCGCCAGCGAGGCCAGGCCCGCCGCCACCGCTGCCCCGCTGCCGCCGCTGCTACCGCCGGGTGTGCGTGACGTGTCCCACGGATTGCGGGTCGCGCCGTAAGTCAGCGACTCGGTGAACGGCAGCATCATCAGTTCCGGCACCGCGGTCTTCCCGATGATCACCGCGCCGGCGTCGCGGAGCCGGCGCACCACCTGGGAGTCGTTCGACGCGGCTGGGCCGTGCGCACTGGTGCCGTAAGTCGTTGTCTGACCGGTGATGTCGACGTCATCTTTGATGGCGACCGGAACTCCCAGCAGAGGTAACCGCTCACCGGCCTCTAGTCGGCGCTGCGCGGCGGCGGCCTCTTGGCGGGCGGTGTCGCCCAGCACGACGCGGTATGACCGTAGTTGTGGATCCAGCCGGGCGATTCGCTGCAGATAGATTTCCAGTAGCTCCGGCGCGGTGAGTTTTCCGGCGGCCAGCATTCGCCCCTGCTCAGCCGCACCGGCGAACGCCACCTCGTGGTCTTGCATCGCGGTAGCGTAACGCGGGCGGCGGACGGCACCGGTGGGAAAGCCGCTACCGTGGCCGCATGTCCTGCGTGTTCTGTGCCATTGTGGCCGGGGAGGCACCGGCCGTCCGGATCTACGAGGACGACGGCTATCTGGCCTTCCTCGACATTCGTCCGATCTCGCGGGGCCACACGCTGGTCGTGCCCAAGCGGCACACCGCCGACCTCACTGACACCTCGCCCGACACACTGGCCGACATAGTGACCATCGGCCAGCGCATTGCCCTCGCGGCCCGCGCCACCGAGTTGGCCGACGCAACCAATGTGGCTCTCAACGACGGGCCAGCCGCGTTTCAGAGCGTGCGGCATATCCACCTGCACATCTTGCCGCGCCGCAACGGCGACAAGCTCTCGCTCGCCAAGGGGGCGCTGCTGCGACGCAACGTCAGCCCGGAAGAGACTGGCCAGCTGTTGCGCGACGCGCTGGCGCGCATCGACACCGGCCAATAGGACCAACGGCGCGCCGAACGTCGGGTTGTTGCGGTAGGTGTGGCCATGCGGGCCCGACAATTCGACGTTCGACCGCCTAGAACAGCTCCTTGGCGAGCAGTTGCAGGGTGGCCTCGCGCGCCGGCGCAATCGCCGGGTCGGTGCCACGCCGTGCTGAGGCGACCGGGTGCACCATCACCTCGTCGACGTCGAACCGTTGGGCGAGCGCCCGCACCTGATCGGCGGCTTCTGCCGGTGCCCCGACGACGGCGCGCTCGAGCCCGCTGGCCACGATGTTTTGCTGCGCAGGTAGGAGGTCGGCGCTTCGCACGTCCTCGACGAGTTCCACCGGCCCAAGCTGCTGGCCGGTGCGTAATCGGGCCATCATGTGCAGGTTCGGCAGTATCAATTCCTGTGCCTCGTCCCGGGTCTCGGCGACGGCGGCGTTCACTGTCAACAATGTCAGCGGTTCTGCGGCGAGCCTGCTGGGCACAAACCGCGACCGGTAGAGAGCGAGCGCTTCTTCGGTTCCCTTGCCGGAGAAGTGGTGGGCGAAGACGTAGGGCAGTCCTTTGGCGGCTGCCAGGTGCGCTGAGTACATCGACGAGCCCAGCAGCCACAGCCGTGGTTCGCTGACGGCGGCCGGGGTGGCCTTCAAGATGTAGTCCTGGCTACGGATCGGCACCCGCACCCCGCGCGCTCCCATCAGGGCGACGACGTCGTCGAGGTACTCGGGGAAATTCTCGATGTCTTGCGCAAGGGCCGAGCCGTCGCGTCCGCTCCATCCCCGCAATGCCAGCGACGTCACCGGGTCAGAGCCCGGCGCCCTGCCGATACCCAGATCGATACGGCCCGGCGCGGCGGCCTCCAGCAGGGCGAACTGCTCGGCCACCGCCAGCGGCGCGTGGTTGGGCAGCATGACGCCGCCGGACCCGAGCCGAACCTGCGCGGTCTGGGCAGCCAGATAGGCGATCAATACCGGCGGGCTGGTGGCGCCCACCGACGGCATGTTGTGGTGTTCGGCCAGCCAATAGCGGGTGTAGCCAAGCCGGTCGGCGGTCTGAGCCAGGCGCACCGTGGCTGCCACCGCGTCGGCGGTCGACTGGTCGGAGCGGACCGGAACGAGGTCGAGTACGGAAAGCCGCATGACCGCCTCAACGCCTACGGCGGGCGCGACGTTCCCCGGCCGTTGCGTATCGGGGCAGCTCGGCCACCAAGCTGCGTTACACCCGGGCCGAGCAGGGTAATCGTTTGATTCCGTGGAAGAACGAGGACCGCAGGCGCGCGGGTGCACCGGTAACTTCCAGGTTCGGCACGCGAGTGTAAAGTTCCTCCAGCATCACTCGCATCTCCAGCTTGGCTAGCTGCGCTCCCAGGCAGTAATGCGTGCCTCCACCGCCGAACGCCACATGCTTCGCCGCGTCTTTGCGGTGAATGTCGAACGCATGTGGTTGCTCAAAGGTCGATTCATCGCGATTTGCCGATAGGTAGTGGATAACCACCCAGTCGCCCTCGTTGAGCGTCTGGCCCGATAAGCTGTTCTGCGTTATGACCGTTCGGCGGAAATGCAGGACCGGGGTGGCCCAACGCAACATTTCCTCGATCGCACCGGGAATCAACGATGGTGCGGCAGCCAGTGCGGCCCGCTGGTCCGGATGCTCGGACAGCGCAAGGATGGCATGGCTGAGAGTGTTGCGAGTGGTCTCGTTGCCGGCCACCGACAGCAGCAGGAAGAACTCGTTCAGTTGATCGTCATTGAGGCCGACGCCGTCGACCTCTGCAGCGAGCAGCGCGGAAAGAATGTCGTCCTTCAAGCCTTCGGAGCGGCGGTAAGCCACCAAATCACGGCAGTAGCCGAACATTTCGCCGACAGCATCCACGATCGTGGCTTGATCTGGCGCGTAGTCTTCGTCTTCGATTCCCAGACTTCCGATGGCGTTGCTCCACCGGAAGATCTCATGGCGATCGGCGTAGGGCACTCCCATCACCTCGGCGATGACGCTCAACGAGATTGCGGCCGAAACATCTGCTACCGCGTCGAATTCATCTTTGTCGACGATTTCGTCGACGATGCTTCGCGCGGTCCGCCGGATGCTTTCCTCGAGGCGTAACACATTGCGTGGAGTGAAGGCCCGGTTGATCAGCTTGCGGAAGTGGGTGTGCTGTGGGGGGTCGATGCCGGGCAGCATTGCCGAGGTCTCCACCACCTCGACCGCGACGAGCGTGTTGCCGAATCGAGATGCGAACAGCGAGTCATCCCGGCTGACCGCGCGGACATCTTCGTAGCCGGTACACAGCCACACTTTCGGCTCAATACCGGGAAGATTCACCGGATGCACCGGCGCATCCTGTCGAAGTCGTTCCATCGCCTCAAACGGCGGACCGGAGGACGCGAAGACGTCCGGATCGAAAACAGCAGCTGCATCGATATCGGCTTGACTACCAGTGGAACTCACAGTGAAATCGTTCAACAGACGGCGGCCCGGTACGGCCAATTCAACTACTCCCTTCCTGGGTGGAAGCCCTATCGTGTCAGGTGTTCCGGCGCAGAGGAAGCAATTGCGGTCATCGCACGCCGGCGATGGTGGCGGCCCGGCTGAAGACGTCGTCGAGCATCGCCGGTGTCAGCCGCCCGGTGAAGGTGTTCTGCTGACTCGGGTGGTAGCAGCCCAGCAACATCACTTCGCCGGGTGCCGCGCGTAATGTCGCGGTGGCGCCGTGGCCGAACTTGGGCAGCGGTCGGCCGACCTGACCGCCACTGGAGCGGACCATGTCCAGCGCCGCTCGCCAACCAAAACCACCAAGCGCCACTATCACCCGAACGTCGCCGCCGGTTACCCGCCACTCGGCCGTCAACCACGGAGCACACGTCGTGCGCTCAACCGGGCTGGGAGCGTTGTCCGGTGGAGCGCAGCGCACCGCCGCCGCCACCCGGGTGGCCTCGAGCTGCAACCCGTCGGCGGCGTCGACGCTGGTCGGAGAATTGGCCAGGCCGGCTCGGTGCAACGCCGCGTACAGCACGTCGCCGGAGCGGTCGCCGGTGAATACCCGTCCGGTGCGGTTACCGCCGTGAGCCGCCGGCGCCAAACCGACAACCAGCACCCGCGGACGCTGCGCTCCCCAACCCGTCACCGGCCGCCCCCAATACGGCTGCCCGGCATACGCGCGTCGCTTGCTGACGGCGACCTGCTCGCGCCACTCCACCAGGCGAGGGCAGGCACGGCACACCGACACCAGGGCGTCCAGTTCACCGGGCGTCTCAACGGCCTCGGCCATCCCGACCACCTGCGCCGACGACGACGCCACAGCAGTCCGGGCGGTGGCGGGATCACCCGGCCAGCCGGTGCCGGGCGGCACCGGAGAGTCGAAAAGCGCGGCGATACGGGGGTGAGCGAGGCGCACCGGTCTACTGTGCCCGCTCGCCGAAGACCTGTCGCCGACGGGTCACGAGCGCTGCTAGATTTCCCGAGTTCCCATGTCCACGTCATCGCGCCGACCCGTCGTTTGTCTCATCATGCTCGCGGCCCTGGCCGCCGCGGCGGGCAACGGCATCTCGCTAGTAGCGTTCCCGTGGCTGGTGCTGCAACGCAACGGTAGCGCGTCTGAAGCGTCGATTGTCGCGGGCGCGGCGTCGCTGCCGCTGCTGTTTTCCACCCTGATCGCCGGCACGGCAGTGGACTATCTGGGCCGTCAGCGCGTCTCCATCCTGTCCGACGCGCTGTCAGCCACCACGGTGGCCGCGGTCCCAGTGTTGGCGATCGGTTTCGGCCAGGAGAGCGTCACTGTCGGGGCGCTCGCGGTGCTGGCCGCGTTGGGCGCGGTGTTCGATCCTGCGGGAATCACCGCGCGGGCGTCGATGCTGCCTGAGGCGGCCGTTGAGGCAGGGTGGACGCTGGACCGCATCAACGGCCTCTACGAGGCCGTCTTCAACGTTGCCTACATCGTCGGCCCGGGGATCGGTGGTGTGCTGATCGCGTCGATCGGCGGGATCAACACAATGTGGGTTACGGCCGGCGCGTTCGTCCTTTCCATCGCCGCGATCAGCGCGTTGCGAGCGCCCGGGGTGGGGCCGCCCGAGGCCGGCAAGCGGCCCGAGGGCCCCTGGTCGGGAGCAACCGAGGGGCTGCGGTTCGTGTGGAACCTAAAGGTGTTGCGTGCGCTGGCACTGATCGACCTGGTGATGACCGGCCTGTACCTGCCGATGGAAAGCGTGCTGTTTCCGAAGTACTTCACCGACCGCAAAGAGCCGGCATATTTGGGCTGGGTGCTGATGGCACTGAGCGTTGGCGGGCTGGCCGGCGCGCTGACCTATCCGGTCCTGCTTCGGCACCTGAGTCGTCGAGCAACGGTGCTGACTGCCATGCTGACGTTGGGTGGCTGCACTGCGCTGTTCTCGTTGCTGCCTAGGACGCGTCGTTTCCCGGTTTGCGCGAAAGGCTATTCACCGGCAACTCTATCGGACAAGGATTGATCCATGAATGCACTTCGCTCCCCTGCCCGATCGGCCACCCGGCGTGACGTCGGCTCACTGCTGGAGACACTGCCCCGGCGCGTCGAAGCCGCCGACAGCAGTCGGCACCGCGACGTCGTCAACGCCATGACGGGCGAGCCGCTGGCCCGGGTGCCGCACTGCACAGCCGAGGACGTCGTCGCCGCCGCCGGGCGCGCCCGGGCCGTGCAGGCCGAGTGGGCCGCACGTCCGACCGCGGATCGGGCGGCCGTGCTGTTGCGGTTCCATGACCTGGTGCTGAAACGTCAGGACGAAGTCCTCGACCTCATTCAGATGGAGAACGGGAAAGCCCGCCGGCACGCGTTCGAAGAAGTCCTCGACGTCTGTCTCACCTCCCGGTACTACGCCCATACCGCCGAGGAGTATTTGAAGCCCAAGCGGCGCCAAGGAGTGCAACTGGTGTTGACCGAGGTCTGGGAGTACCACCATCCCAAGGGCTTGGTGGGCATCATCTCGCCGTGGAATTACCCCCTGACGCTGGGGATCAGCGACGCGCTTCCCGCAATTGTCGCCGGCAATGCCGTGTTGGCCAAGCCCGATGACCGCACGCCGCTTTCCGCGCTGTGGGCGGTTGGGTTGCTCGAGGAGGCCGGCATGCCGCGCGGCTTGATCCAGATGGTCACCGGGCCGGGATCCGAATTGGGCACGCCGATCATCGAGCAGTCTGACTACTTGATGTTCACCGGGTCCACCGGTGTGGGCCGCAACGTCGCCAAGCAGGCCGCCGATCGGCTGATCGACTGCTCGATGGAGCTCGGCGGCAAAAATGCGCTGCTCGTGCTCGACGACGCCGAAGTCGCGAAGGCGGTGTCGGGCGCAGTGCGGGCGTCGTTCTCCAACGCAGGGCAGTTGTGCATCTCGATAGAGCGGATTTACATCCAGCGAGCGCTGTGGGACGACTTCGTCGCCCAGTTCGTTGCCGCGGCCAAGGCCATGGTGCTGTCCGGCGCGCTGGACTACACAGCAGAGATGGGCTCGCTGATCGACGACAAGCAACTGAAGACCGTGATCGACCATGTCGACGACGCGCGCAACAAGGGTGCCACGGTGCTGGCCGGCGGTCGGGCACGGCCTGACATCGGGCCGTACTTCTACGAGCCGACCATCCTGACTGACGTGCGCGAGGGCATGGTGGCCTACGCCGACGAAACATTCGGGCCGGTGGTGTCGCTGTATCCGGTCGACTCGGAGGCCGAGGCCATCGCGAAAGCCAACGACAGTTCCTACGGGTTGAACTTCGCGGTGTGGACGAGTGACCCCGCCCGCGGCCGGCGCGTCGCGGCGCAACTGAAAGCCGGCACCGTCAACGTCAACGGCGCCTACGCCGCGGCGTGGGCCTCCGTCGACGCCCCGATGGGCGGGATGAAGGACTCCGGCCTGGGCCGGCGCCACGGCGAGCACGGGATCACCAAATACACCGAGTCGCAGACGATCGCGACCGAACGCCTGCTGCCGGTAGGTGTGCCGAACTGGTTGCGCGCGGACCGCTACGCCCGGGCGATGACCGCCGCGCTGCGGGTTTTGCGACGAACGCCCGGGGTGAAGTAGGCCCGGCCGGTCGTGTGCCGGCCTCCGTAAGATCAATGCGTGAGCGCCGACGTGCTGGCCGGATTGGCCGCCGAACTGCCCGAGGGCATGGTCGTCACCGACCCGGCGATCACCGAGGCCTACCGCCAAGACCGCGCCCTGGACCCGTCCGCCGGTAAACCGCTGGCTGTGGTGCGGCCGCGGCGCACCGAAGAGGTGCAGACCGTGCTGCGCTGGGCGAGCGCGCATCGCATCCCGGTGGTCACCCGCGGTGCCGGGTCCGGCTTGTCGGGTGGGGCCACCGCCGTCGACGACGGGATCGTGCTGTCGACGGAGAAGATGCGCGACATCGCCGTCGACCCGGTGACCCGCACCGCCGTCGCGCAACCAGGACTGCTCAACGCCGAAGTGAAGAAGACCGTCGCCGAATACGGGTTGTGGTATCCGCCGGACCCGTCGTCGTGGGAGATCTGCAGCATCGGCGGAAACATCGCGACCAACGCGGGCGGCCTGTGCTGCGTCAAGTACGGCGTCACCACCGACTACGTGCTCGGACTGCAGGTCGTGCTGGCCGACGGCACCGCCGTTCGGCTCGGCGGTCCCCGGCTCAAGGACGTCGCGGGGCTGTCGCTGACGAAATTATTCGTCGGCAGCGAAGGCGCGCTGGGTGTGATCACCGAGGTCACGTTGCGGTTGGTGCCGCCACAGCAGCCGTTGAGCACGGTGGTCGCCAACTTTGCGTCGGTGCAAGCCGCGGCTGAGGCGGTGTTGGCGGTGACCAGCCAGACCCGTCCGGCGATGCTCGAATTCATGGATTCGGTGGCGGTCAACGCGGTGGAGGACAAGCTGCGGATGGGTCTGGACCGCGGCGCGGCCGCGATGCTGTTGGCAGCCTCCGACGAACGCGGGTACGCCGGCAGCCAGGACGCCGAAGTCATGACCAAGGTTTTCGCCGAATACGGTGCGACGGAAGTATTCTCGACCGACGACCCCGAAGAGGGCGAGGCGTTCGTGGCGGCCCGCCGGTTCGCAATCCCGGCGGTCGAGGCCAAGGGCACGTTGCTACTGGAGGACGTCGGTGTCCCGCTACCCGCTCTGGCCGATCTGGTCGGCGGGGTGGCCCGCATCGCCGCTGAGCGCGGGTTGATGATTTCGGTGATCGCGCACGCCGGGGATGGAAACACCCACCCGCTGATCGTCTACGACCCCGCCGACCCGGTGACGACCGAACAGGCGCAGTTGGCGTACGGGGAGATCATGCAATTGGCTACCGGTCTGGGGGGCACCATCACCGGCGAGCATGGCGTCGGGCGGCTCAAGCGGCCCTGGTTGGCCGACTACCTCGGCGTTGAGGCGATGGCGCTGAACCGGCGCATCAAAGACGCGCTGGATCCTGACGGCATTCTCAACCCCGGCGCGGGAGTCTGACTCGAGTGATTGGTTAACGTGGCGGTGTGACTGACACAACACTGCCACCGCAACTGCGCGGGCGGGATCCAGACTTCATCCGCACGGTGCTGCCCACGATGTGGCTTGCGGCGAGCGTGTGGTTCCGCGCGGAGGTCGACGGCTTCGACAACGTTCCCGACGAGCCGGTGCTGTTCGTCGGGAACCACAGCGGCGGCGGCGCCACCCCGGACACCTTCGTCTTCCTGCTCGCCTACAACACCTACTTCACCGTTGAAGGCCGGCCCCTCTACGCGCTGGCGCACGACCTTCTCACCAAAGCGCCAGTGATCGGTCCGGTCACCCGCAGGCTGGGCGTCGTTCCCGCCGACCACTCCTTCTCGGAGAAGATCTTCGCCAGCGGCGGTTCGGCGCTGGTGTACCCGGGCGGCGACGTCGAGGCGCTGCGCCCATGGCGTGACCGCAACAGAATCGTCTTTTCCGGCCGCAAAGGCTTCCTGCAACTGGCGCATCACTGCAACGTCAAGGTCGTGCCGCTGGTAGCCACCGGTGGCCATGACACGCTGGTGGTGCTCAACGACGGCCGTCGCACCGCGAAGGCGCTGCGCTTCGACAAACTGCTGCGAGTCAAGACTGTGCCCCTGACGCTCAGCGTTCCGTGGGGTCTGTTGCCTATTCCGCTGCCGTTCTTTCCGCTGCCGGCGAAGATCCGCATGCAGGTGCTCGAGCCGATCGACCTGCACGACCGCTTCGGCCAGAACCCCGACTGGGAACAGGCTTACGACTATGTCACCAGCGTCATGCAGGTTGGTCTGTCCCGGCTGGCCAGCAAAACCGTCGTTCCGATGATCAGGTGAGGTTGCGACTTTCATGACGCAGACTGTCACCGTCGACAAGCAGGTCCGTCGGCCCGTCGATCAGGTGGGCGCCTTCGTGGCCGATCCGCACCGGTTCATCCCGGTCCTGGCAACGGTTGGTCGTTGCGAATTCATCGAAGACAGCGGCGATGACGAGCTCTGGGACGTGTTCCTGGTCAGCGGCACCATTCATGTGGGCGGTCGGGTGCTGGTCAGCCAGCACGGGATCGACGGGCTGCGCTGGCGATCGCTGCGCGGCACGCGTCACTCATTCGAGGCTTCCGTCGACGGTGACGGCCAGGCTTCCCGAGTCACCTTGACGTTGACGTTTTCGCTCACCGGCCTGGGTATTGCCCGGCTCAGCGAATTCATCGGTCGCGGAATCGTCGGCCGTAATCTGCAGGCGGCGATCGAGGAACTGCGGCACCGCCTGGAATTCGACGACTGTTGACATTTCCAGCGACTGGAGTCCCTCGCCGGCCGCACCGCCACCTTGCACGTCGACAGTAGCTATGCCGGAGTCGGCGGGCGGTCGGCCTTTGGCCCGCCGCTATGAGTTTGTCGCCTGTCGCCGGCGCCGCCCGTTGCCGTCGGCGCAGGGCTCACATCGGTTGGCGACCTCGAGGTGATTCGTCCGGCACGGTTAAGGACTATCGCCACGACCACGCCGAAGATGAAGCCACCGACGTGAGCGAAGAATGCAACACCGCTGCCACCGGTCGTGTCTGGGTGGATCAGCGCGAAGTTGCCTGCGTACAACTGCAACACAAACCAGAAGCCGAGGAACAACCATGCCGGAGCTCTGAGCGGGATCAAGCCTACGAGCCCGAAGACCCGCGCCTTGGGGTACAGCACGATATAGGCACCCAGCACCGCTGCGATCGCGCCGCTTGCGCCCAGATTCGCTTCCAGCGCGTCGTCCGCCGTGCCGAAGAGCAGGGTCACCGCGGTCTGCAACAAGGTGGCGGCAATTCCGCCGCCAAGATAAAAGGCCAGATAACCGAGTCGCCCGAACGCATCCTCCACGTTGTTGCCGAAGATCAGCAGAAACAGCATGTTGCCCAGGATGTGAAACCAGCCGGCATGCATGAACATCGCGGTGATCCAGCTGACGGCCCAGGGTAGGCCCAAGTGGCACGCGTGAGTGACATCGCATGGAAAAAACGACGCCTGATGAATCGCGGCGTCTCGGTTCGGTAACTCGTAGAACAGAAACACTGCGAAGTTCGCGACGATCAGCGTGACGTTGACGATCGGGAACCGGCGTTCCGGATTGCTGTCGTATAGCGGAATGATTCTCATCATTCTGGCGAATCCGCCATATCGACGTCAAGAAGATGAGAATTCCGCCATGTTGGATGAGAACCTGGCAGCTGATGTAGGTTCTCGCTGCGCGCGGCGAATTGGGACGCCTGTAGCTGGAAGTTTGCAGAATTCTCATCGAATTGGCGGAAGTGAATTTCTCATCTTCGTGGCGAATCCTAGAACCGGGGCGGTTTCAGGGTGGCGGGCACACTGCCGCAGCAGGTGCTCAGCGGGACGGATCCACGGCCAGGGCGTGTTCAACGGCGGTGTCTCACACGGAAGTGCGGCGTAGCCGGGGGTTGGATGGGTCGTCGTTGTCTATGACGAAGTCGGCGGCCTGGATGGGGTTGACGTCGTTGATGTACATGCGCGACGCCAAGTGATAGCGGCGGGCGTACCGTCGTTCGGCCGCGGCGGGACCGCCGAATTGCACTGCATCACGCATGATTCCGCGTCGCAAGGCCTCTTCGAAGCTTGTGTTGACGAAGATTACGGTGTCCCAACTGGTGCGGTGGTAATCAATGACGAGGGTCAGCGAGCCCGCATCGCGGAGTGGTATCGAAGGGCGTTCGACGAGTACCGCAACTCCGCGACGGACACCGGCGGCCTGTTCGCTGAGGACGTCAACAATTCTCGACGTCGCATCGCCGGCAGCGTGGAGTACCTGGCCGAGCACCTGCATCGGGTTCCGATACTGGTAATCGCGTGCATCACGGTGCCTGGCAGTTCTGTGCTGCCGGACTCCGACCAGGCCTCGATGTGGGGGTCGCTGTTCCCCGCAGTGTGGAGCTACATGCTCGCCGCTCGCGCTCGCGGCTTGGGGACGGTGTGGACCGACCTGCACCTGCGCTACGAAACCCAGATCGGTGAGATCCTCGGAATACCAGAAGGCATTCGCCAAGGAGTTCTGATCCCGACGGCCTACACACTGGGCACTGATTTCCGACCCGGCCCGCGAACACCGCTCGACAATGTCCTGCACGTCAACCGATGGTGACTGGCTGTCTCATTACCAGAAAAACGAGGTCGCGCAGATCCTGTCTCAGCTGGTTCGGCGCGTGCGCTCTTGAAGGGCACTCGGCTTTCCTGAAGTGTGGTGGCATGCAACACAGCGTGCTCATCCGCACCTTTGCCGCTCTACGGTTCACTACCGGTATCGCCGCATGGTTGGCTCCTGACACGACGGGCCGGCTCATCGGACTCAGTTCCGGCCGGGACCAGCCCTTCACTACTCAACTTTTCGGTTCGCGTGAGCTGACGTTGGCAGTCGCGATAACTGACGCCGCTTCACCGCGGCTGCGGACCCGCGCATTGCAGCTAGGCCTGCTCACCGACGTCCTGGACGTCATCGCTGCCGTGCGCGGGGTCCGAGCCCGCACCCTGTCGTCCACTGGCGCCATCGTCGCCGGAGGTGGTGCGGCACTGTTCGCCGGCCTGGGAGTTGCGGCACTCAACAGTCGGGAACAGTCGGCGGTGCGTTCGGCGTAACGCACGGCTTGAAATCAGGTTCAAATCTCGGCGGATGAACTCGACGACGTGGCCCGACAGTCGATGTGTCGACCCGCCAAGCTCGCGGCTTTCTGGGGAGGCGCGCTGTCCTAGTTTTAGAGATTCGAGAAGTGATCAGTTCTTGTCTCGCATGGTGGTCGGCTCGCTCCAGCAATGATGCGGCGCCGCACCATTGGTGGTTGGTTGGCCAATGTTGACGAGTGTGGTGTCGAATCACGCCACTTTCAGAGCTGGAAAACCGGTTGGACCTCATCACAACTAATCGGCGACAACTGGTATCGACGTCATGCCCACGGCTTTGGTCACCATTGCGTCAACCCTTGGTGTATCGCGGGCGACCGTCTACCGGGTGCTGGCCACCGAAACCAACTAACCCCGTCTGGGTCGTTCAGCGGCGAGGCTCACGCGCAGGTGTTGCACCACAGCATCGGCAACTGCCTCAATCGGGGTCGCCTTCCCCTTGGAAACCCAATCGGTGAGCCAAACCTGTAGAGCTGAAATGACCAGTGCACCGGCGATCTCAGGAAGCAGGCCGGTAATTTCTCCCGCATCGACGGCGGCCTCGGCGGCTCGGGTGATCATCTGCATGCCCGTTCGCCAGGCGGTGCGCTGACCACCACGGCCAGCTTCTCCCGACGGCGAGGACCAACTCAAACCCTCGTTGATGTGCAGTTGCAGAAAGTGGGGATGCACGGCGAAGAACTCGACCTCTGCGCGGGCACCGACCAGGATCGCCTCCAACGGCGATTCGACCGTTTCGGTGCGAGCATGCACGGCGGTCACGAACTCCTGCATGCGTACGGCATTGAGGGCATCCCAGATGTCGTCCTTACCGGCGAAGTGCTTGTAGACCGTCGCGAGTGACACGCCGGCAGTCTTGGCGATCTCACTCATCCGCGCGTTGGTGAAACCCGTCTGACTGAACTCGTACTCCGCCGCCGCCACGATCTGCTGCCGATACATTGTGCGGCGAACGTCGGCGATCTCGGCGACAGGCCATGAGGATTGGGGCGTCGCCATCACCACCCACCCTTCCTCAATCAAGACTGTCAACTAATGCTACGGTGCTACAGTAATCCTAATTCTGGTACAGAGAATTATGATTCTACACAGGCCCGCGCAGCAAAGGAGCGCCGATGGCGACCGTAGGGGCAGTAACGAAAGACGCTGGGCCGATCACTGCCAAATTGCCACCGTCGCGGGGGCTGCGCATCGTGTGGATCGTCGCGTTCGGCTCTCTAGCCCTGTCATTCCCGATTTACAGCCACTTGGCCTTCCACAGCAGCGTTGACCGTGTCGTCATCGCCAATGCGATGGCCGTGCAGGCCACCCTGGCGTACTTCGTCGGCATTTTCGCGGCGTTGCTACCCATCCCGTCACTGCGCACCTGGACCCGATTTCAGCGCGTCCAAGGGGTTGTGCTGCCCTTCGTGATCGTCTCCTACGCAACACACCTGACGTGGGAACTCGGCTGGCTGATCATGCACAAGGCCATCGCCGGAGCACGCGATGCGGCGTGGGCATACCCCTGGTGGAACTACATCGACGGCGGCGACCTGCGCTACCTGCACGCCGAACCCAACTTCCAAATGGTCGAAGTGCTTTCGGTGATCAACGCCTGCGTCGGCATCACCGGACTGGTCTTGCTGTTCCGGTCCAAGTTCACCGACTACCGAGGCAGCCTGCTGGTCATGACGACCGCGGTCACCCACACCGTCCTGACCTGGTACTACTACGGCACCGAAATCATCGCCGGATTCCCCTCAACGAACACCGCCAGCTTCATGGACTTCGGCGTGAAATTCATCCTGCTCAACAGTCCCTGGCTGATCGCACCGTGGTTCGTACTGGGCTGGGGTTACACCATGCTCAAGAAGCAATTCGCCCTGGCGACACTGCCTTCCGCACTACTCAACACCTAAGGCAGGCCAACGGACGTGACCACGAAGCCACCCATCTTCAACCTGACCGAACCCGGACCCGGGTTCGCGAATTTCGTCGCAGGGATGCGCGACCTACAAGACCTCGCCGTAACCGTTGCAGCCGACGAAGACGTCTGGGAACAAGCCGCCCAACACGTCGCCGCACTGCGAACCCTTCTCAACCCCCACGAGGCAGCAGAAGGCATCAGCCCAGCCGGACGATCGCCAGCTCTTCCGGGAGCCGGAAGCCTGCTCATGCCGCCCTGGACCATCATCGAATACGCACCTGACGGCGTCGCTCTGGCAGTCGAATACAGCCGGTTCTACGTCGGAGCACACGCCACGGTGCATGGCGGCATCCTTCCCATGCTGTTCGACCTCACCTTCGGCATGGCCATCCACGCCGCTGGCCTACCGTTCAGTCGAACCGCGAAGATCGATGTCACCTACCGGCAGCGCGTACCCATCAACACCCGGGTCACCGCTCACGGTCGCGTCAGCCACACAGACGGGCGTAAGACCGAAACCACCGTAGAACTGCGAAACCAAGACGGGGAGATGCTCGCCGAAAGCGTCGGCCTGCTCATCGCCCCAGCAGCCAAGAGGGACACCGCCTAAGCGGTGAAACGCAACGGCTCCACCTTGGAGCGCTTCCACAGCGAGAACGTCGGACGCAGCCCGTTAACGACTTCGTCGAAGCCGGGGCACAGTTCGGGGGCGGAAAAGAGGTCGATCAGTTCTGGTCTCACGCGAGGTGCCTTTTTGACGGTATTCACGCCAGGGCCACGCCCAACTCCTGGGCGAATATCTTGATCATGTGCTGTACCCCGATTTCGTTCCGGCCGATGAGCATGTGGTCGTGCTGGCCGTGCCGGACCCCCTCGCCGCACTGTGGCAACATCGCGAAATCCTCATCTCGCACGGCGGCGTGCACCCCCTCGTAAATCGTGTCGTAAAAAGCGCGCATCTCGTCGTCGACAGCCAAGATGCGCCCCATCCAGCTGTGCCGGACCGTGCATCGGGTCGGTTCCCCTTCGGGCAGCAGGTCGATGATCTCCACCCCGACTGGACTGTTGGCCAGGATTAGGTTGGGGTAGACCCAGTAGATGATTCCCATGTTCGCGGATGGATCGAGCGTCGCTGTTGGGTCCTCCGCGAGGTTCTTTATCCAGCTGAATGGGAAGCCGATGCGGTGATGCCTGCCGAACTCGTCGTAGACCGATGTGTTCGGCAGGGTGTTCTGCCCGATCAAACTCTCGCCGTGCACGAACGGGAAGTGGTAGCCCTCGGCGAACGCCTCCAGCGCGCCCTTCCAAGACACTTCCGATGAGAACTGCCGGTCGGTGTGGTAACCGTAGGACTGGTAATTCCATTGCGCTAGTTCAGGTCCCAATGGACCGAGGTGGGCGTCGAGATCGATTTCGGCATCAGCAGTAAGTACCGCCCAGATGAACCCGTACCGCTCTTGGGAGGGGAGTTCGACCAGGCCATAGTCGGCGTTGTTTATGGTGTCGAACCCCGACTTGGCCGGCATCATGAACAATTCGCCGGTGTTGCGGTAGGTCCAGGCGTGATAGGGACACACGAAGCGTGAAGCGTTGCCTGATCCGCACGCTGGCATCGCGCCACGGTGCCGGCAGTAGTTCAGGAACACATGACTGTCGCCGGTCCGATCTCGTGTCACCAGCAGTGAATCTCCCAAGACCGAGCGGACCACGAAGTCGTTGTGCTGCGGTAGTTGAGCCGACGGCACGATCGCTAGCGGCACCCTGCGCAGGATCTGCGATTCCTCGATCTCGGTGATCTTGGGATCGCGGTAGTAGTGCAGGGGCACCTTCAGCACGGCGTCGGCCGAATCGGTGGTGCCGTCGAGCGCATGCTGCAGGGCACGGCGGGTCAGGACTTCGTCGTCGCTGCTCACGGGGCTGGTGGCCATACCCCGACCATACATTTACTAGTAATTGTATTGTCAAGATGTGAGCCGCCTTACGTGCGACGATCGGTGCATGCGCAGACACGGCTGGTCTGGGGACATCCCGGTCGACGACGAGGCGGCGATACGCCGAATTATTGACACCTCCCGCAGCGCCATCGACGTCCACGGCACGGTGAGCGTGTCGGAGGTCGCGCAGACCCTCGGCGTCACCCGCCAGACGATCTACCGGTACTTCCCTACCCAGGAAGCGCTGATGGCCGCGACCGCGGTGTCATCGGTGGCGGATTTTCTCGATCGCCTAGCCGGTCAACTGGGTTCGATCACCGATCCGGCCGAGGCGGTCATTGAAGGAATCGCCTACACCATCGAGCAGCTGCCACACGATCGCTATCTGGGACTGGTGCTGCAGCCAGGTAAGGCCAGCGCCTTCACCGCCGGCGTCACCTCTGATATTGCAATCGGATTCGGGCGCTCTATTCTGCAACGCTTCGATGCGGATTGGGCCGCAGCGGGTTTCGCCGACGGAGGACTGGACGAGCTGGTCGAGTTCATGCTGCGAATCCTGCAGTCCTTCATCGTGGATCCGGGCCGCCCGGCACGGCATGGTCAGGCGCTGCGGGATTTCCTCAGCGACTGGATCGCTCCGGCGGTACGGTCCCACGCCGGTGCACCGACACCCGTCACCAGTTCCTGATCGACACGACGAACAAGGGGTCCAGACTCTTATCTGGCCACCAAACGGGGGGCTTCTACTTGGCACAGGCCCCCAGTAACACCTTCAGCTTTCCTCCGTTGGCCACGTCCACCAACCATTCCCATTAGTAGACAAACGAGACACCTTCGGCGCCACCGCTTCCCCACCCGTAGCCCCAGGTCGCGATGTCTCATTTCTCGTCTCGCACCGCGTGTCTCGAGTCCGTTTCACACTTCTTCAGCGACGGTGACTTCAAGGTCCACTTCAGCTCCCGCCGGCCCAACAAGGACGACAACGTTATGTCCGGCATCGCTACACCACGCGGTTAAATCGGTCGTTCAGAGTCTCGCTCTCGACGGACTTTGGGGTGTCGGAAATGGCGCGAATCGGCTAGCGGAGCTAATGACTTTCTCATCTTCGTGGCGGATTCGCCACGCGTTCGCCATTCCTGTGAGAAGTTCGCCACGCAAAATGAGAACCGACAGCTGAGGTGCTGCGTCACCGCCTGGAATTCGACGCACGTTGACACCTGCGGCTAGTTGTCGTACTAATAAGACATGTCGGCTAGTTTGTCTTATCAACCTCAGTTTCGTTTGTCCTCAGCCGGAACCTGGGCAGACCCCTGGCCGATGTACCGGGCGCTGCGCGATCACGACCCGGTACACCACGTCGTTCCCGACGGCAGGCCGACCGACGACTACTACGTGCTGTCGCGGCACGCCGACGTGTGGGCGGCGGCGCGTGACCACCAGACGTTCTCCTCGGCGCAGGGCCTGACGGTCAACTATGGCGAACTCGAACTGATCGGGCTTGCGCAGAACCCGCCGATGGTGATGACGGATCCACCGGTGCACACCGAATTCCGCAAGCTGGTGTCCCGCGGCTTCACGCCACGGCAAGTCCAGGCGGTGGAACCCAAGGTGCGCGAGTTTGTCGTGGAACGCATCGAACGGCTACGCGCCGACGGCGGCGGGGACATCGTCGCGGAGCTGTTCAAACCGCTGCCCTCGATGGTCGTCGCGCACTACCTGGGCGTGCCGGAAGAAGATCGGGCCCAGTTCGACGGCTGGACGGAGGCGATCGTCGCGGCTAACACCGCCGCAGGCGGCGTCGTGACGGCCGGTGAAGCGATCGGGTCGATGATGGCCTACTTCACCGGCCTGATCGAGCGCCGCAGGTCCGAACCGGAGGACGACACGGTGTCACACCTCGTCGCGGCCGGCGTCGGCGCCGACGGTGACATCGCCGGCGCCCTGTCGGTGCTGGCGTTCGCGTTCACGATGGTCACCGGCGGCAACGACACCACCACCGGGATGCTCGGCGGATCGACACAACTGCTGAACCAGCGACCCGACCAGCGACGGCTGCTGGTCGACGACCCGGCGCTGATCCGCGACGCCGTCGAGGAATTCCTGCGGCTCACCTCGCCGGTGCAGGCCCTGGCCCGCACCGTCACCCGGGACGTGACGATCGGCGACGCCACCGTCCCCGCCGGCCGTAAAGTGCTGTTGCTGTACGGATCCGGCAACCGGGATGAACGTGTCTACGGGCCGGACGCCGCCGAACTCGACGTGACACGGTGCCCGCGCAACATCCTTGCCTTCAGCCATGGCGCGCACCACTGCCTGGGTGCCGCCGCGGCGCGGATGCAGTCACAAATCACGCTGACCGAACTGCTGGCGCGCTGTCCGGATTTTGACGTCGACGAGTCCAACATCGTCTGGGCCGGCGGCAATTACGTGCGGCGCCCGCTGTCGGTCCCCTTCCGGGTGAGGTCCTGATGCCCGGTAACGATTGGTTGGCCCTGCGCCGCAACGAGGTGGCCGCCGATCGAATCCTGGACGCAGCCGAGAAGCTGTTCACCGGGCACGACCCCGGCTCGATCGGCATGAACGACATCGCCGCCGCCGCCGGGTGTTCGCGCGCGACGCTGTACCGGTACTTCGAGAACCGAGACGCGTTGCGAACCGCTTACGTGCACCGGGAGGCTCACCGGCTGCACGACGCGATCGAAGAACAGATCACCGGCATCGACGATCCCCGGCAACGGCTGATCGCCGGGCTGACCATCACGCTGCGCTCGGTGCGCCAGAGCCGAGCCCTGTCCTCGTGGTTCGCCACCACCGCGGCGCCGATCGGCGGGGAGGTGGCTGAGCGCTCCGAGGTCATCAACACGCTGGCCGCCGGGTTCGTGAACTCGCTGGGCTTCGACGAGCCAAAGGTCGTCGAACGCCGCGCTCGCTGGCTGGTGCGAATCGTTACCTCGCTGCTGCTTTTTCCGGGCCGCGACGCTTCCGACGAAGCCGCGATGATTGAGGATTTCGTCATTCCGGTCGTGGTCTGCGCTGACCTGACCGGTCGTGCCCCGGCTTCTCGCGGCGCTTGGAGTTAACGCACCATGGTGAATCGGTGCAGCAGCCACGCCGGCGGGATCGTGATGAGCAGGGTCACAACGAACAGGACGATCATCGACCCGGTGTAGACGCGGTAATGCACCAACTCGACCATGGCGACTTCCATGGTCAGCAGATGGATCAGGAATATTTCGTAAGAGATCTCACCCAGCCACACCATCGGCCGGCTGGCGAGCACCGCCGCGTACCACCCCTGGTTGCCCAGCGCCAGCGGCGCCACCGCCAACCCAGCGATGACGGCATAGAAGGTCGACTTGACCACCGCCTCGAGCAGTCCGGTGGGTGCCGTCGTCGGCGCACCGCCGATGGGCGTCGCCGCGATCAGGTAGCTGATCACCGCCAGCGGAAAGGCCCACAGCGCATAACAAATTGCGCCCATCGCCTGCAGGACCGCCAGGACCATCCCGGCGACGAACCAGATCAGGTAGCTGGGCAGCCACAGCCGGGCCACGTTTGGCAGCCAGTCGTTGGTGTGCACCAGGGTTAACCAGGCGGGGCTGATCAAAGCCAGCCCACCGAGCCCCACCAGCAGTTTGACCGGCTGCCACTGACGCCGGCACAGCCTGGTCAGCAACAGGTACGCCAGCGCCGGAAGCACCACGTAAAACGCAACTTCCACCGCAAGGCTCCACATCTGGGTGAGGCCCTGATGCAGGTAATTGCCCAGGTAGTTGCCGGTGTAGATCTGGGTCAGCGTGAGGTTGCGGACCAGCCCGATCCAGGTGTGACCGGGGTTCGGCCGCAGCGAGTGGAAGTGGTAGTCGATGTAGGCCGCCACGACAGTCAGCAGATAGGCGGGCATGATGCGCCGCACCCGGTGCCGGGCGTAACTGCTCACCGGCGGCGATGCGCTGCCGGTGGCGGCCGACTTCACCCACGGCCGGAACAACAGGAAACCGGACAGCACGAAGAAAATCGGCACCCCGATCTCCAGCCGTGAACACAGCAACCCGAAATACCCCTGCACGTATTTGCCGGTGGTGTAGGCCGCGTGGGTGCCCAGCACCAAAAGCGCAGCGACTGCGCGCACACCGGTCAGCGACGCAACCCGGTCGACCCCGGAGACCTGTTCGAGCCCGCCTTGTTCAGTCGTGGCCTCGGGCAAACTCATCCGGATTTTTTTTGCTTCGGGTTCTTGCCGTCGCGACGGCCCCCCGGGCTCGACGGGCGGTCAGGCCGCAGGTTAATCAGCTGACCCGAAATGCGGGTGCGTTCCAGGGCCTTCAACGTCGCAGGTGCGAGGTGGGCCGGCAGTTCGACGAGAGAGAAGTCCGGCCCGATGGTGATGTGGCCGAAGTCGCTGCGGTGCAGACCGCCTTCATTGGCGATCGCGCCCACGATCGCGCCGGGGCCGACTTTGTGCCGCTTGCCGACCGCTATGCGGTAGGTGGCGAAGTTCGTGTCCGATCGGCTTTTTCGTTCCCTGGCTGATCTGCGGTCGGCATCGGCGAGACGGCGTTCGCTGCGTCGCTCAGGCGGGGGCTCGGGTGCCATCAGGAACGCCTCGCCGTCACGGGATTGCACCGCCAACGCCGCCGCGATATCCGCTACCGGCACGTCATGATCACGTTCGTAATCTTCGACAAGGCGGCGGAACAGTTCGAATCCCGGCGAGCCCAGGGCGTCGGTAATGGAATCGGCGAACTTGGCCACCCGTTGGGCGTTGACGTCTTCTACGCTGGGCAGTTGCGCCTCGGTGAGCTTTCGGCGGGTGGCTTTCTCGATCGACTTGAGCAGGTGGCGTTCTCGCGGCGAGACGAATAGCAGCGCGGCGCCCGACCGCCCGGCCCGCCCGGTGCGCCCGATCCGGTGCACATAGGACTCAGTGTCGTGTGGGATGTCGTAATTGAGCACATGCGAGATCCGCTCGACGTCTAGGCCGCGCGCGGCCACATCGGTGGCGACCAAAATGTCGATGCTGCCGTCACGCAACGCTGCTATGGTCCGTTCCCGTTGGGCCTGCGGCATGTCCCCGTTGATGGCGGCCGCGGAAAACCCTCGCGCGCGCAGTCTTTCGGCGACTTCCTCGGTGGCCTGCTTCGTGCGGACGAAAACGATCATCGCCTCGAACGGCTCGACCTCAAGCACCCGGGTCAGGGCGTCCATCTTGCGGGGGCCGGCAACCTGGATGTAGCGCTGAGAAGTGTTTTCCGAAGTGGCGGTTTCCGTTTCGGAGGTGACTTCGAGCGGGTCATGCAGATATTTGGCGGTGATCTTGCGGATCGCTGGAGGCATGGTCGCCGAAAACAACGCGACCTGCTTGTACTCCGGTGTCTCGGACAGGATCCGCTCTACTTCTTCGGCGAAGCCCATGCTCAGCATTTCGTCGGCCTCGTCGAGCACCAGGTAGTCGACGCGAGACAAGTCGAGGGTGCCGCGTTCCAGGTGATCGATGACGCGGCCCGGGGTGCCGACCACCACCTGAGCGCCGCGCTTGAGACCGGCCAGTTGCACGCTGTAGGACGACCCACCATAGATCGGCAGTACGTTGATCTTGGGCAGATGGGTGCCGTAGCGGCTGAACGCCTCAGCCACCTGCAAAGCCAGCTCGCGAGTCGGCGCGAGCACCAACGCCTGGGTGACGGTGCTGTTCGGGTCGATCTTGGACAGAATCGGCAGGGCGAACGCCGCTGTCTTCCCGGTGCCGGTCTGGGCCAGCCCCACCACGTCAGAACCGGCTACCAGCGCCGGGATCGTCGCCGCCTGAATCGCTGACGGCGACTCGTAGCCGACGTCGGCGACCGCGCGCACAACCTGTGGGTGAAGCTGCAGGTCGGCGAAGGTCGCGTGGGACATCGGCGTGGAATCTTCCGAGGCGGTCATCAGAAGGAGAAGTTTAGTGCCGAGCACGGCGGTTGCCTTGCGCACGGCCACGCCTGCCACACCCTCGGACTCGTTGCCGGTACGGTGCGCGATGTGTGGTGGCTATCCTGGCGGGTTAGAACGTTGACCGGAGTGGCTGTCGCCGCATCGGTGGCCGCGGTCTCAGCGGGCTGCGGGTCAGGTGATTCGACGGTAGCCAAGACTCCGCAGGCCAGCCCGACGCGCCCGCCCGTCGTCGCCAGCAAGGTGGCCCCGCCCCCGACGGTCGCCCCGCCGTCGGCGAACACCCCACCGCCGGCCGACCCGTGCGCCACCGACCTCGCCGCTCCGGCGATCGCCCGGGCAGTCTCGGAACTGCCTCGCGACCCGCGCAGCCAGCAGCCCTGGAACCCGGAACCGCTGGCCGGTAACTTCAACGAATGCGCACAGTTGTCGGCGGTGATCGTCAAGGCGAACACGAACGGCGAAAACCCCAACACCCGCGCGGTGATGTTCCACCTCGGTAAGTACATTCCGCAGGGCACGCCCGACACCTCGGGTTTCAACGGGATCGACCCGGCGCAGTGCACCGGAGACACGGTGGCGTTGTCCTACGCGACGGGTCTCGGGCTGGTTAGCGTCGTGAAGTTCCACTGGAACGGCGACGGCGTGGAGCTCATCGGCAACACCGACTGACGGCGCCGGCGGACTTCGTCGGTACGGCCCGATCCTGTCGGTGCCCGGCCTTACAGTTGCTGCTGTGTTGGTCATCGGCGACACCGTCGTCTACAGCGCGTCCGATCTGGCGGCCGCCTCGAAGTGCGAATACGCCTTGTTGCGGCAGTTCGACTCGCGGCTGGGCTGGGGTCCTGCCGTCGACGCCGAGGACGACCTGCTGGCACGGACCGCCGCACTCGGCGCCGACCATGAGCGCCGCCGCCTCGACCAACTGCGGGCGGACGTCGGCGCGGTCCGCACAATTGGTCGCCCGTCGTACACCATCGCCGGACTCACCGCGGCCGCGAACGCGACACGGCAGGCGATCGCCGACGGCGCCCCAGTGGTGTACCAAGCCGCGATGTTCGACGGCCGCTTCGTCGGGTTCGCCGACTTCCTCATCCGTGTCGATGGAGGCTATGAGGTCACCGACACCAAGTTGGCGCGCTCGGCCAAGGTCACCGCGCTGCTGCAACTGGCCGCCTACGCCGACACCCTCGCCGCAACGGGCGTTCCGATCGCGCCGGAGGCCCAGCTGATCCTGGGCGACGGCGCCGTCGCGCGCTATCAGGTCGAGGAGTTGATTCCGGTCTACCGCTCGCAGCGGGCCAGGCTGCAACAACTCCTCGACGGTCACCACGCCGGCGGTGTGCCGGCGCGGTGGCAGGACGAACAGGTACGCGCCTGCTTCCGCTGCGCGCAATGTGAAGAGCAGCTGCGCGCCGCCGACGACGTGCTGCTGGTCGCGGGTATGCGGATTTCTCAGCGCGTCAAGCTGCAAGATGCCGGCGTCAGCACCGTCGCCGAACTGGCCGAACGCATCGCCCCGGTGCCTGACCTCACGCCGCGCGCGCTTGACAAGCTGACCGCCTTAGCCAGATTGCTTGTGCTGCAACGCAATACGGGTACTCCGCAGTTTGATATCGCCGATCCGCAGCCGCTGGCCCTGCTGCCCAATCCCAGCGATGGCGACCTGTTCTTCGACTTCGAAGGCGACCCGTTGTGGACCGACAACGGCACGCAGTGGGGTTTGGAGTATCTGTTCGGCGTGCTCGCGGCAGCGCCAGCCGGCTTCTGCCCGCTGTGGGCGCACAGCCGCGCCGACGAACGCGAGGCGTTCGTGCGGTTCCTGGCGCTGGTCGCCAAGCGCCGCAAACGCCACCCCGACATGCACATCTACCACTACGCACCGTACGAGAAGACCGCACTGTTGCGGCTCGCCGGGCGACACGGCGTCGGCGAGGACGAGGTGGACGATCTGCTGCGCAGCGGAACGCTGGTCGACCTGTATCCCATTGTGCGAAAGAGCATTCGGGTGGGGGCTGAGTCCTTCAGCCTGAAGGCGCTCGAACCACTGTTCATGGGCGCGGAGCTGCGTTCAGGTGAGGTGACCACCGCGGCGGAATCGATCAACCAGTATGCCCGGTTCTGCGAGCTGCGTGCCGACGGCCGCGCCGACGAAGCCGCGACAGTTCTCAAAGAGATCGAAGACTACAACCACTACGACTGCCGGTCCACCCGCGCGCTGCGGGACTGGCTTTTGTTGCGAGCCTTCGAAGTCGGGATCACCCCGCTCGGCGCTCAACCGGTTTCCGACGGCGGTGACGTCGAGCAGCACGACGCGGTCGCGGTGCGGTTGGCTGAATATTCCGGTGACGCCGCCGGTGACCGCAGTCCCGAGCAGGCAGCAGTGGCACTGGTGGCGGCGGCACGGGGCTACTACCGGCGTGAGGACAAGCCGTTCTGGTGGGCGCACTTCGATCGATTGAACTTCCCCACTGACGAATGGGCTGACAGCGCAGACGTTTTCATGGTCGATGAGGCGAAGGTGGCCGTCGACTGGTGTCAGCCGCCGCGCACCCGCAAGCCACAACGACGGCTCCGGCTGACCGGTGGCTTGGCACGCGGCGAGCTCAAGCCCGCCGTTTTTGCACTCTACGAACCCCCGGCCCCGGCGGCGATCAACGCCGACCCAGATCGTCGGGCGGCCGGCCGCGCCGAGATCGTCGCAGTCGACGACCGGACGGCGCCCACCGATGTGCAGATTTTGGAGCGGGCCATTGACTGCGACCACACGTTTGACCAGCTGCCGTTTGCGCTGACCCCGGGGCCGCCGATTCCGACGACGAAGCAACGGGAATCGATCGAGTCGACCGCCGCTGATGTCGCGGTCGCGTTGCCGCAGCTCCCGCGCACGGCGGTCATCGACGTGCTTCTGCGCCGGGAACCCCGAACCCGCAGCGGCGGCGCGCTTCCGCGCGACGCCGATACCGCCGTCAGCATCACCGCGGCGCTGCTGGACCTGGATGCGTCGTATTTGGCGGTGCACGGACCGCCAGGGACGGGCAAGACGTACACCGCTGCGCAGGTCATCGCTCGCCTCGTCGCGGAGCACCAGTGGCGGATCGGTGTCGTGGCGCAGTCGCATGCGGTGGTGGAGAACTTGTTGCGCTGTGTGATCACCACCGGGGTGGACCCATTGCGCGTGGCGAAGAAGTCGTCCGATGACAGCGGCCGGCCCTGGCAGCGGATAAGTGAGGCCGAGTATCCCGATTTCATCAGCGGCACCCCGGGCTGCGTGATCGGTGGCACCGCCTGGGACTTCGCCAACAACACCCGCGTACCGCCGGGCAGCCTGGATCTGTTGGTGATCGACGAGGCTGGCCAATTCTGTCTCGCCAACACCATCGCCGTCGCACCCGCCGCGGCGAACCTGCTGTTGCTCGGCGATCCGCAGCAGCTGCCGCAGGTCAGTCAGGGTACCCATCCCGAGCCGGTCGATACCTCGGCGCTGGGCTGGCTGCTCGACGGTCAACGCACACTGCCCGCTGAGCTCGGCTACTTCCTGGATCGCTCTTACCGAATGCGTCCGGAGGTCTGCGCCGCCGTGTCCCGGCTGTCTTACGAGGGTCGCTTGCTGTCTAACACCGAACGCACCACCGCGCGACGCCTCGACGGGTATCCGCCCGGCGTGCGGGTGGTTGGAGTCGACCATCAAGGCAACGCGACCGCCAGCTCTGAGGAAGCTGACGCCATCGTCGACCAGATCGAGCGGCTACTCGGCTCGTCGTGGACCGACGAGCACGGCACCCGGCCGCTGGACGCCAAAGACATGCTGGTGTTGGCGCCGTACAACGCTCAAGTGGTGTTGCTGCGTCAGGCGCTGACCGCTGCTGGACTCGACGCGGTACGAGTCGGCACAGTCGACAAATTTCAGGGTGCAGAAGCACCGGTGGTCTTCATTTCCATGACGGCCTCCTCAATCGACGAGGTGCCGCGCGGAATGTCGTTTCTGCTGAACAGGAATCGGCTGAACGTAGCCGTCAGCCGGGCGCAGTACGCCGCGGTGATCGTGCGGTCGCCGTTGCTGACCCAATATCTGCCCGCCACGCCGGTGAGCCTGGTCGAGTTGGGCGCGTTTCTGGCGCTGCCTTCACCCGGCGAGCCGTAGCGAGCAACGCCCAAGTCAATCCGGGAAGGAATGCCGGCCGTAGCTGGCTGACTCGTCGGGCTCGGTCTGATAGTGCCGATGCGGAGGCGGCAGATCGTCCGTCGAATAGCGGCGCGCCGAGCTGCCCGACCACAACTCCTCGAAGCTGAGCTCTTCGAAGCTGCGATCGTCGACCGGCGACTGCGCTTCCCCCGCGAGGGTGTCCCGTTCGCCGTTCAGCACGGAGCGGTGCCCGCGATCGGCGCCATCGTTGTGCGCAAATCCGATTGCATCGCCGTTCGGACCCTCGACGGGCTCGTCGAACACGTTGGTTGCTGAGTTGACTGAATCACGGCGCCTCACGTCGGCGGGCGGGTGTCCAGCGCGGGAGCCCAGCGGCTCGGTGTCGTCGTCGCGTCGCGCCAGTCTGTCACCGGAATCGTAGCGTGGGTGCGGTTCCGGCGGGCGGGCCAACGCTTCGCGGCTCTGCGGTTCCCGCGTCAACGTGAATTCGACATAGGCATCGTCGTCTTCGTCGTCTTCGTCATCTTCACCGAAGTAGCCGGCGCCGTGAAGGGCGGGGATGCGCTCGGTTCGGTCCGCAGCACCCGCCGGTGACCCGGCTTGATGGCGGTCAGCCCGGCCGGTTCGGCGGTCGTAACCGGCTACCAGCCATGCGACGAAACCGACCATCCACAGCGCCGCGGCTACACCAAAGAGCGCGACGAACGCCGGCAGCAGCATCGACTGCGACATCGCGGCCGAGAACGGCTCCCGGAGGAACTCAGGCAACCGCAACAGCGCACCGCCGCCGCCCTTCGGCCGCCCACCGGAGCGCGGCATCTCGGCGGTGATGCGTGATGTCATGAACGCCGCCATGCCGGCGCTGCCCAGCACCGCACCGACCTGCCGCGTCGCGTTGTACACCCCGGAGCTGGCACCGGCCAGATGCGCCGGCAGGTTCCTGGTCGCGGTCGCCGCCAGCGGCGCCCAGATGAACGCGTTGCCGGCGCCCATGGCGATCAGCGGCAACACCAGCCGCCAGATCGGGGTGACCGGAGTCATCTCGATCGACAGCCAGGTCAGCGCGATCGCCAGCATCGAGAAGCCGAAACCGATCGGTGGGCCGGGGTGGTACTTGTCGACTATGTTGCCGGCGACTGGGGCCAGCGCACCGCTGATGATCGCCATCGGTGCCATCAGCAACGCCGAGCGGGTCGGGGACAATCCGCACACTGCCTGCGCATAGAACATCAGCGGCAGCACCATGGCCGTCGTCGAGAAACCGATGACCGCCACCCCCAGGCTGGACAGCGTGAAGGCCCGGTCACTGAAGATCTGCAACGGGATCAGCGGCTCGCGGGTGTTGATCGACTGCCAGAAGACGAACGCCGCTGCCAGTCCCACACCGGTGACCAGCACCGCCCAGATCCAGGGCGCCCAACCCGCTGACTGCCCTTCCTGCAATGCGAAGACGATCGAAAACATCGCCGCCCCGGACAAGCCGACGGCGACCGGATCGAACCGGTGGTCGTGGGTGGGTAGCACTGGGACCATTAGCACCGCCAGCGCCAGGCCGACGACGCCGATGGGCACGTTGATGATGAAGATCCATTCCCAGCCCAGCCCGTCGACCAGCACACCGCCGGCCAGCGGACCGACCAGGGTGGCGACGCCCGCGGTAGCCCCCCACACGCTCATCGCCATACCGCGGCGCTGCGGCGGGAAGATCCGGGTGATCATCGACAAGGTCTGCGGCGTGAGCAGGCCGGCGCCGACCCCCTGCACCACACGCGCCAAGATGAGCATGCCGATGCTGCCGGACAAGCCGCACCAGAGCGATGCGGCGGTGAACACCGCCAGGCCAACCAGATAGAGATTCTTCAGACCGAAGCGGTCACCGAGCCGACCTGCCACCAGCAGCGGGACCGCATACGCCAGCAGATAAGCACTGGTCACCCAGATGACCGTGGAGTAACCGGTGTTCAACTTCGCCATGATGCTGGGATTGGCGACCGCGACGATCGTGGAGTCGACCAAAATCATGAAGAAGCCGACCATCATCGCCCACAACGCCCGCCACGGGTTCGAACCGGGCCCGTCCCATGACGCGGCGAGGCGTTGAACTGGCCCGCCTGATCGCCCCGAAGTCATCGCCGTAGTCATCTCCCCCACCTCAGATCGGCTACCCATGATGGTGGCGCGTCGCACCGCGTGTCGCCACTTTCAAGTTGCCGCCGGGGTCGGCCGCCACACCCGGCGTCGTCACTTCGCGAGCATCCCGTTCTGTCCGCGGTTGGCTCCGCCCGGCTCGCTGAGGCTGCGCATCGAATGCTGTTCCACCGATCCTTTCGCAGCGAAAGTATCGGCTGAGACGCTACGGGGGCGGTCCAGGTGATAACAAATCCACCCAGCAAGAGATTGAGTAACCGGCGGTGCTGCGGGCGCGGGAAATCGTCGCCTGGCGCTAGCCTGAAGCCAGGCGATCAGCGCCCGGCAGCTGCGGGTCCTTCCCGGCCCGAGAAGTCGCCGGGCAATGCAACACGGAGGCGCGATGAGCCGACGGACTTGGTCAGAACCGGACGTACTGACCGGTCGTGCTCAGGGTCGGCCGAAAGCATCGGCGCGGGCGTTGGCGAAGGTCATCGAGCGCAGCGCGCGTGTGCAAGGCCCGGCAGCCAAGGCCTACGTGGAGCGTCTTCGCCGCGCCGACCCGGGTGCGGCCCCGGCGCAGATTGTCCGCAAGCTGGAGAAGCGCTACGTGGCCGCAGTCACCGGCAGCGGCGCGGCAGTAGGTTCGACCGCAGCGTTCCCAGGCATCGGCACACTGGCCGCGCTGTCCGCCGCCGCAGGTGAGACCGTGGTGTTCCTGGAGGCCACCGCGGTCTTCGTGCTGGCTGTCGCCGACGTATACGGCATCCCCGCCGAGCACCGCGAACAGCGCCGCGCCATGGTGTTGGCCGTGCTGGTCGGCGACGACAGCAAACGCGCCGTCGCCGAACTGATCGGACCGGGCCGCACCAGCGGCGCGTGGCTGACTGAAGGCGTGGCGTCGCTGCCCATGCCGGCGATCACGCAGCTCAATTCCCGGCTGTTCAAGCGCGCCGTCAGACGCTTCACCTTGCGACGCAGCGCACTGCTGGTCGGCAAATTGTTGCCGGTCGGAATTGGTGCCGTTATCGGCGCGATCGGTAACCGGATCGCCGGCAAGAAGCTCGTCCGAAACACCCGTCGGGCTTTCGGCAACCCGCCGGCGCGCTGGCCGGTCGCGCTGCACCTGCTGCCGACGGTGCACCGCATCAGTTAGCGCTCCTGGACGGCGCGCGGGGTCCGCAGGCTTGACGTCGCATCTCTGGCGGATTGCGGGCAAAAGGTTAGCCTTTATGGGGCGGAGTCTTCGACTTCCGCGCAGGTGAGATGAGGCGCCGACACCCGGGCGCCCACGAAAGCAAGCGGCAAAGACGTTCGCTTGTGCAACAGGGAATCGAGGCGAGCAGCTGCCGTGAGCAGTACAACTTCACCCTTCGGCCAAAACGAATGGCTGGTCGAGGAGATGTATCACAAGTTCCGCGACGACCCGTCCTCGGTCGACCCGAGCTGGCATGAGTTCCTGGTCGATTACCACCCCGACGCGGTCGATCGGCCATCCACCGCCGAAAGCCGGTCAGCGACGGGCAACGGCAAGCCCGCCACGGCGGCGCCGGCCGCTCCGGCGCCGGCCCCCACTCCCGCTACCGCGACGCAGTCGGCTCCCGCAGCGGCCCCCGCTCCCGCGCCTCGGCCGTCGACTTCCGCCTCGGCCGCCGCCCCGCCGGCGGCACCGGCCAAACCGGCCGCTCCTGCGCTGGCCGAAGACGACGAACTGCAGGTGCTGCGCGGCGCTGCGGCCGCTGTTGTGAAGAACATGTCCGTGTCGCTGGCGGTGCCGACCGCCACCAGCGTGCGCGCCGTGCCGGCCAAGCTGCTGATCGACAACCGGACCGTCATCAACAACCAACTCAAGCGCAACCGCGGCGGCAAGATCTCCTTCACCCACCTGATCGGCTGGGCGCTGGTGCAGGCGGTCAAGAAGTTCCCGAACATGAACCGGCACTTCGCCGAAGTCGACGGCAAGCCGAACGTTGTCACACCGGCGCACACCAATCTGGGTCTGGCCATCGACTTGCAGGGCAAAGATGGCAAACGCGCGTTGGTGGTCGCCGGTATCAAACGCGCCGAGGGAATGCGCTTCGCGGAGTTCGTCGCTGCCTACGAGGACGTCGTCCGCCGCGCCCGCGACGGCAAGCTCACCGCCGAAGACTTCGCCGGAGTGACGATCTCGTTGACCAACCCCGGCACGATCGGCACCGTGCACTCGGTGCCGCGGCTGATGGCCGGCCAAGGCGCGATCATCGGCGTCGGCGCCATGGAATATCCGGCCGAGTTCCAGGGCGCGAGCAAGGAACGTATTGCCGAACTTGGCATCGGCAAGCTGATCACGCTGACGTCGACCTATGACCACCGCATCATCCAGGGCGCGGAGTCCGGTGACTTCCTGCGCACTGTGCACGAAATGATGCTTTCGGACGATTTCTGGGACGGGGCCTTCCGTGAACTCGGCGTCCCCTACGAGCCGGTGCGCTGGCGCCCGGACAATCCGGACTCGATCGTCGACAAGAACGCCCGAGTGATCGAGCTGATCGCCGCCTACCGCAACCGCGGTCATCTGATGGCCGACATCGACCCGCTGCAACTGGACAACAGCAGGTTTCGCAGCCACCCCGACCTCGACGTGCTCACCCACGGGCTGACGCTGTGGGACCTGGAGCGGGAATTCAAAGTCGACGGCTTCGCCGGCGCGGAGTACAAGAAACTGCGCGACGTGCTCTCGGTGCTGCGCGACGCGTACTGCCGCCACGTCGGGGTGGAATACACCCACATCCTCGAACCCGAACAGCAGGAGTGGTTGCAGAACAGGCTCGAGCTCAAACACGACAAGCCGACGGTGGCCCAGCAGAAGTACATCTTGAGCAAACTTAACGCCGCCGAAGCGTTCGAGACGTTCCTGCAAACCAAATACGTCGGTCAGAAACGGTTCTCGCTGGAAGGCGCGGAGAGCGTCATCCCGATGATGGACGCCGCGATCGACCAGTGCGCCGAACACAGTCTCGACGAAGTGGTGATCGGGATGCCCCACCGCGGGCGGCTCAACGTATTGGCCAACATCGTCGGCAAGCCCTACTCGCAGATCTTCAGCGAATTCGAGGGCAACTTGAATCTGTCCCAGGCGCACGGCTCCGGCGACGTCAAGTATCACCTAGGCGCGACCGGCGTCTACATCCAGATGTTCGGCGACAACGACATTCAGGTGTCGTTGACCGCCAACCCGTCGCATCTGGAAGCCGTCGACCCGGTGCTGGAGGGCCTGGTCCGGGCGAAACAGGATCTGCTCGACAGGGGCGACAGCGAGGGCGGCTTCTCGGTGGTCCCGATGATGCTGCACGGCGACGCCGCCTTCGCCGGACAGGGCGTGGTGGCCGAGACGTTGAACCTGGCCCTGCTGCCCGGCTACCGCGTCGGCGGCACCATCCACATCATCGTCAACAACCAGATCGGCTTCACCACCTCACCGGAGTGCTCCAAGTCCAGCGAGTACTGCACCGATGTCGCGAAAATGATCGGCGCGCCGATCTTTCACGTCAACGGCGACGATCCGGAGGCCTGCGAGTGGGTGGCGCGGCTGGCGGTCGACTTCCGGCAGCAGTTCAAGAAGGACGTCATCATCGACATGCTGTGCTACCGGCGACGTGGCCACAACGAGGGTGACGACCCGTCGATGACCAACCCGGCGATGTACGACGTCATCGACACCAAGCGCGGCGTGCGCAAGAGCTACACCGAAGCTCTGATCGGCCGCGGCGACATCTCGATGAAAGAAGCCGAGGACGCACTGCGTGATTACCAGGGCCAGCTGGAACGCGTCTTCAACGAAATTCGCGAGCTCGAGAAGCATCCGGCGCACGCGAGCAAATCGGTGGAATCCGACCAGATGATTCCGGCCAAGGTCGCCACCGCGGTGGACAAGGCGCTGCTGGCCCGCATCGGCGACGCTTTCCTGGCCTCGCCGGAGGAGTTCACCGTGCATCCGCGAGTCAAGCCCGTGCTGGAGAAGCGCCGGGAGATGGCCTATGAAGGCAAAATCGACTGGGCGTTCGGCGAACTACTGGCGTTGGGTTCGCTGGTGGCCGATGGCAAATTAGTTCGGTTGTCTGGGCAGGACACCCGACGCGGCACCTTTTCGCAGCGCCATTCGGTGATCATCGACCGCAACACCGGCCAGGAGTTCACCCCGCTGCAACTGCTGACCACCGACGCCGACGGCAACCCCACCGGAGGCAAATTCCTGGTCTACGATTCACCGCTGGCCGAATACGCCGCGGTGGGCTTCGAATACGGCTACACCGTCGGCAACCCCGACGCGCTGGTGATGTGGGAGGCGCAGTTCGGCGACTTCGTCAACGGCGCCCAGTCCATCATCGACGAGTTCATCAGTTCCGGTGAGGCCAAGTGGGGGCAGTTGTCCAATGTGGTGCTGCTGCTGCCGCACGGCCACGAAGGCCAGGGCCCTGACCACACCTCCGGGCGCATCGAGCGGTTTCTGCAGTTGTGGGCCGAAGGATCCATGACGATCGCGCTGCCATCGACGCCGGCGAACTACTTCCACCTGCTGCGCCGGCACGCCCTGGACGGCGTACAGCGACCGATGATCGTGTTCACCCCGAAGTCGATGCTGCGCAACAAAGCTGCGGTCAGCGACATCAAAGAGTTCACCGAGTTCGGCTTCCGATCGGTGCTCGAAGAGCCGACCTATGCCGACGGCATCGGTGATCGCGGCACGGTCAGACGCATCGTGTTGACCAGCGGCAAGATTTACTATGAGTTGGTCGCCCGCAAAGCCAAGGAGAACCGGGACGACGTCGCGATCGTGCGGATAGAGCAGTTGGCTCCGGTACCGAAGCGGCGGCTCGAGGAAACCTTGGACCGCTACCCGGCAGCCACCGAGTTCTTCTGGGTCCAAGAGGAACCGGCAAACCAGGGCGCGTGGCCCCGGTTCGGCCTGGAGCTGCCTGAACTCATGCCCGAGCGGCTCACCGGGATCAAGCGAATCTCCCGCCGCGCCATGTCGGCACCGTCGTCGGGCTCGTCGAAGGTGCACGCCGTCGAACAGCAGGAGATTCTCGACCTGGCATTCGGCTGAGGTCGCCAAGCGCAGCGGCCGAGCACATTCCGGCCAGACGTCAGGCTATTGCGTAATCCGACAACGGAAATCGGCTTTGTTCCCTGACTGCGCTACGCGCTGACGTCGGCCGGAAAAGCGGCGCCTCCCCGCTGTGGTTGAACCAGTACGACCGCGAAGTTGCGCAGCTGCCGCCGTAGAACACGGAATCTCCGAGCAGCTTGGTCATCCGGTCGAGGAAGCGGGCGTTGGCCTGTTCGGTGACTTCGAAGGTGCGGGCATCGCGCCGCTGCAGTTCCCCGAACAGCCGATTCATGTGCCGCATCTGGTATTCCACCGTGTTGAACCACGACAGACCAACCCACGCGTACGGGCTGGCCATCGTCAAGAAGTTCGGGAAGTAAGGCACCGAGACGCCCTCGTACGCCTGGAACGAAGTCTCCCGCCACCACTTTCCGAGGTCCCGCCCTTCCCGGCCGATCACCTCGATCGCCGGCAGATTGGCGTCCCAGACGTCGTACCCGGTCGCGAGGACCAGCGTGTCGATGAACCGCTTCGTGCCGTCGCGCGCGACGATCCCGTCGGGTTCTATCCGCTCGATGCCACTGGTCTCCAGGTGCACGTGAGGTTTGGTGAACGCGCGGTAATAGGTATTCGATACTGTCGGCCGTTTGCAACCGAAGTCGTAGTCCGGGTTCATCTTGCGCCACAGATCCCTATCGCGGACGGATAGCAACCGATGAATTTTGGACAGACCCGACGCGGCCATGTTGACTCGCTTGAAGTACCGGAACTTCCACATCGCGATCACCATCATAAAGTCCACGGTGTTGTCGGTGAACCACCGCACGATGCGCTGCGTGACCGGCACCCGGGCGAAAAGCCTTTGCACCGCAGGCGAGAACCTGACGTCGGTCTTTGGCATCACCCATATCGGTGTGCGCTGATACACGGTCAGCTCACCAACGTCCTTGGCCAACTCCGGAATGACCTGCACGCCGGTGGACCCGGTTCCGATGACCGCCGCCCGACGTCCGGTGAACGAATAGGCGTCATCCCAGTCGGCGGTGTGAATGATGCGCCCACCGAACGTGCCGACACCGGGGATGTCCGGGAGGCGCGGCTGCGACAAGAACCCGGTCGCAACGATCAGAAACTGGGCGTCCAGCGTTTCGCCACCGGCAAGCGCCACCCGCCAGATCTGCGCTTCGTCGTCCCAACGGGCACCGTCCACGGTGGTGTTGAATCGCATGTAGCGGCGCACATCGTACTTGTCGGCCACCATCTCGGCGTAGCGCTTCAGCTCGGCGCCCGGCGCGAACAGATGCGACCAGTACGGGTTGGGCTCAAACCAGTAGGAATACGTGGTCGACGGCACATCGACGGTCAGGCCGGGGTAGTGGTTGACGTGCCAGGTGCCACCGAGATCGTCTTCGCGGTCGACGATCACGATGTTGTCATAGCCCAGCCGGTTGAGTTGGATCGCGGCACCGATTCCACCGAACCCCGCACCCACGATGACCACGTCGAACTGCTGCGCGCCCATGAGCACTAGACGCTACCGCACGACTTGCCGTCGAAACGCCTCGTGACTGGTCAACCGTGGGACCGCCTATCTGCCGCGATCCGCCGACGCCGGAGGAAATAACAGCTGAGCGTCTCGTAGCGCTCGATTAGGCCTTCTGCCCCAATGTTCGGCTACGACTGGGTAGACTCCCGATCGCGTGTGCCCAGCGGGCGCGTGGACGCAGACTTCGCAGGGGGTTCGGATGCCGATGGTATTGGTCGCCATCTGCTGCGTACTGAGTGTGATGCTGATGGTGTTCGGCCTGATGTCGTTGGCTTGGGTGTGGACGGTGATGCGGTGGAAACCCACCCTGGACGTCAGCGGTGACACTCAGTACGCCGAGACCCTTGCCACCCTCTCCACGAGTTCCGTGCGCCGGCATTTCGATCCATACACCGACATCGATTGGGATGCGCCGGAGTTTTCCGTCACCCGCGACGACCCGCGCTGGGTGCTGTCGGCAACCGATCCCCTCGGGCGTCATCCCTGGTACAAGGCGCAATCACTACAAAAGCAGATCGCGATCGGAATGTGGCGTCATGCCAACGGCGGGAAAGTTTCGATCCATCTGGAAAACCTGTTGATCCGTGGCCTGATGCAATACACGTTCTGGGTGCCCAATGGTTCACCGGAATACCGCTACTGCCTGCACGAAACCATCGAGGAGTGCAACCACTCCCTGATGTTTCAGGAAATGGTGAACCGCATCGGGGTCGACGTTCCGGGTGCGCCGCGATGGCTGCGCTGGCTATCGGTGCAGTTCCCGATATGGGCCGGCCCGCTGCCGAGCACATTCTTCTTCGGGGTGCTGGCCGGTGAGGTGCCGATCGACTATCTGCAGCGCAGCATGCTGCGCGAGGGCAGGTCATTGCATCCCATTTTGGAGAATGTGATGGCAATCCACGTCGCCGAGGAAGCCCGACATTTGTCGTTTGCTCACGAGTACCTGCGTAAGCGTGTTCCGCATCTGCTGCGGCCGAGCCGGTTCGTGCTGTCGCTGTACGTGCCGATCATCATGCGGGCGCTGTGCCAGGCGATCGTCGTGCCGAAGCGCAGCTTCTTCAAGGAGTTCGACATCCCGCGGTCAGTCCGCAACGAGTTGTTTTTCGACGCTCCCGACTCACGCCAGACGCTGCGGGATATGTTCGGCGACGTCCGGATGCTCTGCCACGGCGTGGGGTTGATGAACCCCGTCGCGCGGTTGATGTGGCGCATCTGCAAGATCGACGGCCAACCGTCGCGGTATCGCGGTGAGCCGCAGCGCGCGCACCCGCCGACCCGGGTCACGGCCCGGTAGACGCGTCGAGCCGTTGTCCGGTGCAGCGACCGATTGGCGCAACTCTTGGCCCCGACCTGGCCCTGACCTGCTCACGTCCCTGTTTCTGACGGGCCCGCGCTTCGGTGGCATCCACCTACAGGCGACTCACAGTACTTTCCACACCGCGATTTAGTCGCGGCTTAAGCTTTCTTAAGGTAGCTTCGACCCGGTACCGAGTTACGAGCAACAGGGGGACACGTCATGCAGGCTGCTGGGCGTCCGTACGTCATGGCGGGTGTGGCACTTGCCGGGGCCAGCCTCGTCGCGGTCACCCCGAGTCGGGTCGCCAGCCGATCTCCCCCGGCTTTCCGACCAACCGGTGCGGCTGACCTCCACAGCCGAGGAAGCCTTGACGGAGCTGCTCAGCGGCATTGCCGGTGGGCCCCCGGTCACCAGCCTCAGCGAAATCACGGCGGACCTGACTACCATCAACGACGCCACCGGTTTGACCAGCCTCGCTAGTGCGTCTGGGTGGCGCCCCCAGCAGCCTCGCGGCTGAGCTGACCAGCCTCGGTAATCTCACCAACGGCATCGACCTCGGCGGCCTGCAAAACATTCCGTACAACCTGTTCGCTGACATCGTCAACATTCCGTACTACGAATCATTGGCCGCGCAAGAGGAAGCGTTCGCCCTCGGACCGGGCGGCTCGGTCGGGGGGGTGCCGGGCTGGATTCCGCCCGGCGCCACGGTGGACAACGGTGGGGTCGAAGTCATCAACGGGCAGGATTACTACGCCCTTGGCGGGACCGGCAGTTACCTTTATGAATCCGTCGGCAACACCTGGGGTTGGGACGACGGCAACTGGCCGCAGGTGGACGGGCTAGCCCACTTCTTGTTTCCCGTTCCAGTTCGAGGAGCCGATCACCGAACAACTCCAGGGGTGCTGCAGGCCGAGAGCATTGATGGGGCCGACGTCAAAATTGCGAGTTCCAATGCGCCAGCTTCGCGGATTACCTCGGACAGTGGTTCCACGTACCGCTGTCCCAGCTGGAGGCCGGATACACCTATCCGAGCGTCCTGGCGGACACCATCGGGAGCCACCAGCTGCGACAGGCGTCATCAATTCCGGCGGCGTGGCCGGGATGGCAAGACGTCATCTGGTCCGGACAGCACTTCACGTTGGACCCGAACTTCGGCACTGAAGCTATCGCGCAGAATCTGACGGCAAGCCCGGTGGCCGACCCGATCCACTTCCCGGACCTCTCAAGCCTGCTCTTGAACAGCGAGCTGCTCGCCTACGACACCAACTATGATTTCAATTTCCTCACCGAGGGTGCTTTCACCTTCTGGGGGGCGTCGAGCCTGTACAGCGTCCCGGACCTCATCGGCGGCGCGATTAAAGATCTCACCGGCATCCCGAACCAATTCCTGCTGCCCAACTTGGGCGCGGAGCCGCTTTCCGGGTACACCGACAGTTATGCGCAGCTGCTGCCGAACCTGGCGCAGGGCTTCCAGTACCTGGTGCAGGGTGATGGCGTACCCGACGCTAACGGCTTACTCGGATACCTGGAACCCAGCACATACCTCCAAGCCCTCTACACCGACACCGGCGGGCTACTGGGCTCGACCGCCGGCGCACCCGCCGATATGCTCGGGACCTTCGACCCCAGCACACTGTTCGGATCCTTCGACCCGAGCACGCTGTTCTCGGCGCTGGACCCGACCACACTGACCACCGACCTCAGCACACTGTTGTCCGGTGCCACAACGGATCTCGGCGGCAACGCTTGGCCCCGATCTGGCACTGAACCTGCTCACGTCATTCTTGTGAGCTGACAACGGAACTACCGTCGTTAGCATGACAATGCTAACCAGCGGCAATAGATCGGTGCGCTCGAGCGGATTTCGTTTCGGCATCGTCGATGGGATCGTGAACTCGCGGCTGTTGCCGACCGTCTTGACGCAGGCGAGTTACCTGACTGCCGCCGCGACGGGCGCCGACTCGTTCTGGGTCGGTGACCACCTGAACGCATTCATACCGCGCTCGATCGCGACACCTGAGTATCTCGGGGTTGCAGCAAGACTCGTGCCGCAGGTCGACGCCGTCCTGGAACCGTGGACGATGCTTGGACACCTCGGCGCCCGCAACCGGTTCCGCCGGCTGCGACTCGGCGTGGGCGTCACCGACGCCAGTCGCCGCCATCCAGCGGTGACGGCACAGGCCGCCGCGACTCTGCATCTGCTTACTCGGGGCCGCGCCATCCTCGGTATCGGTGTCGGGGAACGTGAAGGCAATGAACCCTACGGCGTAACGCGGATCAAACCCGTGGCACAGTTCGAAGAAGCCGTCGCCACAATCCGCACATTGTGGAATTCGGGCGGCGAACCTGTCTCGCGCGACTCGCCATACTT
This sequence comes from uncultured Actinomycetota bacterium, assembly GCA_963808345.1. Classification (GTDB taxonomy): domain Bacteria; phylum Actinomycetota; class Actinomycetes; order Mycobacteriales; family Mycobacteriaceae; genus Mycobacterium. The sequence goes on along the minus strand of CAWEFM010000004.1, from coordinate 642,985 downwards.
TCCCCTACGCGACGCCATGTTCGCGCTTCCGCCATACCGTGGGAAGTGGCCCGAAATCTGGATCGCAGCCCACGGGCCGCGGATGCTGCGGGCCACCGGATGCTATGCCGATGCCTGGGTCCCCTTCGTTCTCTCTCGCCCCACCGACTACGCCCACGCGCTCGAGGCCGTATGCGCTGCGGCATCCGACGCCGGTCGTGACCCGATGTCGATCACCCCTGCCGTACAGCGTGCCCTAGTCGCCGGCCGAAATCGCGACGACGTGGACGAAGCGCTGGACTCCGTCATCATGAAATCCTCGGCGCTGGCCGCACCGGCAGACGCCTGGGCGCGTCACGGCGTTCAGCATCCGTTGGGAGCCGAATTCTCCGGCGTGCATGACTTGGTGCCACAAACGATCGACCAGCAGACAGCCTTGTCGTACACCGCGAAAGTTCCGGCTTCGCTCATGAAAGAACTGACTTTCAATGGAACACCCGACGAAGTCATCGACCAAGTAGCGGAATGGCGCGACCACGGGCTCCGATACCTCAACGTCATCAACGGCAGCCCACTGAATCCGAGCCTGCGCAAGAGTTTGGCGGCCAATGCCCCATTCGTCAAAATCCTTCGCAGACTCAAGAAGCTGTGAACCACCGAAGCGGTCAGGTGTTGAGCCAGGCCCGGTTGCCGTGCGCATCGAGGTGTACCACCTGCTCAACCGGTTTGCGCGTCGTGGGCCCGTAGCGCCCGCGCGGCCAACCGAGTGGCACGATGCAGTAGGGCGTTACGGAGTGCGGCAGCTTGAGAGTCTTTCGCGCTGATGCGACGCTCCACAGCGGCAAGGTGATCAGGCTCGCACCCAGCCCCATGGCCCGGGCCGCAAGCAACAGGTTCTGCACGCTCGGGTAGATCGACCCGTAGTGTCCGGACTCCACCGCGTGGGGCGTCGGCACAAAGGGCACCCGCCCCTCGCGGGCGCCCAAGCGCAGGCATGCCACCACCAGGACCGGGATCTCGGTGAAGTGGTCGACCTGCCACTGCACCGCACGCGCTGTCTTTGCCATTTTCTCGTCGCGGGCAGCAACCCGCCTGATCACCGTCCGGTAGTAAAGCGACCAGCCCTGCCGGTAACGCTTGGCGAGCTTCTTTTTGACGCGGCGGTCCTTGACCACGATGAATTCCCAGTTCTGCCCGTTGCTACTGGTCGGACCTCGCAGCGCCACTTCGATGCACTTCAACACCACCGCGTCATCGACCGGGTCCGGGCGGACCCGCCGCACTGCGCGCTGTGTCATCATTGCGTCGACCAGCGGCATCTCGAGGCCGGCAAACGCCTCATCGACGGTCGGCACGAGCCCGGAGGCACCAGAATCGGCCGTAACGGAGTTCGGCGTCTCGGTCATGTTGTTTCTCCTATGTGAAGCCGCTTGCGCACCAAGTTTTCGCTCAACGCTCTGGTTGCCACGCCGAGACGCGAATTTACAAGCCGTGTGTGCCGAGCCACGTGTGGATTCGTTCAGCCACCGCCGGCCATCCTGGCTCGAGCATCATGTCATGACCCATATTCGGGAAGAATTCTGCCTCGGTGCGATATGCGCGTGCCGTTGCGCGGACTTCTTCGGCGGTGTGCGCGCCGTCATTCTGCGCTCCCAACACCAGCAGTGGCGTCGTCACCCGTTTCGGGCGGGGCAGGTTGAGCACAAGACCGTCCAAACCGATTCGTGCACTTTCTTCCCCGAACCGCGCCACGTACTTCAAGACGTCGGAGTCGGGCATCTGCTCGGAGAAGAAACGCTCGCGGGCCAGCTGGAGCGTGTTGACATAAGCCACTGACTTGCCCGTGGTCACAATTTTCGTCATATGCCACGGGTGCCGCCTGAACCAGCGCAGGGTCGATCCGAGATTTCCCTGCGGAGGCATGGACGCCATTAGAACGGCGGCCGGAGCATCCTGTGACTCCAGGTATTTCTGCACGAAAAGGCCGCCGAGGGAGTGGCCGACGACCACCGGCCTGCTTGGCAGGGTACCGGCAACCGAGCTGACATCCTCCACATAATCGGCGAGCGAACAGGCGCGCAGCGGCTTCGAGGTCGGGCTGCGTCCATGGCCACGAACACTCAACGCCACTGCGCGATAACCCCTGTCGGCGAAGAAGTCGAGAAAGTGTTCATCCCAGCACCAGGCGGCATGCCAGGCCCCGTGGACGAAAAGCAGCGCGACGGGATGGGATTCGCTTTCACATCCCTTGTCGATTACCTCAAGCATGGACCGCACCGCTGGGGGCGGCTGCGGGTCCGACACGTCGCTCGATCAACGAGTCTCTTACGCCTTCTTCGCTACCGCCAGGATGTAATCGATATGCGTTTCGTGTAACCAGAAGTTGTCTGGCCTGACGGTCAACCGCAGAAGCGGATTGATGCCCTTCATATCGGGCTCGAAAGATCTCTTCCACAAGAACTTGGCCAGCGGCCGGAAAACGTCGGGAGCGATCGATTGAGTCTCGGCTTCGGCGAATCCGATGTCGAGCAGCAGGTCCTTATATGCCTCGACGTTCACCGACCTCCGAACGGCTTTCGGCGTCGCCCCGCGCCAGCCGACCCGCTCAATCTGCCTGCGATACCGCAGATTGAGAAATGTCCGTTTGGGAACGATGTCGGCCGTCACCAGCCGGCCACCCGGTTTCAGCACCCGCAGCGCTTCGGAGAAGAAGTCGACGCGGGATGGAAAGTGAAAAGCCGATTCCAGTGCGACAACTTTGGTGCACGACTCGTCTTCGAACGGTAAGTCGGTGGCAGACGCTTCGATGTACTGGATTCTGTCGGCCAGCCCGGCTTCTTCGACACGGTGGGCGGAGATCGCGATCTGTTCGGCGGCGATGTTGACTCCGGTGATGTGTTCTACACCGAATTCTTTGACCCAAAGAATGTCCTGGTCGCCGTAGCCGGTACCACAGTCCACCACGACGTCCGACTCATTGAAGTCGGCACCCCGTGCCACCAGACGGGCGAGGTCGCTGCTCGCCTCATCCAGGGTTGTGGGACTGTTCTTCCAGTACCCGAAGTTGATGAACAGCGACTCTTCGCCGTACAGGTTCTGGGTGCCGATGATGTCGTAGATCTGACCAGTCTTCAAACCGTCGGACCGCGACGCCAACACACGCGCAACCTGCCCGCACTCATCCGCCCAGCGACGTAGCCGAGCACTCCTGGTTTCGTCTTCGATGCGACGCGGAACCGTGACCACTAACGCTCTCCTATCCTCCCCGTAGCTCGTCGGCCACCTGGCCCGAGCATTCGACACTTTAACAATCTCTGCTCGGAGGTCGCGACCTGAGTGCACTAATTCAGCGGGCGTAGCACAATGGGCATGCCGTCGACCGGGATCGGTATGCCTCCGTAATCCCAGCGCGGCCGATAGCCCGGCTGGGCCAGCTCCAGGCGGTATTGGCGCAGCAGCCGGTGGATGATGGCTTTGACTTCCAGTTGCCCGAACACCATCCCGATGCATTTGTGCGCGCCACCGCCGAACGGGGCGTAGGCGTAGCGGTGGCGCTTGTGTTCGGCCCGGGGTTCGGCGAAGCGCTCGGGATCGAACTTGTCCGGCTCGGTCCACAACTCGGGCAGCCGGTGGTTCATCGACGGCCAGACCATCACGTCGGTGCCAGCCGGCACGAAGTAGCCCATCAGGTCGGTGTCGCGCACGGTCCGCCGCATAGTGAACGGCAACGGGGCCACCAGGCGCAGCGACTCGTTCATCACCAGATCCAAGGTCTCCAGCTTCTCCAGCGATTCGATGCTCAGCGGAGCGTCACCCAGGCGGGCCGACTCGTCGCGGCAACGTTCCTGCCACTTCGGATGGGCGGCCAGGTAATAGGCCATCGCGGTGGTCGCCGTCGTCGAGGTGTCATGTGCGGCCATCAGTAAAAAAATCATGTGGTTGACGATGTCCTCGTCGGTGAAGCGGTTACCGTCCTCGTCCTCGGCGTGGCACAGGACGGTGAGCATGTCGGTGCCCTCGGCGTTGCGGCGCTCCTTGACCCGCTCGGTGTAATAGTCCTCGAGCACCTTGCGGGCCCGCAGCCCACGCCACCATTTGAACGGCGGGATGGGGTACCGGATGATCGCGCCGCCAGCGCGGGTCGTCGTCGTGAAGGCATTGTTCACTTTGGTGACCAGCTCATCGTCGGCGCCTGGTTGGTGGCCCATGAACACCATTGACGCGATGTCGAGGGTGAGTTTTTTAGTCGCCGGGTGGAAGAGGAACCGGGCATCGTTGGTGGGCCAGTCTGCCACAATCGCCGTCACCACCCGGTCGATGTGCTCGACGTAGCCGGCCAGCCGGGTGCGGGTGAACGCCTCCTGCATGATGCGCCGGTGATACCGGTGCTCGTCGAAGTTCAGCAGCATTAGGCCACGGTTGAAGAACGGACCGATGAGCGTGTACCAGCCGTTCTGCGAGAAGTCCTTGTTCTTGTTTGCGAACACGGCCTGGGTGGCGTCCGGCCCCAAGGCGTTGATCCCCCCAAGGAAGGGCACAGCAGAAAAAAATACCGGCCCGTACGTCCGATACAGGTGCAGCGCGAAGTCGGGTCCCCCACGGAACACGCCGATGGTGTGACCGACGAGCAGGCCCGAACTGCCCACAACCGGCTTGAGGCCGCTGGCAGCGGGCGGCTCGGCGAGCACCTTTTGTTTCCACTCGCGAGTGCGTAGCCGCTTCTCGACGGTTCCCATGCCCGGAATGTTGTTGAGGGTCGGCGTTAATCGGCGACGCGCCTGGTCGAGCAAATACTGCCTGGTATCAATGTCGGCCATTGCCGCTCCTTGCCGCATGGGACAACCGACAGCATTCGGCGTCCGTGGTGGATCTCGGTGGTAAATGGGTGTGCACTGTCATGATCACGCCTTTGGACCTGTTAACTGGCGCCGGTAGCGGCATGCTCGGCGACGATCGAGAGCAACGAATGTATTGTCGCGATTGACTTTTCCGGCGCCGGCGCATGAGTGTGATACTCGACCACCAGTTGCCCGCCGACGATCCTGCTCATGTACATGTCGATTCCCGCGTTGACGGCAAAGAACAACTCGCCGTGCGTGACGGTCAATTCGACTTCCGGCGGTGTGCGCACCGGGGCGATCGGACCGTTGTCGGTCAACATGACGATATCGGGTAATCCCGGTAGGTTGCCGACGTATTGCGGGCTGAAGTGAAGCAGCGACTGCTGGATCACCCCCTCGGACAGGTCGGCCCGAAAAGTCTCGGCGATGTCCCGGGCGAGGCCCAGCACATCGGTGGTGTGGTCAATCTCGGCGAGATAGGTGGCTATCCCGAGCGCGTTGGTGCATGCCGTCGAAGATACGGGAGGTGAGAGAACGTACCGCAAATCGACCGGATAAAGATAGGGCACCGGTATGTTCGTCCTGCCCCGAAGTCGCCACTCCGCCAAAAGAATGATTGCAGACAGCACGCCGTTCAAGCTGAGCTGATGCGCACGACTGAACGCGATCAAATCATGTGTCTCGCGCTTGCTCAGCCGGCAGGCCGCCATCGGAACACGCAGCGGCGACGCAGGTTTGACATCAGTAGCGGCGCGCCGCGATGGCGGCAGGTCGTAGGCGAACATCGCGGGCATGAACCGCTCGAGGCCGGACCGCTGCTGCTTTTGGATAGCCCGTTCGGCAAGCACTACCTCCAGTGAAGTCGGTGCGGGCTTGATCGTGACCGGATTGATTTTTCCGGTGCGAATGAGATCGGTGTAATAAGAGAACAATTCCTCGATGAGGCTGAACCCGTGGTGACCGTCGGCGAGGCTGTGATGGATGTAAAGGGTCGGATGTGTCTGTCCATCACGAAGTGTCACCCGCAAATGGACCAGTGACTCGTTCTGATCGAAGTGGATGGGAGGGCTAGCGCCCGAATCGTCGGTCTCCACCACATCAATACCCGGGTGGAGTAGATCATCCACGGCGATCTGGTGTCGCCCGTCCGAGCCCCGCTCAAGGTGTCCACAAAGCACTGGATGCGCCTCCAGCAGTGCCTCGAAGGCAGCCGACAGAGCATCGACGTCCATCGGCCCCTTCACCTGTGCGGCAAGACCCTGGAAACTCTCTGTCTCGGCGAAAATCTCCTCGCTACGCGACAGCTTGCGAACGACCGACGATGTGAACATCTTCAAACTCCCTGCGGCTACCAAACACCGGTTTTATCTAGGACTACGAGTTCATCCCCGCATACTGGCCCTTCGATACCCGACCGCCATGGGAACCGCACACGCGGCAGCGATGCCTGCTGACCAGAGCAGTACTGCGACCGTCGGCGCCAGAACCGGACCGCCGAGCGACAGTCCACGCATCGCCTCGATGGCATAGCTCATCGGCTGATGTTGAACAACTGGCTGAACCCACCGCGGATACCGACCCAGCGGCACGAAACCGGTGGAAAAGAACATCAAAAATCCCCAGATGACTTCGGTGGCCTCCACCATGATCGTGCTCGCCGCGTACAACGCGATCGTGCTGACGACCATCGTGAACGCCACCCCGAACGCGGTAGGGATTAACAGCCAACCCACCGATGCCATGATTCCCTGCCGGAATCGGAAGCCCAACGCCAGGCCAGCGCACACAATGACCCCGGTGGTTCCCAAAATCCGGACCACATCGGCCGCCAATCTGGACAGCAGGCCCGATGCTCGGTGCACGGGCAGCACCCACAATCGGGAAAGCAGTCCATCTGCGCGTTCACGCATGAGACCGCTGCCGCCGACCATCGACCCGGACATGGCGCCGACCATCGCGATCAGCGGAACGCTGCCATAAAGAGCGCTGTGCCCGGTGAGTTGGGAGACAACGTTTCCCAACACGATGTTCAATGTCGCCAGCAGCACGACCGGCATGACGAGCGACTCGAGCACGGTCGCTCGATCGCGGCTCCAACGACGAAGCAACCGCGCGGTGAGCACCCAGGTGTTCGAAAACAACCGCCTAAGCGAGCTCTCGTTAGCGTCACGCCTGACCGCGAGAGGAACATCACCGAATCCACCGAGTGCGATGGCTGTCTTGTGCTCCGATACAACAGACATCATCGCCGCCTAGCAGCAACCAGAACGTGCAGCGGAGTCAGGATCGCTATGAAGCCTGCCGGCCAAGCCACTGCCGGTATGACCACCGACCAGCTCACCGCACCGACCGCCGGCGTGCTGTCCCCGGCAAACGCCCGCAGCGCGTAGACGTACTGGGATACCGGTTGATCCCTGACGAAGGGCTGGATCCACGACGGGAACCGTTCGAACGGTTGCAGACCGACCGACAACAGACCGAGTATCAACAGCGGCGGCATCATCAACGGCATGGTGGCTTCTGGGTTTTCGTTCGCAGTACCGACCAGGTCTCCGATCAACCCCATCGCGGCGCCGATCAGCAGCACCTCCAAGCAGAATTCCACGGTTTGTGCCATACCGCCGTAGAACCGGAACCCGATGACGTAACCGCATACCAACGAAACCGCCAGCGCGATGAAGCAGCGGTACAGGCTGGCCGACATGCGTGAGGCCATCGGTGTCAGCAGGGCAATCGGCATCGATTTGAATCGCCGATTGATGCCCTGCACCGAGTCGGTCGCTGATCTGAACGCCGCCGATACGCCGGCGAACGCGACCCCTTGTATCGCGATCAGCGGCATCAGGTACTGCGCATAGCTGCTCATGCCCTGGGTGAAAGGACCCATGGTGTCTTTGAGCGGGATGTAGAAACCTGCCGTGAACATGACCGACGCAGCGACCTGGGTAAGCATTTCCCCATTGCGCAGCGTAGGAGTGACCAGGCGAACCGTCAGCACCCACCACTGCTGAACGGTGGATGTCATGGGCCGCCCGGCCGTGGTGGGTGTCATGGGCCGCACGACCACGCCAGCGGTCACGGAAGCACTTCCGCATCGATGCGCGTCGGCGAGGCGTCCTCATCGCGCTTACGGTGGCGGCCAACGGGAGAAGTGCGGTGATCCTCCTCGTCAGTGCGTTCAACGCGGGTTGTGGTCGGGTGTTCGGTGGCTTCGGCCGTCAGCGCGAAAAACACCTCGTCCAGCGAGGGCCGCCGCAATGCGATGTCGAGCAACTCGATGTTCGCCTCGTCCAAGAGATACAGGGCCTCCAGCAAGGTGCTCGGGCCGTTGGGGGCGGGAATCGCGAGACGGTCGGCTGCGATTTGTGTCGCCCAGCTCTTTTCCGGCAGAAGCGAACCGAGCGCCTGAGCCATCACGGGCAGATCCGTCAAGTGGCGCGGAACGATTTCGCAGAAAGTCGCTCCGGTGCGCTCCTTGAGTTCGTCCGCCGTTCCTTCCGCGATGATCGTTCCATGGTCGATCACGATGATGCGATCGCTGAGCGCGTCGGCCTCTTCGAGGTACTGGGTGGTCAACAGCGTCGCAATTCCCGCCTTTTTGAAGCTGGCCACCAACTCCCAGATACTCTGGCGGCTGCGGGGATCCAGTCCTGTCGTGGGTTCATCCAAGAACGCCACTTCGGGGAGGACCACCAATCCGCAGGCGATGTCGATCCGTCGGCGCATCCCACCGGAATAGGTGCTGACGGCCCGTTCCGCGGCGTGGACCAGATCGAACTGATCCAGAAGCTCCTTGGCCCGTGATCGCGCCCGCGACTTCTTCAGCCCTTGCAGGCGACCGAACATCGCCAGATTTTCTCGTCCGGTGAGCATGTCATCGAGGGCTACCTGCTGACCGGTCAGCATGATCGAGCGCCGCACCCCCGCCGCATCAGTCGCGACGTCATGGCCGGCGACCTCCGCGTAGCCGTGATCCGGCCGGGTCAGCGTCGACAGAATGTCCACCATCGTTGTCTTGCCCGCCCCGTTGGGGCCCAGCAAGCCGAGCACCTCGCCACGAGCGACCTTAAAGCTGATGTCGCGCAGCGCGACAACATCGCCGAAAGTCTTTCTGATCCCGTTGACAACGACGGAGTCATCGCTGCCAGGCACTCGTGTCTCCTATACCGATGCCGGATGGCGACAGATCCACCGGGGTGAGCTTAGGCGAAGTCGTTCTCATTCCTTGCCGCTTTCACCAACGACCGCGGTCGACTCGACGCTGTCGAACAACTCATCCAACAGACTGGCCCGAGGGTCGAATGTTGTATCGACCGCGTCGTCTTCCAATCCCTCATCCGCTTCTAGCTGTTGTGCAAGCAAATTCGCCAAGTAGTCTGCCAACGAAGAAATGGTCGGGTTGTCCCACAACATCGTCGCCGACAAGTCGAAACCCACCAACTGCTTGGTGTCTCGAAGGACGGCCATCGCCATCATCGAATCAAGCCCCAGCTCCGGGAACGGCCGGTCCATGCCCACTGCTGATGCCGCCATCCCGAGTTCGCGGGCCACTATGGCTTGCATCCTGATCTCGAGCTCGCCGACCAGGTTCTCCGTTGGCATCTCCGACCATGCCGGCGTCGCCGATTCGTCGCCCGAAGCCTCCACAGCTACGTAGCGAAGTCCACGGATGTCAAGGCAGGTACTGCCATCGGGCGCTGCGACGACAATGTCGACAACGATTTCATCGCTCTGAGCGTCGCGCTGATGTACCTCGACGCAACCGTGGGTATCGCCGAGTTCAGCGCGGAATCGGACACTTTCGGCACTGACCGGAAGCATGAACCGCGGGTCGGCCGCATCTACCAGTCGAGCGACGTGAACGGCGGCGTCCAGCAGCGCGACCACCGATGCCTCCGGCAAGTCAACATCAACATGTAAGCCATCCGGCGCCGACCGGTACGACTTGATCGACCATTCGAACGGCTGTCCCTCGATGCCCCACGCCCGCTGCAGCTCGGCCGCCGACTCGTCCAGCGACACCGTGCCGCAGCCGGCCACTTCCTGATCGCCGCTGGTGGAGGTGACGTCCAACTCGTCTTGCCGGTGAGAGATGCGGGCGCCGGCGTGGGTGATCCACTCGTGCGCGGGGCTGTCCATCGCGGAACCTGATGACACGGTGATGAACTCGTCGTCACTGACCACTTGGATTGCTTGAGGCTTATCGACAACGATCGCACACTCGAATCGGACGTCGGACAGCGCCGACGCTCCGCACTGGGCCGCAGCGGTCGAAAGTGTCTGTAACAACACCGATGCCGGAACTACTTCGACACCGCGGATGCGGTGGAAACCTGGGTAAGGCTTGGTTTCGGGGTTCAGCCAGGCTTGCCACAGGTGCACCGGCGGTGTGGTGGCGATCCCGACGTGCTCGCCGAGTAGCGTGCCGGACCGGGGCGCAGAGACTGCTGCCTCCACCCGTTCCTTGATGGTGATCCAATGTTGGGCAGGGTGCCAGGCAGTGGTGTCGGTGTCCACTTCGGGTTTGTCGTCGGGCCACGCTACCCCGCCGTTGTACTGATTCGCGGGCACCAGTCCGTTGCTGCAGCTGACCGATGGCGAGCTGATCCAGTGGCGGGTGTGGTGCCAGGGGGCGGTCGGTATGACCGGATGGGGTTCTGGCGGATGGTCGGTGTTCGGCGGCTGGTCTGTGTGGGTGGCGTTGAGGTTGGTGTGGAAGGTGAGCGTGTCGTTGGTGTCGCGCGCCAGGGTTCCGATGCTGTGGTGATGAACCTCGGCCAGCGTGTCGCTGATCGCGTAGGTCAGCGTCGGATGAGGGCTGACTTCGACGAAAGTGCCGTATTCGGCGCCGGCAGCGGCCACCGCCGGGCTGAATTGCACCGGGTTACGCAGATTGGCCGCCCAGTAATCAGCATCGAACAACGGCGCCGCTCCGGTGGCTGTGATGACGGGGATGGTCGACGGCTGCGGCGCCAGATCGGCCAGCGCTGCCCGCAACTCCGACAGCACATCATCGACGATGGAAGAATTCGACGCGACGACCACGTCGGCATCTGATCCCAGCAGCGCCCTCGCGCCCTGACCGGACGATCGGGACATCAGTCCGGACCAGGTGACTACCACCCGCAACCCGTCAGCCGGACTCAACGCCCCAGCCACGACCGCCGCGGCCACCTCCCCTGTCGAATGCCCGATCACCGCATCCGGCTGCACCCCGTAGAAGCGCCACAGTTCGGTCAGCGCCAACTGTATTCCCAACATGACCGGCTGAATGCGGTCGACAGCATCCAGCGGCTCGCCGGCTTCCAACACCTGGCGCAGCGAAAATCCTGATTGTTCAGCGAAAATCGGCTCAAGGTCGGCTACCGCGGCGGCGAACGCCGGCTCATCGACCAACAACCGCCGGCCCATTCCCGCCCACTGCGAACCCTGACCGGGATAAACAAGCACCGTCCCCGACCGGCACGGTCCCTCATGGGGAGTGACGACACCCGGCGCGTAATCGCCTCCGGCCAGCGCGCGCAACCCGGTCACCGCCTGCTCACGGTTGAGAGCGGCCACAGTGGCGAACTTCGTGCGCCAGGCCCGGTGATGATTCAACGTATGCGCTACCTCGGCGAGCGCCACGCCCGCCCCAGCGCCGTCCATCCACTGCGCCAGCGCGCCGGCCGTCGAGGCCACCCGCTCGTCGGTCTTCCCCGAGACCACCAGCGTCGTCACCGCGCCGGCGCATCCCGGCTTCGCCGGCGCGACAGGCACCGGATCTGGGCACTGCTCCAGCACCACATGCGCGTTGGTGCCACCGAAACCGAACGACGAGACACCGGCCCGGCGGGGCAGACCCGTCGCAGGCCACTCCGTGTGCTCGGCGACGACTTTCAGGTGCAGATCCTTGAACGGGATGTGCGGATTCGGTGTGTGGAAATTCAGGTTCCCCGGGATATGCCCGCGCTGTACCGCCAGCACCGCCTTGATGAATCCCGCGATCCCGGCCGCCGCGTCCAGATGTCCCAAACTGGACTTGACAGAGCCGATCAGCAGTGGAGCGCTCTGGGGGCGTGCGCGACCCAGCACCGTTCCCAGCGCGCGGGCTTCGATGGGATCGCCAAGCAACGTGCCGGTGGCGTGAGCCTCCACGTAGTCGACCTCACGCGGCGCCACGCCGGCGTTGGAACACGCGGCTCGCAGCACGGCCATCTGCGCTGCCGGATTGGGTGCCATCAGCCCGTTGGACCGGCCATCCTGATTGACCGCCGAACCTCGCACCACCGCCAACACCGGGTTACCGTCCCGCAGTGCATCGGTGAGTCGCTTGAGCACCACCGCCCCGCATCCCTCACCACGGACGAAACCATCGGCGCTCGCGTCGAATACATGACACTGGCCGGTCGGCGACATCGCCTCGGCCTGATCGAAGCTGCGAGTGATGACCGGTGATAGCAGCAGGTTGACCCCCGCCGCGATGGCGAGGTTGGATTCGCCCGTCCGCAAGCTCTGACAGCCCAGATGAACTGCGACCAGCGCCGACGAACAAGCCGTATCGACCGTCACCGACGGCCCCCGCAGATCTAAGCAATACGAGATGCGGTTGGAGATGATGCTCAGTGCGCCGCCCGTGCCCGACCACGCGTCCACTTGGCTCAGATCGCTCGAGGCCAGATATCCGTACTCGCCCGCGCATGCCCCCGCGAAGACGCCGGTCTCGCTCCGCTGCAGCGAATCAACCCGAATACCGGCATGCTCCAAGGCCTCGTACGCCACCTCCAACAACAGACGCTGCTGAGGATCTATCTTGGCGGCTTCCCTTGGGGAAATCTCGAAGAACTCCGCGTCGAAGGCGTCGATGTCGGCCAGGAACGAACCCCAGCGCGTGGTGCCAGACAACGCGGCAGCCGCCTCAGCCGAGCCACCATCGAACGGCGCCCACCGATCCGACGGCACCTCACCCACCGCGGATCTGCCCTCAGAAAGGAATTGCCAAAAGGCTTCCGGGCCATCGATGTCACCCGGGAAGCGGCAGCCGATGCCGACGACGGCGATCGGTTCATCAACCCAGCTTCGATCGGCTGAATCCTCTGTGCTGACGAGGTTTTCAGCCTCAGGGGTGGTGAGGTATTCGACGAGACCATTGATCGTAGGGTGTTGCCAGAACTCCACCGGCGACACTGCGCGGCCCACCAAATTGGCAAGTTCGCCGGACAGTACCACCGCATCACGTGAGCCCAACCCTAAATCCGAAAACGATGACTCAGGGCCAATCTCGCCGGGCTCCGAGCCGACGTTCGTGATCAGGTAATCGACGAGCCAGTCCCGCAGATAAGCCTCGTCGAAAGACTTCATGCCGAGACGTCCAGTCGGGTGAACCCGCCCTGGCGATAAAGTTCGGCGCATGACGAGCGGCGAACCTTGCCGCTGGTCGTGATCGGAATCGAGCCGGGCGCCACCGCCACCAGATCAGCCAGCCGCACGCCGTAGGACTTCGAAACCGCGGATGTCACTTCGCGTCTGACGTTGTGCAGCTTCTTCAGGAAATCTGCGGCAGACTCACCCCGATTCTTGAGCTCGACGACCGTGACCAGCTCCTCACTGGCTTCGTTCGCTACGGCGATCGCGGCGACACGGCCCTTTGTTATCGACGCGATAGTCACCTCGATGTCGTCGGGATAGTGGTTACGCCCATCGACGATCAGCACATCTTTGATGCGGCCCACGATGAAAAGCTCGCCGTCGGATATGACGCCCAGATCCCCGGTCCGCAGCCAAGGGCTCTGCGGCGTGCCGGGCGACGGGTCGACCAGCCGTCCGCTGAAGGTCTGTTCCGACAGTTGCGGATTTCGCCAATAGCCTGCCGCGACATTGTCGCCGTGCACCCAGATTTCCCCCACCCGGTCGGCCGGATTCTCGATGCGCGTCTCAGGATCGACGATCCGCACCGTGCATGCGCGCGGTGTGCCGTGGCTGACCAGATCAGAGCCGGACTGGTCGTCGCCACAGCGCTTCGCGTGGCCCGCGGACAGCTTCTCGTAGTCGAAGCGGACGATTGGCGCGGGTCGCCCCGGGTTCGACGTCGTCACATATACCGTCGCTTCGGCGAGCCCGTATGCCGCTCGCAGCGCACCGACAGGAAGGTTGTAGTGGGAAAACCGCTCGAGAAACAGCCTGACCGTCGGCGGATGCACTCGTTCGGCACCGCTGATGAAGGTATGCACGTTGCTCAAGTCGAGCCCCGTCAAGTCAGCGTCGGACGCGCGTCGCGCAGTCAGTTGGTAGGCGAAATTGGGGGCGGGCGTGACCGTGTTGGTACCGCGGGCCACCATGTGCATCCACCGGGCGGGATTCTGCAGGAAAGATATCGGGCTGGTCAGAATCGAACGGCGTCCGAACCTGGCCGGAATGAAGATGCCGAACATCAGGCCCATATCGTGAAAGAACGGCAGCCACGACACCAGCGTGGCGTCCTTGGGCGGATCCCCGCCTCGGTCCTCGAAATAGTCGTCCATGATCTGGCCGAGGTTCGTCATGATGTTCTTGTGCGTCACCACGACGCCCGCCGGCGAACGAGTAGAACCGGAGGTGTACTGCAGCATCGCCGATTTGGTCTGCGGGTCGTCGCTGGGCTGGAATGCCGGCGGCGAATACAGGTCAAGTGCGTCGATCTCGATGACCGTCGGCTGACGGCCGGCAAGCGCCCGAGCATACGGATCGACGGCGTCGACGACCGCTGATGTCGTCAAGATTGCGGCGGGCGAGCTGTCCTTCAACGCCGCCGAGACCCGTTCGTCGTGAAGGCCGACCATCGGTACGGACAACGGCACCGCGACGAAGCCGGCAGCCATTGCACCGAGGACTGCCACGACGTACTCAAGGCCCTGTGGAGCAAGGATCGCTGCGCGATCACCCGGCGATCCGGACGCCGCCAGTTCCGCTGCGACCACCTGGGCGCGCTGATGCACTTGTGAATACGTCAGGTCGTAGGCGACTCCTGCGGGGTCGACGTCGTAGTCGATGAACGTGTAGGCCAACGCGTCCGGCTGCTGCCGGGCTTGTTCACGTAACGCGGCGGGAACCGATGAGTAAGCCCCTGAACTCAGTGGCACTTGCAACCCTCTCCTGTAATCTCGCCTTTTCGGCAGCCAATTGTCAGCTCGCGAATGCAAGGCTTGTATGGTGTCGAGTCCGGCGTTACACCCGGACGAATGAGAGCCGGTAAAGGTTTGCGTGTCCGAGCTGGAACTGCCGTATCGAAGCCTCGAGGTATCTTTCGTAGATCTCAACCTTCTCTGGGCCGGTTGCTGCGGCCGCATCAGCCCTGTTCGCCCGCAGCCGTTCGAGCCAGGCTTTGCAGGTGCGTGCATAGTGTTCCCGGTGATTGACCACCGTTCTGACTTCGAAAAGCTTCTCGGCGGCGTGCACTATCTCTGCAAGCCTCGGCGGATCTGACTCGGGAAATATGTGCTGCATTATGAAAATAGTGTCCTGAATACCTTGCTCGTCGAGTGCGACGTTCCCCTTGCCGATTGTCTGCAGCGAGAGCGGCGCCCCGGGCTTGAGGGACTCATAACACTTCTCGAAGAATCGGCGATATCCTGCAACCTTTTTCGACCGTTCCCAACCGAACTTGACGAAATGCTCCATCGCTCCGACGCTGATTGCTGCATCGTAGGGCGCGTCCGGAACAAAGTCGGCCCAGTCCTGAATGCGAACTTCCAGGCGAGAATCTGAGAATTCGTTGATCCGCCGAGCCTGCGCTTCGCTCAGCGTCAAACCCGTGACGTGTTTGACCCCGTATTCGTCAACCAATCGGCGCATTGCGGACCCCCACCCGCAGCCGATGTCGAGCACCCTTTCCCACCCACCGGTGCCGAACAGAGAAATCAGGTAATCAATCTTCCGCGTCTGCGCCGCCGAAAGACTGTCATCGCCGTTCTGCCATAAGGCGCATGAATACGTCATCGACTCGTCTAACCAGAACGAGTAAAAAATGTTACCGACATCATAGTGGTGCTGAATAGATTCAGCTGATGCCCCGCGATCACTGACCGACGTCATACTTCCGAACCGTCCCTTACTTCAGATTTCATTGATCCGACGCGATCTCGGAAAATTCCGCGTCGCGAAGGCGTCGACTCTGGACGGGAACGAAATCCCCCCGCCAGTGGTAGGTGGCAGGCCGGCGGCCACGTCAGGTGACCCGACGCCCAGATCGGCCACGCCTCAAAGTGACCGATGTTTGGGCTGCGGCCGTTGTTTGTGACCAGGCGATCAGCCGGCCAATGTTGCGGTTCAGCTTCGCCGAAAGATTTCACGCCGGGATATCCAGTCGGGTGAACTCGTCTTGACGGTAGCGCTCGGCGCATGCGGAACGGCGGACTTTTCCGCTGGTGGTGATGGGCAGCGAGCCAGGGGGCACCAGCACCAGGTCGGCGACGCGCAAGCCGTGGGATCGCGAGATCGCCGAGGTCACTTCGCGCTTGACGGTGTGCAGCCGGTCTTGGACCTCGTGATCGGAGTTGCCCCGCTTTTTGAGTTCCACGATCGCCACGAGCTGCTCGCTGCGCTCGTTGGGCACCGAGATCGCCGCCACCCGCCCGCCGGTGATCTCTTGAATGGTGGCCTCGATGTCATCGGGGTAGTGGTTGCGCCCGTCCACGATCAGCAGATCCTTGATGCGCCCGATGATGAACAACGCCCCGTCGTGCAAAACGCCTAAATCCCCGGTGCGCAGCCACGGCGCACCCGGCGTGCCCGCCGAGGGGTCAACGATCTCCCCACCAAAGATGCGCTCGGTCAACTGCGGGTTACGCCAATAGCCGCTGGCCACGTTATCGCCGTGCACCCAGATCTCACCGACTTGACCGGCCTGCTTTTCCAAACCGGTCTCTGGATCCACGATGCGCAGCGTGCACGCGCGCGGAGCCCCCAAACTGACCAGCTCAGCCCCCGACTCACACACCTGGGCATGACCAGCGGAGAGCTTCTCGTAGTTGAACCGCACCGTCGAGGGCGCACACCCGGGAGTCGAAGACGCCACATACACCGTCGCCTCGGCCAGCCCATAAGACGGGCGCACACACCCCGGCGGCAAGTTGAACCCCGCGAACCGGTCGATGAACCGACGCAACGTCGCTGAATGGATCCGCTCACTGCCACTCAAAATGGTTTGGATGTGCCCCAAATCCAACCCCGCCAAATCCGCATCCGCGGTCCGCCGCGCGGCCAGCTCAAAAGCGAAGTTCGGCGCCGCCGAAAACGGCTGCGTGTGCTCAGCCATCAACTGCAGCCACCGGGCCGGCTTCTGCAAAAACGCCATCGGACTGGTCAACACCGCATGCAACCCCAACACCACCGGCGCAGTCAACCCCAACAGCAAACCCATATCGTGATAAAACGGCAACCACGACAACAACGTCAGATCCGCCGGCGGCACCCCACCGATATTCTCAAAATAATCACCAATGACCTGCTCAAGATTGCCAATCACATTCTTATGCGTCACCACCACCCCCGCCGGCGCCCGCGTCGAACCGGAGGTGTACTGCAACAACGCCGTCCTGGTCTGCGCCACCCCAGCAACCACCCCCACCGGCGCCGCATCAAGATCAAGCGCATCAACCTCCACCACCACCGGCGGCGAACCCGCCAACCCGCGCACACACCCCACCACATCGGCCACCATCGCCGACGTCGTCAAAATCACCGCCGGCGAACTGTCCTGCAACGTCAACGACACCCGCTCGTCATGAGCACCAAAAGCCGGCGGCGACAGCGGAATCGCCACCAAACCCGCCTCCAGCGCACCCAAAAACCCGATGATGTACTCCAACCCCTGCGGCGCCAAAATCGCCACCCGCTCCCCCGGTGAGGCATGAACCGCCAACTCCGCAGCCAACACCTGCACCCGACGCTGCACCTGAGACCACGTCAACGTCTCCACAAACCCCGCCGGATCCAACTCATAATCGACAAACGTGTACGCCAACGCATCCGGCTGCCGCCGAACCTGCTCCCGCAACGCCACAGGAATCGACGAATAACTCAACGACACGAGCAACCTCTCCTTGTGTTCCACAATCCCCGAAGGCCAAGGTTCAGGGCGCTCGGGCCAACGGAGGCCCACACCAACCACCGTCTTCCCCGCCGGACAGCCACCCGTTGGACTGTCTGGCCGTCAGTCGAATCTAATCGATCACGAACCGTACTACTTGTCCAATCGGGTGGACAACCGGGGATCTCTGTCATTCGCTTGTGAATCGCGGTCCAACGGCGCGAACAGCGCTTCCGGTGCGACACACCGGCGGCGGTGCGGTGCTCTCGTTGTTCAGACCATGACGCGTGGCTTGCCTGACGTACCCGCACGCCGGGGATACCGCCGGTACCGGCTAGCCTCAACGCAACCAAGCAACAAGGAGCGTCCATGGAGGGCTTCGCCGGGAAGGTTGCCGTGATCACCGGCGCCGGGTCGGGGATCGGTCAGGCGTTGGCGATCGAACTGGCCCGCTCCGGCGCAAAGGTGGCGATCAGTGACGTCGACACTGACGGACTGGCGCGCACCGAAGAACGGCTCAAAGTGATCGGGGCGACGGTCAAGGCGGACCGACTCGACGTCAGCGAGCGCGAGGCGTTCCTGGCCTACGCCGACAACGTCGACGATTACTTCGGCAAAGTGAACCAGATCTACAACAACGCCGGCATCGCGTTTACCGGCGACATTGAGGTGACCCACTTCAAAGACATCGAGAAAGTGATGGACGTCGACTTCTGGGGCGTCGTCAACGGCACCAAAGCCTTCCTGCCGCACTTGATCGCCTCCGGCGACGGGCACATCGTCAACGTCTCGAGTCTGTTCGGGTTGTTCGCCGTGCCAGGACAAGGTGCCTACAATTCGGCCAAGTTCGCGGTGCGGGGGTTCACTGAAGCGCTGCGGCAGGAGATGACGCTGGCCGGTCACCCGGTGAAGGTGACCACGGTGCATCCCGGCGGCATCAAGACTGCGATCGCCCGCAACGCCACGGCAGCGGAGGGACTCGACGCGCAGCATCTGGCGAAGATCTTCGACAAGCGGATGGCCTACACCACGCCGCAGCGTGCCGCGCAAATCATCCTGGAGGGGGTGCGCAAGAACAAAGCCCGGGTGTTGGTCGGACCGGACGCGCGCGTGCTGGACCTCATCGTGCGGCTGACGGCTTCGAATTATCAGCGAATATTCGCTCCGGCGTTACACCGGCTGCTGCCCGGCCCGCACTAGGTCTAACGGCCGAGTGGATGCTCGGTGAGCCAGGCCTCGGTCACCGTAGGCACGTCGGCGCCGCTGGACACCTCGCGGCGCATGTCCACCAGCGCTGCGGTGTCGAGCACGCCGGCCACCTCGTTGATCGCCAGCAGCGCTCGAGTGCTCAATTCGTTGCGCCGGTACAACGGCACCACGTTCTGAGCCTGCACCAACGCGGGTTTGCCGTCGGCCAGCAGGACGACGCCGGCCGGGACGCCCGGGTCGGCGGTCGAGGTCCAGGCAACCGTCACGTGTCCGTCTTGCAGCGCCCCGAACAGTGCCCCCTCGCCGCCGAACTGGCGGGCATCGGGTAGCCGACAGTCACTGACGGCGACGGGTTGGTCCTGGGGCTCCGATGCCCCGCCGCGCTTTCCCAGGACCAGCCCGTCGCAGTGTCGCGGCAGCACGCTCAAATCGGTGCCACCCCATGCGTCGGCCGTCGACTGGGTCACTGCCAGCGCCGGCTTGTCCTCGGCGGCGGTGGCGTAGTCACCGGCCGCCAACCCTTCCGGTAGGGCGCCGACCATGGCGCGGTAGACCTGCTGATCCGATCGCACAGTGGCGCCTGGCTCGAAGGATTGCAAGACCGTGCCGGTGAGCGCGGGGATCACGTTCACCGCCCCGACGTCCAGATCGGTCAGCGGGTCGGAGACCGCTTCGACGCGCGCCGCGAAACCGTAGGACCGCAACGCCCCGGCGTAGATGTTGGCCAGCAGCACGAACTCGGCATCTGGGCGTGACCCGACCACCAGTTCTTGCACGTCGCGCCGGCTGGGACCGCACCCGGCTAGTCCCAGCGCCGCTACCAGCACCAGCGCAGTCAGCCTGCCGGCGGTCACCCTGCAGTATCTGAGGCCGCCGCGACCGCGTCGGCGACCGCTTTTTCGACCCGCGGGTCCAGCGGGCTGGGCACGACGCGGTCCAGGCGTCAGGTCATCACGGACGACAGAGAAGATGGCCTCAGCCGCCGCCAGCAGCATCGGCTGGGTGATGCGATGCGCGCCGGCGTCCAAGGCTCCGCGGAATACCCCGGGAAACGCCAATACATTGTTGATCTGGTTGGGAAAGTCGCTTCGCCCGGTGGCGACGACGGCGGCGTGTCTGGCCGCAGCGTCGGGATGGATCTCCGGATCGGGATTCGACAGCGCGAACACAATGCCCTCCGAAGCCATCGTCGCGATCAGTTCCTCGGGCACCACCCCGCCGGACAAACCGAGGAAAACGTCGGCGCCCTGCAGCGCCTCCACAATCCCGCCGGAAAGTCCACGCGGGTTAGTGCGCTGCGTCAACTCAGCTTTGACGCTGTTCAGGTCGTCGCGCCCGGTGTGCAGGATGCCGCGGGAGTCGAGCACGGTGATATCTGCGCAGCCCGTGGCGTGCAGCAGATTGGCGCAGGCGACGCCCGCGGCCCCGGCGCCGGAGATCACGATCCGCAGCGTGGTCATGTCCCGCTTGAGCAATTTGGTCGCGCCCATCAGCGCAGCCAGCACGACGATCGCCGTGCCGTGCTGATCGTCGTGCATTACCGGACAGTCCAGCGCTTCGACCAGCCGGCGTTCGATTTCGAAGCAGCGCGGCGCGGAGATGTCCTCGAGATTCACCGCTCCGAAGGTCGGCCGCAGCCGCACCAGGGTTTCGACGATCGCGTCGGGATCCTTGGTGTCCAGCACGATCGGAATTGCGTCGAGCCCGGCGAATTCTTTGAACAGACCGCATTTGCCTTCCATCACCGGCAGCGACGCCGCTGGGCCGATGTCACCGAGGCCCAGGACCGCACTGCCATCGCTGACGACGGCCACCAGCCGACCCGACCACGTGTAGCGCGAAGCCAGCGTGTGATCGCCGGCGATCGCCCGGCTGACCTGGGCCACTCCCGGGGTGTAGGCGATCGACAACGCACGCTGGGTGTCCAGCGGAGCCGTCGGGCCTACCGAAAGCTTGCCGCCCAGATGTGCTTCGAAGATCTCGGCGTCGGTGACGGCCCCCTGCTCGGCGCGAATCTGTCTCGAATCAAGCAATTCCGACACTTGCTCCAGGGTACTGACTGCTCACTCGTAGCCCGACCGCGCTTGCGATCACCACGGGCCGACGGTGGCGACCCGCTTCGCCCGGCTTCACCGCGCTCGCGATCACCACGGGCCGACGGTGGCGACCCGCTTCGCCCGGCTTCACCGCGCTCGCGATCACCACGGGCCGACGGTGGCGACCCGCTTCGCCCGGCTTCGCCGCGCTCGCGATCACCACGGGCCGACGGTGGCGACCCGCTTCGCCCGGCTTCGCCGCGCTCGCGATCACCACGGCCTCACACCAGGCCGAGGTCGGTGACCGCGGACCGCTCGTCAGCGAGTTCCGCGGTCGACTTGTCGATGCGACCGCGGGAGAACTCGTCGATTTCCAGCCCGCCGACAATCGTCCAGTCGCCGCCCTTCGTAGTGACCGGGAAGGAGGAGATCAGACCCTCAGGAACCCCATAAGAACCGTCGGAGACGACCGCCATCGACACCCAGTCGCCGTCCGGGGTGCCCGACAGCCAGTCGCGGGCGGCGTCGATAGTGGCCGACGCAGCCGAGGCGGCCGAGGAGGCACCGCGGGCTTCGATGATCGCCGCGCCGCGCTTGGCGACGGTGGGGATGAAGTCGTCTTCGATCCAGGCGTGGTCGTCGACGACCTCGGCGGCGTTTCTGCCCTTGATCTCGGCGTGAAAAATGTCGGGGTATTGAGTGGCCGAGTGGTTGCCCCAGATGGTCACCTTCTTGATGTCGGTGACTGGAGCGCCAGTCTTCTTAGCCAGCTGTGAGATCGCGCGGTTGTGGTCCAGGCGGGTCAATGCGGAGAACCGCTCCGCCGGGATGTCGGGCGCATTGTTCAGCGCGATCAAAGCGTTGGTGTTGGCCGGGTTGCCGGTTACCCCGATGCGGATGTCGCCGGCGGCCACGTCGTTGAGGGCTTTGCCCTGGGCGGTGAAGATCGCGCCGTTGGCCTCGAGCAGATCGCCGCGCTCCATGCCCGGGCCACGCGGCCGCGCACCCACCAGCAGCGCCAAATTCACGCCGTCGAAAATCTTGTTCGGATCAGCGCCGATCTCGACGCCCGCCAGCAGCGGAAATGCACCGTCGTCGAGTTCCATCACGACGCCTTCGAGCGCCTTGAGGGCAGGCTCGATCTCAAGCAGACGCAGCTCGATCGGGCGGCCGGCGCCCAGCAGAGAGCCGCTGGCCAGGCGGAACAACAGGCTGTAGCCGATCTGGCCGGCGGCGCCGGTGACGGCGACCTTCAGGGGACTAGCGCTCACTTCAATTCGCTCCTTGTGAAGTACCTGCGGAGACCGGTATTGCGTCGGGTCGAAACTAGCGCACACCCCTCCTCCGGGTACCCCCGGTCCTGGCAGCTGGCGGGAGCGCTGCAGTTGGGCGCGTAGCATTGGCCGGGGTCTGATTCACACGTGCGCTGCGACGGGAGGTTCCCGATGCCATCGTTTCCCGGGCTGCCTTCCGCACTCCGCCCCGCCACACGACCCAAGTCCGCTGAATTCAACGACGCGTCGGCTGCCCCGACTGCCCCTGTTCTGGTGGACTGCGGCGTCTACGTTGACGGCATCCGGTTGACCGGTGAGTACAACCCGGTCGACGCGGTGGCCAAGGTACGTGAGGTTGAGCGGACCGAGCAAGAAGCGTTCGTCTGGATCGGGCTGTGCGAGCCCACCGACGACCAGATGAAACGGGTCGCCGACCTTTTCGGAATTCACCGGTTGGCCGCGGAGGATGCCGTGGTCGCTCACCAGCGGCCAAAGCTGGAGCGCTACGACGACAGCCTGTTCCTTGTCCTCAAGACCGTCAACTATGTCGCGCAGGAATATACCCGGGAAATCGTCGAGACCGGCGAGATCATGGTGTTCGTCGGAGACGATTTCGTCGTCACGGTCCGGCACGGCGAGCACGGCGGCCTGTCCGAAGTGCGCAAGCGAATGGATTCTGATCCCGAGCATCTGCGGCTGGGTCCTTTCGCGGTCATGCATGCCATTTCCGACTATGTGGTGGATCAGTACCTCGCGGTGACCAACCTGATGGAAACCGACATCGACACCGTCGAGGTGAAGGCGTTCACACCGGGCGGAAAAGTCGATGTGGAGCCGGTCTATCTGCTCAAGCGCGAAGTGGTCGAACTGCGTCGCTGCGTCAGCCCGCTATCGGTGCCGTTTCAGCGCATGCAGGGCGAGCACAAAGACATCATCTCCAAGGAAGTACGTCGCTATCTTCGCGACGTCGGTGACCACCAGACGCAGGCCGCCGACCAGATCACCAGCTACGACGAAATGCTCACGTCTTTGGTGCAGGCAGCGCTGGCACAGGTCGGGATGCAGCAGAACACCGACATGCGCAAAATTTCTGCGTGGGCCGCGATGCTGGCGGTGCCCACCTTGATCGCCGGGATATATGGCATGAACTTCGAGAACTTGCCGATATTGCACATGCACTGGGGTTATCCGGTGGTGTTGACTCTGATGGTCGGCATTTGCGTGTTTCTGTACCGCAATTTCCGCCGACGCGACTGGCTTTGAAGCTAGTCAATCTGGTTGCGCCGCAGGCCGGTTGGGATCTAGTACGTCGACGCCGTCGGTCTGCCAGGCTTGCCGCATGGCGTCAGCGCCTTTGAGCCGCACCCAGGCCGCTTCGGTGGCGGTAATGGGCGTTGCGGTCAGGAAACGCACCGGATCGCGCGGTGGTGGTAGTGCGAGGTCGGGGATGTCGCTCGAGCTCAACAGCACCGCGGTGAACGGCGCGGGCCCCGCCCGCCCCGACCACAGCGGCCCGCCCAGGTCGATCAGGGCGTCCGCGGTGAGCACTACACCCTCGACCGCAGGTGTTGCGGCAAGCAGCGCCACGCTGCGCGGCACACCGGTGATTGGACCCGGATGACGTAGTCGCAGAACCACTTCGGCGCGCGGACCGCGAAGCGAATCGGCGTGGATGTCCGTCGGGTCGGTCATCGGATGTCGCGAGCAGCCGACGGAGACGTAATGCACCACGTCGCCGACACGGGATCTGAACCGCAGCACCTCGATCGGCTCGGCACCCAAGAAGGTCACGCTCGCGGTGTCGGGTTCCAAGCCAGCACCCGGACCGGTGAAGTGGCTGCGCAGGTGAGCACGCACCGCGGCCAGCGGCTTGGTCACTCCGCGCGGGATGACGCCGGAGCCGTCAGGTTGACCCCGGAATCGGCATCGAAGACGGCGAGTTTCTCGGTGTCGAAGGCCAATTCGATCGGCTGCCCTTTGGCGGCCTTCGAGTCAGCGGGAACCCTTGCCACAAATTCGTGTTCGGCTCCGCCGACGTCCCCGCCCGAGTCTCCGCCCCAATCCGAGGCCAGTTCGTCGAGCTGCGCGGCATGCACATCCCAGCCAGTAGAGGTGAAGTAGACGTATTTGTCGGCACCAAGGGATTCGATCAAGTCGACTTTGACTTCGAAGGTCAGCGCTTTGATGCGTTGGTAGCCGTCGATCAGAGCCGCGTCCTGCAGATGCTCCGGGCGCACTCCGACGATGGCGCTTTCGGGCGTTGGGTGTTGGGCGATCACATCGAGAACCGGCTGGGTCAGCGTGACCTCGCCGAACGGCAACTTCAGCCCGGTCGCGGTGAAAGTGGCGGGAAAGAAGTTCATGGCCGGCGAGCCGATGAAGCCGGCGACGAACAGATTTGCGGGCCGCTCGTAGAGTTCCTCGGGCGTGCCGATCTGCTGGGCCAGTCCGCCGCGCATGACCACCACCCGGTCGCCCAGCGTCATCGCCTCGGTTTGGTCGTGAGTGACGTACACCGTGGTCGTGCCCAAACGACGCTGCAGGCGGGAGATCTCGGCGCGCATCTGCACCCGCAGCTTGGCATCCAGATTGGACAGCGGCTCGTCCATCAGAAAAGCTCTGGGCTGACGCACGATTGCCCGTCCCATTGCGACGCGCTGGCGTTGGCCGCCGGAAAGTTGCGCCGGCTTACGCTCCAGAAGATCGACCAGGTCGAGAATTTTGGCCGTCTCGTCGACTTTCGCCGCGATCTCCGTCTTCTTCATCTTGGCCAGCGTCAACGGGAACGCGATGTTCTGTCGCACGCTCATATGCGGGTACAGCGCGTAGGACTGGAACACCATCGCAATGTCGCGGTCTTTGGGCGCTTTGTCGTTGACCCGCTCGCCGCCGATCAGCAGGTCTCCCGACGAAATGCCCTCCAGCCCGGCGATCATGTTCAGCGTGGTGGATTTGCCGCAGCCGGAAGGCCCGACCAGGATCAAAAACTCGCCGTCGGCGATTGTGATGCTGAGTTCGTGCACCGCGACCGCGCCGTCGGGATAGCTCTTGGTGACCTTGTCCAGCACAATTTCGGCCATCGCGCTACCCCTTCACCGCGCCAGAAGTCAACCCGGCGACAATTCGCCGTTGGAAGATTAGAACAAAAATGATGATCGGGACGGTGATCACCATGGCCCCCGCCGCAATCGACCCGGTCGGCTCCTCGAATTGTGAACTGCCGGTGAAGTTCGCAATAGCCGCCGGCGCCGTGATCGAGGCCCTGGTGGCGGTCAGCGACAGTGCGAGGAGTAGGTCGTTCCATGCGAAGATGAACACCAGGATGGCGGCGGTGACGATGCCCGGCGTCGCCAGCGGAGCGATCACCTTGCGGAATGCTTGCGCCGGCGTGGCACCGTCCATCTTCGCCGCCTTCTCCAGGTCCCAGGGGATTTCCCGAAAGAACGCCGACAGGGTGTAGAGGGCCAGCGGCAGAGCGAACGTGATGTATGGCAGGATCAGCCCGGGCCAGGTGTCGAACAGGCCTACCGCGCGTTCGATGTTGAAAAGTGGCGTGACAAGCGAGATTTGCGGAAACATTGCGATCAAAAGAGCCGCCCCGATGAGGGCGCCTTTGCCCGGAAAGGTCAACCGCGCGACGGCGTAGGCCGCCATCGCTCCGATCACCACGGCAATCACAGTGGTGATCAATCCGATTCCGATCGAGTTCAGCAGCGACGAACTGAAGAAGTTGTGCGCAAAGATGCCGCGGTAGTTGGCGAAGGTGATTGACGCAGGAATGAACTTCCCGTCTTTGACCGCCGAGCTGGGCTTCAACGACAGCGACAGGATCCACAGCACCGGGACGAGCGCGTAAAGCACCACCAGGGTGTCGATGACCGCCCAACTCACGCTGCGCCGGGCGCCGATCGGCTCAGCCATTATTCTCCTGTCTCAACGCCTGTCGCCTTCCGAGCCTGGCACCGCAGCACCGAAGACCATGATGAAGACGACGGCGATGAGGGCGACACAGCCGAAGATCAGCACACTGATCGCCGAACCCAAGCCGACATTGAAACCTTTGAATAGATTGTCGTAGCCCAAAATCGACACCGAATCGGTGTCCTGCGAGCCGCCGGTGAGCACGTAGATGTTGTCGAAGATGCGGAAGGCGTCCAGCGTGCGGAACAGCAGCGCCACCACGATCGACGGCTTGATCAGTGGCAGAATGACTTTGGTCAGCCGTCGCCACGCGCTCGCGCCGTCGATTTGCGCGGCTTTGAGCAGGTCTTCAGGCACCAGCGCCAGCCCGGCCAGCAGCAGCAGCGCCATGAACGGTGTCGTCTTCCACACCTCGGCGAGCACGACGATGCCCAGCGACGGAATCCGCTCGGCCAGCGGAGCACTGTGCTGACCCAGCAGGTTCGCCAGGTAACCGGTGCCCGGTGTCCACGCGTAGTACCAGCTGTAGGACGCGGCGACCGTGACGATGCCGTAGGGGACGAGCACCGCTGTGCGCACCACTCCTTTGCCGATCAGCGTCCGGTGCATGACCAGCGCCAGCGCCATGCCCAAAATTAACTCGATGGTGACCGAGACCAACGTGATCGCCAACGTCACCGCCAGCGCCGTCCACCAATACCGGTCAGTCAGGGTGGTCTCGTAGTTGGCCAGACCGATGAAGGGCTTGGGGCCGAGATCACCAAAGTTGTAGCGCAGCAAGCTCAGCCATACCGCGTATCCGATCGGGTATGCCGTCACCCCGAACATGAGGACCACCGCCGGGGCGATGAGGGTGAACGCCAGCCGACGCTCCGACTTGCGGTGCGATGCGGGTGCGGCGGTGGCCGCGGAGCCCGGCAGTTCGGCGGTGGCCGTCACGGCAGCAGGCCCAACCCGTCGATTGCCTTCTGAACCTGCCGGGTCAGTTCGTCGGCAGCCTTCTCCGGATCGATTGCGGTGATCGGTGCCAGCGTCGCCGAGATGCGGGTGGAGACCGCCGGGTAGGCCGGGGTGGCCGGTCGCACCGCAGCATCGGTGAGTTGTTGCCGGATGATCGCGTACTGCGGGTACTTCACCTGCACCTGCGGGTCGGAATACACCGAGCCGCGAGCAGCGGGCAGGCCGCCTTCGATCGCGGCATACTTCTGGCTGTCTGCGTTACGTAGGCAGCGGATCGCCTCGAACGCCTCGGCCCGGTGGCGCGTCGTTTTGGCGACTGCCAGATTCAGTCCGCCAATGGTCACCTTGGCCGGTTGCCCCGGCTCGACTCGCGGGAACGGCGCGAATCCGAAGACTTTCCTGCTGGCCTCGTAGGCATCGTGGAATTGCTGGTCGCTCGGCGCGAACGTGCCTGCGCTGTCGATGCTGCTCACCAAGTCGGGCCGCTTATCCAGTGGCAAGAAGCTGACCCCGCCCTTGACGGCGTTCTCCAGCATGGAGGCCAAGACGTAGGGCCAGTTCACCTCGAGCGCGGAGTTGCCCTGCTCGAAGGCCAGCCGAGAGGTGCTGCCCTCGCTCCGGGTGATCGACGGATCGGCGCCGGGCGCGGTGGCCACCGTCTTGATGATCTGCAGCGCTTTGACCGTTGCTGCCCGGTGCTGCGGGGTATCGGTGAGCGTCACGGTTTTGCCGTCGTCGGACAGCACCTGACCGCCCGCGCTGGCCAGCAGCGTATTGAACCACACCACCAAACCTTCATCCTGCCGGCCTTGTACGCCTATCCAGCTGGGTTGGCCCGCGGAGAGCAGGCGCGCCGCCTCGGTCACCACGTCGTCCCAGGTTGCCGGCGGTTTCGTCATCAAATCCGGGCGGTACCAGAGCAGCTGCGTATTGGTAGTGACCGGCGCCCCGTACAGCTTCTGCCGCCACTTGGCCGTCGCCAGGGGGCCCGGCAGCGTGTCGTTGATAGCGTCGGCTTCCGCCTTGCCTGCCGGGTCGTCGGAGAGCGGCAGCGCCCAGCCCGCCTCGGCGAACTCCGCGGTCCACACCACATCCATGGCCATGATGTCCAGGGCGCGGTAGTTACCGGTGAGACGACGGGCCAGCTGCAATCTCTGGTCGTCGGAGCCGCGGGGCAGCGTGAAGTGTTCGATGCGGAACCGGCCGCCGAGTTGCTCGGTGCAGCGCTTGGCGATGACAGTGAAAGTCTCGGTCTCGGTGGCCGCCGTGTAGAAGCTGATGATCAGGGCGTGGCCGCTCGGACCGCAGCCGAGAAGCATCGAAATGGTGACCAAGGCGGTCAGCAGGACAACTATTCGCCGCCGTGCGCGCCCGCGCCGACTCGCCACCACACCCGCCTCTCGTCTGTCAGGACTGTCCCGCGCCAGAACCGTAGAGCCGGGTCGGCGAGATCCGCAACAATCCCCGTACCCGCTCTTGCGGCTAGATAGCCAAGCGCGCCAGCAAATCCCTTGCCTTCTCTGCACTTTGCGGATCGCACAGTACGTCGTAGCGGCCGGCCACCAGCTGCAGGGTGGAACTGAAATCCCGGGTACCGCGAGCCATGGCGTAGGGGACCGAGGAGGTGATGAGCCCGAAGAACACACCGGCGATGAGTCCGAGGGCCAAGGCGGATGGCAGATTTTTGCTGAACGCGCCGAGCACCAGTCCGATGAACAGCCCCAACCACGCGCCGCTCAGCACGCCGCCGCCGAGAACTTTGGGCCAGGACAGCCGACCGGTGACCCGTTCTACCTGCATCAGGTCCACTCCGACGATCGTCACCTGTTCGACCGGAAACTCCTGATCGGACAAGTGGTCGACCGCCCGCTGCGCCTCGGCGTAAGTGGGGTAAGACCCGACCGGCCAGCCCTTCGGCGGAGTCGGCAATCCCGGGCCGCCGCGCTGCGCCGCGCCCCGGGTGCCTGAAGTCGCGCCGGGCACCTGTCCTGGTTGGTAAGGGCTCGTCATCGATCCTCATCCTCCTTCAACAGCTCTATTTCATCTTGCCCAACGCTCGACACTCCGGCTTGGTGCCCTCCCTTCGCACTGCGAAACAGCCGTGGCGGCTGTGATGCCCGCCTAATCCACGACCGTGGCGGCTGTCTCGGGACCGAATCCGCGACTAGGTTGAAAGGCATGACGACACCCGCCACTGCCGACACCGCCGCCAGCCGGCGGCAGCCCGGATCGACGTGATCGTAGTGACTTGTGCGCGGCGGTAGAAAGACGACATGAGCCAACCCGAGCAGCCTTTCGACCCCCGGCGCCAGGCGCAGCCCTCCCGTGAGCACTTACCGCCACCGGCTGATCCGCAGGCTCCAGCCGACTACCCCGACCACTCACACGGCTACCCACCCCCACCGCCGCCCGATTCCCATGCGCCGGTCAACTATCCCGGCTACTCACACGGCTACCCACCACCGCCGCCGCCGCCGGTCGATCCGCACACGCCGATCAATTATCCCGACTACTCACACGGCTACCCACCGCCGCCGGCTTACTACCCACCGCCCTACCAGGCCGGGCCTACCGGCTACCCGAGCTACTCCGGACACCCCGGCTACCCGAGCCACTCCGGGTACCCGGGCTATCCCGATCCCTATGGCCCTTATCGACCCACCACGAAACCGGGCACCAACGGCCTGGCGATCGCCTCGCTGGTCGCCTCTATCGGCGGCTTCCCGCTGATCTTCATCAACTACATCGGCTTCGGAGCGTGGATCGCCGGGATCGTGCTCGGCATCGTCGCGCTCAGCCAGGTCAGACAAACTCACCAGGAAGGTCGTGCGCTGGCCATCGCCGGCATCGCGGTCGGCACCGTCGGGCTGGTGATCGCAGCGCTCGCGGTAATCCTGTTGTTCGCCAATTACTCCACGCCGACGACCTACTGACGCGCCGACTGGCCGGCCCGCCGGCCGGCAGGCGGAACGAACGGCTCGCACTGACGGTGCATACCCGCGGCGCGTCCTTTGGCGACCACCCACAGCGCCATCTTCCGGCTGGCCTCGTCGATCATTTCCTCGCCTAGCATCACCGCCCCGCGAGCACCGCCTGCGCTGGAGGTGTGCCAGTCGTAAGCCTCCAACACCAACTCCGCGCGGTCGAACTCGTCTTGGCGAGGGCTGAAGAGCTCGTTGCCGGCCGCAATCTGTTCAGGGTGCAACACCCACTTGCCGTCATAGCCGAGCGCCGCCGACCGTCTTGCCACCCGACGAAACGCCTCGACGTCGCGGACCTTCAAATACGGCCCGTCGACGGCCGCGATGCCGTGGGCGCGCGCCGCGATCAAGATGCGCATCAGGACGTAGTGGTAGGCGTCACCGACGTCGTAGCCGTCGGGTTGCTCGCCGACCACTCGTGTTCGCATGTTCAAGCTGGCCATCAGGTCGGCCGGACCGAGCACCAGCGCCTGCACTCGGGGCGCGGCTGCGATGGCGTCGATATCCGTCAGACCTCGTGCGTCTTCGATTTGCGCGTCGATGCCGATGCCGCCTATGGGCAGCCCGTGCACAGTCTCCAACTGGGTCAGCAGCAAATCGAGCGCTTGAACATGCGAAACATCGGAGACCTTGGGCAGCACCACCACGTCCAACCTCGCACCGGGCGCCGCGCCGACGGCCGAGACCACTTCGAGAAGGTCGGCGTGCGTCCACGGCGAAGTCCAGTCGTTGACCCGAACGCCGCGCAGCTTCCCACGGGCCCAATCCGGCTCAGCCAACGCACCGGCCACCCGGGTGCGGGCGGCTTGCTTGGCGTCAGGTGCAACAGCGTCCTCCAAGTCGAGGAAGATCTCGTCGGCGGGCAGATTCTTGGCTTTGTCGATCATCTTCTGACTGCTGCCCGGCACCGATAGGCAGGTTCGGCGGGGCCGATACGCCTCGTTCACGCTTCACTCCTACCCTTTCAGCCATGACGTCGATTCACCGGGTGTACGTCGCACGGCTGGCGCGAATGCTCGTTTTGGGCCCGCTCGGCGAGTCCGTCGGACGCGTCCGCGACGTCGTCGTCAGCATCAGTATCGTGCGTCAGCAACCGCGCATTCTCGGGCTTGTGATTGAAATACCTACGCGTAGAAGAATTTTCGTCCCAATGCTGCGGGTGGCCTCGATCGAGCCGAACGGGGTGACGCTCAACACCGCCAATGTGTCGCTGCGGCGGTTCGAGCAACGGCCCGGTGAAGTGCTGGTGTTGGGTCAGGTTCTCGACACCAAAGTGCGGATTAACGATCCCGAGCTACCCGAGCTGGCCGACACCGATGCGGTCATCACCGACCTCGGCATCGAACAGACCCGCACCCGCGACTGGATGGTGACCAGGATCGCGGTCCGCTTACCGCGACGGCTGGGCCGCCGCAGCCCCGTCCGGATCGCGGACTGGCATGACGTGCAGGGTTTGACGCCATCGGCACTGGCGATGCCCGGACAGGATGTGGCGCAGCTGCTGCAACAATTCGAAGGGTGGCGGCCGATCGAGGTGGCCGACGCTATCCGCGAGCTGCCGCTGAAGCGGCGCTACGAGGTGGTCAAGGCGCTTCCCGACGACCGGCTCGCCGACATCCTGCAGGAACTGCGCGAAGAAGAACAAGCCGATCTGCTCAAGCACCTCGACACCGAACGCGCCGCCGACGTGCTCGAGGAGATGGAACCCGACGACGCCGCCGACCTGCTTGGCGTGATGACTCCAACCGAAGCTGAAGTCCTGCTCGCGCGGATGGCGCCCGACGAGTCCAACCCGGTGCGACGGCTGCTCAAGCACTCACCCGACACCGCGGGCGGTCTGATGACCTCGAATCCGGTTGTGCTGGAAGCGGGCACGTTGGTCGCCGAGGCATTGGCGCGGGTCCGCGACCCGGACCTGACTCCGGCCCTGGCGTCACTGGTGTTCGTTGTGCGTCCGCCGACCGCTACCCCGACCGGACATTAC
Organism: uncultured Actinomycetota bacterium; assembly: GCA_963808345.1. Classification (GTDB taxonomy): domain Bacteria; phylum Actinomycetota; class Actinomycetes; order Mycobacteriales; family Mycobacteriaceae; genus Mycobacterium. The sequence goes on along the minus strand of CAWEFM010000004.1, from coordinate 610,755 downwards.
CTGGGCTGCGTGCCGCTGCAGCGGCTGCTGCGAGAGCAGCCTTCAGCCCTGGTCGGGGGAATCATCGACGCGGACCTGCCGTGCCTGACGCCGGAAACCTCGCTGCCCACGCTGACCCGTTATTTCGCTGCCTACAACTTGGTCTGCGGCCCGGTGCTCGACGAGCAACACCACCTGTTGGGCGCGGTCACAGTGGACGACGTGCTCGACCACCTGCTGCCGCACGACTGGCGGGCGATGACTGAGGAGGCGACGTTGGACGCCGCGGTCCGGCCGTTATGAGTAAGGCCTCGGCGCGGGCGCGGCTGTCCACCCCGCGGACGTCGCGGACGTTCGCGCCGCACTTCGATCCAGAAGCCGTCGGCCAGATCACCGAGTCCATCGCCCGCTTCTTCGGCACCGGCCGCTACCTGCTGGTGCAGACCATGCTCGTGCTGGTATGGATCGGCGCGAACGTGTGGGTGGCCGCCCTGCGGTGGGACCCCTACCCGTTCATCCTGCTTAACCTCGCGTTCTCGACGCAGGCCGCCTACGCCGCGCCGTTGATCCTGTTGGCACAGAACCGACAGGAGAACCGCGACCGGGTGGCGCTCGAGGAGGACCGTCGGCGCGCCGAACAGACCAAAGCGGACACCGAATACTTGGCCCGCGAATTGGCCGCGCTTCGTCTGGCGATCGGTGAAGTGGCCAAAACTCGCGAGTACCTGCGACACGACCTCGAAGAGGTTCGCGCACTGATCGCGACACAAGGACCGGAAAAGTCGAAGAGAGCGCCGAAGCCTTCTGGTGACGGGGCAAGCCGCCGGGCCAAAAAGCTCAGTTGAGAACGACCTCGGTCATTGTGAGCAATGTCGCCACTGGCGTGACGAGAGTTATGTATGGTGACCTAGTTCACGAGGCTTAAACGGCTTCAACGCGTGTCGAGCAGAGGACGGTCGAGTGCGCATTGCGGGACTGTCGGCTGCACGCCCGGCTTTCATAAGAAGCGCCGCTTTCCTGCGCCCCATGCATCGACAGACCGTCCGGATGAGCCGGACACCGGCGTTCGGCGTAGCGGTCATCGCGCCGCTGATCTTCGCCGGCGCGGTAGGGGCCGCGGCTCCGAGATTTCCCGGTCCCCCACCGCAGGTGCATGACACCGGCATCATCCCGGTGGCCGCCGTCGCCTCTTCCTCCAGGGATCTGTCCGGTCCGGCAGTCGTCGCCGTCAAGCGTTCGCCGCCCAGCTTCCATATCGCCGCTGCGGCCGTCGCGTCGGCTCCGCCGCCGGCAGTGGTGGTGAACACACCGGGCACACTCGGGATTCCGGCGATGGCGCTGTCCGCGTACCGCAACGCGGAGCGGATGATGGCCGGCGCCTATCCGGGCTGCGGCGTGAGCTGGAACCTGCTGGCCGGCATCGGCCGCATCGAGTCGATGCACGCCAACGGCGGCGCCACCGACGGCCGCGGCACAGCGGTCCGCCCGATCTACGGGCCCTCGCTGGACGGCACATTGCCCGGCAACGAGGTGATCGTTCAGAACAGCGGCGGCGGCCGGATCAGCTACGCCCGCGCGATGGGTCCCATGCAGTTCCTGCCGGGCACCTGGTCGCGCTACGCCTCCGACGGCGACGGCGACGGGGTGGCCGACCCGCAGAATCTCTACGACGCGACGCTGGCCGCCGCACGCTACTTGTGCAGTGGCGGCTTGAATCTTCGGGATCCATCCCAGGTGCTGGCCGCAATCTTGCGTTACAACAATTCGATGCCCTACGCCCGTAATGTGATGGGCTGGGCCGCGGCGTATGCGACCGGAGTGGTCCCGATCGATCTGCCGCCGCTGACCGGACCGGCACCGCCTATCGCTGACTCACACTTGGAGAAAGCAGAAGGTCTGGGTCCGGGTCTGCCGTTCAACGTGACCGGCCTTCCGCCCACCGACCCGCTCGCTCAGCTACCGCTGGTCGACTTCGGTCCGACGCAAACTGCCGGTCAGCCCGCGGCGTGGCCGGGTCAGCCGCCCTCTCAGCAGGCCCCGTCGTGCTCGGTGTTCTGCATCGGGCAGCCCAGCCAGGGGGCACCCGCCGCACCGACGGCGGCCAGCCCGCCGTGGATGAGCCAGCCGGCGGTGAGCCAGCCGGCACCCGACAGTGCGCCGCCACCCGGATTGCCGGTGCCACCTCCTGGCGCGCCGCTGCCGGGGCCGCCGCCGGCCGGCGCACCGCGACCGGGCCCACCGCCCGCGGCGTCTGGGCCGCAAGCCGTCCAGCAAGGAGCCCCGCCGGGTGCACCGCTGCCCGGCCCGCCGCAAGCCGCGTCTCCCGCCGGTCCGCAGGCCGTCGCGCCCGCCGGTGCCCCGCCCGGGCCGCCGGTGACCGACTCAGGCCCGGGCCCGCTGGGCTGACCGGCCCGGCATCGCGCCGCGGCCGAGCGGAATGTCACGGCGTTTTCCGACGCGCTTTCTTGCGCTGGCGTTACGCTCGCTCGGCCAACGCTGGTCAGATGGTCCGGCCCCCGTCGGCGTCGCATTACACTCGGCGGTGATGTCCGAATCGCACAACGATGCTGAACTGACCGGCGAGATCCGCACGGCGCTGGCGACGGTCATCGACCCCGAACTTCGCCGGCCCATCACCGAACTCGGGATGGTCAAAAGCATCGAGGTCCGCCCGGATCGCAGCGTGCACGTCGAGATCTACCTGACCACCGCGAGCTGTCCGAAAAAGAGCGAAATCAGCGAGCGCGTCGCTCGGGCCGTCGCCGACGTGCCCGGCACCGGCGCAGTGGACGTCGCCCTTGACGTGATGAACGACGAGCAGCGCACCGAGCTGCGCAAACAGCTGCGCGGCGACACCCGCGAACCGGTCATACCGTTCGCGCAGCCGGGATCGCTCACCCGGGTGTATGCCGTCGCATCCGGCAAAGGCGGCGTCGGCAAATCCACGGTCACGGTGAATCTCGCCGCCGCGATGGCCGCGCGGGGCCTGTCGGTCGGCGTCGTCGACGCCGACATTCATGGTCATTCGATTCCGCGGATGATGGGCACCACCGACCGGCCCGTCCAGGTCGAGTCGATGATCGTGCCACCGATTGCCCACGACGTGCGGGTGATCTCGATCGCCCAATTCACCCAGGGCAACGCCCCGGTGGCGTGGCGCGGACCGATGCTGCACCGCGCCCTGCAGCAATTCCTCGCCGACGTCTACTGGGGTGACCTCGACGTGCTGCTGCTCGACCTGCCGCCGGGCACCGGTGATGTCGCGATTTCGGTGGCTCAGCTGATTCCCACCGCGGAGATTTTGGTGGTGACCACCCCCCAGCTGGCCGCCGCCGAGGTCGCCGAGCGGGCCGGCACGATCGCACTGCAGACCCGCCAACGCGTTGTCGGGGTGGTCGAGAACATGTCCTGGCTGGTGTTGCCGGACGGCTCGCGACTGCAGATATTCGGTGAGGGCGGCGGCCCACGCGTCGCCGAGCAACTGTCGCGGGCCGTCGGAGCCGACGTACCGCTGCTTGGTCAGATCCCGCTGGATCCGGCACTGGTCGATGCTGGTGACTCGGGTGTGCCGCTGGTGCTCAGTGCGCCCGACTCAGCGGTAGGCAAAGAGCTGCGCGGCATTGCCGACAGCTTGTCGGCACGCCGCCGAGGATTGGCCGGCATGTCGCTGGGCCTGGATCCGACGCGGCGCCAATAAGGCCGGCCAGCTTCAGGTGGCGTCGCGGTCGAACGGCGGCGGTGCGCCTTCGGCGAGGACGTCAGGTGCCCCGGCTGTAGCCGCACCGGAGGATTCGTTGAGCTGCGCCGACGGCGGCCGGTCGACCCGGCCGGTGAACAGAAATTCGTCCCCGTCGAGCAGATGCTTGGTCAGTGCTGCACGCGGGGTCATCCCGCGGTACTTCTGCAGCTGGCTGAGCGGCTCCCGTAGATCGTCGAACTCCGGACCGATGTCTTCGCGCAGCTGGCTGCTCATGTTGAGGAGATATTCCCGGGCCTGACGCACCGCGTCGGCCGTCCAGCGGATGGCGCCCGGAAGGCGCTCCGGACCCAGCACTACCAGCCCGACCACGAGGAGGACGAGCATTTCCCCCCAGCCGATGTTGGCGAACACCTAGCTTGTGTCCGAACCCGGTGTCACCGTCAGGGTTATGCGCCGGCCGTCGCGGACCACTTCGATCGGGGCCGGTTGCCCGACGGTCAGCTGCCGCACGGCCACGGCGAACTCGTCCGCGTCGGCTACTTTGCGGTTGCCGACCTTGACGACAACATCGTTTTCCAGGATGCCGCCCTTTTCAGCTGGGCTGCCCGCCTTGACGTTGGCGACCTGCGCTCCGGAGGCGATGGCGTTGCTGACCGAGCGGGCGCTCAGACCCAGCGTCGGGTGCACGATCTTGCCGTCTTTGATCAGCGTCTGCGCCACGAGCTTCGCCTCGTTGACCGGGATCGCGAAGCCAAGCCCACTGGCGCTGTCCGACAACGACTTTCCCGCGGTGTTGATCCCGATGACTTGCGAGTTCATGCCGATCAGCGGGCCACCGGAGTTGCCGTGGTTGATCGAGGCGTCGGTTTGGATTGCGTCGATGACGGTGTCGGTGTCCGACCCCTCACCGGACAGCGGGATCGGGCGGTGCAATGCGCTGATGATTCCGTGGGTCACGGTGCTGCGCAACCCCAGCGGCGCACCGGCCGCCAGCACCTCGTCGCCGACACGAACCTTGTCCGAATCACCCAGCCGGGCCACCGTGAGGTTGTTGACGTTGTCGACCTTCAGCACCGCCAGGTCGGTCTTGGGGTCGCGGCCCACCAAATGGGTGGGTACCTCTTTGCCGTCGTTGAAGACCACGGTCATCTTGAATTGGCTCGGGTTGTTGGCCGCATCGGAGATGACGTGGTTGTTGGTGACGATGTAGCCACGGCCGTCGATGACGACGCCGGAGCCTTGAGTGCCTTCCTGGTCGCTTACCGACTCGACGGTGACGACGGAGTCGGCGATGGCCGCGGCCACCTTCGCGAACCGCCCGGCCGGTTGCTCGGCGTTGCCGTTGGTCGACAATGTCACCTTCGACGTGGTGAACGCTTCGACCACTTCAGCTGTCTTGCGCCCGACCACTCCGCCCAACGTCCCGATCAGCAGCGCGACGAGCGCCAGAGTGACCAGGGCCAGGTAAGAGACGCGTCCGCCGAAGAGCACATCGCGCACACCGAGCTTGCCGCCGTAAGCGGCAGCGGTCTGCCCAGATGGTCGTCGCAACGCCGGTGTGCCCAACGCGGCGGCAGCCCCGGGATCACGCCACGGATCTTCGGGCTCGTCGTCGTGTTTGCGCTTGTCGCCGTCGAGGGCGTCGGCGTCGGTCGGGTGCCGTTGCAGCGAGTCGGCGCCGTCGAACGGCCGGCTGAAAGCTTCGGCCAACACCGCGTCGGGCGGTTGGTCGTGCGGAACGTATTCGACCTGCGTCCGGTACTTCGACGGCCGGACGGTTTCGGCGATAAACGATCCCCGCACACCGTTCGGACGGCCGAACGCCGCACGCGACGCGGCGTCGACCTGCGGCCGGGAAATCGGACGGGGTGCCAGCCGATCGGCGCGGTCGTAGTCCTGGTCGGAGGTCACGTCATCCTCTTCTGAGCGCTCCTGTGAGCGCAGCGTGTCAACGCGGGCACGGCCTTGCCCGCAGGTCCATTCACCCTACCGGCGCTTCCGCCGGTCATGGGCGCCGCCGTCGGCGAGGTGGTCGTCGGGCGACGGGGGCATCTCACCTGGCGGCGTATTCGGTATCTGCGTCAACAGACCCAGGAGCGCGGTGGGAATTCTGATCGGATGGGAATCGCGCAGAGCGGCCCGGGCCCGACTTTGATCGTCGACTTCTGCGGCGCACTGCGGGCACAGTGACAAATGGTGGGCGGCTCGCAGGTGAGCACTCATCCGCAGTTCACCGTCCACGAAGGCTGCAATGGCTTCGATCGAAAGGTGTTCGGTGGAACCGAACTGCCGTGGCGCGCCCACCGGGGCGTCGCTCTGAGACGCAAATTGTGCTGGGAGCCAGGAGAAGGCGCGGCGGAATACATGTCCCCGGTCAGGCATCACCCACTCCTTTCAACCCGGCACTGTCAACGCGTTACTAGGTCGAATGTAGCGCGGCAGGACGGGGTAAGACACCTGCGAGCAGCGGGAAAGCTTCGGCGATTCCGCCGAATCGATGCCTGCGCAGGCGGACGATTACGCCCCGGCGCGCTCGACATTGTCTGAATGCGCCGCGAGGTAATCGCGCAGCGCCTGGCGTCCACGGTGGATTCGGCTGCGCACAGTGCCCAGCTTCACCCCTAAGGTGGCGCCGATCTCCTCGTAGGACAGACCCTCGATGTCGCAAAGCACTACCGCGGCGCGGAACTCCGGCGGCAACGAGTCCAGCGCCGCCTGCAGGTCGGGCGCCAACCGCGCATCGTGGTAAATCTGCTCCGGGTTCGGTTCGTCGGCCGGCACGCGGTCATAGTCATCCGGCAGCGCTTCCATCCGGATACGTGCCCGCCGGCGCACCATGTCGAGGAACAGGTTGGTGGTGATGCGGTGCAGCCAGCCTTCGAATGTTCCGGGCTGGTAGTTCTGCACCGATCGGAAAACCCGGATGAAAGTTTCCTGCGTCAGGTCCTCAGCGTCTTGCTGGTTACCCGACAAGCGGTAAGCCAGCCGGTAGACCCGGTCGGCGTGCTGGCGGACCAGCTCGTTCCAGGACGGCATTGCCGCTTTGTCACCGGTCGCGTCGAAAACCGCGGTGCCGTGGGGTTCGTCAGCCGACTCGACCCAGCCGGCGTCGTCGTAGCGCGCGGCGTGCGTCATACTTGCCGGGCTTGTCCAGGTGGTGATGTTAAGGTCCTCCGGATTCAGACTGCTGTCCAGCATTCGCAGTTCTTCTCCGCGCGCAACGACGCGGCGCCCAGGGGTATTCCCCGGAATGCGCCCGGTTAAGCGCCCGCCGTCCTTCATGCAGATACCGTCGCCTACCGGCGTGTGTGCGCTATGTGAGCGCACTGAACATTCACTGAGAAACCCGGCCGCAACCCCTCTGCCCAGCAAGTTTCCGCTGCGCTGTGACGTTCGCCACCTCCGCGGCAAGCGCGTGTCGCGCCGTCCCGTTCGGGCGCGCCTGACCGACTTCAGCGCCGGTTGCACCTACGCTGCGGGCATGGCCAGCACCGACCAAACATCCCTGAAGGCGGTCCGGCAGAGTCGGGCCGACGAGTTGTCCGCGCACGCCGAAGGGTCGATCTCTGAAGACGCGATCTTGTCGGCTGCCCGCGACCGCGCAGCCGACATCGGAGCCGGCGCGGTCACACCCGCAGTGGGCGCGTTGCTGAGCCTGCTGACCAAGCTGAGCGGCGGCAAAGCCGTGGTCGAAGTCGGCACCGGCGTGGGCGTCAGCTCGTTGTGGCTGCTGTCCGGTATGAGCGAGGACGGCGTGCTGACCACGATCGACAACGAGCCCGAACATCAACGTATCGCTAAGCAGGCCTTCGCCGAGACGGGCATCGGGGTGTCGCGGACTCGCTTGATCGGCGGTCGGGCTCAGGAGGTGCTGACCCGCCTCGCCGACGAGTCCTACGACTTGGTGTTCATCGACGCCGAACCGGTCGACCAGCCCTGCTTTGTCGTCGAAGGGGTGCGGCTGCTGCGGTCGGGCGGTGTCATCGTCGTGCACCGTGCGTCGCTGGGCGGCCGCGCCAGCGACCCGCAGGCGCACGACCGGGAGGTCACGGCGGTCCGAGAGGCGGCGCGTCTGATCGCCGAGGACGAGCGGCTCACCCCGGCGCTGGTGCCGCTCGGTGACGGGTTGCTCGCCGCCGTTAGGGACTGACTCATCTTTACGCATTCTTGAGGTTCTTCGTCCTTGGCGGAGAACTGAACGACTGTTTAGTGTGTTGAACATGCGTTCAGCCGATTTGACTGCGGTCGCCCGCATCCGAGATGCGGCGATCGCGCAGTTCGGCGAGCGTGGCTTTGGCGTCGGGCTGCGGGTGATCGCCGAAGCCGCTGAAGTGAGCGCCGCGCTGGTCATTCACCATTTCGGCTCCAAGGACGGCCTGCGGAAAGCTTGCGACGACTACGTCGCCGAAGCAATCCGCAATTCGAAATCCGAGGCGATGCGGTCGCACGAGCCCGCCAGTTGGCTCGCGCAACTGTCGGAGATCGAGTCGTACGCGCCGCTGATGGCCTACCTGGTGCGCAGCATGCAATCCGGAGCAGAACTGGCGAAGACATTGTGGCGCACGATGATCTCCAACGCGGAGGAGTATCTCGACGAAGGCGTCCGAGCAGGCACGCTCAAAGCCAGCCGCGACCCGAAAGCCAGGGCTCGATACCTGGCAATCACCGGTGGCGGCGGGTTCCTGCTGTACCTGCAGATGCACGACAACCCCACCGATCTCGCTGCTGTGCTGCGCGATTACAGCGCCGACATGGTGCTGCCAGCGCTGGAGCTTTACACCGAGGGCCTGATGGCTGACCGCACCATGTACGACGCGTTTCTGGGGCAAGCCGAGTAAGGAGGAACCAATGCCTGAAAGTCACCGCCGTGCCATCGAAATCCGTGGTCTGACAAAGAACTTCGGGGCGGTCAGGGCACTGGACGGTCTGGATCTGACCGTGCACCAGGGAGAGGTGCACGGCTTCCTGGGCCCTAACGGTGCCGGTAAGTCGACGACCATCCGGGTGCTGCTGGGATTGGTCAAGCCCAACACCGGCACTGCTCGGCTACTGGGACACGACCCGTGGACCGACGCGGTGTCACTGCACCGCGAGATCGCCTACGTACCGGGTGACGTCACGCTGTGGCCGTCGCTGACCGGCGGCGAGACCATCGACCTGCTGGCGCGGATGCGCGGCGGCATCGACGGACAGCGCCGGGCCGAGTTGATCGAGCGTTTCGAACTGGACCCGCACCAGAAATGCCGTGCCTACTCCAAAGGCAACCGACAGAAAGTTTCGCTGATATCGGCGTTTTCCTCACGGGCGAGGCTGCTGTTGTTGGACGAGCCGAGTTCGGGACTGGACCCGCTGATGGAGAACGTTTTTCAGCAATGCGTTCGAGAGGCCCACGGTCGGGGCATCACGGTGCTGCTGTCGAGTCATATTCTCGCCGAAACCGAGAACCTCTGCGAACGGGTGACGATCATCCGCGCGGGCAAAGCGGTGGAAAGCGGATCACTGAATGCCATGCGGCACCTGAGCCGGACATCAATTACAGCCGAAATGATCGGTGATCCCGGCGATCTCAGCAAGATCCCAGGTGTGGAGAACCTGAGCATCCAGGGCAACACCGTACGGGCCCATGTCGATGGCGACAGTCTCGGGCAGTTGATCCGGATACTCGGTGATGCAGGTGTGCGCAGTCTGGTCAGCCAGCCGCCGACCCTGGAGGAATTGTTCTTGCGCCACTACGTCAGTGAACACCGCGCACAGCAGGTCCGGACATGAGCCACGCCGGCACTTCCGTGCCACAACGGAATTCGGCGTTCTTCGGGACGTTGGGGATGCTGCGGCTTTATCTGCGCCGCGACCGTCTCGTCATGCCGCTGTGGGTGCTTCTACTGTCGGTGCCGCCGGCAACCGTCTACGTCGGCAGCATCGAAAAGGTGTACCCCGACACGACCGCCCGGGCCGCCTTGGCGGCGTCGATCATGGCCAGCCCCGCGCAACGAGCTGTCTATGGGCAGGTCTACAACGACAGCCTGGGCGCGACCGGTGTCTGGAAAGCCGGCATGCTTCATCTGCTCATCGCCGTGGCGGTCATCCTCACCGTGATCCGCCATACCCGCGCCGAGGAAGAAACCGGCCGCGCCGAACTGATCGAGTCGACTCCGGTGAGCCGCTACGCCAGCTTGACCGCCGCCCTACTCATGTCGTTCGGCGCGTCGATCGCCACCGGTGTGATCGGCACCGCGGGACTGCTCGCGACCGACGTCGCACCGGGCGGCTCGGTGGCGTTCGGCGCCGCGCTGACCTGCTCGGGATTGTTCTTCACCGCCGCAGCGGCGGTGGCCGCGCAGCTGTCCTCGAGCGCCCGGGTCGCCCGCGGCTTAGCGCTCGGCGGGCTGGCAGCGGCTTTCACGCTGCGGGCCGTCGGTGACGCCGGCTCGGGCACGCTGTCGTGGCTGTCGCCGCTGGGCTGGTCGTTGCAGGTACGTCCCTATGCGGGTGACCGCTGGTGGGTATTGCTGTTCCATCTCACAGCCGCGGTCACGTTGAGCGCGCTGGCCTATCGGCTGCTGGCCCGCCGTGACGTCGGCGCGGGACTGATCGCTGAGCGTCGCGGTCGCGCCAGCGCCTCGCCGTTGCTGCGCGACGCGCTGGGGCTGGCGTGGCGGCTCGACCGCGGCAGCCTCCTGGTGTGGACGGCCGGGCTGGGTCTTTACGGACTGCTGGTCGGCAGCGTTGTGCACACCATCGGCGACGAGGTGGGCGATAGCGTCGCGGTCCGCGAGATCGTCGTCCGGATGGGCGGCACCGGGGCGCTGGAGCAGGCGTTCGTCGCGGCGTCGTTTTGCATGCTCGGTATGGTCGCCGCCGTTTTCGCCGTTTCGGTATGCCTGCGCCTCCACCAAGAGGAGAGCAGCCAGCGCGCCGAGACGCTGATGGCCGGTGCCGTGCGCCGCGGCCGTTGGCTGGCAGGTCATCTCACGATCGCGATGTGCGGGTCAGCCGCCGCACTGCTACTGGCCGGGCTGGTCGCCGGGATTACTTACGGTGTCGCTGTCGGCGACATTCGCGACGAACTGCCGACCGTGCTGGCGACCGCCGCAGTACAGTTGCCCGCCGTTTGGTTGGCGGCCGCGGTGGGCGTCGCCCTGTTCGGATGGGTTCCGCGGTTCACATCAGCGGTGTGGGGTGTGCTGGTGGGTTTCGTCGCGCTGTACCTGCTGGGTTCGTTGTCGGATTCCCCGCAGTGGCTGCTCGACCTGGAACCGTTTGCCCACACACCGCGTGTCGGCGCTGAATTCAACGTGACTCCGTTGCTGGTGTTGGTGGTGATCGAGGCGGCACTGATCGCTTCAGGTGCGGCGGCGCTGCGCCACCGCGATTTGCACAGTTGAGGGCCTGCATCAGAACCATTGCCGAATCCAGTGTTTCGGCGGTCATAAAGTGCTGGTAAGGATCGTGTCACCAGGCACAAAGGGGCCAGCCGGCCGGGTTGGCGTGTACGACACGGATTGCTAGAACGCTTGGTGACCGGGTGGGGTGGCGTCTTCGTCGAGGCTCATCACTTGCCGGGTGCGGGACCCGAGATCAGGGTGGTTCAAGAAGTCATCGATGAGCGCAACCGGTCCGCCGATGCAGGTCCAGTCGTCGTCCCACAGCGTCGAGACCAGCCAGGACCGATCGACGGGGAATATAAGATCCGGTAGACGGCTCGACCGATACGACGATAAGTCGCTATGGCGCCAACTGGCGGCCTGCTCGGGCCCGGCCTGCACCAGCACGTAAGGCCAGTTCGCATACAAGGTCACGATCGGCGCCTCGGGAAATACGATGTCGTCGCCGCCGGTGTCGAGATAGCCCAGCCACCACCGCTGATCCGACGACTGTGTGCTGAGCAGCGTGACTACAGCGCGATCGTGCCGCTGCTGCTCCTCGTGGCTTTCCGGCAGTACGACGGTGGCATAGGCGTCATACCACCCCGGCGGGATCGCCGAGGTAATCGTGACGTCGGTCGTTGTGAACGCGTCGATCCAGTCGACGTCTGCATTCGTGCCGACTAGCCAGCTCGCACCATCTCGGTTGACGTCCATGCTCGGGGTTTCAATGCGCTTGCGCAGCTGGTGCGCGGTGAATCGTGCGGTAGACGGTAGGGCGCGAGATTTTGAACAGCTCGGAAAGGTCGCTGATGGTGTAGTTGCCGGTGGCGTGCATGCGGCGTAGTTCGTTCTGCTGTTTGGGGGTCAGCTTCGGTTGCCGCCCTTTGAGTTTGCCTTTGGCGCGGGCGACGGCCATCCCTTCTCGGGTGCGGAGCTTGAGTAAGTCGACTTCGAATTCGGCGAAGGTGGCGAGGATGTTGAAAAACATCTTGCCCATCGGATCGGTGGGGTCGTAGACGTGTCCGCCGAGGGAAAGTTTGATGCCGCGGGCGGCGAGGTCGTCGCCGATGGCGCGCGCGTCAGGTACGGACCGCGCAAGGCGGTCGAGCTTGGGCACTACCAACGTGTCGCCTTCCCGGACGGCCGCGAGCGCCTGGTCGAGGCCGGGGCGTTTGCGGTTGATGCCGGTCAGACCGTGGTCGAGGTAGATGCGGCCGTCGCCGACACCGAGCTCGCGCAGCCGGTCATGCTGGGCAGTGAGGTCTTGTTCGTCGGTGGAGCAGCGCGCGTAGCCGATCAGCGTTCCCGCCACTTTCGGAGTGTAACGGATAGCCACCGCTGATTGAGAATATATTCGGACCAGCTATGTGAGACGCGCTGATGGAGGTCGCTGGCGGCCCAAGTCAACCCCAAGCGGTGTCCGCTTGGGGTTCCCCTAACGGACGAAGCCAAGTGGTCGCGCAACGGGCACTTGCGCGCCCTTAGTGTCGCCGTAGATCGACGCCGCGCGCCTCAATGAGTGAGGCGACAGCTTCCCGCCTTTGGAGCGCGGAAGCTGCTGGTCAGCCTGCCAGCACTGTTACGACCACTTTGCCGAGGATGCCGCCGCGTTCGAACGTGCGTTGGGCTTCGGCGACCTGGTCGAGCGGGTAGACGGCGGCGATCACCGGGTGCAGCGCGCCGTCGGTGACAAGCGCGGCCAGTTCGTTGAGGTCGGCGGCGCGGGGATTGCCTCCGAACACGCGGATGCGTCTGGAGCCATGCACGAAGGAGCGGGCGACCGCGAGGAGCGATGAGCCGGAGATCGCGATGGTGACCATCCGGCCATGCCTTGACAGTCGTCGACGGTATGGGCCGAGCTGCGAGCCGACGGTGTCGAGGATCGCGTCGAACGGTCCGATTGATTTGGGCTGGTTGGCGGTGCGGTCGAGCACCTCGTCCGCGCCCAGTCGTTGCAGTTCAGCTGTGCGGTTCGCGGAGGCGAGGGCGGTGACGTGCACGCCGCGGGCAGAAGCGATCTGCACCGCCGCCGAGCCGACGCCGCCCGCGGCTCCCCGAATGAGGAGGCGCTGCCCGGCTCGCACCTTGAGGTGGTCACGCAGGGCGATGAGCGCGGTCGTACCGGCAACGACTAGTGAGGCAGCCTGGGGTCCGTCGAGTGTGTCTGGCGCCCGCCCGATGAGGTCTTGCGGCACCACCGCGTACTGCGCTGCGGTGCCGACGGTGTGGTGTCGCAGAGGGTGCACGATGCCCCAGACGCGGTCGCCCACCGCGCGGGTCGTGCCCGGGCCGACGGCGGTGACCCGTCCGGCGAAGTCCAGGCCAACCCCGAGGGGAAACCGTCCACGGGTGACAATCCGTAGGCCACCTGACCGCACGAGCACGTCATGGCCGTTGACGCTGGCGGCGTCCACAGCCACCTGGATCTCGCCAGGCCTAGGTGAGGGCCGGTCGACCTGGCTGACCCGGAGTGTCTCCGGTCCGCCGTACCGGAGGATCTGCGCTGCCAGCACGAGCCAACCCCTCACCAAAGAGAACGAACGTTCTAGGTAAGCACCACTATAGCGAACAGTTATTCTGTTTGCTATGCCTCGTGTGACGGACGCCTACCGGCGGGCGCGTCGGGACGAGATCGCTCACGCGGCGCTGCGGGTGCTTGCGCGACAGGGCGTCACGAACACCGTGATCGCGGACATCGTCGCCGAATCAGGTCTGTCGGCCGGTGCGATCTACTCGCACTTCACCAATAAGGCTGAGCTCGCCCGTTCGATCGCGGGCTCGCTTCTGGGTCGGCCTATCGACCGCATCGCCGCGCTGACGCGGCAGGGCGTGGTCTCGACCCCGGTCGAGGTCATGACCGAGTTGCTCGGCCTTTTCGACGATGACGAAGGGGCAGCGGAGGTCGTGCTGCAGTTCTGGGGCCTGGCGACGAACGACCCGGAGCTGCGGGCCGCCATGGCCGCCGAACTGCAGTCGCTGCACACCGCGTTTGGCGCGGCGGTGCGGCCGTGGATCGCACGGCGGCACGCTGCGGCCGAGGTCGACGCTGCGATGGACGCCGCCGTGCAGGTGATGGTCGGCGTCTGCCAGGGCTACATCGTGCAACGGGCCCTCTTCGGACCGCGCCCGATCGAGGACTACCTCACACAGGTCGCGGCGCTGTTCGAGCGCTCATCCGATACCGCCTCTTTCGAGCCCGGCGCCCCCATGAGGAAGAGGTACTCCAGGCCGCAGTAGCGCGCGAGCACAGTTGATCGCAGATCAGTCTCTACCTGGCCTGACGACCCCAGACCAACCGCTGCTCGAGTGCCGCCACCGGCGCGCAACCATCAACGACTTGACCGGCACGCCCGGTCCGTCCCGACAGCCGATCCTCAATCGGTCGGGGTTGCGGCTAGTGCGAGTCGGGTGTTCATGTCGAGTTTGACCTCGCCGTAGGGCAGCACATGTGACCAGAACAGTGGGGCCAGGCCGCGTTCGTCTTCGGCGGTGAGCGCGCCGTCCCAGTCGGGGTCGGCGAGGACGTCTTGGATCATGAGCACGTTGATGTAGACCATCGCCGCCTGGCAGATCCGTAGGCACAGGACGCTCATCTCCTGTTCGTCGCGTCGGTTGGACGCGAGTTCGGCGTTTTTGCCGTAGAAGATGATCGAGTTGGCGCGGTTCCACGACCCGGCCACCTTGAGCCCGTCGTTGATCTCGCGTTGCAACACGCGCGAGCGCAGGTAGCGTGCTACAAACACCGTCTTCTGCGCCCGGCCCAGTTCGATCATGGCCTGATAGGTGGGGTGGGCCGCGTTGGCCCTTATAAATCGCCGCAGAATCGCCTCAGTCGAGGTGGTGCCGGTACGGATCGCGGTGGCGTATTTGAGCATCTGGTCGTATTGCTCAGCGATTTTCGTCCAATTGATCGGCCGGGTCAGTGCCGGTTTGAGCCCAGGCCACAGCTCGGTCTCCCCGGCAGTGGGCCGGTAGAGCTTGACCTTGTTGATGCGCTTGATGCGGGGCAGCAGGTCGAATCCGAGGAGCTTGGTGATGCCGAACCCGATCTCGGATTGGCCGTGGGTGTCGACGTAGTTGGCTTCCACTGCCATGTCGGTGCCGTGATGGATGCGCCGTCGACCATCGCGTGCACCTCGGAGGCCGAGCAGTTGAGCAGCTGGGAGTGGATGATCACCGAGCCCTTTTCGACGCTCCAGCAGATAAGCACGCCGCGCGTCCGTAGCGGGAGTGGTACTCGGTGAAGATGTTTTGGTCGAATGCGCCGAAATGCGTGGAATCCGATGCGATCGCGGTCGACGACTCCCCCCCAGATGGTCGTGCGGCGGGCGGTGAAGGTGGCGTTGGCTATCTCGATCGCGATCCGCCGCGCCGCCTCGGCGGTCAGGTAGCGGCGGCGGGTGTAGCGGATCTCGTCCTCATCGTGTCCGTGCGCACCGCCGGCGACCGCGCGAATGCCGGTGTTGGTGCCGTAGGCGTAAATCGCGGAGCAGCCGTTCGGCCAGCAGGTGTTCGGGCAGGGTGCCGCGGTCGGCGACTGAGGTGACTGCGCGCAGACAGCCGGTGCGCAGCACCGTCTCTTTGAGGATGTCGATCAGCGGCACCGCACCCCAGAGGGTCTGAATCTCGGTTTTCAGCCGGCGCAGGTTGCGGGGTTCGGCCACCGGCGGCAGCGGTGCCAATTTGATCGCGCCTTGCCGACGGTCACCGATCTGCAGCCAGCCGCAGTCGGCAACGCGGCGTGCAGGGCGTCGAGTTCGGTGTGCATCTGCTCACGCAGCTCGTCGATGAACTCGCTTGGGTCCAACGGTTTGCGCAGCACCCCGCAGAAGCTACAGCCACAGCCCACGCGCCACGCCGGAAACGCCGTTTGTACCTGGTGACACGATCCTTACCAGCAGCCCGTCATCGGGCTAGTCGCCTTGGTCGGTTCGGTGGTTGCGCCGGTGGGCACCGGACATTGTTGGCTGCTGCCGTACCCGAGGTGATCGCACACAGCGGACACCCTTGCAGGAGGCTAAATCCACACACCCTTGCCGACGGCGACCACACCGCCGGCGCTGATCGCGAAGCGTTCCCGGTCTTTCTCCAAGTCGACGCCCACCATTTCACCCGGCCCGACGACGACGTTCTTGTCCAGAATCGCGTGCCGCACCACTGCGCCGCGGCCGACCCGAGTACCGGGCATGAGTACGCTGCCCTCGACGATTGCGCCGTCGTCAACCACCACGTTCGACGACAGCACCGAGTTGCGCACCGACGCAGCTGAAATGATGCTGCCCGCGCCGACGACGGATTCCTGAGCGGAGCCACCGTTGACGAACTTCGCCGGCGCTAGATTCTCCGACGCGCCGCGGATGGGCCAGCGCTTGTTGTAGAGGTTGAACACCGGGAGCACTGAGACCAGGTCCATGTGGGCGTCGTAGAAGGCGTCCAGCGTCCCGACGTCGCGCCAGTAGGCCCGGTCACGGTCGGTGGCGCCGGGTACCTCGTTGTCAGAGAAGTCGTAGACGGCAGCCAGCCCGTCAGACACCAACCGCGGGATGATGTCACCGCCCATGTCGTGGTCGGAGCGGTCGTCGTCGGCATCGGCGCGGATGGCGTCGATGAGCACCTTGGTCGTGAAAATGTAGTTGCCCATCGAGACGAACGTGCTCTCGGGGTCGTTAGGCGTGCCCGGCGGATTTGCGGGCTTCTCGATGAAGCCCCGGATGCGGCCCGAGTCGTCGGCGTCGATGCAGCCGAACGCCGTCGCCTCGGCGCGAGGCACCCGGATACCGGCGACGGTGGCCCCGGCGCCGCTTTCGATGTGGAACCGCACCATCTGTTCGGGGTCCATGCGGTAGACGTGGTCAGCGCCGAAAACCACGATGTAGTCAGGATCTTCGTCGTAGACCAGATTCATCGACTGGTAGATCGCGTCGGCGGAGCCGGTGTACCAGCGCGGCCCCAGGCGCTGCTGTGCCGGAACCGGAGTGATGTATTCGCCGGCCAACCCGCTCAGCCGCCAGTTCTGTGAGATGTGCCGGTCCAGGGAATGGGACTTGTATTGGGTTAGTACGCAGATCCGCAGGTAGCGGGCATTGACGAGGTTGGACAGGACGAAGTCGATCAGCCGGTAAGCGCCGCCGAAGGGAACTGCGGGTTTGGCCCGGTCAGCGGTCAGCGGGTACAACCGCTTGCCCTCCCCACCTGCCAGGACGATGCCCAGCACCTGTGGCGCTTCCCTCATGACACAAACCTAACGGGCACCTTTGACCACGGCTAGCGCAACCACATGATTTGGCGTGGTGACGGACTGTCCGTCAAGCGTTTTGGTGCGGTTCTTCATGCAGGATTGCCGCCCCGATACGCCCGCAAACCCTGCCGGTCGGCGACGGCCGCCTGCACCGGGCCAAGCCGGGTCCCCTCCGAGCCGAACACCGGCCGGCGGCTAGCGTGCCCGTTATGCGGGTGGGAATGCTGACGCGCGAATATCCGCCGGAAGTTTACGGCGGCGCCGGAGTCCACGTCACAGAACTGGTCGCACAATTGCGTCAGCTCTGTGAGGTCGAGGTGCACTGCATGGGCGCGCTGCGCCCGGGGGTCTTCGTGCACCAGCCTGACGCGCGTCTGCTTGGCGCCAACCCCGCTCTGGCGACACTGTCGAGCGACCTGGTGATGGCGTACGCGGCCGCGACGGTTGACGTGATGCACTCGCACACCTGGTACACCGGCCTCGCCGGTCACCTGGCGTCGCTGCTGCACGACGTCCCGCATGTGGTGACCGCGCATTCGCTCGAGCCGATGCGACCGTGGAAGGCCGAACAGCTGGGCGGCGGTTACCGGCTGTCATTGTGGGTGGAACGCACCGCGATGAGCGCCGCCGACGCCGTCATCGCCGTCAGCTCAGGCATGCGTGACGACGTGTTGCGGCTCTATCCCGCGCTTAATCCCAGCAAAGTGCACGTCGTGAAGAACGGCATCGACACCGACGTGTGGTATCCGGCCCCGCCGGTGGCCGGGGAATCGGTGCTGGCAGAGCTTGGCGTTGATCTCAGCCGCCCGATCGTGGCCTTCGTCGGCCGAATCACCCGTCAGAAGGGCGTTGCCCACTTGGTCGCCGCCGCACACCGGTTCAGTCCCGAGGTGCAAGTGGTGCTGTGCGCCGGCGCCCCGGACACTCCGGAGATCGCCGCGGAAGTCGGCCGTGCGGTAACCGAATTGGCACAGCAGCGCACCGGTGTGTTCTGGCTAAGGGAGATGCTACCGATCGGGCAGGTCCGCGAAATCCTATCGGCAGCAACGATTTTTGTGTGCCCTTCGGTGTATGAACCGCTGGGCATCGTCAATTTGGAGGCAATGGCTTGCGGGACAGCGGTCGTGGCTTCTGATGTTGGCGGCATACCCGAGGTGGTGGTCGACGGGGTCACTGGCTTGCTGGTCCATTACCGGCCTGACGACCACGGCGGGTACGAAGGTTCGCTGGCCGATGCGGTCAACGCGTTGATCGCTGACCCCGACCGGGCGGAGCGCTACGGGCGGACCGGTCGGCAGCGGTGCATCAAGGAGTTCTCCTGGGCGCATATCGCTCAGCAGACTATGGAGATCTATCGCAAAGTGTGCGGGAGCGCTGAGGGCTCGGCAGGCGCCGATGGTGGTTCGTTCGACGGTTCTAGCTGGTGACGCCCTTGAGTTCGTCACCCAATGCGGCGGCTTCGTCGGGCGTCAGCTCGACGACGAGTCGGCCGCCACCTTCCAGCGGTACTCGCATCACGATGCCGCGCCCCTCCTTGGTCGCTTCGAGAGGACCGTCGCCAGTCCGGGGCTTCATCGCCGCCATCGAGTGCTCCCTCCAGGGTCGAGCCGGCCCGCGGTCGCGGACCGGCTGGATGCCGGGCGCGCCCCACAGCCGGCACTGAACTGCCAATACACCCCACCATTGTTCCCTATCGGAACCGGCGGGTGTGCAACACCCGGTTCTCGGCGGTTCGGCTGGGTCGTCGGGCGGCGATCCGCGGCGCCCGGCTTCGCCGCCCTTGCGAACGCCGCTAGGCCGCCGGAGGCACCCAGCAGGCACGCAGGTGGTCGTCGACCATCCCGGTTGCCTGCATCAGGGCGTATGCCGTGGTCGGGCCCACGAACCGGAAGCCTCGCCGCTTCAGTTCCGATGCCATTGCCCGGGATTCCGCCGTGGTTGTGGGAATCTGAGCGGCATCGGCGGGCCGGGGCCGCGACGGCGGCGCGAACGACCACAGCAGTTCGGCAAGTCGGTTGGCGCCCCCCAGGTCGGCGGTCGCACGGGCGTTGGCGATTGTCGCTTCGATTTTGGCTCGGTTGCGGACGATGCCGTCGTCGACCAGCAGCCGGGCGATGTCCTCGTCGGTGTACCCGGCGACCTTGTCGATGTCGAACCCGGAGAACGCGCGTCGGAAGTTCTCCCGCTTCCGCAGGATGATCAGCCACGACAACCCGCTCTGAAAGGCTTCCAGACTGACCCGTTCGAACAACGCCACACCGCTGCGCAGCGAGCGGCCCCACTCGTGGTCGTGATAGTCGCGATACAGCGCAGATCCCGTGGTAGCCCATGCGCACCGGATCTTGCCGTCGTCGGGTGCGGTCACCGGCAGTCCCGTTCGCCTGGCTCTGCGGCGATGTCCTCGGCGTGGTCGCCGGTGGCGGACGCTGGAGGCACCGAAGCCAGTTGGCCGCGTAGCAGGTCCAATTCTTGGCCCAGCCGATCCAGCACCCAGTCCACCTCACTGGTTTTGTATCCGCGCAGCACCTGGGTGAACTTGACCGCGTCCACGTCGGCGCCGGTCACGCCGGAGGCGGGCAGAACCGTGGCGGTGGTCGCCCGCGGCAGCGGCGGCAGCTGCTCACCGCGACCGAACAAGACGCTGACCACGCCGAACAGCACGACCGCTACCAGGGTCAACACCACCAGGTACAGCAGAACCAGCGCCACGCCCTTGATAGTGCCTTACGTCGCGGACCGCGGGGCGCGCTGATATCCGGAACACGGACGCACCGTGTTCATCGGCGGCCGGTCCACCAGCGACACCGGCGAAGTACGCGACGTGTAGTCGTCGCCGTCGGCGAGGAACTGGGTCAGTCCGATGCCGGAGTCGGGCACGCCGCAGCGTGAGAGCAGCGTGGCGATCACCTGCCGGCTCATCGTGCTCAGCTCGGCCAGCGACCGGTTGCGGTGTTCGCGCACCCCGAGGTTGACCTGGGCGATGGCGTCCAGACCCAACCGGTCGTAGGTATCGAGCAGCAGACCGATCTCCACACCGTAGCCGGGAGCGAAGGGCAGCGAGGTCAACAGCTCTCGGCTGGCCGCATACTCGCCGCCGAGCGGCTGCAACACGCAACCCAATTCAGGTCGCAGCGCCGCGAGCAGCGGCCGCGCTGCCAATTCGGTGACCCGGCCGCCGCCGGTCAAGTCGTTTCCTTTACTGCCCATCAAAGGGCGCCGGTAAAAGCTCTTGACCAGATGAATACCCTCGCCGGTGAGGAGCGGGCCCACCAGCCACGGCACGAACATCGGGTTCGGATTGACGAGGTCGGAGTCGATGAACACCACCACGTCGCCGCGGGTGGCCGCCAACGATCGCCACAGCACCTCGCCTTTACCCGGACGCGGCGTCATCTCCGGCAGGGCCTGTTCGCGGGTAACGACCCGGGCACCGGCGGCGATGGCCCGGATCTCGGTGTCGTCAGTTGAGCCGGAGTCGATCACGATCAGCTCGTCGACCAAGCCGCCGACCAGCGGCGAGATGCTGTCGATCACCGATTCAACGGTGTCTTCTTCGTTGAGCGCAGGCAGCACCACCGACATGGTGCGCTGCCCCTTGGCGGCCTCCAGTTCGGCCACCGTCCAGCGCGGACGAGTCCAGCTGCGGTCGAGCAGCCAGGTGTCGCCGGGCAGCCCGGCCCGCGGGTCGTTGCCGGCGACCAGCTCTGACGCCGTCATGCCAGTCCCCGCACCGTGCGCGCCGGCGGACGTTCGCCCAGAATCGAGGCCACCATCTCCAGCACCCGCCGGGTGGGACGGACCTCGTGCACACGGAACATCCGGGCTCCGGCCGCGGCGGCGAGCGCGGTGGCCGCCAGGGTGCCTTCCAACCGTTCGTTCAGTTCCACGCCAAGAGTTTCCCCGATGAAGTCTTTGTTACTCAGTGCCATCAACACCGGCCATCCGGTGTCGACCAGATCTTTCACGTGGCGCAGCAGCGCCAACCCGTGAAAGGTGTTCTTGCCGAAGTCATGTGTCGGATCGATGAGCACGCGGTCGCGCGCCACTCCTGCGCTGACCGCACGTTCGGCCGCGGCGCTCAGCTCGTGGACCACATCGTTGACCACACCGCGGGTGGTCGTGCCGTAGCTCACCCGGAACGGACGGGTGCGCGGTGCCGCGCCGCCGGTGTGCGAGCAGATCAGCCCTGCACCGTATTCGGCGGCCACCGCCGGCAGATCGGGGTCGAAGCCGCCCCAGGTGTCGTTGATCACGTCCGCACCCGCACGGCAGGCCTGCCGGGCGACGCCCGACCGCCAAGTGTCGATACTGACCAGCTGGTTCGGGTAAGCGTCGCGCAGCCACTCGATGAACGGCACCACCCGGGCGACCTCGGCGTCGGCGTCGACGGTCTCGCCGGGCCCGGCCTTCACTCCGCCGACGTCTATGACGTCGGCGCCGTCAGCGATGGCCTGTTGCGCCGCCGCTTTGGCGGCGTCATCGCCGAAGGTGGCACCCCGGTCGTAAAACGAGTCCGGTGTGCGGTTGACGATGGCCATGATCAATTGACGATCACCGGTCACCGGCCGGCCGCACAGCGAAGATCCGCCGGCGGGCGTCAACGATGTTGCTTGCACCCCTCTATGGTGCCCGCTCAGGCCAATCGGATCGCGTTCAGGGCGAGCCGCTAGCTTCGCGGTCGCGTGCCGGCCGCCACTTCGGCGGCATAGTCGGGGTAGTACGGCACGTAACCCTCATCGCGGCCGGCCAAAACATACATCGGGTCGCTGATTTCAGAACTGTAGGCCTGCTCCCGCAGATCTACTTTGCGGCTTTTGAAAGTCGTGGTGTGTTCCATCGATTCGACCACTCGCACGAAAAGCGGCAAGGCGTAGCCGGGCAACCGCTGGTAAACGGTCTGGGCCAACGCTTTGCCGTCGAATTCAGCGCCGTGACGCAGCTTGAGTGCGGCCATTCCGGCGCGCCCGCCAGTTCGCGGTATCTCCACGCCGAACACGTTGCATTCTTCGATCGACTCGTCGCAGGCGAGCGCCGCCTCGACCTGTGTGGTGGCGACGTTCTCGCCTTTCCAGCGGAAAGTGTCGCCGAGCCGGTCCACGAATGCGGCGTGCCCCATCCCTTGCGGGCTCATCACGTCGCCGGTGTTGAACCAGCAGTCGCCGTCGCGAAAGGCGTTGCGTATCAACTTCTTTTCACTGGCCGCGGGATCGGTGTAACCGTCGAACGGTTGGAGCCTGTTGACCGGGCTGATCAGCAACCCCGGCTCTCCGGAAGGCACCCGGCGCACCCGTCCGCTCTCGTCGCGCAGCGGTGCACCGGTATCGGGGTCGTACTCCACATACGCCAACGGCAACGGCGAGACGCCAGCGGTTCGGGGCATGTTGAAGACATTGATGAACGCGGTGTTTCCTTCGCTGGCAGCATAGAACTCGCACACCCGCGCGATGCCGAATCGGCTGGTGAAATCTTCCCAGATGTCGGGACGCAATCCGTTACCCGCGACCAGCCGAACCTTGTGGGCGCGGTCGGTCGGCTTGGGTGGCTGGTTGAGCAGGTATCGGCAGATTTCACCGATGTAGATGAACGCGGTGGCGTCGTAGGCGATGACCTCGTCCCAGAATCGGGATGCCGAAAACGACCGGCCCAGAGCCAAAGTCGCACCGGAGTTGAGCACCGATCCGACTGCGACCGTCAGCGCATTGTTGTGGTACAGCGGTAGGCAGCTGTACAAAGTGTCGTTCTGATGCAGCCGCAGCCCCAGGCCGCCGAACGCCGCCAGCGCTCGCAGCCACCGGTAGTGGGTCATGACACTGGCTTTGGGGTGACCGGTGGTGCCGGAGGTGAATATGTAAAACGCGGTGTCCTTGGCCAGCACCGCCGAGGTGGAAGCGGGGTTGCCGGTCGGCGCGGTGGCCGCCAAGCGCTCCAGCTCGTCGATCACCAACGGATCAGCGGCCGCACCACTTTCGCTGACAGCGTCGACGAGGTCGGCTTCGGCGACCAGGACTTTGGCGTCGAGCAAGTCCAGGCTGTGCGCCAGCACATCGCCGCGCTGGTGAAAGTTGAGCATGCCGGCGACGGCGCCGCATTTGACGACGGCCAGCATTATCAGCACCGCATTCGGCGAGTTGCGCAGCATCACCCCGACAACGTCGCCGTGGCCCACACCACGCGCGGCGAGCACCGCGGCATAGCGGTTGGCGGTGGCGTTGGCTTCACGGTAGCTGAGTTGCTGGTCGTCGAAGCGAAGGAAGATCCGGTCGCCATAGCGGGCGGCCCGGTCCTGAAACACCTTGCCGATCGAAGCCTTGGACGTGGGCCGGGCGAGGAGCCCAGTGCGCGCGCCGCGCAACATTACCGGCGCGTCGGCCAACAAGCCGGGCAGCCGGGTGACGACGTCGAGCAATCCCACTGACGCCCGGGTACCGGAGTCGCGTTCGGACACGGTGTCCCCCATTTCGCTGAACCGCAGTCGGCGGTCCAGCCTAGCCCGGCCGACGATGCGGGCCGGGACGGCCCGCTCAAGGGACGGATGAGGCGCGTGTGATTCACGGCGGGGGCGGCGACCCTCGAGGCGCCTGTCAACGCGGCGCGCAGGCCGCCAGCGCCGCCCCGATTTCGTCGACTACCAGCAGCCGCTGCATAGCGGCGCGGGACACGTAACCGGAGTCCACCAATCCGTCCAGCCAGGCCCGCAGGCCGTCGTAGTGTCCGCTGGGGTCGAGCAGCACCACCGGTTTGTCGTGCGCACCGAGGTGGGCGCCGGTCCAGGCTTCGAAAAGCTCTTCCAGGGTGCCGAGGCCGCCGGGCAGGGCGATGAAGGCGTCGGCTCGATCTTCCATGACCTGCTTGCGCTCACGCATGGTGTCGGTGACGACCAGCTCGTCGGCGTCGGTGTCGGCCAGCTCCCGGTGCACAAGCATCTTGGGAATCGCGCCGACCGTCCAGCCACCGCGGGCCCGCGCCGCCGTTGCCACCGCCCCCATCGCCGAAACGTTGCCGCCGCCCCACACCAGCGTCCAGCCGCGATCGGCGATCGCCTCGCCGACTTTGGCTGCCAGCTTCAGCAATTCGGGGTCGGTGGGTCCTGATGCGCAATACACGCACACTGCCCATTGCCGAGGTGCATCGCGGTGGGTGCGCACAGTTGAAACGTAGACCAGGATTGTGGCGGCTTGCATTTTGCGGTTGACCCCCCAGCGTTCGCGGCCGGCCATAAAATCCGGCGGTGTCCTGGGTGAGCGCTCCGCGAGCCTCCGCCGTTGCACAAGTGACGGGCGCCTTGGAGAACCCGCAGGTGTCCGGCGCGGTGCTGGCCGGACCTGCCGGCATGGGGAAGTCTCTGCTGGCTCGGACCGCCGCCGTAACCGTCACTGCCCGAATCCGCACGGTGACGGGCACCGCACCTGAGCGGGTCGTTCCGTTCGGCGCCTTTCGCGGATTGATCCGTCCGGCTGAGATCGGGCGGCCCGCCGCGGTGCTTCGCGCCGCACGCACATCGTTGACCGGCGGAGCCGGTGATCTGCTGCTGATCGTGGACGACGCCCAGCACTTGGACAGTTTGTCGGCCACCCTGGTGTATCAGCTGGCGTTGAGCGGCTCGGCACGACTGATCGTCACTGTCGACGCGGACGCGCCCCTGCTGGACGTCGTCACGGCGTTGTGGTCGGACAACCTGCTGACCCGGATCGACGTTGAACCACTCGACAGCGTCCGGATCGGCGCCGTGTTGGAATCGGCGTTCGGCGTGGCGCCCGACGCCGCCACAGTCGACGAAGCCGTTCGCCGCAGCCACGGCAACCCGCTGCACCTCCGCCGCCTCGTCGAAGATGGCGTTTTGAACCACGACACCGGGTGGCGTTGGCGCGGCGAACAGCGCCTCCCGCTGAGCGGCGTCGTCGACGACTACCTCGACCGCTTGCCGGCGTCCGTTGGCTCGGTGCTGAACTATCTGGCCGTCGCCGAACCCCTGCCGCGGCCCGAGCTAGCGGCGCTGGCCGGTGAACAGGCCATCGCTGACGCAGCAGCAGCCGGCGTCGTTGTGTGCGCCGAAGAGCACTTGATGTATGCGGCCCACCCGCTATACACCGAACGGACCCGGGCCGGCCTCACACCCGAACGGACGCGGGGGGTGCGCGCCTCAGTCGTCGAGAGACTGTCCCGCCAGCCGTGCAAGCAGGTCAGCGACCAGCTGCGGCTGGCCGTGCTGGTGGTAGAAGCCGACCAGCCCGGTGTCGTCGTCGACATGGTGGCCGCAACCCAACAGGCGCTGCGGCTCGGCGACCTGCCGTTGGCCGAGCAGTTGGGCCGGGCCGCGCTGGACCGCTCAGGTGGGTTGACGGCGCGACTGTCGTTGGCCTACGCGCTGGCCTGGCAGGGACGCGGGCGTCAAGCCGATGAGCTGCTGGCGGCGGTCGATCCCGGCGACTTGTCGGACACCGAATTGATGGCCTGGTCGCTGCCGCGGGCGGCCAACCAGTTTTGGATGCTCAACGAGCCCGAACGTGCGACCACGTTCTTGCAGACCACCCGAAAACGTGTCTCGTCGCTGGCCGGCCGGGCCACGCTCGACGCGCTGGCGGCAACGTTTGCGATGAACGCCGGTACCCCGCTGCGCGCGCTGCGGGTCGCCGGGGAGGTGCTGGCCGCCATGCACGCCGACGAAGTCGCGGTCGGCTGGGCCGCCTCGACTGCGGCGCTGTGCTCGGCGCGCATCGGCCGGTTCGACGACGTCGACGCCCTGGCCGCGCGGGCGGTGGCCGGTGAGCATCCGGGGTTGTTGCGGTTCACCAGCGGCTTCGCCCGGATCACCACCTTGCTGATGCGGGGTCAGCCCCGCGCGGCAAGGTCTTTGGCGCAGCGCTACACCGATTTCGCTGAGTTGCAGCAACCGGGCCGGGCGATCGGCGAGGTGTTGGTGGCCTACGTGGCCATCGCACAGGGCGAGTTGGACGCCGCGGTGGCGCTCCTCGAGCCGGCCGCCGACACGTTGGCCCGCACCGGCTATTCATGGGGCCCGCTGTCGCTGATGCTGCTCGCCCAGGCCTTGGGTCAGCAGGGCGAGCAGGTAGCCGCCGCGAAGATTTGCAGTCGGGCTGAGTCGAAGCACGGGCTGAAGTCGGCGCTGTTCGCTCCCGAGTTGGCAATGGCCAGAGCCTGGTCCCGAGCGGCTCGCGGCGACACGTCGGGCGCGGTCGAGGCAGCGCGGCAGGCGGTCCAGGCGGCCGAACGCGGCGGGCAGGCGGCGATTGCGCTGCGCGCACTGCAGGACGCGGCCCGTCTCGGCGATATCCGCGCGGTGTATCGAGCTGAACGTCTGGCGCTGGAGGCCGACTGTGTGTTGGCCAGGCTCACCGTGGCGCAGGCACGCGCCCTGGCCGCCGGGGATGCCGCCGCGCTCGCCGATGTCGCCGCTGACCTGGCCGATGTGGGGCTGTTGGCGGCGGCCGTCGATGCCGCCGCGCAAGCCCGGCGGGTCAGTGAGTCAGGTAGCGGCGCAACATCTCTGCCGCGGCAGTGATCTGGTCGACAAGCACCCGCTCGTCGCGTCGATGAGCCAGGTTGGGGTCGCCGGGACCGTAGTTCACCGCGGGGATGCCGCGCGCCGCGAAGCGCGACACGTCGGTCCAACCGTATTTCGCCCGCACCTGCCCGGCGGCGGCCTCGACCAGCGCTTTGGCGGCAGGCTTGGACAGCCCGGGCAGTGCACCGGCGGCGGCATCGGTCTGCTCGATGCGCACGTCGAGCCCGTCGAGCACCTCACGCACATGCTGCAGCGCCCCGGTCGTGGAACGGTCGGGCGCGAAACGGTAATTCACCGTCACCGAAGCCGCGTCGGGGATGACGTTGCCGGCGACGCCACCCTCGATACGCACCGCCGACAACCCTTCGCGGTACAGGCAACCGTCGATTTCGACGTTGCGCGCCTGGTAACCGGCCAGCCGGCCCAGCACCGCGCTCAAGCGGTGAATTGCGTTGTCACCCAACCACGCACGCGCTGAGTGTGCACGATTTCCCTGAGTGTGAACGACGACGCGCAGTGTGCCCTGGCAGCCGGCCTCGATGTAGCCGGCGGTGGGCTCGCCGAGAACGGCGACATCGGCGCTCAGCCAGTCCGGCAGCTCACGCTCGATGCGGCCCAAACCGTTTGAGGCTGCGTCTATTTCCTCACAGTCGTAAAAAACAAGAGTCAAATCGTGAACCGGTGCTTCGATCGTGGCGGCCAGATGCAGGAACACCGCGTCACCGGATTTCATGTCCGCAGTGCCACAACCGTGCAGCAGGTCGCCGGCTCGGCGGCTGGGCACGTTGTCGGCCGCGGGGACGGTGTCAAGGTGCCCGGCCAGCAACACCCTTGTGGGACGGCCCAGCTGAGTACGCGCCAGCACCGCGTTGCCGTTGCGGATTAGTTCGAAGCCGGTTGTCTGCGCGCGCAGCGCAGTTTCCACCTCGTCGGCGATTCGCGCTTCGGACCGCGACTCGCTGGGGATGTCGACCAGCGCCGCGGTCAACTCGATCGGGTCGCCGCGAAGGTCCAGCACAGCTCACAGGGTAATGGCTCACCTTCTCCGCGCTGAGCAGACGTATACGTCCCGTTTTCGTCGGCGTGTCGGGGGCCTTTACGTCTGCTGGCGCGCGGACAGTAGCGTGGGCTGAGTGACTGGAGCATCGGGTATCGGGCTGGCGACGCTGGCCGCTAACGGGTCGGTCCTCGACACCTGGTTTCCCGCACCGGAACTGACCGAGTCCGGTGAAACCGGCACGGTGCGGTTGTCGGTGGCCGAGGTGCCCGACGAGCTGGGCGCACTGGCGGTTCGCGACGACGACCGGGCAACCGAGACGGTGGTGGTTCGCACGGTGATCGGCTCGCTGGACTTTCAGGCCGTCGACGCCTATGACGCGTATCTGCGGCTGCACCTACTGTCGCATCGGCTTGTTGCGCCGCACGGCCTCAACGCCGACGGCTTCTTCGGTGTGTTGACCAACGTGGTGTGGACGAACTACGGGCCGTGCGCGATCGGCGGTTTCGAGGTGGTGCGTGCGCGGCTGCGCCGGCGCGGGCCGGTCGCGGTCTACGGCGTGGACAAATTCCCGCGGCTGGTCGACTATGTCATTCCCACCGGTGTACGCATCGCCGACGCCGACCGCGTCCGGCTGGGCGCTCACCTCGCCGAGGGCACCACGGTCATGCATGAAGGATTCGTCAACTACAACGCCGGAACGCTCGGCAAATCCATGGTGGAAGGTCGTATCTCGGCGGGAGTCGTGGTCGGCGACGGTTCGGACGTCGGCGGCGGAGCATCGATCATGGGCACGCTTTCCGGCGGTGGCAGCGAAGTCATCTCGATCGGCAAGCGGTGCCTGTTGGGCGCCAATGCCGGACTCGGCATTTCGCTGGGCGACGACTGCGTCGTCGAGGCGGGCCTCTACATCACCGCGGGCACCAAGGTGGCACTGCCCGATGGCAGCTCGGTCAAGGCCAGAGAACTTTCCGGTACGAATAACGTGCTGTTCCGGCGTAATTCGGTGACCGGTGCGGTCGAGGCGGTATCCCGGGGCGGGCACGGCATCGCCCTCAACGAGGAACTGCACGCCAATTAGCTGTCGGTCAGCAGCTTCTTCTTCAGCACCTTGCCCATCGCGTTGCGCGGCAATTCGTCGACGACGCGCACCTCCCGTGGCCGCTTGTGCACCGAAAGCTGTTGTGCAACAAATTCGATCAGCGCATCGGCCTTGACGTCGGCTGAGCCGACGACGAACGCGACGATCCGCTGACCCAGGTCCGGGTCGGGCAGCCCGACGACAGCGGCTTCCGTGACGTCCGGGTGTCCCAGCAGCGCGGTCTCGATCTCCCCTGCCCCGACCCGGTATCCGCCAGATTTGATCAGGTCAACCGACTCGCGTCCGACGATGCGGTGCATACCGTCGCTGTCGACGACGGCGGCGTCCCCGGTGCGGTACCAGCCGTCGGCGTCGAGCACCTCAGCGGTGGCATCCGGCCGGTTCAGGTAGCCGTCGAACAGGGTCGCGCCCCGCACGTGCAGCCGTCCGATAGTTTCGCCGTCGGACGGAACGGGAGCGCCGTCGTCGTCGACCAGCCGACTCTGCACCCCGGTCACCGGTAAACCCACCCAACCCGCTCGGCGCTCACCGTCGGCCCGCGTCGACAGGGTGATCAACGATTCAGTGGCGCCGTACCGCTCGACGGGCTGATGCCCGGACAGCGCCGCCAACTGGTCGAAAACCGGCACCGGCAGCGCGGCGCTACCGGAGACCAGCAGCCGTGCCGGCCGCAGCGCCCGGGCGGCGGCGTGGTCGGCGACCACCCGCGACCAGACGGTCGGCACCCCGAAGAACAGTGTGCCGCCGGCTGCTGAGCAGGCCTGGGCGTAGCCGGCCGGGGTGGGTTTGCCGGTGTGCACGAAGCGGTTTCCGATCCGCAGCGATCCCAGCAGACCCAACACCAGTCCGTGCACATGAAACAGCGGCAGTCCGTGCACCAGCACGTCGTCGGCGGTCCACTGCCAGGCTTGGGCCAACGCGTCGAGATCCGCGGCGATCGCGCGCCGGCTCAGCTGCGCACCTTTCGGTGGACCGGTGGTGCCAGACGTGTAGATCACCATCGCGGTGGCATCCGGCGACGGCTCGGGGTAGCGGTGCCAGGACCGGGCATGCTGTCGCACCGGGATGTGCGGCAGGCCCTCCGCAGCGCCGTTCTCGTCGGGCGCAGGCCCAAGCCAGACCTGTGCACCCGAGTCGGTCAGAATGTGGCGGCGTTCGGCCTGCCCGACGTCGGCGGGCACCGGTACCACCGGCACTCCGGCGATCAAGCAGCCGGTGATCGCCAGCACGGTCGCGGCCGTCGGCGTAGCCAGCACCGCGACCCGCGTGGCGCCGCCGACCCGTTCGGCTACGGACGTCGACGCACCGACCAGGGCGCTGCGGCTCAGCGTGACGTCCCCGACGCGCACGGCGTCACCGACGTCGGCGGCGGCGGTGACAGCAGCGGGATTCAGTGAGGCCAGCAGCACGCCAGGAAGGCTACCGGGCACAACGGACCACCAGTGCGGCGTTGCGCCGGAGCAACTCGGCGCGCGCGTTGCCACCCGGTCTGCAATCTTTTCGTGACGCAATCAAGACCTGGCCTGAGTAGCTTCCCTGCTGGAAACACGTATGCGAACGAAGGAGTACCCGCCCATGGTCGAGACCTCGCCGATGGTCACCGACTTCGACGTGGATGCTGTTGCTCAAGATTTTCTCTGCTCCCCGTACTCCGGTCCGCGTTACGTCGACTGGTCCCTGGATCGACGCATCGACACCTTCTTGCGCCGGCGGGGATTCACCTGGATTGCCGACGACGGGGATGTGTCGAGCACGGTGCTCTATCGCATCATGTTTTTCGGAGGTCGCCAGACCACTGCGTGAGCTGTCTGGGTACTGAGCTGCAAGAGCTCAGGGCCGCAGCTCCTTTTTGAGGATTTTCCCGGTCGGACCGGTGGGCAGCTCGTCGAGGATCCGGACCTCGCGCGGGTACTTGTAGGCGGCGAGGCGTTCCTTGCAATGCGCGATGAGCTCGTCGGGCTGCACACTGGCGCCGTCTTTGGCGACGACGAAAGCCAGCACCTCTTGGCCGAGTCGGTCGTCGGGTTTGCCAATCACCGCGGCGGCGGCGACGCTGGGGTGATCGAACAGCACTTCCTCGATCTCGCGGGGGTAGACGTTGTAGCCGCCGCGGATCACCAGATCCTTTTTGCGGTCGACGATGAAGAAGTAGCCGTCCTCATCACGGTAAGCCAGGTCACCGGTGTGAAACCAACCGTCGCGCAGTGCCTCGGCGGTCGCTTCGGGCTTGTTGTAGTAGCCCTTCATCACGTTGTGCCCGCGGATGACGATCTCACCGACGTTGTCGCTACCGGGCGGCAAATCGGCGCCGTCCTCGTCGACCACCTTGACCGACACACCCCAGATCGATTTGCCGATCGACATCACCTTGCGCTGTTCGGCGTTGATGTTGAACGTCGTGGTCGACGCGGTCTCGGACAAGCCGTAACCCTCCAACACAACGACGCCGGGGAACTTCTCCTCGAAGGACCGGATCACCTCGCCGGGGATTGGCGCGCCGCCGGACACCCCGACCCGCAGGGCGGACAGGTCGTGGCCTTCGCTGTCGGCTTCCAGCAGCGCGAAATACATTGTGGGAACGCCGGAGAAGATGGTGCAGCGGTGGTGGGTCAGTTCGTCGATAACCGTCTTCGGGTCGAAACGCGGCACCAACACCATGCTTCCGCCGTAGCGCACCGTCACATTGAGCACACTGGACAGACCGAAGACGTGGAAGAACGGCAGCACCGCCAAACCGACGTCGTCGTCGCGGAATTCGAACAACTCACCAGCCACGGTGCAGTTCATGAATAGCTGAAAGTGTGTCAGCTCAGCGCCCTTCGGTTTCCCGGTGGTACCCGAGGTGTAGATGATGACCGCGGTGTCGTCAGCGTTGGTCGGCTCGACGTCGCCGGTGTCGTCGGCGAAGTAGAGTTCGTCGAAATGCTTTGTGCCCTCCGGACGCTGCTCGTTGCCCGGCAGGTTCACCACATAGGTTTGCAAGCCCTCGATGTCACCCGCGCCCTGCACCGCCTCGTCGGCGAAAGTCTCAAAAGTGATGAGCAGCCGCGCCTCCGAGTCCTGCAGGTGGTAGCGGACTTCCGGCGCGCGCAGCAGCGGGTTGAGCGGCACCATCACGGCGCCGGCTTTCAGGATGCCGAAGTAACTGAACAAGAACTGCGGCACGTTGGGCAGTTGGACCGCCACTTTGTCGCCGCGGCGCACACCGAGGGCGCGCAGGCTGGTGGCGATGCGCCCGGAGATCTCGTCGGCTTGGGCGTAGCTAAAGGAGCGCTCCCCGAGGTGGCAGAGGGCCTTATCGGGGTGCGCGGCGCGCGATTCTTGCAGCATCACGGCAAGGTTGAAGGTCATGATCGGCTCCTGTCGCTCGCGGGGATCAGGCGGGAAGACTGCTTGAATCGGCCGATGCACGCTGCTCGCGCGCCGTAGTCGGTCGCGGGAACAGCGGGCGCAGCACTGCGGGCGGCCGGAACGGTGCCCATTGGCCGCTGGGCTGCGCCAGTCGGTCAGCGACGGCCCAGATCACCGCGGGATTGTGGCCGAAGCCGAAGTGGCTGCTGACCACGGCGATGTTCTCCGCGGTCGGCGAGCGCAGATCGAGGCACGCCTGCCAGGCCACTACGCCGTCGAACTTGGAGTAGATCGAGGTCGCCGGCACCGAGAGCGGTTCGGTCTCCAAACTGAGCGGCACAGGTGCCCGCTCGACGTGCAGGTGGGAGAACCGCTTGAACGCCGCGCCTGCACGGGTCTGATTGTGATTGGTGAGGCGAAACGGGCTGCCCAACGTGATCACCTGGCGCACCGATGACGGGCGACGGCGGGCTACTCCACGCGCGAAGATGCCGCCGAGGCTCCAGCCGATCACGCTGATCGGGGCGCCGTATCGACGGTCCAGGTCATCGAGCCGCTCTGCCATCCCGGTGATCGCCTTCGCCGTCGGGCCGACGTTGCGGCCCAGCCGCCAGCCGTGCACCTGGTAGCCCAGGTCGCGCAGGATGCGCCGCAACGGCCGGGTCGAGCCGTCGCCGGCCAGCAGCCCCGGCAGCACCAGCACCGGATGCCCGTCGCCGACCGGCAGCGTGCGCCGCAGCGGCCGGGTGCTGAGCATCAGCCCGAACTCGACCGCCGCGCGGCCGGGGTCGGTGACAGCCAGCGACCACGGCGGGGCGCCGGATCGCCGGGAACGTTCGACCGGTTGGAAGATCGGCTCGGGCATAACCGTCAGCCTGCCATCTTGTCCCGGCGTCGCGTCGCGGTTCGCCGCACTCTCACGGCCGGGGCGGACGGACGTCGAGCACAGCGCACCGGCCCTGGGTGTTCTCAGCCAGCGCCCACCGCAGCGCGTCGCCCGGCGCACCGGATGCGGCGCGGCGGTTTGCGCCCCGCCGAAGCTGCAGAATCTCGGCTTCGACGGCCTTGCGGCGGGTGTTCTGCCGCTGCCGGCTTTCCGCGGTGGCCAGGTCCAGCAGCGCCGGGTTGCCGCTGTGCAGTGGGTGCCGCCGGGCAGGTTGGCGCGGTCGCCTTGATCGATCACCGGCGCGCCGAGCAGTTCGGTGCGCTGGGCGTTGTGAATTTGGCAGCCGAGATTCAACGTTCCCGCGTCGAAGTGCACCATCACCGCCTGCGGGCGCCCGCTGATCATGTGCTGGCCGATCGCCGCGGCCAGCGCGGCGCTTTCGTGCAGACACAGCACCGCCTTCGGCGCGGGTGAGCCGGCGGCGCGCGCCGCGGCCAGCGCCTCCTGCAGCTGAGCCGAGTCGGTGCCGGGATTGATGAACAAGTGCGACACGCCTTCGTCGGCGAGCAGCGCCACCAGGTTCGCCGCGGCCTCCGGTACGTCGTGTTCAGTCATCGAGATTGCGACTTCCCGCCACGTTCCCGCCGGCAAACCTTTTTGCGCTAGGCGCCGCCGGGCGGGCAGCCCATGGCTTTGGGCTCCATGTACTGGCGCAGCCCTCGAAGTGCGCCGCCTTCTCGGCCGATTCCACTCTGCTTGAAGCCACCGAACGGCGCATCGCCGGTGCCGTAGCCGTTGATGGCGATTTGACCGGTGCGAATGCGGCGCGCAACGCCGAGCGCGCGGTCGCAGTCACTGCCCCACACCGCGCCGGACAGGCCGTATTTCGAATTGTTGGCGATAGATACCGCGTTGTCGTCGCCGCGGTAGCGCAGCACCGACAGCACCGGACCGAACACTTCCTCTTGCGCGATGCGGGCGTCCGGCACGACTTCGGTGAGAATCGTCGGCTCGTAATAGAAGCCACACTGCAGGCCGGGCGGCCGCCTACCACCGGTGGCCACCTTGGCTCCGCTGTCGACTGCCTCGGCGACGTAAGCCTCGACGCGTTGTCGCTGTACCGCGCTGATCAGCGGACCCATCTCGACCGCAGGATCAGTGGGGTCACCGACATGCAGCGCACGGGCCAGCGCGACGAGCCGATCGACGACCTGATCATGAAGGTCTTCCGGAACGAGCAGCCGGCTGTGCAGGATGCAGGCTTGACCGGAGTGAAAGGAGCAGGAGTCCAATAGGATTCGCTCGAGCAGCTCGTCGGTGAGTTCGACGTCGTCGAGCAGGATGCTCGCTGATTTTCCACCGCACTCGAGCAGGATTCGCTTCATCCCGCGACCCGCCGCGGCCATCACCTCACTACCGACCGCTGAGCTTCCGGTGAAGCTGACCATGTCGATTCGCGGGTCGGTGGTCATCAGCCGGCTCGCTTCGACACTGCTCGGCGTCACGACATTGAGCACTCCCGGCGGGATGTCGGTGTGCTCGTGGATGATTTGGGCCAAGGCGAGACCGGCTAACGGCGCGAGCGGCGACGGCTTGAGGACGACGGTGTTGCCGGCGGCCAGCGCGGTACTGACTTTGCGGGCGTTCAGAGTGTGCGGGAAGTTCCACGGCGTCAGTATCGACACCACACCCAGCGGCTCGTATCGCAGCAGCGTGGTGCCCGGGGCCCCGTATGCCTCGATCGGCTCCTCGACCGGATGGGCTGCGAGATCGGCCGCGTGCTTGACCATGAAACCAGAGCCGTCCACCTGGACCAGTCGTTCGTTGGCGGTGCAGCCCCATTCGAGCTGAGCCAAGGCGAACAACTCGTCGGAGTGTTCAAGCAGTGCGTCACCGAGTTGGTGCAGACACCGCGCTCGCTCCTCGGGTGTCGCGACAGGCCAAGGCCCGGAGTCGAACGCGCTCCGTGCCGCCGCAATGGCGCTGTGGACCTGTGCGGGGCTGGAGTCGGGCACGGCGGCGATCACCGTCTCAGTCGCCGGACAGACGTCGTCGTAGCGGCCTCCGCAGTTGGCACCGTCAGGCTCGATCCAACGCCCGTCGATGAAGGCGCCATAGGCGTCGGAAATGAAACGCGATGCGGCCATGGTGTTCCTTCGCGCGGTCCGGCGGCTCAAACTTCGGGTGTACACCTGTCCGGTTGTCGAGGTCAACGCCGAGGCGAACTGTCAGCCCGATCGAGCCTGCGGTGACAGCGTCGAAACTGCGCAGCGTCGATGTGCGTCAGGTCTAGCGAGCGTGGGCGACGACCGGCGAGGTTGTGCGTTCGTAGATCTCGGCGAGGAACTGCTCGACAGCCACCGCCGCGTGCGCCGCACGTGGGGAGCCGAAGATGTCGAATGCGTGTTGCGCCATAGGTATTTCGGCGTAGACGACGGGTTGACGGCTGACCTCACGCAGTCGCTTAGTGAAGACGCGGGCCTGTTGCACCGGAATGAGTGAGTCGTTGCCGCCGTGCAGCACGAAAAACGGTGGCGCTTCGGCTGACAGGTAGGTGATCGGTGACGCGGCGCGAAACGCCGCCTCGGTTTCGGCTCGTCGGATTTTGAAAACATGTTTGGCCAGCATCGGGACCATCAATGGGTGCACTGATTCATCGGTGACGGTGAAGTCGTAGACACCGTAGAACGGAACGGCCGCCCGCACACTGGTGTCGGCGTCCTCGAAACCGGGCTGAAACTGCGGATCGTTTGCCGTCAGCGCGGCGAGCGAAGAGAGGTGCCCGCCCGCGGAACCACCGGTGATGGCAACCCATTCCGGGTCACCGCCGTACTCGGCGATGTGTTCTTTGGTCCACGCCAGCGCGCGTTTGACGTCCACGATGTGATCGGGCCACGTCGACCGTGGGCTGAGCCGGTAGTTGATCGCAACACAGACCCAGCCCAATTCGGCCAGATGACTCATCAGCGGGTAAGCCTGTTGGCGTTTGCTACCAATCATCCAGGCGCCGCCGGGAATTTGCAGCAGCACCGGCGCGCGTCCGCCGCGATCGAGGTCGGGACGCCGCCAGATGTCGAGCTGGTTTCGCGAGCCGAACTCGCCGTAGCTGATGTCGGCGTCGTGCGCGTAAGCGCGGTAGACCCGCAACGTCCGAAGGATCCCGGGCGCTTTGGCCGTCCCGGCGCCCTCGGGCCGCTTCCACAGATCACCGGATTCGGTGCGGCGATCACCGCCCAATTCGGCGTCGAGCGCAGCCGACATCGGCCCGTTGGCCCGTCGGGCGATGCGGTCCAGGCCCAGCAAACCCAACCAGGACACCGCCGAGACTAACCAGGTGAACCGCCGGAGCCGCGGCGACAGCCATCGGCTGAGCACGGCGGTGACTGTGACGTGGCCGCCGAGTAACGGCAGCGACAGCTCGGAAGCGAACACGCCGAAGGCGAACGCATAGCCCGACACGTATCCCCGCTTGGACAGCGGCCGATAGCCGTTGGCGGTGAACACCAGGCTGCCCAAAGAACTCAGCACAGCTGCCAATTTCGTCACGACTGTCCTTTCCGTCTCCGGCCAGTCTCTGGCGTCGACCACTTAACCACCCAGCTGTCTACCCATTGCGCGGCGGGTCTGCCCGTTCCGTGGCGAGCAGACGCAAAAGGACCCATTTTGTGTCAAAATTAGGTGCTTTTGCGTCTGCTCGCGCTGCTGGGGCCAGGAATTACTCGACTACTCGACTTCCTCGGGCTGCTCCACGATGCGGTAGGTCGGGTCGCTCATCGACTTGGGGCCGCGGCCGCTTTCGCGGGCTTTGCCGGTGACCTGGAGCACCTGCCCGGGCTGGATGTCCTCGCCGTGACCGGGCCCGAAGTCGACGCGCACGTTCCCGGTCTCGTCGCCGACGACGATCGACCGATGAGTGCGGTGATCTTTCGTGTTGTCCTGGATTTCGCTGACCCGGCCCTCGATGGTTGCGCGGCGCCCGGGAACCAGGCCCTCCACCGAGATCACCGCGGCCGAGCGCTCCGGGTGCTCGTAGGAGTCGACGACGTGGTTGTCGCCCTGCCTGATGCGCATTTCCACTTTGGCCAGTTCGCGCGCGATCCGGTGTTCCACGCTGTCCGGGAACGCTTCGTTGATCCGGGACTGCACGTCGTAGGGAACGATGGTGGCTGCGGCGTCCGGCATCCGGCTGACCGCCCGGGCGATCTTGTCGGCGGTGCGGTCGTGCAGCAGCCGTCCCAGAATCGGCCCGTAAGTGCGGCGCGGCAACAGCACCGTGACGTTGGTGTCGGGACGCTCGTGGTGCGCCGCGGCCACCAGCGTCTGCGCGGCGCGGGTGATCTGCCGGTCCGGGCAGTCCACGATCCGCAGCGGCGTCTCGAAGCCGAATCCGTCCCATCGCTTGCGCAGCATCTTGGCGTGCAGAGCGTCGACCATGAAGTGCACCGCGACCAGGTCGTCGGCGCGCAGGCCCTTGCCGTAGCGCAGCGCTTCGATCACCGCGAGGTCGACCCCGTTGACGAAGACGAACGCCAGGTGCCGCGCGTATCTGACCACTTCGGGCCGGTCGGTGCGGAACCGTTCGAGTATGGCGACCTCTGCCCGGTATTCACGGTTGAGCCGGATCAGTCCGAAGACCAGCACCGGGAACACCACCACGACCAGCCAGGCCCCCTCGGTGAACTTGGCCACCGCGAAAATTGCGACCACGATGGTCGACAGCACGGCCGCAGAGAAGTTGATCACGAGTTTGTGCCGCCAGCCGGGCTCGCGTTCGGTGAGATGGTGCTTGCTCATGCCGTAGCCGGCCATCGAAAAGCCGGTGAACACCCCGATCGCGTAGAACGGAACGAGCGCGTTGACCGACCCGCCGCTGAACACCAGCAGCGCCACCGACAACGCCGCCAGCAGCAGAATGCCGTTGGAGAACACCAACCGGTAGCCCCGCTGCATCAACTGGCGCGGCAGGAAACGGTCTTCGGCCACGAAACTGGCGAGCGCGGGAAACCCGTTGAAGCTGGTGTTGGCCCCGGTGTACAGGATGGCCGCGGTCGACACCTGAACCATGACGTACATGGCGTTGCCGATGGTGCCGTTGCCGAACACGGTCCGCGCGACCTGGGACAGCACCGACGGGTATTCGTTCAGATACGGCGCGGCATGGGTGGCGTAGGTGAGGTAGCCGACGCCGGCCAGCAGGAAGCCCAGGATGCAGGCCATTGCGGTCAGCACCCGCCGGGCGTTGAGGCTCTGTGGTTTACGGAAGACGGTGACGGTGTTGGAGATTGCTTCGACTCCGGTCAGCGACGAACCGCCGTTGGCGAACGCCCGCAGCAGCACCAGGATCGTCGCACCCATGACCAGTCCGTTGCCTTGATGAACTGGTACTTGGCCGGCGAAGTGGCCGGCGTCGTATTGCGGCAGGCCCCAGACCAGGTGGCGGACGACGCCGACGATGATGGTCAGCGTGATCATCGCCACGAACGCGTAGGTCGAGATCGCGAACGGCAGGCCCGCTTCGCGCAACCCGCGCAGGTTCAAATAGCAGATCCCGATCACGACGGCCACCGTGATCTCCAGGCTGTAGTGTCCCAGCGCGGGCAGCGCCGATGCCACCGCCACGGTGCCCGCCGCCGACTGCACCGCGACCGTCACGACGTAGTCGATCAGCAGCGCCGCCGCCGCCACCTGCGCCACCCGCGGCCCGAAATTCTCCCGC
The DNA here is from genome assembly GCA_963808345.1 of uncultured Actinomycetota bacterium. Lineage (GTDB taxonomy): Bacteria > Actinomycetota > Actinomycetes > Mycobacteriales > Mycobacteriaceae > Mycobacterium. The sequence goes on along the minus strand of CAWEFM010000004.1, from coordinate 571,896 downwards.
GCCACGATGTAGGAGCCGCCGGCCCGGGTGTAGGCCATCACGACCTGGCGGTACGACGCGGCCACCAGCGCCAGGATGAGCAGGATGACACCCATGGTCGGGAGCAGCAGGACGAATGCGGCCAGACCCGCGTGCGGCAACAGCTCGTTGAGGATCTGCTCGGGGCCGTAGGCGGTGGACGAGATGGCATCCGGCGAAAGAGCGCCCAGCGCAACCGGATTGGACAGTCTTTCGGAGCTCAGCTCTTCGTTGATCAGCGGCTTGCCGAGGAAGATCCGCTTGCACACTTCGGAGAAGGACAGCCGTACCTCTTGCCCGTTAGGTGCGTTCACGACAACATCCCTGTCCGATGTTCAGCTTTCGCCAGAAGTGTAGAGGGCGAGCCGCTGTCGGTCGATGACCTGAAGTTGGTTCTTTCAGTCGACTTCTACCGAAGCGACCTCCGGTTGCGCTTGGGCTAGTCGTCGCTCGGTTCGACTGGCGGCGGTTGCCTGGGCAATCCGGGAGCCGACGTCGTAGGGAACGATGATCGCCGTGGCGCCCCTGATTCGGCTGACCGCCCTGGCCATCTTGTCTGCAGTGCGATCGTGTAAGAGCCGGCCCAGCAGCGTCGAGTAGGTTCGGCGTGGCAGCAGCACGGTCATCTTGGTGTTCGGATCGGTGTTCATCGTCTGCAACACCAGCTCTTGCGCGGCGCGACTTAGGTAGCGGTCGGGGCACTCGATCAACCGCAGCGGGGTGTGGTGGTCGAACTCCTCCCAGCGGCGCTGCAGTGCCGCGGCGTGGTCTGCATCGATGACGAAATGCACGGCGATCAGTTCGTCGGCGTGCAGTCCTTTCCCGTAGCGAAGTGCCTCGATCTCCGCGAGATCCACAGTGTCGACGAAGACGAACACCCGAAGCCGCGGATGCTCGCCGAAGTTGGAACCATCGGTGCGCGACATCTCGAGCACCGAGGCTTCGGCACGATACTGCGCATTGAGCCGGATGAAGGCATAGACCAGGATCGGAAATACCACCACGACCAACCAAGCGCCCTCGGTGAACTTGGCGACGACGAAGATTCCCACCACCACCGACGACAGAACTCCTGCACAGAGGCTGATCACCCAGTCGCGACGCCAACCTGGTGCTCGATGCGTGAGGTGATGTTTGGTCATGCCGAAACCGGCCATCGAGAAGCCGGTGAACACACCGATCGCATACAGCGGCACCAACCTGGTGACCGATCCTCCGGTCACCAAAAGCAGCGCCACCGATAACCCGGCCAGCAGGATGATGCCGTTGGAGAAGACCAGACGGTGACCGCGTTTGGTCAGCGGATGCGGCAAGAATTGATCAGTCGCAACAAAACTCGCGAGCGCGGGAAATCCGTTGAATCCGGTGTTAGCGCCGGTGAACAAGATGGCCGCGGTCGCAGCCTGCACAAGAAAGTACAGAAACTTGCCGACCAATCCGTTGCCGAACACCGCCCTTGCTATTTCAGAGAGCATCGACGGGTACTCGTGGACATACGGCGTGGCATGCGTGACGAAAGCCAGCCAAGCCACTCCGACCAGCAGGAAACCTAAGATGCCTGCCATCAAGGCTAGGACCCGTCGGGCGTTGAGGCCTTGCGGCTCGCGAAAGACGTTGACCGTGTTGGAAATCGCTTCCACCCCGGTCAGTGACGAGCCGCCATTGGCGAACGCTCGCAGCAACACCAGGACCGTCGCACCCATCACCAGACCGCTGCCCTGATGCACCGGTACCGCTCCGGCAATGTGCGCCGGGTCGTAGCGCGGCAAACCCCAAACGACTTCGCGAACCAGTCCGGTCACAATCGTCACCGTGATCATGACCACGAACGAGTAAGTGGTGACTGCGAAGATCCGGCCCGCCCGCCGGGTGCCACGAAGGTTGGCGTAGCAGGTAAGCAAGACAGCGGTCACCGCGATCTCCACAGCGTAAGGACGAAGCGCCGGTATCGCCGACACTACCGCCACCGTGCCTGCCGCTGGCTGCACCGCGACGGTGACCACGTAGTCGATGAGCAGCGCCGCCGCCGCGACCTGAGCCACTCGTGGACCGAAATTGTCCCGCGCCACCATGTACGCACCACCGGCACACGAGTAGGCCTTCACGACCTGCCGGTAGGACGCGGCCACAAAGATAAGAATCAGCAGAATCACAGCGGTCATCGGCAGCAACAACATGAAGGCGGCCATCCCGGCACGCGGAAGCAGTTCGACCATGATCTGTTCGGGACCGTAGGCCGTCGACGAAATCGCGTCGGGCGCAATTGCGCCGAGAGCAACGGAATTGGACAACCGCTCAGTCGTCAGCTCCTCCGTGACCAGCGGCTTGCCTAGGAAGAACAGCTTGCACAGTTCGGGAAAAGACAGTTGAGCCTGTTGTCCGTCAGCTACATCCTGCCCGTCAACTGGTGCCGTCACAGCAACTTATCCCCATCCCTCTTCAGGTTCGCCGAAAGTTTAAAGGGCATGCCGGCGCGATCGTGACTGCGCACCAATCCGTGTGCCAATAGTTCACAAGTCCCGAACGACCCGCGGCGACGTTGCCGGTCTCTGACCACCGACGCGGCCAGTGGATTGCAGTGTCAGTCGACTTTGACGGGCGAAGCCTGCGGCTCGATCACCGGTTCGGCCGTCACTATCTGCACCGGCGGATGACTGGCGGCGACCAGCGCAATCTTGGATCCGACGTCATACGGCACGATGATGGCGGTCGCGCCTCTGATGCGGCTGACGGCGCGGGCCATCTTGTCCGCAGTGCGGTCGTGAAGCAGCCGGCCCAGCAGCGCCGAGTATGTCCGGCGCGGTAAAAGCACTGTGACCTTGCTATCGGGGTCGTCGCGCAGGGTTTGCAGGACCAATTCCTGCGCCGAGCGGCTTAGGTGGCGTTCCGGACTGTCGATCACTCGCAGCGGAGTTACCCGGTCGAAGTAACTCCATCGCTCCTGCAGCTGTTCGGCGTGATCGCCGTCAATCACGAAGTGCACTGCGGTCAGTTCTTCAGCCTGCAGACCTTTGCCGTAACGCAGAGCCTCAATCTCGGCGAGGTCGATGGTGTCGACGAAGACGAACACCCGTAGCCGCGCGTGCCGAGTGAACTCGGGACGTTCGGTGCGCGACATTTCCAGCACCGACGCTTCGGCGCGGTACTGCCGGTTAAGGCGGATCAGCGCGAACACCAGGATCGGGAAGACGACGACGACCAGCCAAGCACCTTCGGTAAACTTGGCCACCACAAAAATGCTCACCACCACCGTCGACAGAATCCCCGCGGACAGATTAACGACGGCTTTGTGACGCCACCCGTGTTCGCGTCGGGTGAGGTGGTGCTTGGTCATGCCGTAGCCGGCCATCGCGAACCCGGTGAACACGCCGATCGCGAAGAACGGCACCAGCGCGGTCAACTTTCCGTTCGTCACCAGCAGCAGCACGATGGCAAGTACGGTCAGAGAGAGGATGCCGTTGGAGAACACCAGTCGGTGACCTCGCTTGGTCAGCGGTCTGGGCAGGAAACGGTCCTCGGCAACGAAACTGGCCAGCGCCGGAAAGCCGTTGAAGCCGGTGTTGGCCCCGGTGAACAGAATAGCCGCACTAGCAGCCTGCACCGCGAAGTACAGAACGTTACCGATCGGCCCGGAACCAAAGACCTGCCGGGCGATCTCCGAGAGCATCGAAGGGTATTCGTCCAGATACGGGGTGGCGTGCGTGACGTGCGCCAGCCAGGCCACCCCGAACAGCAGAACGCCGAGAATACACGCCATCTGAGTCAGGATTTTGCGGGCGTTGACGCCTTGCGGCGGACGAAAGACGTTGATCGTATTGGAGATTGCCTCGACCCCGGTCAGCGATGTGCAGCCGTTGGCGAAGGCGCGTAGCACAATCAGCACCGTTGCGCCCATCACCAGTCCATTGCCGTGATGGATCGGCACTGCTCCGGCCTGCGGAGCGTATCTCGAGATGCCCCAGAACAATTCACGGATAAATCCGGTCAGGATCGTCAGCCCGATCATGGCGACGAAGGAAAAGGTCGCGATGGAGAACGCGCGGCCCGACTGCCGCAGTCCACGCAGGTTGAGAACACAGATGAGCAGCACCATGGCGATGGTGAGTTCGAGATGGTAGGGCCGCAACGCCGGTATCGCCGACACCACCGCCGTCGTCCCGGCGGCGGGTTGCACCGCAACGGTGACCACATAGTCGATCAACAGCGCCGCCGCCGCGATCTGTGCCACCCGGGGCCCGAAATTCTCCCGCGCCACCATGTACGCACCGCCGGCCCGGGCGTAGAGCATGACCACGCCGCGATACGACAACGTCACCAACAGCAAGATGAACAAGATGACACCGGTGATCGGGAGCAGCAACGCGAACGCGGCCATGCCGGCGTTCGGCAACAGTTCAATCATGATCTGCTCGGGCCCGTAAGCGGTCGAAGAGATCGCGTCCGGTGACAGTGCGCCCAGCGCGACCGGGTTGCTCAACCGCTCAGAGTCCAACTGCTCGCTGGTGAGCGGCTTACCCAACAGGGTCCGCTTCCACAGGTCGACGAAAGACGCTGGCAACTCCTGCTCGGCAGCCGATGATGTCACAACGCATCACTTCCTCAGTTGGTCGAAGACTTGGTAGGTGGACCGATCGACGTGGCCCGTCCCCGGCGCTCAGATGCCGACGCCAGCACTCGGGCCGGAGGATCGCCTCAGCCCGCCCGCGTCGGCTGCGCCACCTGGTCTGATCCGATTCCCTGCGAATCCCGTCCGGCCCGGCTTGCCTGGGCAATACGCGACGATATGTCGTAAGGCACGATCTGCGCGGTCGCTTCCGGGATCCGGCTGACAACCCGTGCAATCTTATCCGCGGTGCGGTCGTGAAGCAGCCGGCTCACCAACGCTCCGTAGGTCCGGCGCGGCAACAGCACCGTCACCTTGGTGTCTCGGTCTTCGTTGATCGCCTTACACACCAAGTCCTGAGCGGCCCGAGTGAGCTGACGGTCAGGGCAGTCGGCCAATCGCAGCGGGGTTTCGTGATCGAAGCGTTCCCACAGGGTCTGTAACCGGGCGGCATGAGTCGCGTCGATGACAAAGTGCACGGCGGTCAGCTCGTCGGCGTGCAGTCCCTTGCCGTAGCGCAAAGCCTCGATCTCGGCCAGATCGACTGAGTCGACGAAGACGAAGACCCGATGCCGCGCGTGCCGGTCCAGCTCGGGCCGGTCAGTACGTGACATTTCTAGAACGGACGCCTCGGCGCGGTACTCCCGGTTCAGTCGCATCAGCGCGAACACCAGGATGGGAAAGACTATAACGATCAGCCAGGCGCCCTCGGTGAATTTGGCGACCGCGAAGATTCCCACCACCACCGTCGATAGAACACCCGCAGAGAAGTTGACTATCAGCTTGTAACGCCAGCCGGCTTCGCGATGAATGAGGTGGTGTTTGGTCATGCCGTAGCCGGCCATAGAAAAGCCGGTGAACACCCCAATGGCGTAGAAGGGCACCAACGCGTTGAGCGATCCGCCGGTCACGATCAGCAGGACGACCGACAGAGCGGTCAGCGCGATGATGCCGTTGGAGAACACCAAACGATGACCGCGCTTCATCAGCGGCCGGGGCAGGAAGCGGTCCTCGGCGACGAAGCTAGCCAGGGCGGGAAACCCGTTGAAGCTGGTATTGCCGCCGGTGTACAAAACCAGCGCCGTGGATGCCTGGACAAGAATGTAGGTGACTTTCCCAACAGTTCCGCTACCGAACACCATCCTGGCGATCTCCGACAACATCGACGGGTAGCCGTCGGCGTACGGAGTGGCGTGGGTCAGATGCGCCAGCCAGGCCACACCGGCCAACAGGAAGGCCAAGATGCACGCCATCACGGTAAGAACTTTGCGGGCGTTGAGACCTTCGGGTTTGCGGAAGCTGTTGACGGTGTTGGAGATGGCCTCGACTCCGGTCAGTGATGAACCACCGTTGGCGAACGCACGCAGCACGATGAGTAAGGTGGCGCCCATGATGAGGCCGCTGCCATGGTGGATCGGCACTGCGCCGTCGATATGTTCGGGATCATAGGTCCCTAAGTTCCCGAAGAATTCGCGGATGACGCCAACTATGATCGTCAAGGAGACCATCGCCACGAAGAAGTATGTCGGCAGCGCGAAGGGCAGACCGGCTTCCCGCAATCCGCGCAGGTTGGCGAGGCACATGAAAAGCACAATGCCGACGGTGATTTCCAGGCTGTACGGCCCCAGCGCGGGTATTGCCGAGGCGACTGCCACCGTTCCTGCTGCGCATTGCACCGCAACGGTGACCACGTAGTCGATCAACAGCGCCGCCGCGGCAACTTGTGCGACTTTGGGCCCGAAATTGTCCCGCGCCACGACGTAGGAGCCGCCGGATCGCGTATAGACCATCACAACTTGGCGATAAGAAGCCGCCACCAGCACCAGAATCAACAAAATGACGCCGGTGATCGGAAGTAATAGTGCGAAAGCGGCCATTCCGGCAGCCGGCAGCAGTTCAATCATGACCTGCTCGGAACCATAGGCGGTCGAGGAAATCGCATCTGGCGAAAGAACGCCTAGCGCAACGGGATTCGCCAATCGCTCATGTTGCAGCTGATCAGTAATCATCGGCCTTCCGAGGAAGACCCGTTTACAGACGTCCGGAAACGACGGCGAAATCCGCTGCTCGTCAGACACTTCTGTCACAAGTTTATTCCTATGCAATCTTGACGATCTTTACGAATCACGACCGAGACCCGCCAAAGCCTACGAGCGTTGTGTTGATCGCGCGCGCTAGAACGCAGCCTAGCGGCACCCCCGAAGCTTTCTTTACGAAGTCTTGACGCTACCTCACAGCCCGCGCTTTCATTCGTGCCGATCAGGTTACGGATGTGAACGGGCAACGGTGCGTCCTGCCAAGTTACTCCCCCATCAGCGCTCCATCGACGAGCTCGTCGAACCGCTCGGTCGCTTCGTCGACCTCGTCGTCGATTCCTCGAAGCGGCCCGTGATCGGCCAGGTAGCGGCCCGCGTACAACCGTGCGACCAGGCCTTTGCGGTCGGAGTGGCGGGTCGCCCGTTCCCAGGCGCTTTGCTCGGTGAGCAATGCTGCGGCGTAGACGTCACCCATGAACTGGGCGAGCGGGAACAGCCGGGCCTCGGCCACTTCCCCGGGCAGCTTGGTCCAGGCCGTGATCGCTGCCTCCAGGTCTTCGACGCGGCGACCGACCAGGCGGGTCGTCTCGTCGTCGCTGGAGACCGCCACAGCGTCGCGCAGGCGCGCCAGCAGCGGTTCGTGGGCCTGCAACCGCTCGATGCCGCGGCGCACGTCCAGACAGAGAATATTGTCCGGCCCCTCCCAGATCGTGTTCACTTGAGCGTCGCGCAAAAGCCTTGCGACGGGCCAAGTTTCGATATAGCCGTTGCCACCGTGAATCTCGATCGCGTCTGAGGCCATGGTGATGCCCAGCCGGCACACCTTCAACTTGGTCACCGGCACGGCGATGCGCTGACGCACCGCGCGGGGCTGCTGATGGTTGGCGAAGCCCGCGCTGTCGAAGACGAGCGCTTGGGCGGCTTCGACGTCGACGATCATCTCAGCGAGCTTGCGGCGCATCAACGGCTTGTCGATGAGCCGCTCATCGAAAGCGCGTCGCTGCCGGGCAAAGCACAGTGACTCCACCAGCGCCCGGCGCGCGTTGCCGAGCGCGAACAGGGCAATGCCGAGCCGGGCCGCGTTGGTCAGTTCCATCATTCGGCCCAGGCCCTTGCCGTCGTGCGAGCCGGCCGCAGCCGATGAGCTGCTCGGCTCACCGGAGAGCAGGAACGCCTCCGCATCGACGAACTCCACCTCACCGGAGGCCACCGACCGGGTTCCGAGCTTGTCTTTGAGCCGCCTGATCCGGATGCCGTTGGCCGAACCATCGCGGCGAGACCGCAACACCAGGAAGGTCGCCACGCCTCGGGTGGAGTCCGGCGCACCCTCGGGTTTGGCCAAAACCACGAACACCTCGCCGTCGCAATTCGATGCAAACCACTTGAAGCCGTTGAGAAGCCAGGCGTCTGCGCTTTCGCCGCCGGCGCGTCGAGCCGTCGTCTCCAGCGAGCCCAGATCGGACCCACCGGTGCGCTCTGTCAACAGCTGGGCGGTTTCGCCTTCCCACTCCCCGGAGTCGAACTTGGCGAGTACGTGCTCCCGCACGTCGGCCGGTGCGAACGCCGCGACCAGCGACTTGACCATGTTGCCGCCGGTGCCCAGCGCGCAGCCCATCCCGATGTCGGCCTGGTTGAGCAGGTAATTGGAGGCGAACAGCGGCAGCGACGGGTTGACGCCGGCAGCTTTGAGCTCTTTCCGCAAGTCCCGCTGCGCCGTCAGGACCGCGCGCTTGGACTCGGTGAACGACGGCGGCTGGATCACCCGGCTGATGTCATGACCCCAGCGGTCGTAACGCTCCAGCCGGGCGGGGTTGCGGTCAGTTTCCTCGGCCCATCGGGCCACCTTGCCGCCCATCAGTTCGCCGATTCGGGTCAGGTGCGGCTCGGCGGCGGCCAGCTCGGCGGGCTGCAGGTAGTAGGCCATGGTCAGCTGCAGGCCCGGATCGCTCCGATACCAGTTTCGGCCTACAGCACCGCGATAACTGTCGGTTCGGTAGCGCTCCGACTTCTCCTGCGTCGCGAACGGAAGCCGGTCAACCGCCTCGATGTCGTAGCCCGTATCTGCGGCAGCCGCCAGGCCGTCTGCGGGGTCGTGCCGGATCATGCGGTGACCGTACCCCGTGCCAGCTGTGAGAAAGCTTAGACCGCCAGCCGTTGCGCTGCGGCCGCGATCCGCTCGTCGGTGGCGGTGAGCGCAACCCGGACATGCCGGGCGCCGCGCGGGCCGTAGAAGTCGCCGGGTGCGGTCAGGATGCCGCGCCGGGCCAACCAATCGACGGTGTCGCGGCACGGCTCGCCGCGGGTGGCCCACAGGTAAAGACCGGCTTCGGAGTGCTCGACGACGAAGCCCGCCGTCTGGAAGGCCTTCAACAACACCTCCCGGCGTCGCCCGTAACGATAGCGTTGCTCGCACTCGTGGGCGTCGTCGTCGAGTGCGGCAGCCATCGCCGACTGCACCGGCGTCGGCACCATCAGCCCGGCGTGCTTGCGCACCGCCAGCAACTCGGCGACCACCCGTGGATCACCGGCCACAAAACCGGCCCGATACCCCGCCAGTGCGGAGCTCTTCGACAGCGAGTGCAGCGCCAGCAGCCCGCTGTGGTCGCCGTCGCAGACGGCGGGATGCAGCACCGAATAGGGCTCGGCGTCCCAGCCCAGGCTGAGGTAGCACTCGTCGGACGCCACCAGCGCCCCGCGCTCACGGGCCCAGCCGACGACTTTGCGCAGGTGATCCACGCCGAGCACCTGCCCGGTCGGGTTGCTCGGGGAATTGAGGTAGACCAGGGCCGGGGACTGCGGGCCGAGTTGGGTCAGCGAGTCGGCGGCCCGCACCTGCGCGCCGGCCAGGCGAGCGCCGACGTCGTAGGTCGGATAAGCCAGTTCGGGTACCACGACGATGTCTGTTGGGCGCAGGCCGAGCAGCGTCGGCAGCCACGCGATCAGCTCTTTGGTGCCGATCACCGGCAGCACGGCCGCCTCGGTGAGTCCGGTGACGCCGTGGCGGCGGTCCATTGCGGCGATGATCGACTGGCGAAGCGCCGCAGTGCCCGCGGTGGCGGGATAGCCGGAAGCGGCGCTGGCGTCGGCGAGCGCCTCGCGGATCAGCGGAGCCACCGGGTCGACCGGGGTGCCGACGGACAGGTCGACGATGCCATCGGGATGAGCCTCTGCGGCGGCTTTAGCCGCGGCCAGAGTGTCCCACGGGAAGACGGGCAGTCCGGCCGACACCGCCGGCCGGCGAGTCTGCAGGGGGCTCAGTCGCCCTCGCCTTGCGGCGGCAGATCTTTGACGGATTGCGGGTCGTTCTCGGTCAGGCCGACTTTCGCCGCGCCGCCCGGAGACCCCAGGTCGGCGAAGAAGTCAGCGTTGATCTGCGTGTACTGGTTCCACTGTTCGGGCACGTCGTCTTCGTAATAGATGGCCTCGACCGGGCAGACCGGTTCGCACGCGCCGCAGTCCACGCACTCGTCCGGGTGGATGTAGAGCATGCGGTCGCCCTCGTAGATGCAGTCGACGGGGCATTCCTCGATGCAGGCCTTGTCTTTGATGTCGACGCAGGGTTCGGCGATCGTGTACGTCACAGACGTCTCCTCACGGTCTCCTCCAAGTGCTGTTCAGTGTGGTCAGTGCCGGTGCTGACATTGTTTACTGATACTAGACGTTGCACATAAATTCAACTAAGTCGGGCGTCCCCGGAGCGCCGGCCGGTCGTCCGCGCCGAGCGTGACGCTGGCTGCACGTTCGCGAGATCGTCAGGCGGCCAGCGGCGTGTAAGTCGTGGTGCGTTGTCGGGCGGGGCGACCGATGCCCTCGGCGATCGCGACCAATTCCGACACCGTCTTGGCCGATCCGTATTCTGAACCCGCCATCCGCGAGATGGTTTCCTCCATCAACGTGCCGCCGAGGTCGTTGGCGCCGCCGTTGAGCATCACCTGGGATCGCTCGACGCCGAGCTTGACCCAACTGGTCTGGATGTGCGAGATGCGACCGTGCAGCATGATTCGGGCGAGGGCGTGCACCGCGCGATTGTCGCGGTGGGTGGGCCCGGGGCGCGCCGCGCCGGCCAGGTACAGCGGTGAGTTGTGGTGCACGAAGGGTAGCGGCACGAATTCGGTAAAACCGCCTGTGCAATCTTGGATTCCGCGCAGCACGTGCAGATGGCTGACCCAGTGCCGTGGAGTGTCGACATGCCCGTACATCATGGTCGACGACGAGCGCAGCCCCACCTCGTGAGCGGCGGTGACGACCTCGATCCACATCGACGTCGGCAGCTTGCCTTTGGTGAGCACCCAGCGCACCTCGTCGTCGAGTATCTCGGCCGCTGTGCCCGGGATGGTGTCCAGGCCGGCTTCGCGCAAACTGGTCAGCCAGTCGCGAACACTGAGTCCGCTTTTGGCGACACCATTGGTGATCTCCATCGGGGAGAACGCGTGCACGTGCATCGACGGCACCCGCGCTTTGACCGCGCGCACCAGGTCGGCGTAGCCGGTGACGGGCAGCTCAGGATCGATACCGCCCTGCATGCACACCTCGGTGGCACCCTCGACGTGGGCTTCCCACGCCCGGTCGGCCACCTCGGCGGCCGACAACGAGTACGCATCCGCGTCGCCTTTGCGCTGGGCGAAGGCGCAGAAACGGCAGCCGGTGTAGCAGATGTTGGTGAAGTTGATGTTGCGGTTGACCACGAACGTGACGTCGTCGCCGACGGTGTCGCGGCGCAGCGAATCAGCAAGCGCTGCAACAGCATCGAGCGCCGGACCGTCGGCGGTCGCCAGCGCCAGGTAGTCGGCGTCGCTGCAGCCGGCGGGATCGCGTTCGGCTGAGCGCAGCGCGGTCAGCACATCGGTGTCGATGCGCTCGGGCGCTCGGGCCGCCATTTCGTGCACCTGCGCGCGGATCGAGTCCCAGTCTCCGAAGGCGCTGTCAAGATCGGTACGGGTCCGGGTGATGCGGCCATCGATGTCGATGCCGGCGTTCAGGTCGGTCCGGCCTGCCGAAGCCACGTCGTCGGGCTCCTGCCACGGCAGACCGACCGGGTCGACATCACGAGCCAGCCCGGTGCCCGGGTCGGCCAGCGCCGCCACGTGCCCGCGTACCCGCGGATCGATCCAAGCAGCGCCGGCCTGAACGTACTTGGGGTGCGCGGTCAGCCGCTGCACCAAGTCGTAACCGGCGTTCGCGGTGACCGCGGCCAATTCTTCCAGCGCGGGCCATGGTCGTTCGGGGTTGACGTGGTCGGGCGTCAGCGGCGACACGCCACCCCAGTCGTCGACACCGGCGGCGATCAGCGCCAGACATTCCTGGCTGGACACCAGGTTCGGTGGTGCCTGAACACGCATCGCGGGACCCAGCACCAGCCGCGTCACGGCCACCGTCGCGATGAACTCGTCGATGCCGGTGTCGGGTACCGAAGACATCGCGGTGTGTTCCTTGGCGCGGAAGTTCTGCACGATCACTTCCTGAATATGGCCGAACTCTTTGTGCGACTTGCGGATCGCGTGCAGTGTCTGGGCACGCTCGTCGAGTGTCTCACCGATACCGACCAACAGACCGGTCGTGAACGGGATGGACAGCCGGCCGGCGTCGGTCAGCACGCGCAACCGCAACGCCGGATCTTTGTCTGGACTGCCGTAGTGGGCAAGGCCTTTGGTCTCGAACAACCGCCGCGACGTCGTCTCGAGCATCATGCCCATCGACGGCGCAACCGGCTTGAGCCGCGACATCTCCGACCAGCTCATGACCCCCGGGTTCAGGTGGGGCAGCAGACCGGTTTCCTCCAGCACTCGTATCGACATCGCCCGCACGTAGGACAACGTGGAGTCGTATCCGCGCTCCTCCAGCCACTGCCGTGCTTCCGGCCAGCGATCTTCCGGGCGGTCGCCGAGCGTGAAAAGGGCTTCCTTGCAACCAAGTTCAGCACCCCGCCGCGCGATTTCGACAATATCGTCCGGCTCGAGATACAAGCCGGCTCCGCGGGCCCGCAGCCTGCCGGGCACGGTGACGAAGGTGCAGTAGTGGCAGGTGTCGCGGCACAGGTGGGTGACCGGGATGAACACTTTGCGCGAGTAGGTGATCGGGAGCCGGCCCCGCGGGCCGCGGCGGCCGGCTGATTCCAGCCCTGCGTCGCGGACCCGCGCCGCGCTTCGGCACAGATCGGCGAGATCGTCGCCGCGCGCAGCCATCGCCACAGCCGCCTCGTCGACGTTGAGCACCACCCCGTCACGAGCCCGCCTCAGCACCCGCCGCAGGGCGCTGGACTGAGGTTGTTCAGGGATTGCCGGAACGGCAGGGCCGGGCAGGTCGGTGGTACGTCGCGCGTTTACCGGCGGGTTCAGAGCCACTCCCGGATAACGTCGGGTCGCTGAGAATTCATCCGCACCTCTCACTGTGTCCGCTGGCGGCGTACGACATCTGCGCCTGACAGTCTTGTCAGATTAGCCGTTGACCGCATTACGGCGAATGCTGCCGTGCTTACCCCGGAGGAGCAGACGTCACCGGTCCGGCCGGCTTCCGGGGCCGAAACAACACCCACAGCGGTGGCGCGATGCCGAATCCGATCAACAGCAACGCGCCGTAGTTCATTACGCCTTGACCGCCGAGAATCACGTCGTCACCTGGACCACCCAAGCTCGTCAACGCCACGGTGAGCAACCAGGTCCACAGCGGAAGAGCGGCTGTCCGTGGTGACGGCGTCCACCGCATGGCGGCCTGCACCAGCGCCGCGTTGACCAAGCCGCTGATCAACGCGCTGATCGGGAAGGGGACCGAGCCGAGGTAGGACGGCAGCAGCAGCGCGGCGGTCACCGCGGACAAGACGCCGTCGACGGCCAGCAGGGTCAGTACAACGACGCGGATGGCGGGATCGGTCGCCGAGGTGCGGTCGCTCGAGGCGACGATCGGCTTGGTGGCGGTCAGGACGGAACGCTGTCGATCTGCGCGACAGGGGAGCCGATCCTGCACTCAAATTTCTCCAGCCGGTCTCGCCGGTGCCGCAGGTTCGGGTGCAGATCGGGATGCATGCCGGTTCCCTTCCGTGACTTCCTGACCCGCAGCGTACCGCGACGCCGGGCAGTCAGGTGGGGTCCGTGGAACCCGCTCGGATTGTGGACGGCGGCGTTTCTTAGCCATTCGCGGACGGCCATTGATGAACCCACCAGCGGCTACTATCGCAGCGTGGGAGAGCAGTTGAAGCCGGTTCGGAGCCGACGCCGCGGTGAAGCGCTCGAACACGCGCTATACGACGCAACCCTTCAGGTGCTCGAGGACGTGGGTTACGGCGGGCTGACTATGGAGGGGATTGCGGCACGCGCACGCACCGGCAAAGCGGCGCTGTACCGGCGTTGGTCGACCAAACAGGCGCTGGTCCGAGCGGCGCTGCAGTATGCGTTGCCACCGATGCCCGAGCCGCGCGCGGACCGGTCGGCACGGGAGAATCTGCTGGCCGCGTTCAGCGCGCACTGCGACGTCGTCGCCGGCAAGACCGCGTTCCCCAGCCTGGCCATCATGGGTCAGCTCATCCACGAACCCGAGCTGCGGACCATTTTCGCCGACGCCGTGGTGGCCCCCCGGCTGCGCATCATCGATTCCATCCTGCTGACCGGCGAACGCAACGGCGAACTCGACTCTCGGATGCTCACCCCGCTGACCGCGCGCGTCGGGCCGGCCTTGATCAACCAGCACCTGATGCTGACCGGGGCGGCGCCGAATAAGCGTCAGTTGATCCGCATCGTCGACACCGTGATCCCGGTCCCGGTTAGCGCTGTCTCGCGCTAGTCGAGGCTAGTAGCGCGGCGGGGCGCTTAGAACAAACTGGTCAGCGCGGTGGTGAGCGCGGTGGTGACCTCGCCGGCAATGTCGGGCGCGAGGTTGCTGAACACGGTGGGATCGATCAGGTCGCTGATGGCTGTGCTGAACAGCGCGGCGTCGAAAACCCCCGGGGCGAAGGCGCTGGTGATCTCCGCGGAGTTCAGGCCGGCTATGTCGGTGAGCAGCGCCGCGTTCTGGTCGAACAGACCCTCGACCCCGCCGAGTGCACCGCTGTCGAAGACGGTCGTCGGGGCGCCGGTGAGCAAGCTTTGGGTGACGTCCTCGGGGAGGGTAACGCCGCTGGACAGTGTCAGAGTGCTGTCGTAGTCCGCACCGATCGCACTGTTCATGGCGTTCTCGGCGGTCGACAGTGGCAAGTTGTCGATGTTGATCACCCGGTCGACGACCCCGTTGAGGGCGTTGTTCGAACCGAAGGCCGCCGTCTCTGCAGCCACCTCGCTGCTCAGCAGGTTGGTGTTGAAAGCCAACTCGTCGTTGATGAGGTCCGTGTTGAAGGCGATCAAGGCATTCCCCAACATGGGGATCGCACCCATTCCGACGGCATCCGGCAGGGTGTAACCGAGTTGGGCCCCCAGGTTGGAGATGGCGGCGAGGTCGTTGCCGACCACACCCTCGACGCCGCCGATCTGGCCGCTCAGGAAAGGCGCCTCGGTTGCCACCCCGCCCCCAGTGAGGGCGGGTTCGGCGGCGTTCACGCCCGTAGTGTTGAAGGCACCGCCGAGGAGCAAGCTGGCGTTGATGGTCTCTGGGTTGAAGTTGTCGGCACCGATCAGGCTGTTGAAGAGGTTCTCGTTGGTGCCGAGGACCAAGTTGTTAGCGTCGAGCAGCCGCTCGAAGGCCAGTATCGGGTCCGCGAACCCCCCGCTGATAACAGCCGCGGCCGCGTCGGTGGTGGTGCCCGTCTGGTCGGGGAATGCCGATGCGAGGCTCTGCAACAAACTTTCTTCGCCGGCCACCAGTCCGTTGTTGGCGGTGATCTCTTCGCCTACGAGTGCGGCGTTTGCGCTCAGTTCTCCTGCCTGGAGGTTGAGCAACGGGTCGGCGAAGACCGGTCCGACAGGCCCTATCAGGTTCGACAGAAAGTCGTCCGTCGTAGCGAGCACGTCGTCCGCGGAGGTGAGTTTGACGTCGCGCGACTGGTTACCCAGCCACGATGACACCGTAGGAGTCACGGCGATCATGCTGCCGGCTGCCAGGGCGGCGGCGGCAGTGACGTACGAGCGAGCGGCTCCTTGCATGGCTGCCCCTTTGATAGCTGTGAAAACCCGGCCCTGTTCACCAAACCATAACTGAGAAACAGCTGAGACGCAGCGAAACACTGCGTTTTTGTTAAGTAAGTTTTAACCGACTTCACCCGGTGACCCGGCGGGCGACGGTCTGCCGTTACGGTGCGGTCTTCAGCCATAGGCCGGCATCACCGACGATGCCCACCGGCACCGCACCTGACAGGCCGACATTGCGCACGCTGGGGCCGGCGGCCACGATCGTGGTGTCCTGCAGGATCGGCAACACCGTCGACATGTTCCATAGCCGCGGCTCCACAGCGGTGATCACGTCGTTGATGTTCTTCGTGCCGTTGAGGGCCGCGTCGATGTTCGACTGAATGCTGGTGTCGCAGATGCCGGTGAGGTTCGACGGCGCCTGGACCAGCGCGCCGGGCTCCGGTGCCCGGCTCGGTGTCGTCGACGTCGGCGTCGTCGGGTGCCCGCTGGTCCCGTCGACCCTCGCCGGGCGCCGGGTTCGGCTTTGTCGTCGTCGCGGCACCCGAGGTCGACACAGCGGTCGCCTCCAATGCCGGACAGCCGTACCGGGAGGCCAGCAGTGTAGCCAGGTTGCCGCCGGCCTGATGCCAGCCGACGATGGCGTCGACCTGGTTGTTGACCAGCGCGTCGCGGTAGAGCAGCACGGGGTCCAGGGCGAGTACGGTCGCGGCGATGCCGACGTCGCGCAGCTGGTCGGCGGCGGTGTTCGCCACCGCCGCCGACGTCGGGTCGTTGGCCGCCACGCCGATCACCAGCGACAACTGTTTGCCGTCTTTGGTGATTCTGCCGCGGGTGGTCTCCGGCGGGCCGGTGGCCACCGGCGTCGTCGTCGAGTCCGGGACCGGTGTGGGCGATGACGGGGTGGAATCGTTCTCGATCTGAAACCCCGATGCCTGCAGGAGCGCCAGCGCCGCGGGCTTGGTCATCGCCGGCGGCGCGGCGGGCACGTATCCAGGGTCGCTGGGAGCGCGGATCTGCGCCTGATCCAGGGTCACGGTGTTGTCGCTGCCCGCGCCGACGGCAGCGAGCAGGTCGACATCGAGGAGCCCCAGGATTGCCTTGCGCACTTGGGAGTCCGACAGCTTGGCCTCGTTCGCGCGCAAGGTGAGCTGCATGACGCGCGGCGTCATGATGCGTGCGGTGCGCACATCGGGAATCGCCGACAGCTGGGCGAACGCCGCCGAGCCGCCGTGCACCTGAGCTACCTGGGTGTCGCCGTTGCGGATCGAATCGGCCAGCGCCGCCGGCGCCCCGGCCCGGCGAAACAGGATGAGGTCCGGTTTGGCGGGCGGACCCCAGTACCGGTCATTGCGGGCCAGCAGAACCTCGTCGCGCTGGGGGTCGATGGTCTCCACCCGGAACTGTCCACCGGTCACCGGCAGCGCCCGCACCAGCCCGGCCGGGAATCCGCCCGGCACGTCCTTGACGATGTGGGCCGGCAGGATGTCGCTGAACAATTCCCGCCACGCCGGATAGGGCTGGGCGAACGTCACCACCGCCTGCTTGCCGCCGTCGATGGACTGCACGCCGGTGATCTGGTCGTAGCCGGCCGGGTCGACGACGCCGGGCTGGCTGACCATTTGCCGCCACAAGTACCAGAAGTCGTCGGCGGCAATCGGGGCGTTGTCCGTCCACTGCGCCTCGGGCCGGATTTTGTAGGTGACCGTAAAGGGATTCTCGTTGGTCACGTCGGCGGAGACCAGCAACGTCGGGTCCATCTCCCACCGCGAACCCGTCGGTTCGGTGGGGTCAGGTATCGGCCGGAACGCGCTGGGCAGCACCAGTGCGCTGATGGCGGCGTTGACCGCCGAAATATCAGACAGCAGATGCGGATTGAACCCGGCGCCGATCGAGTCGATGCCCATGATGATCTGCGTGATTTGTTGCGGCGGCGGCACCGTGTTGCGTGGAGTCTCGGTGCTCTGCGGGGCCGGCGGCGGGCTGACCGTGCAGCCGGCGGCCACCACCGCTTGTGCCGACCACAGCGCGGCGATCGCTAGGCGCGCGCGGCGACCTCGGTTCGGCACGTTTATCAGGGTATCGGCCGACATCGTCGGCTCGGGTGAGCCACGAGCGTAGCGCTATCGTCAGGTTGCGGCTGATTTTTCGCGGTGGCGTAGCGCTCGGCGAGCGATCTCACCGGCTAACCCCGCGCCTTGGCCCGCGAGCGGCTGCGGGC
This sequence comes from uncultured Actinomycetota bacterium, assembly GCA_963808345.1. Classification (GTDB taxonomy): domain Bacteria; phylum Actinomycetota; class Actinomycetes; order Mycobacteriales; family Mycobacteriaceae; genus Mycobacterium. Next base: position 553,971 of record CAWEFM010000004.1, on the reverse strand, counting down.
CCGGGTGGTGGCGTCCAACTCGACTTTGCGGACGCGCACGATTTGCGGTGTCACTTCGACAGATTCGTCGGGTGCGCAGAACTCCATGGCCTGCTCGAGATCCAGTTCAATCGGCTTGGCCAGCGTCTCCATGACGTCGGCGGTAGAAGACCGCATGTTGGTGAGCTTCTTTTCCCGAGTGACGTTGACATCAAGGTCTTCCGGGCGTGGGTTGATCCCGACCACCATGCCCTCATAGGTGTCTTGGCCGGGTTCGACGAAGAACTGACCGCGATCAGCCAACTGCAGCAGCGCAAACGGTGTGATGGTGCCCGACCGGTCCGATACCAGCGACCCGGTGTGCCGGGCGCGGATCTCCCCCGCCCAAGGTTGGTATCCGTTGAACACGGCGTTGCCGATTCCGGTGCCGCGGGTCTCGGTGAGAAAGTCGGTGCGCCAGCCGATCAAGCCACGGCTGGGCACGACGTAATCCATCCGCACCCAACCGGTGGTGTGATTGGCCATCTCCGCCATCCGCCCTTTGCGGGCGGCCATCAATTGGGTGATCGCCCCGACGTATTCCTCCGGGCAGTCGATGGTCAGCGACTCGAACGGCTCGTGCAGCCGGCCGTCGATGGTCTTGGTGACCACCTGCGGCTTGCCGACCGCCAACTCGAATCCCTCTCGGCGCATCTGTTCGACCAGCACCGCCAGCGCCAGCTCGCCGCGGCCCTGCACCTCCCAGGCGTCGGGGCGGCCGATGTCCAGGACGCGGATCGAGACGTTGCCGACCAGTTCGGTGTCCAACCGGGTCTTGACCATTCGCGCGGTCAGCTTGTGGCCGGATACCTTGCCGGCCAACGGCGAGGTGTTGGTGCCGATGGTCACCGAGATCGCCGGCTCGTCGACAGTAATACGCGGCAGTGCAACGGGTTTCGCTTGGTCGGCGAGCGTGTCACCGATCATGATGTCGGGGATGCCGGCCACCGCGACGATGTCACCGGCGACGGCCTCCTCGGTCGGTGAGCGCTCGACACCCTCGGTGGCCAGCAGCTCGGTGATTTTGGCGTTGGCGACAACGGGTTCACCGTCGATCTGACGCAGCCACGCCACCTGCTGGGCTTTACGCAACCGGCCGTTGTAGATGCGGATCAGCGCCAGCCGCCCTAAGAACGCCGACGCGTCGAGGTTGGTCACCAATGCCTGCAGGGATGCGTCCGGGTCACCGCTGGGTGCTGGAATGTGTTGCAGCAGAACGTCGAAAAGCGGGTCCAGGTTGTCGCCCTGCGGAATTCGGCCGTCGCCCGGTGCCACCGTGCTGGCGACGCCGGCGCGCCCGGATGCGTACAGCGTCGGCAGCCCGAGCGCTTCCTCGGCCGCCTTGGCCGCTTCGTCGTCGAGGTCGGCGGCGACGTCGAGCAGCAGATCGTGGCTGGCGTCGACCACCTCGGCGATGCGCGCGTCGGGGCGGTCGGTCTTGTTGACGACGAGTATCACCGGCAGGTGGGCGGCCAGCGCCTTGCGCAGCACGAAACGCGTCTGCGGCAGCGGGCCCTCGGATGCGTCGACCAGCAGCAGTACTCCGTCGACCATGGACAGGCCGCGTTCCACCTCGCCGCTGAAGTCGGCGTGGCCGGGGGTGTCGATGACGTTGATCACCGTGATGCTGCCGTCGGGGTGGTGTCGGTGCACCGCGGTGTTCTTGGCCAGGATGGTGATGCCCTTTTCTCTTTCCAGGTCACCGGTGTCCATTACGCGGTCGGTCAGGCCGCCGCGCTCGTTCAGCGCTCCGGATTGCCGCAACATGGCGTCAACGAGTGTCGTCTTGCCGTGGTCGACGTGCGCGACGATGGCGATGTTGCGGAAATCCACGCCGGTGATTGTCGCAGTGGACGCGGTGTATCGCGAAACTGAGCGGTATCGTCGCACGCCCCGCGCTTGCGATTTTGAGCAGGTCAGCGGCGTATCGGCGCAATGAGGCAGCAGGCTAACTCACAAAACTTGGCGCAGCGCCGACAGCCAGTCCCGATCGGCGGGCACCCAGTCGAGGTCAGCCAGCTGCGCCGCCGTCACCCAGCGCAACGCCTGGTGGTCGTGCGGGTGAGGCTCGCCACTGATCAACCGCACTTGATAGGCCCGCAGTGTCGTCGCCTCAGTCAGCTTGATGTCATCGCCCAGGCGATCTCCGACAGCTACGCCGACGCCGAGTTCTTCAGCCAGTTCCCGAGCCAGTGCATCAGTTTCGGTTTCACCCGGGCCGACCTTCCCGCCGGGCAGTTCCCAGCGACCGGCCAGTTCGGATGGACGACGGCGTTGCGCCACCAAGACCGCGTTACCGGAAAGGACGGCGCCCGCGACGACAATCTGGTTCGGCATCGCGAGTGACGGTATACCGTTCGGAAGATGGCTGTGTTGTCCGATGAGCAGGTAGACGCCGCACTGGCCGAGCTCGACGGCTGGCAGCGGGCCGACGGTGCGCTGCGCCGGTCGATCAAATTTCCCTCCTTCCTCGCCGGTATCGACGCTGTTCGCCGGGTGGCCGAGCACGCCGAAGCTCAAGACCACCACCCCGACATCGACATCCGTTGGCGGACCGTCAAATTCGCATTGGTGACACACTCCGAGAACGGCATCACCGATAAAGACGTAGCGATGGCGCACGATATCGACGGGATCCTGGGCGGCTAAAGACAGCACTCCAGCGGGCGTTAGCGGACAGTTAACTGTGCCTGAACGGAGAAAAACTCAGATTTCTTTCAGGTTGCTCTTACCTCGAGCCGTTTCTTGGTTTACTCTCAGGAAGCTCGCGCGTTCGTGAGCCACTGACAGACTGACAAGGAGTTGAAATGAACACTCGCCGCACCACGATCACCCTGGGTGCCGCAGCCGGGGGGTTGCTGACAGCCGGTTTCCTCCAGACCGCAGTTGCCTTCGCCGACACCGCCGACGCTGCCGCGACGATGGCCCCCGCCGCCACCGACGCCTTCGGATTCGTTGCCAGCGGCCCGGAACAAGCCACTTCGGTGGACGGGATACCGCCACTTTTCCAGGAAGTTTCGGGATACCAGCTCTTCAACGTCAACGACACCACTCTTGGCACCACCGCGACCCCGGACACGGTCGGTCAATTTGAAGCTCTGCAGAGCACCAGTACCTTCCTGGGGGGCTCGAGCAATACCGAAGACGTTGTCAGCTCTGACTTAGCGACCAACGCAGCTGGAGCTACTCTAGGCATCACCCACGATCCCACGGCCGGATCGGTGTTTGACACGTTCAACTTCGGTAACGGCTTCGAAAATGTCTACAGCGACATCCTCGGCGGAACGGCAGCTGCCCCGACAAACACGATCACCGACATGTTGGTGACCCCGTTCGGTGACTTCAACCTGAGCCCGGTGTTCGGCGGATTTGACGCATCCCTGAACCCCGCCGATTTCACGTTCGGGCCGTTCCTCACCGCACCGGATTTGATGGCCGACCTCACAGGTACGGCCGCCACCAGCCTCGCTGACACGATCGGCGCTGACCTCGGGGTACCGGCCGCTGACATCACACCGTTCCTCGCAGATCTCGCTGCGCTGTTCTGAACCGCTGAGCTGACCTGCTAGACGCGCCGGGGCGCAGATTTCCCAACGGCCCGGTGCCGTCTAGCAGATCGGTGAATGCAACTCCACCAGACGATTTGGTGCCTGCCCCGGCGGAGGCAACCATAGGACTGGGGAGGACGAATAACCCCACTCGGCGTCATGCCGGGTGGGGTTATCTCGTTGCTGAACGCATACTGTCCAGCGCCTCGCAAGGTCCTTGACCAGCGGGCGCCCCCTACGACATCGAGCAGTCGAGTCAATGGCACGCTGCCACAAGCTGGGGTTCTTGCTCAAGCAGACAGCGCTTCTTCGTCGGCCTGAGCCGGCTCGGTCGCCGGGCGTTTCCCGTGGGCGGCGATCCAGATGAACGTGGCCAGCGTCGCCACGATGTAAACCATGCCGCCCCAGGCTAAATACCACGCCCGGCCGTGCTGCCAGATGCTCGGTTGAGCGAAGCTGAGCAGCCACGGCACACCGATCAGAATCAGCACCAGCCAGCCCCAGCCCAGAATCTGCGCGCCGCGCCGCGTCGACAGCGGCCCATGAATCAGCCAGATCATCAACGGCATCAACCAAATCCAGTGATGCGTCCAGGAAATCGGCGCCACCAGCAAGCCGAACAACTCGACGATCAACAGCAGTCCGAGCCGATCCGGCTCACCGTCCGCGCCGAGCGACTTCAGCGCGCGCCAGGCCAGGACGGCCAGCACAGCGGTAACCGCCAGCGCAACCACGACCACGGCGCTGTAGCCGGGGTCATGCCCGAAATGCGGCAGATGCCGCCCCGCCAGGACTGATTGAACGTCGTGCAGATCGGCCCGACCCGATTGGTGTCGCGCATCAATTTGGTGAAGTAGTAACGAGTTTCGTCGCTGACGATCAGCGCTGAGACGGCGACCGTCGCGGCGAAGGCGACAGCCGAAAACGCCGCGGCGGCCCATCGGCGCACCCCGACGAAGTAGAAGCCGGTGATCGCCGGCGTCAGCTTCACCCCCGCCGCCAAACCCACCAGCAGACCCGAAAGCCACCACCGTGTGCTGTAGGCCGCCCACAGCCCCGCCAGCGTCAGCAAGACGTTGATCTGCCCGTAGTCGAAGGTGCTGCGCAGTGGCTCGGTCCAGATGGCAATTGCCGTCCACGCCATCGCAATTCGATGGCCGCTACTTGCCGGCACACCGAGCAGGCGCTGGCTGAGCCGAACCACTCCGTACAGGGCAGCCATCGTTCCGACCTGCCAGCAGAAGGCCACCAGCCCGAACGGCAGCAGGTGCAGCGGGTAGAAGACCACCGCCGCAAACGGCGGATAGGTGAACGGCAACGGGAAGTCCGGCGTCTGGTCGGCGTAGACGTAGCTGTACAGCGTGCCGGGATGGTCGAGGGCCGCGCCGCCGCCGATGTAGACGTGCAAGTCGACGAAGTTGGCGCCGTTGGACGCCAGATACGTCCACGCCAGCCGCGCGGCGACGCTGACCACCAACAACAGCGGCCCGGCAGCGCTGCAGCGACATCGCCTGCCGACGGCCAGAAGGTGCCGCCCGGGCGGCCGATGTGGTGTCTATGCGGCCGACTCTAGCGAGCCGGCGGTCGACGACGGTGCCGGGTCACCGCTGTCCATCAGGTCCGTAACGATCGAATAAATGCCACACGTGTCACTTGAGTCACTTCGGCAACCCGCGAACTATCAGCCGGGACCACTCGTCGAGGACCAGGGAGAGCCATGTCATTCATTTGGATCGTGTTACGCGCCACCGCCGTCTTGGGCGGCCTGATGGCCGCGCTCGTGACGGGCGGCATCGCCCACGCTGACACCACCCCGTCGCTGCCCGGCGTCGGCGATTTGGGCGCCGCGGTGGCCAACGCACCGCAGTTGCTGCAGACCGTCGGCTCGGCCCTGGGCGTGCTGCCCAAGCCGGTGACTCCGGCTCCCCCGCCGCTGGCCGGCGCGTCGATCACCGTGCCGCAGGGCGCTGTCCCCGGGATGCCGGCTGCCCCGGCCCCATGTCGGCGCCCACCGCCGGTATCCCCGGGCTGCCGTTGACGGCTCCGGAAGCGCCGGCCACCGTGCCGCAGGTTCCGTCGCCACAGTGCCGGGCGCGCCGGCGAACGCGCCGTCGGCACACGTCGACGTTCCGCAGATGCCGTTCCTTCCGTTGCCGCTGCCGCAGCAGATTTCGCTGCCCAGTGACCTGGGGGCGATCGCCCCGGGTGGTGTCCCGGTGCCCGGTGCTCGTCACCCCCGCCCCGGTCGTCGCGGCACCGGCTCCGGCCGCCGCACCGAGCAACGCGTTCTTGTCCGCACTGCCCTGATCCAAGCCAAACCAACACAACGCACCGTTGAGGACGGGAGAAATGGTGAACCGCACCAGAAAACTGACCAACGGCATCGTCGCCGTCGCCATCGCATCGACCGCCGCGTTCGCGCTCAGCCCGAGTGCGGCGGCCGACCCGGCGGCGCCGCAGCCGGGTCCCGCGCCGCTTCTGCCTGGCCTTCCGGCGCTGACGGAGTTGAGTCCGATCATTCAGCAGGCGGCCGCCGATCCGCAGTCGGCATCACAGTTGCTGATGGCGGCGGCGTCGGCGTTCGTCGGTAGCCCGACGGCTCCGGCCGAGTCCAAGAACGTCGCCTCCTCGGTGAACCAGTTCGTGCAGGAGCCGCAAGCGCACGTGCCACCACCAGGCGTGGTGCCGGGTGCCGAGGCGCACCTGCCGACGGGTATCGACCCGGTCCATGCCGCCGGCCCCGACGCCGCTCCGCCGGCTGCTGCACCTGCACCGACACCGGCTGCGGCTCCGGTTTCGGTGTCCGGGCCGCCGGCTGCGGTCCCTGCGCCGGCACCGCCGAGCGCCGCACCGGCGGCAGCACCGCCGGCCGCCACCGCGTCCTGCACCACCGGCGGCAGCTCCGGCTCCGGCAGCGGCTCCGGTTCCGGCGGGTGACGCGGCTGTACCACCGGCCGCCGCCCCGACTCCTCCGGCACCGGCGGGCGGCGCTCCTGCGCCCGCCGCGGCGACTCCTGGTTTCGGCCCGGAGGCCCCGCCCACGCAGGACTTCATGTACCCGTCGATCGGCCAGGCCTGCCTGTCCGACGGCGGCAACTCGATCGCCCCGGCATTATCTGTCGCCGGTCCGGCGAAGATCCCCACCCCGGGCCCCGCAGCCGGGCAGACCGCTTACGTATTCACCGCGGTCGGCACGTCCGGACCGGCCGACGTGCAGAAGCTGCCGCTGAATGTCACCTGGGTCAACCTGACCACCGGCAAATCGGGCAGCGCCACGCTCAAACCGCGGCCCGACATCAACCCCGACGGGCCGACGACCCTGACCGCGATCGCCGACACCGGCTCAGGCAGCATCATGTCGACGATCTTCGGACAGGTCACAACCAAGGACAAGCAGTGCCAGTTCATGCCCACCATCGGTTCGACGGTGGTGCCCTGACCCGCTAACTACCTGCCCGCCGTGGCGCACACGTCGCAGTGTGCGCCACGGCGGGCAGTCCTTAGTAGGCCATGAAAAGGATGGAGTCGCGGTCGTATTCCAGGCCGGGATGAACGTCGGCGAGATGCGCTTGGGTCAGTTCGACCAGCTCGTCCTCATCCTTGCCCACGATGGCCTCGCCGCACGGACACGTGATGTGCGTCTTCATGTCGCCGCCTTCCGATTCACTTGCCGGCCGCCGCCTTGGCGGCTTTCACTTGCTCTTCTTGTAAGACCGCACCTCGTCCAGCGAACCGGCGTCCACGATGTCCGCGACCGACAAGTGGGTGCCGGCTTTGCCGAACTCCCCGGCAGCGGCCCGCCAACCCGTCGGCGTCACACCGCACTGCTTGCCCAGCAGCGCCAGGAAGATCTTTGCCTTCTGATCGCCGAAGCCAGGCAACCCTTTGAGCCGACGCAGCAACTCGGCCCCGTCCGGCTCTCCGGCCGTCCACACCGCCGCCGCGTCGCCGTCGTAGCGGTCCACGATGATCTGCGCGAGCGTCTGGATCCGTTTGGCCATCGAACCCGGAAAGCGGTGAATCGCCGGGCGTTCCGAACACAACGCGGCGAACTTGTCCGGGTTGTACTCCGCGATCTCCTGGGCATCCAAACCGGCCATCCGGTCGGCGATCTTTTTCGGGCCGGCGAAAGCCGTTTCGATCGTCACCTGCTGTCGAGCAATGCACCTATGAAAAGAGCGAAGGGACTTTCGCTCAACAGGGCATCGGCTGCCGGCTCACCGGCTAGTCGCAGGTTCGGCACGCGGCCAGTCTAGGACTGCACGACGCTACGTCGCTTCGGATAGCCAGTCCAACCACCTCGTAATCAGGCCGCTGATGTAGTCGCGGTCCTTCTGCGATCGTCATCGTACGTTTCGGGTTACCCGGCATCCGCGCGTGCCTCGCGGCCGGCCCGCTGATCCCAGGTAGGTTCGCCGAGCCTGTGAATGCCGAATCAGTGGTCTTGTCAGCCCAGCCAAGATCGGGGATTTTCTACGGCTTAATTGAGTCGCGGATGATCTCGTGAAGTTTGTATAGATTGTCCCATTGCGGTTCGTCGCGGCTCATGATTTCGAGCACTTCGTCTAAGTCAGCATGCTTGCCGGCCAAGCGAACCGCCCTGGCCAGGGCGACGGTGGGTTTGGGACAACGGTGCCGTCTGCGCGGGTAAGGGTAATCGAAGGCGCACCCACGCCAACGCGGATCTCTGCTACTGACTCGACGAAGATCACGCGGTGTTCCGAGTTCCTTCGGAGAATCCGCCGTCCAACTTCACGGGGCGAAAGCCCGTATTCGCCACGCGGGCAAATCCGTTGACGCGAGCGACGAGATTCTTCGCGGCTTCGTAGAACGCTGTACCCGAGGGCGGCTTATCAATCTCGGGCGCAGTCAGATAGTAGGCGCCCTTTTCAGGATCGCGGATAACGCGAGTGTCACCCTCGGCCAGCAGGTGCGCTAGCATCTGCAAGTCGTGAAGGTCGCCTTCCAGCCACGCTTTCATAGTCACGCTTCGTAAGCCTTTAACGCTTCAGCCTGCGACAACCCCTCTGCGGAGTACTTATCCGCGTACAGACCGGCGAACGCGTTGCGCTGAGCATCGGTGTAGGCAGGCCTCTTGAGTTGCGCGTAGTGATAGCCCTCGGCGTAGCGGGCATTTCGATTAGCGTCGTCGTGCTTTGGATTCATTTGGCTGTCCTTTCGGCTCGTTCTATGTCAAGTTTCGGCCCGTGCCAGTCCAATGAGCGGTCGTCGGACATCTATCTGAGCGCGAGCCGTCCGCGCTCGATGAACCGGGCACGGAGTAGTTCAAGTTCGCTGTCAGCTTCGCGGAAAAGACGCTGAGGCTCGGCCACTACTTCATCGTGGACGCGCTTGTGCATCTCGGAGATTCTGGCTCGATGTTCGTCGTAAGCAGGACTCGGGTTTGCGAACCAGCCGGGGCCTTGAGCGTTGATCTGCTTCATCTCGCTGTCTATCCGGTGTCCAGAGTTGACGAACGCGCTTTGAAGCACGCCCGTCGTTTGATACATCGTGAGTGCCGCTGCCTTCAGGTCGGCGCACGTCTGGGCGAGGAAGTTCGCGTTCACCAGGTAGAGCTGCTCGGAAACCGTTCCAATGGCCGTTGCCGCCTGAAATACCGCGACAAGGTCTGCCTGAACGCTGGCGTAGTCTCTTTGATTGAGGACTGACGTGCACATTGACTTGGCCTCTTGAACTCGTGTCAGTGCGTCTGAGCACAGCCTGATCAGTGTGTCTCGTCGCCACTTGTTCCACTCGCGCTTGTCAGCCCTGAAGTTGGTAACCCATAGGGTGATCATCGCGCCGACGAATAAGAGAACCGGACCGAGCCACGCCCAAACAGACGGCTGGTCCCTGACAACGACAGTCACGCCGCCATCGTCGCATTCAGCGCCGACACTCGTTCTGTGTCAAGTGTCGGACGCGACGTGTTTGCCACCGATGACCTGCATGGCCTTGTCGGTGTACTGGCCCCCTCGCCGCCCCGGTGACCGAATCAGGTAGCCCTTCCTGGTCGCGTGCCACAGGTGGCTCTTGATTGCGGATGGCGACTTGCCCCAGGCCCAACGATGCCGGCGCGAAGGTTGCACCCGACGAAAGGCCGAAGGTCGTTCATTCTGCGGCGGCATGTGCTACATCGTCACCGACCGGATGGACGAAGCGAATCGGCTGTGCAAGCGGGTGGGGCCGGGAAACCGAAGCCGTGAATTGTGGCTCAGCGCAGTCGCACTCAACGATGCGCTTACCACGTTCATGCTTGAGACTTGTCGACGGCAACTGAATACTGACCAGAGCGCGGCAACTGAAATTTGACCAGCTTCCTGGAGAGCCTTGGCTGTGAGCCAAGGAGGAAGCGAGTGTTGAGCGTGGAGGACTGGGCAGAGATCCGGCGGTTGTGCCGGTCGGAGCGGTTGTCGATATCGGAGATCGCGCGGGTGATGGGTATCTCGCGGAACACGGTGAAAGCGGCGTTGGCGTCGGAGGGTCCGCCGAGATACCAGCGTGGGCCGGCCGGTTCGGTGGCCGATGGAGCCGAGCCGAGGATTCGGGAGCTTTTGGCGGCGTATCCCAGGATGCCGGCGACGGTGATCGCCGAGCGGATCGGCTGGTCCTATTCGATCCGGACGCTCAGTGAACGGGTACGGGAGCTGCGCCCGCTGTATTTGCCGCCGGACCCGGCCTCACGCACGACCTATGTGGCCGGCGAGATTGCGCAGTGTGATTTCTGGTTTCCCGATGTCAAGGTGCCGGTGGGGTTTGGGCAGGTTCGCACCGCTACAGCGCTGCCGGTGCTGACCATGGTGTGCGGGTATTCGCGGTGGGCCTCGGCGGTGCTGATCCCAACCCGGGCCGCCGAAGACCTGTACGCCGGTTGGTGGCACCACCTTTCGACGCTGGGTGCCACACCACGGGTGTTGGTGTGGGACGGCGAGGGTGCGGTCGGCCGGTGGCGGGCACGCCGACCCGAACTGACCGCACAGTGTCATGCGTTCCGGGGCACGCTGGCGGCTAAGGTGCTGATCTGCAAACCCGGTGATCCCGAAGCCAAGGGTCTGGTCGAACGCTTCCACGACTACCTGGAGCGGGCATTTCTGCCGGGCCGCGCGTTCGACTCGCCAGCCGATTTCAATACCCAGTTGCAGGACTGGTTGGTTCGGGCCAATCACCGCCAGCACCGGGTGCTGGGGTGTCGCCCGGCCGATCGGATCGAGGCCGATAGGGCGGCGATGCTGGCGTTGCCGCCCGTCGGGCCGAGCACCGGGTGGCGGACCTCCACACGGCTGCCGCGCGATCACTACGTGCGCCTCGACGGTAACGACTACTCGGTGCACCCGGTCGCGGTCGGTCGGCGCATCGAGATCACCGCAGACTTGCACCGGGTCCGGGTGTGGTGTGGCGGCGCCCTGGTCGCCGAGCATGCCCGGCAGTGGGCCAAACACCAGACCATCAGTGATCCCGACCATATCGGTGCCGCCAAAGCGCTGCGGCGCAAGCGGTTCGACGTCATCGGTCCACCCGCTCACGTTGACGTCGAACGGCGCCCCCTGACCGACTACGACACCCTGTTGGGCCTGGACGGGCCGGTGGCGTGATGGCAGCCAAGACCACTGCCGCCAGCCGGGATGTGCGCGCGGAGCTGGCGTATCTGACTCGGGCATTAAAAGCGCCGACCCTGCGCGGGGCCGTTGACCGGCTCGCCGAGCGCGCCCGCACCGAAACCTGGAGCTATGAGGAGTTCCTCGCGGCGTGTCTGCAGCGTGAAGTATCTGCCCGCGAATCACACGGCGGTGAGGGACGCATCAGGGCTGCCCGTTTCCCGTCCCGCAAGTCGTTGGAGGAATTCGACTTCAACCATGCCCGGGGTCTCAAACGCGACATCGTCGCCCACTTGGGCACCCTGGACTTCGTCACCGCCAAAGACAACGTGGTGTTCCTCGGGCCACCGGGAACCGGGAAAACCCACTTAGCGATCGGCATTGCGATCCGCGCCTGCCAGGCCGGTCACCGAGTCCTGTTCGCCACCGCCTCCCAATGGGTCGACCGGCTGGCCACCGCCCATCACAGCGGCACACTGCAAGGCGAACTGATCCGGCTGGCCCGCTACCCGCTGCTGGTCATCGACGAGGTGGGCTACATACCGTTCGAGCCCGAAGCCGCCAACCTGTTCTTCCAACTGGTGTCCTCCCGCTACGAACGAGCCAGCCTCATCGTCACCAGCAACAAGCCCTTCGGCCGCTGGGGCGAGTATTCGGCGACGACGTCGTAGCCGCGGCCATGATCGACCGCCTCGTGCATCACGCCGAAGTCATCGCCCTCAAAGGCGACAGCTACCGCATCAAAGACCGAGACCTCGGCCGCGTCCCCCCCGCCACGGCCGACGACCAATGAAACCCGAGCTGGTCAATTTTCGATTGCCGACAACTGATCAGTTTTCGGTTGCCGTTGACAAGACTCACCGGACCGAGTGTGTCGCAGATCAGTTCGGGCACCACGACCCGGATTCTTCTGAGTTTTCACTGTCCTGATGACAGCCTTTTGATGGTAAATCCGAACTGAGTTAACGGCTGTAACGGCTCGTCGCCGCCATGAAAAGGCGCGAAGGCGGTGACCGTATTTCCCTCAGTGGCTGCCGCGTAATAATTCAGCCGACCACCCGAAAGATCGTTTCGCATCATGTACTCAGAGTCCCACTGCCCGATGAACATGGTCACTCCTGTCACGACCCTCGACAGGCAAACCCGGCCCGCAGTCGCGTCACGAAACACTGGCAATTCTGTGCTGGGTGTTTGAAACGATCCGTCACGGCAGACCGCTTCAAGCCAATCATCCCGCGACCCTGTGATAGCGGCTGTGCCTGACCCGTTGGCATTGTTCGACGAGTTGTGAGAATTAATCACAATCGCCAGTGCGATAACGACTACTAGCACCATCGCGAATGCAGCGCCACCTATCAGGAGCGCCTTGGCCTGGCGACTAAATCCTCGAGGTGGTTGCGGTGCCTGATGCGGGCCGTACGGCGGTGTGCCGTACGGCGGCAGGTGCGGCGGTTGGTACGGACCGTATGGCGGCTGGTTGGGCGGGTATGGCGGCTGGTAGTTCGACATAGTTCCTCGCTCAGATTGCCTAGCTCCCTTGTCGCGGGATATTAGTCCGCGCAGTCGGGGCAACGGGGTGTGGACGGGTAGTGCACGCACACGGGCACGCACGTGCGTGCGTGCGCTCGCTCGCTCGCTCGGCGGGCAGACGCTCGCGCTCGCGCGCTCGCTCGCAGGCACACCCCCACGGGGGCACCCCTGCGCGCCCGGGCATACGACCGGTCGGTAATCCGGCTGCCCGATCCTGTACGGGTTTTCAAGCCCGGGAACCCAATTTCGACACGTGAAAGGAACATAGAGATGGCAATGATCAGCCGAATCCAAAGAGAGCGCCGCGAGCGGCTCTATGCGCTTGGCCTGAAGCAATGCACCGAGTGCGAAGAACCTCTACCGCTGGACAAGTTTGGTCGGCGCAGCGACGGTTACCGAGGGTTGTACTCCCGGTGCAAGCGGTGCGTCAATTCGCAGACTGCGGAGAGTCAGAAGCGCACACCCGACTACCAGGCTTACCGCCAACGGCGCTGGAGGCACGCGAACCGCACGGCATGGCTGGACATCTCTCGGCGTCGTGACGCCCGAGTCCGGTCGACTGCGGGCCGGGAGCCTGTATGAGCACCGTCCACGGCGGAAACGAGGGAACGTGCTGGAACGACGATTGTCCCCGGTGCCGTTCGACACCAGAACAGACCCGAGAGCGTGCGTTGGCAGAACACAAACGGAGGTTGAAAACCGACGAGTGGGTGGACACCAATAGCTACACGCCGGAAGAACAATTGACAAACCTGCGGGTAGCGGGTGCCCGCCGTCAGGGCATGGCTCGATAGCCGTGTCCGGGGGACTGCGAAAGGGGTGGTCCGATAACGCCGGGCAACGCCGGACCTGAACGTCTGCCGGGAGTGCTTAGCGTGACTACGCCGAATAGCAATTTTGAACGCTCGGACGCGCCTAAACACTCCGCCGTGCCGTCCTGGATAATTGGCGGAGTGATCGTCACCGGAGCATTCTTAGCCGAGCACGCCGACGCGGTGGACGGCAAGTTGGACGTGCGCGGGGGTGTCGTATCCCGATACGGGGTCGGGGCCGACCGGATAGCGCGATTGTTTGTCGTGGTGTTGACGCAAGCGGAAACCGACAACACCGACCGCAAAATCGTTGTCGACGTCCTGCCGCCTGCTGTCATCAGCGACGAACCGTTGCGGATAGTCGATGCCGAGCTACCGGCCGAAACCACCAAGGCCGAGATTGGATTTGCTATCTTTCGGATCGGAATGACAATGCGCTTCAACGGGCGGTGGCGAATCGTCGTTACTGCGGCAGGCGGCGGCGCATCGCTTCCCCTGAACGTGCGTGGCCCGAACGGGGAGTAATTCACCTCACCCGATACGCCGCCTACCTCATCGCTATGAACGGGGATAATCCCTGCAAGCCCGAGGCCTGCTAAGCCTGACCTAGCAGTCGTTTGAGGGTCGCGGGTGTGGGCGGTACCCGGTCCTCGGGTACAAACAGATTGCTGTGGTGAGGCCTACCCGAGTAAAGGATGAACTTAACCCCCCGATCTACCAGGAGCTGGTGACGCTCGGCGTCGGACAGATCAGGCCAGACCTCCTGGTACGTCTGCTCGGTCTCCTCGGTGACCCAGCCAGCAGCCCGGACGGGCATGGCCTCCAGCTTGGTCCGTCGTTCGATTTGCGCTCTCATCCGCGCCAGGTACACCCGTTCGTCCTCCTCGGAGACGACGAGACCAGCGTCGGACTCCCTACGCAGCCGGTCAATAGTGGCCCTGACTTGCTCCAGCTCGTGCGAGTGATCTTCGCCGGGGACGAACACCCGACGAGTGACCCGTGAGTCCCCCCACTCGCGTAGGAAGGTCTCCTCCAGCAGTTCGTCCCCGTCGTCGGCTCTGATGCCGACGACCGTTGCAGGAGACCGGCGTCCTACCGCAGCGGTAGTACCGGTGGACCACTACCCCAGTTTTGGTTTTGCGACGGACGAACTGCTGAGACAGCGATGCCCCGCACTTGCCGCAAATACCCACGCCGAGCATCGGGTTCACGGAGTCGGTCGGGGTTCGTTGATTGAGCTGCCGTAGCGCGGCAGCGTCTTGGATCTGCTGCCACTTATCGGCGTCGAACGTCGGCGGCGCCAGCTGGATCGGCTCTCCGTCCCCATCGAGGACCGTCGTGCCCCTTGTGCATCTTCAGCCCTTGAGTGCGTGGAGAAGTCAAAGCATCTATGACGGTGGAAACCGTCCACGGTCGACGCTTCGGCTCCTCCTTGGCGATACGTTCTCTGTCCCTTTTCGTCAGGGTCTTTGCCCTTCGCGATCATGGCGCGGTTCATGTTCGTCTGAGCCCCAGTGTCGTTCAGCCACGCTGCAATGCGGATGAACGACCACCCGTCGAGGAGCTTGCCGGCCATCCCATACAGCAGCTCTTTTCCTTCTGGATCGGTTGCCAGGCCCTTCCCCTTACCCGATGGGTGGTCCACTACCCGGAACCCGATCGGGGGGACACCGGAGGCCCACCGATCGGTTTGGCGTAGCACCCGGTGCCCGTCGAGGGCACGGGACTTAAACCGGTTCAGCTTCAGTTGGGCGAAGAACGACCCGAGGTAAACGAACAGCTCGGCCATCATCGCGTCGACCGAGGTCTTGTCCCGGTCTCCCCGGTAGTTCAACGTCAAGCCGTCCTCGGCGAAGACAAGCATTTTCCCGTGCTGCTCTG
Source organism: uncultured Actinomycetota bacterium (assembly GCA_963808345.1). Taxonomy (GTDB): domain Bacteria; phylum Actinomycetota; class Actinomycetes; order Mycobacteriales; family Mycobacteriaceae; genus Mycobacterium. Next base: position 538,587 of record CAWEFM010000004.1, on the reverse strand, counting down.
CCCACTCTGCGAACTTCACAAAGTCGCGCGTGGACCGGAATAGCCTGACGAGCTTGGAGAACACCAATACGTCCCACTCGTGAGCCTTCTCCTCCGTCAGCCACGGCCCGAGGTCTGGCCGGTCGAATGGAGAGACCGAGGCGGACACCCCGAGGTCTTGGATGGTCCCGGCCACGGTGTGACCGCGCTCGGCCACCCACTTACCTCCGGTCTCCTGCTGGGCGATATGGGAGACCTTTTGAGGGCCTTGGACGTGGGACACGCGGGCACCGACGAGTGCCCGAGGGGCTGAATTACCACGGTTGCGATCGTATCGCCTTCCGCTGATCGAGCAGCATGCCAATCAGCAACGCCAGCGGATTCCCCGACAGCAGATTGTCGGCCTCAGGTTCCTGAGCCAGGCAGAGCTTCACCGTCAACGACGTTTCCTTTCACCGAGCCGGCCAGACCGAAACCGGTACCCCATCGGCAGACGCGACAAGCGTTGCGACACGGCGAAACTCTTATCGCAAGCAGCAGTTAACGTCGAACGGGCCAGCAGTCGTTCCGGCAGATCTTAACCGATCGCTCAGGCCGCGACCGGTGTAGCAAGAATTGAGCAGAACCACTCATCTCGTCGCCGGTTAGCTTTGTTGCATGACTGAACTTCTCGGCTTTCCGAGCTCCGCGGACGTGACCGCACGAACGCGCGTGGACCGCGACCGTGTCATCGACGTCATCCGCATCGTGTCGTTGCTCGACGTAGTTATCGGTCACACTGTCATGGCGACGAGCATGATCCGCGATCACGTGTTGATTTGGGATAACCTCCTGAACGCGTCGACCGAGCTTCAGCCGCTGACCTGGGTTTTCCAGATTATGCCGCTGTTTTTCTTCGCCGGCGCCGCCGCCTGCGTGCTGTCCTGGCGGCCCGGCGCGAGCTGGGGCAGCTGGCTGATGAAGCGCTGCACCAGGCTTTACCGGCCGGTGTTCTACTACCTGGCGTTCTGGGCGGTCGTCCTGGTCGCGCTGCGCGCGGTGTTGCCCCCGCATGTCTTCGATCCGGTGGCCGGCGTCAGCATTCAGCTGCTGTGGTTCCTCGGTGCTTACGTGCTGGTGTTGGCTGCCACGCCGCTGCTGTATCGGATCACCAGCACAGGTCGACTCGTCGCCGGGGTGGCCGGTGTTTACGCGGGCGTGGCGTTGGTCGACTTCGTCCGGCTGCACACCTCGGTGGGCAGCGCGCTCGGATACCTCAACATGGCGGCTTGGGTGATCCCGGGCATGTTTGGCGTGGCCTACCGCCGCAACCTGCTCAGCCCGCGCGCCGCGTTGCGGATCGGGCTGGCCATGCTGGGCGCCGACGTGATGCTGTGCTGGGCAGGACCCTACGACGTGAGCCTGGTGGGCGTCGGGGAGCAGCATCTGGCGAACATGTCGCCGCCCTCGCTGCTGATGGCCGGCCACGCAATTATGCTGTGCGCGTTCGTAATCTGGGTTGCACCCGCGATTGCCCGGTGGGCGCAACTGCCTCGCGTGTGGTGGCTGACCGTGATCGGCAACACGGGAGCGATGACGTTCTACCTGTGGCACATCCCGGTGCTGCTGGGTGTGCACCTGGTGTTCGACTCCGTCGGGTGGTTCCGCTTCCCCGGCCAGCCGCACCTGCTCGCGCTGAGCATCATTCAGCTGGTGCTGATGGCCGGCCTCGTCAGCGCGATGTTCGCGACGCTGCGACCATTGGAGAACTCACCGCTGCCCGGTTGGGACGGCGCGGCGACACTCGACCCGGGCGCCCGCAGCGTGGCGGTCGGCATGCTGCTGTGCATCGCGTCGGCGGCCACGCTGGCCGCGGTGAAGTGGGGTATGAAGGACGACGGCCTGTACTGCGTCGCGGTGCTGCTGGCCGGACTGCTCGCGGCACGCATGCTGGCCGCGAAACCCGTTGTCGCCTCGAGTAGCGCGCCGGTCGGTTAGCCGCTCTTGCGCCGAAATTCCCGGCGGTTCTCGACGGGTCCGTGCGCCCGCGGTTGTTTGGCGCCACCGTCCTGGTGGCCGGCCGCACTCGACGACTTGGCGTTCTTGCGGTCGAGCGCTTCCCGGAACTTCCGCTTGGCGTCGTCCTCGGAATCGGGTCCGGGCTTAGAGGATCTGGAAGGCGATGCAGGCATGGCCGCAGGTTAGCGTATCCCCGGCGGCATGCCGTAGAGGTGCGCGATCGGCAGCGTCAGCACCACCCGCCGGTCGGTGACCATCGCCTCGCGGTATTCGTCCCAGTCCGGGTGTTCACCGGCGATGTTGCGGTACAGCGCGACCAACGCCTCGACCGTGTCGTCGTCGCGCGCCGATGCGGGTGGCGTCAGCTCGGCGGTGCCTTCGGCCACGGCATAGGACCAGCCGTCGTCGGAGTCGACCAAGATGGAAGCCCGAGGGTCACGGCGCAGGTTACGGGTCTTGGCCCGCGGCTCGGTGATCGACACCTGGATAGTGGTGCTGCGGGCGTCGAAGTAATAAGAGACGTTGGACAGTTGTGGACGCCCGTCACGCTTGATCGTGGCCAGCACGCCCAAAGAGTTCCCGCTGATCACGGCCAGCAGCTTGTCGTCGAAAACCTGACGTGACATGACGGCAGCTTACGCGGGGCCGGTCGCAAACCGGGTGCTGCCCGGCCGCACCACGACTATCATCACGCCATGGTGAGTCGGCGGCGTTGCCGCGCAGCATTTTTCGGTGGCCTCGGCGGCCTCGGCGCATGACGCGTTATGCCGTCTTCCTGCGCGGCGTCAACGTCGGCGGCGTCAACCTCAAAATGACGGAGGTGGCCGCCGCTCTCTGTGACGCCGGATTCAGTGCGGTGCGCACCGTCTTGGCCAGCGGCAACATGGTGCTCGAGTCGCGGTCGGGTCCCGGTGCCGTGCGCCAAAAGGCCGAAGCCGCGCTGCGGGACCGATTCAGCTACGAGGCCTGGGTGCTCGTCTACGACGTCGATACGGTCCGGTCGATCGTCGATGGTTATCCCTTCGAACCTGAGGTTGAGGGTTATCAGTCCTACGTCACGTTCGTCGCCGACCCCGCCGTGCTCGACGAGCTCACCGCGCTGAGAAACGACGCCGGGGCTGACGAGAAGATCGCTGCCGGCGCCGGCGTCATCTACTGGCAGGTGCCCAAGAACAGCACGCTGGACAGCACGATCGGCGCGACGATGGGCAAGAAACGCTACAAGTCGTCGACAACGACCCGAAATCTGCGCACTCTGGCCAAAGTGCTGCGCTGAAACCTGCCCGCACACAACAGGTTCAGTTGACGCCCTCAGCCACGGTGTCCAGGTAGCGCACCGCCTCGGCCTTGCCGAGACCCAAGGAGCGAGCTGTGGCGAGAAAAACCTGGGCCGCTGCGGCCATCGCCGCATCGGCCGGGTCGACTCGGGCGACGAAAGTGCCGAAACGACCGCGGGTTTCGACGATACCGGCCGCCTCGAGCTCCCGGTATGTGCGGGCCACGGTGTTCACTGCCAGACCGAGTTGACCGGCCAACTCGCGCACCGTCGGCAACCGGGTGCCAGGCGGCAGGGTACCGGCGCGGATGCCGTCGATGAGTTGGCTTCTGAGCTGATCGAACAGTGGCTTGTCGCCTTGCGAGTCGACCCGTAGCCACTCCCCGAGCTTCACGTGCTCAGTATGGACCAGGCCCGCTATGTTGGTGGAATGCGAATCGCGGTGCTCAGCGGCGCGGGAATTTCCGCTGAGAGCGGCGTGCCGACTTTTCGCGACGACAAGAACGGGCTGTGGGCCACATTCGATCCCTACGAGCTTTCCAGCGTTGCGGGCTGGCAGCAAAACCCCGACCGGGTGTGGGGCTGGTATCTGTGGCGTCACTATCTGGTGAGCCGGGTGCAGCCCAACGACGGGCACCGTGCGGTCGCGGCCTGGCAAGATTACGCCGAAGTCACCGTCGTCACCCAGAACGTCGACGATCTGCACGAGCGGGCCGGTAGCACGCCGGTGCATCACCTGCATGGCAGTTTGTTCGACTTCCGCTGCGCCGCTTGCAATTTGCCTTTCACCGGCAATTTACCCGAGATGACCGAGCCGGCGATCGAGATGGAGCCGCCGACGTGCGACTGCGGCGGTCTGATTCGGCCTGACATCGTCTGGTTCGGCGAACAGCTGCCCGAAAAGCCTTGGCAGCGTGCGGTCGAAGCCGCCGCGACCGCCGATGTGCTGGTCGTGGTGGGCACGTCGGGAATCGTCTATCCCGCGGCGGGTCTGCCGGATTTCGCGCTGGCGCGCGGCACCGTCGTCATCGAGGTCAACCCGGAGGCGACTCCGCTGTCGGATTCCGCTACGATCACCGTGCGCGAGACCGCGACTCAGGCGCTGCCGACGCTGTTGCAACGGCTGCCCGCCCTGCTCGGTTAATCACCGGCTTGGTGCTGCGCTTTTCGCCGCCGCGCCCGTGATGCCCGCAAGTTGGCGGCGTTCCCACATGTCTTCACGTTGTGCCAGACGCCGCTGTTGTTCTTCGAGCGGTCGTAGAACGTCGACCGGCAAGCAGAGTTGTGACATTGCTTGAGGCGCCGCCATTCTCCGCTCTGTTGAGCCAACAGGATCTCACCCCACAGCGCCGAGGCCAGCCACCGCCAGCCGTGGGCCGTTGGTTTTAACCTCAGCATGCCGTCAGCAGGCAACGCAAACGTTGAGGTGACGCCGATTTCAGCGCCGGTCGGTTTCTCGCCGGCGAGGAGATCAGCGACCGCACTTCGCAGCGCGCGAAGCCTCGAGACATCGGCGACCCTCAGCGTCGGCGCTTGTTCTCGGGTGCCCCGTGCGTCTGCCCATGCCTGCACGGCGTTGTCGGCCCACTCCTTGGCCCGGGCAACTTCGTCCAGCAGATCCGGGCCGTAGTCGCCGATGCCGACCGTGTTAAGGAAGTCCTGCACGAACGCCAAACCGCCTGGCGCCGCGCCAAGACCGTAGCGTTCGCAGGCCGACCACGATGATGACATAGCTAAATGCTACTTGACTCTGTCTATACCGTCAACTATGGTGACATAGTCAAATTAATTTAGCCTATGTCAAAAGGAGACGGATCATGGTCAACATCAAAGGATCGACGGTACTAGTGACCGGCGGGCAGCGCGGGCTCGGCAAGGCCATCGTCGAGGAGTTGCTGCAGCGCGGCGCGGCCAAGGTCTACGCCACCGCCCGTGCACCCAAGCCCAGCGACGACCCGCGCGTCGTCAGCCTCGAGCTCGACGTCAGAAACACGGAATCCGTTGTCGCCTTGGCGGCTTTGGCTTCAGACGTCAACATCGTCGTCAACAACGCCGGCGCGTTCGGCGCCGACAAGCTACTGCAGAGCGACATCGAAGACATTCGGGCGGTGTTCGAGACAAACTACTTCGGAGCGCTGCGAGTCGCGCAGACCTTCGCTCCGATTCTGGCCGACAACGGCGGCGGGGCGCTGGTCGACATCCACTCGGTGTTGTCGTGGGTTGCCGGCTCAGGGGCCTACGGCGACTCGAAGGCAGCGTTGTGGTCAGCCACCAATTCGTTGCGCATCGATCTCGAGCCGCAGCACACGCTGGTCACCGGAGTTCATTTGGGCTACACCGATACCGACATGGTCCGCGATGTCGATGCGCCGAAGAACGATCCGCGCCAGGTCGCCCGCCAGATCCTCGACGGCGTCGAGCGCGGAGACGTCGAGGTGCTCGCCGACGACGTCACCCGTCACTTCAAGGCGGCGCTGTCTGGTCCGGTCGAGGCGCTGCAGCTGAGGTGAGCGCTGGTCCACCAGGTCGAACGTCGACTTGCCGCGTCGAAACCCGACGAGGGGCCCAACAAACTCGACGTTCGGCGCGGTGGTTAAGGTCGGCGGGCCCGGCCCAGCACAAACTCGGAGGCCGGCAGAGGCACCCAAGACGGCAGCGTCGACTCTCGCCGAGCGGTGTCCACGTCGAACCCGGCAGCAACGATGGCGCGTTCGGTATCGCGGTGGGTATGGCAGTTACCGAACAGGCGCGGCCACAATGTCGAGTCGGCCAGTCGCTGCAGCCGCCCCCGCCAGCCGGGGCTCGCCACATGCTCGAGGTAACGCAGCTCTCCGCCCGGGCGGAGCACTGAAAATAACTGCTGCAGCACTGACTCCGGTTCTTTCACCGAGCACAGCACCAACGAGCAGACCACTGCGTCGAAGGGCTCGGTCGCGATGTAGGTTTCTACCGTCTCCCCGGTGACTAGAACCGGAACGGTTGCGTCTTGAGCTGCGGCCTTCGCCCGTGCGGCCAGTCGCGCTTCGGGCTCGACGGCGATGACCTGCTCGACCGAGGCCGGATAGCAGTCGAAGTTGGTGCCGACGCCGGCGCCGACTTCAAGAACGCGGCCGGACAGGCCGGCCAAGTTTTCCCGGCGCAGCTGCCGTACCGCGTCGGTTTCGCGTGCGGCGATCAAAGGCCACAGTCGGGCGAAAAACGGGTGGTTCACCGTCGTCGGCGCCGCAGTCATCAGCGCAAGCCTTGCTTCGCGCCTTGCGGCGGCTGATACGACGTCAGCCAGTCCACCAGCTGCTGCGGCGTAGCGTCGTTGCCGGCCAGCCCGAGCACCACATGCCCGCAGAACACCGCGCACAGCACCTGGTCGGCGAACGCCTCGGCATCACCGAACGGCAGGTGTGGCTTGGCAATCAACAGCGCCGCGACGCCATGGGCGGCGCTCCACAGCTGCAGCGCGATCGAGGTCGAGTCGCCCGGCGCGAAGATACCCTCGTCGATCAGCGCCTGCACGGTAGCGCGCAGGTGCTTGAACGCCGAGTTGTCCAGGCTGGCGTCGACGTCGCTTCCCGATCGCCACTCCCCCATGGTGGCGAGCCGGTACAGCTCGGGAGTCTCTGCGGCGAACCGGACATAAGCCAGCGCCTGAGCCCGCAAGACGTCCACGGTCGACGGCTGCCCCGCGGCGGCCTGTTGCATCTCTGCATCGAGCTTGGCGAAGTAGCGGGCGCAGACCGCATCGAGCAGTGCGTCCTTGTCATCGAAGTGCAGGTAGATCGACGGCGATGTGACACCGACGTGTTCGGCCACCGAACGGATGGACACCGCCCTGACGTGTCCGGTCTTGAGCAGCAGCACAGTGGCCGCGTCGAGGATCTCGTCGCGGAGCCGGTCGCCGGACCCGCGGGGTGCGCGCCGACGTCGAAAATTTCCCGCCGCCATCTCAACCATCCGTCACGGCCACCGCAGCTCGCTGATCCTCGGCGGGCCGCTCCGCGCGGGCGGAGGCGGGCAGCGCCTCCTCACCCGATTCGCTGATGCCGATCCGATCGTGCAGCCACACCAGGGGTTTGGGAGCCCACCAATTCCAGCGGCCCAACACGTGCATGAATGCGGGAACCAGGACCATGCGCACCAGGGTGGCGTCCGCTAACACGGCCAGTGTCAGACCGACACCGAACATCCGCATGAACGACACCTGAGCGGCGATCAGTGCGGCGAACGAAATCGACATGACCAGGGCAGCGGCGGTGATCACCCGGCCGGTGCGGGCCACCCCGAGCGCCACCGCCCGGTCGTTGGCCGCGTGCGCCGCGGCGCTGTCGGTGAACGGCCCGGCGGCCTGAGCTTTCAGCCAGTACTCGCGGATCCGCGAGACCAGGAACACCTCGTAGTCCATCGACAGCCCAAATGCGATGCAGAACAACAACACCGGCATGTTCGCCACCAAGGTACCGCTGGGCGTGGTTCCCAACGCGCCGAAATGGCCGTCCTGGAAGATCCACACCAGGGCGCCGAACGCCGCGGTCAGCGACAGCACGTTGAGCACCAGTGCCTTCAGCGGCAGCAGCACGCTACCGCTGAGCAAGAACAGCAGCGCAAACGTGATGACGGCGATCAGCCCGAACACCAGAGGCAGCTCGCGCATGATGGCGTCGACGCTGTCGCGGTTGATCTGCGCCAGCCCGGCCAGCTGCACCGGTCGGCCCACGGGCCCGGGTACCTGGTGCAGCCGGGCGAGCTGAGCGTTGGACGCCGGCGAGAACAGCGGCGCGGTGCTCGCGACCGTCAGGAACGCGCTGCCGCCGGCCAGCCCGGCGGCCGCGGCGGGCGGGCTGACCCGGAACCCGGCCTTGTACGTCCCGGTGGGGACCGTCACCGCCGAAACGTCAGCCACCCGGGAAAGGTCAGCACCGTAGCGGTCCAGATCGCCGGGGCTGAGCCCGCTGGCGTCGGGCACCACGATCGGAACCGCCGTCGACGAGTCGTTGACGAAATCTGCGCGCAACTGATCGCCCACCTGGTGCGACGATGTCGAGCGCGGCAGCACCCGCTCGTCGGGGAAACCCCACTTCACCTTGAGGAAGGGCACGCCGAGCAGCACCAGCAGCGCGACGACGGCCAAGCCGACCGGCAGGGCCCGGCGCATCACGAATGTGGTCGACCGATACCAGAACAACTGCTCGACGGGTTTGCGCACCGGTTCGCCGCGGCGCAGCAGCCGCCGAGCCAGCCGGCGCGCGTCCAGGGCGTCGAGCCGCGGACCGAGCAACACGATGGCCGCTGGTGTCACGACCACCGCCGCAGTGGCGACGAAGGCTACCGTCGCCACACCGGCGTAAGCGAAAGACTTCAGGAAGTACATCGGGAACAGCACCATGACCGACATCGACAGCGCGACTGTCGTCGCCGAGAACAGCACCGTGCGGCCCGCGGTGGCCATGGTGCGGATCAACGCCACATTTGGGGCGGTGCCTTCGGCCAGCTCGTCGCGGTAGCGGCTGATGATCAGCAGGGTGTAGTCGATTGCCAGCGCCAAACCCATCGCCGAGCTGAGATTCAACGCGTAGGTCGACACATCGGTGGTAAAAGAAATCAGCCGCAGCACCGACATCGAGCCGACGATGGCAAAGCCGCCCAGCGTCAACGGCAGTGCCGCGGTCAGCAGTCCGCCGAACACCCACACCAGCACCACGAAGCTCAGCGGGATCGCCAGGGCTTCCATCAGCAGCAGGTCCCGTTCGTTCTGGGCGTTGATCTGCGCATAGACCATCGCCACACCGCCGGCGCGGACGCTGACGCCGTCGCGCTCGTGCACAACCTGCTTGGACAGAGTTTCGGCGTACTTCTGGGCTTTGTTCTCACCGCCCTTGAGGTTGGCGACGATCAACCCCGACTTGCCGTCCTTACTGAACAGAGCCGCGGTGGCAGCCGGCGGCTGAGCCAGCGTGCCGGGCCACGCCGACGACACGGTCAAAACCAGCGGCGAGTGGGTCAGCGCGGTGGTGATGTCGGTGCCGACGCTGCGCGCCTGCTCGCTTCGGGCGCCGGCGGGCGTGCTGACCACCAGCAGCAGCTGTTGATCGCTCTGGCCGAACTTGTCGGTCAGCTGCTCGATCGCGCGCGCCGACTCCGAGTGGGGATCCTGGAACCCGCCGGGAGACAGGCTTTTGGCCACCGGAATCCCGAACACGGCAGCGGCCGCGAACACCAGCGCTGCGACCACGACGATGCGACGCGGCGCAGCGATGGCGAGTCGGGCGATTCCCTGCAGCATCACGCGTCCTTCCATCGCCGGCAGCGGTCAGCGGCGGCGCAGTCGAATAACTTACCGACGCTAAGTTAGGGCATCCTCAGCGTGTCAGCGATCGCCACTACTGGTCAAGACGATTCAGAGGGATCATCCGGTTCACCGGAACCACGAGGAAATCCTCAGCTTGTCAGCACGGGAAGCTACTGGGGCGTACGCACGCGGGCCGGGAGGACCCTACCGAGCGGTAATATTGCCACCAAATTTTGAATGGTGGCTCAAAGTTTCCTTAAGTGTTGGCCATACGGTCAAGAGATGTGGATCGACGACTCGAGCGTGGACGTCATCAAAGCTGATTTCGAAGCGCTCTACCACGGCGACGTGTTGGTAGAGGGCGAGACTTCCGAGCAGCTTGAAGAGTGGCACCCGCTACCCACCGCAAGCTGAACCGCCGCGGCCGTTAGGACGCGCCTAAAATGAGGTGAGTTCGCCTCAGTCGTGTAGTCGTCGCATTCCCTACTTCGTATCAGGAGCAACGTTCGTCTCCCGGATCAGTGCGCACCGGATGCGTTGTCGGTGCAGGGACCGTGAGATTACGACGGTGCCGACCGCAACGATGCTGCCGAGCCGAGTCGAGCCAGCGTCGTTCAATGGCCGGATAACGGCAATCGCGCCTCAAAACGCTCAATGGCGCCACTAAGATCGAGTGTCACAACATCAAGGCCAAGCTCCTTAAACACAGGTCTCGAGCTGGCCCGCATGTCGAGTAATGACGTCCCGGCCGGCATGTCCGCAAGTTTCGCCATTTCGGCGTGCATAAGGCGCATGTCGGCACCCCACAGCGCCCCCGCGCCGACCGTTGCGACCCGGTCGTGCTTCATGCCGGCGTCGTAGATCGCCGCTAGGACACGATTGACGCGCCACCGCTCTCTAGCGTCAATCACCTGCCGAAGGCTACGCGTGGACGACGGCTTCTAGGCATGAAACCGCAGGTAAAGGCGACGTCGACGACTTTGATTGGACACCCGAACCGCATCCAGGGCGATAGGTACGGATGTTATTCCGGACTGCCCTCGTTACCTAGGTGCCATCCGGATAGCACCGTCCAAGCGGATTACTTCGCCGTTCAGCATCGGGTTTTCAATGATGTGCACAGCCAGTGCTCCGTACTCATCCGGCTTGCCCAGCCGCGACGGATGCGGCACCTGTTTGCCCAGTGAATCCCGTGCGGGTTCCGGCAGGCCGGCCAATAACGGGGTGTCGAACAAGCCGGGGGCGATGGTCATCACGCGGATGGCTTTGCCGGCCAGATCACGGGCAATCGGCAGCGTCATGCCGACCACACCGCCCTTGGACGCCGAATAGGCCGCCTGCCCGATCTGGCCGTCGAAGGCCGCCACTGAGGCGGTGTTGATGATGACCCCGCGCTCTTCGCCGATGAGTTCGGTCTTGGCGATCCGCTCGGCACCCAGCCGCAGGACGTTGAACGTGCCGATCAGGTTGACGTCGACGATTTTGCGAAAGGCATCCAGCGGAAAGACACCGTCTTTACCCAGCACCCGGACGGCGTTGCCGGTGCCGGCGCAGTTGACGATGATGCGCAACGGACCCAGCGAATCGGCGAGGTCGAGGGCGGCAGAGACACCTTCTTCGTCGCTGACGTCAGCCGGCGCGAATCGCGCCCGCTCACCGAGTTCGCGGACCACCTCCTCGCCTTTGAGGTCGAGCACAACCACTTGTGCGCCGGCATCGAGCAGCCGGCAGGTGGTGGCCAACCCCAGGCCGGACGCGCCGCCAGTGACGAGCGCGGTGGCGTCTTTGATCTCCACTCGATTTCTTTCCTTTCGATCCGACCGGCCCCGCGAAGTCGGCTTCCAGCGGTCGGCTGGGACTATAACCAGTCGTTGAGCACGGCTTGGTTGTCGGCTCCCGGCTGGCCGGGCGGACGGGGTTCATCGGGCGCGCTTCGGGAGAACTTCGGCGCCGGGGATGCCTGCACGCCGTTGCGGGTCTGGTACAGGCTCTGCCGGGCGGTCAGGTGCGGCTCGGTCTCAGCTTCGTGGAACGTCAGAACCGGTGTCACGCAGGCGTCGGAGTCGGCGAAGACCTTGGCCCAGTGATCGCGGTCGTGACCGGCGAACACCTCGGTGAGCCGTGCCCGCAGTTCGGGCCAGCGGGCGACGTCGTTCTGCTTCGGCAAGTCGGCGGCGCCGAGCCCCAGCCCGGCCAGCATCGCCGCGTAGAACTGCGGCTCGATGGCGCCGACCGCGACGTAGCGGCCGTCGGCGCATTCGTAGGTGTCGTAGTAGGGCGCGCCGCCGTCGAGCAGGTTGGTGCCGCGGTCGTCGGTCCACATGCCCAGGCCGCGCATCGCCCACATCATCTGCACCAGCACGCTGGAGCCGTCGACCATCGCCGCGTCGACGACTTGCCCTTTCCCGGAGGTCTGCCGCTCCCACAGTGCAGCCAGCACGCCGACCAGCAGGAACATCGAGCCGCCGCCGAAGTCTCCGACCAGGTTCAGCGGCGGCACCGGCCGTTCGTCGACCCGGCCGATAGCGTGCAGGATGCCGTTCAGCGAGATGTAGTTGATGTCGTGGCCGGCCTGCCGGCTGCGCGGACCGGTCTGCCCCCAGCCGGTCATCCGGGCGTAGACCAGCCGGTCATTGACGGCCGCGCAGTCGTCGGGGCCCAGACCGAGCCGTTCGGTGACGCCGGGGCGGTATCCCTCGATCAGCACGTCAGCCTTCGCGATCAGCTGAAGCACGAGATCGCGTCCCTGCTCAGACTTCAAGTCGGCGGTCACCAGCCGCCGGTTGCGCAGCATCGCGTCCCTGCCGGGACCGCTGGAGGTGCTGGGCCGTTCGATGCGGACGACGTCGGCACCCAGGTCACCGAGGATCATCGCGGCGTGCGGACCCGGCCCGATGCCGGCCAATTCGATGACACGCAGCCCATGCAACGGTCCTGCCATGACTTAAGACCTCCTGTGCACCAGATCATCCCGTTGCTTGGATCTTCGCAGCCGCCGCGGTAGTCGCTGCATCCCGGTCGCTTAAGGTGGGCCCCATGCCGGATTCCGGGATCAAGCTGCTGGCCCCCGTCTCGGGCCTCTCCGTCACATTGGCCGACGGTGTGCTGTCGGTGACCATCGATCGACCGGACAGCCTGAACTCGCTGACGGTGCCGGTGCTGGCCGGCATCGCCGACGCCATGGAGCGTGCCGCCACCGACCCGCTGGTGAAGGTGGTGCGCCTCGGTGGCGCGGGCCGCGGTTTCAGCTCCGGTGCGGGGATGAGCGCCGACGATGTGTCTGACCGTTCCATGGGCGTGGGCACCGACCTCATCGACGAGGCCAACCGCGCGGTGCGGGCCATTGTGGCGCTGCCACGCCCGGTCGTCGCCGTCGTGCACGGGCCGGCGGCCGGCGTCGGGGTGTCGCTGGCCTTGGCATGCGATCTCGTGCTGGCTTCTGACGCCGCCTTTTTCATGCTCGCCTTCACGAAGATCGGGCTGATGCCCGACGGCGGCGCGTCCGCATTGGTGGCCGCGGCGGTCGGCCGGATCAAGGCCATGCGGATGGCGCTGCTGGCAGAGCGGCTGCCGGCCACCGAAGCGCTGGCGCACGGGCTGGTCAGCGCTGTGTATCCGGCCGAGGACTTCGCGGCCGAGGTGGACAAGGTGATCGCAGCGCTGCGCTCCGGCCCGGCGGTGGCTTTCGCCAAAACCAAGGACGCCGTGAACGCCGCCACTCTCACCGAGCTGGAGTCTGCCCTCGAACGCGAGCGGCGCGGTCAGACGCAACTACTGCGATCAGACGACTTCCGCGAGGGCGCCACCGCTTTTCAGCAGCGGCGCACACCGACTTTCACCGACTCGCTGACCTGACAGCAGTCGTCGGTCTTAAAGGCCGAACAGCGGCGGCAAGCCGATCACCACCACCAGACTCCACACGAAGTGGGTGAGGATCGACGCCAGCACGCCACCCGTCGAGCGGCGCTCGAATCCGGACACCGTCCCCAGGATGATCGCGGCGAAGCCGAGCATCAAATTCCTGCTGGCCAGGCACACCAAAACGTATAGCACCGTGGAGATGAGCACCGGATGATGCCGGCCCAGCGCGGAATAGAGCGCGCCGCGATAGAACAGCTCTTCGGCGATGGCGGCCACCAAGGCGATCGCGAGGGGGAGCCGCCAGGAACCCTGATTGGCTAAGAGCAGCACGCGGGTGATCAGGTGCGCGACCGGGGGGATCTCCCGCGCCACCAGGCCGCCGAGCAGGAAAACGCCGCCCAGCAGCAGCCCGATGCCGGTGCCGCTGATGATCGGGCGTTGGTTGCGACCGCGCCAGCAGACGCCGCCCAGATGCAGCGGCCCGGACGCGAAGGCTCCGAAGAACCACACTGCAGCCAGCGCCAGCGACAGCCAGTAGAAGCTCGGCTGGCCTGGATGCCGCGTCAGTGACAGACCCAGCACGACGGCGCCGACCACCAAAACGACGGTGACGACGATGCGCCGGCGTCGCACCACCGACGGCGGTTCGTTGTAGGGCACGGCGACGTTGGTGATGGCGCGGCGGACGTCCTCGACCACAGTGGTGTTGGGGGCAGTCACAAATTCGTTCACGCGTGCACCTTAGGGGTCAAAGCGACCAGCACGTCCAGGCCGGTCCGCAACGCACCGGCAAGTGGGCCCGGAACCAAGTTGACCAGCCCCAGAGTGGGCCGGGCGATAGGCGGTGTCACCATTCCGAAGAGCCGCTTGATCCGCAGCGCATCGCCGCCCGCCCAGGTCGGGTCGCTGTCGGCGAGGTGGTGCGGATCGACCAGCGCGTTGACCCGTCGGGGCCGGGGGCTGGAAAGAGCCAGCGCGATCGCGTCTTCGATGGTGACCAGTCCGCTCGGCGGGTCAGGCACCACATCACGCAACGATTTGGCGGATGCCCGCATCGGATGATCCAGCGAGCGCACGAGGTCGGCCGCCAGCCCGTCGGGCACCGGCAGGGCCAGTGCGGTGACCAGCGCGGCGGCAGCGGTGCCGACACCGCGGACCGGCAACGTTGTCTGCCAGTTGCCGGAGACCTGCGCATAGGTCTTGAGCAGCTCCCGGTAGGACGTGGTCTGCGGACCGGCGATGTCGTAGTTACCGGCGGGCGCCAGCTGCGGATCGGCAACGGCCACCAAGTAATGCAGCACGTCGCGGATGGAGATCGGGTCGAGCGGGTTTTCCATCCACGGCGTCACCGGGATGAGGGGGAACCGGTCGCCGACGTAGCGCAGCATCTCGAACGACGTCGACCCCGCGCCCAGAATGATCGCCGCGCCCAGCCACACCAGTTCCGGCCCGCCGTCGATGTTGAGCGCGCCGCCGACCTCCGCCCTGCTGGCCAGGTGTTCAGACAACGCGTCACCGTTCGGCACGAAGCCGCCCAAATACACGATGCGTTTGACACCGGCGTCCTTGGCCGCGAGCGCTACGTTCGCCGCGGCCGCTTTGTCAACGTCCCGGAAGCCGGGTTGACCGATCGCGTGCACCAGGTAGTACACGACGTCGATCGGGCCGGCAACGGCGAACGCGGTGTGAGCAGACTCACGGTCGTTCGCGTCCAGAACGACCGCGGTGACGTCGTCGACCCAGCCGAAGTGCCCGAGCCGCTCGGGGTTGCGGGTGGCCGCGACGACCTCGTGGTCGTTCGCGAGCAGCGTCGTCACCAGCCGTGATCCGATGTAGCCGGTCGCGCCGGTCACTAAGATTCGCACGACGTCCAACCTAATGGAATCGATGAGCATGGCTTGTGCGGCGTGTCGTGCGCAGCCGTCACGCCAGCACCGCCACCCCACCATCTACCCATTACTGGGAAGCGATATCGCCGGCGATATCAACGCCCGCTGCCGAATGAGACTGCCTCAACGAGCCTTCCAGATCGGCGCACGTTTCTCAGCGAACGCCAACGGTCCTTCTTTGGCGTCCTCACTCTTGAGCAGCACGCGAAACGCCCGCTCGGTGCGGGCCCAGCTGTCTTCCTCGCCCGCGATGACGCCGTCGTCGGCGCCGTAGGCGATTCGTTTGCTGGCCTGCACCGACAACGGCGCGTTCACGGTCACCCGCTTGGCGAGCGCCAGCGCGGCGTCCAGCACGGTGCCGTTCGGGACGACCTGGTTGACCAGACCCCAGTTGGCGGCCTCGGCGGCAATAATCGGCTCACCGGTGAGCAGCATCTGCAGGCCCACCTTGCGCGGGAGCTGATCGACGATCCGGAACACGCCGCCGGCGCCGGCGATCAAGCCGACTTTCACCTCGGGCAGCCCGAATTTCGCGCCTTCCTCAGCCACCACCAGGTCACTGGCCAACGCCAGCTCGGTGCCGCCGCCCAGTGCGGTGCCGTTGACCGCCGCGATGGTGGGCTTGTCGATGAAGTGGTGCACGTAACCGGCGAAGCCCCACTCGCCGTGCTCGGGGTGATACAGGTTCTCCCGACGCGCGACCGCCTTGAGATCAGCCCCGGCGCAGAAAGATTTGTCGCCGGCACCGGTGATGACCACCGCCCGGATTTCGGGGTCGTGTTGCGCCTCCTCGAGCGCGTCACCGACCGCGATGCTGACCGCGCCGTTGACGGCGTTGCGGGCCTCCGGTCGGTTGATGGTGATCACCAGGACGTTGCCGCGGCGCTCGGTCAGCGCGCCGGGCCTGGCGTCAGCGGCGCTCTGCGTCGTCACAGCAGTTCGAGGATGGTCGCGTTGGCCTGACCGCCGCCCTCACACATCGTCTGCAGGCCGTAACGAATCCCTTTGTCCCGCATGTGATAGAGCAGAGTCGTCATCAGCCGTGCCCCGGAACCACCGAGCGGGTGACCGAGTGCGATCGCGCCGCCGTTGGGGTTCAACTTCTTCTCGTCGGCACCGATGTCGCGCAGCCAGGCCAGCGGCACCGGCGCGAACGCCTCGTTGACCTCGTAAGCGCCGATGTCGTCGAGGCTCAGACCGGACCGCTTCAACGCCTTCTGAGTCGCCGGAATCGGGGCCGTCAACATAATCACCGGGTTGGCCCCGGCCAGCGCCGCGGTGTGCACCTTGGCGATCGGTTTCACCCCCAACGATTTAGCCTTCTCGGCCGACATGAACAACAGCGCCGCCGACCCATCGGAGATTTGGCTGGAGTTACCCGCGTGGATCACGCCATCCTCCTTGAACGCTGGCTTGAGCTGCGCCATCTTCTCGATCGGTGTACCGCGGCGGATGCCCTCGTCTTTGAGAACCGGGTTGCCGTCCTGGTCTTTGATAGCCACGATCTGGTCGTCGAACGCACCGGAATCCTGTGCAGCCGCTGCTTTTTCATGTGAGCCGAGCGAAAACTCGTCAAGGATGGTGCGGTCGAAGCCCCACTGCTCGGCGATCATCTCCGCGCCGATGCCCTGATTGGGAATCGCGCCGTCGTAGCGACTCAAGAAACTCTCCGGGAACGGCCGGCCGCCACTGGCCAACGAGGCTCCCATCGGCACCCGAGACATCGCTTCCACGCCGCCGGCTACCACGACGTCGTAATGGCCGGCGACCACGCCGGCTGCGGCGAAGTGCACCGACTGTTGGCTCGACCCGCACTGACGGTCGACGGTGACACCCGGCACCGTCTCGGGCCAGCCGGCCGTCAGCAACGCGGTACGGGCGATGTCGAGGGCTTGTTCACCGGCCTGCATAACGCAGCCCCAGATGACGTCCTCGACGACTTCGGGGTCGACGCCGGCGCGCTCGACCAGCCCGTTGAGCACCTGCGCGGACAGATCAGCCGGGTGCACACCGGACAGGCCGCCGTTACGTTTGCCGATCGGCGACCGCACCGCCTCCACAATGACCGCTTCAGCCACCACGTCTCCTTTGCTGGAAGTGCTTGAAATAGAAGTCCTGCGACGATTGTCGATCAGCACCGGCCGCGGGTCCTCAGCGGGGTCGTTTCGCGACCGCCGCCGAGCAGCGAATGGAGAGCACAGATGCCATGCTGCCTAAATGCGCAGGAGCCGACCGTTCAACTGCATCACGCCGCCGCATCTGCTGGACAAGCTGGCCGAAAGTGACGACGCGGCCATTCGGGAGGCGGCCCAGCAGACGCTGATCGCCAGCGCGGCACTGCGCGGCGAACGCAGGGTTCGCCCTGCCTTCGCCGCCATTGTCAATCCCGGGCACGCCGAACGGACCATCTGGGACGCCCAGCACCGAGAGAGGTTGGAAACCGCAGAGTTCGTCCGTTCCGAGACTTCCGGCCCGACGACCGACGGATCGGTCAACCGCGCCTTCGACAGCCTGGGGACGACGCGAAAGTTCTACTCAGACGTTCTCGCGCGCAACTCGATCGACGGATTCGGAATGCGCCTCAACGGCTACGTGCACTACGGCCGACGCTTCGACAACGCCTTCTGGGACGGTCAGGAGATGGTTTTCGGAGACGGCGATGGCCGGCTGTTCGCCGACTTCACGCTGGCGCTCGACGTGATCGGTCACGAGTTGACGCACGGAGTGACCCAGACGACGGCAGCACTGGTGTATCACAATCAATCCGGCGCCCTGAACGAGTCGATCTCCGATGTGTTCGGTTCGTTGATCAAGCAGTGGTCGAAGAACCAGACCGCAGCCGACGCTGACTGGCTGATCGGGGCGGAAATCTTCACCCCCGGATTCACCGGCGACGCGCTTCGGTCGTTGAAGGATCCGGGCCACGCCTATGACAATCCGATCATGGGCAAAGATCCCCAACCGGCGCACATGCGCGACTACGTCAAATTGCCCGACACCGCACAGGGTGACAACGGCGGGGTGCACATCAACTCCGGTATCCCGAACAAGGCGTTTTACCTCGTCGCCACCAACATCGGCGGGAACGCGTGGAAAACCCCCGGCCACATCTGGTACGAATCGCTGAAGGCGTCCAACCCCACGACCGACTTCCCGGAGTTCGCCCAGACCACGGTGGTCAAAGCAGCGCAGCTTTACGGCGTCGACGCACAGGGCGCCGTCCAAGACGCCTGGAAGCAGGTCGGTGTCCGGGTGAAAGGCCTACTCGTCGGTGGCGAACGGATACGTCGATGAAGGTTTCGCTGAACATCTCCGGTGGCTTGGTCCCTCGTCTCGGGGCGCCGGGCCACGTTGTCGACTCCGACACGCTTGCCGAACACGACAACCGAGAACTACACCGATTGGTTTCCGCGGCGATGGCCTGCGCGGCTTCGCCGCCGTCCGGTGGCAACGACCTGCTGCGAGATGCGCGGACCTACCAGATCACCGTCCAGCGCGACTCGGCCACAACCGTTTTGGAGGCAACCGACGGCGGCGTACCGGACGCCTTTGCGGCGCTGCGCGATTGGCTGCGCGAACGTTGACACTTCGCTTTGCGACCACTTCAGGGCAGCAGCGGTACCCGCCACAACGGCGCACTGGGTTTGAGCGCCCATAACCGGGTTGCGGTGAGCCGCACTAGTCGCAAACTGACGACCATCAGCAGGACTGCCAGCGGCAGCTCTCCGAGCACTGCGGTCAACACCGACAGCCAGACATCGTTAGGACCGGCAGTCATGATGTCGAACCAGGCATCGCAGATCAGCAACACACCAGTGGCGAAAGCGGTGAGCAGCAACAACTGTCGGCGCAGCAGGCCGAGCAGCACGGTCACCGCCATGAAGACGAGCAGCAACAAGTCGAAGCCCGCCCACGTCGCCCACCAGTCGTGCACCACGTAATCCTGCGGCAAAGCGAAGCTCAGGTAAAAGATCCAGGGAATCAGGAGGAAAGTTCCGCCGATCATCAACGTCAACCACGCCCGGTGGATTCGGTAAGCCTGAGTGATCGGCAGCAATTCGTCGAGTGGTCGTTCGAGTCGCTTGATCAGCTCGCGCCGCTCCTCGGGAGACATCGCTTCGATCTGGGCGTCGGACAGTGTGTTCACCTGTGATCAGTACCCACCGTGGTGTGATTGAAGCGAGGGCAAGTCAGGACGCTCCACCCGGCAGCGTTGAGATTGCCACGAGTCCGGCCTAACAATCCGCCGGAGTCCACAGGGTGGTGGAGTCGGCGCGGCCGCGCAGAATCTGCTCGCCGTGAGACACCCAGTGCCCGCGCTCGGTGGCATCGGCGTGTTGCACGGCGATCGCAGAGCACACGATTCGCGTGTCCACGGATTTTGCGAGGTCGGCCAGCCGGGCAGCCTCGTTGACGACGTCGCCGATCACCGTGTATTCGTAACGGTTTTCAGCACCGATGTTCCCGGCGAAGACCGAGCCCGCAGAAACGCCGATCCCGAAGTCGATCAGCGGTATCTGGCGGAGTCCGGAGCGCAGAGTGCGCGCCGTTGCCAGCGCCGCCGATGCGGCCCGCGGCACAGGCAGCGGTGCGCCGAAGACCGCTAGTGCGGCGTCACCCTGGAATTTGTTGATTTGGCCCTGTCCCTCTTCGACGGCGTCGACCACTATCCGGAAGAAGTCGTTGAGCACTGTCGCAACCTCTTCGGGCGGTCTGCTTGCCGCCAGCCTCGTCGAGCCCACTAAGTCGATGAAAAGAATCGCCGCATCGAGCGTGCTTCCGGAAAGCGATGCGCCGTCCTCCAATGCACGTCGGGCGACGTCTATGCCGACGTGCCGCCCGAACAGATCGCGCAGTCGGTCGCGTTCGCTGAGTCCGTTGACCATTCGGTTGAACCCGTCTTGCAGACGGCCGATTTCGGATCGTTCGTAAACGCCCACCGACGACCCGATCCGACCCTGCTCAACTTCTGCCATCGCGTCGACGACCTCCCGTATCGGGTCAGAGATCGAAAGCGAGGTCAGGATCATCACCGGCAGGCCGAGGAGCACCGCGCCGAGTGACACCGCGGTGACGGGGCCGGCCACCGATGCGGACTTCGGGATGATCCATCCGTTGGATCGGATGAAGAAGAGAGCCAAAATGATCGAACACGGAAGAGCACTCGACAGGAGCCACATACTCGTGAGTCGAGCGAGCACGCCAGGTGCCGTCACCCCGGTTCCGGATCCCTGGGCGGCGGCGATGAGGATGGGGCGAAGTGGGCGCTGTGTGAGCAGAAGACCAATGCTCGCCGCCGCTGTTCCGCCGACGAAAACTCCCAGAAGGGTGGGCACCGCGACGGCCAGTCGGCCGTCGCGGTTCAGCAGGACCATGAGAGTACCGCTGACGCCCCACACCGCCCACAGCAGCAGCGACTGGCGGAAGACCAGTTTCAATGCTTGCCGGCGTTGCTGCGCGTCTGGCACCCGGCCACCGGCGAACCACCACAGCGCGGGTGCAAGGTTCACCAGGCCGCCGATCGCGATAGCGATGGTCCCGAAGACGACCAGGCAAACCACCGTGATCAGGTTTCTCGGACCGAAGTAGGCGTGCGCCCCGGCAACCGTTTGGTCGTTGAGCGGGATCACGATGGCGGCGGCGTCGGCGACCGCGAGCAGATGAGCGCAGGCAAGCCCGCTTGCGTAATGCAACGCCAATCGGCGCGGCTTGATCACGGCAACAAGGTAACCGAAGGGATTCGGTCTGGGGAGATCCGCATCGAGAGCCCGGTAGTCGAACCGCCCAGGCGCCGCTGGGCAAGGCGTCAAAAACTGCCGAGCCGGATGTGGAGCTCATTCCGGCCTGAGCCTCCCCGGGTAAGTTGACGCCCATGGCACGCATCGCCGTCATCGGCGGCCACGGCAAAGTGGCCCTACATCTGGCCCGGATTCTGGGTGAGAACGAGGATCAGGTCACGTCGGTTTTCCGGAATCCGGATCACACCGACGACGTCGCCACCACCGGCGCCCGCCCAGTCGTCGCCGACATCGAGGCGCTGCACACCAGCGCGTTGGCCGACGTGCTGGCCGGCCATCATGCGGTCGTGTTCTCCGCCGGGGCCGGCGGCGGTGACGCGGCGCGGACCTACGCCGTCGACCGCGACGCCGCTATCCGCGTCATCGATGCCGCCGCGCAGGCCGGCGTCCGGCGATTTGTGATGGTGTCCTACTTCGGCGCCGGCCCGGACCACGGCGTGCCGACGGACAATTCGTTTTTCGCCTACGCCGAAGCCAAAGCGGCCGCTGACGCCCATCTTCGCGACAGTGGGCTGGACTGGACGGTGCTCGGGCCTGGCCGGCTCACTCTCGACCCGGCGACCGGTCGCATCGCGGTGGGCGCACAGGCCCGCGACGGGCAAGTGTCGCGCGAGGATGTCGCCCAGGTGGCGGCGGCCGCACTCGCGAACGACACCACCGTCGGCCGCACGATCGAGTTCAACAACGGCGACGTCCCGATCGAGCAGGCCCTGGCCGGACAGTGACAACCAAGCCCAGGACCGGTTCGCGATCGAAGCAGAGTAACCTCTGGAAGCGCAGCTGGTCTGCCGGCTTCGCAAGACGTCGGCACCGAGCGGGGCATGTTAATCATGCGTCGCGAGAGGGAACCCGATGAAAGTTCGGGACTGTCCCGCAGCGGTAAGCAGGAACGACCGCCGTCATCAGCACTGGACGCATCACCGCGACTGGGAAGCGACGGCCATTAGGAGCACTATTCGTGCGTGCCTGCGAGTCCGAAGACCTGCCGGCTGTGCCGGGCGCGCCGCGCCTGGCGGCTCACCGCCTCGTGGAATGGGCGTGAAGCCGTGCCGGTTGTGGGTGTCTGCTGGCGACACACCGCGACCGTGTCGGCTGCGCGTCTGCCGGCGGTGACCACCCGTCGAGCGAATGGATCAACTCGTGACCGCCAAACCGTTTACCGCCACCGTCACCGGCTCACCGCGCATCGGGCCGCGCCGCGAGCTCAAGCGCGCCACAGAGGGCTACTGGGCAGGCCGCACCAGCCGCTCCGAGCTGGAAAGCGTTGCCGCAACCCTGCGCCGCGACACCTGGTCCCAGCTAGCTGCAGCCGGTCTGGATTCGGTACCGGTGAACACCTTCTCCTACTACGACCAAATGCTCGACACCGCCGTGCTGCTGGGCGCATTACCGAAGCGCGTGCAAAAGGTTTCCGACGACCTGGACCGGTACTTCGCGGCCGCCCGCGGCACCGACGACGTGGCACCGCTGGAAATGACCAAGTGGTTCGACACCAACTATCACTACATCGTCCCGGAGATCGGTCCGGACACCGCATTCGCGTTGCACCCGGAGAAGGTGCTCGCTGAGCTCAATGAAGCTCAGGAGCAGGGCATTCCGGCGCGCCCGGTGGTCATCGGCCCGCTTACCTTCCTGCTGCTGAGCAAGGCGGTCGACGGTGGCGGTGCACCGGTCGAGCGCGTCGACGAGCTCATCCCGCTCTACTCCGAGCTGCTCCGACTGCTTGCCGAGAACGGCGCGGCCTGGGTGCAGCTCGACGAGCCGGTACTGGTCACCGACATCTACGCCGACGCAGCCGCGCTGGCCGAGCGGGTCTACACCGCGCTGGGTTCAGTGGACAAGCGTCCCGCGATCAGCGTCGTCACCTACTTCGGCGACGCCGGCACCGCCCTGCCCGCACTGGCGCGCACACCGGTCGAGGCTATCGGCGTCGACCTGGTCCGCGGCTCGGAGGACTCGATCGCCTCGATCCCCGAATTGGCCAACAAGACGCTGGTGGCGGGCATCGTGAACGGACGCAATATCTGGCGCACCGACCTCGAGGCCGCGCTGGGCCGGCTGGCCAGCCTGCTCGGCTCGGTGGGGTCGCTGGCAGTGTCGACCTCCTGCTCGACGCTGCACGTGCCGTACTCGCTGGAGCCGGAAACCGACCTCGACGACGCACTGCGCAGCTGGCTGGCCTTCGGCGCCGAAAAGGTGCATGAAGTCGCCGCCCTGGCCCGCGCCCTGCACGAGGGGCGCGACGCCGTCGCCGACCAGATTGCGGCGTCCAACGCGGCGGTGCAATCCCGTCGCTCCGATCGGCGTCTGCGCAACGACCAGGTCCGCGCGCGCATCGACTCGATCGCCACGTCCGGCGGCACCGAGCGCGGCCCGGCGGCGCAGCGACGCGAGGCGCAGAACGAGCGACTGCACCTGCCGCCGCTACCGACCACGACGATCGGCTCGTATCCGCAGACCTCGGTGATCCGCAAGGCCCGCGCGGCGCTGCGGGCCGGTGAGATCGACGAGGCCGAGTACGAGAACCGGATGCGCAAGGAGATCGCCGACGTCGTCAAGTTGCAGGAGGACCTCGGCCTCGATGTGCTGGTGCACGGCGAGCCGGAGCGCAACGACATGGTGCAGTACTTCGCCGAGCAGTTGGACGGCTTCTTCGCCACCCATAACGGCTGGGTGCAGTCCTACGGCAGCCGTTGCGTGCGCCCGCCGATCCTCTACGGCGACGTGTCGCGGACTCACCCGATGACGGTCGAGTGGATCACTTACGCGCAGTCGCTGACCGAGAAACCGGTCAAGGGCATGCTCACCGGTCCGGTGACCATTTTGGCGTGGTCGTTCGTTCGCGACGACCAGCCGCTGGCCGACACCGCCAACCAGGTGGCGCTGGCGATCCGCGACGAGACGGTGGACTTGCAGGCGGCCGGGATCGCGGTAATTCAGGTCGACGAGCCGGCGCTGCGGGAACTGCTGCCGCTGCGCGACGCCGACAAGCCGGCCTACCTGGACTGGGCGGTCGGCGCGTTCCGATTGGCGACCGCAGGTGTGTCGGACTCGACGCAGATCCACACCCATCTGTGCTATTCGGAGTTCGGCGAGGTGATCGGCGCGATCGCCGACCTGGACGCCGACGTCACCTCGATCGAGGCGGCCCGCTCGCACATGGAGGTGCTCGACGATCTGAACTCGGTGGGCTTCTCCAACAGCGTCGGGCCCGGGGTGTACGACATCCACTCACCGCGGGTGCCGAGCACCGACGAGATCACCAAGTCGCTGCGTGCGGCGCTCAAAGCGGTTCCTGCTGAACGGCTTTGGGTCAACCCGGACTGCGGTCTGAAAACCCGCAATCCCGAGGAGGTGTCCGCGTCGCTAAGCAACCTGGTCGCCGCTGCGCAGGAAGTGCGCGCCGGCGGCTAGCGTCGCGCAAGGACGCCGAACGTCACGCCAGCGTGGCGGTCGGCGGCCGCGGTCACGCTGGCGTGACGCTCGACGTGGTGTGCACCGGCACGTCGTCGGCCCACGGTTGGCGGGTGACCATGTCGGGCACGCGGACGTAGCCGCGTTCGAATTCTCCGGTGGCGGCGTCCACGAGGCGATATTGCTGCGTCTGGCGGTGAATGGGTTGCGCGTCGAGCAGCACGACCCGCACCTCCCCCGGCTCGAACCGGCAGCGTTTCTGCAGGCTCGCCGATCAACTGCTCGTTGCTGAAATGCCCGTCGCCGAAGTTCCAGCCGATCGCGGTGCTGCTGATGCGCTCACCGTCGGTGATGACGTAGTCGTCTTCGCGGTAACCCGCCATCGCGCGGTGCGCCAAGGTGAACAGCGCCCGGCCGTGAGTGTTGAAGGCGCGGAACGCGTATCCCATGTACATCGGGATCTGGGCGGCTTCCCTGCTGCCGTAGAACTTTTCCAGCTGGGCGGCGGGCATGTTGGCGATCGCGACGATGTTTCTGGCGATCTTGTCGTCGGCGGACGGTTTGATACACCACAGCGTGGTGTCCCAGTTGCCCGCGTAGTACCGCATGCCCGGCAAGAAGGACACTTTGCGCGGGAACAGGTTTCCCAGCACCACGGTTCCCGCGACGACGGCGAAGAGCACGATCGGCAGCGGTGTGGTGAGGTCGCCGAGCCCGACGGCGGCGTGCCCGACGAACAACGCCAGCACACTGAACATCATGAAGACGTTCCACTCCAGCGGCACTCCCATCGGAATCGACGACAGGATGCCGAAGTGGAAGCACAGCATGATGAACGCGGCGATCGCGGTGAGCCAGCCGCCGCGGCTGAAGAACAGCACAAGGGGGACCAGTCCTTCGATCGCCGTGCTGAAATGTGCCAGCCAGCGCGAAGCCCGGCCCGGACGCAGGTCCTCCGGGAAGTGTTCGAAGAACTTGCGTTTGATGGATCGCGGCCGAAACACCGGGTTGTTGCTCATCATCGTCGAAATCACGAACGGGAAGTGCTTGTTGAGTTTCGAGGTCGCCGCGCCCAGCCAGATGACCAGGCACACCAGCTTGGCGCCCAGGATCATGTCCACGCCGAAGCCGGCGAACAAGAACGCGGCGGTGATCGAGGCGTACACCTCGCCGCGGGCCGCCAGGAAGATGACCTTGTCGCGCAGCCCGAGCACCGCCAGCACACCCAGAACCGCCCAAATCTGCCAGGACGGCAACACCCCGACCGTCGTCCCCAACGCCGGGACCGGCCCGGCGCCGTCGGAGAAGATCGCGATGATGAGGACCACCAGCAGCGCCCCGTACAGGAGCGCGTCGACCGCGTTACGGTTGTCCCCCTTCGTGAGCGGGATTCGGGTGGGCCACGGCGGAAGCCGGATGGTGCCGGGCCGCAGCCAGTACAGGATGGATCCCATCGGCGGAAAGAACCGGTTGTTCAGCGGCCCGAAGCCACAGCCCAGGCCGACCACCTCGAAGAGCATGGTGAACAGCACGACCTTTTCGAATACGATCGGCTCGGCGTACCAGTGCGCGACGTTGGTAAAGCCGGTTATCCCCGTGGTCGTCAACGCCAGCAGCCAGCCAGCCAGGATGTAGAGGCCGATTTTGACGACGTAGAACAGGTGCAGCAGCACCGGGGTGCCGAAGCCGACCTCGGCCCAGTGCCGGGCCATCGGGACGATTTTCTCCGCGCGGGTGCCCTTGTTCCACTCCTCGAAGTCGATCTGCGGAGTGTCCTGTTTGAGGAATCCCATGGCGGCAAGATTAGAACGTGTTCTAGCCGAAGTTCACGCAGTTCGCCGCATCTGTTGGACCGGTGCAGAATGACCTCCTGCTGCAAAGCCCCGGAGCCGCGGAACGACTCGGTATCTCGTCGTCGCACCTGCTCGATGCGGTGCGCTGGCTGGACTCCTCGGGGCAGGTGTATTCCGGCGCGGAAGCCGCGAATGCGGCGCTGTCAACTACGTTCGGGTACCGGTGGCCGCTGCTGATCTACCGAATCCCCGGTATCCGTTTCGTCGAAGACCGTGTTTATCGGTGGGTGGCCGCCAACCGTCGACGCTTCCCCGGGACGACACCTTACTGTCGGTCCCATCCGGCCGCCTGCTGACCTTTGGCTGGTCGCGTCCAAGGGTCTTTGAACGGGGCCGGGATGAAACCGGTTCCAAACAGTCCCCTGCGCCACACTTCCTGTTTTGAACGGCTATTCGACAAGGTCGAGCGCCGCACCCACAATCGAATCGGTGTCGATACCGTGGTAGCGGTAGACATCGCCGAGGTCGCCGGACTGGCCGAACCTGCTGACTCCCAATGAGGCGCTGGGCACTTGATTGATTGTGGGCAGGAATGACAACGTGTGCGGATGTCCGTCGAGGACTGTCACCATCGGTGCCGGCCGCCCGGCCGGGAAGACTTGGTCAAGGATCCAAGACGGTGCCTCGGTGAGCCCACGCCTGGCCTGCACGGCCTCGAATAGTCGCCCTGGGCTGGTCACGCAAATGACCTCGGCACGAACACCTAACTGCGCGAGCCGTTCTGCGGCCTGAACTGTTTCGGTGATCACCGCGCCCATTCCGACAAGCCTGACGGTTGGCCGCTGCGCACCGCGCAGTATGTAGGCACCGGCCAACACCTGGCGGCGTCGGCGCTCCCGAGCGGCCGGATCGGTTGGCACCGCCGCCAGGGCCTGGTTGACAGGGCGGGTAGAAAGCCGCAGATAGGATGAGCTGCCATCTGGGTGACCCAGCCGCGACAAGCTCTCCAGCAAAGTCCATTCCACTTCGATCGCAAACGCTGGCTCGTAGGCCACGCATCCGGGCTGCTCGAGTCCGATCGAGGGAGTCTTGATCGATTGATGCGCTCCGCCTTCGGGCGCGAGGCTCGCGCCGGCGGGCGTGCCGACCAGAATGGACTGCCCGCCCGCGTAGATACCGTAGGACCACGGCTCCAGCGCGCGCTCGACGAACGGGTCGTACAGCACGCCAATCGGGAACAATGCTTGGCCCCAACGGCTCCAGGTTGCGCCCAGTTCCCCAATCAGCCCCACCAAGTTGACCTCGGCGATCCCGAGTTCCATGTGCTGACCCGTCGGCTTCTCCCGCCAGTGCATGATGGTCTCGGCGTCGTCGGCGAACCAGTCGTATCGCTCGGTTGGCGACCACACCCCAACCTTGTTCAGCCAGCCGGCGAGGTTGGTCGATGAGCTGACGTCGGGGCTGACGGTCACGACGCGCTTAGCCGCCTCCGGCGCTTCCCGGGTCAAATCCAACAACGCCCGGCCAAGAGCGGCCTGCGTCGTCGACGTGCCCGACGGTGTGCGTCCGATATCGACGGGCATAGACGGTGGCGCGGCGTAGGTGTGCTCGTCTCGGTGCAGTCGCGCGGCGGTCGCGGTGCACAGCCGACCCGCGGAGGTGTCGGGGCCGAATCGTTGCCAGGGCTGCTCTGGGTCCATGCCGAGATGCACAGCCAGCGAATCGAATTGGTCAACCGTCAACAGTGACGAGTGATTCTGCGGGTGCCCCTCGACGGGTAAGCCATAGCCCTTGATGGTGTAAGCGATGATCACCGTTGGCCGCGTATCGTCGATCTGGGCGTAGGCAGCGCGCAGCGCGTCGAGGTCATGGCCGCCGAGATTGCGGACTGCACGAGTCAGGCTGTCGTCGTCGAGTTCGGTGACCAGGCCGACGATGGCATCCGCATCGGCGCCGGTCCCGGGCAGCCGGGCGCGCAACTCGTCTGCGCCACATCGCAGCAACCGCTGATATTCGGGATTGGGCATCTGCAAAATCCGGGCACGAAGCGCCGCGCCTGCCGGGCGCGCGAATAGTGCCTCGAGCATTTTGCCGAACGTGACTGTGATGACTTGCCACCCCGCTGCGGAAAACATCCGCTCCAGCCGGCCGGCGGCGATGTTAGGTATCACCCGGTCGAGCGATTGCCGGTTCAGGTCGACGATCCACACGATCTCGCCCATTTCACCGACGGACGAATCCAGAACCGCCTCCCACACCGCGCCCTCGTCCAACTCGGCGTCACCAAGCAGGGAATATTGCCGCCCGCAGCCGGTATCGCTGATGGCTGCGTTGACGTAGCGTCGGGCGAAAGCACCCCAAATCGGTGCTGTCGCACCGATTCCCACCGAGCCGGTGGAGTAGTCGACCGGATCGGGATCTTTGGACCGGCTGGGATAGGACTGCAGCCCGCCGAATGCACGCAAGGTGGTGAGGTACTTCTCGTCGAGTTGGCCCAACAGATAGTTGATCGCGTGCAGCGCGGGCGACGCGTGCGGTTTGACCGACACCCGATCACCGGACTGCAGCTGTTCGAACCACAGTGAGGTCATGATCGACACCATCGACGCGGACGAGGCCTGATGGCCGCCAACTTTGAGTCCGGAGGGATTAGGCCGGACGCGGTTGGCGTGGTGAATGATTGCTGTCGATAGCCACAAGACGCGCTGCTCGATCTCGGTGAGTGGGTCGACGGGGACACCGAACTCCCGGCGGTCGGTGGGTACGGCGGAAAGCGAGGCGGTGATGTCGACCTCCTGGATCGAGGTGGTTAACCGTCCTGGCCGGGTCTCGGTGGCTTTGCAGCGTTCGAGAGTCGACCGGGGTCGGCATCCGGGCCGACCATTAGCCTTGGCAGACGGTCGCCTTAGTGCATCACTTACACGGTGAGATGACAATCGCGTGGCTAAAATGTGAGCAATCTGCACACGGTTAACATTCGAACGGAACACGAGGTACCCAAAGTGTCAAGACGGACTACCGCCGACGCAATCGATGGCCGATTATTGCTGGCCCTTGCGGCCGACCCCCGAGCTGCCAGCGTTGCGCTGGCCACGCGGATCGGTGTGTCGCGTAACACTGTTCAAGCGCGGTGGGCTCGATGGGACGACAACGACGTGCTGACATCGTTCGAACGCACTATCAAACCTGAGTTCTTGGGATACCCCTTGCGTGCTTTTGTCTTGACGAACGTCAAGCAACGACTGCTCGGCGAAGTGGCCGCGGCGCTGACCGAAGTGCCGGAAGTCGTTGAAGTTCAAGGGCTCAGCGGGGTGGCCGACTTACTGATTCAGGTAGTGGCGCGCGATGCCGACGACCTTTATCGCGTCGCGGGGCACATTCTGGGAATCAGGGGTGTCAAACGCACAAACACCGCACTGGTAATGCGCGACCTCGTCGATTTTCGGCTCACACCCCTGATCGAGCGAGTCATCGACGACGCCGTAGTAACGTGATTGACGCAATCAACGGCGACGCAGAGTTTGTGACGGCGTCTCGCCGAATTTGTGTTCGTAGTACTGAGCGAATCGGCCGAGATGGTTGAATCCCCATAAGTAGGCCACGTCGCTCACGATAGATGTCCCGTCGTTGCTGATCAGATCGGATCGAGCTCCGTCCAGGCGAACGTTGCGCAGGTAGTGCGCCGGGCTCATGCCGAACTCATCGGCGAAAAGTTTTTCCAGTTGCCGCACCCCCACCCCGGCCGCCTGGGCAAGCTCGGCGATCGTGTATTGAGCACCAGGCGCATTTGCAACGAGGTCAACCACTTTGCGCACTGCGGTCGAGACCGGCACAACCGGCACGCGCTCGATCGCTTCGGTCATGGTGTGTGACTGGTTAGCCAGCAAGCCGGCGATCAGCGCACGCTCGAGGTGTCGGGTCTGCGTCGCCAATGCGGCATCCGGAATCGCGCTCGGCCGGGCGATGGTGTCGAGCAGGATCTGCACTATCGATCGCCATCTCCTGCCGGCGGGTGCCGTCATGTCAAAACCAATTCTGAAGCTCACCCGCCGATCGACGGGCCGACCCAGAATGCATGCGAGTTCAGTTTCCAGCGCCGCTCGGTCGATCTTGATGCTGACCTGAGCGGCATCAGCACCCCAAGACCGGACACAGGTGTGCTCCCCCGGGCTGTACACCGCCGCGCACTCCGGTGTGGCAACAACCTCCTGGCTGCCACAGCTGGTGGCCACCGATCCGGACAACGGCAGGTCGATGTGATAGCCACCCATATCGCCAGGGTCGATCGACACTTCGGCGCCGAAGTAGACGACTCCCAGGGTGAGATCGGTCAGCCGATAGGCCGACATCCTGGCATTCGACAATCGAGCGCCGGGTTCCACCAGTTCTAGTCGCGCCGGATAGTAGACACCGTTGACGGTGTCGCGGTAGACCTCAAAATCGTCGGTTGCGCAGACGACCCTACGCCGCTCATCGCTCCGCGGATTCGTGGGCGAGGTGTCCAACTCCGGTACCACAGACATTGCGACCTCGTGTTCCAGCCTGTCGACCACATGGTACGGCCCGCACGTCAGCGCGTACCGAAAACAGTGAACCGGCCACAAACGCGAGTGTGACAGCCCGGAAGTGGTCGCAGAGCGGACAAACTGTCTCGTAAAGCGGATTTTCCGCGGGCGCGCTCCACCCTAACCTGGCACAGCGCGAGCGTGATCTGGCTAATTCTTACGGCGAGCCGGTTGGCGTTGCGAAGCCGGCATGCGGGCAAGGCCACAATGCCGCGACAGAAAGAGCGAGCAGATGACAGCGGTTGAAGCAATCAAATACTCTGACATCCCAGCAAGGGCAAAGAAGGTCTTGGAGGGATTTCTGCCTCCCGAAGATAGAATTGCCGCCCGGGTAGCGCAACTTGGGCACGTGCAAGTCCGACCGTTCGACAACGAGGGCGATCAGGAAGTGATCGACGGGGTCACCTTCACACACCACTTCGTCGATGCACCTGGTGACGAAGAAACTGTCCGGTTCCACTACGTCGAGGCCGGCCAGGGCGAACCAATCGTGTTCCTTCACGGAATACCCGACGCGTGGTACCAGTGGCACCACCAGATGGCCGCACTGTCCACAACAAATCGCTGTCTCGCTTTCGACTTGAAGGGATACGGGCAGTCCGAGACAAAAGTCGGAGATTACCGCCATGAGGCTGCTGCAGATCAACTCCTCGAGGCCATCGATCTGGCCGACGTCGACGAATTCAACGCCGTGACCCATGACCGTGGCACGGTTCAAGCCGACTTCATTGCCGCTAAGCACCCTGACCGGGTATTGCGCTATGGACGCGGTGAACAGCACCTCTTCCACTTCCATCCTGATCTGGCACCTCAAGGTCCACTGTTCGCCAACGCACCTCGGTCCGGACTAATGGACGATCCTGCCTACTTCGTGACGTGGGTGTACACCTGGATTTGCAAATACCCTGTTCCCGATGACGAAATGCGGCGGACGATTCAAGAATTTGCCTACCCCGGCGTGAAGGAGGCGGTACCGCGTTACTTCAACTCGCAATCATTCAAGCAGGAATGGCTTCGGCGTCGCAGGGACTTGATGCCCGCATGGACATGCCCGATTCTCATTATGCAGGGATACGACAGCAAGACTCAGCCACGTGAGTTCTACGAAAACTCGCGGCAATACATTCCCTGTGCGCGCAGCGTGGCCGTCGAGTACATCGATGCGGGGCACTTCTGGTCTATGGAGCAACCCGACGCGGTTACCGAGTTGATCAGAAAACTGCTGCAGATGTAGGGCCCCATCGGGACACGCCGGTAGCAGAGACTGGAATTCGGGCGGCAGCAGGCTGCTGATCTTGCCAACCACGTCCATGCGGTCGTCGGTGGCCACGGCGCACTCAACCTTCTAGCTGGTGTCACGGCCTCGGCCCGTGGCAACAGCGGAGAAGGAGCAGGCATCAGCGACATCGACACACGGGCACGTCCTCGCAAAGTCGCGAAGGCCCACGACGGCCGCCCGAAAGTGGTCGCACACCGGACAAACCATCTCGCAAACCGGATTTTCCTCCAACATGGCCGGCCGTAACGTCGGTCATAATCATCGACGGTATCCGGCTAACACTCGGTGTGGCCTGATCGAAGTAAAGGACCGCGACATTGCCCACCGTTGGGTCGAATGGACTGCTTACCGCGAACCTGGTTGGCATGGAAATACCGCAACGATTCCGCACGATTTCGCAGCAGAAAGTTGTCCATGATGTCCGCTAGGCCCAAATTCGCCCATGTCGTCTTTCAGACCAGCCAGGCGGAGCAAATGCGGGACTGGTACTGCGCGGTACTCGACGGTCATGTCGTGTACGAGGACCAACAATTGTGCTTCATCACCTTCGATGACGAGCACCACCGGGTGGCGTTGTTGACCCCGCCGACGCCGCTGGAACGAAAAAGCTCCACCGCCGCGGGCACCCACCACGTCGCCTACACGTTCGACCACCTCGACGATCTGCTGGATCGGTATGTGCTGCTGCGGGACAACGGCATCTCGCCCGCAGTGTCGATCGCGCACGGGGTGACGACGTCAATGTATTACCAGGATCCCGACGGCAATTTCGTCGAGATGCAGATCGACAACTTCGCCGACCCCGACCAGGCCACCGACTACATGATGCACAGTTCCGAATACGCCGACGACTCCAATGGCCCGGCATTCGATCCCGAGACAATGCTCGCCGCCCGCCGGGCCGGAGCCAGCGTCAAAGAGCTCACTGCCAGAGCCTGGTCACTTCAGGCCGGGCTACCCGACCCGATGACCGTGCTCATCGGCGCGCACTGATAGGCAGGAGGGGACCACCGTGACGACCAGCCACGGCACCGACACAGCGGGGCGCACCACCACCACCGGTGTCGATCGTGAACGCGCTCTTGAGCTGATGGCCGGAATCTGCACACCGGTGACGATCGTGACCACCGCTGACACCAAGGGTCCACACGGTGCGACGGTCAGCTCGTTCGCCGGCCTGTCATTGGAGCCGCCGCTGATCACCGTGGCATTCGAGCGTCAATCGTCGCTGCTGCAGCGAATCTTGGGTGCCGGCCGATTCGGGGTGAACATGCTCGGCCACGGGCAGGACGAGTTAGCCGTGCTGTTCGCCCGCCGCGGCGCCGATCGATTCGCGGACACTTCATGGCATTACGACGCTGCGCTGCCCCGCATCGACGGTGCGGCCGGCTGGGCTGCTTGCGATCTGTACAACGCGGTAGACGGTGGCGACCACTTGCTGCTTCTGGGCTTGGTGACGCGTGCCCAGCCTGCACAACTGCCACCACTGGTATATGCCCACCGCACCTTTGGCACCCACTCCCGCCACGCCGAGCGGCCCCGCCGTCCGATCGTCGACCAGATCATCGCGTGCTCGACCTGAGCACGTCACCCCGAAAGGAACGACACACCATGACAACTATCGATGCCCACGTGACCGTCCCCACCGCCGCCGAGCTCCTAGAGCGGATCCGCACGTTGCAGCCCATGCTCGCGAAGAACGCCGCCCAGGGCGAGATTGACCGCCGGGTCGTCGAGGAGTCGATCACCGGGCTCACTGACGCCGGCGTCTTCAGGATTGCCCAACCGCGGCGCTACGGCGGCTACGAAACCTCGATGCGCACCATGCTCGATGTGTCCGCGGCTGTTGCGGAGGCCGACGGCGGCACCTCCTGGGTGGTCGCCCTATGCAACGTCTGCGCCTGGATGACCGGCTTATTCTCTGAGCGCGCCCAAGCCGACGTTTGGGCCGAAACACCTGACGCGAAGGTCTCCGGGGTGCTCACTCCAACGTCCGAGGCGGTTAAGGTCGACGGCGGTTTTCGGGTGAGCGGCCGCTGGCACTACAACTCCGGCTCCTGGCACGCCAGCTGGGCGGTGCTCGGTATCCCGATCACCGACGAGTCCGGCGAGGCGATCGACCAGGGCTTGGCGCTGGTCCCCTACACCGACCTCGAGCTGGAGGACACCTGGTTTGTAGCAGGGATGAAGTCGACGGGCTCCAATTGCCTCATCGCCACCGAAGTCTTCGTTCCGGAGCATCGCATCGTGTCGGTTACCAGGACTCTCCGCGGCGACTACGCCACCGAGCACACTGACGAAACCCTCTACCGGTCAGCGTTCGTACCGCTGCTGTCCCTGGTGTTGGCCGGCCCGCAGCTCGGCATGGGCCGCAAGGCGCTGGAAATCGTCCGGGAAAAAGCTGCCAAGAAGCCAATCTCCTATACCTTCTACACCGTCCAGTCCGACTCGGTGGCCTTCCAACTACAACTCGCGCAGGCCGCAATGATGGTCGACACCGCGCATCTGCACGCCTACCGAGCCGCCGACGACATCGATGCCGCAGCCGCTGCCGGAGTTTTTCCGGACGAGCTCACCCGGACCCGGGTGCGCGCCGACACCGGCTGGGTCCTCGAGCACATCACCAAAGCCATCGACATTCTGCTCAGCGCACACGGGGCGGGAAGCTTCGCCGATATCAATCCGCTGCAACGCATTTGGCGCGATTCCAGCGTCGGCGCCCGGCACGCCGTGGTCACCCCCACGGTCAGCTACGAGATCTACGGCAAGGCTCTGCTGGGCCGCGACGATCAGATCACTCCACTGATCTGAGATCAACGGTCAACCAGGAGGGCAGCATATGCCTGATGCGACGGCAGCCGAGGACGGGTGCGCGGTGTGCGCAATGGATCAGATCGACGAAGCGTCGGTCGTGTTTCGCGACGAGTTGTGGGCGGCTGAGATCATGCCGGGCGCCGAGGTGCCCGGCTGGATCGTATTGCGCGCCCGCCGCCATGCCGAACGGATCACTGGCCTTGACGACGCCGAGAGCGCCGCATTCGGTCGGCGCGCCCGCGATCTGGCTGCCGCACTCACCGACGTCACCGGCGCGCCCACGTCCTACCTGCTGGCATTCTGCGAAAGCCACGCGCATTTCCATGCGTTGATCACCGCACGTGGCGTGGACGTTCCCGAGAACCGACGCCGCGGAGAGATTATGAAACTCCTTGAATCGCAGATTGATCCGGCGCAAGCCATCCGCCTGGTTCCTGCCGTACGCCAGGCTTACCACAACCGCCTGTCCGCTGCGTCGACTTGACGCGTTCAGACGGGAGACTTCCAAAGCAACACCGCGTCGATCCGGCAACATTCGAACTGACAACTTTGGAGACCGCGTGACAGCAACACAACCCGGCGCCGCCGCGCGAGCCGGCAAAACCGCAGTCATCAACGTCCGCGTCTTCGACGGCACCGCGCTGAGCGAGCCGGTGACGATCGTGATCGACGACGGGGTGATCAGCGTCGATCCCGCCGGAGCCGAGGTGATCGAAGGAGACGGTGGCACACTGCTTCCGGGACTCATCGATGCTCATATCCACCTGCACGACGCCCAGACACTCGATCAACTCTGCACCCATGGCGTGACCACCGCGTTGGATATGGCGAGTTGGCCACCACCAAAGGTCAACTGCCTACGTAATCAGTTCGGCCGCACTGACATCCGCAGTGCGGGCACACCTGCCACCGCCTCGGGCAGCGCCCACAGCCACATTCCCGGCTTTCCTTCAGCCGGTTTGGTCGACGGTCCGACCGTCGCAGCCCAATTCGTCGCCGAGCGCATCGCTGACGGTTCGGACTACATCAAGATCCTCGCCGACATTCCTGGGCCCGACCAGCCGACGATGGACGCGCTTGTCGCCGCCGCCCGCGACCGCGACATGCGAACCGTCGTGCATGCAACGACTACAGCCACCTTCTCGATGGCAATCGCCGCAAAGGCCGACATCATCACGCATGTGCCCATCGACCAAGCCCTCGATGCGTCGGTCGTCGCCCGAATGGCCGCCGCGGGCACGATCGCGGTCCCGACCCTGACCATGATGAAAGGGATCGTCGATACGGTCGGGAAAGCAGCGGGTCTGACTTATGAAGCCGCGCGCACGACGGTAGCCGAAATGCAGCGGGCCGGTATTCCCATTCTCGCCGGCACCGACGCCAACGCCACACCCGGAGTCCCGTTCTCTCCTCGGCACGGTGAAAGCCTGCACCAGGAACTCGAATTGCTGGTCGACGCGGGCCTTTCCACACTTGAAGCGCTTCGATCTGCAACGTCGATGCCTGCCCAATATTTCGGCCTTCCCGATCGCGGTGTGATCGCACCCGGTCGCCGCGCCGACCTGGTGCTGCTCGACGGTGACCCGCTGGCCGACATCGGCGCCACCCGAAACATCCGGCGCGTATGGTGCGGCGGAGTCGAAGTCGCGAGCGCCCACGCCTGACCACAGAGGGACGATCGACATGAACAACACGCGCATTGACGTGCACACGCATTATCTCGGCGGCGCAGTAGCGCGGCTGTTCGAGTCGGGGTTCACTCTCACCGGCGGTTACCGAATGTCGGCGCAGTGGACACCCTCGGCGGCCATCGAATTCATGGACCGCCACTGCATTGCCACCCAGATCCTTTCGGTCCCCTGGGCTTTCACCGGCCGTTCGGGTGATCCCGGGTTTGCGGCAATGTTCTGTCGACAGGTCAACGAGGAATACGCCACGCTAATCGACCAGCATCCCGGCCGGTTCGGCGCCTTCGCCGCCATCCCCGCCGACCACCCCGATAGCACATTGGCCGAAATCGAGTACGCCCTTGACGTGCTCGAACTCGACGGGGTGCTGCTGTCCAGCAACGCCGCCGGCCACTATTTCGGCGGCGAGTTCTATGAGCCGATACTGGCCGAGCTGGCGCGCCGGCAGGTGCCCGCCTTCGTGCATCCCGCAGAATGTCCGCACATCGATGTATTAGGTTTCGGGCGGCCCAGCTCGATCATCGAATTTCCCTGCGACACTGCGCGCACCATTACCGACGCCGTCTACTCCGGCGTCTTCCAGCGGCACCCGGCTCTGACTTTGATTCTCGCGCACTGCGGCGGTGTGCTGCCGACGCTCGGGTGGCGCATCGCCGAACACAGCCAGATGGGACGAGGACCCGAGGATGCTCACATCGACGCGGCCCATGTCGCGGACACCCTGCGTGGCCTGTACTACGAGACGGCATTGGCCGGCAGCCGCAACTCGCTGCTACCGACCTTGGAAGTCACCACCGCCGATCACATCTTGTTCGGCACGGACTGGCCTGCCGCGCCTGAACCGACGGTCGTGAAGAACATCTCGAACCTGACCAGCTTCGACGGCTGGGCCGAGGGCGAGCTGACCCAGGTTGAACACATGAATTCCGCCAAGCTGTTCGGCCGCTTCGCACCCGCGGTGGGGGCATGACGATACCTACGATCTGCTCGTCGGCGAGCGAGGCGGTGGCTGACATCTGCTCGGGGGCGTCACTCGCGGTTGGCGGATTCGGTTTGTGCGGAATCCCTGATGTGCTGATTACCGCCATCGCTGACGGCGATGCCACCGACCTCGAGGTGATCTCCAACAACTGCGGCGTCGACGGCTACGGTCTCGGAATGTTGCTGACTTGCAATCGCATTCGGCGGATCACTGCCTCTTATGTGGGCGAAAATAAGGAATTCGCCCGCCAGTATCTGGCCGGCGAGGTCGAGGTCGAGCTGACCCCGCAGGGCACCCTCGCCGAGAAGCTGCGCGCCGGCGGGGCGGGCATTCCGGCCTTTTACACCCCTGCCGGGGTCGGCACGCTCGTTGCTGACGGCGGACTACCGTGGCGTTACGCCATCGACGGTTCGGTCGCAGTGGCGTCCCCCGCCAAGGAGATACGCGAATTTCACGGTAAGCGGTACGTGCTCGAGGAATCCGTTAGCACCGACTTCTCGCTGGTGCATGCACAAATTGGTGATACCGACGGAAACTTGGTCTTCAATAAGGCGGCACGAAACTTCAACCCGCTGGTGGCGATGGCCGGACGGGTCTGCATCGCACAAGTGGAGCAACTCGTGGAGGCGGGCACGTTAAACCCCGACCACATCCATCTGCCGGGCGTCTTCGTAAAACGTTTGTTGCACATCGGCCTACAAGACAAGCGCATCGAGAAACGCACCACCCACACCGTCGGCGGGTCCGCGAGATCATGACCCGCCCGGTCGCCACCCTTGGCTACACACGCGATCAGATCGCCGCACGTGCCGCATGCGAACTGCGGCCCGGCGAATACGTCAACCTCGGCATCGGACTGCCCACCCTGATCCCGAGCCACTTGCCTGACGACGTGAAAATCGTGCTGCACTCGGAAAACGGCATCCTGGGCACGGGCCGCTACCCCACCGACGATCGCGTGGACGCGGACCTGATCAACGCCGGCAAAGAAACCGTCACCGTCAACTCGGGAGCGGCGTTCTTCGACTCCGCCCTCTCCTTCGGCATGATCCGCGGCGGCCACATCGACACCGCAGTGCTGGGCGCAATGCAGGTCTCCGCCCGCGGCGACCTGGCCAACTGGATGGTGCCAGGCGCGATGGTCAAAGGCATGGGCGGCGCAATGGACCTGGTGCACGGCGCCCGGCGAGTCATCGTCGTGATGGAACACACCGACCGCGACGGCCAACCCAAGGTGCTCGAGCAGTGCACGCTGCCGCTGACCGGCCAAGCCGTTGTGCACCGCATCATCACCAACCTCGCCGTCATCGACGTCACCGCAAGCGGTTTGGTGCTGAAAGAATGCGCCCCCGGAGTCACTCCCGAACGAGTTCGCTACGCGACGGCAGCGCCACTGGCCTAGACGACCGGCCCCGCAATTATCCAAAACATAGAAGGAAACGCTCATGCGCAATGTGACTGCAAACGTCGGGGGGACGGTTGTCGCAGGCCGCCTCCACCCGGCTCCACGTCCGGTTTCCGGCGCACCGGTGCTCGTCGGCCTGCACGGCGGTCTGTTCACCGGACGGTACTTCGAAGTCGCCGGTTCACCTGCCGGCTCTTTCGTCGAGATTGCCAACCGGAACGGCTTCAGCGCGCTGGTCATCGACCGCCCGGGTTACGGCGACAGCGGCCAACCTCCAGACGACTACGACTATGCCTTCTCCGAACAGGCCCGCGTTCTCGATGCCGCCATCGGCCAACTGTTGGCCCACTACGACCGACCCTCAGTCGTGCTGATCGCACACTCCGTCGGCGGAATGATCGGTTTCGAAATAGCCGCCGCACAACCATCCTGGAATTTGATTGGTCTGTCAGTCACCGGGATGGGTGCACGCATCCCGCGAGGAGGGGCCGCCGAGAAACTCGGAGCCCTGCCACTGTCCGGCGTGGTCGATGTTCCCATCGACGAGCGCGAGAAGTTGTGGTACGGGCCCGACCACACCTGTAGCGCCGCAGGCATAGCGGCAGCACGCACCTCTTACGCGCCTGCACCGATGATCGAGCTGACCGCGGCACCGAAATGGGCGGGCAGCCGCCTCGACATCGTCGCCCCGCACATCACGGTACCGATTTATCATGTGCTGGCGGAGTTCGACGCGCTCTGGGACGGTTCTCCCGCGGCCCGCCGGCTTTTCCTGTCGAAGTTCACCGCCACGCAACGCGTTCATTCGGAGATCGTCGAAGGCGTCGGTCACTGCGTGGAGCACCACTTGATCGGCGCTGCGATTCACTACAAGCAGTTGGCCTTCGCCCACTCGTGCGTCTACTACCGACAGCCGAACCACATACCCAGCCGACGGCAGGCTCGGGTAACCCAAACCACATTGCAGACCAGGAGTTCTCATGCGCCTCGCTAATCTCGACGACCGAGCAGCCCTGGTGATCGGCGAGTTCGGTGCCGAACAAGCCGTCGATATCGCCACCGCGTCCGACGGCCGTTTCGGCCCCGATCTTCCTGCCGTCTACGCGGCCTGGGACCAGGTCATCGGCTGGGCCGCCGAACTCGAAGCAGGCGCGTTAAGCGGTGCGGTGCCAATCGATCGCAGCCGTTTGGGTGCACCCTCACCCACAGCACGACAAATTTTTGCCATCGGCTTGAATTACCACTCCCACGCCGCTGAATCCGGTTTCGATTCCCCCACCGACGCGCCGCCGGTGTTCACCAAGTATGTCTCCAGCTTCACCGGGCCCGACACCGAAGTCGTCATCCCGGCCGGCGGCAATGTGGACTGGGAAGTCGAGTTGGTCGTCGTGCTGGGTCATAGGGCCAGCCGCGTCGATGAGCACGACGCCATGTCTTATGTCGCAGGATTTACTGTAGGACAAGATATTTCCGAGCGCTTGACGCAGATGCGCGGCGCCGCACCACAGTTCGGGCTCGCCAAGTCCTTCGCGGGCTTTTCCCCACAAGGCCCTTGGCTGGTCACACCCGACGAACTCGACGATCCCGATGACGTGGAGCTCGGTTGCGCCGTCGACGGCGAGGAGATGCAGAAGGGCCGTACCCGCGACCTGATTTTCCCGATCCGGGCGTTGATCACGACACTATCCCAGAACGTCACGCTGTTTCCCGGTGACGTCATCTTCACCGGTACGCCCGCCGGTGTCGGCGTCGGCCGCCAACCGCAACGATTCCTGCAGCCCGGCGAGCGCCTCGACAGTTGGATTGAGGGCATCGGCGAATTGCATCAAACGTTTATCGCCGACACCAGTGAACGGTAGAGGGCAAGAATGAATCAGGCCGACAGACATCGCAAGCCCGCCAAGGCTATCGATTGCCCGTAGGAAGGAATTTTGTTGCGAATCATCACCGTAGAAGAGCACTTTCATCATCCTCAGGCCGTCGCACGCGTCTTGGAACTCGCGGGGCCCGCACCGATCGTTCCCGACGACGGTTTCGGCGCCTTCCTCCGAGACTTCATGCCCGACCAAAATTCAGCGGAGCAGCTCGGCGGAAACCGCCTAGCGCATATGGATCGTGTGGGTATCGACGTCCAGGTGGTCTCGCACGGCGCCAACAGTCCCGGCAATTTCGCTCATCCGGAGGCCGTCGAGTTATGCAAGCGAGTCAACAACACTCTCGCTGAGCAGATTTCGGAGCACCCCACGCGGTTCCGAGGATTCGCGACTCTCCCGTTGCACGACCCCGCCGCGGCAGCCGACGAACTGAAGCGCTGCGTCAACGAGCTGGGCTTCGTGGGCGCTCTGATCGCCGGAACCTGCGGTGGGTTGTTCCTCGACGACAAGCGATTCGACGTGGTCCTGGCCGCAGCCGAGACGGTTGACCTGCCCATCTACATCCACCCGGGCGTTCCGGAGAATCCGGTGTCAACGGCGTATTACACCGGACGGTGGCCGGCTGCGCTGCATTTTTTGTTCTCCGGTCCCGCGTTCGGCTGGCACGCCGAGGCGGGAGTTCACGTTCTGCGGCTCATCTTGTCGGGGGCGCTGGATCGCCACCCTGGTCTGAAGCTGTTGAGCGGTCATTGGGGCGAATTCGTCGCCGGGTGGCTCGACCGACTCGACGAGGTTATCAGCTGGGGCGGCACCCACCTGGAACGGCAGGTGAGCGCGTATTACCGCAAGCAGGTGTGGGCGACGCCGTCGGGCATGTTCAGTCACAACCAGCTGAACTTCATCGTCGCTGAAATCGGTGCTGGACGGATCATCTACTCCGAAGACTTTCCCTACGTCGTTCGCGAGAACGTGACGGAGTTCCTTGAGCAAGCTGACCTGACCGATGACCAGCGAAACGCGATCGCTCACGGCAACGCAGAAAGCATCATGCCGATCTGAAGTTAGTTGGCCACCAGGTTCGAGTTGAACCGCGCCAGTCTGTGACAAGACCTTGAGGGTCGCGTTTAATGGTTGGAATCGGGCGGTGCCTTCGATGGCGTGATCGCCGACTATTAGGCCGTCCTGCGCGGTTCCTCAGCGGCTGACACGATTCGGGCCACTACCCTGCCGCCACGGATGACCTCGATTGTCTCCCCCTCCGCAACCCGGTCGAAGTAACGCCCCGCGCGCGTTCGCAGTTCGTCGAGCCCGATCCGCCCGCCAGCATCCCCTGCTATCACTCGCACCGGCCGCGTGGACATCGGAGCCGCCACTGGCTCCCGGGTGGCCGGTACGATCCAGGCCACCAGTCTGCCGCGCCAGACGATACTGATCGTCTCGCCAGCTTCAACCCGATCGAAATAGCGCGCCGCGCGGGTCCGCAACGCGTCCAGCCCGATCCGCCCACCAACGCCATTCACCGCGGCAAGATCGGGCAGCGCGGTTGGGGCCGACCGGTCACCAGCTGCCGACACGATCCGCGCCACCAGCCTGCCGCGACGGACGACCTCAATCGTCTCCCCCGCCAGAACCCGCTCGAGATAACCGCATGCATTGCTCCGGAGTTGGCCAAGGCCGATCAGTTCTCCCATGCCGCTCCAACCTCTGTGTTCAGTCGCGTCTGCGCATGGTCGCGTCAAGTGCGCTACAACGTTGTGCATCTCCGGTTTCAGTGCTCGGGATGCTCCTGCACTGTTGGCGAATTGAATTCCATTGTGACTGTACGTGCGGTCAGTGTCAAGGAAAAGAACCGCGGCGATACCGACTAATCAGCCGTGATCCAACCGTGTCAGTTGGGCCATGGACGCACCGGGCTCGGCCAGCTTTCAGCGACTGCCATCGACCTCTTCTGACAAGCCGTCACGATCGGTGCGGTTTAGCCGGCTGGGGCCAGCATTTCCTTCCACCCGTCGTCTCCGGTGTTGCGCGAATTCTCGACCGAGTACCTGACACCGTCGGGCCCAACCAGTTC
Organism: uncultured Actinomycetota bacterium; assembly: GCA_963808345.1. GTDB lineage: Bacteria > Actinomycetota > Actinomycetes > Mycobacteriales > Mycobacteriaceae > Mycobacterium. Next base: position 495,621 of record CAWEFM010000004.1, on the reverse strand, counting down.
ACCGCTAGACGGGTTGTATATCGCCGTCGGACCGCCGGGAGTGTAGACGCACGGGTTGGGCTGCTGCGCGTTGCACTGCACGCCACCGGATCCCGGCCGCTGCAGCGGATCGCTGACCGGGGGCGGCGTTCCCGGCACCTTATCGGCGGGCGCCGGGTTCAGGCCGGTGTTGATCGACGGCGCTGGTATTACTAGACCCGGATTGACCGGCTGATCGCAGCGCGCGCCGGGCGCGGGGCAGTTCCGAAGCTGGTTGGGGTCGCCGTACCAGGGGTTGGTACCGAGCGGGACGTACGGTTTATGGTCGCGGCATTCCCGCGGCGTCGCCGCGCGTTTACCGGGCACGTCGACGCACGGAATGTTGCGCGATCCACGTACCGCGTTGGCCGGCGTGTCTTGCGGGATCTTGCAGTACGTTCCCGACGGCAGCGGCGCCAGGCTGGTATCCGCGGGAGAGCGCCACTCCGACGCCGGAATGAAGCCGGTCAGACACGCCGGCGGCAGGTTGATGCTCAGCGAGAGGTCTTGCTCGGCATAGCCCGGGAACGGCGCGGCTACCGTCTGCGCGATCGCGGCGGCTTGCGGCAGGAACACCAGCAGCTGCTCGACGCCGCTGTGATAGCGCTTGAGCATCTCGGCAACGATCTCGAGATTGGCCAGGGTCTGCGGCAGCGACTCGCGGACGTCACCGAAAACCTCGTTGACCTGATCGGCGGCCGGCGCCGCTTGGTGCAGAACGCTTTTCAGCGTCTGGTCCTTTTCCGCGGTCTGGGCGGCCAAGATGTTCAGGTTGCGCGCCCAGCGCTCAATCGCAGTACCTGAATTGACTTGGCTGTCCAGAATCGGGCCGGAGTTCTGGATGAGGTCGTTGACATCGGCGATGTCGGTCTTGAAGTCCCCGACGATGCCCTGGGTCGAGTCGACCAGCCGTTGCAGCGCCGGACCCAACCCGCCGACCGCTTGGGCGGTCTCGTCGAGCAGCAAGCCGATTTTCTCCTTGGGCAGCACTTCTAACCCGTGATTGGCGGCGTCCAGCGCCGGCCCGATCTCAGCGGGCACCGTGCCTTGAGTGATGGTCTGCCCCGGTGACAAGGAACTGCCCGGGTTGCCCGGTGACACCAGGTCCAGGTACTGCTCACCGACCGCCGACACCGAATGCACGTTCGCCGACGCATCGACGGGGACCTTGTAGTGGCTGGAGATACTCATCGTCGCCCGAACCCCCCGTGCGGTCGGCTCGACGTCGGTGACCCTGCCGATGGTGATACCCCGATAGGTCACGTTGGCCGTCGAATACAGACCACCCGACGCCGGGAGATCCGCCTTCAGGGTGTACTGACCGATACCGACCAAGCTGGGGATGCGCACGTAGTACCCGCCCAGCACAACCAGCGCGACCACCGTCAGGATGCCAAAGAGAATCAACCGGCGCTTGACGAAGCGGGTCAGCACCGCCGATCCCCTCTTTCGACCAGCGGCCCACCCGGCGCGTCGTTCGGGTTCGGCGTGTAGCGGACATCCGGGATCATCGTCTCGGGATCGGTGCCGAACGACTGCTCCAGCGCGCGCAAGGCTCCCGACAACCCGGTTCCGGTGAGCAACGCGTTATCGACGGCCGCGTAAGTCAGGTCGAGCGTGGGCGATAAGTTGATGTAGTCGCCGCGGATCAACTTCGGAATGGTGTCGATGTCGAACGGCAGAGTAATGGCGACTTTGAGCGCGTTGATCACGTACGGCGAGGCACGGCCCAGTTCCTTCAACGGACACTGGAGCAACTGCAGGTCCTGATGGAAAGGGCCCTGCGCCTCTGAGAGGTACTGGTCGGCGGCCTGGCTGAGCTGGCCCACCGCGTCGACCGCGTTAATCAGCAAGGCTTGCTTGTCCGCGAAATGCTTGATCAGCGGTGGGACGTCGGTCAGCGCCCGATCCAGCACATCGGCTCGGCCGCCCACGTAGGCCAGCAGCCGGTCGGTGGAGTCGATGGCGTGGGTGATGTCGTCGCGTTGCTGGTTGAGCTGCCGGATAAAGGTGTCGAGTTTGCCGAGAAAGGCCCGGACCTGCGGGCCTCGACCGGTCAGGATGCTGTTGACCTCGTTCTCGATCACTTCCAAGTTGGGGATGCCTCCGCCGCGTAGCACCGTCGCGATGCTGGCCAGGGTCTGCTCGGTGGTGGGGAACGCCGACGAGTTCTTCAGCGGGATGGTGTCGCCATCCTTCAGCAGCTGCGGCGACGGGTTGGGCGGTGGTGCCAGCTCCAGATGCTGGGAACCCAGCAGGCTGGTCTGCCCGATCTTGGCGGTGGCGTTCTTCGGCAGCTTGACGTTCTTGTCCAAGCCCAGGGTCAGCGTGGCAACCCAGTTTTTCAGCTTGATCGCGCGTACCGTGCCGGCGTACACGTCTGCGACCAAGACACGGCTGTTGCCGCTGATCGCCAGCGTGTCCGGCACCTGCACGTAGACGGTGTAGGCGCCGGCCGCGGTGCCTGGACCGCCTGGGATCGACAGGTTGGAAATACCGCGCCAGCCGCATGAACTCACCGTCAAGGCGGCCACCACCAGAGCCAGCCCCTGCCAGGCCCTGCGACGGGTCGGCCGCAGCGCGTTCATCCCGCGCTTCACTGGCCCGCTCCAGCCTCAGCCGGCAGTGGTGCACCAGCCGGCGCCGGCGCGGGCGTCGGCGCGACGAGACCGGGCCGCACATCTGGCCCCGGTGCGGGCGGCGGTATTGGCACCTGCGGGGGGTTCTGGCCGATGACTGGCGCCACCGGGTATTCGTCGTAGGCGTTCGGCGGTCCCGGCGGGGTCTGCAGGTTTGATTGAACCGGCGCGATGTCCGGACCACCCAGGAGTTCGGCGAGAGATTCGGGGGTCAGCAAGCCCGCAGTGATCGGCCCCACCTTCACCCCTTGCATGCCAGGCGCGGTAATCCAGCCCGGTTGGGTGTTTTTGTGCGAAGTCGGGGTGTCGGGCACCCAGATCCCGGGAACGGTGGTGTCCTTGTAGCCGTTCGGCGGCTGCAGCCGTGGCTCGGAGTAGGCGATTTCCTTGGGTAGCGTCGCAGCGGTGTTAAACGGGTTCAAGCCGAACGGCGGGTAGTTGAACTTGATCGCATCCAAAATCGGCGCCAAGTACTGCGCACAGAGTTCAGCGGAATCTTGGTACCCGAGCCGGCTGCTGGCCTGAATCGAGCTGCAAATGAACTCCATCGGGTTGGCGAAGTTTGCGATTGTCAGGAGGGCCACGTTCGCACCCTGCGCCGGGTGGTAGAGCTGGGTGATGTTGGCCCCCGCCGTGGGCAGGACGTGTAGGGCGGTTTCCAAACCGTTCAGCGGGTCAGGTTGGACCAGTGCGTTGGTCACGTCGGCCAGGTTGTTGACGTCGCGGGCGAACACCTCGCTGTTTTTGGCGAAGAACGGGCGCACTGTGGTGAGCAGGCCGTCGGTTTGTTTGATCGCGTTGGCGAGGTCCCGATCGGAGCTGGTAAACCTATCGGTGAACTGCGCCAGGTTTTTGTTCAACGCGACGAACTGCTGGTCGTCCTTGTGCAGCGCGTTGACGAACAGCGCGAGGCTGCGCAGCACCGCGAAGAAGTCACCACGGCCCTCGTTCAGCGCGGTCAACGCCCGCGACAAGCTGTTGAACGTGGTGTTGATCTGCTGGCCCTTGCCGGCCAGCCCATCGGCGAACGATTCGATAACCTCACCGAACGGCCCCTTGGGCTGCTGGGAGGTCGGACCCAGTTTGGAGATGATGTTGGTGACGCTGTTGCGCAACTCGTCCCACTCCACCGGCGCCTGGGTGCGCTCGACCGGGATCACCGCGTTATCCGACAGCACCGGCCCACCCTTATAGGGCGGCTCCAACTGGATGTTGCGTGATGCGACCAACGTGGGGTTGAGGATCACCGCCGAGGCGTTGGCGGGCACCTTGTACTTGCTCAAGTAATGGAAGGTCACCTTCATCTTGTCGCCGGCCGGCTCGATCGTGTCGACCGCACCCACTCGCACGCCCATGATCTGGACCGTCTCGCCCGAATACAGGGCGTTGGCCTCCGAGAAATAGGCCACCACGGTGTTGTTCGTCAACTTGTGGTACAGCCACCAGCCGGCGAACGCGGCGAACAGCGCCAGCACGATGACCAGCGATCCGATGATCACCGACGCCCGCGTCAGCTTCGGGAGCCGCAGGTTGCGGATATCGAAGATGGTGCTCAATTCTGGCTACCTCCCGTTATGCCGCTACCTCCAGTGCCACCGGGATTGATGAACGGGCCCGGCAGCTGCGGCCCAGGGCCGGGCGGGGCCGCCGGTCCGGGCGGCAGCACCGGCGCGAACGTCGAGGGTGGCGGCGTGGGACCCGCCGGTGCCTGGTTCTCGGTGCGGGCCCCCGGCGGCGCGTTCGGTGGCAACGGCACCGGGGCGCCCGGAACATCCGGAGGGGGATCGCCGGGCCGCCCGGCGATGGGGATGCCGGCCGTGGGGGGCAGACCGTTCGGGTTCGGCGGTGACGTCAGGACGTCGGGCACCCCGGGATAAGGGCCTGATAGTGGACCGAAGGGGCCGAGGTTTTGGGGTATGCCCGCGCACGGCAGCGGATTGCCGGGACGCGGCAGCAGCTCCGGCGGCGGCGCGTACGAGCACGGCGATCCGGGCGCGACGGCCGGCCCCGGATGGTCGGGGGTGCCCTCCAGTACCGGCGGCGCCGGTGGCGGCGCCCCGTTGGGGAACCGGGTGCCATTGGGGTCGGGGAACCGGAAGGCCGGCAACCCCGCGCTGCGCCAGAAGTCCTCCGGGTCGAGGCCGCGCTTCTTGAACGCCGCATCGACGAACGGCTGCAAAAGCTGATACGGCAGCAGGTTGGCAACCTCCACCTTGAAGTACGGCCCCGACCCGACGGACTCGTTCAACGATGGGAGGAATTTGCCGATAATCGTGAGCGCTTGAGCCAGGTCGTCCTTGCGGGTCATCAGCAGGTCGCTGACGCTGCGCAGTTGCTCCAGCACGTGGTTCAGGTTCGGGTTGTCGTTGATGAGGTTCTGCACCTGGGCCGAGAAGGCGGAGATGTTCCGCAGCAGCGCGTCGATGGCCCGGCTGCGCTGGTTGACCGCGGCAAGCAGCGTTTTCGCGTTCACCAACAGCCGGTCGACCTGTTCGCTGCGGTCACCCAGCACGCTGGCCACCTGGTTGGCCTGGGCGAGGAGATGCTTGATCTGCTCGTCGCGTTTGCCGATGGTGTCGGAGAATCGGGCCACCCCGTCGAGGGCTGCGCTCAGGTGGGGGTAGGTCTGATCGATGGTCTGTGACAACACATTCAGCGACCGCTTGATCGTGTCGATGTCCCAGCCGGAGGCGGCCTTGGTGACGTCGGAGAACGCGTCGTAAATCTGGTATGGGGTGGTGCTTTGACCCAACGGCAACGTGGCGCCGGGCCGCAGTGTCTGGGTGCCGCGCGGCTCGATCTCGAGCACCTTCTTACCCAGGATGGTGTCGGCCTTGATCGCCAGCCGGCTCTCGGTGCCGATGGTGCTGCTGCCGGTCGAGAACTTCATCACGACGTGGTCGCCGTCGATCTTGATCCCGTCGATGTGGCCGACATTCACGCCGGCAATGCGCACCTTGTCACCCTTTTTCAGTCCAGCGGCATCGGTGAACTGCCCGTAGTAGCACGGACTGGCAAACAACACCGGGACACCGGTGAAGCTTTGGCTGACGCCAATCACGAGCAGCACCACGGCGATGCCCATGAGCCCGATTCGCGCCCGGTTGGGCGGTTCCAGCGTCCTCATTGCGGCGTGCACCTACCCGTCGGCTGCTGGGTAAGCCGCACCGTACGGATGGGGCCGCCAGGCTGCAGTCCGTTGACCTTGAGCGTGATGTCGCAGAAGTAGAAGTTCGCGAAGTCTCCGTAGCTGCCGACGGCGCGCCCGATCGTGGTGAATGCGGTCGGTATCCGGTGGAGCAGATCGTCGAGCTGAGCACGCTGATCGACGAGCGGTTGCTGAACAGCGTCCAAGTAGTTCAAGGTGTTGTGCAGCAGGGCCCGGTTGTCGGCCAGCAGGTCGGCCACTGTTCCTGCCGCGTTGCTGATATTGGCGGTGGCGGAGGCCAGCGGATCAGCGTGGTTGTTCAGTCCGGTGATCAGTTTCTCGAAGTTGTCGACGGTCTGGTCGAACTCCTTGCGGTGTTTGACTGTGGTGTCCAGCAGGATGTTCAAGTTTTCGACCACCTCACCGATGGCCTGGTCACGCTCGGCGATGTCGGCGGTCAGTTGCGCGGTCTGGTCGAGAATGTCGTTGATGGTGCCGCCTTGGCCTTGGAACACGGTGATGATCGCCGACGCGATGTTGTTGACCTTTCCCGGATCCAGCGCCCGAAACAGCGGCTTGAACCCACCGATTAGCGCGTCGAGATCTAGGGCCGGCTGAGTGCGCGACAGCGGGATGAATGCACCGGGCGGCAGGACCCGGTCCGCGCCCTCGCCCTCGCCGCGCTTGAGCTCGAGGTACCGGTCACCGATCAGGTTGAGATAGCGGATCTGTGCGCTCGTCGACTGGTACAACGGCACCGAGCGGTCGACGTCGAAGTCGACATGTACCCGATGGCCATTGTCGATCAGCTTTACTTTTGCGACCTTGCCGACTTCCACCCCGGAGGCGCGGACGAATTCGCCGTCCCGCAGCCCGCTGGCGTTGCTGAATTCTGCGGAGTAGCCAGTGGTTCGGTCGAAGCGGATCTGACCGAACACGATGACGATCATCGCGGTGAAGAACAGCAGCACCACGGAGAAGATGCCGAGTCTGATGGCGGTACCGGTGATTTTCATGGGTTTATCGTGTTGTCCCCTACTTGGCGGCCCCATACGTACTCGATTGCGTACGGTGAGCCGACCTCTAGGTGGTTGTACGGAGCGATGCTGACGCCGGTGTCCTGCAACAGATACGGCGCCGGCCACAGATCCCGGGTGATGGGCTGCCAACAACCCGGCGCGCCCCCCGGCCCGCCGCGGGCGTTCACCCGCGGCAGATTGTCCGGATAGACATAGGGATTCGGCGCGCCGCCCACCAGTCCGGCTAGTCCTAGGCCTCCCAGTGTGAGCGCTGTGCCGGTAAGCCCTGCCGGAGTCAGTAGGAGCCCCAACCCTGATAGCAGTTTGGACATCTGCCGCAGCGAATAGCCGTTGCCGCCGGTGAACGCGCCGACCTTGGGTTCGACGTCGTGGAAGTTGCGGATGGTGCAGAACACCTCGGGGCTGTAAGTGTCCAGCAACTGGGCGCTGGGCGTCAGGTCGACGGCCCCCCGAGCCAGATACGGTCCACCCCGCCGAAAGATGTCTTCGCCGGTACTGCCGAACCCGCTCGCCGCCAACAATGCCGCATCCAGATCGTCTTCCTGCTTGGTGAGCGTGCCCGCGGTGGTCACCGCATTGTTGAGGAAGTCGAATAGGTCCGGCGCCGCGTTGGCGTAGGTGTCGCCCAGACCCGCCAACCGCTGAACGTCATACCGAATCTGCGACAGCTGGGGATTCACATCGTCGAGGATGGCGTTGCCGTTGATGATCGAGGCGCCGAACTTGCCGCCCAACCCTGCCAACGCCTGCGCGGCCGCGCTCAGCGTCAGGTTCACCTTGACCGGATCCAACTTCTCGGCGATCGAGACGAGCGTCTGGAACAACGTGTTGATCTCCGTCGTCACCGACCTCGCGTCAATTACATGCTGCGGCGTGATCCGTTGCGTTGTAGGAGTTTTCGGCGAGATAAACGACACATACTTATTACCGAACACGGTGGTCGCCTTGATATTGGCTACCACATTGGCCGGAATGAGATCGAGGTACTTCGGATACACATCCAAGGTGAGCTTGGCTGCCGGCTTGCCGTCCTGCTGCACCTCCGAAATGCTGGCCACCCGGCCGATCTGCACCCCGTTATAGGTGACCTTCGAGCCGGGATCCATCACCAGACCCGCCCGCGACGACAACATCGTCAACTTCGTCTTCGGCGTGAAATCCCCCCGAAACTGCCCGTACACCAGCACAACCACCAGCGCAGCCAGCACCAGCAACGCCGCACCCTCCAACTTGTAGCGGGGGGTGCGTGGCTTGTTCTCCTTCACGGGCGTCGGCATGGCGGCTACACCGTCAGCGCGAAGTTCGGGTTGACGCCGTAGAGCGCCAGTGCGGCGAACAGGACAACGACTTGCACCGAGATCAGCGAGAGGCGCATCGATCGGCCGACGGCCTCACCGACCCCGACCGGGCCGCCCCTGGCGGTGTAGCCGTAATAGCAATGGCTGATCATCACGATCGCGGCGATGATGATGGCCTCTACGAACGACCAGAACACGTCGTTGGGGCGCAGGAATGTACGGAAATAGTGCTCGTAGGTGCCGTGCGACTGCCCGTACAACACCGTCGTGACGACCTGTGGGGACAAAAACGACATGATCAACGCGATGGCGTACAGCGGGACGATCGCCACCAGCCCGGCGATGATCCGGGTGGACGCCAGGTACGAGATCGACCTGATGCCCATCACCTCCAGGGCGTCGATTTCCTCGCTGATCCGCATGGCGCCCAGCTCAGCGGTGGCGCCGGCGCCGACGGTGGCGGCCAGCGCGATGCCGGTGACGACGGGGGCGGCGATGCGTACGTTGATCAGTGCGGAGAAGAACCCGGTAAATGCCTCGACACCGATATTGCCCAGTGATGCGAACCCCTGGATGGCGATCAGCGAACTGCCGGACACCGTCACGAAACCAACGATCGTGGCGGTGCCGCCGACGACGGCCATCGCACCGGTGCCCATGCCGACTTCGGCGATCAACCGCAGCAGCTCTTTCTGGTAACGGCGCATCACCCACCAGATCTGCCCGATGCTGGTGCGCGTGAACCAGGCCAGATGCCCGGTCTCGTCCAGTCCTCGGACAGCGGTACCGGCGTAGCGGTTGAGAGTTGCAGTAGTCCGGGGAAAGCGGGCGCGCAGTACGGTGGCCGTCGACATGTCAGCGCCCCGTCCCGAAACGCACACCGATCGCGGTCAACACCACATTGACCGCGAACAGCGCAATCACACACAGCACCACGGTCTCGTTGACCGCGATGCCCAGGCCCTTGGGGCCGCCGCCGACGGTCAGCCCGCGGTAACAGCCGACCAAGCCTGCGATCAGCCCGAACAACGCGGCCTTGACGGTCGCAATGACCACCTCCGGCAGACCGGTAATGGTGGTCAGGGTGGAAAGGTAGGCGCCGCCCGATACGTTTTGCAGGTAGACCCCGAAGATGTAGCTGCCGACCAGGCCGACGGTGATCACCAGGGCGTTGAGCAGCGTGGACACGATGGTCGCGGCGAGCACCCGGGGCACCACCAGCCGGTGAATGGGGTCGATGCCGAGCACCTCCATCGCGTCGATTTCTTCCCGGATGGTGCGGGCGCCCAGGTCGGCGCAGATGGCCGTCGACCCGGCGCCGGCCACCACCAGCACCGTGACCTGTGGCCCGAGCTGAGTGACCGCACCCAACGCCGCGCCCGCGCCCGAGAGGTCGGCGGCGCCGAACTGGGCCAGCAGGATGTTGAGCGTGAAGATGAGCAGCACGGTCAGCGGGATCGAGACCATCATGGTCGGCAGCAGCGCGACCCTCATGACGAACCAGCACTGCAGGATGGACTCGCGCCACTGGAACGGCGCGCGGAACAGCGCCTTGCCGGTCAGCACACACATCCGGACGAATCCGCCGACCAGCTCCAGCGGGGTCCTCGCCTGGTCGCGGAAGTAGTCGGTGAGCAGCGGCTGCGTCGTCGTCATCGTTGACCTCTCACGACAGGAACGCGAAACGCCAACCCCTGACTGCTAACTCGAGGTCCGGGTCGTCGAGGACCATTTCGGCACCCTTCCCACCGGAACTCGGCGCAACGTTCCAGACACTGTTTGCCACGCGGCACATCACCTCTTTGGCAACGACGGTCGCCTCCCCCCCGATGTCCCGGTTCGACTATCTCGGTCCTCATCGTTGGCAGTCCTTTCCTCGACAGGTGCCAGGCAAAGACTACCTCACTGACCACACGTACAGTCAACATTCGCGCTGAACATGGTCCTTGCTTGTCTCGATTGCTGCTAGTCCCTAGGCGGTCAGTTGCCGTTTGCGTCGGCACTCGGTCGACGGTGTCGGTGCGCTGAGCCCGCCATATCGAATGAACGCACTCCCTGTCGGCGACGCCCGCGACCGATTGGCGACCACCGGCGATTCACCCGGGGAACGGGCGAACCCCGGGCGCCGACAACACCCGCACTAGCAGTTTGATGGTCAATCTGCGGTGTCGGCCACCGCGGCAACGCATTCGCGAACGACCGCAACGACGTCGCCGCACGGATTGGCCCATTTGCTCAGCGCCAGGCGGTCGAGCAGCAGTCCGCCGAGGAACACGTCGACGAAAGCAGCTCCTACCTGCTCGGGCGTCCGGGAATCGACGCGGTCGAACCACACCCACATCCACTGCACCGACCCCCACAGCTGTAGTGCGGCCAGCTCGATGTCGACGCTCCGGAACACGCCGGCGTCGATCCCGTTGCGAATCTCGCGAATTGTGAGCGCTTGCAATTCACTGCGCAGCTTGCGCACTTTATGCATTGCCGGATCATCGGACAACTGAACAACCTCGCGCTGGCTGGCCACTGTCGCGTCTCGTGCGAGCACTTGTAAGAACGCGGAGGTGTAGATGATCGCGGCGATGCGTTCCTGGGGGGTGGTCAGCCGGTTCCACACCATTCGCACCAAATCAAGCTCGCGGGCCAGGTGGGTTTCTTCGAGTTCGCGCAGCATCTGCGCTTTGGTTCCGAAGTGGTGGACGATGGTGCCCTTAGACATGCCGAGCTCGTCCGCGATGTCACCCATATTCGTTCCGTCGTAGCCACGTGCGGCTACGTGGCGGACAAATGCGTCGAGAATCTCTGCACGCCTGCCGGCTGACCTGGGCACCTCGACCTCCACCCGCAGAACTAACCGTACGAACGGTCTACTCTAGCGCCCTGTTTATAGCACGCCGCACCGAGCGTGGTGCAAGGTCCCGCCGCCCAGATCCGGCATGGTCGCGACGGAACCATTTACGATCGCGGCCTTGGTCGGCGAATTGACGACGTAAACGGCGTCGCCGGTGGTGAGCCGTACCTCCGCTGGTCGACGGACAGCGGTAGTCGCGGTCCCGGCCCCTACGCGATTAGCCGCGCCAGCACTTCACGGAGTCGATCTTGACCAGCGCGAAGCCGTGTCCGCGAAAGGATCGCCAAGCCTCGATATGGGTGAGCATCCGCTGGGAGTCCCGCCCGCGGGCACCATTAGCCCTCGCCACGGACCCGGCACGGCGGCAACCGGCAACGGTTTGAACGGCTTCGACGCAGCCGCGCTCAACGTATGAAGTCGATGTTGTCGTGCAGCGGCGGCATCGCGCCGGCCAGCGCGGCGACCACTCGGTTTTTTCGTAGTTCAGCAGTCGCACCGTACCCATCGTCGCCTCATCCATGCGCACGGCTCGATCAGGCGGTGGGCGCTCCGGCTGCTCACGGGTCTGCGATCGCCATGTGGCGTCCGTCGCGCCCAGTGACCGGAGTTTAGGGGCCCGGCCGCCGGGCTCGGGACCACCCATGGTGGAAGTAGGCGTACGACCGCGGCAACTCAATCCGGCAGGTAGTTGACATCGGTGATGACGAAAGCGATTGTGCCGTCGAAATATTTTATGCAGGCAGGCGCGCCGACGTGGAATATTCAGGCCTGTTGAAGTCCTTCTCATCCTCATGGTCGGAGCACCAACCGTGTGGGTAATCCGGGGTGGTGCAACCAATTTCAATTGCAGCCTCAGCCGCTGGTGCTGTCACCACATACCTACTCGTCCCCACCTCTCGCTTGACGTCACCCTCGGTATGGAAGGTCATGAGTTCTCGGCCATCACGGTCCACAAAACACACATAGGTGTCGGTGTCAGAGTCATACTCGAAGCTGTCCCAAGCCAAGAGAAATGCCAAACAGTGCCCCTCGTGGTCCTTTATGGCGAGCTTGTGAACGCCGGACTCCCGCAACATCTTGGCGTCCTCTAAGCGCTCCCGAGCGGTCTGGTTCTTGTACATCTTCGTCCTCTCTAGCCGCAGGGTATTTGCCAATACTTGTGGATCAAGATTTCGACGTGACGCCCGGTATCGGGACGCTTCACCGGGTCCGCGTTCAATTCTCTCGTTGCGTCCACGCAAGGGTTACACATGTCCCAATTCCAGGCACGCCGCGTCATTGTCTCGCCTTCGACAACGCATCCACCCGCGAGTCCTTACTCCGGCAGAACTCAAAAATGCATGTCGCCGTAGCGCGATGGCTCGGCGACAATACCAAAGTTGTTGTTGCGCATGGCTGGCTGCATTCTGTGTTGGCCAGATCACATCCATGATGTTAGCGACATTACGATCCGCGGTTGACCCTTCAAATCCGCTTTGCGAGATCATCTGTCCGCTACGCGAACTCTGCCATGATGACCGGATCATCTCGCCTAACCGGTTCACCGGTGATCTGCCGATGCGAACGTTCTCGGCGTCCGCGGGCGATTCCGGTCGCGAGCCGATATTGACGGGCGAACTCCCTGTTCTCGCTCACAAATGACGCGGTTATCCGTCGAATCCGGCTTGCGGACAACAAGTTCCCAGCCCACCGTCGTCAACTCCACGGCTGTTGCAGAACACCTCCAGTCCGAGCACGTCACGCTCGGTGACCGCCGCGATTAGCGCATCAGGAATCCTGCACAGACCGAAACCGCCGACGGCCAGCGAGGTGCCGTCACCGATGTCAGCCAACGCATCTCGGGCGCTCTGAAACACCTTGCTCACGAGCCGCCGTTAATCACCGAGCCGATGCCGAGTGCGCGCCGGCCATCAGCGCCGCCAGGTCGTCGGGTTCCAGGAACGACGGCGGCGGCGGCGGACCCCACGCGTACAGCCCCTGCAGGCCTTCCAAGACTTCGGGACTCCACATTTCATCCTCAGGAATGGTGTCCATATCGGAGTAGTACTCGGAGAAATTCCCTGCTGGGTCCTTGAGGTACCAGAAGAAGTTCGCGCCGGCGTAATGCCGGCCCAGGCCCCAGATGTGGCGCTCAGGATGGTCTTTCAGCATGGCGTGGGCACCGCGGCCGACGTCGTCGATGTCATCGACCTGCCAACTGGTGTGGTGCAGAAAGTTCACCGGCGCCGCCATGATCAGCACATTGTGGTGTTCGACCGAACAACGCAGGAACGCTGCCTTATCACCCATGTAGTCGCTGACCTTGAATCCGAGCCCCTCGGTGAAGAACCTCATCGTCGTCTCTAAATCGGTGCTGCCGATCACCGCGTGTCCGAGTTTTCGGGGCTGGACCCGCTCAAGTCGAGCGATGAACGGTGCACGCCCCCACCGGTCGATCCGGCCGGGTCCGTTGTACGGCGCGGGCAGGGCGGCCGGTTCGACGACGATACGGGGCCGGACCGACACCCCGACCATGGCGCCGGTAACAGATTCGGTGACGTGCAGCGAGGTGCCGTCATGCTTGGCGGGCAGACCGAGTTTCTGTAGGCGGCTGGTGATGGCGGCGATGTCGTCTTCGTCGTCGGCTGCGACCGTCAGCTCCAGCAGCCGCCGGGTCGGGGCGTGCACGATCTCCAGCTGTTCGCCGCCGTTGCGAGTGGCGAACACACCGCCGCCACGATGCGCAAGCCCGAAATCCCGATAATAGGCGGTGGTCTCGTTGACGTTCGGTACCCCGATGGTCACCTTGCCCAGTCCGTGCAGCGCCATTGCTGGGCTCCTTACTTGATGTGTGAGCCGGCGACGAAAGTCTGGTGCAGCTCGCCAATGCCTTCGATCCAGCTGTCGAGCCGTTGTCCGGCCTGGATGAACCGCTGCGGTTCGCGTCCAAGACCTACACCGGCCGGAGTCCCGGTGAAGATGACGTCGCCAGGGTAGAGGGTGACGGTCTGGGAGAGCGCGGTGAGCAGTTTCGACACCGGGAAGATCAGGTCCCGGGTCCGACCCTTCTGCACTTCTTCGCCGTCGAGGGTGCAGCCGAGCTCAAGATCGTCGGGGTCGTCGAACTCGTCGGGTGTGACCAGCCACGGTCCCTGGGGGGAGAACCCGGAGAACGACTTGCCAAGTCCGAATTGCGGTGCCGGACCGCGTAATTGAGATACCCGTTCAGAGACGTCCTGTCCTACGGTGAGTCCGGCGATGTAGGACCAAGCCGCTGACTCGTCGATATTGCTGGCCTCACGGCCGACGACGGCGACCAGCTCGACTTCCCAATCCACGTTGCCGCCGGCCGGGAGGACGACCTCGGTAACAGGGCCAGAAAAGCTCGAGATGTACTTGGTGAACACCGGCGGCAAGTTGGTAGGCGATTTCAAGCCGGATTCGGCCGCGTGCGCATGATAGTTCAACCCGATAGCGAACACCTGCTGCGGCGCTGGCGACGGGGCGCCAAGCTTGGCCCGGTCGATCGCGTCGGCACCGGTGCTGAGGCCGGCGACGTCGAGATTGGCAGCCCACACCGCCAATTCGTCCCACACGCGGTAGATGGCCGGCAACTCCGATGCGAAGCGTCCGTGCGACGCAGTCGCGATGTCGACGGCCTTCTCGTCGCCGACGGGACCGATGACAAGGGTGGCGCGATTATCGAAGTTTGCGATCCGCATGAATAGCTCTCCTAAACGCGGGTTATGTCGACTAGGCCGAGGTCGTCGCTGACTCCGGCGTACGGGCACTGGTGGTTGTCGAGGTGATTGCGCGAACGCGGACGCAGTACTGGGCGACCAGCGCCGCAATGTCGTCGTTGGAGGCGAGGGCACCGAAGACGTAGTAATCGGGGCGGATGAGAACGCAGGTGATGCCGCGGGAGTCGAACCATTGCGTCCACAAGTTCGTCGGGTCGTACAGGTCGGGCTCACCGTCGGCGGCGATGGTTAGGGCCTGTACGCCGGCGTGCTCGAGTAACGCGGGATCCAGTTGCGCCGCTACGCGCCGGTCGCCGCTGTGGACCAGCAACACAGCGCCGAATCTGGTGGCATCGTCGAACAGATCGAGACGCCCCTCGCGCAGTACCGGGAACTGCGGAGTGAGAGTTCCACGCAACGCGGCGACATCGCCCGCGTCGGCGGTCACCCCCCCGCCGAGTACTGGCAGCACAGACACCGGCAGGACCCGGGCGGGGTCGGCGCCGCCAGCGATCATCCGCGTATCCCGCTCGGCGGCCTGCTGTTCGTCGAGCACACAGATGACCCGACCCAGCTCGACCGACATTGCAACCGC
This sequence comes from uncultured Actinomycetota bacterium, assembly GCA_963808345.1. Lineage (GTDB taxonomy): Bacteria > Actinomycetota > Actinomycetes > Mycobacteriales > Mycobacteriaceae > Mycobacterium. The sequence continues at coordinate 480,316 of CAWEFM010000004.1, read as the reverse complement.
ATGCTGGATGTGTACTCGGCGTTCAGAGGTGTAGGAGTCCAGCAGGGCGATATCCGACTCACCGCGCAACACCCGATCCAGCTTCCAGGACAAATTGGCCGCGTCACGAAGTCCCGAGCACATGCCTTGGCCGGCGAACGGCGGCATCTGATGTGCGGCGTCCCCGGCGACAGCGAACCGGCCGCGATTCCAGGGGTCGGCCCACCGCGCCGCGAACGTGTAGACGGCGTGCCGCTCGAGCCGGGAGTTGTCCGGCGTGCGGCCCCACGGCTCCAGCAACTCCCAGGCCTTCTCGGCGGTATTGAGCTCCTCCCGGCTTTCGCAGGGCAGCCGCATGAACTCCCACCGGCGTCGACCGGGACCTCCCGAGACCACCGTTGTTGGCCTCGCCGGATCGCACAACTGCCAGTTCTGCGGGGACCAGTCCAGCTCATCGAGCGGGACGGTGTCCACGATCAGCCAGTCGAAGAAGAACCCCTGGTCGCGGATCGTCGCGCCCATCCGTTCGCGGACAAAACTGTTGGCCCCGTCGCAGCCCACTACGAACCGTCCGCGAGCGAGCCCGCGCTTCGCCTCGGCGTTGGTGAACGTCACCTCCACGCCGCTCCCGCGCTCCTCGATTCCCACCACCTCGGCGCCCCGCCGCAACGTGACATTCGGCATCTCGTCGACCGCTGCAGCGAGCACCTGTTCGAGTTGCGGCTGGGAGAAGAAGTTCGCAGTCGGCCAGCCACACGGACCGGTACCCGACCAATCGATGCGCACCAGCGCTTCCCCTGCGGCGTTGCGCCACTCGTAGAAGTCGGGGACCGCCTCGGAGATTGCCTTGACCTCCTCGGTCAACCCCATAGATTGAAAGACGCGACCGATCTCGTCGTCGAAGTGCACCGCCCGTGGCAACGGATACGCCTCCGGCCACCGTTCGAGGATCAACACCTCGCGTTCACGCACGCCCAGTATTCGGCCCAGCGCGAGACCAACGGGTCCGGCGCCGACGATAACGACGTCATGGAGATCGCCGTCCATAGCTTCGCTTCCTCGCGTTCGAGTACGATCTGCCGATCCCGCTCAATCCAGCCCTATTGAACATGCTTAAACCGCCAATATCGTGTGACCGGGCTTTGGTGTCAAGCGACGTGCGGGAACTACACAGTGGGAACTGACGAATCGAGGGCGCCGTGACCGACCTTGCCGAGCGGATGATGATGGATGCATCGCTGAGCCGGACCGAGCAGACTGTGCTGGCGATTAAACAGCTCGCGGAACGGGCGCCGCGTGGAGCCAGGCTCGGCACCAAACGCGAGCTGCAGGAGCGGTGCGGTGTGGCGAAAGGAACCTTCAACGAGGCGCTGCGCATCCTTCAATCCCGAAGACTCATCACGGTCCGATCCGGGCCGGGCGGCGGATTGTTTGCGGCAACCCCAAACCCCATTGCGCGCCTGGGCAATTCCATACTGTCGCTCGATGCCGCCGCCGCCGACGTTGCCGATGCCGTCCTCATCCGCGACGCGCTGGACCCGCTCCTTATCGAGGATGCCCTCGACAACAGCGCGGCGGTGGACATCGCCCGCATGCGTGTCGCCCTAGCGGCTATGCAGCAGGCCGTCGACGCTGGCGACGCCACCAAATTCGTGCGCGCGAACTGGGAGTTGCATGCAGCAATCGCACGCGTCAGCCCCCGCGCGCTGCTCAGATCGCTCTACCTGAGCCTGCTCGAAGTCATCGGATCCCACACCATCTCCGTCGAGCCCGTCGACGGAAAGTCGTTGCCAGAGTACATCGCCGAACGCCACCAGCTCCATGTCGACCTCGTCGACGCAATCGATGAGCGTAATCATGATCGTGCGATGAGCCTGATCGCCGAGCACCAAACGACACAGCGATGAAGAAAAAGCGATGTTGAAGGTAACGACCGCAAGCACCGTGTACGGGACTGCCAACATCGGCGCCGCGCGCTGGCAAGCACGACGCCTGTTCCTGATACACGACGTGCCCGCCGGGCGCCCTGCGATGCAAGCCCCGCGTCTACTGCAAGCTGACCGGCATGGCAGACCAGATGGGTTGATTTAGGGCTTAGCGCACCTATGGACAATCCAGGTCACGTTTCGTGACGTGACTGACGGTATGCACGGGGTCCATCCAGTGCACTCCTCGAATTCACTATATTGCATTTAGTTCATCATGGTGACTACGCTTGGCTGCTAAGATGCGGCGATCGACGCCGCTTGTCAAAAGAGTTGTCGTGATCGCCGCGCGATCCGCGAGCGCACGACACAATTGCGGAGCACAACGCCAGACCCGCCAATCCGTCCGCAACCGCATAGCCAGTGGACCAAGGCTCATCGCAGAGGAGAAACGAGATGACGCGGCGAACCACGGCGCAGCATTGGATCGACGGCAAATGGGTCGGCTCGGACCGGACATCGAACAGCATCAACCCGGCTAATGGCGAAGTGATAGGGACCTACGCTGACGCCGATGCGCAACTGGGACAGGCGGCCATCGACGCCGCGGCACGCAGCTTTGCTGCCAGCCCATGGCGGCTCGACCCTATGCTTCGCGCAACCGCCCTGAGTCACCTGGCCGACGCCTACATCAACCGCATGGACGACGTTGTTCACACGTTGTGCCGTGAAAACGGCAAGCTCCCCGGGGAAGCCGGCTATGAGGCGCATTTCATCCCGCGCGCGCTAAGGTTCGCCGCCGGGTTGGCGGTCCAACCCGCCGGCCGCGCGACCGACACCCAGCTGGGGCTGCAGGCGATGTCGATCCGCCAGCCCGCCGGGGTGGCCGGCCTCATCGTGCCGTGGAACTCTCCGGCTTACCTCTCCATCCGAGCGCTGGCGCCGGCATTGGCAGCAGGGTGCACGGCTGTGCTGAAGATGCCCGGTCAGGCCGCCCAGACCGCGGCGCTGATGAGCGAGATCCTGGCGAGCGTTCCCGAGTTCGCCGCAGGAGTCGTCAACATCGTCGTCGAATCCGGCTCAGATGTCGCACGCCTGCTGGTCGAGTCACCTCACGTGCCGGTGATTAGCTTCACCGGTAGCACCCAGACCGGTCGGCTCGTCGCCCAAGCCGCGGCCGCCCGCTTCAAGCGAGTCGGCCTCGAACTTGGCGGGAAAACTCCACACCTGATTTTCGCCGACGCCGACCTGGAACAGGCGCTGGCCACGGTCGTGCACTCTTCAACCGTGTTCGCCGGGCAATTCTGCATGACAGGCAGCCGGATCCTGGTGCAGCGAGACATTGCCGACGAGTTCATCGAGGCGCTGGCAGGGCGGCTGCAGAAGGTACGCCCGGGCCCAGCCACGGATCCCGCCAGCGATATCGGCCCGTTGATCGACACGGCGTCGGTGGCCCGCGTCAACGACGCCGTCGAAGCAGCACTTGTGGCAGGCGCCAAAGCGATTGTCCGCGGCGGACCTAGCACGCTTCCGGCATTGGCAGGCGGCGCGTTCTACCACCCGACATTGCTGGCAGTGCCCGACTCATCGCTGCCGATTGTGCAGGAGGAGACCTTCGGCCCGGTTCAGACAGTCCAAATCTTCGATAGCGAAGAAGAGGCCTCCGCACTGGCCAACGACACCGAATATGGTCTCAGCGCGTGCATCTGGAGTCGTGACATCGATCTGCCGATCCGAGTTGCACGGAAACTCGACGCCGGTCTGATCTCAATCAACAGCTGGGCCAACCTGACGATCGAATTCGAAGAAGGTGGGTTCAAGTCCAGCGGAATCGGACGGCTGGGCGGTCTGGCCGGCATCGAGGACTTCCTCGAGTACAAACAGATCACCCAGAATTATGCCCCGCTGAACAAGTAGCGCTGATGGTGCCCGGCGCGACGCTTTCCTATAGTTTTCTGGTGGCAAACGAGCGCCGTACCAGCCCAGCCAACGGCAACGGCGCCCCGCCGGGGCGGCAGGGCATTCAGTCGGTCGAACTGGCGATGACCGTCCTGCAGGCACTCGAAGAAGGCCGCTGTCCAATGAGCCTGACACAGCTCGCTACTGCCAGCGGTATGACGCCGAGCAAGGTGCATCGCTACCTGGTCAGCCTGAGTCGGGTCGGGCTCGTCGCACGGTCACCGAGCACCGGGCTCTACGACATGGGGCCTGCCCTGCGCCGGCTGGGAATCGAGTCGCTGCGCCGCATGGACGAGGTAGCGCTGATCTCCGAGCATCTGCCCAGCCTGCGTGACCGCACCTCGCACGCGGTTAACCTCGCCGTCTGGTCGGATCATGGGCCAGTCATCGTGCGCTGGGATTATGGCTCCTACGATCTGCCGATCACTGTCCGGGTCGGGGCCACGCTGCCGATCATGGCCAGCTCAGTCGGCCGAGTGTTCCTCGCCTATCTGCCGAGCGCTCTAACGAAGCCGGTCCTGCGTCGCGAGTCCGCGGCCGGATCCAATTCGCCCTCTGCAGAGGAGATCGCCAGCGTCAGGGCCGACGTGTTGCGAGGCGGCCTGGCGGTCACCTCCGGCGGTATTATTCCCGGCATCGCGTCGGTGGCGGCACCCGTTTTTCCAGCTGGAGACTCCCTGCCGCTTGTCGTCGCCGTGGTGCTGCCGTCCCGGGCCGCAACCCGCGCCACGGTCGATTCGGTCTCGAAAGAGTTGCTTGCGCTGACCGCGGTGGTATCGAGCGAACTCGGCTTTTCCCCGGCTGAGCGGTCTGCGCGTTGATCAGTCGCTTTCAACGTGCGGCGGGCCGGCCGACCGGTCAAGAAGCGAGCACCTGATGATGAGCTTCCCGTTGCCGCGGTGTCGACACCGACTGCACCGGTTGGGTCACGCTCGACATGACCGCATGACTGGAAGGACCCGTGGGTGAACTACCGGACTGGAGCCGTGCGCTCGGTGGATGGAACCTCGATCGCCCATCGCGTGATCGGCGCGCACGGGCCGCCAGTTGTGCTGGTTCACGGGGGCTTGCAGGCGGCACAGAATTTTCAGCGGCTCGCCGAGCATCTGAGCGCCAATTACACCGTCTACGTCCCGGATCGCCGTGGTCGCCGGCCCGAGGCGCCGGCGGGTGAGGGTTATGGGCTAGCTCGTGAAGGTGAAGACCTCGATGCGTTGATACGTGCGGTCGGGGCACGGCACCTCTTCGGCCTTAGCTCCGGAGCGACGATAGCGCTCTATGCGGCGCTTCAGTATCCGGGAATCGAGAAGGTGGCGTTATACGAGCCGCCGTTGACTATCGACGGCGCGGACCCAGCGTCGTGGGTTCCGAAGTTCGAAGGCGCGCTCGCCGCCGGGAATTGTGCCTCAGCGATGGCCGAGATCCTCAAGGGCACGGCCGGCCGCGAATACGTGACGCGCCTGCCTCGCTTGGTTCTCGTTCCCCTACTGCGGATGGTCATCGAGATAGACGCCAGAAAAGTTTCTCGCGAGGAGATCGCCCTCAAAGACCTGATCCCAACCATGCGCCTTGATTCGATAGTTCAGCGCGAGTCCGCCACGATGGTGAATCCGCGGATCTCCGAGCTTCGTTCAGATGTTCTGCTCGTCGGCGGCGAGAAGAGCGCAGATGCACTGCGCCGGGCCCTAGACTCGATCGCCAGGCGGCTACCCAGCGCCAATCGCGTCGAACTCAAAGGCGTGGGACATATCGCGGCCGACAACCGCGGTGCTCCGGACAAAGTGGCGCGGCTCCTCGACACGTTCTTCAGTGCTTGAGCACGACGGTCAAAAGGTTCGGAATGGCGTCGCCTTCCCTGTGATCATCGCTGAGGCAGAAAGTTCGTTTCGCTACTCGACTCGTTCGCTTGACACAGCATACTGCGACCTTCATTATGAATAAAATCAATGCTTAATGGTGAATTGAGGACTTGTGCGGACCATCGGGCTCGAAGAACACTTCCTCACCACGGAATTGGCGCCGTACAGCGCGAGCTCGGCTGCGATCACCACGCCAGGCAGATGGGCCGAGGCCTTGCGGCAGCTACTCGACGTGACCGATCAACGCCTTGCCGAGATGGACGCCGCGCAGCTCGACGTGCAGGTCCTCTCCTTGAGCGCACCCGGAATTCAAGCGGAACCCGATGTAGGACAGGCCATTTCGAGAGCATGCGCGGTCAACGATCTGCTCGCAGGCATGATCGAAGCTCACCCGAAACGCTTCGCCGGATTCGCCGCGTTACCTCTGCAGGATCCGCAAGCAGCGGCCAAAGAACTCGACCGTGCAGTCAACCAGTTGGGCCTTCGCGGCGCGCTGGTCAACGCTCACACCCAGGGCCGCTACCTCGATGACGCGTCGATGCGGGTGGTCTGGGAATCTGCGGAGGGCCTCGACATTCCCCTTTATCTCCATCCCGCCAATGGCTTCGACACTCCGCACGTACTCAGCGGCCACCCCGAGCTCATCGGTCCGATGTGGAGCTGGGGCCCTGACACTGCGGCGCACACCTTGCGCTTGGTGTTCGGTGGGGTGTTCGACGACTTCCCCAACGCCAAACTCATGGTCGGACACATGGGTGAGGGGCTGCCATTCGCGCTTTGGCGACTGGACTCGCGCTGGGGATTTCACGACCACCGTGGCATCGACCTGGCACGCGGCAAGCCTTCAGAATATCTGCGCCACAATCTTTACGTGACGACCAGTGGTGTCTGCTCCACGCCTCCGCTGATGTGCACCCTGATGGCGCTCGGCGCCGACCACGTCCTGTTCGGCACCGACTATCCGTTCGAGGACATGGCCACGGCAACCGACTTTTTGCGCACCACGCCGATTGACGACGAGGACCGCGCCAAGATCGGTCACCTCAACGCTGAACGGCTGCTACACCTTTAACCCCAGTGCCGACTGATGGCTTCTCATGAAGGACGCGTAGCCGTAGTGACCGGTGCCGCAAGCGGTTTCGGGCGGGCCATCGCAACGGAACTCGCTAATCGCGGAGCGGATATCGTCGCGGTCGACCTCAACCCCGCCGACGAGACCGTCGCAGAGATTACAAATCTGGGCCGATCCGTAATCTATCTGCAAGCCGACGTCTCACAGCTCGACCAGGTCTGCGCCATCCGCGAGGACATGCTGAGGCTGTCCGGCCGAATCGACATACTCGTCAACAACGCCGGCGTGTTCCCATTTCGGGACTTCTTCGACCTCGATTTCGCTGAATGGAAACGCACTCAGGAGATCAACTTGGACTCGCAGTTTTTGATGGCCAAGGCCGTCATCACCAGCATGCGCAAACACGGGTGGGGACGGATCGTCAACATCGCCTCGAATTCACTTGGTCTCGCCGTAGCCGGCCTGACCCATTACATGGCCAGCAAGGGCGGCGTCATCGGATTTACCCGCGCGCTGGCAAACGACGTTGCACCATATGGAATCACCGTCAATGCGATCGAACCGACCGGATCCCGCACACCCGGCGGCCAACACAATATCGGCGACCAACTACTGGCGGAGGTCGCCCGATTGCAGGCCATAAAACGCGTCGGCATCGCCAGCGACATCACCGGCACCGTTTGCTTCCTCACCAGTGACGACAGCGCTTTCATGACCGGCCAAACCATCGTGGTCGACGGCGGACTGCACCGGGTCTAGCCCTGGCTAAGCCACGGCGCACCGCGTTCGAGTAGTGCGGCGACGATGCGCCGGCGTCTCGGGCGGCGCCCGCGACACTGGTGAGGTGGCCGCCCATCGAGTTCGGACGGGTGTAACGCTTTGCCGTCAGCCGAGCGCGACGAGCAGATCACCGCCTTCGACCTGGGTGGTGGCCGAAACCACGACGCGTTCGACTGTGCCGGCTTCCGGTGCTGTGATCGCGGCTTCCATCTTCATGGCTTCGATGGTGGCGATGGTCTGGCCGGCTTCGACTGTGTCGCCCGCTGCGACGGTCACGGTGACGACCCCGGCGAACGGTGCGGCGACATGACCGGGATTGGTGCGATCGGCTTTTTCGGCTGCGGGTACGTCGGCGGCAATGTTGCGGTCGCGCACCAGCACCGGCCGCAGCTGGCCGTTGAGAATGCACATCACCGTGCGCATCCCGCGCTCGTCGGCGTCCGAGATCGCCTCGAGCCCGATGATCAGTTCGACACCCTTCTCCAACTGCACCCGGTGTTCGTCGCCGTGGCGCAGGCCGTAGAAGAACTGGTTCGCGCTCAGGCGTGAGGTGTCACCGAATTCCTCGCTGTGCGTGAGGAACTCTTTCGTCGGCCCGGGAAAAAGCAGTTGGTTGAGCTTGGCCTGACGGGTTGGGCCGGGTACCGACAGCGCCGCCTCGTCGTCGGCATTGAGCTGTTGCTCGGGCTTCCCGGGACGGCGGCCTTCGAGGGCGTTGCTCCGGAACGGTTCCGGCCAGCCACCCGGCGGGTCGCCCAGTTCGCCGCGTAGAAAACCGACGACCGAGTCCGGGATGTCGTAGCGTCCCGGATCGGCGGCGAACTCCTCGGCGGACACCCCCGTGCCCACCAGGGCCAACGCCAGATCGCCGACGACTTTGCTCGACGGGGTCACTTTGACCAGCCGGCCCAGCAACCGGTCAGCCGCGGCGTAATTGGCCTCAATGTCCTCGAACTGGTCGCCCAGCCCCAGCGCGATCGCCTGCTGGCGCAGATTCGACAATTGGCCGCCGGGTATTTCGTGGGTGTAGACGCGACCGGTCGGCGCAGGGAGTCCGGATTCGAACGGACGGTACACCTTTCGCAGCGCCTCCCAGTACGGCTCCAGGTCGCATACCGCCGGCAAGGACAACCCGGTGTCGTGTTCGGTGTGCGCGGCCGCGGCCACGATCGAGCTCAGCGCCGGTTGGCTGGTGGTGCCGGCCAGCGGCGCGGCAGCACCGTCGACGGCGTCAGCACCGGCGTGCCAGGCAGCCACGTAGGTGGCCAGCTGTCCGCCCGGCGTGTCATGGGTGTGAACGTGTACCGGCAAATCGAATCGCGATTTCAGAGCGCCGACCAAGGTGGCGGCGGCGGGCGCCCGCAGCAGGCCGGCCATGTCCTTGATCGCCAGGATGTGAGCGCCCGCATCGACGATCTGGTCGGCCAGCTTCAGGTAATAGTCCAGCGTGTAGAGGTTTTCGGCCGGATCGCTCAGGTCACCGGTATAGGACATCGCGACTTCGGCGATAGCGGTGCCGGTCTCCTGCACCGCGTCGATGGCCGGACGCATCGAATCGACGTTGTTGAGCGCGTCGAAGATCCGGAAGATGTCAATGCCGGTGGCCGCCGCCTCGGCCACGAACGCCGATGTGACGGTCTCCGGGTACGGCGTGTAACCGACGGTGTTGCGTCCGCGCAGCAACATCTGCAGGCAGATGTTGGGCAGGGCCTCCCGCAACGCGGCCAGCCGCTCCCACGGATCCTCTTTCAGGAACCGCAGCGCCACATCGTAAGTCGCCCCACCCCAGCACTCCACCGAGAGCAGCTGCGGCGTCATCCGGGCGATGTGCGGCGCCACCATCAGCAGCCCGGTGGTGCGCAGCCGGGTCGCCAGCAGGGACTGGTGCGCGTCGCGGAAGGTGGTGTCGGTCACGCCGACGGCGCGGGACTCGCGCAGCCAGGCGGCGAAGCGCTGCGGCCCGAGTTCGGTGAGCCGCTGCTTCGACCCGGTCGGCGGGTCCGCTGTCAGGTCGATCTCAGGCAACTTGTCCTGTGGATACAGCGCCGAGGGACGTTCACCGTGCGGCTTGTTGACCGTGACGTCAGCCAGGTAGTTCAAGATCTTGGTGCCGCGATCCGCCGAGGCGCGGGCGGTGAGCAGCTGCGGCCGCTGGTCGATGAACGAGGTGGTGACGCGCCCTGCTTGGAAGTCGGGGTCTTCCAGGACAGCTTGCAGGAAAGGAATATTGGTGGAGACGCCGCGGATGCGGAACTCCGCGAGAGCACGACGCGCGCGACGGACGGCCGCGCCGAAATCGCGGCCCCGGCACGTCAGCTTGATCAGCATCGAATCGAAGTAGGCGCTGACGTCCGCCCCGAGGGTGGTGCCCCCGTCCAGTCGGATGCCCGCGCCACCTGGGCTGCGATAGGCGGTGATGCGGCCGGTGTCGGGGCGGAAGTTGTTCGCCGGGTCCTCAGTGGTGATCCGGCACTGCATCGCCGCGCCATGCACAACAACCGAGCCTTGGTGCAGGCCAAGTTGTTCCAGACTTTGGCCAGAGGCGATCCGCAGCTGAGAGGACACCAGGTCGACGTCGGTGATCTCCTCGGTCACGGTGTGCTCGACCTGAATGCGCGGGTTCATCTCGATGAACACGTGGCGGCCGTTTTCGTCGAGCAGGAACTCGACCGTTCCGGCGCAGCTGTATCCGATTTGACGCGCGAACGCGACCGCGTCGGCGCAGATCTGTTCGCGCACAGCGGGTTCGAGGTTGGGCGCGGGTGCCAACTCGATCACCTTCTGATGCCGCCGCTGCACACTGCAATCGCGCTCGTAGAGGTGGATGACGTTGCCGCGGTTGTCGGCGAGGATCTGAACTTCGATGTGCCGCGGGTGCAGCACCGCCTGCTCGAGGAACACCGTGGGATCGCCGAACGCCGACTCGGCCTCCCGGCTGGCCGCTTCGATGGCTTCGGGAAGCGCCGCGGCGTCGGTGACCCGACGCATACCGCGACCGCCGCCGCCGGCGACCGCCTTGACGAACAACGGGAACGGTATCGACTCAGCGGACGCCACCAGTTCGTCGACCGACGCCGACGGCGCCGACGACACCAGCACCGGAATGCCCGCGGCCCGGGCTGCCGCGATCGCCCGGGACTTGTTGCCGGTCAGCTCCAGGACCTCCGCGCTCGGCCCGACGAAGGTGATCCCGGCCGCCGCGCAGGCGGCCGCCAAGTCGGGATTCTCCGACAAGAACCCGTAGCCGGGGTAGATCGCGTCGGCACCGCACGCCACGGCCGTCTGGACGATCTCGTCGACCGACAGATACGCCCGGACCGGATGACCCTCCTCGCCGATCTGATAGGACTCGTCGGCCTTCAACCGGTGCAGCGAGTTGCGGTCCTCGTACGGGTAGACCGCGACTGTCGCGACGCCCAGTTCGTAGGCCGCGCGGAAGGCGCGTATCGCGATTTCCCCGCGATTGGCGACCAGAACCTTGGAGAACACGGTGTCAGGATAAAGCGCGGGTCACCGAAAGTAAGCGCTGCAGCGGGTATTCCCCTACCTCGGCGGCCGATAGAAGATGAGCAGCTGTCCCAACGCGCCGGCCAGACCCAACAGCACCGACACCAGCAAACCGCCCCAGCCGTACAGCCAGTCCGGCCAGTGCGAGCCGAAGATCACCCGGTCCAGGCTGTACTTGCCCGCTCCCGTCGTGGCCACCGCGACAGCGGCGACCGCGAGCACCAGGTTGTACTCCCAGCCCTCCTTAACGATGAAGAATCCGTTGGTACGGTGCACGGTCCACGCGGCAACCAGCATCAGCGAGACGAACCCGGCGGCCGGGATCGGGGTGAACAACCCGAAAGCCAGACCCATCCCGGCCGACATCTCAGTGCTGGCGGCGACTGTCGCGTGAAACTTACCGGGCTTCATCCCGATGCTTTCGAACCAGCGGGCGGTGCCCGGTATCCGCCCGCCACCGAAGAACTTGTTGAAGCCGTGAGCCGCCAGCGTCAACCCCAGCGCGAGCCGCAGGATCAGTAGCCCCACATCGAAGGCAGTGTTATAGGCAGTCATGCCCGCAAACCTAGAACACTCGGGGTCTTGAGGCGCCGGCGGCACGTCGGCCCGCGTTCAGCAGCAGGCCGACGGGCAATGGACTCGCGCACAAGGTCATGACGTGTTGTGCCGGGTCGATACTTGTGCGGGGTGAGTGTCTGCGACACTGGCCGCCACGACCTGCGGGTGAGCGTCGGGGCGTCGGTTACCCGCCGGGTAACCTCAGGGCGTGTCAGGACACGCTTCAACCGGGTCACCGTGTGGGTGCACTGTGACTTTGCTGGACGGCGCTGCCGGGCAGCCGCGCGAGACGGTCGGCAACAAGGGTTACGGCATCGATGCGATGCGCAGGCACGGACTGCCGGTGCCTCCGGCGTTCTGCGTCGCCACCGAGGTGGGCGCCCGGTATCTCGCCGACCCTGGCGCGACGATGGACGCCGTCTGGCCCGATGTGCTGGATCGGGTCAGCTGGCTGGAAGCCGTGACCTCCCGCACCTTCGGGCGCGGCTCGCGTCCGTTGCTGGTCAGCGTGCGTTCCAGCGCCGCGCGGTCGATGCCGGGGATGATGGACACGGTGCTGGACCTCGGCATCGACGACGCTGTCGAGCAGGCGCTGGCCGCGGCGAGCACGCCGGCGTTCGCCCGCGACACCCGGGAGCGATTCACCCGGATGTATCGGCGCGTCGTAGCCACCAACGACGTGGTCATCGATCCGTATACCCAGTTGCGCGCCGCGATCGAAGCGGTCTTCTCCTCGTGGAACTCCGCGCGCGCACTGGCTTATCGGGCTCATCACGGCATCGATGATTTCGGCGGTACCGCGGTCGTGGTGCAGGCGATGGTCTTCGGCAATCTGAGCGCGCAGTCCGGTGCGGGAGTGTTCTTCTCCCGCAATCCGATCACCGGTTCAGCGGAGCGGTTCGGCGAGTGGTTACCCGGCGGTCAGGGCGACGACGTCGTGTCGGGGACGTTAGACGTGCAGCCGATCGCCGCCCTGCGCCAAGAGCAACCATCGGTCTACGACGAATTGACCACCGCCGCCGATACGTTGGAGCGCCTTGAGTGTGACATCCAGGAGATTGAGTTCACCGTCGAAGAAGGCAAGCTGTGGCTGTTGCAGACCCGCGCGGCTGAACGCTCGGCGCAGGCTGCCGTGCGGGTGGCGTTGCAGTTGCGCCGCGAAGGGCTCATCGACGAGAAGGAAACGCTGCGCAGGGTGACCCCGACGCATGTTAAAACGCTGCTGCTGCCGTCGTTGCAACCCGATATTCAGTTGGGCGCAGCCCTATTGGCCAAGGGTCTGCCCGCCTGCCCGGGGGTGGTGTCCGGCCGGGCTTACACCGATGTCGACGACGCGCTCGCCGCAGCCGAAGCAGGAGAAGCTGTCATCTTGGTGCGCAACCACACCAGTCCGGACGATGTCCACGGGATGCTGGCCGCGCGGGGCGTTGTCACCGAGGTCGGCGGAGCTTCCAGCCACGCGGCAGTAGTCAGCCGCGAACTCGGCCGCGTCGCCGTGGTGGGGTGCGGCCAGGGCGTAGCCGCCGCGCTGGCCGGCAAGTTCGTGACCGTCGACGGCAACAACGGCGAGGTGCGCGAAGGAGTCCTCGAACTGGCCGGCTGGTCGGAGGCAGAGACGCCGGAGTTACGCGAACTGGCTGACATCGCCAGGCGGATCAGCCCGTCGCAAACGCATCCTGAAAGCGACTCGCTGATCGCCATGCTCACCGCGCTGCGGCCCGTTATTGAGGGCAGCCGATGAATTCCTCCGTCGGCACCGCCGATCTGACTGTGCTGCAAGCGGTTCGGCTGAAAGGCAGAGTAAGCTCCGACGCCCTGGCCGACACGCTGGGCCAAGACCGGGCCGCTGTCAACCACACCGTGGAGCGGATGACCGGGGCGGGGCTGCTGGTCTGCGACAGGACGCTGCGGCTCAGCGACGCGGGCCGCGCCCGGCTCGGTGACCTGCTCGCCGCCGAGCGCCGGAATGTCGACGGTGCCGCGATCGCAGACGCGTACAACGAATTCGGTTCCCTGAACGCCGAATTCAAGGCGGCGGTGACCGACTGGCAGCTCAAGGACGGCAGGCCTAACAGCCATGACGACGCCGACTACGACGCGGCGGTAGTGGCCCGCATCGAGGCCGTGCACCGACGGGTGGCGCCGATCTTGGCGGCGGCCGTCGCGCAGTTGCCGCGGCTGAGCGGCTACTGCGTCAAGTTGACGCAGGCGCTGAACAAGGTCGCGGCCGGCGACACGTCGTGGTTGACCCGGCCGCTCGTCGACTCCTATCACACGGTGTGGTTCGAGCTGCACGAAGAGCTGATCGCCGCGGCGGGGCTGACCCGGGAGGCGGCAGCCAGAAGCGGTCACGCGTCATAGCTTTGGCTACAGAGCCGCATTCAACCGTTGCAGGTAGGCGTCGATGTCACCGATGGCCGACTGCGCCGCATGCACACTGATCACGATCGTCTCACCGATGCCGTGCACCCCGTGAGTGAGGCCCATCACCGGGGACAGCGCCGGACAGCCTGCTGTCAACCGCACGGGGGCACCGCCGAAGTGCAGATCGGCGGCCCCCCGGTTCACGCTGGACACCACCGTGTGACCGGAGACCTGCAGTGGACGGACCTCGGCGTCGAACTGACTGACGCCCCAGCGCAGCAGCGGGGCCGGTATCGCGGCGAACGCCCGATCACTTGCCTCGGCTGCCGGGTGCGCAGCGCGGCGACGGCCGCTGGCCAGATCCGCGGTGATGTGCTGCGCGCGGGCCTCGTCCGGAAGCCGTGGATACAATCCCACCGTCACAGTGCTGAAGTGGTTATTCGCCTGCCGCGGAATCGGTTTGGCCATCGGCACCTCTGCTGCCAGCCGATCGAATTGACCACCAAGGTGCTCGGTCAGCGCGGCGGACACGGCGCTGAGCACGCTGACGGTGACGGTCTGCCCGCGCAGTTGACTGCGGTGGCGCACCAGCGTGCGCACAGCGCGGGCGCCGGCGGGTCGGGTGTTGGTAGACAGCGGCGGGCAAGGTGCCGGCGGCGCGGTCAGCCGGCCACCGCGGATTTCGCTGACCAGGCTGCGGTGGGTGCGGGCCGCATGCACCGCACGTAACGGCACACACCCGGGCGACGGCGGAACCACCGGCGGCACGGGCGCCGGCCGGCCGAACAACCACCCGGCCAGCGCAGCGGCGCGGGTGCCGTCGGCGAGCGCATGACCGACTTGCAGCACCGCGACGGTGCCGGGCTCCGTGGTCGTCGGAATGCCGCGCACGCCGGTGAACACGTGCAGCCGCCAGGGCGTGCGTCGAACGTCGAGCTGCTGGTCGGCCAAGCTGACCACTGCATCGAGGCAGCCGACCCAGGAGTCGTCGGCGAGCCCATGCGCGACGACCTGAGTTGGCTCGTCGGGCGCCGGCAACCATGCCGGAAACCTCAACGGGCACCCGTCGCCGACCCGCACCCTCAGGTCGGCACAGGAGCGGGCACGGTCGCAGACCTCGTCGAGCGCCCGGCCAACCGAGTCCGGCTCGCCGTCGAAGGCGTAGAGCAGGAACTGATCGTTGGGGACCTTGGCCGACATCCAATAGAACTGCGCGTCGACGGCGGTCATCCGGTGCGCGGCTTCACGTGTGGGCACAGGAGCAGCACTTCCTGGACGCCGCATGGCGCTTTTGCCCATCACGTGTGGTCCAGTCGGCGCCGCCGACTCCGGATCGACCCGGCCGCCATTGCGACGCCCTGACGCTCACCGGGTAATAGCTGCTGGTCAGCCGGGTGAACCGATGAAGTTCAGCACCAGCTCGGCGACCCGCTCCGGTTGATCGAGCTGCAGGAAGTGGCCGGCCTGCTCAACGGTCGCAACGTCGCTGCCCGGCGGAAGCACCTTTTCCGTCCAGTGCGCGAAAGCCGCTGTCATGCAACCGTCGTCGACGCCGTGCATGTACAGACTCGGCAGTTGTGGCGGCAGCACCCATTGCCGGTGCAGGTCGGCGTACTGGTCCGGCGGGCGGGTGTTGCGGACGTTGGCCCGGTAGGGCCCCAGCGCGGCGCGCCAACTTTCCGGCGTTCCGATCGCGGCGTCGACGTGGCGCAGATCCTCTTTGGCGTCGTAATTCGGTGACCACCGCCGCCACAGCCGCGGTAACACCCAAGAGGCGGAACGCTCAGGCAGCCAAGGCAACTGGAAGTAGAAGATATACCAGCTGCGACGCAGCTGACCCGGCAGCTGGGCGATCAGCCGGGCCGGGTCAGGCACCCGGCTGGGTGGTTGAAACGCCGCGGCCGGTGGCACCGACATGATCACAGCCTTGGCGAACGGACTTTCAGGCATCGCCGCGAGGCCGGTTGCTGCGATCGCACCCCAGTCGTGGCCGATCACCACGTCATCAGGGGTACCGCCGGCCGCCGAGCGTACTCTCAGCGCGTCGTCCATCAAGGCACCGATGTGGTAGCTGCCGTCGGACGGAATCGACGACGGCGCATAACCGCGCATGAACGGCGCGATCACCCGCCAACCCGACTCGACCAGTGGTGGAGCAAATTTGCGCCACCCGTACGCGGTGTCGGGAAAGCCGTGCAGGCACAGTGCGATCGGAGCGTCGGGCGGTCCCCAGCACAGCGCCTTCAAGTCGACTGCGGGTGCCTGCACGTCGATCCACCCTGGCTCAGCCATCACTGTCCCCTCCAGTCACGGGCCGCCGGCGATCCTGGCCCCCCGCCGAGACGTTAGACGGTCCCAATCTGCCACACCAGCCGCCCCCGGGCGCGCTCCCCGGTCGGGCCGTTCTGAGTCACCGCCTTCCGCGTTGCGGCTCGGCGTGAGTAACGTCAGCCGGAAACCGCAGCCGAGGAAGCCTGGGAGGACGTGGGTGAGCGCCGTGAGCAGCAGACCACAGACTGTCCAGTTCTCCGGCGTCGACGGCCTTAACCTGGTGGCCGACGAATGGAACCGCGACCTCGAGAGGCCGGCCGGCCGGCCGGCGATTCTGATGTTGCACGGCGGCGGCCAGAATCGGTTCTCCTGGAAAAACACCGGACAGATCCTCGCCGAGCAGGGATTTCGCGTGGTAGCCCTCGACAGCCGCGGGCACGGTGACAGCGACCGCGCACCCGACGCCGACTACGCCGTTGATTCGTTGACCGCCGACGTCATGCACGTCCTGGCCGCGATCGGTGAACCGGTTGTGCTGATCGGTGCCAGCATGGGCGGATTGACCGGCATCCTCGCCGCAGACCGCGCCGGCCCGCAGATCGTGACCCGGCTGATCCTGGTCGACGTGGTGCCGCGGTTCGAGAAGACCGGCAGCGCCCGCATCCGCGACTTCATGTTCAGCGGTATTCACGGCTTCGAGTCGCTGGAGCAGGCCGCGGACGCCGTTGCGGCGTATCTGCCGCACCGGACCAGGCCACGCAGTCCGGAGGGGCTGAAGAAGAACCTGCGGCTGCGGGACGGGCGCTGGTACTGGCATTGGGATCCGGCGTTCATGACCAAACCCGGTGACGACCCGGAGTTGCGCACCGAGAAGTTCGAGCAGGCCGCTGTCGACTTGAAGATCCCGATCCTGCTGATCCGGGGCAAGTTGTCCGATGTGGTGAGTCCGGAGGGAGTCCGGCACTTCCTGGCTGAGGTGCCCCGCGCCGAGTTCGTCGAACTCTCCGACGCCGGACACACCGCGGCAGGCGATGACAACGATGCGTTCAGCGCGGCGGTAGTGGCGTTCGTCAACCGGTGACCTAGTTTTTCTTCTCCTCGTGGCCACCGAATTGCTTGCGCATCGCCGACAGCGCCTTGTCGGCGAACTCATCGAGGCGTCGGGAGGCGAAGCGTGAGTAGAGCGCCGACGTGAGCACCGGTGCGGGAACACCTTCGTCGATCGCCGCGATGGAGGTCCACCGGCCCTCGCCCGAGTCGGACACATGACCGGTGAAGTCGGACAGGTCGGGTGATTGCTGCAACGAGATCGCCGTCAGGTCCAACAGCCAGGACCCGATCACGCTGCCTCGCCGCCACACTTCGGCCACGTCGGGGATAGCGAAGTCGTACTTGTAAAACTCCGGGTCTGCGAGCGGCGCGGTCTCCGCGTCGCCCTGCCCTTCCTTGATGCGGGCACCGATATCGGCGTTGCGCAGAATGTTGAGGCCCTCGGCAAGCGCGGCCATCATCCCGTACTCGATGCCGTTGTGCACCATCTTGACGAAGTGCCCGGCGCCGGCCGGCCCGCAGTGCAGGTAGCCCTTCTCGGCCTGACCGACCTCGCCGTCGCGACCGGATGTGCGCTCAGCCGCGTCTACGCCGGGAGCGACGCTTTCGAAGATCGGTTCGGCGTGAGCGAACGCTTCGTCGTCTCCGCCGATCATCAGACAGTAGCCGCGTTCCCGGCCCCACACCCCGCCGCTGGTACCGCAGTCCAGCAGCTTGACACCGTGCTCGGCAAGCATTTTCGCGTGCTTGATGTCAGCGCGGTAGTAGGAGTTGCCGCCGTCGATCACGATGTCGTCGGTGTCCAACTCCTTGCCCAGCTTCTCGATCACCCCGGTGGTGATGTCCCCGGCCGGCACCATCACCCAGACCACCCGAGGAGGCTTCAGCTTCTCCGCAAGCTCGGAGAGCGACGAGACACCGGTGATGTTGTCGTGGCCGGCCATCGCCTTGACCGCGTCGGGGTCGTTGTCGTAGACGACGCTTTCGTGTCCGTCATTGACCACACGACGAACGATGTTGGCGCCCATCCGGCCCAGGCCGACCATCCCTAGCTGCATGTGTCCTGATCTCCTTAATGCTGTGGTGAAGGCTGACTGACCGGCAGCCATGGCCGTTGCCAACCATGCTCACCGTCCACAATTGACTGCGCCGCGTCCGGCCCCCACGAGCCCGGCTCGTAGGAATGCACCTCGCCCGGATTGTCGAGCAGCGGCTCAACTATGCGCCACGTTTGTTCGATGCTGTCCTCCCGAGCGAACAACTGGTGATCCCCGATCAACCCGGCATACAGCAACCGTTCGTAGGGCGTGAGTGGTTCACCAAGATCTTGGGCAAACAACGAATCCAGGTGAACGTCGCGCCAGCAGTCATCGCCGTGGGCGACCAACGCCAGACGCAGCCCCGGCTGGGGGTCAACGCGCAGCACGATCTGGTTCGGCTGACTCCCTTCGCGGTTGGGCAGGAAGGCCAACCTGGGCACGCGGCGCAGAAACAACCGCACCTCGGTGACCCGATCGGACAGCGCCTTGCCGGCCCGCAGGAAGATGGGCACGCCCGACCAGCGCCAATTGTCGATCTCGGTGCGCAGCGCAACGAAGGTCTCAGTTTGCGAGTTTTTCGCCACCCCCGGCACGTCGGCGTAGCCCCGGTACTGGCCGCGGACGCATGACGACGGGGTCAGCGCAGGCATCGCGCGGAACACCTCGGCCCTCTTGTCGTTGATATCGTCCGAGCTCGGTCCGACCGGCGGCTCCATCGCAACCAACGCCAGCACTTGCAGCAGGTGGTTTTGCACGACGTCACGCAGGGTGCCCACCGCGTCGTAGAACTTGCCCCGGTCCTCGACGCCGAAGTCCTCAGCCATCGTGATATGGATTTCGGAGATGCAGCCGCGGTGCCAGAGCTGAGCAAGTGCCTGATTCGCGAAGCGCAAGAACTCGAGTTCGACGACGGGCTGTTTACCCAGGAAGTGATCCACTCGAAGGATCTGCTTCTCGTCGAGCAGCGCGCGCAGTCGACTGTTGAGTTCCCGCGCAGAGTTCAGATCGTGACCGAACGGCTTCTCGACCGCAACGCGTGCTTCCTTCAGCAGATCGGCCTTGCCGAGGTTTTCCACGATCGGCGCAAACAAAGTGGGCGGCATCTCCAGGTAGAACAGCGGATGACGCCCTGTGCCGAGGTGCTGGGCCAACGACTCGTAGAGCGCGTCGTCGTTGACGTCGCCGTGCAGATAGGAAAGTCTCTTCGCGAACCGGTCGAATACCGCATCATCGACAGTTTCGCCGCTCTTGGCGATCGCCTCCCGAGCCCGCTTGACCAGTTCGTCGACCGTGATGTCGTCGCTGGCCACCCCCACGATGGGGCATTCCAACAATTCGCGCCGCTCCAGGCGGTACAGCGCACGGAACGTCATTTTGCGGGCCAAGTCCCCGGTGATGCCGAAGATCACCAAGACATCGGCGGGCGGACCATCGCATTTGGGCAAACCGGCACCTCCACAAATCCCGATCAGCTCACATACACCGCTGACAACCGCCGCCCGCGGCAAACCCAGTGCAACCCTAGACCGGTCAGCTGAGGGCGAACAACCGGCGTCAACGACGGTCGAATGCCACCTGGTGATCGGGCGGGCAGCGTAGATCGGGAAAATGCTTGGCATGGGAGATGCACTGCATGTCGCGGTCTACGTCTTAGCCGGTGTCGCCGCCGCCGAAGCCGCCGCAATCGCCATGATCTCGGTGCTGCTGGTGCGGAGTCGACGTGAGGCCGAGGAGCTGCGGCGGCGGACCGACACTCGCACTCGGCTGTTCTCCGGCGGGCGCGGGGCCGTCGGCAAGGTATGGCAGACGGCGAACGTCCTGCGAAGAGAGGGCTTCGGCGCCGTGGTGCGCAACTCAATCGAGGATTTGGCCGATTGGGCCGAAGTGGAGCGGCCCGATTTGGCCCGCATCACTCCGAACGGCAAGGTCGTGCTGTTGTTCTCCGACATCGAGGAGTCCACCGCGCTCAACGAGCGGATCGGTGACCGCTCGTGGGCCAAGGTGATCGGCGACCACGACAAGCTGGTCCGCAAGCTCGTGAAGGAGCACTCCGGGCACGTGGTGAAAAGTCAAGGCGACGGTTTCATGATCGCCTTCGCCCAGCCCGAGCAGGCGGTGCGTTGCGCCGGCGACCTCCAGCGCGAGTTGGAAGGCAACTCGAAACACAAGCGGCGCGGGGCTTTTCGCGTTCGCATCGGGATCCATATGGGTCGGTCCGTGCGCCGCGGGGACGACCTATTCGGCCGCAACGTCGCGATGGCGGCACGGGTGGCCAACGAGGCCGAAGGTGGCGAGATCCTGGTCAGCGAAGATGTGCGTGACGCTGTGAGCGATTTCGACGACATCGGCCTGGACGGCGGGCGTGACGTCGAGTTGAAGGGCTTCAACGGGGAGCACCGCCTCTACGCCGTCCAGGCCTGCGGCTGACCACCCGTCGGCGCCGCCGGAGTCAAGTCAGTCTGCGGTGTAAGCGGTCGCGGACTCGTCGGCGGTGTAGGCGTTTCGTTGCACCGGAGACGTCTGGCTGTTCCGCGGTGCGTCGGGACCCGATCGTGTTATCCAGACGTTGACGAACACTCCGGTCAACCACGAGATCGCCGTGGTGCCCGCCCCGGCCGCACCGACACTGTAATAACGGACATGACACGCCAGAGGGCGCCGCCGTGAACGCAACTGGGTGAGGGTGTCGAACTGAACTACGCTGCCTGGAACCGGAAGTCCACTGCGTCGCCGTGGGAACTTATGGGGCTTGCGGCACTGCCTCGCTGCTCGCCAGCTTTCCCCTCTCGAACAGCAGCGGGTAAATCAGGCCGCCGATCAAGCCCCCAATCAGCGGTGCCAGCCAGAACACCCAGAGTTGGCCGGGTGCGCCGTTTCCGTTGAAGAAGGCGACGCCGGTCGACCGGGCCGGATTGACCGACGTATTACTTATCGGGATCGAGATGAGGTGGATCAGCGTCAGCGCCAGACCGATGGCTAACGGTCCAAACCCTTTTGGGGCCCGGTCGTCGGTCGCGCCCAGCACGACGATGAGGAAGAACGCCGTCAGCAAGACCTCAGCGATAATCACAGCTGCCAGTGAATAGTGGCTAGGCGAATGCGCGCCGTATCCGTTTGCGGCCATATGCCCGACGGGTGAGAACTTGGGCTTTCCCTTCGCGATGATCAACAGCGCGGTGCCCGCCAGCAGGCCACCGACGACCTGAGAGATCCAGTACCCGGGAAGATCCTTCCACGGCAACCGGCCGCCCACCGCGGCGCCCAAACTAATCGCAGGGTTGAAATGTCCGCCCGAGACATGACCTACGGCGTACGCCATAGTGACGACGGTGAGCCCGAAAGCCAGCGCCACTCCGAGGAAGCCGATGCCCAACTGGTAGGTGCCGCCGCCATCCTCGGCTTGGGCGATCTGTTTTGCCGCGAAAATTGCGCTGCCACAGCCACCGAATACCAACCAGAACGTACCGAACAGCTCGGCGCCTAGTTTAGAAACGAGCGACGACGATGTCATATGCCGCCTCCTGATGATGGAGTGACCAAGCCATAATGGTAACCGTCATTCAGCGACCCCATCAATTGTTCGCCGGGCCGCATCTCTGTCTAGCCGGTTTCGTTGCTCCGTGCGGAATTCGACCACGTCACCGTCAGTCATGACGTAATCCTTCGATAGTCGGCGCGGTATACCCCTGATGAATCAACGCGCAGCGCGGGTCGGGCGGCGATTGACCGCCGTCCGTGGGCCACCAGCGATCCGTGTCGTTCGAGGCGCCGCAGGCGACCGCCTATCCGACCTATGTCCGTTGTTGAACAACGTCACGTGTCAATGGCGAGCGCAATGCCGACCTCCGTGCAGACCGCCTTCAACCGCTTGTCCCTCGTCCAGAGCTCCGCACCGTCCACTAGCGCGACTGATCCAAGAAGGTTGACGTCTATTGCGCTCAACCCCCTGCCCCACAGACGGCGACGTTCAACCAAATGGAGTATTTCGAGGTGGGTGACCGCCGGGAACTGATGCAGATCGGAAAGTAATGCGAGTACGACGTCGCGCTGCTCTATCGAACCGAGTGCCAGCTCTTCGATGACCAAGTGATGGCAGCCAATTTCGTCGTCGATCAACAGGCTAATGAGACGCGGCTCTGCCGTGTGCAGATGGTCGATCCAAATCGACGTGTCAACCAGAATCACCAGCAGACGCCCTCCGCCGAGAAGCGGCTGATGCCTGCGAATCCGTGCCGCCAAGAGCCGCGAGGCGACGGCCACTCTCCACTCGGATCAATGTTTGCAACCCCTGACGGAGAAGCGCCACACTCTCGGTCACCCCAGTGAGTTCGGCCGCTCTCGCCAGCAGGGCGTCGTCGATGGTTACCGTTGTCCTCATTTCGACACCTCCGTACGCATCAATGATGCGTACCATGATGCCATCGACGCACCAGGTGGAGAAGCGGTACTCGACTCCGCTGGACCGAACTGCTTGGCCCATCGACAGGCGGCGTCGCGCGGACCTAAGGCTGGCCACCACTGACCGCGACAGCCTCGTGTCTACGGCCGCTATTTGCTCGGCTTCGTTTGCTCCGTTCTGACTCGACGGGTCGACCGCACTGGCTGCCGGGTACAGATCAGTGGTAGGCGTTACCCGTGCTTACGGCTGATGCAAGACATGTCCGGGCATCGCGGTAGCGACCAGGAGACGTTGCTTGCCCCCTCGCCGTCACCATCCCCCCGAGTGAAGTATCCGCCGACTTGCTCCAGTTTGGTGCCGCAAGCTGAGCACGTCTTTCCCTCGGGGTCGCTGCGCGTGATCTCCTTGAATGGCATCGTTTGATTGTGCGACATTTCTGCCGGGCAGCGTATGGCCTTCTATGACCCAAACTCGCGCCGGCGAAGCCATGTCATTGGCCCTATGCGGCTTGCGACGTGCGGGCAACCGGCAAAAGCATGAGCGCTTCGTCAGCGGACAACGCCAACGTTATGTCTCGTGGCCGATACTCACTTCTTCTGCTGCCCCGACGTTGCTTGGAACCGGAACTCGACCACGTCACCGTCGGCCATGACGTAATCCTTGCCCTCCATCCGGACCTTGCCGGCGGCTTTGGCCGCGGCCATTGATCCGGCGGCGATCAAGTCGTCATAGGACACGATCTCGGCTTTGATGAAGCCCTTCTCGAAGTCGGAGTGGATGACGCCGGCCGCCTTAGGCGCGGTATCCCCTTGATGGATCGTCCAGGCCCGCGCCTCTTTTGGCCCCGCCGTCAGGAAGGTCTGCAGCCGCAACGTGTGAAAACCGGCGCGCGCCAACGCATCCAGCCCCACCTCCGTCTGCCCGATCGACTCGAGCAGCTCGGCCGTTGACTCGTCGTCCAGCTCGACCAGCTCAGCTTCGATCTTCGCGTCCAGCAACACCGCATCGGCGGGCGCGACCAGTGCGCGCAACTCCGCGACCCGACCGGCATCGGTCAACACCGTTTCGTCGGCGTTGAAGACGAACAGGAACGGTTTGGTGGTGAGCAGGTTCAGTTCGCGCAATCCCGCGGTGTCGACGCCCGCGGCGAACAACGTCTGGCCGCCGTCGAGAATCTGTTGAGCGGCCAATGCCGCCTCGTGAGCGGGTCTGCGCTCCTTATTGTTGCGGGCTTCCTTCTCCAGCCGCGGCACAGCGCGCTCCAGGGTCTGCAGATCGGCCAGCATCAACTCGGTGGCGATCACCTCGATATCAGATTCCGGGTCCACCTGCCCGCTGACGTGCGTGACATCGTCGTCAGCGAAAACCCGCACCACTTGGCAGATCGCGTCACACTCGCGGATGTTCGCCAAGAATTTGTTGCCCAGCCCCGCCCCTTCCGAGGCGCCCTGGACCAGACCGGCGATGTCGACGAACGTCACCGGCGCCGCAACAACGCGCTCAGAGTCGAAGATCTCCGCCAGCTTGCCCAGGCGCGAGTCGGGCAGCGACACCACACCTTCGTTGGGTTCGATCGTCGCGAACGGGTAATTGGCCGCCACCACGTTGTTTCGTGTCAACGCGTTGAACAGGGTCGACTTGCCGACGTTGGGCAAACCCACGATTCCCAGACTCAAGCTCACGGGAATCTAAGTCTATAGAGTGAACCCGGGGGCACGCCGCGGCATGCTGGTTGGGTATGACGGCTGTTTGAGCTCACAGCCGGTACGGTCTACCTGTGTCAGCTCAGCGGGCGATCTCGGCGACGTCGAGTGATCGCTCGATCTTCCCGAAGATCTCCGGTGTGCCGTGGTGGGCAGCCATCCTTATCGCGATCACCGGCACCGGGATCGGGTTCGCGTTCGACGCGGGCTCAGGCAACAAGGAATTGACGATCGTGTTCGCCGCCTCGTACGTGGCCGGCTGCCTGGCGGCGGTGCTGGCCGTCCGTCAGTCTGGCGTGTTCACCGCAGTGATTCAGCCACCGCTGCTGCTGTTCTGCGCGGTGCCCGGCGCCTACTGGCTGTTTCACGGCGCCAAGATCGGCGGCGTCAAAGACATTCTGATCAACTGCGGCTACCCGCTGATCGAGCGCTTTCCGCTGATGGTGTTCACCTCGGCCGGTGTGCTGCTGATCGGGATCATCCGCTGGTATCTCGAATCACCGACCCGCGGCCGGGGTGCTGCGGACAACGACGCAGAAGCTCACGGCGACGGTGCGCCTGCCGCCACCCGCAGCAGCGGTTCAGGCGCCAAGCTGGCCGCGTCTCTGGGCCGCGGTGGCCCCGACGAAGACGACACGCCCGCCTCGAAGACGACACGGCGAGTTCGCCAAGTGAGTGAGTCCCCGAAACGCGCCAGGTCGGGCCGCAACGCCCGATCGAACAGCTCCCGGTCCACCGACCGGCGCTCGACGCCGGCCCGCTCCCGATCCGCCCGCTCTCCGCTCGACGATGCCACTGAACCGGGCTCAGACCGCGTGCGGCGCCGGCGCCCAAGGCCCATCCATGACGTCGACGTCGACGCGGAGCCACCGGCCGGGCCGCGGCGCCGTCCCAGGCCCGTGCGCGAACCCGAGCTGCGCAGCCAGCCGCCGCGGGAGATCCGCCGCGATCCGCACACCCGCTATGGCCGGCCCGCCACCCGCGGCAGCCGGTTCGATCCCTACGAACCGGTCGAACCGTACGACCTGCCGCCGCGCCGCCGACCCGCATCTGAATCCGCCGTCAGCAGGCCCAATTCCACGCACCACCCGATCTCGCAGGTCCGTTACCGCGGCGCCGGCCGCTCCCGCAGCGCGCAAAGCTCGGCGGCCGAATCCTGGGACGACATCTGACGCGTCGTCGTGCCGCCGTACCCGCGCGCGCCGACGTGACCGTCCCACAAACCTCGGGGTGTCGGGGACCTTAGCGTCTGCTCGCGAGGGAGAACTGCGCAAAAGTCAGCGGGCCGGGCGCCGAATCTCCCGAGGTAACGCGAATACCAGCGTCTCGTTGGCTGTCGTCACCGGCTGCACCACGCCGTAGCCGTATCCGGCGAGCCGTTCCAGCACACCGCGCACCAGCACCTCGGGCACCGACGCGCCGGACGTGACCCCGACAGTGGTGACGTCGTCCAGCCACACGGGGTCGATGTCGTCGGCGTAGTCGACCAAGTGAGCGGCCTCGGCGCCGGCGCCCAGCGCGACTTCGACCAACCGCACCGAATTCGACGAGTTCGTCGAGCCGACCACGATGACCAGTTCACACTCCGGCGCCATCACCTTGACCGCGACCTGACGGTTCTGCGTCGCGTAGCAGATGTCGTCACTCGGCGGGTCCTGCAGCTTGGGGAAACGCCGCCGCAGCCGCTCGACAGTCTCCATCGTCTCGTCGACGGAAAGCGTGGTCTGGGACAGCCAGATCACTTTGTCCTCGTCGCGGACTGTCACTTGATCCACTGCGGCTGGCCCGTCGACCAACTGCACGTGTTCGGGAGCCTCGCCCGCGGTTCCGACGACCTCCTCGTGCCCTTCATGCCCGATCAGCAGGATGTCGTAGTCGTCTCGGGCGAAGCGCTTGGCTTCGTTGTGCACCTTGGTGACCAGCGGGCAGGTCGCGTCGATGACCTGCAGTTCCCGCTCGGCGGCCGACGCGTGCACGCTGGGTGCCACACCGTGCGCGGAGAACACCACCACGGCCCCTTCGGGCACTTCCTCGGTCTCCCCGACGAAAACCGCCCCCGCCTCGGCCAGCGTGGCGACCACATGCCGGTTGTGCACGATCTCGTGCCGCACGTAAACCGGCGGGCCGTGCTCCTCCAGCGCCCGCTCCACGGTCTCCACAGCCCGATCGACTCCGGCGCAGTAACCCCGGGGCTCGGCCAGCAACACCCGCTTCCCGATGGCAGCCTCGGCAACCGGGCTCGTGGTGCCCGGGATCCCCATGTTGACGGTCGACGGCATGGCAACCAGGGTACTTTCCGCCCCTGCCGGCACGCCATTCCGCAGCGGTCGGCTTGGAGTTGACCGCCGCTTAAGGCAGTCTTGGACTCATGGCTAGTGCACCGTTCGGGGTTCGGCTGCTGGTGGGTGCCGCGACCGTCGCCGTGGAGGAGACGATAAAGCTGCCGAAGACCATCCTGATGTATCCGATGACGCTGGCCAGTCAGGCCGCGCACATCGTGATGCGTTTCCAGCAGAACGTGGCCGAGCTCGTCATCAAAGGCGATTCCACCATCGAGAACCTGTTCCCCCCGAAGAACGAGCAGCCGGAGTGGGTGACGTTCGACGAGGACCTCGGCGAATCCGCCGAGGACGCCCCGGGCGGTGGCGGCGTCGATCCCGAACGCCGCGCGGAAGGACGGTTCGCGCTGTACTCACTGGCGGACGCGGCAGCAGACGCCACCGTCACGTCCGGCGAGTCCGCCCCGCAAGGCAGGGAGGCGGGCGGCTCGACGGTGTCGGCGCCGGCGGTGGCCGACGAGCTCGACTACGAGAACCTGACGCTGGCGCAGCTGCGGGCCCGCCTGCCGTCACTCGACGTCGACGAACTCGAGGCGCTGCTGGCCTTCGAGGAAGCCACCAAGGCTCGTGCGCCGTTCCAGACGCTGCTCGCCAACAGGATTACCCGCGCGACCGCAAAGTGATCCAAGAGGTGCCGGCGAATTCGGCCGAAAATCCCTTTCCGGTTCGTGCGGTGGCTATCCGGGTCGCAGGCTGGATCGACAAGCTGGGCACCGTGTGGGTCGAAGGACAGCTGACCCAGATCAAGGTGCGGCCCGACGCCAAGACCGTGTTCATGGTGCTGCGGGACCCGGCCGCCGACATGTCGCTGAACGTCACCTGCCCCCGCGATCTGCTGGTGAACGCGCCGGTCAGATTGACCGAGGGTGTTCAGGTGGTGGTCTGCGGCAAACCGACGTTCTACACCGGCCGCGGATCGTTCTCGCTTCGCCTCAACGAGATCCGAGCTGTCGGCGTCGGCGAGCTGCTCGCTCGGATCGAGCGGCTGCGGCGCCTGTTGGACGCCGAGGGACTCTTCGACCCGCACCTCAAGCGGCCGCTGCCGTTTCTGCCCGTGCAGCATCGGACTGATCACGGGGCGGGCCAGCGCCGCCGAACGCGATGTGACGACGGTGGCGTCGGCGCGCTGGCCGGCGGTGCGCTTTGCGCTGCGCAACACCGCCGTGCAAGGCCCCAACGCCGTCCCACAAATCGTCAGCGCGCTGCGTGAACTGGACGCCGACCAAGACGTCGACGTGATCGTGTTGGCCCGCGGCGGCGGCAGCGTGGAAGATCTGCTGCCGTTCTCCGACGAGACGCTGTGCCGCGCGATCGCCGCCTGCCGAACGCCGGTGATCAGCGCGGTGGGACACGAACCCGACAACCCGCTGTGCGACCTGGTCGCCGATCTGCGAGCCGCCACACCCACCGACGCTGCCAAGAAGATCGTCCCGGACACCGCCGCCGAGCAGCGGCTGGTCGACGAGCTGCGCCGCCGCAGCTCCCAAGCGCTTCGCAATTGGGTGACCCGCGAAGAGCGGGTGCTCGCGCAGCTGCGCACCCGCCCGGTGCTCGCCGAGCCGCTGACCGCCCTCACCGCACGCACCGAGGAAGTCCAGCGTGCCCGAGCCGCGGTGCGCCGCGACATCACCCGGTTGATCAAGGCTGAAACCGATCGCGTCGGACATTTGGCCGCCCGGCTGGCCACTTTGGGACCGGCGGCCACCCTGGCGCGCGGCTACGCCATTGTGCAGACCGTTCCGGTGCCAGGATCGATGACCGTGCTCCGATCAGTCACCGAAGCGCCTGCCGGGACGACGTTGCGGGTGCGGGTCGCCGACGGGGCGGTAGCAGCGCTGAGCGAGGGACAAACCGATGAGTCCAGGATCGATGACTGAGCAACAGCCCACTACTCCTATTAGTGAACTTGGATATGAGAAATGTCGCGACGAACTCGTCGAAGTAGTGCGCCGGCTGGAGCTGGGCGGGCTCGACTTGGATGCGTCGCTGCAACTGTGGGAAAGAGGCGAACAGCTCGCGAAACGCTGCGAACAGCACTTAGCTGGCGCACGTAAACGGGTGGCTGATGCACTGGCGGCCACGGACGCCGACGATACTTGAGATTGAAACTACTTTCCTAACTTTTCGGCCCAACTAGAACACGTTTCAGTTACTATTCCCTCATGGCTGACGCAACACTGATCACTGAACTCGGCCGCGTCCTGGTCACCGGCGGCTCCGGCTTCGTCGGCGCCAACCTGGTGAGCGCCCTGCTCGAGCGGGGGCACACCGTGCGGTCCTTCGACCGGGCGCCCACGCCGCTGCCGCAGCAACCGAACCTGGAAGTGCTCGAGGGCGACATCTGCGACCCGGACGTCGTCGCCGGCGCGGTCGACGGCATCGACACCGTCTTTCACACCGCGGCGATCATCGAACTGCTGGGCGGCGACTCCGCCTCCGAGGAGTACCGGCAGCGCAGCTTCGCCGTCAACGTGGGCGGCACCGAGAACTTGGTCCGTGCCGGGCAGGCCGCCGGTGTTCAGCGGTTCGTCTACACGTCATCCAACAGCGTGGTGACGGGCGGCCAACCCATCGCCGGCGGCGACGAGACGCTGCCTTACACCGAGCGCTTCAACGATCTCTACACCGAAACCAAGGTGGTGGCCGAGCGATTCGTGCTGTCCCAGAACGCGTCCCCCGACGGCGGGACCGGAATGTTGACCTGCGCGATCCGCCCGAGCGGCATCTGGGGCCGCGGCGACCAGACCATGTTCCGCAGACTATTCGAAAGCGTGGTCGCCGGTCAGGTCAAAGTGCTGATCGGGCGCAAGACCACCAAACTCGACAACTCCTATGTGCACAACCTGATCGAAGGTTTCATCCTGGCTGCGCAGCACTTGGTGCCGGGCGGCACGGCGCCCGGCCAGGCGTATTTCATCAACGACGGCGAGCCCGTCAACATGTTCGAGTTCGCGCGTCCGATCGTCGAGGCGTGCGGCCAGCGCTGGCCACGCCTGCGGGTGCCCGGGCCGCTGGTGCACGCGTTGATGTCGACGTGGCAGCGGGCGCACTTCCGCTTCGGCCTGCCGAAGCCGCCAGTGGAACCACTTGCCGTGGAACGTCTTTACCTGGACAACTACTTCTCCATCGCGAAGGCCGAACGCGACTTGGGCTATCGGCCGCCGTTCACCACCGAGCAGGCCCTGCAGCAGTGCCTGCCCTATTACGTCGAGTTGTTCAAGACCGTCCAGGCCACCGCCAAACACCACGCGGCCTCGGCTGTGACGCTGGCAACGCCCGCTTGATTCGACAGCCTGATGCCCGCGACAGTGCAGCTGCCACCGCATCGCTGGAGTAAACGCGTCGCGGAACGCCCTGCGGCGCGGCAAGATCTCACAGCATGACCATTCGCGCGGCTGTGGTGATCGGAGGAGCGTCCGGCATCGGCCGGGCGATCGCTCATGCGCTGGCGGCCGAAAAGTATCGCGTCACCGTCGCCGACCGCAACACTGACGGCGCCGCGCGCGTCGCCGTCGAGCTCGGCGACCCGCACCTGTCAGCGACCGTCGAGGTCACCGACGAGGAGTCGGTGCGGCGGTTGTTCGACCAGCCCGACCCGCTGCAGGCCGTCGTCAACACCGCTGGTGTCGGCGGCCTCGGTCTGATAACCGAGCTGGCCGCCGAAGACTTCCGGTCCGTCGTCGATGTATGCCTCACCGGCGCGTTCCTGGTGATGAAACACGCCGCACCCCGGCTCGGTGAAGGTGGCTCGCTGGTATCGCTGAGCTCGCTGAACGCCCGCCAGCCCGCGGTGGCGATGAGCGCCTACTGCGCGGCCAAGGCGGGACTGTCGATGCTCACCCAGGTGGCCGCGCTGGAACTGGCGCCGCGCGGGATCCGCGTCAACGCGGTGGCGCCCGGGTTCGTGCACACGCCGCTGACTGAGCCGGCCACGCAGATCCCGGGAGTGCTCGAGGAGTACCTGGAGAACACACCGTTGGGCCGCGCCGGCACACCGGAAGATGTCGCCGAGGCGGTGGTTTTCTTGTGCTCGCCGAAGTCGTCATGGTTGACCGGTGAAGTGCTCGATCTCAACGGTGGCGCGCATCTCAAGCGTTATCCCGACCTGTACGGCCATGCGATGAAGCTGGCGGCACAGTGACTTTCACCGGTAAGCAGGCGGTCGTCACCGGGGCCGGCTCGGGCATCGGTGCGGCGCTGTGCCGGGCACTGGTGGCCGCCGGCGCCGAGGTGGTGTGCACCGACATCGACGCCGCCGCCGCCGCCCGCACAGCCGCCGGCGTGACCGGTCCAGGTGCCGCGCGCCCGGCACAGCTCGACGTGACCGACGCGGCCGCGGTGCAGCACGCCGTCGCCCACGTGGTGGACCGCGCGGGCCGGCTGGACCTGATGTTCAATAACGCCGGCATCGCCTGGGGCGGAGACACCGAACTGCTCACCCTGGACCAGTGGAACGCGATCATCGACGTCAACATCCGCGGCGTCGTGCACGGGGTGACAGCGGCCTACCCGGTGATGCTGCGCCAAGGCCACGGCCACATCGTCAATACCGCCTCGATGGCCGGGCTGACCGCGGCCGGGCAGATCACCAGCTACGTGATGACCAAGCACGCCGTCGTCGGACTGTCGCTGGCGCTGCGCTCAGAAGCCGTGTCGCGCGGGGTGGGAGTGCTAGCGGTGTGCCCGGCCGCGGTCGAGACCCCGATCCTGGACAAGGGCGCCCTCGGCGGCTTCGTCGGCCGCGACTACTACCTGCGCGGACAGGGCATGAGCACCGCCTACAGCCCCGACCGGCTGGCCCGCGACACGCTGCGCGCCGTCGAACACAACAAGGCGCTGCTGGTGGTGCCCAAACGTGCGCATGCGTCGTGGATCTTCGCGCGGCTGGCACCGGGCCTGCTGCACCGCCTGTCGGTCCGGTTCATCGCCGACCAGCGCCGACGGCAGCTAGCGCACAGCACCAGTTCGGCGGCTAGGACACCTTGAGCCGCGCCGAGGAGAAACTTCATCGCGGTGCCTCCGATCGGTGAGCCGGCAGCGGCGGCTGCGACTGGGTGGCTGCGGCCAGCGTGCGGAACTGCTGATCGGTTCCGGCCCCGGTGGTCGCCACCTGCGCCGCACCGCCCGGGCTGACCAGCCGGGTGGTCCACACCGGCTCGACCCCGGCGTCGCCCTGGTAGATAACCCACTTGACGGCCCCGACATCGATCACCCCGGTCGGATACATCGAAGCGTGAATGGAGCCGACGAGTTTCGCCTCGTCGGCGTTGCTCTGCGTCAAGCTCAGATACATTCCGGTCGGGCTGATGAAGCCGACGGTCGAGGTGACCGCGCGCAACGGCTGCCCGGACGTTGGTTCGGTCCGGCCGTTGTCGATGCCGCCGCGGCTGCCCGAATTGGCTCGCCACCCGGCGGGCAGCCGGGGCAGCCGAATCGGGAAGCCCAGCGCCTGCGCATCGGCGCGCAGAGCAGCGGCGTCGTCGAAAGACGGAACCGGGCCCTGCTGGGTGCCGGTTGGCCGGACGGAGCACATCCCGACCAGCCCCGCCAGCACGATGCAAGCCAGTACGAGCGGGGCGATCGACCAGAACATGTCGCGACCGTCCTGCAACACCCGGGGCTTGGCCGGTCTCGGGGCCGGTTGCGGCTGAGTGGTCACCTCACCAGTATCCCTGGCTTAAGAGCGCTGGCTGCTTCTGGGACAATCGACAACCATGACGCGTGCTGCCGCTAGTGGCGCCCACTCCTCGCCGGAACCCCGCCCGGCCTCTCGTCGTGAAGCACCGGACCGGAACTTGGCTCTGGAACTGGTCCGGGTCACCGAAGCCGGGGCCATGGCCGCCGGGCGCTGGGTAGGCCGGGGCGACAAGGAAGGCGGCGACGGCGCGGCGGTCGACGCAATGCGCGAACTGGTGAACTCGGTGTCAATGCGCGGCGTGGTCGTCATCGGCGAAGGCGAGAAGGACCAGGCGCCGATGCTCTACAACGGCGAGGAGGTCGGCAACGGCGACGGCCCCGACTGCGACTTCGCCGTCGACCCGATTGACGGCACGACCCTGATGAGCAAAGGCATGCCCAACGCCATTTCGGTGCTGGCTGTCGCTGACCGGGGCGCGATGTTCGACCCGTCGGCGGTGTTTTACATGAACAAAGTCGCCGTGGGCCCCGACGCCGCCCAGGTGCTCGACATCACCGCGCCCATCGCCGACAACATCCGCGCGGTGGCCAAGGTCAAAGGCCTGTCGGTACGCGACATGACGGTGTGCATTCTGGACCGTCCTCGCCACGAGCAACTGATCGAGGATGTCCGTGCCACCGGGGCGCGTATCCGGTTGATCACCGACGGCGACGTGGCCGGCGCCATCTCGGCCTGCCGACCGAACTCGGGCACCGACTTGCTGGCCGGTATTGGGGGCACCCCGGAGGGCATCATTACCGCGGCGGCGATCCGGTGCATGGGTGGTGAGATCCAGGCCCTGCTCGCCCCGAAAGACGACGAGGAACGCCAAAAGGCGATCGACGCCGGCTACGAACTCGACAAGGTCTTGACCACCGAGGACCTGGTAGCCGGTGACAACGTCTTCTTCTGCGCCACCGGCGTCACCGACGGCGACCTGCTCAAGGGCGTCCACTACTCTCCCGGCGGCTGCACCACCCAGTCGATTGTGATGCGCTCGAAGTCCGGCACCGTGCGCATGGTCGAGGCCTATCACCGGCTCTCGAAGCTCACCGAGTACTCCGCCATCGACTTCACCGGCGACAGCACGGCGCAGTATCCGCTGCCCTGACAAAGCCCTTTTCAAGCCCGGCATCTTCACACTCAACGAAGCAAAGGGAATCTCAGCTATGGCCGCTCATGCCACCGATACCGAGTACCGCGTCGAACACGACACCATGGGTGAGGTGAAGGTTCCGGCAAACGCGTTGTGGCGCGCGCAAACTCAGCGTGCGGTGGAAAACTTTCCGATCTCAGGGCGAGGTCTGGAGCGTACCCAGATCCGTGCACTGGGCCTGCTCAAAGGCGCCTGCGCGCAGGTCAACAAGGACTTGGGCTTGCTGGCGGCGGCCAAGGCCGACGCGATCATCGCCGCCGCTGCTGAGATCGCCGACGGCCGCCACGACGACCAGTTCCCCATCGACGTGTTCCAGACCGGGTCGGGTACCAGCTCCAACATGAACACCAACGAGGTCATCGCGTCCATCGCGGGCGCTAACGGTGTGACGGTACACCCCAACGACGACGTCAACATGTCGCAGTCATCCAACGACACCTTCCCCACCGCGACGCATATCGCCGCCACCGAAGCCGCGGTACGCCACCTCATTCCGGCGCTGCAGGTGCTGCACGACGCGTTGGCGGGCAAGTCGCAGGAATGGCATACCGTGGTCAAGTCCGGTCGCACCCACCTGATGGACGCTGTCCCGGTGACCCTGGGACAGGAGTTCAGCGGCTACGCCCGGCAAATCGAGGCCGGCATAGAAAGAGTGCACGGGTGCCTGCCGCGGCTGGGCGAGCTGGCGATCGGCGGCACCGCCGTAGGCACCGGGCTCAACGCGCCGGACGGTTTCGGCGCCAAGGTGGTGCAGGTTCTCATCGACCGGACCGGGTTGACCGAACTGCGTTCGGCCACCAATTCTTTCGAGGCTCAGGCCGCCCGCGACGGCCTGGTCGAGGCGTCCGGCGCGCTGCGCACCATCGCGGTGTCATTGACCAAGATCGGCAACGACATTCGGCTGATGGGCTCAGGCCCCCTGACGGGTTTGGCAGAAATCCAGCTTCCCGATCTGCAGCCGGGCAGTTCCATCATGCCCGGCAAAGTCAATCCGGTTCTGCCCGAGGCAGTTACGCAGGTTGCGGCGCAGGTGATCGGCAACGACGCCGCGGTCGCCTGGGGTGGTGCGAACGGCGCCTTCGAACTCAACGTCTACATTCCGATGATGGCGCGCAACGTGCTGGAGTCGTTCAAGCTGCTGACCAATGTGTCGCGACTATTCGCCGACCGTTGCGTCAGCGGTCTGTCCGCCAACGTCGAGCGGCTGCGCGAGCTGGCCGAGTCGTCACCGTCGATCGTGACCCCGCTGAACTCGGTCATCGGCTACGAGGAGGCCGCCGCGGTGACCAAGCAGGCGCTCAAGGAACGCAAGACGATCCGTCAAACGGTGATCGACCGCGGACTGATCGGCGACAAGCTGTCCGTCGAAGAACTCGACCGCCGGCTCGATGTGCTGGCGATGGCCAAGGTGACCAACGAGGATCGGTAGGCCGATCGCATAATGAGGCCGGACACGGCGGCGAGCCTCGAAGCGCCAGCAAGTCGAGCATGATGGTGTAATGCAGCCGATCGCGGCCGCGATGCGGTTATGCGGGCACCCTCACCCGAGGGTGCCGGTGACAGTGAAGGTGGTTCAGCAATGACGGCTCCCCCTGGCGGCCCCTACGGTCAGGATCCCTCCGCCAATCCGTACTGGCAGAACCCTTACTGGGGGGGGCAGCCGCACGGCGACCCTTATCAGGGCGGCCAGCCGCCGGGCGGGCCGTACCAGAACCCGCAGGGCGGCCCCTATCAACAACCCCCGCACGGCGATCCGTACGCCGCTGGTTCGGCTCCCATTCAGCAGGCTCCGCTGCCCGGTCAGCAGTATCCGCCCGGAGGTTATCCGCCCGGGCACTACCCGCCGGGCCCATACCCGCCGGGCCAGTACGCGCCGGGCCAGTACCCGCCAGGGCCTTACCCGCCTGGGCAGTATCCCCCCGGGCCGCCGCCGGGCGGTCCGCGCTCGAAGAAGCCGTGGTTGATCGGCGGTGCCATCGCCTTGGTCGCCGTCGTCGCACTCGTGGTGGCTTTGATCCTGGTGGCACATCACAGCAATTCGAGCCAAGCGGGGCCGTCGACCGAGGGCGC
The DNA here is from genome assembly GCA_963808345.1 of uncultured Actinomycetota bacterium. Lineage (GTDB taxonomy): Bacteria > Actinomycetota > Actinomycetes > Mycobacteriales > Mycobacteriaceae > Mycobacterium. The sequence continues at coordinate 444,608 of CAWEFM010000004.1, read as the reverse complement.
TCCCAGCAGCGCCGCGCCCGGTGCTCCGACGTCGCCACCGAGCGGTTCTCAGCAGAATGCCACCGACTGCACCCCGAACGTGTCCGGTGGCGATGCGCCCAGTAGCGACACCGTCACCGCGGGTGCGCTGTCCTTTCCCACCAGCGCAGCACCCGGCTGGATGCCGATCTCGGACAGCTCCACGCCCAACACCATCGGCGCCGTCGGCGTTGCGCAAGAGGTGCCCAACGCCAACCAGTGGATGATGCAGGCGGAACTCGCCGTCACCAACTTCGTCACCAGCATGAACGTCAGCGACCAGGCATCGAAGTTGATGAACTGCATCGCCACGGGACCGGGCTACTCGCAGTCCGGACCCACCCTCGGCGCGATCAAGACATCTTCCACCACGGTCGACGGCACCGACGCCGCCCGGGCGGACGCTGACATCACGATCAGCGACTCCACCCGCCACGTACCCGGCGACTCGGTGACCATCATCGCCGTCAAAACCAAACCGGTCACCATCTTCTTCGGCGCGTCGCCGATCGGCGATACGGCCAGTCGCGCCACTCTCGACGCGGTCATCGCGGCGCTGAAGGTCAACCAGTCCTGACGCGTCGGCGCTTTCAAGCCCCGTTGTTCGGTCCGCCGGAGTTCTGCCCGGCGATGTCGGAGATCGGGAAGTTGGGCATCGGCCGGGGTGACGGCGTGTTCGGCAAAGACGGGATTTCGGCTGCCGGGACATCATGCAAGTCGTTGACCGCCGGGCCGTTGTCGCGGCTGCCGTAACTGCTTCCCGGCGCCCGCGAACCTAGCAGCTGACTGACTGTCACCAGCCGGTAGCCGTTGGCTTTCAGCACCGGAATGAACTGATAGACCACATCGACGGTGCTGGAGTAGGTGTCGTGGAACAGCACCACCGATCCCGGTTTGATCTGGCTCATCAACACTTGGCGCGTCGCGGCGGTATTGGAGTCGTTGATCCAGTCGAAAGGGATGACGTCCCACAGTATTTCGGCTTGCCCGACGTGAGCGGCGGCCTGGCGTACCGCGTCGTTGGACAGTCCGCCGGCTGGCCGGTACAGCGTAGGTGTGTGGCCGGTGGCGGCGGTGATCGCGTCGTTGGCTTTAGAGAATTGGGCCGGAACGTCTTGCGGCGGAACGGTCGTCATGTTCGGGTGTTCCCACGTGTGGCTGCCGATCTCCATACCGGCGTCGGCGATGCGCCTGGCTCCCGACGGGTTGGCGGCAACCTTGTTGCCTATCAAGAAGAACGTGGCCTTCGCGTTGTTGTCCTTGAGGATCTGCAACAAGCGGTCGGTGAAGGGGCCCGGCCCGTCGTCGAACGTCAGGGCCACGCACTTGGTCAACGCGCAATCCACCTCGTCGGCGCCGGCTCGCTTGACGTGCCCGGTCAGCGCACCGATCAGCAGGACGGCGGCCGCGGCGACCAACCCCAGCAGGGTCCGCAAGTACCGCCACGCCTGGGTGTCAGATCGCTTCGGCACCTTGGCAGCCTACCCGGCTGCCGGCCGGCGCTGACAGCGTCAAGCCGGTCAGTTCGGACCGGTGATCTCCTCGAGCATCTCGGTGACCAGCGCAGCGATCGGTGAACGTTCGCTGCGCAGCAGCGTGATGTGGGCGAACAACGGATGACCCTTGAGCTTCTCGATCACGGCGGCCACGCCATCATGGCGACCGACCCGCAGGTTATCGCGCTGAGCGATGTCGTGGGTCAGCACCACCCGAGAGCCCGTACCCAGCCGCGACAGCACGGTCAACAACACGTTGCGCTCCAGCGACTGCGCCTCGTCGACGATGACGAACGAGTCGTGCAGGGAGCGACCTCGAATATGGGTGAGCGGCAACACTTCGAGCATTCCGCGTGACAGTACCTCCTCGAGCACTGCCGGGCTGGCCAGCCCTTCGAGGGTGTCGAAGACGGCTTGCGCCCATGGGCCCATCTTCTCGCTCTCGCTGCCTGGCAGGTAACCGAGATCCTGACCGCCGACAGCGTAAAGCGGACGGAAAACCACGACCTTTCGCTGAGTCCGCCGTTCCAGCACCGCGTCCAGTCCCGCGCACAACGCCAACGCCGACTTGCCGGTTCCCGCTTTGCCGCCCAGCGACACGATGCCCACCGACTCGTCGAGCAGTAGATCGAGGGCCACTCGCTGCTCCGCGGAACGGCCACGCAGCCCGAACACCTCGCGATCACCGCGCACCAGCTGCACACATTTTTGCGCGTTGACTCTGCCCAGAGCATGAGAGGTGCCGCCGAGCAGCCGGACGCCGGTGTGGCACGGCATGTCTCGGGCGCCGGACAAGTCGACCTCACCGTCGGCGAACAGCACGTCGATGTCCTCAGCCGCCGTATTCATCTCGGCCATTCCGGTCCAGCCGGAGGTGACCACGTCCTGCGCGTGGTATTCATCGGCGACCAGGCCCACAGCGCCGGCTTTGACGCGCAGCGGAATGTCCTTGCTGACCAACGTAACTCGTTTGCCCTCTGCGGCCAGGTTGGCCGCGCAACTCAGGATCCGCGAGTCGTTGCTGTCGGTGCGGAACCCCGCGGGCAACACCGAGGGGTCGGTGTGATTCAGCTCGACATGCAGCGTACCGCCGTGTGTCCCAACGGGAAAGGGTTGGTCCAGGCGCCCGTGCTGGAGCCGGAGATCGTCGAACAACCGCAACGCTTGTCGGGCAAACCAGCCCAGTTCGTGGTGGTGGCGCTTGGCCTCCAACTCACTGATCACGACCAACGGGACGACCACCTCGTGCTCGGCGAACCGGCTGCACGCCCACGGGTCAGACAGCAACACGGACGTGTCGAGCACGTACGTCCGAAGATCAGTCACTCCAACGCTCCTTGACCGCGCGGCCCCGCGCGAACTCGTCGGCGGGCGCTGCGGCATCAGGACCGGGGCCGGCCCTGCGAGAGTCGTGATGAAAGGTGCCGCCCGGATAGCAGAGCATGTCGCTAGCCATCAGCTGCGACGCTACTCTGATCGACGCATGCCCGCGGCGCAGGCGCGCCGCATCGGGAGCGACATGGCGCACGGCGCGCGGATCAGGCCGACTGATCGGCTAGGCCGTGAGGAATTGCTGTAAGTCCGGGTGACCGGTCAGGCCCCAGGCGCTGATCCGGTCAGCGATCACCTGGCGCAGCTGCGGAGCGCCGAAGATCCCGGCGTCTGCCATGTTTTTCAGCTTGTCTTGGTAGGCGTCGATGTCGCCGCCGACGACACCGAGTTCGGCAGTGCGGGCGGCGATGGCGGCCACCGTCTCGTCGTGGGCGAACTGCAGGCAGTGCGCGACCAGGTTAGCGAAGAACTGCTCATGTCGTTCTTCGTCCCGAGCGATGTGGGCAATTAGCCCGGCGAGCACCGGCTCTTCGATCAGGGCCGCGAGGTTGTTGCAGAACACCGCATGGGCGCGCTCGAAGAAGGCCATGAAGACCAGAGTCTCGACCTGGGAGTACTGGTCGGCGCGGTAGCCCGTCTTCGACACATGCGCGAAGCGGACCTGTTCGTTGGCGACGGGGTCTATTTCGCGGGTCACGACGAAGTAATTGCGCAGTGCGATCGCGTGCCCGTGCTCCTCGGCGGTCCACCGACCGATCCACTGGCCCCAGTTCTCTTCGAGGATGAAGTGTTCGACGAGCTCGCGGTGGTATCCGGCCAGATTGTCTTTGGTGACGAGCAGGATCTCACACGCGTCGGTGATCAGCTTGGGCAGTGTCACCTGCGACGGGTGCCAATCACGTCCGCCAAGGAAGGCGAAGTTCTCGCCCTGCTCGAAGGGCACGAACTCGTGCGCGAACCACAGCTTCTCGGTTTCGAGGTGACGGTCCAGCTCGTCGCCTACCACCGGCTCGAGTTCGAGAATCAACGCGTTAGGTACAGGTTTCTGTGCCACAAAATAACCGTAACTGCCGTTAACGGGTTTCGTGAAATCACACGGACGTGTCGCGCGCTCTGCTTCGCCGCCGGACTGGATCCGACCAATGTTGCGGTTATAGCGGCAGCGTCTCATGACCGCGACGGCGGGATTCGGTACACGGCGGCTGAGACAGGAAATGAGACAGGGCGACCGGCGGCTATCGGACTGGGAGTGGTGCCCGACGGACTGTCTCGATTCTTTGGATCCGAGACATCTAACTCCTAGACGGCTTGCACCGACTTCGCTCAGTCTGGTCATCCGCTTCATCGCTGCTTGAGGAGAACCGCCTTGAGCGTCGTGAACAGCCACTGTTCGTAGCTGTCGAGTGTGCATCCTGCGGTGCGCACCAGGAGGTCGTAGGTTTCCGGACTCGCGATCGCCCATGCGGTTTCGGCCGCTTGGTCGCGAGTGAGGGTGGGCTGCAGGGTATCTGGGGGAAGTCGGTCGATCAGAGCGGTGAAGGTGTGTCGGCGCAGTCGTTGCAGGTGTTGCCAGTCTTCGGCGATCTCGGGGTCGGTGGCCGCGGCGTCGCGGTAGAGCTTCCACCCCACCGCGGAGCGAGCCGCGATGATGCAGAACAGATGCGCGATGCGCTCCACAACGGCTGCGGCGTCTCGATCGGTGCCGCCGAATTCGCTGTCCATCAGAGTGGTCAGATGCTCGGCATGGGAGGTCTCCGATTGGCCGGAAAGCACCGTTTCCATATACGCGCGCAGCAGTGCCCGTTTACTGCCCCAGGCCAGGTAGAGGGTCTGCACGGTGACCCCCGCACGTTGGGCGATACGCGCGACGGTGGCCGCCGCATAACCGTTGGCGGTGAACTCATGGGTGGCCGCCTCGAGCAGCCGACGCCGCGTTTCCCGGCGCGCCGCGGCGCCGGCCTCACGCTGCCGCAAGGTGTTTCGGGGGCGCGGATCGGGCATGGACACATCCTAACCCAACGGTTAGAGTCACGCTCAACCTTAATTGAGTGGCACTCAAATGCGGAGGAGCAGACGTGACTGCATTGACTACAGCCGAACTCGACCGGCCCTGGCGGCGTCCCGGTGCCTACCGATACGCCGCGCGGCGCCTGCGGGGCATTCTCGCGCCGCCGGTAACGGTTTACGAACCGCGTCCCGGCAGCGTGGCCGCCGACCTGAACGTCGCCGTGGCGATGGGTGACGGCACCTCGCTGCGGGTCAACGTCTACCGACCGCCCGGTGCAGGGCCGTTCGCGGTCATCATGTCCGCGCACCCCTACGGCAAAGATCGGTTGCCCACGCTACGGGGCCGTCGGTCACGGTTCTCGGTGCAGTACCGCATGCTGCGCCAGCCCGCTGCGGTGTCGTTCTCCACCTTGACCAGCTGGGAGGCGCCTGACCCGGCGTGGTGGGTGGCGCAGGGATATGCGGTGATCAACTGCGACCTGCGCGGCGCCGGGACATCCGACGGGGTGGCATCTCTGTTATCAGATCAGGAGGCCCACGACATCTACGAGCTGATCGAATGGGCCGGTGGGCAACCCTGGTCGACCGGCAGCATCGGCATGCTCGGGGTGTCCTATCTGGCGATGTCGCAGTTCAAGGTGGCCGCCCTGCACCCACCGGGTCTGAAGGCGATTTGCCCCTGGGAGGGCATGACCGACATCTACCGTGACCTGATGCGTCCCGGCGGACTGCTGGAGGACGGATTCTCCAAAGTGTGGACGATGGGTGCCCGACGGGCGGCGCGGCTGAGCACCGACATGGGTGCCGAACAACGACGAAGGCCGCTGCGTGATGACTGGTGGCAGTCGCTGGTCCCCGACCTCGCCGCCATCGAGGTACCCATGCTGATCTGCGCCAGCTTCTCCGACAACAACTTGCATTCCCGCGGATCGTTTCGGGCACTCGAACAGGTCGGCTCGATCGACCGATTCGCCTACACCCACCGCGGCGGCAAGTGGGTCACCTTCTACAGCGACCCCGCACGGCAAGCCCAACGCGACTTCTTCGACCGCTACCTACGCGGCCACGCCGCCGTGAATGCGCCGCCCCGAGTACGACTCGAAGTCCGCGAAGACCGCGACCGGATCACCGAGGTCCGCAACGAAACGGAATGGCCGCTGGCGCGGACCCAGTGGCAACCACTGCATCTCGGCACCGACGCGGTCCTGACAGAGGACGCACCGACGGCTTGCGGACAGATCACCTTTCGCACCCGGCGCCGCGCCGCGGCCTTCACCTACACCATGCCTGCCGACACCGAACTCACCGGACCCATGGCCGCGCGGTTCTGGGTCTCCGTCGACGGCACCGATGACGTGGACCTCTACGTCGGCGTCGAGAAGTGGCGCGGCACCCAGTACGTCGGGTTCGAAGGCTCCTACGGATTCGGCCGAGACCGCATCACCACCGGCTGGCAGAAAGTCTCGCTGCGTCAACTGAACCGCGAAACCTCCACCGCCAGCGAGCCGGTACACACCTACCTTCACCCCGAACCGCTCGCGCCCGGGCAAATCGTGCCCGTCGACATCGCCCTAGGCCCCTCAGCCACCCTGTTCCGAGCCGGCGAATCACTCCGGCTGATCATCGCCGGGCGCTGGACCTGGCCCCGCAACCCTCTCACTGGGCAATTCCCCGCCCACTACCATCGCGGCCCCAACACTCAATGCACGCTGCACTGGGGACCCGACCGACCCGCACAGTTACTCATTCCCCACATCCCCCGGGGAACAACGACTTTCCAATGATGCTTCGCCGTGCGGGGTATCGGCCGACTCAGCCGACCAAAATCACGACCTCACGTGAGACAGAATCTGACCACTCTCGTCTACAAACCGGGACAACGGGTCCCAGAAGACGATCGGTTGCGGCGGCGACCACACCGTGAAGGTCGGTCCGGGGAATCATTTTCCAGCGCAGCAGAATCCTGCCGGACGGCGAGGTGCTGCGAAGCTTCACCGCCTAGACGTGTGTCGTCTGATCGCGGGGTATTCCGGATGCCAGGAGCGCTCAAGCGCGCTGCTTACCCACCAGCAGAGGAGTAGTGCAATGGCATCAGGAGTGGCGACGGTCTGGCTTCCGGTCACCAATATGGACCGCGCCGTGAAGTTTTACGGTGAAGTTCTCGATCTCGAAGTCCGCCAGCAGACCGACGAGTGGACCGAGCTCGACGCCGGCGGTCTGATGATCGGCCTGAACGCCCGCGAGGAGGCGACCGGCGGTGGTGGGGGTGGCGCCGTCATCTCCTTCCAACCCGACGGCGGAATCGAAGACGAGGTTTCCCGTCTGAAAGATTCCGGCGTCGAGTTCACCGGCGGCATCAGCGATCACCCGTGGGGCCGGATCGCACCGTTCAAGGACACCGAAGGCAACGATCTCCAGTTCTACGCACCACCGGCGGCGTGAAACCGGCTCCGGTTCGGCCTCGGTCGAACCCGGCCGAACCGGGGGTAACTCGCGGACTCAGTTCGGCCGACTGCGGTTCGCCCGGTTCCGCCTCGGTCGCCTATTCGCCGGGAACGCGCCTACCCGCCGTTGCTGCCTAACGCGATCGAGCCGAGCGGGTGGCAGAAGAAGGTGGCCGCCGGAACTATTGGTATCGCTGCGGTCGAATGTCTGCTAAAACGTTAAGTATGTTAAGCATCACCGAGCGGCCCGACCCGTTGGCGCGACTGCTGACCGCATCAGAAGCGATCGCGTCGCTGCGTGACATTTTCGCGGCCGAAGAACCCATCAATGACGTGTTGACGCGGGTGGTTAACACCACCGTCAACGCCATCCCCGACGCCGACGCGGTGACGATCACCGTGTTATCTGGCCAAGCTCCGCGAACTGCGGCCTACACCGATTCCGCGGTGCTGACGCTGGATCGACAGCAATACGCCACCGGGCAAGGACCGTGCCTATTAGCCGCCGATTCGCGCCGAACGGTTCGCGTCGAGATGGACCACCAGCCGTCACGATGGCCACAGTTCATCAGCGCCGCCCGCCAGCAGGGTGTGCGCGCCAGCCTGTCGGCGCCCTTACTCGCCGACGCACCCGAACAAAACGGAAATGAGCAGCTGGTCGGCTCACTGAACATCTACAGCCGCAGCGCCTGTGCGTTCGACTCGTTCGACGAAGCAATCATCAGCCTGTACACCATTGCCGCCAGCCAGGCAATCACCAATGCCCGCCGTTGGCAACACGCCCGAGAAACCGTCACCCAACTTGAGCAGGCGCTCACCTCCCGTACCGACATCGACCAAGCCAAAGGTGTGCTGCGGGCACTTCACGGCTATACCGCCGACCAAGCGTTCGACGCACTGGTCCGACAGTCACAACGGCGCAACATCAAACTGCACACCATCGCACGCGAACTACTCGCCTCCCTGGCTACCGCATCACCCGACGAGAACAACGACATCCAACTCGGAAAAAGCCGCACCACGACCAAGACCGCCACGGCGCTTTAGCCGAACGAACTCTGTTGTCACCCGAACGCATGTGATCGGTGATACGGCGAGGGCGGCTGTGAACAGGGAGAAGCACGCGTTCGGTTCGTGTTAGGTGGTTTCCACGATGCGTTGGGCGATGATCCGCAACCGGGTGTTGGTTTCTTGGGAAAGCTTGGTCAGCAGGCCGAAGGCGTGCACGGCGTCGACTTTGAACCGCTCCATCAGGATGCCCTTGGCTTGGCCGATGAGGTCTCTGCTCGCGAGCGCGGATTCGAATTGGGCGTTACGGTCGGCGGCGATCAGCGCGGTCGCGGCGTGAGTGGCCAGCATCGCCGCGATCGCTTGGTCTTCCACGCTGAAGTGAACGACATTGTGGCTGAACAGGTTGAGCGCTCCGCGCGCCGCGACGCCCTCGCGCGAGACGGGCTGGGAGTACAGCTGAAACGACATCACGCTATGGATGCCGGCTTGGACCGCGGCGGCGGCGAAGGCCGCCCAGCGTGGTTCCGCGGTGAGATCTGCGCAGAGCACCGTGAGCTCGTTGCTCGCCGCGTCCAGGCACGGTCCCTGCCCCGAGTCGAGTTGCACGGCGTCCAGTTGCGCGGCGAGCTCGGCGGTCGGGGCCAACGATCGGTACCGGTCGCCGTCGATGAGCAACACGTCGGCGACGTCGACGGCCTCGATCAGTTCGACCGCTAGGGCGGTGACCGTCTCCAGGATCGAGGTGATGCCGACGGGGGCCTCGAAATTAGCCACGAGGTCGGCCATGGCGGCGCGAAGACTGTCTGCCGCCCGCTCATCAGTCATTGCTCGTCCTCAACGGAGGTGGCCTCTCCTCCTCGGCCAGCGATGCCGACGACACTACTCGCGGCCGGTGCGTGCCCAGCCCGACGGGCTGGCTCAACGGCCGACATACACGCTCGGCACGCGAGCCGCGGTGTGGCTTGCGTCGAAAGTGAAGCGGTATGTATCGAGGGCTCTGTTGGTGGGCGGTCAGTGACCGATGTGCGGCGGTGGGGGCAGCACCTCCGGCGGGGCGAGCAGGTCGCTGCGCTTGAGGTGCTGCGGATCGCGGTCGTGGGTGGCCACCAGGGCCGCAGCGTGGGCGGTGACCGTGACCTCGTGGGCGCGGGCCAGGCGCCGCAGCTGAAGCCGCGCTTCGGCCGCGTCGGTGCCGAAAAGTTCGGCGATCAGGCCGGTGGCGGTGGCGATCACGACGGTGCCTTGCAGCAGGGTGTCGATCGTCTCGCTGGTATCGGTGCGCCGCTGATTGTTGTGGGGGGCGATGGAGATGGCCAGCGCGGTGAGGTTGGCCAAGGTTTGACCGAAGTCGTTGGTTCGAAGCCTGCCCCACGGGTCCTCGGTGTGCACGACCAGCGCACCCACCGCTACACCCAGCACCGTCACCGGGAAGGCCCGCATACCGCGCATGCCGGCCCGCTGAGCGTCGCGGCGGTAGCCTGGCCAGCGGGTGTCGCTGGCGTCGGCCAGGTCGGCGATCATCGTCACCGCGCCCTCGCGGGCGGCGACCAGGGCAGGCCCGGCGGTCAGGAAACCACGATCAATCTCGGTTGGTCCGCGCAGTGCTTCGGCGACGACCTGGATTCCCGAGTCCCCGGTCTGGTGTCGGCCATCGAGCAAGATCACTACTGCCGAGGCCGCCTGGAACCCCCGACGAGCGTCATGGGCCACGGTGTCTAGCACCGTGGGCAAGTCGAAACTTCCGGTCAGCGCATCGGTGAGTTCGGCGATCGCCAGCCGATCGCGTGCAGCTGTCATCCTCGCCCCCTCTGATTCCGTGTCGGACAGCTCACGAGTCCGCACCCCGCTCATCATCGATGTCGAGACCCCGAAAGGACAGCCGCCGAGCCACCACGTCGTCGGCGACCGCGACGATCGGCCGGTTACGGCCGTAGGCGTATCCGCGCAGCCGATCCAGCGCCTCACCGGTGGAAACCGCCAGCTGCACTGCGACCATGCCCGCCGCCACGTGCACCTGTGTGCGGGTGAAGGCATCTGTTGACCCCGCTCGAGCACCGTGCACGGCGACCGCATCCATTGCAGCCTCGGCGCTCGAGCTATGGGACAGCAGATCGCGCCAATTCGACTCCAGCGCTGCACCCAACGCCGCAGCGCACACCATTGCGGACTGCTGTTCACGTGGCAATAATTCCCCTTCGGTGCGCCGATACAACTCCAACACCCCCAAGGGCCGATGCTGACCCGGGATCGGGAAGGCGAATACCGCCGCCACCCCCAAATCAGCCAGTTCCACGGTAAACCCCGGCCAACGCCGCTGCAACGCCTCATCATCGAGGCGCGGGCACAGCAGGAAGCGATCACCGCGGTAAGCCTCCAGACAGGGGCCCTCACCCAGGACGAACTGCATCTCGTCGACCTGCTGGGCCAACGCATCGGTGGCATAGACCACCTCACGGGCCCCCTGCCCCCCACTCAAAACAGCCGCCGCGGCACCATCAACCCCCGTCAACCGCGTCGCGGTCTCACAAATCGCCCCCACACCCACAAACAACCCATCAACTTCAACCCCATCCCGCCATCGACCCACACGCCCGCCATCAGCAGTCCCGCTGCTTTCTTCCGGGGACACATCGTCGCGCGGTAAATCGCCCATCAGCCAATCTTCGCCGTCCAACCAACACCAACCACCACGGTATGCCCACTCGGGCCCGGCAAGTGCAATCACGTGAGACAAGATTCGATCAGTCTTGTTTCTCTACATTTCGGCGTCGTCAATCCGCGCCTCGATGCCGGCGGCGCTTTCGTGATGGGCGAGTCCGGTGCGCGGGGACAGTGCCGCGCCTCGTCGGGCCTTCCCGCTACGCCAGGATTGAGGTGTAGTACATGTTGTCCGCGACCGAAATGCCATCCTCGGCGTCAGGCACCGGCGGGAGTCCATTGGCGGCCAGCAGCTGCTGCATCGTGGTACCGACGGATTGCCAGCCGCGGGTGTCAAGGTATTGCGCCACGTTGTTGCGGTCGCCGTGATACCAGAGATCCGAAATATCGACGTCGAGACCGTGGTCGCGCCACTTCTGGGCAAAGGTTCGCATCGCCTCTTCGGCCTGCGCCGCGTCGAGGTCTGGCGTGTTCCCGAAGGTTTCGGTGGCCACGCGGCTACCCGGCGCGCTGAGCGCGGTGATCTCGTCGAACAGTCGATCCTGCGCGTCCGGCGGCAGAAAGGCGAGCAGGCCCTCGGCGATCCAGGCGGTGGGTCGGTCGGCATCGAACCCGGACTGACGGAGCGCGGCAGGCCAGTCCTGTCGCAGATCGATGGGTACGAACCGCAGGTCGGCGGTGGGTGCAGCGCCCAAGCCGGCGAGGGTGGTGGTCTTGAACTCGATGACTTGTGGCTGGTCGATCTCGAATACCTTCATCCCGGCCGCCCAGTGCAGCCGGTATCCACGCGCGTCGAGGCCGGATGCCAGGATGACTCCCTGCCGAATGCCTGCCAGCATCGCATCGTGGAAGAACTCGTCGAAATACCGGGTGCGGGCCGCCATCATGTCGGTCATCAGCTGCAAACCCCAGCTGGCGTTGTCCTCGTCGACATCCGCGGCGTTGAGTTCACCGCTGGCCCATCGGGTGAAGAAGTCAACCCCCACCGCACGAACGAGTGGTTCGGCGAAGGGGTCGTCGATGACCGGGTTATCGCCACTAGTTGCTTTCGCCCTGGCGGCGGCAACCATAGTGGCGGTGGCGCCCACGCTGGAAGCGAGATCCCACGTGTCGTTGTCTGTCCGCGTCATGTCGAGTCCTTTCTATAAACACCAGATATTTAGTTAGGTTAACGATCTGACGTCGACGGTACACCTATAGCTCTGAAGGCGCTCGGGACGCTGTGACTCCCACCGTTTTTCCAGGCAGTCAGTCGTCCCAATCGGTCCTGAATCTTAGATCCAGCGCGTCGCCACGCTAAGTCCCTGCCGAAGGCCGCAGACATCGCCCATTCGGTCGACACGACGTCGGCGTGCGGCACCGGCGTTCTGCGGAGTCTTGAACGGCATGCCGACCGCGCTTTCGGCCGTCGTCTGGGGTAGTAAGTTCACCCGAGATGGCAGCGTCACGTGAACTTCAAGATATCGCCGTCATAACCGGTGCGTCGACCGGCATCGGCGCGGCCACGGCACTCGAACTGGCCCGGCTCGGGTTTCATGTCCTCGCGGGTGTCCGGCGCAACCGCGACGCCGACGCAATCCGGGGCCCGGGTATTGAGCCGCTGATCATCGACATCACCCAAGCGGACCACATCCGGGCGCTGGCTGCTCGGGTGCAGGGGGACCCGCAGGGCCGGCCAGCGCGGGCGCTGGTGAACAACGCCGCCATCGCGGTCAACGCACCGGTCGAGACATTGGCAATCGACGATTGGCGACGCATCTTCGAGGTCAACCTCTTCGGCCACATCGCCGTTACTCAGGCACTCCTGCCGGCCCTGATCCGCAGCAAGGGTCGCATAGTCAACATCAGCTCCATGGGCGGCAAATTCGCCATGGCCACCTATGGCCCGTATGCGAGCACGAAGTTCGCGCTCGAAGCGGTCAGTGACTCCTTGCGACGCGAGATCGCCCCGTGCGGCGTCCAGGTCGTAGTGGTCGAACCGGGCGCCGTAAGTACAGAAATGCCCGGCCGGGCGATCGCCGCCGCCCACGAGCTGGCGTCGACAATGACGCCGCAGCAAAGCCGGCGCTATGGCGCGCTGGTGCGAGCCATCACCGCGCAGGCCGCGTCGCACACCAGTTCGGGCCTCTCGGCTGAAGCCGCGGCAAAGGTGGTCGCCGAGGCAGTGACGGCGCGCAAGCCGCGCACTCGCTACACCATCGGCCGCGACGCCGCGCTGCTCACCCGCTTGGCGCGGATCCTGCCCGACCGGACAGCCGACCGATTTCTTGCCGCGGCTCTGCGTCCCCACTACCCCAAGGAGAGCAAATGAGCATTACCACTCTGCTTCCGTTCGCGGCAAAGCGGCTGCGTCAAGCAATGTTTTGACGCCTCGACCGATTCGTAATCAGCGGTCGACCAGCGTCCAGTCCTCCAAGCCCTCATACAGCGGGAACTGCCGTGCCAGCCCGGTCACCCGGTCCCGGAGCGCGGGCACGTCCGCTCCTGTACCGGTCGCGAGGGCGGTGGCGATGATGTCGGCGACCTCGGCGAACTCGGCGTCACCGAACCCGCGGGTGGCCAACGCGGGCGTACCTACCCTCAGCCCCGAAGTCACCATCGGCGGCCGAGGGTCGTTGGGCACGGCGTTGCGGTTGACGGTGATCCCAATCTCGTGCAGCAGGTCTTCGGCGGCCTTGCCGTCCAAGGGCGAATCCCGCAGATCGACAAGCACCAGGTGTACGTCGGTGCCGCGGCTGACCACCGACACGCCGGCCTTGCTCACGTCATCGGCCAACAACCGCTCGGCGATGATGCGCGCGCCCGACACGGTGCGCTGCTGACGGTCGGCGAATTCAGGACTGCCGGCGATTTTGAAGGCGACCGCTTTGGCTGCAATCGCGTGCATGAGCGGTCCGCCCTGCTGACCGGGGAACACCGCGGAGTTGATCGACTTGGCGTACTCCTGCTTGCCCATGATCAGACCGGATCGCGGGCCGCCGAGGGTCTTGTGCACGGTGGTCGACACGATGTCGGCGTGCGGCACCGGCGACGGGTGCAGCCCCGCCGCGACCAGTCCCGCGAAATGCGCCATATCCACCCATAGCTTGGCGCCGACTTCGTCGGCAACCGATTTGAACGCCGCAAAATCGAGGATCCGCGGATAGGCCGACCACCCGGCGATCAGCACCTTGGGCCGAAATTCCAACGCCTTGGCGCGCACGGCGTCCATGTCGATCAAATGAGTGTTGGGGTCGACCCCGTAGAAGCCGGCCTCATACAGCTTGCCGGAGAAGTTCAGCCGCATGCCGTGCGTCAGGTGTCCGCCGTTGGCCAGGTCCAGACCCAGCAGATGCTCCCCCGGCGACATCAGCGCGTGCAGCACCGCGGCGTTGGCCTGGGCGCCCGAATGCGGCTGCACGTTGGCGAAGTCGGCGCCGAACAGTGCTTTGGCGCGGTCGCGGGCGATGTTCTCGACGACGTCGACGTATTCGCAGCCCCCGTAATAACGCCGACCGGGCAGACCCTCGGCGTACTTATTGGTCAACACGCTGCCCTGGGCCTGCAGCACCGAGCGCGGCACGAAATTCTCTGACGCGATCATCTCCAGGGTGTCGCGCTGGCGGCCGAGTTCCTGGCTCAGCAAGTCGGCGATGTCGGGGTCGACTTCGGCTAATGGCGTCGACATCACTGAAGCGGCAGTGCGGGTATCAGGTGCGGCAGTCACGGACGCCAGTCTATCGACCGGGCCCGCCGCGACGCGGCGCTGGCTCGACTGGGCAAAATGGTCCGGTTCCCCTCATCGCGCTACGCGCTCTGCATCGTCACCGGACTGGCTTCGCAGCGCCGAGGGGATCAACGGCTCGTCGAGCAACCGGCCGAACCGCTCACCCAGAGTGACCTCTTTTGGACGGTCATCCAGCCAGGCCCGCAGCAATCGGTAGCCCTCGACGTAGGTGCTGGTGTAGGCCCGCCACAGCGGCGACAACAGGAACCTCAACATCTGCCGCGCCCGCTCGTCGGGCACGCACAGCCAGCGTCGAAGATATGCGGCCACCTCGTCGACATCGCGATGCTCGTCGTGCAGCATCAACGCCGCGTCCTGGCGCACCCCGGCCAGCGCGGCCGTCGCTTCGGCGATCGCCTCCGCACGCTCGCCGTCGAACCGCAGACCAACGTCGGCGTAGATCTCGGCGGCCCACCGGCCCCAGCGGGGACCGACGGCGGCGTGTAGCGCAAGGTCGGCCAGACCTTCGGCCATCAGGCATTGCGGGGTGTTCACCAGGAAGACCGTCTGTTCGGCCTGCCCTTTTTGCCGCACCAGACCGGCCTCTTTGCGGCAGTGCTCGGTGTGGTGGCCCGGATAGGACTCGTGGGCGACCAGCCGGGGCAGCTGCGACATCAACTGTTTGACGTCGGCGTTGACGGCCACCGTGGAGCGGTAGTCGCCCAGGTAGTAGTTGAATCCGGACCAGGGCTTGTCGGTGACGACCTCGTAGTTCACGGTCTCGCGCTCGGGCAGCGGGTATTCGGCTCGCGCCCAGTCCCGCAGCGCGCTGGAGAACGCGGCGATGCATTCGGCCAACCGTTTCGGCGGGACCTCTTCCCCGGAGCGGTAGGCGGCCATTCGGTCAGCCAGCGCGCCGCTACCGCCGAGCAAACCGTCGAGTCGGGTGTGCGCGTCGCGGTAGACCGCGGTGTCACCCTTGCCGATGCGCACGTCGAAATAGTTGTGCACCTCGTCGACGAATCCCACCGGGTGCCCGGCGAACTTCCGTGCGGCGCAGGCGAGGGCGCGCAGGTGCGCGCCAATGTAGTGCGCGCGCTGCTCGTCGAATCCCCCGTGGTGCGGCACGTCGGGCAGCGCGGCACGCAGTCGATCGGCTTGGGACGCTAATGCCGCGGGATCGGGCGCGGGTTCGTCTTGCACGGTGCGACGCAGCACGGCATCACCGATGAAGGAGTCGACGTAGCCAGGCTCGATCCGGTCGAAGCGCAGACCCAGCAGCAGATACTCGCGGATGAGGTCGGCACTTTCCATGAGCCCAACGATAAATCGCCCCAGCCGCTGCACCTGCCGCCGATGCTGCAAGACTGGCAGCCATGCCGCGGCTGAGCGAGCCGAGCCCCTACGTGGAGTTCGACCGAAGTCAGTGGCGCTCGCTGCGTCAGTCGACGCCGCTGGCTCTCACCGAAGAGGAATTGACCGGTCTGCGGGGTCTCGGCGAGCAAATCGACTTGCTCGAAGTCGAAGAGGTGTACCTGCCGCTGGCCCGACTGCTGCACCTTCAGGTCGCCGCCCGGCAGCGGCTGTTCGCCGTGACCGCAGAGTTCCTCGGCGAGCCTCAGCAAAACCCGGACCGCCCGGTTCCGTTCATCATCGGCGTCGCAGGCAGCGTCGCGGTGGGCAAATCGACCACCGCCCGCGTCCTGCAGGCGCTGCTGGCCCGTTGGGGGCACCACCCGCAGGTGGACTTGGTGACCACCGATGGGTTCCTGTACCCGAACTCCGAGCTGACACAGCGAAACCTGATGCATCGCAAGGGATTTCCGGAAAGCTACAACCGCCGGGCGCTGATGCGCTTCGTCACGTCGGTGAAGTCGGGATCGGATCACGCCTGCGCACCGGTGTATTCACATCTGCTCTACGACATCGTCCCGGGCGCCGTGCAGGCCGTGCGGCACCCCGACATCCTGATCCTGGAAGGACTCAACGTCCTGCAGACCGGGCCGACGCTGATGGTGTCGGATCTGTTCGACTTCTCCCTCTACGTCGACGCGCGGATCGAGGACATCGAGCAGTGGTACGTGTCGCGATTCCTGACCATGCGCACGACGGCGTTCGCCGATCCCGCGTCACATTTTCATCACTACTCGCGGCTCAACGACGATCAGGCTGTCGCCGCCGCCCGCGAGATCTGGCGTTCGATCAACCGACCGAATCTGGTGGAGAACATCCTGCCCAGCCGGCCGCGAGCCACCGTGGTCCTTCGCAAAGACGCCGACCACTCCATCAACCGGCTGCGGCTGCGCAAGCTTTGACACTTTTGAGCCGAGCGTCGAGTTGTCGGGCGAGAATCACCGCGAATTCCTCCCAACAACTCGACGTTCGACGCAGTTGACCGCCCAAGTCAGTCGCTGGGAACCGCCACCCGTGCGCGCAGATCCGCAGCAATCAACCGGGCGGCGGCGTTCTGCCAGTTGTGCAGCGAACGTTGCGGTACGTCGGTGACCATCCACTGCCAGGCCCGTCGGGCGGTGGCGTCCAGCCCGGCGGCCGTAGCGTTCTGCGCGTAGGCGCGGACGCCGACGACGTACGGGAAATACAGCGAGTTGTAATAGCGCCACTGCTCGGTGGTGCCGAAGTTGCCGCCGTCGCGCGGCTTGAGCCGGGCGATAGCGGCGGCCAGCACGGCTCTGAGTTCGTTGGCCCGCTCCAGGGGCTGGTCGGGCGCCCCGCGCGCGGCCAGCCGCTGGTCGACGACCGGTAACGCCGTCAGCGGGCTGGCGATCAGCTTGGTCAGGTCACCGTAGTGGCCGAGCGCCCGGCGAGTCAGCCGGGCGAACGTGGCGTCATCGACGTCGTCGAGAGGGTGCGCCGAACGCAGCGGCAGCGCCGCTTCGGTCCCCCGCAGCGCGGCCCGGTCGGCGCGCAACGTCGGGGACCGGGAGAACGCTAACCGGTCCAGCAACCCGGCGAGCGGGTCGGCCAGCACCTGGATCGCGACGGCGATCGCCACGCTGGTGAACAGCAGCGCCGTCAACGCGCTCTGCGTCGAGGGCGACTGGCGAGTCAACACCACACCGATCAGCGCCTGCGCGCCGAACAGCACCGCCACCACGACGCTGCCGGCGAAGGACCGCAGCATATCGGCGCGCAGCGCCTGCCCTTCGTCGAAGGCGTCCCACAGCGCCACCGCCACACCGAGTGAGAGGACGTCGAAGCCGGTGGCCGCCAACGCCAGCCAGCTGGGCACCAGGCCCAGCGGAATGATGAGGATGGCGTTGCTGAGCGCGAAGAACAGCGTGGCGAGAATGATCAACCCGGACGCCGGCAAATGCTGAGCGGGCCGGGCCAGTGCCGCCACCATGGCGCCCAGCGTGGACGTCGAGATCGCGACGCACATCACCAAATGGCCCACCCGCAGCGGACCCTCGACACCGCCGGCCAGTGCGGCGCCCACCACAGTCACCGCGCCGACACCTGCCACCAGCATCAGCTCGCCGGTGCGCGCCCGCCAGCTCTCGCGAGGACGGGCCAGCTCGGCGAGCACCCCGAACCAGGCGATGCCGGGAACACCACTGAGGTAGATCTCGACATGGCTGAGTAGCGCAGCGTGCGTGACCAGTCGTACCGCGTCCAGGGCCACCACGGTCGCGAAGCTGCACAGTCCGACCGCCGCCAACATCAGCACCGGCTTGCGCGGGTCGCGAGCCAGCAGATACAGACCCAACCACCAGCTCAGCGCGAACACCACTGCCGACAGCGCAGCCATCAGATCAGTTTGGCACGCAGTCAAGTGCCGTAACGGCGGTGTCGCAAACTGTAATCACGCAACGCGCGTAGAAAGTCCACCCGGCGAAACGCCGGCCAATACGCCTCGGTGAACCACATCTCCGAGTAGGCGCTCTGCCACAGCAGGAATCCGGACAGCCGCTGTTCTCCGGATGTCCGGATGACCAGGTCGGGGTCGGGCTGCCCGGAGGTGTAGAGGTGCTGAGCGATGGCGTCGACGGTCACCGACTCCACCAGTTCTTCCCCGGTGGCACCGTTGACGAGTTCCTTGGCCAGCAGCGCGCGCACCGCGTCGGCAATCTCCTGGCGGCCGCCGTAACCGACCGCGACGTTGACGTGAAAGCCGCCGTCGGTGCAGGTGGATTCGACAGCGTCGCGCAGCCGCCGGGCCGGCTCCTCACCGATCAGTTCCAGATCCCCCACCGTCCGCACGCTCCAACGGTTGACGGGCGCGCAGATCTCCTCGACAACGTCGGTGATGATCTCGATGAGCGCCGCCAGTTCGGCGGGGTCGCGCTGCAGATTCTCGGTGGACAGCAAATACACCGTAGCCATCTCGATGCCCGCCTCCTGGCACCAGCGCAGCATCTCGGCGATCTTTGCGGCACCCATCCGGTAGCCGTAGCTGACATCGTCGTAGCCCGCGCTGCGGGCCCAGCGCCGGTTACCGTCGCACAACACCGCAATGTGACGTGGCAACTCAGGCCGCGAGGCCGCCAACCCCTGTCGGAGCCGCATCTCGTAGACGCGATACAGCGGCTCTTTGAGTCGCCGGGGAATGATTTCCACGGCCCCAAAGCCTACTGTGAACGCGGAAACTTAGCGGAAATCTCACAGCGAGTCAGCTCGAGATCTCGCCGAGAAGCGCCGTACCTTGGTGGGTAGATTCAGTTGGGGACTTGCACTTTGAACCAAGGAGGGACATTGAGCGGCCAAACCAGTAACGCTCCGCAGCCGGTGTTGCCGCAGCCGGAGAGATCGGTCGGGACTGTGGGCGAGCACCTTGTCGACGGCGTCGACGGAGTGGTTCAAGCTCTAGTCAAGCCGCGCTTTCGCGGCTGGATTCACGTCTACTCCGCCGGGATCGCCGTCATCGCGGGTGCTGTCCTGATATCGGTGTCCTGGCCGTTGGTCGGGCTCAAGGCCGGTTTGGCCACCTTCGTCTACACCGCGGCGGCGGTGACGATGTTCGCGGTCAGCGCCACCTACCACCGGGTGCACTGGCAGTCGGCAACCGCCCGCAAGGTGATGAAGCGGCTCGACCACTCGATGATCTTCGTGTTCATCGCCGGCACCTACACGCCGTTCGCGATGCTGAACTTTCCGCCGCAGGCCGGTCGGCTGGTGCTGTCGATCGTGTGGGGCGGAGCGCTGGCCGGCATCCTGCTCAAGGTGTGCTGGCCGTCGGCGCCGCGCTGGGTGGGCGTACCGCTGTACCTGCTGCTGAGCTGGGTGGCGGTGTGGTTCACCGGGACGATTCTGCACGGCGCCGGGGTGGCAGCGTTCACGCTGCTCGTCGTCGGCGGAGCGATCTACAGCATCGGGGGCGTGCTTTATGGTTTGCGCTGGCCGGACCCGTGGCCGCGGACGTTCGGCTACCACGAGTTCTTCCATGCCTGCACCGCGGTCGCGGCCATCTGCCACTACATTGCGATGTGGTTCGCCGTTTTCTACTGAACCCTTCCGGGCCCGTGACACCCCTACAGCGGCGTCACGTCGGCCGCTGACCAGTAGGCCTTCATCGCGGCCACCTTGCCATCCTCGTTGAAGACCATGACGTCGATCGGCTCGATCCGCATCCCGCTGTCGCCGCCTTGGACAGTCAACCGAAACTGGAACGCCGCCTCGTGGCCGGCGACGCGCAACGACACCAACTCGCATTCCCGTTTCACGCTTTCCATCGCGGAGTAGAAGCCGTGGATCGCCTGACGGCCGATGTGCACCTCGCCGCCGACCGGATCCTCAACTGTGGCGTCCTCGGCGTACAACTCGACCAGGTCGTCGGCGCTGCCCTCGGCCACCAGGCTGATGTAGCGGTTCACGACCTCGGCGATGTGTTCTGCAGTCGGCATGGCAGGCCACGCTACCGGGCGGCGCTGAGCGCGGCCGCCAAATCCGGCGTCGTGGTAACCGGCAGGTCGCATGCCCTGCCGCGGCACACATAAGCGGCGTCGGCGCCGGCGACCCGGCTCCGGCCTACCAGCAATTCCGAGGAGTTGGCCGGGCCGCCGACCACGATCGCCCCGCCCGGCGCCAGCCGGCGGGCATCGACCAATAGACCCGATCGCGCCGGGTCGCAGGCCACCGCGATCTGCAAGGGCCCGCGCACCGCGGCTTCAGCCACCGCGAGCCAATGCCCGGCTGAACGTGGCGCGCGGACCAGCAACGGCGTATGCGCGAGCAGCCCGTCCGCCGCCGCCTGCCCGTACCGATCGGCGCGCTCTCCGCCGACCAGGTGCGCGGCGATCAGTAACGCTTCAGCGACCGACGACGCTCCAGACGCCGTCGCTCCATCCAGCGGGTCGGCGGGCCGGAACACCAGCTGCTCGGCGTCATCGGGGCTGTCGAACCAGCGGCCCGGCCGGTCGGGGTCGGCGAAGTGCGCCAACGCGATGTCGAGCAGCTCGAGCGCTTGCCTCAACCAGCTGACGTCGGCGGTCAGCTGATGCAGCGTCAACAGGCCGGTGGCCAGCATCGCGTGATCTTCCAAGATCGCGTGGCTGTCGCCGACCAGCCCGCCGAGGCTGGCTCGCCGTAGCCGGCCGTCCACGAGATGCAGGTCCCACAGCGCCGCCGCGCACCGTTCAGCGACTCTCAGCAACTCCGGGTCGCCCAAAGCCGCACTGGTCTCGGCCAAGCCGGTGATGGCCAGCCCGTTCCAGGCGGTGACGACCTTGTCGTCGCGGGCGGGTTGCACCCGGCTCAGGCGCGCAGCCAGCAGCGCCGTCCGGACCCGCCCCAAGCGGTCCGCGTCGTCGGGTTCAGCCGCCAGCTGCAGCACCGATGCGCCTTCTTCGAAGGTGCCGGCCTCGGTGACACCGAACACCGAGGCGGCCCAACGTCCGTCTTCGTCGCCGAGCACCTCGCGCAGCTCCCCGGGCGTCCAGACGTAAGTCGATCCCTCACGGCCGCCGGCATCGGCGTCCAACGACGAGGTGAACATGTCGCCGGCGCTCAGTTCGGCGACGATGAAGCCGGCAGTGTCCGCGGCGATGCGGCGGGCCAGTGGGTCACTGGTTCGACGGGCCCAGTGCGCGTAGGCGCGTAGCAGTTGCGCGTTGTCGTAGAGCATCTTCTCGAAATGCGGTACCACCCATGCGTCGTCGACGCTGTAGCGGGCGAATCCACCGGCCAACTGGTCGTAGATGCCGCCTCGGGCCATCGCGGTGCCGGTGCGCCGCACCGCGTCCAGGGAGTCGGCCGAGCCGGTGCGTTCGTGGTGCCGCAGCAGCGCTTCGAGCAGCGCGGACGGCGGAAATTTGGGCGCACTGCCGAATCCTCCGCGCAGCCCGTCCTCGTCTTGCAGCACCCTCGTCACCGCGTGGTCGCACAGCGCCGGTTCGACCGGCGGCCCGCCGCCCGGCAGCCCCGACGCCATCTGGCGTAGCTCACCGACGATCTGCTGCGACGCCTGCTCCACCTCGTGTCGGCGGGTGCGCCAAGTGTCATCGACAGCCGAAAGCAATTGCAGGAAAGTTATTTTCGGATAGTAGGTGCCGCAGAAGAATGGTCGGCCGTCGGGCGTGAGGAAACAGGTCATCGGCCAGCCGCCATGCCCCGTCAAAGCGACAGTGGCGTTCATGTACACCGCGTCGATGTCAGGTCGTTCCTCGCGGTCGACTTTGACGCAGACAAAGCCGGCGTTCATCGCGGCGGCCACCTCGTCGTCGGCGAACGACTCGTGGGCCATGACATGGCACCAGTGACAGGCGGCGTAGCCGATGGACAGCAGCACCGGCACATCGCGCTCGGCGGCTTCGGCAAACGCGTTCGGACTCCACTGTTGCCAGTGCACCGGGTTGTCGGCGTGCTGGCGCAGGTACGGGCTGGCCGTGCTGCCCAAGGTGTTGCCCGCAGGGTTCACTGACGCCGCTCCTCAATCTCGGCTGCGCCGGGATCTTCGTCGGCGTCGCGGCTCATCGGCGGGTTCCGCGGCTCATTGAGATTGTCCGGCTCCTCCTCATCACGTCCCCTCGCTTCGCTGGGGTGCCCCCGCGCGCTTCGCATCGTCGCCTGTCAGCGGTCCGGTTCACCGGGCGGTCCGGGGGGGTCGGTTGGTCCCCCGTAAGCGGGTGGCGCCTCCCGGTCCGGTTCGACGGTGCCGTCGTCGGAGGCCTGATCGTGCTCAGGATGATCCGGGTCGAAGGATTCCGGCAGCTTTTTGAGGTGCCGATTCATCGAACGAATCAAAAAGAACGTCGCGATCAGCAGCAACACCACCACCAGCAGGCCCAGCGGACTGGCTTTGCCGAAGTCTGGTCCGGTACGCCGAGGGGTGTCGTCGGCGAGGACAGTGCTGGCGGCCAGGATGATCCGGTGCACTAGTCGTCCCCGATTCCGGTGAACAGGTCGGTTTCCGGCAGCGTCACCGGCACCCGCGAGCGGGCCAACTCGAATTCTTCGGTCGGCCAGAGCCGCTGCTGCCAGGCGATCGGCGCGGCGAAGAAGTCCCCGTCGGGGTCGACCTGGGTGGCGTGCGCGCGCAGCGCGTCGTCGCGTTGGGAGAAGTAGGCCGAGCACTCCACCCGGGTGGTCACCCGGGTGGCAGAGACGTCGTGGCCGGGGTCCCAGTGCTTCAGCCATTTGTCGAACGGCCCTTGCTGGCCATGCTTGGCGAACTCGTCTTGCAGCATCTGCATGCGCTGACGCAGAAAGCCGTGGTTGTAGTACAGCTTGCCCACCGACCACGCCGGTCCGGCGTCGGGGAACAGGCGATCGTCGCCGGCCGCCTCATAGGCCGCCACCGACACCTGGTGACATCGGATGTGATCAGGATGCGGATAGCCGCCGTGCTCGTCGTAGGTCGTCATCACGTGCGGCTTGAACTCCCGCACCGCCCGCACCAGCGCCTCGGTTGCCACCTCCAACGGTGTCTGAGCGAAGCAATCCTCCGGCAACGGTGGCGGCGGGTTGCCCTTGGGCAGTCCGGAATCGATAAAACCCAGCCACACATGTTCCACACCGAGAATTTCCGCCGCTTTAGCCATCTCGTCACGGCGGATCTCCGCCATCCGGCCGTGCACTTCAGGCAGATCCATCGCGGGGTTGAGGATGTCGCCGCGTTCACCGCCGGTCAACGTGACCACCAGCACGCGATGACCTTCGTCGGCGTAACGCGCGAGGGTCGCCGCGCCCTTGCTGGACTCGTCGTCCGGATGGGCATGGATCGCCATCAAGCGCAACTCGCTCACGTGCTCCCTGTCCGTCTGCTCTTGGGGCTGGGTGGCCATAGTGTTCCAGTTCTCATCGTTGCATCCCGCGGCCCACGTGATTCGTGCACCGAGAGGTAAGAGTGGTCGGCGTCGCCGATCGCCAATACCCGCGCGGGGCGGTGTGGGGCAACCGCGTCATAAACGGCGAACTGCGAAAACACGAATTGAGCGGGTCCGGCGGTGGTACGCTCATTCGGTGCACGGTTCCTGGTGGAACCGTGTATTGCTGCATTAGCGGGTATGCCGACCGCCGGGCGGCAACCAGCGGCACGACGGGGCGCGCACGCAGCCTGCCGGGCGAACCGGCCGACTGTGGCTGAACGATCCCACCGCGATTACCGCGGAAACAACAAGACGAGGAGCGCGACGCAATGACGGATACTCAGGTGACCTGGTTGACCCAGGAATCACATGACCGACTCAAGGCCGAGCTCGACCAGCTGATCGCCAATCGTCCGATCATCGCCGCGGAGATCAACGACCGACGCGAGGAAGGCGACCTGCGCGAAAACGGCGGGTACCATGCAGCTCGCGAAGAGCAGGGGCAGCAGGAAGCGCGGATCCGTCAGCTGCAGGAGCTGCTCAACAACGCCAAGGTCGGCGAGGCGCCCAAGCAGTCCGGCGTCGCATTGCCGGGCTCGGTGGTGAAGGTCTACTACAACGGCGACAAATCGGACACCGAGACGTTTCTGATCGCGACCCGTCAGGAAGGCGTCAACGACGGCAAGTTGGAGGTCTACTCCCCCAACTCACCCCTGGGTGGCGCGTTGATCGACGCCAAGGAGGGCGAGACCCGCAGCTACACCGTTCCCAGCGGCAACACCGTCGAGGTGACACTGGTCAGCGCGGAGCCCTACCACTCCTAGCCAGCGGCTTAGTCTCCGGGACTGGGTCGGTCAGCTCATGGCGCGCATAGCCGAGAATCTGCTTCTGCTGCTGCTGGACAACGCGTCCGCGCAGCCGGGGCTGGACCGGTCGCGCCGCGACCGGGTCCTGGCCGCTGCCGCCCTGCTGGACTTGGCGCACGCCTGCCGGATTCGTCCGGCGGTGGACAGTGAACCGGTCGAAACCGGGCGTCTGGTGGTGCTCAGTGGACCCGATCCCCAAGATCCGGTGCTGGCGCCCGCGCTGCAGCTGCTGCGGCGACGGCCCGTCACCCCCGCCGCGGCGATC
The DNA here is from genome assembly GCA_963808345.1 of uncultured Actinomycetota bacterium. Classification (GTDB taxonomy): domain Bacteria; phylum Actinomycetota; class Actinomycetes; order Mycobacteriales; family Mycobacteriaceae; genus Mycobacterium. The sequence continues at coordinate 419,542 of CAWEFM010000004.1, read as the reverse complement.
GCCAAACTGCGACGCGATACTCCGCCCGCAGTGTTTTGCCAACTCGAGCGCAGCGGCCAAATCAAGCAGATCCGTTTGCGAAGCCGGGGTTTCAAGCGACCCTGCGCCTGGCCGCTGACACATCGCAGCCGGGTGGCGCAAATACGTTCGGCACTGACGGCCGCGCTGTTCGACCAGCACTGCCCCGACCCGAGCACCGCGGCGACTATTTCGCTGTTGCACGCCGTCAACGGGCTGGACGCCATCTTCAGCCTGGACAAACGCGGCTGGGACTGGGTGCGTGACCGCGCGGGCGACATCGCCAGCGGCAGCTGGGTCTCGGAGTCCGAGCCAAACCTCGCCGAAGTCAACCTGGCGGTGACGACCGCGGCGTTACGCGAAGCGTTGAGCTGACTCTGTGCCGCCCACCTTCCCCCCGCGAGCAGACGCAAAAGCACACCAAACGCGGCGTGTCGGGAGGACTTTGCGTCTGATCGCGCTGGGGAAACCGCGCCGTTAGGAGAGGGCCTGACCGAGGTCGGCGAGCAGGTCGCTGACGTCTTCGATACCCACGGATAGCCGCACCAAGTCCTCGGGAACCTCCAACTGCGAGCCGGCGGTGGAGGCGTGCGTCATGGCGACCGGATGCTCGATCAGCGATTCCACCCCGCCCAGCGACTCCGCCAGAATGAACACTTCGGTTGCCGCACAGAATTTTTCGGCGGCGTCCCGTCCGTCCCGCATGCGCACTGACACCATGCCGCCGAAGCCTCGCATCTGTTTGGCGGCGACTTGGTGGCCGGCGTGGCTGGGCAGGCCGGGGTAGAGCACGGTGCGAACCGCCGGATGGCCGGCCAGGAATTCGGCGACGGCGGCGGCGTTCTCGCTGTGCCGCTGCATCCGCAACACCAACGTCTTCAAGCCGCGCATCGTCAGATACGCATCGAACGGACCCGGCACCGCGCCGGCCCCGTTCTGCAGGAAGCCGATCGCGGCGTCGACTTCTTCGTCATCGCTGATCAGCGCGCCGCCAACCACGTCGGAGTGCCCACCGATGTATTTGGTGGTCGAGTGCAGCACCACATCGGCGCCCAGCGTCAACGGCTGTTGCAGAGCCGGTGAGGCGAAGGTGTTGTCCACCAGCAACTTGGCCGGGCACTCAGCGGCAAGCTGGGCGAGTGCTGCGATGTCGGCGATCGACAACAGCGGATTGGTCGGTGTCTCCGCCCAGATCAGTCGGGTCCGCGTGGTGAGCGCGCCGCGAACCGCGTCGAGGTCGGATAGCGCTGCCGGCGTATATTCGACGCCCCACTGGCTGAACACCTTGTCGATCAGCCGGAAGGTGCCGCCGTAGGCGTCGTCGGGAATGACGACATGATCGCCTGGCCGCAGCAACGCCCGCAAAGCGCAGTCGGTGGCCGCCATCCCGGAGCTGAAAGCCCGGCCGAACCCGCCCGCCTCCACAGCGGCCAATTGTGCTTCCAGGGCGGCGCGCGTCGGATTACCGGAACGCGCATATTCATACCCGCCGCGCAGATGCCCGACCCCGTCCTGGGCAAAGGTGCTGCTGGGGTAGATCGGGACGTTGACCGAACCGGTAGACGGGTCAGGGCGATAGCCGGCATGGATTGCCTTAGTGGACAGACCGGTAAACAGTCCGCCGTGGTGACCGCTGTCGCCGGCCGCGCTGTGCTGTTGACTCATCGCCGACCAGCCTAGTGAAGCGTCCGATGCGAGCCGGTCAGCGAGCTTTCACCACCACATCGTTGGCGGCTCTGTCGTGCCAACCCTGAAGCCGGCCCGAGCGGTCGAACAGCGGGGAAACAAACACGAGCAAAGCTCCGACGTAACACAACAACCCGCCCAGGAACGGGATGACCGCCCGGACGAAGGACTGACTGAGCCCGATTGCCGCGCCGCTGCTCTGGTTGACCACCTTGATGCCGAGCGCAAGCTTACCGAGCGTCGCCCCGAGCAAGCCCACCATCAGCCACTCGTAGACCAGCCCGAATCCGATCGCGATCGCCGCCCCGGTCAGTAGGGCCGCGGACAGCCCGAGCACTGCGGGCCCGGACAGCTCGGTGACGGTGTTGCCATAGGAGTCGGTGACTGTACGTGCCTTCGGAGCGCCCAGCGACGTGATGCTGGCAACGTCGAGGAAGTCGACGAGCCCGTAGACGAGGAGGTAGATCAACGAGTCGATCAGTCGGGCCAGGAACCGCTGCCAGATGCTCGCGACTCGGGCCGGTCCGACATCGGGGATATCGATGGTTCTGCCGAGGGCCCGGCCCCCCGATCCGGGAGGAGGCGGCGGGAAGTTCCCGGACGGCGGTGGTGGATAGTTGCCCGACGGCGGTGGCGGATAGTCGCCGGTCGGTGGTTGCTCGGTCATCGCTGGGACTGTCTCATACCCGCAATGCGGTGAAAGGACTGAACGGCAAGTTGCGCACCACGAACCAGGCCGATGTCACCAGGACCGCCACCGGCACCGGCCAGCCAAGGCCGTCCCAGCGCAGAATTCGCCGGTCCCGCGCCCGTCCGTAGGTCCAGACCGCATACACCGGCACCGCCAGCACCAGCGCCGCCAGGGTCAAGGCGTTGTACCTCACCGCTGCCCGCAGATCGCCGTGCAAGACCGCGTACAGCATGCGCAAGCTGCCACAGCCGGGACAGTCCAGGCCGAACATCGACTTCGTCGGGCACACCGGCAGCAGACCGCCCGGGGTGGTCGGATCGCACAGCCACACACCCGCGCACACCAACACTGCGGCGGCGGCAACGAGCGCCGGCGCACGGAGACGCTGCCCAATTAGGGCCGCGGTGGCCGGTCGGCTTGTTAAAGCTCTCCGCCTTGGTTGCATGACCTAATTTGCCCCTGACCCGGCCGGCTACCGTCGCGGTGCTCCGTCGGACAGAAAACCGAGCAGGTCGTGGCGCGTGATCACACCCACCGGCTTCCCCTGTTCGACCACCATCAAAGCGTCCCACTCCCGTAACGCCTTGGCGGCCGCGCCCACCAATTCTCCGGATCCGATCAACGGCAGCGGCGGGCCCATGTGCAATCCGACGGCGTCGACCAGTTTGGCACGGCCCTCGAACACCGCCGACAGCAGCTCGCGTTCGGACACACTGCCGGCCACCTCACCGGCCATCACCGGCGGCTCAGGGCCTACCACCGGCATCTGCGACACCCCGTATTCGCGCAGGATGCCAATCGCGTCACGCACCGTCTCGGAGGGATGGGTGTGCACCAGATCAGGCAGCGCGCCGGATTTCCGGCGCAGCACGTCCCCTACCGACGGCTGTTCGACCGACCCGTCGAGCCGGTTCCGCAAGAACCCGTACGACGACAGCCACGCGTCGTTGAAGATCTTCGACAGGTACCCGCGGCCACCGTCGGGCAGCAGCACCACGATCAATGCATCCGGCCCGGCCGTCTCGGCCACCGTCAGCGCGCCCACGACCGCCATCCCGCAGGACCCGCCGACCAGCATGGCTTCCTCACGGGCGAGCCTTCTGGTCATGTTGAACGAATCGGAATCTGACACCGCGATGACTTCGTCGGGCACGCTCGGGTCGTAGGCCGCGGGCCAGAAATCTTCACCGACGCCTTCCACGAGGTAGGGCCGGCCGGTGCCCCCGGAGTACACCGAGCCCTCCGGGTCGACGCCCACGACGCGAACCGACCCACCAGAGACGTCCTTGAGGTAGCGACCGGTACCGGTGATGGTGCCGCCGGTGCCGATGCCGGCCACGAAATGCGTGACCTTGCCGTCGGTGTCAGCCCAGATCTCCGGGCCGGTGGTTTCGTAGTGGCTCGCCGGGCCTTCCGGATTGGAGTACTGATCGGGTTTCCAAGCGCCCTCGATCTCGCCGACAAGCCGGTCAGAAACGCTGTAATAGCTGCCCGGGTGATCTGGCGGGACGGCGGTCGGGCACACCACGACGTCGGCGCCGTAGGCGCGCAGCACGTTCTGTTTGTCCTCGCTGACCTTGTCCGGGCAGACGAAGACGCACTTGTAGCCGCGGTGTTGGGCCACCATCGCGAGCGCCACACCGGTGTTCCCGGAGGTGGGCTCGACGATCGTGCCGCCCGGCTTGAGCCGGCCACTGGCTTCCGCGGCGTCGATCATCTTGACCGCGATCCGGTCCTTGCAGCTCAGACCTGGATTGAAGTATTCGACCTTGGCCGCCACCGTGGCGCTCCCCGCGGGGACAACGGAGTTCAGCTGAACCAGAGGAGTGTTGCCGATGAGTTCACTGATGTGCCGCGCGATCCGCATGCATCCATCGTCTCAGGCCATTTGCCGTCCCGCGCAGCCACTCCAGGGCAGCACCCCGAGGCGACTAACCGGTGGCTTCGCGGATGTACTCGCCGATTTGCCGCAATGAGCGCTTGGCTTCGGGAACTACCGGGGCGGCGAGCTGAAAGTCGTGGACCTGACCGGGCCAGATGCGCACCTCGGCCGGCACCCCGACCTCGGCGAGCCGTCGGGCGGCCAGCTGCGCGTCGTGCAGCAGCACCTCGGATCCGGACACGTGAATCAGTGTCCGCGGCAGGCCCGCTGCGACGTGTTCGAGCGGCTCGTAAAGCTCTTCAGGCTTCCCGTCCACGATGTGCTTGGCGGCGGCGCTGGAAACCAGCGCGATCAGCGCGTCGAACGCCTTCGCCGAAAACATCGCGTCGGCGTGGATGTTCGGGTGCGCCTGCTTGGGTTCTTTGGCCAGCTCCAGCAGCGGCGACATCGCCACCAGGGCGGCCGGTTCGGCGTGCTCCTGTTGCAGACGCTGCGCCAGCGCCAGCGCCAGATAACCGCCGGCGGAGTCACCGGCCAGCACGATCTGCTCGGGACCGTATCCGCGGCCCCGCAGCCACTGGTAGGCGTCGTAGCAGTCGTCGACGGCCATCCCAACCGAGTGTTTTGGGATCAGCCGGTAGTTGACGACCAACACCGGTGAGTCGGCGTACCGCGACAGCGCGTTGACCACCCTGCTGTGTGAGTTCACGCCGCAGGTCAGAAACGCACCGCCGTGCAGGTACAGCACCACCCGTCGGCGACCGTCGGCCGGCAGCACCCCGGGGGCGCGTACCAGCTGCGCGGTGGCGTGCGGCAGCCGAATCGTCGCGCGTATCGTGCCCGGGCTGGGCAGCAAGAATCGCGCGGCGAAGTCGATCAGGCCGAACGGCCAGGGGAAACTCGGTACTTGGCTGCCGAAGGTCAGAGCCGGTCGGATGGTGAGCCGGGAGACCATCCAGGTCAGCCGGGCCGGCAGGCTGGGACCGGATTCCCACACCTGCACCGGAACGCCGTCACTGGCTGGGAAACCTCGCGCCCGGACGGTTTTGTGCGCCCGGAGCCGATAGTCAATCGCTTTAGGGGAGCCCAACGGCTCGACTGTTGCGGTCATGCTCAACACTTCCTACGTCGTTGTAGTCATGCAGACGAAGTAGCGGAGCAAGCATTCTGTACCCCAACGCGAAGCAGGATACCCTTCCAGCTTCTCAGCCAACCTCGCAAACTTAGCTTGACACGTGTAGAAGTTTCAAGATTCAAAGAGTCTCAATCGTTATGCCTTCTGGTCCGCTCCGTTACCGCGTTGCGGGCGGCTAACAGATCAAAGCTATTCAGGGGACCCTAAACTGTGGCACGTGGGCATACGTGCGCCGCGCCGATCGACGATCGCGCTGGCCGCAGCGGGAGCGCTTGCGTCGACCGGGACCGCTTATGTCGGCGCGCGCAACTTGCTGATCGGACAAGCGCAACAGGCGCGCAGCGTCATACCCAAGACTTGGGCTGTTCCCCCGCGGGCCGACGGCGTGTACAGCCCGGGTGGTGGGCCGGTGGAACGCTGGCAGCGGGGCGTCCCGGTGGATGTGCACCTGATGGCGTTCGGCGACTCGACTGCGACGGGCTACGGCTGCACCGACACCGAAGAAGCTCCGGGCGTGCTGCTGGCGCGCGGGCTGGCCGACCAGACGGGTAAGCGGATCCGGCTGAGCACCAAGGCGATCGTCGGCGCCACTTCCAAAGGGCTGTCCGGTCAGGTCGACGCGATGTTCGTGGCGGGGCCGCCGCCCGACGCGGCGGTCATCATGATCGGCGCCAACGACATCACAGCGGTCAACGGCATCGGTCCGTCGGCGTCGCGGCTCGGTGCAGCTGTTCGGCGGTTACGGGACAGCGGCGCGGTGGTGGTCGTGGCCACCTGCCCCGATTTCGGGATCGTTACCGCAATCCCGCAACCGCTGCGCTGGCTGACCCGCGCCCGCGGTCTGCGGCTGGCGCGAGCCCAGGCTGTCGCGGTTCGAGCCGCCGGCGGAGTGCCGGTGCCGCTAGCAGATTTGATGGCACCGCAGCTCCGGCACGCCGCCGGAGAGTTGTTGTCCGACGACCAGTACCACCCGTCGGCCACCGGCTACGCCTTGGTCGCCGGTCAAATGCTGCCCGCGCTGTGTAGTGCGCTGGGTGAGAAAGACGCCGCTGAGGCGCTTTACCAGTCCGCACCGTCGCTCACGGCGGAGCCGCGGCCCGGCCGTCTGCGGCTCAGCATCATGTCGCGGCTGTGGCGTCGACCCACGACGGGGGTGCCTGCTCCGGTCGTCTTGCCGACCAGCGGCTAGATTGAATTGCCCGAGTCGAAGCCTGATCACCCGGTTTACGTCACGCCGGGACGACAGGCGCCCGGAAAGGAGCATCAATGCCGGAAGCCGTCATCGTGTCAACAGCCCGCTCACCGATTGGCCGGGCCGTCAAAGGATCGCTGGCCACCATCCGGCCCGACGACCTGGCAGCCCAGATCGTGCGCGCCGCCTTGGACAAGGTCCCCGAACTCAACCCCCATCAGATTGACGACCTGATCTTGGGTTGCGGTCAACCGGGCGGCGAGTCCGGGTTCAACATCGCCCGGGTGGTCGCCGTCGAGCTCGGCTACGACTTCCTGCCAGGCACCACCGTCAACCGATACTGCTCGTCGTCGCTGCAGACGACCCGGATGGCGTTTCACGCGATCAAAGCCGGCGAAGGTGACGCGTTTATCTCCGCCGGCGTGGAGACGGTGTCCCGCTTCGGCCAAGGCACCTCCGACTCGTGGCCGGACACCAAGAACCCGAAGTTCGAGCCGGCCCAGGAACGCTCGACCGAAGCGGCGACCGGCGCCGATGAATGGCACGATCCTCGTACCGATGGGTCATTGCCCGACATCTACATCGCGATGGGTCAGACCGCGGAAAACGTCGCGCTGCTGACCGGCATCAGCCGGGAAGACCAGGACCATTGGGGTGTGCGGAGTCAGAACCGCGCCGAAGAGGCCATCAAGAGCGGGTTCTTCGAACGCGAGATCGAGCCGGTCACCCTGCCCGACGGCAGCTCGGTCAAAGTGGACGACGGCCCGCGACCGGGCACCACTTACGAGAAGGTCAGTCAGCTCAAGCCGGTTTTCCGACCCAACGGCACTATCACCGCCGGCAACGCCTGCCCGCTGAACGACGGTGCGGCAGCGGTGATCATCACCAGCGACACCAAGGCGAAAGAGCTCGGCTTGAAACCGCTGGCTCGCATCGTGGCCACCGGAGTGTCCGGACTGTCCCCGGAGATCATGGGACTGGGACCGATCGAGGCGACGAAGAAGGCGCTGGCCAGAGCCGGCTTGTCCGTCAACGACATCGATCTTTTCGAGATCAACGAGGCCTTTGCGGTGCAGGTGCTGGGCTCGGCCCGCGAGCTGGGCATCGACGAGGACAAGCTGAATGTGTCAGGTGGGGCGATCGCCCTGGGGCATCCGTTCGGCATGACCGGCGCCCGGATCACCACCACACTGCTGAACAACCTGATTACGCACGACAAGGCCGTCGGCCTGGAAACGATGTGCGTGGGTGGCGGCCAGGGCATGGCGATGGTGATCGAGCGTCTGAGCTGACGTAAGGGTACGGAAAAGCCGGCACGTGCACGTGCCGGCTTTTCCTTGGTTGAGGTCAGTCGCTCTGCAGATAGCTGAGCAGGCGCAGGATCTCCATGTAGAGCCAGACCAGGGTGACGGTCAGGCCCAAGGCGATACCCCACGCGGCCCGCTCCGGCGCCCCGGCGCGGATCATCTGGTCGGCGGCATCGAAGTCGATCAAGAAGCTGAACGCGGCAATGCCGATACACACCAGCGAGAAGATGATGGCCAGCGGTCCGCCGCTGCGCAACCCCATGCCCTCGCCGTGGCCGACACCGAACATCGCCAGCACGAAGTTACCGAACATCAGAGCCAGCACACCGAACATGCCGGCAATCAACATCCGGGTGAACTTGGGAGTGACCCGGATGGCGCCGGTCTTATAGACGACCAGCATCCCGAAGAATACCCCGAAGGTACCCAGGACTGCCTGACCGATCAGCGATCCGGCGTTAGCCGAGGACACCGTGAAGTTGGCCAGCACGAACGAGATGGCACCGACCAACAATCCCTCGAGCACCGCGTAGGTCAACACCAGCGCCGGGCTGTCCTGCTTGCGCGCGAAAATCGCGATCAAAATGACGGCAAAACCGCCTAACCCGCCGATCAAGCTGAGCGGCGTGGCCAGCGCCTCGTTACCCCGCACCAGGAAGTAGGAGACCACCGCGGAAGCGGTCAACACCGCAAGCGTGATGCCAGTTTTGGTGACGACATCGTCGATGGTCAGTGGACGGCTGACACCGGACCGCCGATCCTGTTGGTAAGGAGCGGCGTAGGGGTCAGTTTGATATGCCTGCTGGGTCGCGGCGCCGGCAAGGCCTGGGCCGAACTGCGCATATCCGCCGCGCTGCTTGGGCAGCGAACGAAATACCGGGTTGCTAGTCTCCCGCACCGTCGGATCCTCTCTAGTGTGTCACTCAAAGCTGTAACAACTGGTCAACGATCAATCACGCGACTCGGTTCCCGCTTCCGCTTCACTGGATAAGCAGTTTCCGGGCCGCTCGCCGGCTAAACCTTACCCGCGGACGCCGCCGAGTGGATAACGATCTAAATTGCTAGCTCAAGTCGTGCGGTCTGGGCGACGACGTCGACGAGGGGAGTACGGGCGTGACGGGCGAACCCTCCGACATTCCAGAGATTCTGACCCGCGTCGACGACGGCGTCGGCGTCGTGACGCTCAACCGGCCGAAGGCGATCAACTCGCTGAACCAGACGATGGTGACCACGCTGAGTGCGGTCCTCACCGATTGGGCACGCGACGACGGCATACGCGCGGTGGTGCTGGACGGCGCCGGTGAACGCGGTCTGTGCGCCGGCGGCGACGTGGTGGCGATCTATCGCAGCGCCCGCTCCGACGGAGCCGCGGCGCGCAAATTCTGGTACGACGAGTATCTGCTCAATGCGCAGATCGGCCGGTTCCCCAAGCCCTACATCTCGCTGATGGACGGCATTGTCATGGGAGGCGGCGTCGGGGTGGGCGCTCACGCGAGCATCCGGGTGGTAACCGACAAGACGAAGATGGCGATGCCTGAGGTGGGCATCGGCTTCATCCCCGACGTGGGCGGGACCTACCTGCTGTCGCGGGCGCCCGGGTCGCTGGGGTTGCACGCGGCGCTGACCGGAGCACCGTTTTCCGGTGCCGACGCCATCGCGTTGGGCTTTGCCGACCATTTCGTGCCGCGCGACGATCTCGAGGCGTTTACCCGCGCGATCGTCACCGACGGCGTCGAGCAGTCACTGGCCGAGCACACCGTCGAACCACCGACAAGCCAGCTTGTCGCACAACGAGAGTGGATCGACGACTGTTTTGCCGCCGAAACCGTTGCCGAGATCGTGGCGACGTTACGTGGTCACGACGCCGGGCCGGCCAACGACGCCGCCAATCTGATCGGCAGCCGCTCACCGGTTTCGTTGTCGGTGACGTTGGAGTCGGTGCGCCGCGCCGCGAAGCTGGACACGCTGGAAGACGTGCTGACGCAGGAGTACCGGGTGTCGTGCGGCTCGCTGCGTTCACACGATCTGGTGGAAGGCATTCGGGCCCAGCTGGTCGACAAGGATCGCAATCCGCAGTGGTCCCCTCGATCACTGCCTGAGGTCAGCGCGGCGGACGTCGAAGCGTATTTCGCACCGGCAGACCCGGACCTGACTTTCGAGGAGCGGCGCAGATGACCCGCCGGCGACGATGCAGAGCGAAGCGATGAGGAGGAGCGGCGCAGATGACCCGCCGGCGACGATGCAGAGCGAAGCGATGAGGAGGAGCGGCGCTGATGACCCGCCGGCGACGATGCAGAGCGAAGCGATGAGGAGGAGCGGCGCTGATGACTAAGCAAACTATTCTGGTTGACCGGGACGGACGCGTCGGCACCATCACGCTGAATCGCCCGCAGGCGCTCAACGCGCTCAACAGCCAGATGATGACCGAAGTGACGACGGCCGCAGCCGAATTCGACGATGACCCGGCGATCGGCGCCATCGTCATCACCGGTTCGGCCAAGGCGTTCGCCGCCGGGGCCGACATCAAGGAGATGTCGAGCTTAACGTTCGCCGACGTGTTCAGCTCCGACTTCTTCGCCCCCTGGTCCAGACTGGCGGCCGTTCGGACTCCGACCATCGCCGCGGTGGCCGGCCACGCACTCGGCGGTGGCTGCGAGCTGGCGATGATGTGCGATCTATTGATCGCCGCCGACACCGCTAAGTTCGGGCAGCCCGAGATCAAGCTGGGAGTCATGCCCGGAATGGGCGGCTCGCAGCGACTGACCCGGGCCATCGGCAAAGCCAAGGCCATGGACCTGATCCTGACCGGCCGCAGCATCGACGCCGCCGAAGCCGAGCGCAGCGGCCTGGTGTCCCGGGTGGTGCCGGCCGACGAGCTGCTCACCGAAGCCAAGAAGGTCGCCATGACCATCGCGGGGATGTCGCTGTCGGCGGCCCGGATGGCCAAGGAAGCCGTCAACCGCGCATTCGAATCGACCCTGGCCGAGGGACTGCTCTACGAACGAAGGCTATTTCACTCAGCGTTCGCCACCGATGACCAGTCAGAGGGCATGGCCGCGTTCATCGCGAAACGGCCGCCGAACTTCACCCACCGCTGACAGCGGGCCGCCCGCCCAGTTCGTCGACCACCCCGGCGGCAACCAGGGCGTGGTAACCACCGATCACGTCGGTGGCCCGATGCAGCCCGAGGTCTGTCAGCGCGGCCGCCGCCAAGCTGGACGTGTAGCCCTCCGAGCACAGGATCACCCACTCGACATCATCGTCGACTGCTTGCGGCACCCGGGCGTCGCTGGTCGGGTCGCAGCGCCATTCGAGCACATTGCGTTCGATCACCAAGGCCGCCGGGACGTTACCTTCGCGGGCGCGCTGAGCGGCGGGGCGGATGTCAACGAGCACCGCCCCGCCCCGCAGCGCGGCCGGCAGCTGCTCGGCGGAAAGACGGCGCAGCTTCGCCCGCGCCCCGTCGAGCAAGGCGTCGATCCGGCTGGTCATGGGGTGAATGCTGCTTCGCTCAGTTCGGTGCGCCGACGACGCAGGGTGTCGCGTTCGGTGACTTCGTAGTAGGACATCGCCGTCAGCGGCGGCGCATACGCGTGCACGCTCACCGTCGGGATCGGCGGCGTGCCGGTCGGTGCCCACACCACGTCGTGCACCCAACCCAACGGGAATCCCGCCTGATCGCCGGCGGCCAGTTGTCGACGCCGCAACCGCGAACCGTCCCAGCGGAACTCGTTGAGCGAACCGGACAGCAGCGTCAGCGCCCCGAGTGACCCGCCGTGGTCGTGTAGTTCGGTAGACCGTTCGGGCACCCAGCTGATCAGCCAGATGTCGATTTCCTCGTCACCGTGGATCCGGGTGAACCAGCGGTCGGCGGCGGGAAATCCGCCCCGCGGCAGCAGGTGGTCGTAGTGCCCGGTGAGCACCTCGTCGGCGGCCTGATCGGTGGCGTGCAGCAGGTCGGGCAGCCGAAGCCGCGTCGGCCCGGCGACGAAGGGAATGGCCGGCGGGGGCGACGGCGGGGACGTTGTGAGGGATGTGGCGTCAGGGGTTACCAGGACCATGCTCAGCACTCCAGGAAGGATGGACGGACGGGTCAGAAACGGCTGCGCTTCAGGCGCGACAACACGATCCCGTGCAGATGTCCTCCATCACGGCATGAAGTGTTGCATAGATTGGCACTCGTGCGCGTAGAGCGATTCGTTGGGCTGTGCAGTGTGGTGCTGGTCGCCGTCGGTTCGACAGCAACGGCGGGTTGCTCGCCCGGCCGCCAAGGCAGCACGGCTGCAACATCGTCGGCTGGAGCGTACGGTGCATCACCATCGGGGCGGTCGCGCGGCAACGGCATCGGTGTGTCGGCCGGCGGTGTAACGACCCGTGTCGACGCGCCGGCCGACTCCAGCGAGGAAGAGTATGGCCAGGCCTGCCGCGCCGCCAAGCTGTGGATGGACCGGCGCGGCGGTGACCCGCAACGACTGGTCGAGCCCTATCTCGCGACGCTGCAGGCGCCCGGCGTTGCGCCAGGGGCGGGCACGTTCAACACGCTGTGGGCGCGGCTGACGCCGCCGCGGCAGGCGGCGGTGATCGTCGCGGTGCGCGCGGCCGCCGGCAACGAATGCGGGTAACGCCCGCAGTAGGCGCGGGTTCGGATCACGGAGGAAAGTAAAGGCGCTCCGCCGCGGCATCTCGCTGATCCGCGGTTGCGTGACCCCATCCGGTGACGCGCAGAATGAAGTGATGGTCGTCGCCGATCCCGTGCAATCGTTGGGCGCACCGATTCACGCGGTTCGTCCCATCAGCGGCGCCGCCCGGCCGCGGGTGGCGCTTGCGCTCGGCAGTGGCGGAGCGCGCGGATACGCCCACATCGGGGTCATCGACGAGCTACACGAGCGCGGCTACGACGTGGTCGGCATCGCCGGATCGTCGATGGGTGCCCTCGTCGGTGGCTTGCAGGCAGCCGGCAAACTGGACCACTTCGCGGATTGGGCGAAGTCGCTGACCCAGCGCGCCGTCCTGCGCCTGCTGGACCCGTCGATTACCGCAGCGGGCGTGCTGCGGGCGGTCAAGATTCTCGACGCGGTACGCGACATCCTCGGCTCGGTGACCATCGAGGAACTGGAGATCCCTTTCACCGCGGTTGCCACTGACCTGATCACCGGAAAGTCCGTATGGCTGCAGCGCGGACCGGTCGACGAGGCGGTCCGCGCGTCGATCGCCATACCGGGAGTTATTGCGCCTTATGTGGTCGACGGGCGACTGCTCGCCGACGGCGGCATCCTCGACCCGTTGCCGATGGCACCGATCGCCGCGGTCAACGCCGACCTGACCATCGCGGTGAGTTTGAGCGGCAGCGAACCTGACGACGCCGCCGAGCGCGACGTGGAAACCCACCCGGCCACCGACTGGCTGAACCGCGTGGTGCGCAGCACTTCTGCGTGGCTGGACGCCAACAGCGCACGCGCCCTGCTGGACCGGCCGACCGCGCGGGCGGTGTTGAGCCGTTTCGGTGCATCGCCGCCTGATCTCGACGACGAAACCGACGCGGAAGCATCCGTCGATGCCGCCGAGGACCCGCGGGAGACGCCCAAGCTGGGCAGCTTCGAGGTGATGAACCGCACGATCGACATCGCCCAGGCTGCGCTGGCACGTCACACGCTGGCCGCTTATCCGCCCGACCTGCTCATCGAGATTCCGCGGTCGGCTTGCCGCAGCCTGGAGTTTCACCGTGCCGACGAGGTGATCGAGACAGGCCGCGTGCTGGCCGCCCGCGCGTTGGACGGTCTTGGCGCCGGTTCGACAGAGCCGGCGACGCCGACGATAGAGGGCTGAGCGACTCACCGTCTGTCGGCATGCTCGAGAAACGCCGCAAAAGCCCGGGCCTCGCGGCGGCCCTGTGCCCGGCCGGCCTGCGCCGAGGCGACCCGGCAGCGCGGATCGAGCGGGTTGGTTCCAAAAGCGCTCAGCGAGCCGTCGTCGGCGAACACCGCCTCTGCGGCACCGGCGAAGGCCGCAATTTCGGCAGCGGGCCCAGAGCCGAACGGGGACGGGGCCGACTCATCGGCGGGTATCAGCAGCACCGCCTCCGCGCAGTCGGCGGCGACGTCCAGGTTGATCGAGCTGCCCACCCCACCGTCCATGTATCGCCGGTCGCCGATCGTCACCGGCGGCCATGCACCCGGCACTGCACAGCTGGCGGCAACCGCGTCGACCAGGTTGATACCACAACTTCGGCTGAACACCACCCGCTGCCCAGTAGCAACGTCGATCGCCGTGATCCGCAGCTCCCTCTCCGGCCAGTCGTGCGACGGCAGGCGATGGGCTATCACCTCGCGGCGCACCGGTTCGGCCACGGTTTCACTGGCCAAGGCGAGTGCGCCGATGCGCTGCAACTTCCGGGCCAACGGCGCAAACGGCTCGGTCAGGGCGGCCCGGAACAGCTCGGTGATGTCCTCGATACTGATGCCGGGATCGAGCTCCGCGGAAGTTTCGCAGACCTGCCCGGTGTACAGGTCATCGATGCTGCGGCCGCTGCCGAGCTGGGCGGCGACCGCGGAACCGGCCGAAGTTCCGACGAGCACGTCAGAATCCAGCAACCGCTGCGCGGCAGTGGGCGACTCGTCGGCTATCCCGCGCAGGATGCCGAGCTCCCAGGCGATTCCCGCTACCCCTCCGCCGGCCAGCACCAGCGCACGTCGAGCTGTCACGTCTTGTGGTCCGATGCCGACGGGTGCCCGGTCTGGGCGGTGATGTCCGCGCGGCGCAGTGGGTGTTCGGGCGGGTGCGGCAATACCTGTTGGCTGCGGACCTGCAGCGCGGCGTCGACGTGCACCAACTCCCCCGGCGCGATGAGGCGCCACTGCGGGTCGTCGTCCATCGGTTCGCTGGCGAACACCACCGACGGGTTGTTCTTCAGGTGCTCGGAGTGGGCCGATATTCGCTTCGTTCGCAGGTGCAATGCGCGATCAGGCGCGGCCCGGCGCCGGTCCAGTACGTACAGCTCATTGGGCTCGGGGTAGCGCAGCGCCCATATATCGGTGGCGGTGCTCAACAAGACGTTGACCGCATAGATAGGCACGTTTGCGGCCAGCCATCGCATTGCGTCGACCAGACCGGCTTGCACGTCACCGTGACGCGCACGCACCGAGGCGGTGATCAACGCGAAGACCCGCTCCGAATCAGTCTGTCCCAGAACAAGGTCAGCAGTGCCGACCGCACGCAGCCGCGCGTCGAGCACATCCAAACCCTCGACCACGCCGTTGTGTGCGAAGACGCGGCCGTCCTGCAGAAAGGGATGGGTGTTGACCGCGGCGTGCACCCCGGTGGTGGCGTAACGAACGTGAGCGACGAAGGTGGTGCCGCTCAATTCCTGCGCTTCGGTCGCGAAATCGGTGTCCTGCCAAGCGGCTATCGGTTGCTTGCGCACCTCGGGCCGACCGTGGTCGTCGAATACACCAAGCCCGGTGCCGTCCGGGTTGCGCCGACTCTGCGCCGAGAGACTGTCCGGAGCGTCCAACAGCCAGAAAGTAGCGGTGACGACGTCGGTGCCGGCGTGCAAGCCGAAAAGGCGACACATCAGCGTGCCAGCCGCGGCGCGGCGCGCCCGCTGATCAACGGCAGGTCGAAGAAGCTTTGAATGCCCGGTGGAGCAGCGCAGGTCGCGGGAATTGCGTTGACGCAATGGGCTGCGGTGGCCACAACCCCGGGGTTGCTCAGCAAACCTGCTTCGACGCTTTCGGGTTGCCAGCCTTTGACTGTGACGAAGGTGTCGGGGTTGCCCCGCACTTCGATCTCGTATCGCTCCCCGTCGGGCCCAAACGACCAGCGCGGGTCCAAATTCTGTTGTCCCATCAGCCAGTTCACGGTGATTCGTACCACGACATCGTCGTCGACGAGCGCCTCCCAGTGGAAGCGGCGACCGGCGACCTGTCCGGGCTCGATGACACCGATCGGCGAGTCGATCGGCGCGGTCGCGACCGCCACCTCCTGCGAGGTGCGGATCTGCGGGTCGGCAGAGAAACCCAGCCGATCGACGCACAACCGCACCGACTGGATGAATCCGCCGTCGAGCAGTTTCTGCATCGGTCCACTCAGCGCGCTGTCCGGTGTCCCGCCAAAGCCCATCACATGGCGCAGCACGTCGGGCGCGCCGTAGGTGCGCAGATCGGAAAACTCTTCGGAGCGAACGTAAGTCACTCCCGTGGACATCACTGATAGAAGCAGGGGGAACAGTTCGGTTGCCGCGCCGGGCCCGATGCCTGCGCCGTGCAGCGTCGCGTTGCCGGCCTGTGCGGCCACCTCGAGAGGGGCGGCTTCTTTTTCACCCGGGTAGAACCAGCCGACCGGCGTCACGACGTTTTTACCCGACCGCAGCAGCGCCACGACCTCACCGGTATCCGGCAGCAACGGCGCGTAAATCACCGCGTCGGCGTCCAGCGCCAGCACATCGTCGATGCTGTCGGTGGCGGTCACCCCTATCGGCGCCGCGCCGATGATGTCGCCGACGTCCCGGCCGACTTTGTCTTTTGAGTGCACCCAGCAGCCGACGAGGTCGAGTTCGGGATGCTCGAGCACGCCGTTGATCGCGGCTACCCCGACCGACCCGGTGGCCCATTGCACAACCCGTAGGTTCACCGACACCTTCCTTTTGCGCGTCAGCCGTGTTCGCTCGGATCTGCCCCGACCGCTCAGTCGCGCACCTCGGTCACCGTATAACCGTTCTCGGCGTGCTGCGAGCGGATCGCCTTCTTGTCATACTTGCCGACGCTGGTCAGCGGAATCTCGTCGACAAACGTCCAACGCTCCGGCAGCCACCAGCGAACTACCCTGTCCGACAGATACTTTCGCAGATCACCAGCACTCGCGGCGGCGCCTTCTTTGAGCACGACCACCGCCAGAGGCCGCTCCTGCCAACGGTCGTCGGGAACGCCGACGACGGCGGCCCCGACGACGTCCGGGTGACCGATCAGGCAGTTCTCCAAATCCACCGACGAGATCCACTCCCCACCGGACTTGATGACGTCCTTAGCCCGGTCGGTCAGTGTGATGAACCCACGAGCGTCGATTCGGCCCACATCACCGGTACGCAACCACCCTGACTGGAACTTCGACTCGTCCCGTCCCCGGTAGTAGGAGCCGGTGATCCAGGGTCCGCGAACCTCCAACTCCCCCACCGCTACACCGTCGTTGGGCAACACCGCGCCGTTGTCGTCGACGATCCGGGTCTCCACCCCACAAACCGGTCGGCCTTGCGTCGCACGCAGCGTCCAATACTCGTCATCCGGGGTGCCCGGCGGCGGCCAGGCCATGGTGGCCGTCGGCGAGGTCTCCGTCATGCCCCACAATTGCCGGATCTGCACCCGATGCTGTTCTTCGAACGTTCGCATCAGGGACACCGGAACAGCCGAGCCCCCCGAGACCACCACCCGCAACGACGACAAGTCGTGCGCCGGATTCTGCTCCAGGTGATGCACGACGTCGTTCCAGATGGTCGGCACGGCGCCCGCCACCGTCGGCCGCAGGTTCTCGACCATATCGATCACTGCCGCAGCGCCCAGGTGACGATCCGGCAACACCAGGTCGGCTCCGGCCATCAACGCCGCGTACGGCAAACCCCACGCGTTGGCATGAAACATCGGCACGACGGGCAGCACCCGGTCGGCTGCGCCGATACCGATCCCGTTGGCGGTACAGACCGCCATGGTATGCAGGTAGCTCGAACGATGGCTGTACACAACGCCTTTGGGATTGCCGGTGGTTCCGCTGGTGTAGCACATCGCAGCGGCGGAATTCTCATCGATCTCCGGCCAGTCGAAATCGGTTGACTGGTCGCTCACCAGCTCGGCGTAACGCAGCACCGTCTTGCCCGATTCTTCCAGCGGCGCTATGTCGTGATCGCCGACCGCGATCACGGTGTGCACAGTGTCGAGCTGACCTAGAACCGGGGCCAGCAGCGTGGCCAGTGAGGAGTCGACCAGCACAACCTGGTCTTCGGCCTCGTTGGCAATGAAAACCACTTGTTCGGCGAACAGCCTGATGTTGAGGGTGTGCAGCACCGCGCCCATCGCGGGCACCGCCAAATAGGTGGCCAGGTGCTCCTGGTTGTTCCACATGAACGTCGCTACCCGCTGATCGCCGGTGATTCCGAGACCGCGTAAGGCATGCGCCAGCTGCGCCGCCTGGCCGCCGAGGTCGTGGTAGGTGCAATGCCGGTAGCCGTCTCCGGTCGCGGTGGTGACGGTGCGCGCTCCGTGAACACCGCTGGCGTGCCGCAGGATGCCGGTGATGGTCAATGGAAAGTTCTGCATGGTGCCGTACATCGACGTACCGCCTTTTAAGTCCTCGGCGCAGCATCGCCGCATTCAGTCGCGAATGCTAACTCCGCGCGGCCCTCGATGAGACACCCGGTGCATAACCGGCTTCGCGCCTAAGCCATGGCCGGCGCGCTATCGAGCAGAGCCCACGCCTGGTGGGCGGTGCTGTCTTGGGCACCCATCGATGGAATCGACAGCACGGTAACCACACCTGCGTAGTCAGCGACGCAAAGGCGAGTTCCCTCCGCCGTTTCGACAACACAGGACGGCGCAACACCGATGTCGAGAGTGCCGATGACGTCCAGCGTCAGCGTGGATAACACCGTGACGCCGTGCTCATCGACGAGGTATGCCCGCTGACCATCGGCGCTCGAGGCCAGTTGCGTCACGATTTTGCCCATCCCCGTGATCTTCGCGGTAGCTGCGATCGTGCCGCTGCGCGGGTCGACGACGTCGAGCACGGTGCCGAAGTCCGGACTGCAGCTCGCGACGTAGACGGTATCTCCGTTCGGGCTCACTGCGACATCACGAATCGGCGAGCCGATCTCGACCGAACCGGTGACGCGCAGTTGCGGAGCGTCCAGCAGCACAAGCTGGTCACTGCTGTGGCCGTGCGCGGCGACGTAGAGTTGCCCGCCATCGGGACTGATCCGCACGCTGCCCGCGGTGCTGCCTGGCACGGCTGAGACCGCCACCATGTCGCCGGCACCGGTCGTCGTGTCCAGCGCGGCGACCTCGGCAAGTCCGCTGGCGGTCGTGCTGCAGTACACCTTCTCCGCGTTGGGGCTGATCGCCACATCGTTCACCGCGAAAATCACCGGGTGAACCGCGGCGACGCTCCGAGCTTGCAGGTCCAGAACCGCGATCGCGTCGTAAGTCGCCGACGCGGTGCTGACGCATGCGCGTTCTTGGCCGACCGCAATGGCGGATGGCTCCGGGGTGCCAGCGAAGGTCGCGACAACGGTCCGGGCGTCGGTGTCGATCACCGACACACTGTCGCCGCTGCGACTGGTCACTGCCAGACATCTGCCGCCGTCGAAGGCAGCCATGCCGCCGATGGGGCCGTTGTTCACACCGATCTCTGCGACAATCGAGAAACCCTCCACCTTGCGCAGATCTTTCACACGGTTACCAGCCTTCATTGTCGACGACGCCCGACGGCGCAGGTCCGGGCCGAGCCTAGCCACCCAGAAGCCTGCGGAGAGCCGGTCGATCTCACAAATGCCCCGACGGTCCACACCGTGAACTCAGGCTGCGCTTAAAGAAGGCCCGATCGACGTTGGCCGGCGCACTGCACAGCGACGCGTTATCTGACGATGACTAGCCGCAACGCTGTTGTCGCTAACCGCCGGGCCGCTGCCACAGAATATTTTTCAGATACCAGTTTCCTCAGCAAAGTCCCTTCCAGGAGAGTCCAATGTCACAGCCGCGGTCGGTGACCAAGGGCCTGACCTGTACGGCTAATCCGCCGATGACCGCTGTGTTACGTCGTTCTCACGGCGGTAACAAAAGAGCGACTTTCGGCCCGGTCCGGCTGGCTTCGGCTTCGGTCGGCTCTGCCAACGATTGCGGCGACGACATCCGACTCGTTTCGCTGATGCTCGGAAAATGCCGGGATCATTCCGCTGATCGCGACGGCCCGCCGAATACCTGGGCAATGACAGCACTGATTTGCTCTGAAACGCACGCGTGACGGCGGTGCCCCCAGTCGGACTCGAACCGACACTGGACGGATTTTAAGTCCGCTGCCTCTGCCAATTGGGCTATGGGGGCTCGGCGGTCGAGGTAGCGCGGCAGCACACCGTCGAGCCCGACGTGAGCGCGAGCCGCGTACGTCTCCGGATGAGCCTAGCTACGGCACCGGGCCCGTCCGCGTCGAACAAGGAGCGAATGGGCGGTGAACAGCCCTTTGCGAACGGCTGAAGCGCTCCAACCTGTGCACTCGCTGACACTCATCATGGAATTTGTTAAAAAGCCTGGGGACGGTCGTTAAGAACTCGTTAACGAACCATCACTATGGACCTTGCCAGGGGAACTGTGGAGTGGTCGCAAAGAAGTCAGATAGCGGGGCGCCACAACGACCGGCCCTCCTCGGTGGGCCGGTTCATTCGCATGAGGAGGAGTTATGTCTTTTGTAACGACACTGCCGGAGGAGTTGTCGGCCGCGGCAGCCAAGCTGGCGGGGATCGGTTCTGGGATGGCCGCTCAGAATGCGGCCGCGGCAGCACCCACCACAGCGATAGCTCCGGCGGCCGCCGACGAGGTGTCGGCGCTGCAGGCGACGCAGTTCACTGCATTCGGAAATCTCTACCAGTCGGTCAGCGCCCAGGCTCAGGCGATTCATCAGCAGTTGGCGAACGCGCTGGGGACCAACGCCGGTTCGTACGGGCAAGCTGAAACTGCCAACCAGGCCGCCGCCGGTTCGTCGCCGCTGTCTGGACTGTTCGGTTCGGCGGCAAGTGCCCCCACGGCCGATCCCAACGCCGGCGGCACTCTCGCCTTCGGTATCAACGCTGGTCAGAACTTCAGCGCCGCGGCGTCGGACCTGATCTCTCAGGCGGCCATCGGCACTCTTCCCGGGTTTGGCGGCGCCGCCCCGGGCGTTATTGCCCCCGGCGGTGCTACCGCCGGCGCGACCGGGTTGGCGTCCGACGTGGGCGCAAGCGGCGCCTTCCCGGCCGGCTCCGCCGGTCTGGGCGGTGCAGGGGCCGCGCCGGTGCTGGCGAGCGCCGGCAGTGCGTCATCGGTCGGCAAGTTGTCGGTGCCACCGGCCTGGGCGGCCGGCGAAGCTGCACCGCTGGCCACTACGACACCTGCCACGTTGGTCGGAGACGGGTGGGCCAGCGCCCCGTCCGAAGCCGCCCCGGTGAGCACGGTACCGGCCGGTATGCCGGCGATGGCCACGGCCGGCAAAGCCGGCGGTATGGGCAGCATGCCGCGTTACGGCGCAAAGCCCACCGTGATGCCGAAACCTGCAGTCGTCTGAACTAAGTCGACTGTCCAGCGATTTTCCTTGATCAGCCGATAACGAAGTGAGATGACGAAAATGGACTTTGGAGCTTTGCCCCCGGAAATCAACTCCGCACGCATGTACACCGGCGCCGGCGCCGGGCCGATGATGGCCGCCTCGGCCACCTGGAACAACCTGGCCGCCGAATTGGCCACCACGGCGGCTTCCTCGCAATCGGTCATTTCCGAACTGACCGGCACCGAGTGGCTGGGTCCGTCGTCGGCGGCAATGGTCGCGGCAACCTCCCCCTACGTGGTGTGGATGCACACCACCGCCGGGCAGCTTCAGCAGGCGGCCGTGCAGGCCATGGCATCGGCCGCCGCCTATGAGACGGCATTCGCGATGACGGTGCCGCCACCGGTGATCGCCGCCAATCGTGCTCTACTGGCGGCGTTGGTTGCCAGCAACGTTCTGGGTCAGAACACTCCGGCGATCGCGGCGACAGAAGCGAACTACGGCGAGATGTGGGCTCAGGACGCCGCCGCGATGTACGGCTACGCGGGCTCCTCGGCGGCTACCTCGAAGCTGCCGGCGCTGGCCGCGCCCGCGGCGGCCACCAACTCCGGCGGGCTCGTCGGACAAGCCGCGGCGACCACCGGAGCCGGTACCGGCAACACACAAGCCGGCCTGCAGAGTTTGATCTCCGGCTTGCCCGGCTCGATGCAGTCACTTTCCTCGCCGCTGAGTGCGGCGACTACAGCGCCGGCTGCGCTGCCTACCCTTGATGACCTGTTCAGCAACAACCTGGTGCAAGCTGTCGGCAACGGGGTAGCTGACACTGGGGCGTGGAACATGATGGAAGGGATCGCCACCGCCAACGTGTTCAATGCGACCGTAGCCTCCTCGTCCGCGGCAAACCCGGACGCCGCCCTGGGTGCCGGTTTGAGCGGTGGCGTCCTGGCCGGCTCAGTCAGCCCGGTCGCCCCAGCAGCAGGCGCGGCCAGTGTTGGCGGCGTGGCTGAGACGCCGGTACTGGCCGGGATGGGTGAATCGTCCGCAGTTGGCGGGTTGTCGGTGCCGGCCAACTGGCCGGCCCCGGCGGCGGGCGCCGGAACCACGGTGCTGGAGGGCAGCGGTTTGAGCGTTCTGCCGGACGGCGCGCCGGTGACGACGACGGTGCCGGCCGGGATGCCGGCCATGGCCTCGGCCGGACGCGGCGGCTTCGGCTTCGGCGCGCCGCGCTACGGGGTCAAGCCGATAGTGATGCAACGCCCGATCGGCGTTGGATGACAAGTTGAGGAGCACATGTCACACGTTTGACGCAAGCTGTTAATCGTCGCGCCGTAAGCTGTACCTACCGCGGCCCGGGCCGCACCTACTGCTGTTCCAATTAAGGAGAATCAAGCTATGCCTTCACGTTTTATGACTGACCCGAACTCGATGCGCTCCATGGCGGGCCGGTTCGATGTGCACGCTCAAACGGTCGAGGACGAGGCCCGCAAGATGTGGGCGTCGTCGGTCAACATCGCCGGCGCGGGCTGGAGTGGTACCGCTCAGGCCACCTCCTACGACACCATGGGCCAGATGAATCAGGCGTTTCGCAACATTGTGAACATGCTGCACAGTG
This sequence comes from uncultured Actinomycetota bacterium, assembly GCA_963808345.1. Classification (GTDB taxonomy): domain Bacteria; phylum Actinomycetota; class Actinomycetes; order Mycobacteriales; family Mycobacteriaceae; genus Mycobacterium. The sequence goes on along the minus strand of CAWEFM010000004.1, from coordinate 396,747 downwards.
TGCGCGACGGGTTGATCCGCGATGCCAACAACTACGAGCAGCAAGAGCAGGCCTCTCAGCAGTTGCTGCGCGGCTGACCGTTTCTGACCCGCTGACTTTTACTCGAAAGGAATTTAGATACCCATGAGCATTTCTTACCAATTCGGTGACGTCGACTCCCACGGCGCCACCATCCGCGCCCAGGCTGCCTCGCTGGAGTCCGAGCACCAGGCCATCGTGCGCGATGTGCTGGCTGCCGGGGACTTTTGGGGCGGTTCGGGTTCGGTGGCCTGCCAGGAGTTCATCACCCAGTTGGGCCGCAACTTCCAGGTCATCTACGAGCAGGCCAACTCCCACGGCTCCAAGGTGCAGTCCGCCGGCTCCAACATGGCCAGCACCGACAGCTCCGTCGGCGCCAGCTGGGCCTGACACACCACAGCACCACCCGTTGTGGCCGCACACTTCAAAGGTGCGCGGCCACAGCGCTTTTCAAGGCTGGTGAGCTGACGGGTTATCCGGCCAGCGGAGATTGCGGGATGATCGTGGAACGGAACCCGAATTTCTGCACAGCAGCGTCCGCCGCACGACCGGCCAGGCTCGGCATCGACACCTTCGTCGGCATCCCGGAATTCACAGTCGACACGGTGGGTACGGATGGCACAGCCCCGAAGTTATTGCTCGGCAACGGGAAAACGCCGGCCGGGTTAATCGGCTGCGTCCCCGCCATCCCGGTCCAGCTGCCCGCCGTCGTCACGTCAGCCCAGGTCTGCGGGACAGACAGTGCGCCGATCGACCCGGCTTGGCCCAGCCCCGCGGCGGCTCCGGCGCCGTCGACGCCACTAAAAGGCGCCAGACCCCCGGCGCCGCCGAACGGATTCAGGCCGCCGAGATTACCGAGCGTTCCTAAGCCTCCGGATTCGGTCAGCTCGTCCGCACCGAGGAAATCCAGTCCGACACCGGCGAAGTCGGTACCGAGGCCGCCGGCGTCAGCACCCAATCCGACCCCGTCCGCGCCAACGCCGGCCACGTCGGAAGCCAGCCCAGCAGCATCGCCCGAACTGCTCGTCCCGGTACCGAGAAGGCCGGACAATCCCCCCAGTGTCGACGCAGCCGTCGAACTGGTGCCGGCACCGGTCGCGGCGCCCTTGGTCGACGCGCCAGTCAACCCGGTGAGTGCACCGGTGGGAGCCGTGGCGGCCGATGAGGCCACCGATGTCGCGCTACCCGTCGCCATCGGTGATAACCCGGACGCCGACGTCGGAGACGCCAGGCCCTGAACCGCCTGGGACGCGGACGACAGTGATGACGCCATCGTCTGCGCATGGCTTGCGGCAGCGGCGCCGGCGGTGTGGCCAAGGACAGCGGCATGCCCGGCCAGTGCGGCGGGATTGCTGTTCGGCTGCGGCGGGGTGAAAGGCATTAACGTCGCCGCGGCCGCGGAGGTGCCGGCGTAGCCGAACATCGCGGCGGCGTCCTGTGCCCACATCTCGCCGTACTGCGCCTCAGTTGCCATGATCGCCGGTGTGTTCTGCCCCAGCACGTTGGTGGCAACCAACGCCATCAATTGCGCGCGATTGGCGGCGATCACCGGCGGCGGGACTGTCATCGAGAACGCGCTCTCATAGGCACTCACGGCGGCTGTGGCCTGGTTGGCGACCTGTTCGCACTGAGCGGCGGTGGCCGTCATCCACGTCAGATAGGGCGCGGCCGCAGCCGCCATCGACGCTGAGGCGGGCCCTTGCCACGAGCCAGTGGTCAGCCCGCTGATCACCGATCGGTAGGACACTGCGTGCAAGTGCAGTTCAGCGGCCAACTGGTCCCAGGCCGTTGCGGCGGCCAACATCGGACCGGCGCCGGCGCCGGCATACATGAGCGCGGAGTTGATTTCCGGCGGTATCGCTGCGAAATCCATTTCTGGTGTCTTCCGTTCAGCCGGCCGCAGCCGCGTTCGCGGCCTCGGTGACGGCATAGGACCCGGCGCTGGCACTGAGAGTCGAAACGAAGGCCTGGTGGATCGCTGCGGCCTGCGCGCTGATCGCCTGGTAGCTGGCGGCGTGGGCCGCGAATTGCGCCGCGGTCAACGCTGATACCTGGTCGGAAGCGGCGGGAACCACCCCGGTTGTCGGTGCCACCGCAGCCGCATTCCCGGCGTCCACTGCGGCACCGATCGTTTCCAGGTCACCGGCGGCGACGGTCATCATCTCCGGTTGTGTTGTCAAAAAAGTCATTTCATCTCCATACGAAAGCTGGTTCAAACGGGTTGGTAAAGCCGCTTACTCGCGCTAAGTTCAAATGCGCTCGCAGGCATAGGTTTCAGTTACGCTTCGACCACCGGTACAACCCTTCTCGTTCAAACAGCTTTATAACGCAGTATTTTCGCGCCGGGTGCACACATCAAGCGTGTCGATCCAACGCATAGAAAACGCATATCTGGGTGCCGATGGAGCCGAACTCATCTGCACGCACATTTGAGATCTCTATGAATTTCGTGACAACTGCGTGTGCGCCCAGCAGAATGAAGGAACATGACGGCGACTCCCGGGTCAGCGCGCGACCAGCGCCCCCGCCCGGCCATCCTCGGGCAGCTGCCGCGTATCCGTCGGCCGGACGGATCGCCGATCAGGGTTTTGCTGGTCGACGACGAACCGGCGCTGACCAACCTGGTCAAGATGGCGCTGCACTACGAGGGATGGACCGTCGAAGTCGCCCACAACGGACGCGAAGCGGTCAGTAAGTTCGATGAAGTCGGGCCCGACGTGCTTGTCCTCGACATCATGCTTCCGGATGTGGATGGACTGCAGATCCTGCACCGGGTCCGCGAATCCGACGTTTACACGCCCGTCCTCTTCTTGACCGCGCGCGACTCGGTGATGGACCGGGTCACCGGCCTGACCGCCGGTGCCGACGATTACATGACCAAGCCGTTCAGTCTGGAGGAACTGGTCGCCAGGTTGCGCGGCCTACTCCGCCGCTCCAGCCAGCTGACCGCGCCCGCCGACGAGGTTCTGAAGGTGGGCGATCTGACACTTAATGCCGGCAGCCGCGAAGTTACCCGCGGAGGTAAGCCGGTGCCGCTCAGCGCAACCGAGTTCGAACTATTGCGATATCTGATGCGCAATCCGCGCCGTGCCCTCAACCGCACCGAGATTCTGGACCGCGTCTGGAACTACGACTTCGCGGGGCGCACCAGCATCGTCGACCTGTACATCTCCTACCTGCGCAAGAAGATCGACGTCGACAACGAAGCGATGATCCACACCGTGCGCGGTGTCGGCTATGTGCTGAGACCCCCGGAATGACCGCGGAACGGCGCACGTCTCGGCGGCGCCCACGTTCGCTGCGGGGTCAACTGCTGGTAGGGGTGCTGACCGTTGTCAGTGCCGTTCTGGTGGCTCTCGGTGTCGCGTCCGTGGTCAGCTTGGACACCTACGTCACCGCGATGAACGACAACGAAGTCGCGGAATCGCTGGACGCGCTGAGTCACTCGTACGCACGGTACCGCGCTGTCGAGGGTTCGTCGCTGCTGCCCGGGTCTCACACGGTCGGCCAGGCGTTGCTGAGCTTCACCGGGCAGACGCCGGGAAACCTCGTTGCCGTCGTGCGCGACGGTAAGGTGATCGGCTCGGCGGTCTTTTCTGAAGACGAGCCCCGACCCGCCCCCGCCGACGTGGTCACCGCCATCGAAGCGCAGCCGTGGACCGACGGGCCGCCGCGCAGCGAAGATCTGGGCAGCCTGGGTTCCTACCGGGTGGACAGCCGTGCCGCCAACGGCGACCGGCTTGTCGTCGGGGTGTCGTCGAACCTCGCCAATCGAACCGTCCGAAGCCGAACCGTCACAGCTGCGATACTTCTGGTGCTCGCACTGATGGTCACCGCCGGCCTCATGGTGTCGGTGATGCGCTACGCGCTGCGTCCATTGCGTCGAGTGGCCGCGACCGCGGCCACCGTCGCCAGGATGCCACTCATCGATGGCGATCAACGGATCACAGCCCGCGTGCCTTCAGGTGACACCGACCCGGACAACGAAGTCGGTATCGTCGGAAACACACTGAACCGATTGCTGGACAACGTCGATAGCGCGCTGGCCCACCGGGCCGAATCCGACCGCCGGATGCGCCAGTTCATCACCGACGCCAGCCACGAGTTGCGCACCCCGCTGACGGCTATCCGAGGTTACGCCGAACTCACCCGTCAGGACAGCGCCGCTTTGCCTCCAACTACCGAATACGCCTTAGCCCGGATCGAATCCGAGGCTCGCCGGATGACGTCGCTCGTCGACGAGCTGTTGCTGCTTTCCAGGCTTGGGGAAGGCGAAGACCTCGACACCGAAGACGTCGACCTCAGCGACCTCGTCCTTAACGCGGTGAACGACGCCGCGGTCGCGGCGCCGACTCATCGTTGGGTCAAGCAACTGCCCGAAGCCCCGGTGTGGGTGCACGGTGATCGTGACCGGCTGCATCAATTGGTGAGCAATCTATTGAACAATGCCCGCGTGCATACTCCGCACGGGGTCACGGTCACTACAGGAATCGTCGAGCACCGCCCCCGGTCCGACCGGCCCTACGCCGAGTTGACGGTCGCGGACGACGGGCCTGGTATCGATCAAGCGCTGCTGCCGCACCTGTTCGAGCGTTTCGTGCGGGCGGACAAGTCCCGTTCCGGTGAAACGGGCACCGGACTGGGGCTGGCGATCGTCGCATCGATTGTCCGGGCGCACCAAGGCCACGTCACCGGTGAATCCGCGGAGGGTCAAACCGTGTTCCGCGTCTGCATGCCCACAGTGGACGCGCCGGCCCCCACCGGCGCTGATGCCGGCGTTTTCGACGCAACACGAACACCGCCGTCAAACCGTTAAGACGCGCAGTTCACACTCAGCCGCGGCCCGCCTCGAGTGACGCCTGGTCAGCGGTGCTGATCGGCAATCAGGCGACCCCTTTGCTCGGCAAGCCGATGGCCACCGACCAGCTTCATCACGAGAAGTTGTCGAACACCGTTGCCCTCGGCGCACTTTCACTTGGTGCGTCACGACCGTCGAGCAGAGTAGGTAAGCCTCGGTGACCTGGAGCGACCCCACAGCCGTCGCGGCCGCGTCCGTAAAGAAACCGTTAATGACGAAGCGCCGGGCGTTCGACCAAGCCTAGTTTCATTGCAGTCCCCATCATCCAGGGCGACTAGTACAGCGCTTGCAGATATTTCACGGTCGAGCGGGTCGACCCGCCGCGAACGGAGCAGCCATGGCCGCCTGGTCGGATACTCCGCGATATTTTCTGACGGCTCGGCCGACGCTCTCAGCGGCATGATGGCTCCGCTCAGCCCGGTGCTAGATAAGGGAGTGGAGTGACAACTGATCTGACAACACCAGCGGACCGGTTAACGATCAAACCGTCTTCTTCCGACATATTCAAGCGGTTCTTCCTCGGGAAGCCGCTGACCAGCGAACGGCTGGAACATGAGAAGTTGTCGAATCCAGTTGCACTGGGGGCTGTTTCACCAGATGCAATCTCGTCGACCGTCTACGGTCCTGAACAAATCATGGTCGAACTGCTGCCACATGCCGGGCTGGCCGCGTTCGTGTTGCTGCTTCCGATCATCGGTGTCATCTTGTTCATCCTGGTGCTGGTTGCCGCGTCGTATGCCCAGGTCGTCATGGTCTACACCCGAGTTGGCGGCTCCTACATCGTCGCGCGGGAGAACTTCGGGCCTCGAGTGGCGCAGATCGCCGCCGCGGCGCTGCTGATCGACTATGTGGTCACAGTCGCGGTGCAGGCCGCGTCTGGCACGGTGGCAGTAGCCTCGGCCATACCGGCACTGGGCCCCTACAGCCTGGAAATCACCATCGGTGTGGTGCTCCTGATGTGTTACGGCAATTTACGCGGATTGCGGGAAGCCGGACTTCCCTTCGCCGTGCCGGTCTACGCCTTCGTGGTCATGATCGGGGTGCTGATCTTCACCGGCATCGTTCGTGAAATCTTCTGGGGCTTGCCGAAATATGATGCTGCACACATCACGGGCGCGGTGCCGGTCCATCAGGGGAACGGGCTGTTGATGGGCGCATCGGTTCTGGTGTTCCTGCGGGCGTTCGCAAACGGCGGTACGTCGCTGACCGGAGTAGAGGCTGTCTCCGACACCATCAAAAACTTTCATGAGCCCCGGGGCCCCAACGCGCGGCGCGTTCTCATCGCGATAGCCTGCATCCTCGGGTTCATGCTGGCTGGGGTCGCCTACCTCGAGTACGTCACCCATGCGACCCCGTATGTCGTCGAATATCCGTCGATGCTTTCGGGCATTGGCCGGGCGGTTTTCGGCAACGGGGTGATCGGGAATGTCCTGTACTTTTTGTTGCAGGCGTCGACCGCCGCAATCCTGTTCCTCGGTACGAATACCAGCTTCAACGGCTTCCCGGCATTGACGAGTTTCGTTGCCGGCGACCGGTTTTTGCCGCGGCCGCTGTTGAAGCGCGGCCATCGCCTGGTCTACTCAAACGCCATCATCACGTTGACCGCGGTGGCAGTGGCGCTGCTGCTGGTGACTCGCGGCAAGGTCAGTGCGTTAGTGCCATTCTTTGCGATGGGCGTATTCAGCGCATTCGCGATGGCCGGCTATGGCATGACGAAATATCACCTTACGCACCGCGGGCTCGGTTGGCGATCGAAGCTCGTAGTGAACTTGTCCGCGGGAATCTTATCGACGATAGTGGTGGGGATTTTCGCGGTCGCAAAGTTCACCGAAGGCGCCTGGCTGATAGTGGTCGTCTTCCCTGTCCTGGTGTTCGCGTTGATGCGGCTGAATCGCCAATACCGCGTTGAGGCGTCAGTTCTGGAGATGTCTCGGACCGAACGTCCTGACTTCACCAGGCATGCGCGACACCGGGTGTTCGTCTTCGTGGATTCGGTCGACCTCGCCGAAGTCGAGGCGCTGAGCTACGGCAAAAGTCTGCAGGCGGACGATCTGACCGCAGTGCACTTCGAGCTGGACCCGGCTCACGCCGCGCGGTTGCAGCAACGCTGGGAGCAATTCGAGCGCGATACCCTTTTGCAGGTAGTGGATTGCCCGGATCGTCACCTCTCTCGGGCCGCGCAACAGATGGTTAGGCAGACGCTCGAGGACTATCCCGACTCAAAGGTGACCATACTGTTGCCGCGTCGGACATATTCGCCGCTGCTCGGCCGGCTGCTTCATGATCGCACCGCGGACAAAATAGCCCGTGTTGTCAGCCGGACTCCGGGTGCTACTGCGCAAATATTGCCCTACGACATCAAGTCTCGAATCCAACAGGCGAGCGAGGCAGGTTGACGTTGTCCGGCCCGGGTTCGTTACGCGGATCGCGAGGGATTGTGGGCGAGAATCGAGTGACAAACTCGACCTTCGGTCAGGTGAACTGAAGCCGTAAATGTCACCGCCGAGTCCGTAAATAAACCGTCAACGATGAAGCACAACGCACAGGAGGGCGCTTAGGTTCGATTCGATCGCCATCGTCGAGGACTACCCAACGCTGCCCGCCGATCATCTGGCAGTCAGTCTCATCAACTTTGAACAGCGAGCGAAACGGAGAAGAGATGTCCGTGGTTGCCTACGTCGTGGTGACGGTGGGGGTCTTCGTCCTTTTGGGCTTGGCGCAGAGGCTTCTCGAACGGCTATGAGCTATGACAACGCAATCGGCCTTGCGCTCGCTGTCATACTGGCCATTTATCTGATCGCGGCGCTACTTCTTCCGGAGAAGTTCTAGGTGAGCACCGTATCAGCCGGCATTGCGTTTTTCGCGTTGCTCGTGGCTGCACTGGTGGCTGCGCATGTGCCGCTTGGCGACTATATGTACCGCGTCTACACCGGCGACCGTGACTGGCGAGTCGAAAAAGCCGTCTACCGCATCATCGGCGCCGATTCCAAAGCTGAACAGCCTTGGGGCGCTTACGCCCGCAGCGTTCTGGCCTTTTCAGCGGTCAGCGTTTTGTTCCTATTCTTCTTGCAACTGCTGCAAGGCAGACTGCCGCTGCATCTGCATGATCCGGCGACACCCATGACGGCATCGCTGGCCTGGAACACCGCCGTCAGCTTCGTCACAAACACCAACTGGCAGTCCTACTCCGGCGAGACCACCCAAGGTCATCTGGTCCAGATGGCCGGCCTGGCCGTCCAGAATTTCGCGTCCGCCGCCGTCGGTATGGCGGTTGCCATAGCTTTGGTGCGCGGCTTCGCCCGAACTAAAACCACTGAGCTGGGCAACTTCTGGGTTGACCTGGTGCGCGGCACGCTGCGCATCTTGTTGCCGATTTCGTTGGTCGTTGCCGTCGTGTTGATCGCCGGCGGAGCGATTCAGAATTTCCACCTGCACGATCAGGTGGTCAACACGCTCGCCGGTAATCAGCAGACGATCACCGGAGGACCGGTCGCCAGCCAGGAAGCCATCAAGGAGCTCGGCACCAACGGCGGCGGCTTCTACAACGCTAATTCGGCGCACCCGTTCGAGAATCCGACCGCCTGGACGAATTGGATCGAGAATTTTCTGCTGCTCGTCATCAGTTTTTCGCTGCCCCGCACGTTCGGCCGCATGGTTGAGAGCAAGAAGCAGGGCTACGCGATCGCCGCGATCATGGGCAGCATCGCAATGGTCAGCGTGAGCGGCATGGTGCTCTTCCAGCTCGCGCACCACGGAACAGTGCCGACGGCAGCCGGAGCTGCCACCGAGGGGATGGAGCAACGGTTCGGGATCACCGACTCGGCGGTGTGGGCCGATGCGACCACGCTCACCTCCACCGGCGCCGTCAACTCCGCGCACGACTCCTACACCAGCCTGGGTGGGCTGATGCAGCTGTTCAACATGCAGCTCGGTGAGGTGGCGCCAGGCGGAGTCGGTTCAGGGCTTTACGGCATGCTCATCCTTGCGGTCATCACGGTGTTCATCGCCGGGTTGATGGTCGGCCGTACACCGGAATACCTCGGTAAGAAGATAACTCCGCGCGAAATGAAGCTTGCGGCAGCCTATTTCCCGGTCAGCGAGCTGCTGGTACTGGTCGGCACCGCCGTTGCGATGGCACTGCCGGGTCAGCGCGCGGGCATGGCCAACAGTGGGCCACACGGTTTGTCAGAGGTGCTGTACGCGTTCACCTCCGCGGCCAACAACAACGGCTCGGCATTTGCGGGACTCTCCGTCAACACCAGCTGGTACAACACGGCTTTGGGTCTTGCGATGCTGATCGGCAGATTCCTGCCGATGCTTCTGGTGCTCGCCTTGGCGGGGTCGCTGGCCCGTCAGGGAGTGACGCCGGAATCTCCTGGGACCCTGCCCACTCACCGTCCACAGTTCGTCGGTTTGGTTGCCGTCGTGACGGTACTTCTGTGCGCCCTGACCTTTCTTCCTGCTCTGGCACTTGGACCCCTCGCCGAAGGAATCCACTGAACATGTCGCTGTCCACAGCTCGTCCGGACAACCAATTGCACATCGTCCAGCCCTCCGCAGGCACCGAACCGCCGTCGCCGACGGGCCGGGTCCAGGGCGGGCTGCTCGACCCTGCGCTGCTCGCCAAGTCGTTCCCTGAGGCGCTGCGCAAGCTCGATCCGCGGACTCTGTGGCGCAATCCGGTGATGTTCATTGTCGAAATCGGAGCGGTGTGGTCGACCGTGCTGACCGTGCGTGACTCGACCTGGTTCGGCTGGCTAGTCGTGTTTTGGCTGTGGTTGACAGTGGTTTTCGGCAACGTCGCTGAGGCGGTGGCCGAAGGGCGCGGAAAAGCGCAAGCGGACGCCCTGCGCAAAACCAAGGCCGATACCGTCGCGCGCCGCTTGCGAAACTGGTCACCCGGCAGCCCCGGCACCGAGGAGGGGGTCCGGGCGCCGGAACTGCAAAAAGGCGACATCGTCGTCGTCGAGGGCGGCGAGATCATTCCCGGTGACGGCGAGATCGTCGATGGCATTGCGTCGGTGAACGAATCTGCCATCACCGGCGAATCAGCTCCGGTTATCCGGGAATCCGGCGGCGACCGCTCCGCGGTGACCGGCGGCACCACCGTGCTCTCGGACCGCATCGTCGTCCAGATCACCCAGGAGCCGGGTAAGAGCTTCATCGACCGGATGATCGCTCTGGTCGAGGGAGCCAACCGGCAGAAGACGCCCAACGAGATTGCCCTGAACATCCTGCTCGCGGCGCTCACCATTATCTTCATTTTCGCGGTGGCAACACTGCAGCCGTTGGCCATCTATTCAAAGCTCGGCAACCCCGGCGTGCCGGACACCTCCGCTCTGACCGGCAACGGGGTCAGCGGCGTCGTGCTGGTGGCACTGCTGGTGTGCCTGATCCCCACTACGATCGGCGCACTGCTGTCGGCGATCGGAATCGCCGGCATGGACCGGTTGGTACAGCGCAATGTGTTGGCGATGTCGGGGCGCGCGGTCGAGGCGGCCGGCGACGTCAACACGCTGTTACTGGACAAAACCGGCACGATCACCCTGGGTAATCGGGAGGCATCGGATTTCATCGCCGTACGGGGGTCACCGATGACGAGCTTGCTGACGCCGCTCAGCTTTCAAGCCTCGCCGACGAGACTCCTGAAGGCCGCTCGATTGTCGTGTACGCCAAGAACGCGTTCGGGCTGCGTGAACGCTCCCCCGGTGAACTTAATAATGCTTCCTGGATCGAATTCACCGCCACCACAAGGATGTCCGGCGTCGACCTCGACGGTCGGCAGCTGCGTAAAGGTGCAGCCAGTTCCGTCGTGAAGTGGATCCGCGATCAAGGAGGCGTCATTCCCGACCTACTCGGAGAGATCGTCGACGGCATCTCAGCCGCCGGCGGGACCCCGCTGGTAGTAGGCCAAGTGACCGGCGGCAAGATCGACAACCGAGCCGAGGTGCTCGGCGTCATCTACCTCAAAGACGTCGTCAAGCACGGCATGCGTGACCGCTTCGACGAAATGCGCAAGATGGGCATCCGCACCGTCATGATCACCGGCGACAATCCGTTGACCGCGAAGGCCATTGCCGATGAGGCCGGCGTCGACGACTTTCTCGCCGAGGCCACCCCCGAAGACAAGCTCATGCTGATCAAAAGTGAGCAGGAGGGCGGCCGCCTGGTCGCGATGACCGGTGACGGCACCAACGACGCACCGGCGCTGGCGCAGGCCGACGTCGGGGTCGCGATGAACACCGGAACCAGCGCGGCCAAAGAGGCCGGCAACATGGTGGATCTGGATTCCGATCCCACCAAGCTCATCGAGATCGTCGAGATTGGGAAACAACTGCTGATCACCCGCGGCGCCTTGAGCACGTTCTCGATCGCCAACGACATCGCGAAGTACTTCGCGATCATCCCGGCGATGTTCGTCGCGCTCTTTCCCGGTTTGGACCTGATCAACGTGATGCGTTTGCACAGTCCGGAGTCGGCGATCCTCTCGGCGGTCATCTTCAACGCGGTCATCATCGTGGCGTTGATTCCGCTGGCTCTGCGTGGGGTGCGGTACACACCCAGCAGTGCTGCGAAGCTGTTGAGCCGCAACCTCTATATCTACGGGGTGGGTGGCTTAGTCGCCCCGTTCGTTGGGATCAAGCTGATCGACCTCGTCGTACAGTTCATTCCAGGGATGTGACGACAGTGGACATTTCGCATTTCTTTCGACAACACTGGGCCGCGCTGCGCGCCCTGCTGGTGCTGACCGTGATCACCGGCTTCGGCTATCCCCTGCTTGTCTGGGGGATAGCGCAGCTTCCCGGATTGCACGTGAAGGCAGAAGGGTCGATCATCACAGTCGCCGGAAAGCCGGTGGGCAGCAGGCTCATCGGCCAACTGTTCACCGACAACAACGGCATGCCGCTATCGCGGTACTTCCAGAGCAGGCCGTCAGCCGGCGGCGCCGGCTACGATCCGACAGCGACCGGCGGAAGCAACCTCGGCCCGGAGAACATCGTCGACACGCTCCCAGATCCGACCAAGTTGACTGCGGGCGCTGATCCCGCCACCGCAGGCTACAAACCCAGCCTGCTGACCCAGGTCTGCTCCCGCAGCGCTGCAATCGGCCAACTCGAAGGAGTTGACGGATTCCGCCCGTTTTGCACCGGCGGTGGCGTGGGCGCGGTGCTGTCGGTGATCGGGCCCCGTGATGCGAGCGGCAACGTGACCCATCCCAGCCGGGTGGTCAGCGTCAACGAACCCTGCTCCAAGGCGGCAAGACGACCTGCCAGCGAACCGGCTCAAGTGTTTCGGCCGCTCTACGAAGGTGTCCGAGTGCAGTGCGCCCGGTACGACGAGGACTACTCGGTAGGCCAACTGGTGCCGATCCGCGGCGCCGCACCCGAGCACCCCGCCGTTCCGGCGGACGCCGTCACAGCCAGCGGCAGCGGCCTGGATCCCGACATCTCCCCGCAGTACGCCGATCTCCAGGCGCCCCGCATCGCTCGCACCCGCGGAGTCAGCACCGCCCAGGTGCTCGACGTCGTGCGCCACAATCAGCACGATCGGCAGCTCGGCTTCTTGGGCGAACCGGTCGTCGACGTCCTGGCAGTCAACCTCGACCTGGATCGCGCATTTCCTGTGCAGCCTTGATCTGGCTATCCTCGTACTGTCTTGATCCGTTCGATGGATGATGTTGGATGTGACTTCTGATAGCGCGCTTGCGCAGACGGTGACAAACCCTGCTGCCGAGCCCCAAAAGGCGCCGTCGCGCCGTCGCGGTCAATTGCGCATCTACCTCGGCGCGGCGCCAGGCGTCGGAAAAACCTGCGCCATGCTGGGCGAAGCCCACCGCAGGGTGGAGCGCGGCACCGACGTTGTCGCGGCCATTGTCGAGACCCACGGCCGCAAGAAAGTCGCCGAGTTCTATCAGGGCATAGAGGTGGTCCCTCCGCAGATCATCAATTACCGCGGCAAGGATTTCCCCGAACTCGACATCGAGGCGGTTCTGCGGCGTCACCCGCAAGTCGCGCTGGTCGACGAATACGCGCACAGCAACGTCCCGGGCAGCGCGAACGCCAAACGCTGGCAAGACGTCGAAGCGCTGCTCGACGCCGGCATCGATGTGATCTCGACGGTCAACATTCAGCATTTGGAAAGCCTCAACGACGTCGTCGCTCAGATCACCGGCATCGAACAACGCGAGACCGTTCCCGACGACGTCGTCCGCAAAGCGGCTCAGATCGAATTGGTCGACATCACAGCGGAAGCGTTGCGGCGCAGGCTCGCTCACGGCAACGTCTACCCGCCGGAACGTATCGACGCCGCACTGTCGAACTACTTTCGTCCGGGCAACCTGACGGCGCTGCGCACGATCGCGCTGCTTTGGCTGGCCGACCAGGTCGATGCGGCGTTGGCGAAGTACCGCGCCGACAAGAAGATCACCGACACCTGGGAGGCCCGCGAGCGGGTGGTGGTCGCAGTGACCGGCGGGCAGGAATCGGAAACTCTGGTGCGCCGCGCCTCACGGATCGCCTCGAGGTCGAGCGCGCAGCTGATGGTGGTGCATGTGGTGCGCGGCGACGGCCTGACGGGCGTCCCCGCCGCGTTCCGATCCGGGATCTTGCGTGAACTGGCCACCAGCTTGGGCGCCACGGTGCACACCGTGGTCGGTGACGACGTGCCGACCGCGCTGCTTGACTTCGCCCGTGAGAGCAACGCCACTCAATTGGTGCTCGGCACCTCCCGCCGGCCGCGGTGGGCCAGCATGTTCCGCGAAGGAATCGGCACGAGGACTATCAAACAGTCCGGCAAGATCGACGTGCACATGGTCACCCATGAGCAGGCGCACGACGGGTTGTCGTTGTCTTCAATTTCCCCGCGCGGCCGACGGGTCGCGTCCTGGCTGGCCGCGATCGCCGTACCGTGGATTCTTTGTGGTCTCACCGTTACCTGGCTGGATCGTGTCCTCGACGTAGGAGCGAAGACTGCTGTTTTCTTCGTCGGGGTGATCGGCGTCGCCCTGTTCGGCGGGGTAGCACCGGCGCTGATATCGGGCGTGTTGTCCGCGGCGTTGTTGATGTGGTTTCTAACCGAACCTCGGCACTCCTTTGTCGTCACCAACCCCAGCCATGCCGTCACCGTTGTGGTTTTGCTGGCGGTCGCGGTAAGTATCGCCGTGCTGGTGGATACCGCAGCCACCCGCGCCCGGGACGCGAAGCGGGCAACTCATGAGGCCCAGCTGCTGACGCTATTCGCAGGTTCGATCCTGCGCGGCGGTGACCTCGGATCGTTGCTGGAGAAGGTCCGGGAGGCCTATTCGCAGCGCGCGGTGAGCTTGGTCCGTGCCGGTGAGGGTGGCCGCGAACTGGTCGCCAGTGCGGGCCTGGACCCCTCCACCACGGCGGATTCGGCGGACACCGCGGTGAAAGTCGGTGACGACGATTTCTGGATGCTGATGTCGGGCCGGGCTCTGACCGGGCGTGACCGCAAGGTCCTCTCGGCAGTCGCCACCCAAGCCGCCGGCCTGGTCAAACAGCTCGAGCTGGTCGAAGAGGCTGACAAAGTGCACTCTCTGGCTGAGGCCGATGAGCTGCGCCGCCTGCTGCTCTCCGCGCTGGGTCACGACCTGCGCACTCCGTTGACCGCGGCGAAAGCCGCGGTGTCGAGCCTTCGTGCAGAAGACGTCGGGTTCTCCCCTGAGGACACCGCTGAACTGCTCGCCACCGTCGAGGAGTCGATCGATCAGCTGACCGCACTGGTTGGCAACCTGCTGGATTCGTCACGACTGGCCGCCGGCGTGGTGCGACCGCAGCTCGCAACTGTCTACGTCGAGGAGGTTGTGCAGCGCGCGCTGGTCGGGATCGGCAAGCACACGACCGCCTTCGGGCGCGCCAGCTTGGACCGAGTGAAGGTCGAGGTCAACGGCACGATCGCGATGGCGGACGCGGGTCTGCTGGAACGGGTGCTGTCGAACCTCGTCGACAATGCGCTGCGCTACGCACCGGGAAGTGCGGTACGGGTTAATGCGGGCCGGGTCGGCGATCGTGTGCTGATCAACGTCGTCGACGAGGGACCGGGTATCGCCCGCGACGTCATCGAGCGGATCTTCGAACCCTTCCAGCGGCTCGGCGACAGCGACAACACCACCGGCCTGGGGCTCGGCCTTTCCGTGGCCAAGGGTTTCGTCGAGTCCATGAGCGGGACGATTCAGGCGTCCGACACCCCCGGTGGCGGGTTGACCGTGTCGGTGGAGCTGGCGGCACCGACGGCCAACGCCCACCCGTGACTCGCGCTCACGACGATGCCTCGCGCCACGACGATGCAGAGCGGCAAGTGATGAGGAGGAGTGGCGCTGGTGACTCGCGCCACGACGATGCAGAGCGGCAAGCGATGAGGAGGAGTGGCGCTGGTGACTAAAGTGCTGGTGGTCGATGACGACCGGCAGTTGTTGCGCGCGTTGCGTATCAATCTCTCGGTGCGAGGCTATGAGGTCTTCACCGCGGCATCCGGCTCCGGGGCTCTGGGAGCTGCCGCTGAGCATCACCCGCACGTGGTCATTCTGGACCTGGGGCTGCCCGACATCTCCGGCATCGAGGTGCTCATCGGGCTGCGCGGCTGGATGACCGCGCCGGTGCTCGTGCTGTCGGCCCGCACCGATTCCGCCGACAAAGTGGGAGCCCTCGACGCGGGCGCCGACGATTACATGACGAAGCCTTTCGGTATGGACGAACTGCTGGCCCGGCTACGCGCGGCGGTGCGGAGGGCGGCAACGACCCCGGTTGCGGACGATCCGGTTGTCGAGACGAAATCGTTCACTGTGGACCTGTCGGCGAAGAAGGTCATCAAGAACGGCAGAGAGGTCCACCTGACGCCCACCGAGTGGGGCATGCTGGAAATGCTGGTGCGCAATCGCGGAAAGCTGGTCGGACGCGAGGAGCTGCTCAGAGAAGTGTGGGGTCCGAAGTACGCGAAGGAAACTCATTACCTTCGCGTCTTTCTCGCGCAGTTGCGACGCAAACTCGAAGATGACCCTTCTCGCCCCAACCATCTGCTGACCGAGGCCGGGATGGGCTATCGTTTTGAGACGTAATCGTTGTCGAGCCTTCAGTCGCAATTTCCGGCGAAGTTTGTAGCGGCCGCCGACTACTGGCCAAGTGCAATTTCGTTCGATAATCTGTTGCGACACAACGGGCGTCAGAAATTTTGCGGCGGATCGAATTGCTCGATATTCTTCGAGGTCTCCGTTGGGCAGTTGGCCGATCCTGCTGGAATCACCGGCAGGGCCGCATCACCGCCGTTGGGATGAGGTCATCAGAGAGCGCAAATCCGGCGGGGTCAGCCCAACCGCTTTATAGTTATCCGTAACTGTAGGTATCAGCTGAAGTGGGTGTTTCATGCAAGCGGACAGTAAGCCGTGGTGTAACGGTCACCCTGAGGACATCACATGTTTACAGCTCGGAGCGGCGTCGCGGGGCAAGTTGTTCGCCGGCCGCCGCGCCGTCCCGGCGCAACGAAAACATCCCCGAAATGCGCGCCCACCCGGCTGACGTGCAGGAATTATTCGCAATTGGCCCTCCCCGAGTAGCGTACGAGAACATGCCCCTCCACATCATCGTCAGCGGCGAAGATGCCCTGGCGACGACGATTGTCGAGGAGCTGAAGAGCGCCGGGGTAAGTGTCGTCCGACTGGAGAACACTGATCACGCCCTGGTCAGCAGCGAGCTCGCCGCAGCCGGGGTGGCCGGAGCGACGGCCGTCATCTGTGCCGGCGACGACGACGCCACGAACCTTGAAATTGCTTTGTTGGCAAGAAAAGCGAACGCGAGCACCCGCGTGGTGGCGCGGGTGGCCAACGACGTGCTGCGCGAAGCGGTGGCCACCGACAACGGGCCAGGCGCGATCCTCGACGTCGCCGAACTCGCCGCGCCGGCAGTGGTCGAGGCGTGTCTGGCGCACACCACGCATCCGTTCGAGGCAGCTGGCATCAAATTCGCCGTCACCGGCGACGAGGTGCCACGGGAAGCGACGCTGCGGGAGTTGTACGGGGACCTGGCGCCGGTGGCAGTGATTCACGGGGACGGCGCCCCCAACCCGGGCGAGGTGGAGGTATGTCCCGGCCGTGACCTGGAGGTGCACGCCGGCGATTGGACAGCGATGATCGGCACCGCCGACGAGGTCGGCACGCGCGGCGTGCGGATTCCCCAGGCCAGCACCCGCACCCGGCCGTCACGCGTGCGGCGCACGCTCGACGCCCTGCGCACGTTGCGCGACGACGTGAACCCGGCCTTTTACCCCGTCTTCGCCGGTGTGCTCATTTTGATCTTCGGCTCCGCCGTAATACTGCGGCTCAGCTACGAAGCTCCGCCGCGGATGACCTGGGTCGACGCGCTGTACTTCACCATCGAGACCATCACGACCACCGGTTACGGCGACTTCAGCTTCGTTCACCAGCCGACCTGGTTGCGGCTCTTCGCCGCCCTGTTGATGTTCAGCGGTGTGACCAGCACAGCGCTGCTGGTGGCTTTCATCGCCGACGTGTTGCTGTCGCGCCGCTTCGTCTACTCGGCCGGACGTCCCCGGGTACGCCATCTGCGCAACCACATCATCGTCGTGGGCCTGAGCGCGCTGGGTATGCGGGTGGTCAACGACTTGGTCACTGCCGGCTACGACGTCGCGGTGATCGAGCGTGACGAGAGCAACCGCTTTGTGTCCCTCGCTCATGAACTGGACGTACCGGTGATCTTCGGCGACGCGACTTTGCCGCAGACGCTGGAATCGGCGCGGGTCGACCGCGCTCGCGCCGTCGCGGTGCTGACCCGCGACGACATGATCAACATCGAAACCGGGATCGTGCTGGCCGAGATGCTGGGTCCTCGAGTGTCGCCGGAAGTCACCCGGACCGACGTGCCCCTGGTGTTGCGGGTCTATGACCGTGCGCTGGGACACGCGGTGGCGCAGCGCTTCGGTTTCGAGAACGTGCGGTCAACCGTGGAGTTGGCCGCGCCATGGTTCATCGGCGCCGCGATGGGCCTGCAGGTGCTCGGCACCTTCTCGGTCGCGCGGAACTCTTTTGTGGTCGGCGGCATGCGGGTGGCCGCCAACAGCGAACTCGACGGGATACGGATGTTCGAGCTCTCCACCCAAACCCGGGTCATCGCTATCACCCGGCCCAATGCTCTGGTCAAGCTGCATCCGCGCCGAGATGCGCGCCTGCGCGGCGGCGACACCGTCTACCTGGTGGGGCCGTACCGGGAACTGCTGGAGACCCTGCGCAAGGGTTTCTCCACCCAGCAGCCCACTGAAGACGAGCACTCCGGTACCGACCACGAAGTCAGCGTCGGTCGCGAAGTCAAAACAGGTTGATCCGTCGGGTCGCGACACGTTAGCCGATTAGCGGCAAATTTGTGACCTCGACAACGAAACTGCAGGTCCAGACTGTAAGGAATTCGTATGAAAACCATCGATCACCGGCAGTCAGTTCACCTGACGGTCACACCCGAGGCTGACGACCCTACACTTCTAAAGGTAACTGCCAGCTTCACCTAGTAAAAGAGACGTGGTGTTCCTCGACCTTGTTCAGCCCGAGCGCCGGTATCGGCGGTGCGTAGCGCCGCCGGGATGCTGCCGTGACCGTAAAAGCGGCGGACGCAACGACGGCGGCCAAAGTGATCCGCGTCGGCTGCCGGAGGTGTCGGCGGTCGAAGCGGTCGGTGGCGTGGTAACCCTGGCTCGTCGCACGCTCGGGGCTGTTCGACACGATGCCGAGACTATTGCCGGCTCGATTGCGGCGCAGTAGGGGAGCCCGCACTCATGGATTTTGCCGCATTGCCACCTGAGATCAATTCCGGGCGCCTCTACGCCGGGGCCGGATCGGGATCATTAATGGCCGCTTCCGAAACATGGGACAAGTTGGCCGCCGAGCTTTACTCGGCCGCCAACTCCTACAAGTCGGTGATATCAAGCTTGACGTCGGGACCCTGGCAGGGCCCGTCATCAGCATCGATGGCAGCTGCGGCCGCTTCCAACGTCAGCTGGTTGACCAACACCGCGGCGCAGGCCGAAGAAGCCGCAAGCCAGGCCCGGGCCGCGGTCGCCGCCTATGCGGAGGCGTACGCCTCGGTCGTGCCGCCACCACTGATCGCCGCCAACCGCACCCTGCTCACCAACTTGCTGACAACCAACGTCTTCGGCCAGAACACGTCCGCCATCGCGACCGTCGAGGCGCAGTACGCCGAAATGTGGGCGGCGGACGCCGCGGCGATGTACAGCTACGCAAGTTCGTCGGCAGCCGCGACGAACCTGACCCCGTTCGTCCCGCCGCAGCAGACCACCAACGAAAGCGGCCAGGCCGGTCAGGCCGCCGGCACGCCCGCCGGCGGCGCGCAGAACGTGGTGTCGGCGGTTCAGCAATCCTTCGCTGCGGTGCCCAACGCGCTGCAAAGCCTGGCGACGGCTGCGCCGGCCGCTGCGGCGCCGGCGCAGGCCGCCGATCCCCTGGGCACGTTGAGCGACCTCATCTCAATCTTCCTTGACGCGCCAGCGGCCCTGGCCACGTTCGGTGCCGACATACCATTCGGCACGATAGGCGTGGTAGCGCTGCCTTTGGACATCATCGGTGCAGGCACTGGTATACACACCGACGACATCGTCAGCGGATGGAACGGAGAAGAATCTTATCCGGGCACCGCGCCCGCGCCGGTGCAGCCGTTTCCCGCACCTATCCAGAATCTGCCTGTGGGCACGGTGCCGGCCCGGGCCCTCTCGGCCGGTCTCGGGGAGGCGAACACGGTCGGAGCCTTGTCCGTGCCGCCGACGTGGACTATTGCCACGCCCGCGGTACGCCCCGTTGCCTACACCTTGCCGGCATTGCCTGCCGAATCGCCGTCACCGGCAGCTGCGGCCGGCGCGGCCGAATTGGGGTCGACACTCAGCTCAAGCCCCACGCTCAGCGAAATGGCGCTGGCCGGGATGGCCGGACGCGCCATGGCCGGCACTGTCGCCGGCGTCGGCAAAACCGGCGGCAAAGCACTCAAACGCGATCGCGCGGCCTCGGATGCCGGCGAGAAGGCTAACACCACGCAAAGACCGAAGGATCACGACAGCGAAGCCCAACGGGACAAGCCTCGGACCGTCGTCACCGGAGTCGCGGCCGAGCTACGCGAATTCACAAAGCTCCGCGACGAAGGAATCCTGACCAACGAGGAGTTCATCGAGCAGAAGAACCGCCTGCTCGGGCGCTGACCTATCCGCCGCCGCATGGGACGAGCGTCGCTTTCTGGAATGAGGATGCGCAGCAATGGATTTCGGTTTCTATCCGCCGGAGATCAATTCCGGCCGGATGTATGCCGGTCCTGGTTCCGGGCCGCTGCTGGCCGCTGCGCAGGCATGGGACGGTCTGGCTGACGAGTTATACACGGCTGCAAGCCAATACGAGGCTGTGATCTCCGGGCTTACCGCCGGAACCTGGTCGGGGCCGTCGGCCGATTCGATGGCGGCCGCAGCCGCCTCACATGTCGAATGGCTGAGCGCCACCGCCACGCAGGCTGGGGATACCGCGGCCCAGGCGAAAGCCGCGGCCGCCGCCTACGAAGCTGCGTTTGCGGCGACGGTGCCGCCCGAAGTGGTCGCCGCCAACCGCACCTTATTGATGACTCTGATCGCAACAAACTTCTTCGGGCAGAACCTGCCGGCGATCGCGGCCACCGAAGCCCACTACGCCGAGATGTGGGCCCAGGATGCAGCGGCGATGTACGGCTACGCGGGTTCGTCGGCAGCCGCGACCGCGCTCACACCGTTCGTGTCACCACAACAAAACACCGATGCCGGGGCGGCGGCCCGCCAAGCCGCCGCAGTCAGCCAGGCCAGCGGCACCTCGGCCGGCAACGTGCAAAACACCATAACGGGTACGTCGCAGGCGTTGTCGGCGGCAGCTGCACCGGCCCCAGCCGACCCGCTGGGTACCCTGTCCAATCTGATCACCGTTTTTCTCAGTGCCCCAACCGACCTGATCACTATATTCGGGCTCATCCCGGCGGATGCCCTGTCTGGACCCGTAGACCTTCCCATCGCCTTTCTCGGCACTGCCTCCGGTCTTCACGTCGATGACATCGTGAGCGGCTGGAATGGGGAAGAAGCCTATCCCGGCACCGGCCCAGCGCCGGTAAAAGGCTTTCCGGCGACGATCGCCAATTCAGGCCAAAGCGCGGTATCCACCGCGTCGGCCAGTTTGGGTGAGGCAGACGCCATCGGCGGCTTGTCGGTGCCGCAGGCCTGGACCGTCGCCGCGCCCGAGATACGCAGTGTCGCCTTATCGTTGTCCGCCGCCACTGACACCGCCGCCGCTGCCGGCGTGGTTGAGGCATCCTCGGGTAGCGCGTTCAGTCAGCTGGGGCTCGCTGGGATGATGGGTCCGGGCTTGGCGAGCCGGCCGGGCGGCGGGACAGATTTACGACAGAACGAAAATCGGCCAACGCATATCGGCAAGACCCGACGGCGTGGCGGCCGACGCTCAGGTTGAAGCGATACCGGCACCGCGCGCCGTGGTCACCGGAGTCGCGGCGCGTATCCGCCAGATCGCCCAGCTGCGTGACGAAGGCCGGTTGACCGAAGAGGAATACACCGAGCAGAAAAATCGCCTGCTCGGCCGCTGAGTCGTGCAGTCAGCCGGCTATGGACAGCGCGATGCCGTCCAGGATGTCGCGCTCGCTGACGACCAGTTCATTGATGCCCGCGCGGTCGGCCAGTGCATGGGCCAACTCCTCGACGACAATCGCTCCCGCACCGATCACGTCGACGCGCCCCGCATGCATCGGCCCCAGCGCGGCGCGCTGCTTCCGGTTCATGATGATCAGCTGCTCGCAGGTCGCCAACAATTTGTCGCTGCGAACACGTGAAAGGTGAACAGCCGTGGGGTCATATACCGTCATGCCCTGCGCCAGTGCCGATAACGTCGTCATCGTCCCGGCCACCCCCACCCAGGTGCGGGCCCGTTCCACGGGAACCACTCTCAGCGCCTCCCCCAGCCGTTCACGCACCACTTGCCGGGCCGCCGCCACTTCCTGCACGGTGGGTGGATCCGAATGCAGACACCGCTCAGTGAGCCGGACACAACCGATTTCAGCCGAAAAGCTCTGCTCCACAGCACTTTCGCCGAGCACGACTTCGGTCGACCCGCCGCCCAAGTCGACGACAACGAAAGGCGCATCCGCCGAAGCCATTTCGGCTACCGCACCACGGAAGGACAACTCGGCTTCTTCGGCACCGGTGATCACCTCGGCGACCATACCGGGATGCACAGCGCCCAACACTTCGGCCGTCATGGCAAAGAACACCTCACGATTGGCGGCGTCGCGGGTGGCGGAGGTGGCAACCATCCGGACTCGGTCGACGTGGTGTCGGGCGAGCAGCCCGGCGTAGTCGACGAGCGCGGCGCGGGTGCGGTTGAGCGCCTCAGGCGCGAATTGTCCGGTGGCGTCCACCCCTTGACCCAGCCGCACGATACGCATTTCGCGATGCACGTCGCGCAGGCGCCCGTTCGACGGTTCGGCGATCAGCAGCCGGACCGAGTTAGTTCCGCAGTCGATGGCCCCGACGCGACTGGCATCGCTCATGTCCACTGTCCGAGCACCAAGATCCCGGCCATTGACGCGTCGGCGGCCAGCACCGCCAGTGCTTCGTCACCGAGTGGGTTCACCCCGGGACCCTTGGCCAGCGAATGAGCGATCAACACGTGCAGGCATTTGACCCGATCGGGCATACCGCCGGCCGAGACCAGGGTGCCGAGCGGCTCGATCGCATCGCGCTCGGCCAAGTATGACTCGTGTGCGCGCCGGTAGGCGGCGGCCAGTTCGACCTCAGATTGCAGCCGTTGGGTCATCTCCCGCATCATGCCCGACGATTCCAATTCGCCGGCTGCACCGGCCAAGACCGGATGCGTCAGGTAATACAAAGTCGGAAAAGGAGTGCCATCAGGCAATTTCGGTGCCGTCTGCACGACGCCGGGCTCACCGTTGGGACACCGGTAGGCGATGGCGAGCACACCGCGGGGCTCCCGTCGCAGCTGCCCTGCCACCGCCGCCAGGTCGGCAGGGTCAACCACCGGGCTGGGCGGACGGCGCGGCAGCAGGCGGCGCCACGACCGGCGGCGCAGGGGTCTGATCCGGTGCCGCTGCGTGCGGGCCGTGCGGAGCGTCGGCGATGGTGTGCCACAAAGACGTGTACCAGGGATCGTTGTTGCGCGAGGGCGCCGCCGGTGAGCCTGGCTCGGTGGGCGCCGCCGCCGCACCCGGCGGCAGCTGGACTTGAAAGGGGATATCTCCGGGCAGCACAAATCCAAGACGCTCGCGTGCCTGCGCTGCGATGTAGGCCGGGTCGCCCAGCTTGATCTTCTGCTGCTCGAGATCGGCAATCTGCTGACGCAGTGCGGCTTCAGTAGCGGCTAGTTGATGCATCTCGGTGCGCTGCGCGAAGAAGGTGCGCACCGGCCCGGCGATCGTCAGCGTGAGAACGCACACCACCGCGGCGAGCACCGCTGCACGTCTGGCCGTGAAACCCAACCGCTGCTCGAAGCGCTGCTCGGCCGACGCGATGGTCGATTGTTGGATGGGCTTGGCGACGCTCTCCTGCGGCGCCCGAGCAGCGCTGCGGCCGCGGGCCGGTGTTGCGGATTTGCGTGGACGGCCGGACACCGCGTCGCCGCCCCGACTGGGCCGCGACGCGGGACCACGTCGCCTGGACTCCGGCCGCTTCGCTTCGGACATGTCGGCAGCAGCCGCTATCTGATGTCGGGTGTGTATCGAGGGAACGCCAGGTCCCCGGCATAGCGGGCCGCGTCACCGAGCGCTTCTTCTATTCGCAGGAGCTGGTTGTACTTGGCGACGCGCTCACTGCGCGCCGGTGCGCCGGTCTTGATCTGTCCAGATCCCACGGCGACGGCCAGGTCGGCGATCGTGGTGTCCTCGGTTTCACCGCTGCGGTGGCTGATCATGGTGCGGTATCCGCTGTGGTGAGCCAGCGCGACCGCGTCGAGGGTCTCGGTCAACGTCCCGATCTGATTGACTTTGACCAGCAACGCATTTGCCGCGCCCTTGTCGATGCCCTCTTCGAGTCGCTCCGGATTAGTGACGAAGAGGTCATCGCCCACGATCTGCAAGCGGTCGCCCAGCAATGCCGTCAGCGCAATCCAGCCGTCCCAATCATCCTCGGAAAGCGGATCTTCCACTGAGACCAGCGGATAGGAGTCGAGCAGCTCCGCGTAGAACTCGGCCATCTGAGACGCGGTCAGCGTCTTGTTCTCGAAGGCGTAACCGCCTGCGTCATCGAAGAATTCAGTTGCCGCGGCGTCGAGTGCCAATGCGATGTCAGCTCCTGGCCGATAGCCTGCCTTTTCGATGGCCGATGTGATCATATCGAGCGCGGCCTTGGTACCGGCCACGTCGGGCGCGAAGCCGCCCTCGTCGCCGAGTGCGGTCGCCAAGCCTTGCTTCTTCAACACCGACTTGAGGGAGTGGTAAACCTCGGCGCCCCAGCGCAGCGCCTCGGCGAAGCTCGGTGCCCCGATCGGCGCCACCATGAATTCTTGAATGTCCACGCCGGTGTCGGCGTGCGCGCCGCCGTTGAGGATGTTCATCATCGGAACCGGCAGAATGTGCGCATTGGGGCCACCGATGTAACGGAACAGCGGCAGCTCGGCGGAGTCGGCGGCGGCTTTGCTCACCGCCAGCGACACCCCGAGGATCGCGTTGGCGCCCAACCGCGATTTGTCCGGAGTGCCGTCCAGGTCAACCAGCGCCTGGTCGACGAGCCGCTGGTCGTCGGCGTTGAGGCCGATCACAGCCGGCGCGATCTCGTCGAGCACCGCCCGCACCGCTGTCTTGACACCCTTGCCGCTGTACCGGTCGCCCCCGTCGCGCGACTCGACAGCTTCATGCTCACCGGTTGATGCGCCCGACGGCACGGCCGCCCGTGCGAAGGTTCCGTCGATGAGCGCGACCTCGACCTCGACCGTCGGGTTTCCGCGGGAATCAAGGATCTCCCGGGCACCGACCTGCTCGATTATGGGCACTGGCTCTCCTTGCGTGATAGCCCGGGCTTTGACCGTACTGGTACGTCCATGACTGTTCAGCACACGTCCACAGCGGTCCATAGCTTACTGCTACGCAGGCACTATCTGCTTCCCAGCGGGTGGCCCTTCGCATAGGCAGTCGCCCAGTCACGCACCGCACGGGCATATGCATCGGAGTCGTTGTAGGCCCGCAGCGCGGTAATCCAACCTCTCGGGGTCATCAGATCCTTGCCGCGCCAGCACAAGTACCCGGCTGCCGAGAGTGCGGCGTCATCGATGTTGTCCGGACTGGCGACGCCGTCGTTGTTGGCGTCGACACCGTACAACCGCCAGGTCTCGTGGATGAACTGCATGGGGCCCATCGCCCGGTCAGCCGCCGTTTCACGGTCCGTGCCGCCTTCATCGGCGTCAATGATGCGCAAGGTGCCGCCGGTACCGTCGAGCTGCACGCCTCGAATGGGAGGTCGCACATCACCGTTGGGTTCGAGCGTCGCACGGTGGTAAGTGCCGTGGCGGCTTTCCACTTCTCCGATGCCCGCCAGGGTGGTCCACGAAAGGCGACAGTCCGGGTTCTCGACTTCGGCGACTCGCGCGGCGTAGGCGTACGCCTCCAAGGCGACGACCGGAATTTTCAGCGCGTCGGCGCGTTGGGCCGCCCAGTCGTACAGCTGATCGGCGGGCCGGCCCTTGACGTGGGTGTTGACCGGCGGCACCGGGTCCCCAGCCGGCGGCGGCACGCCTTTGGGAATGTACGGCCCGAGTTGCCATGTACAACTCGACGCCAAGAGCAGCGTCGCCGCGCCCAGCACGGCAAACGCCCGCAGCCAACGCACCGGCGACACAACACTCCCTTAAACGCCTCTGGTCTCAACCATCGTCCCACGGGTTGAGCACTGCTCTGGCTTCTCGGGGACGCGAAACGGGCGCGGTCGCTGAATGCGCAGTCGGTTACGCGGCAGCGCGCCACGCGAGCCGGCGGAACACGCCCCTTACTGTGCGGGATTCGTACCGAAGGGATCATTCGTATCGACCTCTGTCGACTCAACGCTTTCCCGGCCGCGTTGAGCCGGCAAAGCAGCTGCTGACTCGATGTCAGCGTCTCAGGCTTACTCGGTTGGTGCTTCGGCCGCTTCCTTGGCGTCGGCCCGCGCAAGATCATCGCCGACGGAAGGTTCGGCGTATTCGTCGTCGGTCAGTGCTTCATCGGCTTGCAGTTGGTCGGCGCCCGGCAATGCGATTGCGGGCTGCTCGCTCGATTCGCCGGAGGGCGCGAACGCCTCGGGGGCCACCACCGTGTGATCGGTCACCTGCGGCCAGTGGGCCCGCCACTCATCTTCGGATACCACCCCGAGCGGAGCAACGTCGAGCTCCGCTGAAACGTCACGTCTGCGCCGTCCGGCTGCGACCGCCTTCTCCGTGCTGCGCACGATGTCCATGAACTCCAACACTGCTGTGCGCAAGGCGTTTTCAGCGTCGCCGTCCAGCGTCACCGGCACCGAGGTGATCCCCTCGGGAATCAGATCCGCCGGCAGGCCGGCCCTGTCGACACGTTGAATCACTTTCTGCGCCAACGCCAAAGCGGGTTGCGCGGTGGGTACGTCGTCGAACACCGAGTTTCGCGACTTCTCGTTCGCCTTGCGCTCTTCCCACTGAGCCAACTGCTCGTCAAGCGAAATCTCTTCGCCGGCCAGCACTCCGGGAACACGATTGCCTAACTTCCGCATCAGCGTGTCGGCGACGTCGTCAATGGTGAACGGGTGTTGCGGCGCGTCCTCTGCGATGCGCGCATGAAAGAGCACCTGCAGCAACACATCGCCGAGCTCTTCGCGCAGTTCGTCGGCAATGCCGCTGCGGACCGCGTCGAACAACTCGTAGGTCTCCTCCAAGAGGTAGCGGCGCAGCGAGTCGTGCGTCTGTTTGCTTTCCCACGGCCCGGCCGTGCGCAGCTTGTCCATCATCCCGACCGCGTCGACCAATCGCTCGCCCCGCTGAGAATCCGGTGCTGAAATCAACCGGTCACCGGCGGCCAGTCGCGCCGTCACCGCAGGATGGTTCGCGTCCGACGACAACAGCACCGGGGCGTCAACGCCGGTGTGCGCCGGACGCGCCGCGGGCAGCGACCACGGCACTGCCACCGGCATCTCTTCGGTGTACTGCACTTCGCCGGTGAGCAGCTCGATGGCTTCCACGGGCACCAGCGAGGGGCGGCGCGGGTCGACCAGGACCACAGTCAAGAGCGCCACTCCCCATCCGTCGTCGGCGTCGGTGTGAAATACCAGCTCCGGAGAGCCCGGTACGGACTTCGTTATACCAACTTGTTACTGCGGTTTTCCATCGAGTGCCGTTACCAACTCGGCGACCAGCTGCACCATCTGGAGGTCACGGATCCTGGGCGCGCCCAAGCCGTTGCCGGCTCGCGGAATAGGAACCTGAACCGTGGCGGTGGTCGCGCGGTAGCGCGCCCCCGGATACCGTCGCGCCAGCCGTACCTGCGCCGAATCCGGCAGCGTCATCGGCGACAACCGCACCGTCGCCGCCGAGGTGGCGATCACGTCGGTGATGCCGGCGTCGCGGCACAGCAATCGCAGTCGCGCCACCGCGACCAGCAGTTGTGCCGGCTCAGGCAGGGCGCCGTACCGGTCGGTCAACTCCTCGATCACCGCGTCGATGCCGGCCTCGTCGGCCGCCGCCGCCAATCGCCGGTAGCCCTCCAGACGCAGCCGGTCGCTGCTGATGTAGTCCACCGGCAGATGTGCGTCGACCGGCAGGTCGATCCGCACATCCTTGGGTTCTTCGGCGCTGACAACGGTCTTACCGTCGGCGGCCGCCCGATACGCTGCTCGATAGGCTTCGACGGCCTCGCCGACCAGCCGCACATACAGGTCGAAACCGACACCCGCCACGTGTCCGGACTGCTCGACGCCAAGCACATTGCCGGCGCCGCGGATCTCCAGGTCTTTCATGGCCACGGCCATGCCGGCACCCAACTCGTTGTTCTGCGCAATTGTCGCCAACCGGTCATAGGCGGTCTCGGTCAGCGGGATGTGCGGCGGATACATGAAATAGGCGTAACCGCGTTCGCGGCTGCGCCCCACCCGGCCCCGCAACTGGTGGAGTTGGGCCAGTCCGAACGTGTCGGCGCGTTCGACGATCAGCGTATTGGCGTTGGAGATGTCCAATCCGGTCTCGACGATCGTCGTGCACACCAGGATGTCGTGTTCGCGGTTCCAGAATCCTTCGATAGTAGTTTCCAGCGCCTCCTCGGGCATTTGGCCGTGCGCGACGACGACCTTTGCTTCGGGCACCAATTCACGCACCCGCGCTGCGGCCTGGTCGATCGAGCTGACCCGGTTGTGCACGTAGAAGGCTTGCCCGTCGCGCAGCAGCTCCCGACGTAGCGCGGCAGCGACTTGCTTGTCGTCGTGTGGGCCTACATAGGTCAGCACCGGATAGCGCTCTTCGGGCGGAGTGAGGATCGTCGACATCTCCCGGATGCCTGCCAAGCTCATCTCCAGCGTGCGGGGAATCGGAGTTGCGCTCATCGTCAGCACGTCGACGTGAGTGCGCAGCGACTTGATGTGCTCTTTGTGCTCGACGCCGAAACGCTGTTCCTCGTCGACGACGACCAGGCCGAGGTCTTTCCAGCGCACGCCGGTTTGCAGCAGCCGATGCGTACCGATCACGATGTCGACCCCGCCTTCGGCCAGGCCTTCGAGCACCGCCCGTGACTCGGCGCCATCGGTGAACCGCGACAGGCCCTTGACGGTCACCGGGAAACCGGCCATCCGAGAAGCGAAAGTCTGCAGATGCTGGTCGGCAAGCAAAGTGGTAGGAACCAGCACGGCAACCTGCTTGCCGTCCTGGACCGCTTTGAATGCCGCCCGCACGGCGATCTCGGTCTTGCCGTAGCCGACGTCGCCGCAGATCACTCGGTCCATCGGCACCGGCTTTTCCATGTCGGCTTTGACCTCGATGATCGCCGTCAGCTGGTCGACGGTCTCGGTGAAGCCGAACGCATCCTCCATTTCGGTCTGCCACGGGGTATCCGGCCCGAAGGCGTAACCCGGGGCGGCCTGCCGCTTGGCGTACAGCGACACCAGTTCACCGGCAATCTCGCGCACCGCGCGGCGCGCTTTGGTTTTGGTGTTGGCCCAGTCGCTGCCACCGAGCCGGCTCAGCGCCGGCGACTGCCCGCCGACGTAGCGTGACAGCTGGTCTAGCGAGTCCATCGGCACATACAGCTTGTCGGTGTCGTTCTTGCTCATCTTGTTTGACGGCTTGCCGACGCCGTATTCCAGCACCAGGTACTCGCGTCGCGCCCCGCTGACAATCCGCTCGGTCATCTCCACGAACCGCCCGATGCCGTGCTGGTCATGCACCACCAGGTCGCCGGCGGTCAGCGCCAACGGGTCGACGACGTTGCGGCGCTTGGCGGCCAGCCGCCTGCCTTCGGTGGCGGCCGCCCTGTTGCCGGTGAGATCGGTCTCGGTGACGACGACCAGATTGATGCCCGGTATAACGAAGCCGTCGCGCAGTGGGCCCTGCAGCACGCCGACCACGCCGGGCTTTGGCTCGGCGCCGGTTTCCAGAATGCGGGCCGGAGTGTCGGATTCGCCGAGACGCTCGACGACTCGGTGAGCCGTTCCGATTCCGGGCGTGATGACGACGGCGAGGCCGCCGGTGCTGAGGTGGGCGCGCAGCATCGCGAAGATGCCGTCGATGTCGCGTTGATGGCCGCGGGCCGCGGGTGCTGCGCGGATCTCCAGCTCGACGGCTGACTCGCCAGAAAGCTGGCTCAGCGCCCACCACGGGTGGCCGGCCCGCTCGGCGGTGGCACGCGCGTCGTCGAGGTTCACAAACCCGGACCCGCCCAGCTGCCCGATGTCAACGGGCGCATCGCTGCCCAGTGCCGCGACCGACCAGGACGCCTCCAGGAACTCCCGGCCGGTTTGGATCAGGTCGGCGGCGCGGGTGCGGACCTTCTCCGGGTCGCACAGCAGCACTGGGGTGCGCTCGGCGATCTGGTCGGTCAGCAGCGAGGTGCCGCCCGGACGCAACACCGGCAGCAGCGCCTCCATGCCGTCGACCGGGATGCCCTCGGCCAATTTGGCCAGCATGTCGGTGACGCTTCCGGTGATAGGGCTCTCCCCACCGCCGTGGTGGCCGGCCAATCCGGCGGCCCGCTGCCGCACCTCGTCCGTCAGCAGCAGTTCGCGACAGGCGACCGCGACCACCGCGTCGACGCTGATCTCCGGGATGGACCGCTGGTCAGCCACCGAGAACATGCGCATCTCGCTGACTTCGTCACCCCAGAATTCCACTCGGATCGGGTGCTCGGCGGTCGGGGGAAACACATCGAGAATTCCACCGCGGACTGCGAACTCGCCGCGTCGGCCCACCATGTCCACTCGGGTGTAGGCCAATTCGACCAGCCGGGCGATGATCTTTTCGAACGGAAATTCGTCGCCGACTGTCAAGGTGACCGGTTCGATGCGGCCAAGCTGGGGCGCCATCGGCTGCAGCAGGGAGCGCACCGCTGTCACCACCACCTGCAGCGGCGGACCCAGCCGCGCATCATCGGGATAAGCGAGTCGGCGCAATACCAGCAGGCGGGCGCCGACGGTGTCGACCCCAGGTGAGAGCCGTTCGTGCGGCAGAGTTTCCCAGGATGGGAAGACGGCCACCGCGTTCCCGAAGACGCCGCGCAATTCTGCGGCCAGGTCGCCGGCCTCCCGACCGGTCGCGGTCACGACCAACAACGGACCCAGGCGGGCCAGCGCGCTGGTGACCAAGATCCGTGCGCTGGCCGGACCGACGAATGTCAGTTCGGCGGGCCGGTCGATGGCGCGCTCACAGACCTGCTGCAATGTCGGTGCGGTGAGCGCCACTTCAACGAGCCCCACGATCGGGGTGGCTGGGCAGGCCAGCCCGGTAGCGGTCATACGCGCCGGAGACGAATTACCGAGAGCGATGAGGCGGGGGCACCGCCCGCTTGCGGGGGAAGAGCGGCGCACATTGCCCGCCGGCGACGAATTACCGAGAGCGAAGAGGCGGGGGCACCGCCCGCTTGCGGGGGAAGAGTGGCGCAAATCATTATCGCCATTCTATGCGTCGCATCAGTCGTGTTGCGGCGCTGGCCAACCGGGGTGAGCTGCGCCACAGCACGCCCGCGGACTCAGCTGAGACGCCACGAACGGGTCGCTAGCTGACCGGCCGCGACCGATAAGAGAGCCGCTACTCGTCTTGCAGCCGGGGGTCGGCTTCCAGGTGGGTCAAGCCATTCCACATCAAGTTGACCAGATGTGCGGCGACCACTTCCTTCTTGGGTTCGCGTGTATCCAGCCACCACTGCGCTGTCATCGACACCGAGCCCACGAGCGCCTGCGCGTACAACGGGGCCAATTCCGGGTCCAGCCCCCGACGGGAGAAGTCCCCGGCCAGAATGGAGCTCACCTGGCCGACGGCGTCGTTGAGCAGGCTGGAGTAAGTGCCCGAGCTAATCGACGCCGGTGAGTCGCGGATCATGATCCGAAACCCATCGGTGCGTTCTTCTACGTAAGTCAGTAAGGCCAGTGCGACGCGCTCGACGCGCACCCGGGACCGGTTGTTTGTCAGCGACGAGGTGATGCCGTCCAGCAGCGCCGACATCTCGCGGTCGACGACTACCGCGTACAACCCTTCCTTGCCGCCGAAATGCTCGTACACGACCGGCTTGGACACGTTGGCACGCAGCGCGATCTCCTCGATCGAGGTGCCCTCGTAACCGCGCTCGGCGAACAGCGACCGCGCGATGTCGATGAGCTGCAGGCGGCGCTCGCTGCCGGTCATCCTGGCCCGCGGCGCCCGCACCTCTTTATCCGGCGCTGCCACGACCACCAGCGTATCGGCTGACCGGGCAGCGTAACGCCAGTTCCTCCTCGGGCCGTCACCGGCCCGCATCCTCGCTGGACCGGATGGGAGCGTCCGCTCCTCCTCGGGCCGTCACCGGCCCGCATTGTCGCCGGACTAAAGTCTCCCTGGAAAATGAGTGAGGTTCGGCCGTTGGCCGGCCACTTGCCACCGATCCGTCGTGGTGTAATCGGCAGCACATCAGATTTTGGTTCTGAGAGTTCAGGTTCGAGTCCTGGCGACGGAGCAGCCGCTCAAATTCTTTGGGCAGGCATTACAAGAGTGAGCGATGCGCTAGAGGGTGCGGCCGCCACAGCCGAGCACCACGACGCCGCCGCCGTGCCAGGCGCGATCGCGCCACCACCTGTCCTCGGCGATTGGCGCTCGATGTAGGTGGAGCACTAACTTCCCTCATGTGATGTTCTCAGCTGCTGGTGCAGTCGCACGATGGATCGCCTCCCTCTTCACGGTTGCGGCCGTTGCCGGCACGGCTTTCTTGGCCGACCCGGCGCAGTTCGGTCCCGCCATGGCGATCCGCTTGGTCGATGAGGTCAACCCGTTGGCCGGCATGCCTTTCTACGTCAATCCCAACTCGGCGGCTATGCGCGCGGCGCAGCAGGCCAATCCGCCGAGTCCGGAGTTGACCGCCATCGCCAACACGCCACAGGCGTACTGGGTCGTCCCGGGCTCTTCGGCAGCTACGGTCGCGAAGTACACCGGCGACGCTGCGGCTGCCGGCGCCATCCCGGTTCTTACGCTTTATGGAATCCCGCACCGCGACTGCGGCAGCTTCGCTGCGGGAGGCTTCGCGACTGCCGACGCCTACCGCGGGTGGATCGACGGCATTGCATCCGACGTCGGCGCTTCGCGGACGGCGATCATCGTCGAACCCGATGCACTCGCCATGGCCGACTGCCTGTCGGGTGACCAGCGCCAGGAACGCTTCGATTTGATTCGCTACGCCGTCAACACGCTGAGCCGCAATCCGGGCACGGCCGTATACGTCGACGCTGGTCACTTGCGCTGGCACAGTCCTGAAGAGATGGCCGCCAGGCTCAATCAAGCCGGCATCGACCATGCGCGGGGTTTTAGCCTCAACACGGCGAACTTCTTCACCACCGCCGACGAACTCGGTTATGGCGAGGCTATTTCCGGGCTCACCAACGGTTCGCACTACGTGATCGACACGTCGCGCAACGGCGCCGGACCAGCACCCGACTCCGGGCTCAGCTGGTGCAATCCCGGCGGCCGGGCGGTGGGCACTCCGCCGACCGCGGCCACCGGCGGCGCGCACGCCGACGCCTACCTGTGGATAAAACGTCCTGGCGAATCCGACGGAACATGCGACAAAGGTGATCCGCCGGCGGGCACCTTCGTGAATCAGTACGCCGTTGATCTGACCCGCAACGCGGGCCGGTAGCAGGGCCCCGACCCGATACCCGGCCCTCGGCAGCCGTCGGCCGCACGAGATCGCACGAGATCGCACGAGATCGCACGAGATCGCACGAGATCGCACGAGATCGCACGCGAGACGCTAGCCGCTTCTTTTTTTCGGGAACAGCCCCGAAAAATCGGGGCGAGACATTCAGCTGATTTCAGTGCAACCAATTCATTCGCGAATTGCTGTTGGAGTTGTGGTCATGCTGCTGAATCGGTCTTTTGATACGGTGTCGAACGATTGAGTCGCTCGACCGAGCACTTTGGTGGACGCCACACGTTCATTCGTTGGGCGATTTGAGCGGCCTCGACCGGTGAGATCCTGAGGCGCTTGCTGAATTAACCGAGGCGCTAACTTTTGCGCGACAACCTCCGCTTCGGGGTGTGTCAGCTCAGCGAACTGTCCTACTCTGAATTGTCCGCTCGCAATAGGCGACTGTCGACTTTAAGTTGCTAAATAAAGCCAAAGAGAGACCAGAAGAATTGTTTAAGCGTTCGAAACAAAGACACGGTCTGTAAAACTACAGAATCGATTCGACCAGTACCAAAGTTGCCGTTTCGCAAACCGAGAATCGGCATCCCCATCAGACAGGACGCCGATGACCGTCTTTCCCCTTGACCCTGCAATCGCCGAGGGCTGCTACCTCGATCGACCCTTGACCTGGCGCGATCACGACACCGACTGCACGCTGGTGATCGCTCAACCGTCGACCGACGCAGCACTGTGGGATGAGTACTCGGTCGGAGCGCAGCGCAGCTATCGGAAGCACGGAGTGGAAAGCGCGCTGGACGTCGCCGCCTTGCGCAGCGGCGCCGACACCGTTCTGTTCTTTTCGGCAATCGATGACAGCGGGCGGATGGTAGCTGGTGTCCGGGCCAAGGGACCGCTGCAGTCCGCCGATGACTCGCACGCAGTCCTCGAGTGGGCGGGGCAACCGGCTCAGCAGGCCGTTCGCGGCATGATCACCGACCGCGTACCGTTCGGAATTTTGGAAATGAAATCCGCTTGGGTGACCGACGATGGGGGACGTGAGCGTTGCCTGAGCACTGCTTTAGCGCGTAGTGGATTTCACATGATGGCGCTACTCGACGCGCAATTCTGCATGGCCACAGCCGCAACCTATGTGTTGAACCGCTGGCGCTCATCTGGCGGGGTTGTCGCGGGCCTACCTGCGACGCCTTACCCGGACGATCGCTACCAGACCAAGATGATGTGGTGGAACCGGCGCGATTTCGTAAAGCACGCAGAACCAGAACAAGTCTCCAAAATCCTGACCGAGACTGGGCAGCTCACCCGGGAGTTCAGTCGGCGTGCCCAGATCGGTGCTCACTTCTCGTTTGGGTCATGACAGTAGACGATGGGCGCACAGCGCCTCATTCGTTGCCGACGGGTCAGACGTCATCGGCAGGACGCATCAGACCTCGACCTCCTCGATCAGTGGTGCCTGACGGCGGTGTTCGCGGTGGCGTCAATCAGTCGGATTCGGGCTCCGCTCACCGCTCAACGGCTGGCGCGCACCCCAGCATCAGCGGCGACGAGGGACCGCGCTCATACCCGGACCACCTCGACGCTCGGCTGCTCAAGTTAGCCGGGATCTGCGTGTTGGCAGCGGTGATGACCATTGTGGACGCAACGGTGGTGAACGTTGCTCAGCGCACCTTCGTCGATCAGTTCCACTCCACGGAGGCGGTGGTGGCCTGGACCGTGACCGGTTACACGCTGGCCATCGCCGCGGTAATCCCAGTAGCCGGCTGGGCGGCCGACCGCTTCGGCACGAAGAGGTTGTTCGTCGGTTCTGTCGCTCTGTTCAGCGCCGGGTCGCTGCTGTGTGCGCTGGCTTCCAGTGTCGGCGCGCTGATCGCGTTCCGAGTTGTTCAGGGCCTCGGTGGCGGCATGGTGATGCCGCTGGTGTTCACGATCCTGACCCGCGAAGCCGGCCCAGCCCGGCTGGGCCGGCTCACCTCGCTGCTGGGTGTTCCGCTGCTGCTGGGTCCGGTGTCGGGACCGATTCTGGGTGGCTACCTGATCGACTCCCACAGCTGGCCGTGGATCTTCTGGATCAATCTACCCATCGGGGTGATCGCGGCCGTGCTCGCCGCGATCGTCTTCGATAAAGACACCCCGCAACCGTCGGAAACCTTCGACCTGCTCGGCATGCTGCTGCTGTCCCCGGGACTGGCCGGCTTGTTGTATGCGGTGTCGATACTGCCGGAGCGAGGGAGCGTCGCAGACCCACACGTGTGGCTTCCAGCGGTGCTCGGTATCGCGTTGATCGGCGGTTTCATCTGGCATGGGCTTCGCCGAACGGCGCACCCGCTGATCGACCTGCGGCTGTTCACCCAGCGCACCGTTACGGCCAGCAACGTGGCGATGTTCTTTTTCGCGGCAGCGTTTTTCGGAGCCGTTCTGCTGATGCCGAGCTACTTCCAACAAGTATCCGGCCTCTCGCCGCTGCAGGCGGGGCTGCGGGTCATCCCCGAAGGGCTCGGCGCGATGCTGACCATGCCGGTCGCTGGGCGCATCACCGACCGCCACGGTCCCCGAGGCATCGTATTGTCAGGCGTGATGCTGATGTGCGCCGGCATGGGCGCCTTCAGCATGGGTGTCTGGCATCGCGCCGACTACGCTCCGACGCTGCTGATCGGTTTGTTGATCTTCGGAACGGGCATGGGCTGCATCATGATGCCACTGTCGGCCGCGGCGGTGCAGACGCTGCACGCCAAACAGGTTGCTCGCGGGTCCACCTTGATCAATGTCAGCCAACGGGTAGCCGCCGCAGTGGGAGCCGCCGCATTGGCCGTTATTTTGACGAACCAGCTGAGCCGCAGCAGCAACGTCACGGCCGCCAACCGACTCGCCGAATTGCAGGAGCAAGCTGACCGGCACCGCAACTCTGTAGACCCCGCACTGATCCCGCCTGCGGCCCTCGACCCAGATTTGCACGACCACCTGATGTCCGACTTGTCGCACGCCTACGGACTGGTCTTTCTGGTGGTCTACGGGGTGACCGCGCTCACTTGCCTACCGGCAGCGTTCCTGCGCAAGCCGACAATTGACATTCCCGCTCGCGCTATCGCGGCGACTGGGAAACTTCAGGCGAGGCCCTCGACACGGCCATTCGTTGATCATCAAAGGCACGGCGATCCTCGGCTGACGCATCGCTCACGTTCAAGAAGTCCGTCGGCACGAAGCCCGTGGCGAGCAGCGCCTCCATCGCCGCGCTTTCCAGCGGACGTGAAAACAGAAAGCCCTGCGCGCGACTACATCCAAGATCAAGGAGTGCCTTCGCCGCCGCTACAGTCTCGACGCCTTCGGCTACGACGCTGAGTCCGAAGGCGTCCGCCAAGGCGATAGTCGACTGCACGATCGCCAAATCGCCCGCGTCAGTGCCGAGATTGCGAACAAACCCGCGGTCGATCTTGAGTGTGTCGACAGGAAGGTTTTTCAGGTACGTCAACGCACTGTAGCCGGTACCGAAGTCATCGATCGCCAGCTGCACACCGACGTCCTTCAACCGAGCGAGAGTTTTGCGCGTGGCGTCGATGTCGTGGACCAGGACACTTTCAGTGATTTCCAGGCACACGGCACCGGCCTCCAGATCGAATTCACCGAGGGTCGCGACCACCGTATCCACGATGCCGTCGGCGACGAGCTGTACGGGCGAAACGTTGACACGCAGGACGGTATCGTGCCCCACGCCGCGTGAGCGCCAAAGTTTGAACTGGGCACAAGCCGAGCGGAATACGAGGCGGCCCAGCTTGCCCGCCAGATTGATCGATTCCACCACGGCGATGAACGACTCGGGCATCAGCAACCCGCGAGTGGGATGTTGCCAGCGGACGAGCGCCTCGGTTCCCAGGACCGCACCGGTGCGCATGTCGAACTCCGGAAGATAATGCAACACCAGCGCGCCACTGTCGCTGTCGATGGTCCCTTCCAGGTGCAGTTCGATGTCGTTGCGAATGGCGTATTTAGCCGACATCTCCTGGCTGAAGGCTGCGACCTCGCTGCCGCCGGAACTTTTCGCTGACATCACGGCTTGATCGGCCCGACGGAGAAGGTCTGAAGCGTTGTCGCGCCCCGGTAGGGCGGTGGCGACGCCGATGCTGACGGTACGGGTGAGCAGTTCGCCCTCAATGACGACCTGCTTGTGCATCTGATCTTTCAGGCATTGAGCGAACGTCTCGGCGCTGTTGATGTCCGTTGCTGCGGCCGGCACCACCACGAATTCGTCACCGCCGAAGCGGGCAATGACAGCGGAGGCGCCGGCGGCCTCGCGCAGCAACTCGGCGTAAGCCTTGAGGAACCGGTCGCCGGCGTTGTGACCAAGGTGGTCGTTGACCACCTTGAGACGATCCAAGTCAAGGAACAGTAAAGCGACCGGGCCCGGCCTGCCCGCGGTCAGCCGATCGTCGATGTGGGCGATCAGCGACCTCCGGTTGATCAAGCCGGTGAGATCGTCGTGTTCGGCGAGGTAGAGGACTTGTTCCTCAGCGACGATGCGGGCCTGAAGTTGAGCGAAAAGCGTGGCAATCGCCTGCAGCGCATTGAGCTCGTCGAGGAGCCATTCACGGTCGCCGAACTTGACAAAGCCCAGCGTGCCCGTCGTGAGATCTCCGGAAAGCAGCGGTACGGCCGCAAGGGAGATTGCCGGAACGGCTGTTCCCTCCGCCACCCGCTGTTGATAGTCGGCGTTCGCCGGCTCGGGACGCAAAACGTCGGGCACCTTGAGGTTTTCGCACTGGGCGAAGATCGGGTCAGCATCGGCGAAATACACCACGCCAATCGGATCCGGGTCGGGGACGTAATCGCGCCGGGGCCATTGCGCGATCAATTTGGTCGCGTGAATGTCGTGATCGTTATGGCGCAAGAAGCCGACGTCGACCTCGAAGTGGGCGACGAGGTCGGCAAGGACTCGCTCACTGACCGCGGCGGAGTTGCCCGCGGTGGCCGCCATCAGCTCGGCGGCTGCCGCCCTGACCACCTCATCCAGCATTCGAGCCATTTCGATCACAGTAGCCGCTGTCACAGTCACGCAATACTGAACCGGTCGTGACTTCGACGACTTCGCACCGAGGCAGTGCTGCCTGCGCCTAATCGCAGCACGAGGACAAGGGACTCATCGGCCGGAATCCGGAGAAGCACACGAAATTGGGCCTGCAAGTCGCCCAGTTCTCGGCAGAAGGGCGCAGACAACCGGATGAAGTCGGCCGGGTCGCAAGCGTAGAGGAAGACCGGCGAGATGGGCTGGACGGTCAACCCGGACTGCTGGGCGGCAATCCATACCGCTTCCACGGCCGAACCGCCACGCGCATAATCGCGAAGAGTTCTCCCCGATACCGACATCACGGCAACGGCAGAACTCGCCATCACCCGACGGCGAGTGTCTTCTCCGAGAGCGGTACCGGCGTTCCAACTGGCCAGCCGGTTCATCACGTCCGGGCGGCGCAGCAGATCCAGGACCGCCAGATCGCCTGCATCCAGCTCGAGGCTGCGCACATCGATGCCGGTGTCCGGCTGAGCGTCACCCGGCCAACGCAGTTCGGAAACCATATCCGTGTGCAACTGCGGCGTCAGATAACGGATGCGGTCGGTTGCGGCAAGGATCGTCGAAGCGTCAGCGATGTCCTGGCGCCCCGTCAGGAGGTGCAGCCGAGCCCCTTCCCGTTGCGCCACGGTGTGCAGCCGGTTGATTGTTTCGGCGGCGATCGACCGCGGCGTCTCGAGACGTCGGTTGGTTTCGCGGGCCAGCATCGCTTCATACAGGTCGGCGAGGTCGAGATCCGTCGCGTCACGAAGTTGTAGGGTCGCCAGTAACGGCACACCGTCGACGTTCTCCGACAAAGTGACCGGCCCGAGTGCCTGGAGGCTGGCCGCGGCTACTTTGGCGTTGAAGACCGCCGCACCAATCGCGACCGCACTTCCGCGGAAACCGACGTCCAGTGTCGAAGTGTGTTCGCAGGCAAGTTGAATGGTGAGGTAACCGGGCCCGCTCTCGATGCGCCAGGGCTGGGCATTGCCGCCCGACGGCGCTCGGATGGCGGCTGCGATGATGACTCCCGCGACTCCCGACAGGGCAGGTTCTGCACGGCTGACGATCGGTTCGGGAGGTTCCTTGGCCATCGCCGGTTCGCTGAGCTGATCAAGCATCAGGCCGGCGTCGAGGCGCACACGACCCGACCGCAGTTCTTCACCCAACCCGATTCTGCGCACAGCCTCGGCCAGCGCAGTCGCTCCCAGGATGACATCGCCGGCCAGTTGTGGCCAGGTCGACAACGTACGGTCGACCTCGACTGCGGACGCGGCCAGCCGAGCCGACAAACTCCCGGCTTCGAGATGACGCAGCACATGCGGGATTTTTTCCCGACTGCTCATACCGGGAAGCAGGGCAACGTCCAGTTCACCGAGCAGACCGTGCAGGATCGGGCGCTGCGGTTGCAGATCGAACCGTTCAACGTCGACGAGGCCCCGGTCGCTTGTCGCCATCAGGACCGGAATCCGGCGGGCGCGCGCGTCTTCTCGCAGGATCGCCTTCATGTCTAGCGAATCGCACTCCTCCACAACGATGTTCAGGCCGTCAAGAAATTCGTCGACGGTGTCGACTGTCAGCCCAGCGTCGAAAACTTCGACGTTCAGGTACGGGTCGAGCTCCGCAATCCTGCGGGCGGCCACCGCCGCCTTGTTCACGCCGAGGTCCAGCACACTCGCCGGTACTCGATTGAGATTCGACAAGTCCAGGGAATCGAAATCGGCCAATCGAAGCGCGCCGCACAAACCCTCTGCGGCCAACGTGTGGGCGATGACATGCCCCACGCTCAAGCCGGCGACGCCGATGCTCAGCTCGCCGAGTCGAGCCTGTTCTGATGCGGTGATCAAGTTCCTGTTGCGGTCTAACCGCACGGCCCGAAAAGACCGCGGTCCCAACACCGCCACGACGGTGCGCCGCCAGGAGTAGTAGGCCCACCGGCGGGATTCGCCGACCAGTTCAGGATCGAGATTCGTCCGCAGCCTGCGCAGTTCGTCGACTTGTCGGTCGTATCGGTCGACGAAGTCGATCGCGGGATCGGCGCGAAGCTCGTCGAGCAGTGCAGCGTCGGCGCAGTCCGTGGGATCGAGGATTCGTGCGGTGTGCAACATCTGGCCCGTTTCCTCGGGGATCAGTTGCGTCGGCGGATGCGGGCCCATATTGGACCATCGGCCACCATGGTGAACGGTGCCGCGACGGGAAATTCCTCGTCGAGGGAGTGGATTTCGGCTCGACGGATGAAGGTGGCCAAGCCCAGCGTGGCCTCCAGCATCGCAAAATGGTCCCCGATGCAGGACCGTGGGCCGCCGCCGAAGGGAACATACTGCCAGCGGTTACGGCCATTCATGTTCTCCGGACTGAACCGGTCCGGGTCGAACCGCAACGGGTCGTGCCATAATGCCGGATCCCGTTGTACCGCCAGTCGGCCGAACACCAGCGCGGTGCCGGCTTTGACGCGATATCCCGCGATCTCGACGTCGCGAGTCGCCATCCGCGATCCGGTCGGCGTGGGAGGGCACAGGCGCAACGCTTCGCGCAGCACCTGCACGGTGTAGGGAAGACGCGACAAATGCCCGGGCGTCAGCGTCTCATCGGACAGTGCAGCGACTTCGGCCCAGACACGTTCCTGAATTCTCCGATGCCGCCCCAACTGCCACAGCGCGTAGGTGAGCGTCGTCGCGGTCGTATCGTGGCCGGCGAACAAAAACACAATCAGTTCATCGGCGATGTCCCTGTCCGACAACGCTTCTTGTGTTGTCGGATCGGTGGCCGCAATCAATGCCTGCACCAACGGCGCTTCCTTGGCCGGGTTCGCGCGGCACTCCTCGAGGATGTCGCCGGCAAGACGGTGCAGCGTCGCGCTCGCAGCACGCGCCCGCCGACGTGCAGGCGTCGGCAACCAGCCCGGGGCCCGCACTGGCAGCACAGCTCGGCCGACGACATACCTGAGCGCAACTCGCAGCGGCTCGATCACATCGTCGGCGCGGTCGGTCAGATCCAGTCCCAGCACGGAACGCCCGAGCGCTCGCAACGTCAGAGTTCGGCATTCGGCGTCGAGGTTGATGATTGCGCCGTCTTGCCAGGCTGAACTCACCACTTCAGCCGCTTCAGCCATATGCCCACCGAACTGGTGGACCTGCCTTTTGGTGAACACCGGCTGCAACGTGCGTCTGCGCGGCAACCAGGCTTGGTGCGGAAGATCGAACAAATTCGCGCCGATGATGCGGCGGAACTCGAGGAAGACGCGGGTCGTTTTGTCGACTGCGCCGTCTTTGTTGCTCAGGATGTCGCGAATCGCTTCCGGCGATGTCGCGACGACGATGGGCGGCATCAACCACTTCGGGCCCAGGCTGAAGCGGGTGACCGGGCCGCCGGCGTCGCGCAATAAGTCCATGCCGGTGTGAAAAGAGCGCAAGGCGCGGGCGCGCTGCAAGTACGGCAACGGGTTCTTCGGCGGCAGTGGCAGCGACGCGAGGTAGGTGTTGGAGGACTTGACCACACTCGCCTTCCTCGGCGTGCAAGGGACGCACCGTTGAATTCCGCTTTGCGTTCAGCCTATGCCAGCAGCTTCTCGGCCGACCGACGCGCGGTCGACCTACGCGCGGTGAGTTGCAAAGAATGCACACCCGTGGACCGCTGCGAATTCCAGCGTTTAATTAATCGACAGCGATGGCCTAGACTACGCCCTAACCGGCACAATAATTCTCAAAGGAAGATCGACGGCCCGCGGGACGCGCGCGCCCTGTATCGGAGGACGCCGTGCCACGCAGCCTGGAACTGGTCGTGACTTCGGTTGCGGTGCAGTTGATGGAGGCGACCGCGGCCAACGCCGCCAAAGTCAGTGAGCACGTGCTGGCGCAGCTCGTCGAGCAGTTCGAAGTGGACGCAAGCTTTTTGCGCCACCACGACGAAACCGAACGATCTTCGGTCCTGATCGCAAAGTGGCCGCCGCGACTGGAGACACCTGACCCGGACTCGGCGGACGTCGTTTACTTCGCCGACGGTGACTCGATCTGCACGCTTTCGGCAAATTTGCGGAAACCCACCGTTATCCGCCCGGGCCAGCCGACCCGGGATCAGCAGTCCAGTGGCGCGAAGCACCGGCAGGTTCCGTCAGCGTCGGTTGCCGCCGCACCGCTGGTCTCCGGCGCGCTCACCACCGGGGTGTTGGGTTTCGTCAAATACGGGGATCGGGACTGGAATCAGGCGGAGATCAACGCGCTCGAGGCCATCGCCTCGCTTTTCGCCCAATTGCAAGCTCGGATCGCCGCGGAAGACAAACTTCGCCACCTCGCTGAACACGATGACCTGACCGGGCTGCACAATCGTCGGGCACTGATCTCTTGCCTCAACGAGCGCCTTGCGCCGGGCAAGCCGGGACCCGTCGCAGTGCTGTACCTGGACCTGGACCGACTGAAGTCGATCAACGATTACCTCGGCCACACCGCGGGCGATCGTTTCATCCGGCTCTTCGCGCAACGACTTCGGGTACGAATCGGCTGCCTGGGGATGATCGCCCGGCTCGGCGGTGACGAATTCGTCGTCGTTCCCGACGAGCCGATGTACCCCGACGCCGCCGAGGCCTTTGCGCGCCAACTTCAGACGATGGTGCAGAACCGGGTGCTGATTGCCGGCGAGCTGATCACCCGCACCGTCAGCATCGGAGTCGCGGTGGGAACGCCCGGCCGCGACGACACCTCTGACCTGCTGCGCCGAGCCGATCAGGCCGCGCTGACGGTCAAGCGCATCGGAGGTAACCAGGTCGCGGTGTCCACCAGCGACATGTCCGTCCGGGGCGCCTTCGACAACGACGTCGAACTGCATCTGCAACGGATCATCTCCGACGATTCGCTGCTGCTGCATTACCTCCCCGAAATCGACATGCGAACCGGCGAAGTTGTGGCAGCCGAGGCGCTGGTGCGTTGGCAACACCCGACCCGCGGCCTATTGCTGCCGGACTCGTTCATCGGTGTCGCCGAATCGGTCAACCTCGCCGGTGATCTGGGCCGGTGGGTGATGCGCAAAGCGTGCTCAGAGTTCAGCGAATGGCGGTCTAGGGGGGTAGGTCACAACGCCACCTTGCGGCTCAACGTCTCGCCGATCCAACTGGTCACCGACGGTTTTGTCCGCAGCGTCGCCGATCTGATCAATGAGTAC
The DNA here is from genome assembly GCA_963808345.1 of uncultured Actinomycetota bacterium. GTDB lineage: Bacteria > Actinomycetota > Actinomycetes > Mycobacteriales > Mycobacteriaceae > Mycobacterium. The sequence continues at coordinate 353,315 of CAWEFM010000004.1, read as the reverse complement.
GGCATCGACGCCGGCTCGGTGTGTCTGGAGATCACCGAACGGGTGATGGTCCATGACATCGACAGCACTCAACGAACCCTGCGCGGGCTCAAAGACGTCGGAGTCCAAATCGCGATCGACGATTTCGGCACCGGCTACGCCGTATTGTCGCACCTGAAACTGCTGCCGGTCGATGTGCTGAAGATCGACGCCAGCTTCGTGCGTGAGCTCGGCACCAACGAGGGTGATCTGGCGATCGTGCGGGCCATCATCGGTTTGGCAGACGCCTTCAACCTTCAGCTGGTGGCTGAGGGAGTGGAAACCGAAGCCGCCGCAATGACACTGCTCCGCCATGGTTGTCGACGAGCACAAGGGTTTCTGCTGTCGCGGCCGCTCTCGGGCGAGGCCATGGCGGCACTGCTGTCGATTGGCTGGCTGCCGATGCCATTCTCGACCACTTCGAGCCCGCTGGCCCGGCAGGCCATCTAGCAGACGAGGCCACTAGCACCCCCCAGAAGCGACGGCGACCCCCGGCGCTCCTGAACGGAAGGATCAACTTTGCCGCACAGTCTGGCTTTCGTCACCGCTGTTGCGGGCCAGCTGGTCGAAGCGACCGCATCGACGGCCGGCGAGGTGACCGAACAGGTACTCGCTAGGCTCGTTGCCCAATTCGATCTGGATTACAGCTTTCTGCGCCGCAACGACCATGACACCCGGGTCTCGATACTGGTTGCTGAATGGCCAACTCGACCCGACGTCCCGGACCCAGATCCCCTGGGCGTCGTCTACTTCAGCAGCATCGACCAGCACTTCACGCTTAATGCCGACCTCGAGAAGTCAGTGGTCCTCAAAGCGTCACTGCTGCCCGAGTATCACCGGTTCCGGACCGCCGACCGGCCGCAGGCATCGGCGCCCCTGCTCGCCGTGGCGCCCTTGGTCTCGGGCGGAATGGTCACCGGCGCGCTGGGCATTGCCAAACACGGTGTCCGGCGATGGAAGTCGGAAGTCACGCAGACACTCGAGGCGGTCGCGTCGCTGTTCGCCCAGTTCCAGGCTCGCATCGCCGCTGAGCAAGAGCTCCGATACCTCGCCGAGCACGATGACCTGACGGGTCTGCCTAATCGCCGGGCCCTGGTCGCGCATCTCAGCGACAAGCTGACGGCCGGACAGCCCGGTCCGCTTTCTGTCCTGTACATCGACATCGACCGGCTCAAGACGATCAACGACTGCCTCGGGCATACCGCGGGCGACCGGTTTATTCAGACATTCGCTGAGCGGCTTGGCCAGTGCACTGAAGGCGCCAGCATGATCGCTCGGCTGGGCGGCGATGAGTTCGTTGTGGTGCTCAGCCGGCCGATGTCCGTTGATACGACGAAAACCGTTGCTGAACAACTCCTTTCGATGGTGCGCGAGCAGCTCACCATCGGCGGCCACTGCATCACCCGAACCGTCAGCATCGGAGTGGCTGTGGGCATACCAGGACGGGACGACAGCACCGATCTGCTACACCGGGCCGATGAAGCCGTCCTGGGGGCCAAGCGGGAAGGCGGCGACCAGGTTGCGGTGTCAGACGACGTTTCCTTCAAACGCCGCTTCCGCAACGATGTCGAGCTGCATCTGCAAGGTGACATCGACCGCGATGCGCTGGTGCTGCACTTCTTGCCCGAAGTCGACCTGTGGACCGGCGCCATCGTGGCCGTTGAGGCCCTCGTTCGCTGGAAGCATCCCTCTCGCGGACTGCTGCTGCCGGATTCCTTCATCGGCATCGCCGAGTCGATGAACCTGGCGGGACAGCTCGGGCGCTGGGTGCTGCGCAACGCTTGCGCGCAGTTCAGCCAGTGGCAGTCACGGGGCGTGGGACTAAATGCCACCTTGCGGGTCAACGTTTCACCGCTGCAACTGACGACCCGCGGTTTCGCCCGCACAGTCGCCGACACCATAGGAGAGTTTGCCGTCGACGCCGGCTCGGTCTGCCTGGAAATCACCGAACGCGCCGTGGTCGACGACATCGACAGCACTGCACGCACCCTGGCCGAGTTGAAAGACGTCGGACTTCAGATAGCCATCGACGATTTCGGCACCGGCTACGCCGTCCTATCACACCTGAAGTTGCTGCCGATCGACATGTTGAAGATCGATCGCGGATTCGTGCGGGACCTTGGCACCAACGCCGACGATCTGGCGATCGTCCGCGCGATCATCGGGCTCGCCGAAGCGTTCAATCTACAAGTGGTTGCTGAGGGTGTCGAGAAGCCCACTGCTGCAATCACTCTGATGCGGCACGGATGCCACCGCGCCCAAGGATTTTTGCTGTCGCGCCCGATCGGCGGCAAAGCGATGGAGTCGCTGCTGTCCCAACGGTGGATCCCGATGCCTTTCCTCGCCGACAGCGAGGCACTGACCGACGCGGCCATCTAGCCCCGACGCGCGACAGTGGCCAAAGAGGGTTCGAGCGTCCAGCGTCCGTCGAGTTGAGGATAGCTTCGCCGAACTTCGTCATACAGGTCGGGCAGGGTCAACAGGACGTGATCGGGATCGGCGGAGATCAGTTGATCGGGTGAGATGATCGCGATATCGGTTCCGGGAATCCGACGGCCCTGCTTGGCCGGTGCCGCGTCGGCGATCGCAGTGACGAGCCGCCGGTCGACCCCTGCGAGGCTGAACAACGCGGGAACCCTGGACGCGGCGCCATATCCGTAGACCGTGCGCCTCTTACCGGCTTGGTCTTCGAGCCAGCTGCGCAGCCGCCCGGCGTGGCTTTCGGCCGCCGACTGCAACCCGCCGACGACAGCCGGATCGGTGATTCCGAATTCACGCTCCTGCATCAACATTTGCCTGGTCTGCTCGTCCGGGCCGCACCGACCGTGTACCGCGGCAACCAGGACGGTCCCGCCGTAGAGATCGAATTCCCATACCGTCGCGGCGCTCATCCCGGCCGCACGGAGCAGCGCGCACACGCTGGTAAGCGAGTAATAGGCGAAGTGTCCGTGCCGCAACGTATTCCACTGGCCCTGACTGACGATCGTCATCAGCGAGTGAAACTGCAGCAGCAGCACACCGTTCGGCGTCGTCGCCTGCGCTCGTTTTGCGAATGCCGACCTTTGGTCAGGATCGTGCATGATGCCGAACGAATCGAGGACGACATCAGCGACGCTGGATTGCACGAAGCCGTGGTCGGCCAGTAAGGGCAACCATGTTCCGCCATGCGGGCTGCCGAATTCGCGTGCCGACGATCCGCGCAGCCAGCCCGCGCGGGCAACACGGTCGAGCGCATCAGCGGCCTGGTCCCGCAGCGCCTGCGGTTCGATACCGCGCGGCTCGGCTGCCGTTGTATTGTCCTGCGCGAGTTGGGCCAGACCACAATCGGTGCATAAGGCCATGGCGAGCGGATGTGCGGACTCCTCGGCGCGCACCGGTTCGGTCACTCGGGGGAAGTCGTCCGCGGCCGGGACATTGCCCAAGTCGAGTACCGGGCGCAGCCGCGTGCCGCTACATCCCCGGCAGGTGCTCATGACAGCAGCGTCCAGGAGCCCCTGTTTTCCAAGCCGGTCGCCCTGTGCAAATTGGGCAACGGAAATACGAGCTGGCCTCCCCAGTCGGCGATGTAGGAAAGCTGTTCGGTCAGTTCGGCTTCCAGATTCCACGGCAGCACCAACACCACGTCGGGACGGTCCTCGGCGATCACGCTCGGGTTGTACACCGGGATGCGGGTGCCCGGTGTGAACAGGCCGTGTTTGTACGGGTTGCGGTCGACGGTGTACTCAAGCAGGTCTCGACGGATACCGCAGTAGTTCAGCAGTGTGTTTCCCTTACCAGGTGCGCCGTAGCCGACCACCCGCTTTCCGTCGGCGCGGCACTGCAGCAAAAACCGCAACAGCTCGTGACGCACCACCTCGGTTCGCGGCCGCAGTTGACGATACCCCTCGACCCGGTGCAGCCCGGCTGCGCTCTCGGTACGCAACACCTGGGCTACCCGGTCGGTCGGGGGCATGGCGATCCGCGCGGGACGCGCCCAGATCCGCAGTGAGCCACCGTGAGTAGACAGAAGTTCGACGTCGACCACAGACAATCCGGCAGTGGCGAGCGCGCGGGTCGCCGACAGCAGGGTGTAGTACTGAAAGTGCTCGTGATAGATCGTGTCGAACTGGCCGAGATTGACCAGTTTCAGCGCGTGGTGCACCTCGATGCTCAGCCAGCCGTTGTCCGACAGCAGTCCGCGAAGGGCCCGAGTGAAGCCCAGCAAATCCGGTACATGCGCATACACATTGTTTGCAACCACCAGATCCGCGGGGCCGTGCTCGGCGCGTACCTGGCGCGCCAATTGCTCGTCGAGAAAAGCCGACAGCGTCGGCACATCGCGTTGCCGGGCCACGGCGCCGACATTCGCCGACGGCTCGATTCCCAGGCATGGCAATCCCGCCTCCACGACGTGCTTGAGCAGATAGCCGTCGTTGCTGGCGACTTCCACGACGAACGAGTCCGGTCCTAGCTTCAGCCGGTAAATGGCTTCGTCGACAAAGTCGCGTGCGTGCTTAACCCAGCTCTCGGAAAACGACGAGAAATAGGCGTACTCGGTGAACGTGTCTTTCGGCGCGATGAGCGGCGGTATCTGCAGCAGCAGACACTCCCGGCACAGCCTGAGGTGCAAGGGATAAGTCAGCTCGGGCAGGTCGAGTTGATCTGCAGCCAAGAACTTTTCGCAGGGCGGTGTCGCGCCGAGGTCCAAGATGCTAACGAGCTGATCGGAGTCACATAATCGGCAACGCATACAACCCTCGATTTGTGGCGCCTCGCCGCGCTGCGCACTGCCGTGTGCCGTGATAAATCATCTCGCCCAACCCATGCTGGTAGAGCCAAAGACTGTTCTGTTGACCCGCGAACGACTCTTCGCCGGCCAAGTCGCCCCACGGGACGAAACCACTGCCCAGCCCCAGTCCGAACAATCCGGGGACCGCGCTGCCGTCTTCGCAGAGCAGGCTCGAATCGGGCCCAACCGCGGGACCTGTCGACGCCAACGGCACCAGACGCCCACTCGCGCTGAACACCGGAAGCGTTGCCATGCGGTAACCCAGTGCGGGCACGATGAGGTCGGCGTCGTCGAGTAGGCGGTGGATCTCTGCGCGGGACAGGTCGCTGAGCGGCCCGGCGACGGCGCGTCGGTCCGGTCGGCCGCCGTCCTTGCCGTGCATGCGCCGCCACACCTCACGGCCGTCGCCCTGCACGCCGCCAAGCCGGTGCACACGACCGGTGGCCTGACACACGTCGGCCTCCGAGAAACTGTAGGCGTCAGCTTGCGCTTCGGCCCGAGACGGGTAAGTGATCCGGGGCGCGCTCCGGTACAGGATCTGCACACCTTGAGAACCGAAGTGCACACCCGGGATTCGCTCCAGCAGCATCCACGCTGCCGAGAAGGCGCTGTGGGCACCTCCCAAGATCACCACACGTGGCGCGCGGTCAATACCTTCCAGCCGCCGCCGTACCTCCTCGATTCCGCCACGGGACAAAATTCGGTGACTGGCCATGATCTTTGACTGCCACGCGGCGAGATTGACCTGCGGTGCAAGGTCGAAATACTCCCAGGTGGTGATCTGCCGGCCGCCGATCGCCAGGACCGCGCTGGCGGCGCGCAGTGTGGCGCAACGCCCGCCTTCATCGGCGGTGATCACGGCGACTGTGCCGTCGCTTTCTAACTGGATTGCCAATGCTGTTGTGCCATTCAAGAACTCGCTGGCTTGATGGCGGGCGAATTCGCTCTGCAGAGCCGCACTGAGGCGCCGCTCGAAACGGTCCACCAACGCCAGCGTCGGCCGCCCCTCCCGCCATTGAGTCAGCTCCTCGGTCACCGCGTCGGCGCTGACTTCCGCCAACAGCAGCTCGGGATCTGACCCGTTCAAACATTCCAGGAACGAGGTGCCGCGGGAGTCGGCGTTGAGCGCGTAATCACCCAGCGAGCCGCCGGGATGGTCGCGTTCTACGACGGCGACGCCGCTGTCTAGCCATTCGCCGAGCCGGCCGTGCTGGGCGGCCCACAGCAGCGGTCCTGTTCCGGCCGGGCCGGCGCCGATGATGACTACCTCATACGTTCGCATACTGCACCGCTTTCATCGCTTCGGCGTTGGCGTGAATCGTCATGGCGGGCATCACGAGGTGGACGCCGGGACCGCGGCAGAGGGGGTGCCGCGGTCTCGGCGAGCGTGTTGAGGCTGGTCGGGGGCGGCTTTGCGGTGATCGAAGACGGTTGCGCGCACGGCAGTTCGTATCACGACGTTGGTCACGATGCCGCGCTCCCGATCGAAGGCAGGAACGGCCAGCTGGCGTCCTTTTCGGAGACAACCGTCACCGGCAGCGGCCACTCGATGCCGAATTGTGGTTCGTCGAAGCGAAACCCCTGCTCGCTTGTGGGCTCGTACTCACCGCTGACCTGGTAAAGCACCTCGGTATGGTCGAGCAGTGTCTGGAAGCCGTGTGCGACATACGGCGGCAAGAACAGCGCCCGGTGATTCTTCGTGGTCAGCCGCACCATGACGTGTTTGCCGTATGTGCGCGATTCGGGGCGAACGTCTACCGCGACATCGACAATCGCGCCGGCAGTGCACCGCACCAATTTGGCTTCCGCGTGCGGCGGCATCTGACGGTGCAGGCCCCGCAGGGTGCCGCGGGCATGGTTGTAGGAAAGACTCGTCTGCACCATTTCGGAGTTCAGGCCGCAGCCGGCGAACTCTTTCGCGCAGAACGATCGCGCAAAAAAGCCGCGGTGGTCACAACGCGGCTCGATGTCCACGATAGTGACACCCGCGATAGCGGTGGGCCGGTAACGCATGTCAGCCGCCCGTCCAGAACAAGCGCTCGTCGACCTGGCCGGTCTTGAGCAGGTATTCGATCTGCTTGAGCCGGGTGTGTCCGCGTCCGTGGAAGGTGTCCGGGTCCATGGCGATACTTTCGAAGACGCGGTGCAGCTGAGCCGCACCTCCTGCAATGTCCCAGTGGGCTTTGAAGCCGGGAAAAACTCCGTGGATCTTGTCGAATGCCACGCGATAACTGCGGTCATCGGCATTGGCCGGCCCGAATGTCAGTTCGCATCCGGGGAATTCGCCGGCGACAACCTCCGCGATGTCACGAACCGTGACGTTGTTGCGATCACTGCCGACATTGACGACGAGCGAGTGAGTCGTCGCACGGTCGGCGTGCAAAGCGCACCGGATCGCCTGAGCGATATCCAGCGCATGCACCAGCGGTCGCCACGGCGTCCCGTCGCTGGTCATCGTGATGCGGTGTTCAGTCCACGCGAGTCCGGCCAAATTGTTCAGCACGATGTCGAACCGCATACGTGGCGAGGCCCCGAATGCGGTGGCGTTACGCAGAAACGTCGGCGAGAAATTGTCGTCGGCCATCGCGGTGACGTCTTGTTCGACCAAAGCCTTGCTCTTGGCGTACGGAGTTCGCGGGTGCACCGGGCTGTCCTCGTCGACAGTGTCACCGGCGATTCCATACACACTGCATGAAGACATGTAGATAAAGCGGCTGACACCGGCGCACTTGGCGCGAGAAGCCAACTGCACACTGCCGCAGTGATTTACCTCGAACGTCACTTCTCCGATGAGGTAACCGATCGGGTCGTTGCTCAGTTCGGCCATGTGTACGACCGCGTCGAACCCGCGCAGGTCTTCGACTGTGACGTTCCTTATGTCGCGCTCGAGGGTGTACGGTGCGGCACTACCCGGCGTTACCGCGAGGTGGGTGGGGCACAACCAACCGTTCTTGTAGTAACCGGTGTCGAGACCCACGACATCATGGCCGTCGTTGAGAAGCATCGGCGCAAGCAGGCAACCCAGGTAGCCCTCGGTGCCCGTAACCAGCACTCGCACAGTGATGTACCTTCCTCGAGTCGATTTCTAGTAGTGAGACGACGCGTTGTCGCCGAAGCCGAACACTGCCTTCTCCACCGTGAAAGCCTCGGCGTATCGCGAGTGGCATTGCACCCCGCGGATCCGCATCAGCCCGAGAAACGCTTCGGCGTCGAACCAATCACGCCGAAGCTGCGAGCGATAGCACTGTGCCAGCAGACTCGTCTTCTCGTGCGCGTCCTTTACCGGAATCGGCACGTAGAAGGTGGGATTCGGCAGGTCCGACTCCCACTTGAGAATCTCGTACCCGAGCGTGAGATGAGCGCGGAATTCGGTGGGTATGAGTTTCGCAATCAGGCGGTGATCTTGATGGCGGTCACCACATCGCGGCCCGAAGACAACGTCGGGTTCGCATTCGTCGCGAAACGTTGCCATCGCACTTTTGGCCTTGTCCCATTCGGTCGGCAGTCTTCCGTCGGTCAGATCAGCGACGGTCAGGCGGATATCGGCCGACGGACACAGCGCGGCAAAGGCATTCTTCTCTTCGATCTCCCGCTCGGTGCCACCACCTGTGAGGATGAGTACGTGCACGGTGACGTGCGGGTGTTCGCGGACCAGTGCCATCAGCGTTGCGCCGGCGCCGATCACGATGTCATCACAATGCGCTCCGATCGCGGCGACGGAATCGACGCGCGCGGGCATCAGCGGAATCATGCTGGTTCGCCGGCGTATTCGACGGTTTCCAATTTCATCCAAGGCCGATACCCCCTGTTGTAGGCGGCGTCGAGCTCGGCACGCTCCTTGAAGGTGTCGGCCGGTCGCCAGAATCCGTTATGGCGATACCCGATCAGCTGACCGGTGCCGGCCAGCGCCGTGCAGGCATCGCCGACCAGGTCACCGTTTTCCGGTATGAGATCGATAACCTCTTGCCGGAGAACGAAATAGCCGCCGTTCACCCAGATGGGAAATTTGCTGACCGGTGCGATCTCCTTGATGTCACCGTCGGCGGCGACATCCACGCAATGGAACGACGACCGCGGCGGCACTATCAGCATCGACGCGACGGCGTCGCACTCGATGACCCGCTCGATGATCTGATTCAGCGGGGCGTCGGTGAGCACGTCGGCATAGTTGGCCAGGAAGTATGTGTCGTCGCCGAGGAACTTACGGACGCGTCGTAGCCGCTCGCCAATGGGTGATTCAATCCCGGTGTCGGCGAACGTGATCGACCAATCTGAGATATCGGAGTCGAGAAGTTCTACTCGACCGTCCCTAATGACGAAGTCGTTGGATTCGGTTTCGCGGTATCGCAGAAAGAAATCCTTGATCTTCTCGGCGCCGTAGCCGAGGCAGAGGATGAAGTCTTTGTGTCCGAAGTGGGCGTAATAGCGCATGACGTGCCATAACAGCGGACGCGGACCGACCATCTGCAGCGGCTTCGGAATCACGTCGTCCTCAGCGGTGCGCATCCGCATCCCGTAGCCGCCGCAGAACAGTACGACCTTCATCGCCCAGCTTCGATCAGTCGACGGGTCGACTCGTCTGCTGCACCGAGCTGATGAGCCCACCGCTTGCGGTATGCCTTCGCCCGGGTGTCGGACAGTGGCGCTGGCGACGTGGCACTGGGGAAACCAATGATCGGCATGCACGGCATACTACATACTTGCAGCATGCTTGGAAAGTGAAAGACAGACTTGGAGTATGTGCCGATTGGTACGTTCTTAAGACGGAAATGAGAAAGCCGAACTCCAAGCCGGCTGTTGCGGGCTGGCCCCGGTCGGCTTACCGCTGAATCGCGGGCTGCGCCGCCAGCTCCACCGGCAGCGCCAGCGTCTCGTGCTCGCCGAGCGTTCGCGCCGGCGCGACCAGCGGTGAGCGCGCCACGGGCGTCGGCAGGCTGGCGCGCACCGCGGCCAGTTGGCGGCCGGTGAGCCGATTGAGACCGGCGAACATGTCCTTGGGAAGTCTGTCTTCAGAGTGGTACCGAACCCAGGCCGATACCTCGGCGCCGCCCAGTCGAGGAATCAGCCGAAGAGTCAGCACGGTGGCGTCAGTGTCGGGCGACCACAGCCGGGCCAGCGTCTCGGTGTTGATGTCTCGCGGGGGAACCCAGAAGCTGGTTGCATAACCACTGGAGTATTTAAGGTGTCGCCACCCCGGTCGGCTCCCAGTCGGTTGCAAACCCGCCAGCACGGCTCGATCCAATTCGGTGATTTCATCGCCGGTCAGCGGGCGGGCGGCGCAATTGAGTCCGTCCAACGCCTCGGCGAGCCGCTCTGTGGCCGCCGCGATGGTCGAGGCAAGGGAATCGCGGGTGGCCACCGCGGCTACATTGTGCTGCGGGTCCATCCGCAACACCAGCCAGGTTCTCTGGTCAGCCGGGCCGGCTCGAGGAGTCGATCCCGGGTCATTTCTGCCTGCGCCCGCCATCGGTGTCTCGCCTGGTAGCCGCACCGAGACGATGTCAATGCTGTCGAGACGCACGTCGAACTGCCGCAGCGCCGAGGCGACTACCTCGACGCGCAACGGCGAGGACGCGGAGTCCTTGTGGTGATGGCGCCCCGACGGGTTGTCCGCCGATCCCTGCAAGGCAACCGCCGACACAAGCCGACCGCGGTACTCCCGCAGACCTACGACGTCACGGCTGAAGCGGCGTTGATGATCGATGGGCGGCGTGCAACCCAGGGTGAGCTTCGACTCGGGATCCCCGGACCGATCCGTCATCCATTCCGCGACGGCTCCAGGCAGACTGACCCCTTGATAGGTGAGCACTGCGAGTACTGCGACCACGACGGCGACACCGACGCCGAACCACCAGAGAACGTTGGAGAACTGCCAGGATTGCGGCGAACTACTGGCTAAGGCCAGCACCGCGATGTCGACCAGGAGCGCAGCGGTGACCCGCGGCCACAAGAACGAGAGACCGAACCGGCGCTGGGCCTTCACCGGGGCCTCGATCGCCGCATCACACGCTCCTTTTTCGATCAGCCGTCGATATCGCTTGGGCGGTGTTCACCGTACTCAGAGCAGGGGCTTGCCGCAGCCCCTTGCCGTCAGGCCTGATTGTTGTGCCTGCCGGACCTCAGGGCCGGTGTCACCTACCGCGGACCATCGGTGTCAAACGATACTTAAAGTACTATTGGGCTGTTATCGGTTGCTAGCAGTATCAATCACACGGTCGCCGGACGCCGCGTGGGAGCCCCGCAGGCCAGGCAGTGGACTGTTAACCTCGGTCGGGACGGGGTACCACGCCACACGCGCCGGCTAGCCGGTACTCGTGCACTCGCTTGAGGAAGGCGGCGCCAACGTGCAGCTTCAGAGTCACGATTGCGCACTGATGTGCAGCTGAAGGTGCCGAGTTCGTGATCACCGAATCGACCGACCGGCGAGCTGACACGACGCGCCTGCAAATCCTGCGGGCGGCTTCACACCAATTCGCTGAACACGCCTACCACGATGTAGGACTCGACGACATCCTCGCCGACGCCGAATTGACCAAAGGCGCGATGTACTTTCACTTCCGCTCCAAGCATGCGCTGGCAATGGCCATCATCGACGAGGAACTGACCGCCAGTACCGCCGCTTTCAACGGGCTGCTTGCACGCAAACTGTCCGGCCTGGAGACCATCGTCGACTATCTGTATTTGGTCGCGGTACGCGACCTCAACGAAGACACCGCCAGGGCCGCAAGGCAGCTTGTTGCAGCGATCGGCCGCGCAGAAGGCCTGCAGGCGCGCCTGTTCAAGCAGTGGATCGACAGCCTGGTTCCGGTTGTCCGGCGAGCCGTCGCCGAGGGCGACATTGTCGATCAAGCCGAACCGGAGGACATGGGACGGCTCGTGGTCTCGATGTATCTGGGCCTGTGCCAAACAAGCAGCCTCGATGATCCCAAGCAGTTCCTCCTCGATCTCGAGAAGGCCTGGGGGTTAGTGCTTCCCGGTATCGTGCAACCGGAGCGGCTGGGATATTTCAGGCAGTTCCTGCGGCGACGCGCTGGGCTGGCCATCAGCGCGACGTCTGATTGAGCCCACCTTGACTGGCGGCCCTGCCGGGCCAGACGGCCAACGTTCGGCCAACTACGGCTGTTAAGCTGCCCATGGGCGGGAAAGTCAGACGCCGAGGTCCGGAGTCTTAGTGGAGCAACGAAACTCCGGAGGTGCTCAGAGCATGGCGCGGCAGGTCAGGTCGGAAGCAACCCGGCGAAGGATCCTCGAAGCCGCGATCGACGTCTTCGGTGAAGTCGGTTACGCGGCCGCAAGTTGGGGCACCATCATCGAACGTACCGGGATGACCAAAGGAGCCCTGTACCACCATTTCGACTCGAAAGAGTCGTTGGCGTCGGCGATCATCGCGGAAGGTTCCGACACGCTTCTGCTGGCTTTTCGTAACATGTCCGGGCCTTCGTCCCCGGCCCTGGAGAACCTCATTCACAGCACATTCGTCGTTGCGCAGCTGTCCGCGTCAGACAGAATGGCCAGGGCAGCAGAACAATTGGCGGTTGCGTTGAGCGGATTCAACGAAGCGGCCTCCCACGTCTACACGAACTGGTTAGCAGTGACCGCTGACGAGGCGCGCAAAGCCAGCAAAGAAGGCGACATCCGCGAAGAGCTGAGTGCCGAAACGGTAGCCGAATCTATCGTCAGCGCAACGTTCGGAATCAGGTTGCTGGTCAACGCAACATCGGGAAATGACTTGATCCGCCGGCTGAGCCGGATGTGGGAAGTGCTGCTACCTGCCATCGCCGCCGAGGCGTCGCTCCCGTACTTCCGCGAGTTTCTGTCCCGCGAAGCGCTACGTCAAGAACAGCCGAGCTCCGTGAACTGACCCATCCCGACCATGGCTGCACAAGTGTTCGAGTTCGTACTTTTCCCGTTCAGCGCTCTTCGAGCCACAGTTGCTCGGTCAGGTCCTGAAAGGTCGCGAGCGCGAAGTGGTCGTCGACCCGCTGCATGGCCGACCTGCTCATCAGCGCACGGACGACTGAGCCGTCCTTATGGGCCAGCTCGACCACCCGGTTCGCCAGCGTGTGCACGACGGACCGAACGGATTCATCGGCCGACGCCGCATGAAACACCTGGTGAAATTCCAGCGCCAGCACCTCTTCAGTGCTGCACCCCACGATGTCGGCGAATGCCGTGTTCGCGAACAAAATGCTGCCGTCGTGCGCGACAGCAAGCACCGGCACCGGCAGCCGCTCGAGCACTACCAGCGCCGGCAGCTGCTTGAGGGTGGTCACCGGGGACTGGGGTTGCGAATTGCGTCGTCGCTCCACGCGACAATCATCGTCCATCTGAGCCGTTCCTGAGGCGTTCATGTCAAAACGGCCGCCCGTCGCCCGGCAGCGGGTTCTCCTCGACAAAAACGGCAACCGGCGAAAGAGGTGCTGAAATAGCTATACCGGCGGGGGCGAAGGCGCTTTTTGCCACCAGCCTCGGACAATGAAACGCTAAGACACGCTGAATGAGAAAGCGCCGGCAGGCGCCCCCGGGGCGGCGCCGACCCTGGAACTCGACGAGCCGGCGCGGGAGAGGTGTCCATGACAACGCACGGCGAATCCGCGGTCCTGGTCCTGGCCGCAGGGACCGGCAGCCGGATGCGCTCTGATACCCCCAAAGTGCTGCACACCATTGCCGGCCGCAGCATGCTGGCGCATTCGCTGCACGCGATCGCCAAAGTGGCGCCTCAACACTTGGTTGTGGTGCTGGGCCACCACCATGAGCGGATCGCCCCGGTCGTCGCTGAACTGGCCGACCAGCTCGGACGTGGCATCGGCGTTGCTTTACAACCTCAGCAGTCGGGCACCGGCCACGCGGTACTGTGCGGACTGGCCGCGTTGCCGGACGACTACGCCGGCGCTGTCGTCGTCACATCCGGTGACGTACCGCTGCTCGATGCGGACACACTGGCCGATCTGATCGCGACGCACAGCTCTTACGCGGCGGCGGTCACCGTGCTGACCACCACGCTCGACGACCCGACCGGTTATGGCCGCATCTTGCGCACCCACGACAACGAAGTCATCGCCATCGTCGAACACCCTGACGCCACGCCGTCGCAGCTGGACATCCGAGAAGTGAACGCCGGGGTCTACGCCTTTGACGTGACGGCGCTGCGGTCGGCGTTGGGGCGGCTGTCGGCGAACAACGCCCAACGCGAGCTCTACCTCACCGACGTCATTGCGATCCTCCGGCACGACTCTCAGGTGGTGCACGCGCGACATGTCGCCGACAGCATGGTGGTGGCCGGCATCAACAACCGGGTGCAGCTCGCCGAGCTGGGCGCTGAACTGAACCGGCGCATCGTGGCCGGCCACCTGTTGGCCGGCGTCACGGTCGTCGATCCTGCCACCACCTGGGTTGACGTCGACGTCACTGTCGGCCGCGACACCGTCATCGCACCGGGAACCCAGTTGCTGGGCCGCACCCACATCGGCGAACGCTGCGCCATCGGCCCGGACACCACGTTGACCGACGTCACCGTCGGCGACGCGGCGTCGGTGGTCCGAACGCACGGCACGTCGGCCACCATCGGTGCCGGCGCCGCCGTCGGTCCCTTCGCTTACCTGCGGCCGGGAACCATGTTAGGCGCCGACGGAAAACTGGGCGCCTTCGTCGAGACCAAAAACTCGACGATCGGCGCCGGGACGAAGGTGCCGCACCTGACCTACGTCGGCGACGCCGACATCGGTGAGCACAGCAACATCGGCGCATCCAGCGTTTTCGTCAACTACGACGGCGTGAGCAAACGACGCACCACCATCGGCTCACACGTCCGCACCGGCTCTGACACCATGTTCGTCGCACCGGTCACGGTGGGAGACGGCGCCTACACCGGAGCAGGCACGGTATTGCGGGAGGACGTGCCGCCGGGCGCGCTGGCGGTCTCAGCGGGACCGCAGCGCAACTTCGAAGACTGGGTACAGCGCAAACGTCCCGGCAGCGCCGCCGCGCAGGCCGCGAAGCAGGCCCGTCAAGCCGACGAGACCACTCCGCCCAGGAAACCCGATCAGTCGATGTGAGGCCACCCGGGCACCGAATCGGGCGATTCGCTACCTAATATATTGATGCCAGCCACCAGGTAACCAATCTCGATTCAATCCGAACGGCGGGGTACACGTGAGCCACGACTGGAGCGACAACCGTAAGAACCTGATGTTGTTCTCCGGTCGCGCGCATCCAGAGCTGGCTGAGCAGGTGGCCAAGGAACTCGACGTTAGCGTCACCGCGCAAACCGCCCGGGAATTCGCCAACGGCGAGATCTTCGTCCGGTTCCGTGAATCGGTGCGGGGCTGTGATGCGTTCGTCCTGCAGTCGCACCCCGCACCGGTCAACCGCTGGCTGATGGAACAGCTGATCATGATCGACGCGCTCAAGCGGGGCAGCGCCAAACGGATCACCGCCGTGGTGCCGTTCTACCCCTATGCACGCCAGGACAAGAAGCACCGCGGCCGCGAACCGATCTCGGCGCGCCTGGTCGCCGACTTGTTCAAAACCGCGGGTGCCGACCGGATCGTGACCGTGGACCTGCACACCGATCAAATCCAGGGGTTCTTCGACGGACCCGTCGACCACATGCGCGCGCAGAATCTGCTGACCGGCTACATCAAGGACAACTACAGCGGCGGCAACATCGTCGTGGTCTCCCCCGACTCCGGCCGGGTGCGTATCGCTGAGAAGTGGGCAGACGCGCTGGGCGGCGTGCCGTTGGCCTTCATCCACAAGACCCGCGACCCACGAGTGCCGAACCAGGTGGTGTCCAATCGGGTGGTCGGCGATGTGCAGAGGCGTACCTGCGTGCTGATCGACGACATGATCGACACCGGCGGCACCATCGCCGGTGCGGTCAAACTGCTGCATGACGACGGTGCCGGCGACGTCATCATCGCAGCCACTCATGGCGTGCTGTCCGACCCGGCGTCGCAGCGTCTGGCCGAATGCGGCGCGCGGGAGGTGATCGTCACCAACACGCTGCCCATCGAGGAGGAGAAGCGCTTCCCGCAGCTCACAGTGCTCTCCATCGCCCCGCTGTTGGCCAGCACAATCCGGGCTGTTTTCGACAACGGCTCGGTTACCGGGCTGTTCGACGGGGACGCCTGAATGCCTGACTCGGTGATCTGAGCAGTACGCGGCATCGGTGTGAAAGCTCTGCTCTGCGCGATAACTGCAGCCTTGGCGATGCTCATCGCAGGCTGCCGAACCGACGCGCCGAATTATCAGGCGATCTGGACGACAAGTGAGCGGCCCACGACCACCTCCACCGTCGCACGCCCCGTGCCGCTTTCTCAGTACCTGGAGAGCATCGGGGTGGCCGGAGATCAGGTGGCGACGGACACGTTGACCGACCTCACGGTGTCCATCCCGACACCGCCGGGCTGGGAAAGGGTGCAGAAGCCGGACATCACGCCCGCCACGGAGCTGATCGCCAAAGACGGCAAGTATCCGACGGCGATGCTGATGGTGTTCAAGTTGCGAGGCGACTTCGACGCCGCAGACGTGGTCAGGCACGGCAACGTCGACGCCCAATTGGCCAAGAACTTCAAGCAGCTCGACGAGTCGACGGCCAACTTCCACGGCTTTCCGTCGTCGATGATCCAAGGCAGCTACAACGCCGGAAACCAACGGTTGCACGGGTTCAACCGGATCGTCATCCCCACCGGTTCGCCACCGGCCAATCAGCGCTACCTCGTCCAGCTCAGCATCAACAGCCTGGCCGAGCAGGCCGTCACCGACTCTGACGCCATCGAGGCGATCATCGCCGGGTTCACCGTGGCAGCCAAATAATCGATCCCACTAAGGTGTCTGTGATGACGACCTGGATAGCCGCCGACCTGCCCGCGTTCACCGATCGCACGGTCATCATTACCGGCGCCAACAGCGGCCTGGGCGCAGTGACCGCGCGGGAGTTGGCCCGAGCCGGCGCAGAGGTGATCCTGGCCGTGCGGAACACCGGAAAGGGCGAAGCCGCCGCCCAGCAGATGAGCGGTGACGTTGAGGTGCGTCAGCTGGACTTGCAGGACCTGGCCTCGGTGCGGCAGTTCGCCGATGGGGTAGACAGGGTCGACGTCCTGATCAACAACGCCGGCATTATGGCGGGGCCATACGCGGTGACCGCCAATGGATTCGAGAGCCAGATCGGCACCAATCACCTGGGCCACTTCGCGCTGACCAACCTGCTGCTGCCCAAGCTCACCGACCGGGTGGTGACCGTCTCGTCGATCATGCACCGAATGGGCGTCGTCAAGCTGGACGATTTGAATTGGCAGCGCCGTCGATACCGGCCGTGGCTGGCTTACGCACAATCCAAGATAGCCAACCTGCTGTTCACCGGCGAGTTGCAGCGGCGCCTGGCCGCGGTCAGCTCGCCACTGCGGGCGCTGGCGGCGCATCCCGGCTACTCGCGCACCAATCTGCAGGGCCAATCCGGCCGCCGACTAGGCGACGCCGCGTTGTCGTTGGGCAACCGGCTGGCCACCGACGCCGACTTCGGTGCCCGGCAGACGCTGTACGCGTCGTCGCAGGATCTGCCGGGTGACACGTTCGTCGGGCCCCGCTTCCAGATGTGGGGACGCACTCAGCCGGTCAGCCGCCATCCGTGGGCCAAGCGGCAGGACACGGCCCGTGGGTTGTGGGAGTTGTCCGAGCAGCTGACGGACACCAAATTTCCCCTCTGACACGCTGATGCGCTAGCCTGGCCGGGCGTCACGGCGAGGGTGGCCGGCGTCTTTGACTACAGCGAGCCTTGCGGCCACCGTTATCGACGGAGACCGACGTTTGTCGCGATCCTGGCCGTGCCCGGACAACACAGGAGCGACACGATGGCACCATCCGCCGGTTCGGCGACCAACCAGCTGACCGTTTCGGTACGCACTTCAACCGGCAAGGGCGCGTCCCGGCGGGCGCGCCGCGACGGCAAAATTCCCGCCGTGCTCTACGGGCACGGCGCCGACCCACAGCACCTGGAGTTGCCGGCCCGGGACTTCGCCGCCGTGCTGCGTCACTCAGGCACCAATGCGGTACTGACCCTCGACGTCGACGGCACTGAACAGCTGGCCCTGACCAAGGCCCTCGACATTCATCCCATCCGTCGCTCCATTGAGCACGCCGACCTGTTGGTGGTCCGCCGCGGCGAGAAGGTCATCGTCGAGGTCACCGTAGTAGTGGAAGGCGACGCCACTTCGGGCACCCTGGTCACCCAGGAGAACGACGCCATCGAGATCGAGGCCGAGGCGCTGTCGATTCCCGAGCAGCTGACCGTGTCAATCGAAGGCATCGAGGCGGGCACCCAGATCACCGCCGGGCAGATCGCCCTCCCGAGCGGCGTCAGCCTGATCTCCGACCCGGAGCTACTGGTCGCCAACATCGTCACCGCGCCGACCGCTGCGGAACTCGACGCTGAAGGCGCCGGTGAGGCGGTCGAACGGGGGCCGGCGATCGAGCAGGCCGCCGAAGCTGAGGCCGAAGCGACCGAGTCCGAGTAAGCGGATCGCGAGGTGGCCGAGCCGCTGCTGGTGGTCGGCCTGGGCAACCCGGGTCCGAACTATGCCGCCACCCGGCACAATTTCGGATTCATGGTCGCTGATCGGCTCGGTGCACGGCTCGGTTCGAAATTCACAGCGCACAAGCGATCCGGCGCGGAGATAGTCACCGGACGCCTGAGCGGGCATTCGGTGGTGGTCGCCAAACCGCGGTGCTACATGAACGACGCCGGCCGCCAGGTCGGGCCGTTGGCCAAGTTCTATTCGGTGCCCCCGGCTGACGTCGTCGTCATCCACGACGACCTCGACCTCGACTTCGGTCGGGTCCGGCTCAAGATCGGCGGCGGCGAAGGCGGCCACAACGGGCTGCGCTCGGTGGCCGCGGTTCTGGGAAGCAAGGACTTTCACCGGGTGCGCATCGGAATCGGGCGTCCGCCGGGACGTAAAGACCCAGCGGTGTTCGTGCTGGAGAGATTCTCCGCTGTCGAGAAAGCAGAGGTGCCGACGATCTGCGAGCAGGCTGCCGACGCCACCGAACTACTCATCGAGCTGGGCCTGGAAGCTGCGCAAAATCGCGTGCACGCCTGGTGAAATGAGAGTCTCCGATAGGCGCGAGCAGACGCGTACGCACCGCAACACGCCGCCCGCCCGGGACGTTTGCGTCTGGTGGCGAGCGGTTTAAGTGACCAGCGCGACAGAGTTGGACCGCCGCAGCTTGCCCGACGGCGTCTTCGGAATAGTGCCGGGACCGAGTACCACGACGTTGCGCGGCCGCACGTCGACTTCGGTGACGACTTCGTGGGCCACCTGGTGCTCGATGCGGCGTACTTCGGCGGGGTCCTCGAAGGCGTTGGACTCGACCGCGACGGCGAACGTTTCGCGCGAATGGCCGGCGTCGAGCCGCACCGCCACGGCGCAACCAGGGCGGACGCCGGCGACTCGGCCCGCGGCGCGCTCGATGTCGGTCGGATAAATGTTGCGGCCGGCCATGATGATGACGTCCTTGACCCGGCCGCAGACCACGATGTGTCCGTTCTCCATCAGGTAGCCCAGGTCGCCGGTGTCATACCAGCCGTGTTCGTCCTGCGCGGAAATGAACCCGCCCATCGTGAGGTAACCAGGGGTCACTGGCTCACCGCGCAATTCGATCACCCCGACGCCGCGGGCCGGCAGCACGTTGCCGTCCTCGTCGACGATGCGTGCCTCTAGACCGTCCAGCAGCGGTCCGAGCGAGGCAAGCCGGCGGGTGTTGCCCTTGGTGGCCGGCACCGCTCGGCGCAGCGCGGCCATCAGGTCAGCGTCCACCTCGTCGACGACCAGCCCGTCGCCGAGTTCGGAGAACGACACCGCCAACGTCGTCTCGGCCATCCCGTAGGCCGGCATCACCGCCTCGGGCCGAAGACCGAACGGCTGGCCAGCCTCGATCAGATCCTCGACGTCGGCTGGGTCGACCGGCTCGGCTCCCGACAGCGCGAACCGCAGGGTCGACAAGTCGAACTGGCCGAGCTTGGCCTGCTTGCGAAGGCGCTTGGCGAACAGCGCGTAGGCGAAGTTGGGCGCGGCGGTCATCGTGCCCTTGTATCTGTCGATCAGCTTGGCCCACAGCAACGTGTCGCGCAGGAAGTCCATCGGGGTGACCTTGACCAGCTCGACACCGAAATACATCGGGACGGTCAAGAAGCCGATCATGCCCATGTCGTGGAAACACGGCAGCCAACTGAGCATGACATCGTTGCCGCCGGGGTCCATCTTAGCGCCGATGAACATCGCCTCGGCATTGGAGTGGATATTGCGGTGGGTGATCTGCACAGCTTTCGGCGACCCCGTCGATCCGGAGGTCAGCTGCATCAACGCCAGATCGTCCTCGTCCGTGTCGACGGGGTTGATCGGGTCGAAAGTCAGCAACTGCTCGACGGTCAACACTTTGATGCCGCGCTCTTCCAGCACCGGGGCGGCCGCCATGAACGGGTCGGCTACGATGACCGCCTTGGCCTCGATCATGTCGATGATGGTGGCGGTGTCCTGCACCCACACCAGGAGATCGGTGCGCGGCGTCGGCTGGTGCAGCATGGTCAGGCTGGCGCCGCGCATCCACAGCCCCTGAGCGGTCGGCGCGATCTCGACCGGCGCGCCGGCGAGCACACCGATCGCATCACCGTGGACCACGCCCGCAGCGGCCAAGCCGCCGGCCACCCGGCGGGCGCGCTCGTGAACTTCACGCCAGGTATGCCGAACCGGGTGGTCCGGTTCGCCCGTCACCATGCCCTTCGTGCTCTCGTGAGCGTTGCGGAACATCGTCTCGGTGAACCTGCTCACCACGACCTCCTCTTCGGCACCGGTGCTCGGTGAAAGGCCCGGGTTTTAATACTCCCCCTGCGCGACAGCACAGCGGGGCAGCCGCACGTACACAATTGGGCAGCGGTTATGTCTCGAAACGGTGATCGGACCGTGTTGTCGCCCGCGAGGCTGCGGTCCGGGCAACGGCAGCTCGTGCAGGGGTACGCCAGCCGCCCGCCGGGATGACCGGCGGGCGCGAGAACCGGGCGCAATACCTGAGCACTCTTCGTCACCGCGGATCATCTTAAACTCCTCTTAAGTATCCGCAAAATCCTTACGGTAGGTGAGTCTCAAGTCACATCTCGCCTGACGGCGCCGGCACCACCCGGGCACCGTGCACCGGTCCGCTGGCGACGCGGACGGTGCGGCACACCCCGGCGCCGGACAGTTGCGTACCGACGTCGACCGCGGCGGGCGCCGACGTGCACAGAAACGCACAGGTGGGGCCGGAGCCGGACACGACGCCCGCCAGCGCACCGGCCTCCGCACCGGCGCGCAGCGCGCGGCGCAGCGACGGGTCGAGGCTCACCGCGGCCGGTTGAAGCTCGTTGCCGAGCAGCGGCGCCAGGCGCCGCGGGTCACCGGCAGCCAGCGCGGCTAACACCGGCTCCGGCTCGGCCAGCCGCGGTGGCGCCCCGATCTCGCGCAGCCGGTCGAGTTCTGAGTAAACCGCCGAAGTGGCGAGCCCGCCGGTGGCGAAAGCAAGCACCCAGTGAAAGGTGTTCCTGGTCAACACCGGCGTCAACTCCTCGCCGCGGCCGGTTCCCAACGCCGTGCCGCCGTGCAGTGCGAAGGGCACGTCACTGCCGAGCTGCGCAGCCAACACGTGCAGGTCTCGGCGAGGCAAGCCAAGTTCCCACAGTTCGTTGATCGCGACCAACACCCCCGCCGCGTCCGCGCTGCCACCGGCCATGCCGCCGGCCACCGGAAGCGACTTTTCAATCGCGATCGAGACGTCGGGCGCCCGGCCGACGTGTTCGGCCATCAGTTCGGCGGCTTGCCAGGCCAGGTTGCACCCGTCGGTGGGCAACTGGTCCGCACCTTCACCGCTGAACTCCAGTGCGAGCACATCGGCGCTGCGCACCGTGATCTCATCGACCAGAGAAACCGCATGGAAGATCGTGGTGAGCTCGTGGTAACCGTCGGGTCGGCGATCCCCGACGGCCAGGTACAAGTTCACCTTCCCCGGCACCCGAACCGTCACCGACGCAGTAGGCACCCACTGCACAGCGGTGCTTTGGTCGATCGGCACCGCACGAGAGTAGCGCCGGGACCGGCTGTTCAGTAGCTGCCGAGGCGCTTGCGCAGCCCCTTATAAGCCTTCAGCAAGCGGAAGCCTGCGGATGTGCGGGGCGTCCTGATCCCCGGAGCGTTGCAGCAGCCGCACGAAGTCGTCGACGGACAGCGTTTCCCCGCGGCGGGCCGGATCGATGCTGGCGGCCAGCAATCGATTGGCCGACTCGTTGCCCGAACCCGCCCACTCGGCGAACGCGTTGCGTGATGTCTTGCGCCGCTGGGCGAATGCGACGTCAATGAGGTTGAACACACGTTGACGGAACGCGTCGCCGGCCGGCCACGGCAATGTCTCATAGCGGTCGATGCGAACCAAGCCGGAGTACACCCGCGGAGTGGGCCAGAACACCGTCGGCGAGACCAAGCCGTACCGACGGACGCGCCCGTAGAAGCGGACCTTGACGCTAGGCACGCCGTAGTCTTTGCCGCCCGGTTCGGCGGCGAGCCGTTCGGCCACTTCAGCCTGCACCATCACCATCAGGGTGCGGACGGAGGGGAACTCGGCAAGCAGATGCAACAGCGCCGGAACGGCAACGTTGTAGGGCAGATTCGCCACCACCGCGCTCGGTTCGCCCGCCAGGTCGGCCGGGCCGATGCTCAACACATTCCCGTTCAACACGGTGAGCCGACTGATCTCGCTGTGGGAATGCTCGGCGACGGTCTGCGGCAACCGGTCTGCAAGTACCGGGTCGATTTCCACGGCGCTGACCGTTGCGCCGCGGTCCAGCAGCGCCAGGGTCAGCGATCCCAGACCGGGCCCTACCTCGAGGACGTGGTCGCTGCGGTTGACACCGGAGGACGCCACCACCCGACGCACGGTGTTGGCGTCGTGAACAAAGTTCTGTCCCAGCGATTTGCGAGGCCGAAAGTCGAGCTCTCTGGCCAGGCGCCGGATCTCAGTGCGGCCCAGTAACCGGATCGTCAGCGGGCACCCGCTCGTCCGCTGCAGACGGGCCAGGCTCCCCAGCCTTGACGCGCCCGTGTCACTTCTGCGACGGCGATCTGTTCTGCCCTGCTGGCAAGGTCGGGCCGGCCGGCGTAGCGCAAGCCGCCGTTACGCTCCCAAGTGCTCTGGTCAAATTGGACGCCGCCGTAATAGCCGTTGCCTGTGTTGATAGCCCAATTGCCGCCGGCCTCGCAGGAGGCAATGGCATCCCAAATATCGCCCTCGTTCACCTGCGGCACTTCAGTTCCGGGCTTGGTGCCTACCCGGACCACCGCATCACGCGCCGGTATCACGACGGTGTTGGCGATCGGCAGCCGACCCGTTTCCGCACCGTTGACTTTGGCGACCGCGAACGTGACGTCTTGAACGCCGGGGGTACCGGGATCCTCGACTATCTCGCGGCTCACGTTCATGTCCGGGTCCTCGATACGCCTGGCGGCCGGAGCCAGCGGCACCCGCTCGGTGATCCGGTCGATGCGGTTGCGGGTCACCAGGACCTGCATCCCGTCCACTACGGGCGCCGACGTGCCGGGCGCCACGCGGTCGCCTTGCTGCAGCGGCGCGCCGGATGCGGCCAGCAGTTCGCCGACAGTGGGCGCAGCCAGGTGCACGGTCCGGACCGCCCCGCCGTCGTCTATTTGTACGGATTTGGCGCTGACGACCGGCAGAGCCATCCCGGCCAGCGGAACCCGGCTGCCGCGCGAAGCCGCGGCAGGAGCGGTGTCGGTCATCGCCAACTGGGCGAGCGCCTCGTCGACCGTGGACGCGGTCGTCCACATCTGCTTGGCCGCCGCACCGTCCAACGAAATCTCCAGCGGCCGGCTCCGCCGGAGCACGATTTTGGCCGCTTCCCGCACCGGTTCCTTGCCGGCCGGGTAGAGGTCGTCCTGCGTGCCGACGTCGAACCCGTTCTCCTTGATGACGTCGATCACGCGGGACTTCATGGTCGTGACCGTCATCGCGGTGCCGTCGACATTGAGCACCACCGTCTTCTGCGCTGCGACCGCGTAGCCCCCCGCGAAGCCGAGCACCGCAAGGAAAAGAGCCACGAGGATGCGCAGGAACGGCGAAGGCGACGTATGCAGCTTCTCGATTACGTTCAACGCGCGCGTCCTCGACCTTTCGCCGTCTTCTTCACCTTCTCAACAAAGAACGGCCAAAGGTTGGAAAGCTTTTTCCGACCCTGCCGTTCGATCACAAGACGGTAACGAACCGGCCTAGATTGGGCAACTCGAGCACGCGCGCGTTTTAACCGCCCTTTAATTTTCGGCTTTCCAGGCGTCGGATAGTCCATAGACGCGACGCGCGTTGTCGGTGGTGACCCGCGCCACGTCGCCGGCAGGCCGGTTCAGAAGTACAGCCAATGCGCGCACTGTGTAGGGCAAGCAGTACGGCTCGTTCGGCGCGCCCCGGTAGGGATGCGGTGTCAAAAACGGCGCATCGGTCTCAACCAGCAGCTGATCTTCGGGGACTAGCAAAACGGCCTGGTGAAGATCGCGGGCGTTGCGGAAGCTGACATTCCCGGACAGGCTGATCAGCCAGCCCGCTTCAACGCACGCCCGCGCCATCGCGCTGTCCGACGAGAAGCAGTGGAAGATCACCGTGTCGGGCGCGCCCTCGGCCCGCAACACGTCCAGCACCTGCGCGTCGGCCTGCCGGTTGTGAATCATCAGCGGCTTGCCGGTGCGCTTGGCCAGATCGATGTGCCACGCGAAGGCCTCGCGCTGGACGTTCGGCGCGGCGCAGCCCTCGAGCTTGCCCGGCCAGTACAGGTCCATTCCCGTCTCGCCGATCGCCACCACCCGCGAGTGTCCAGCCAATTGCTCGATCTCGATGCGGGTGATCTCAGTCAGGGCATCGGCGCGAGTTGGATGCAGCGCGACGGCGGCATAGACCCGCGGATCCCAATCCGCGGCGCGGGTGACCCAGCGCGCCGACGCGAGGTCGTCGGCGATGGTGACGACGGCGACCACTCCGACCGCCGCGGCGCGTTCGACGATGGCGCGTACCTCGTCGGGAGATTTCGCGCCGCAGGCGTCGAGATGAGTGTGCGCGTCGATCAGGGACGCCAGCGGCTCGGGAGCGGGCGGCGGCGGACGATCAGAGCTCACTGGCACACAATAGGGTGAGACGAGATGAGGCCCTACTACATCACGACGGCGATCACCTACGTCAACGGCAGCCCACACGTCGGGCACGCGTACGAGTACATCGCCACCGACGCGATCGCGCGGTTCAAGCGGCTGGACGGCTTTGACGTGCGTTTCTTAACCGGGACCGATGAGCACGGGCTGAAGATGACGCAGGCCGCCGCCGCCGAAGATATGTCGCCGCGGGAGCTGGCTCAGCGCAACTCCGATATGTTCGAGCGACTGCAGGTGAAGCTGGGCATCTCTTTTGATCGATTCATCCGCACCACCGACGCTGACCACCACCGTGCGTCCCAAGACATCTGGCAGCGCATGGTTGACGCCGGCGACATCTATTCGGACACCTATGCCGGGTGGTACTCGGTGCGCGACGAACGCTACTTCAACGAAGACGAGACCGTTGTCTTAGACAAGGACGACAAGGACGGTATCGCCGGCGTCCGGATCGCCGTCGAAACCGGGACGCCGGTCATCTGGACCGAGGAGCAGACGTATTTCTTCCGGCTGTCGGCGTACTCCGACAAGTTGCTCGCCCACTACGAGGCACAGCCGGATTTTATTGCGCCGCAAGTGCGCCGCAACGAGGTAGTCAGCTTCGTGTCCGGCGGGCTACACGATCTGTCGATCTCACGCACCTCGTTCGACTGGGGTGTGCCGGTCCCCGACCATCCGGACCATGTGATGTACGTATGGGTCGACGCGTTGACCAATTACCTCACTGGAGTCGGTTACCCGAACACCGACTCGGAGTTGTTCCGCCGCTACTGGCCCGCCGACCTGCACATGATCGGCAAGGACATCATCAGATTTCATGCCGTCTACTGGCCCGCATTTCTGATGTCCGCCGGAATCGACTTGCCGCGAAAGGTTTTTGCGCACGGTTTCCTACTCAACAGCGGCGAGAAGATGAGTAAGTCGGTGGGCAATGTCATCGATCCGACCGCTCTGGTCGACGAATTCGGTGTCGATCAGGTGCGCTACTTCTTCCTGCGGGAGGTGCCCTTCGGGCAGGACGGCAGCTACAGCGACGAGGCGATCATCACCCGGATCAACACCGATCTCGCCAACGAACTGGGCAACCTCGCGCAGCGGTCGTTGTCGATGGTCGCGAAGAATCTCGACGGAATCGCCCCAACCCCCGGCGATTTGAGTGCCGACGACGTCGAGCTGCTGACGGTTGCCGACGGCCTGCTCGATGAAGTGCGACCGTATTTCGACAATCAGGCAATGCATCTGGCCCTTGAAGCGATCTGGCTCATGCTCGGTGCGGCGAACAAGTACTTCTCCGCCCAGCAGCCGTGGGTGCTGCGCAAAAGCGAGTCCGAGACCGACCAGGTCCGTTTCCGCACGGTTCTTTACGCGACGTTGGAGGCCGTGCGGATTGCTGCACTGCTGATCCAGCCAGTGCTGCCGATATCGGCCGGCAGACTGCTCGACCTGCTCGGACAACCTGCCGAGCAGCGGACGTTCACCGCGCTCGCCACCCGGCTGCGTCCGGGCACGGTGTTGCCGCCGCCGACCGGTGTGTTCCCGCGGTACCAGTGCTAAGACGAGCAGCGCTAGCCGTCACCGGCCTCGTGGCATTCGCCGTTGCCGCGTTGGCCCTGGCTTCCCGGTACGTGCCGATCACCAACCACGTCGTGTTGTTGACGGCGGCCCTTTCGCCCTACTCGATGCTTGTCGCACCACTGTCGGCGATTCTGCTGGCGCTCGCGAGACGCTGGTTTCTCGCCCTCGTCGCCGTGGGATTGACTGTGGCGACCCTGGCGGTCCAGCTTCCCCTCTACCGCGGTCCGGCCGCCGCCCGGACACCCGGTGCCGGGCTCCGAGTCATCTCAGCCAACCTCTTCGAGGGGCAGGCAGATCCGAACTCTGTCGTGCGGTCGGCTCGGGAGCTGGCCGACGTGTTCGTCGCCCAGGAATTGACTTCCCGAGAAGTTGACCGCCTCTCGGCGGCCGGGTTGGACGCGACATTTCCCTATCGGTGGCTTGATCCGCGCGGCGAAGCTTCCGGCGTCGGCTTGTGGAGTCGATTCCCACTGCACGCAGCCAAGCGGATCGGCGGTTACACATTCGGGCTGGTGAGCGCGCAGATCCGGGTTTCAGGTGCGTCGGTGGACCCCACCGTCGTCGCGGCGCACGTACCGGCCCCTTGGCCGATTGACGGCTGGCGGCGCGAGTTGAAGCTTTTGCCGGCCACCTTGCTCGAGGTCGCCGAGCAGGCCGGCGGCGGGTCGACGATCGTTGCCGCAGATCTGAACAGCACCACCGACATGCGCCCGTTCCGGGGTCTACTGCGCAATGGTTATAGCGATGCGGCTGAACAATCCGGGGCCGGCATCGAGCCCACCTTCCCCGCGAACCGGCGGCTACCGCCGCTCGTCGCCGTCGACCATATCCTGACTCGAAATTGCACCGCGACGTCACTGCGCACGATCGCGATTCCCGGTTCGGATCACCGGGGGCTTGCCGCGACGGTGGTTGTTCCGCCGCCGACAAACCACTGACTGTCGGTCCGACCGCGTGAATACCGAAAGGGCTGCTCGACGGCGTTAGTCATCCATACGGTATGTGTCTGACGCGGTGCGGTGTATGCTTGGTATGCAGCACCCCGCTGCGCCATCCATCACAAACGGCCGCGGCCACATGGACCGCCGGTTCGGTCATGTTCGGGAGACGCACGTGTCGTTACCTAGCCACGCACTCGAGCCTTCGGTGACCTCGGCTGCGCCTGCCACCGCGATAGCGTCGAGCGCGGACGTCGTCATCTGCACCTACACCCTGGCACGGTGGGAGCTGTTCGCACGGGCGGTCCAGTCAGTTCTCGCGCAGACAGTCCTCCCTCAACGACTGATCATCGTCGTAGACCACAACGATGAGTTGCTTGCCCGGTGCCGGCAAGAGTGGGGTCCGGCGGCTGGCCGGGCCGGCGCCGACTCGCCCGTCGAGATTGTGATCGTGGCGAGCCGGTTCCCGGGCCGGCAGGGTTCGTCGCGCAACACCGCGCTGTTGCTTGCCCAGGCTGAGATTGTCTCCTTCCTTGACGACGACGCCGAGGCGCAACCGGACTGGCTCGAGCACTTGCTGGCCGCATACACCACACACCCCGAAGCTGTTGCCGTCGGCGGTGCGGCACGCCCGAACTATGGCGCGGCCCGGCCGTCCTGGTTCCCGCCCGAATTCGAGTGGGTGTTCGGCTGCCACTACCAATCACTGCCGGACCGGCTCGCTCCGGTTCGCCACCTGATCGGCACCAGCATGAGCGTGCGTCGCGACGACATGCTCGCTGTCGGCGGCTTCCACGCCGACGAATACGACGACATGGATCTGTCCCACCGGATAGCCCACGACCACGGGCCGGCCGCCGTTCTCTACCAACGCTGCGCCGAGGTTCACCACTACGTCCCTCCCGAGCGGATGACGTGGTCGTACTTCTGGCGGCGCTGTTTCTTCGTGAACCGCGGCAAGGTCGGCGCATTGGCTGACATGGGCGACAGCGGCAACATCGGTGCTGAACTGCGCTTCGGCGCCGGCGTCCTCCTCCGAATCGCCCCGGCGCTGCTGGCTGCGGTGACCGGCCGTCCCGAGCGGCTACGCCAGGCGCTGATCGCACTGGTGGGACTCGCGCTGGCCGGATGCGGATACGTCGCCGGCAGAGTTCAGTTCGCGCGGGGTCACCGGCCGGAGGTTCTGACGACCGGCCTCAGCGCGGCGCAGGTGCGCCGTGCCCTTGCCGGCGTCCCGGCGACCGACGATGCGTAACGTCATCGTCGGGTCGGGCCCCGCGGCGGCAGCGGCGATCCTCGCTCTGGCCGACGACCCGTCCGAACAGATCACCGTCGTCGACATCGGCGAACGGCTGGCCGCCGACACGGCTGCGGCGGTGAACCGGATGAGCGCACTGCAGCCGGCGCAGTGGGCCAACGCCGACCGCGAGCTGGTTTCGGTGCAACCAGCGGAACTCGCCGGCTCGGCGCTTCCCGAGAAGCGCGTCTACGGCTCGAACCACATGTTCGTCGATCGTGGTCAGCAGCGCGGGCTCGCCATGCCGGACCGCGGGAACCATGCCGCGGTGTCGGGCGCGTTCGGCGGGTTTTCGACGGTCTGGGGTGCGCAGATCATGCCGTTCTCCCGAGCCACCTTCGACCGCTGGCCATTCGGGTGGAGCGAGATCGTCGCGCACTACCGCGCGGTGTTGGCTGAGGTGCCGCTGGCGGGCGAGGAGGACGACTACGCCGAGCACTTCCCGCTGATCTCGGCGCGCACACCCCTACCGCCGGTGTCCGGACGGACCGCCGCCGTGCTCGACCGTTACCGGCGGCATCGCGGCGCCGTCCGTGCGAAGGGCATCGTGGTCGGCAAGGCACGGCTCGCATTCGCCGCAAACTCTTGCGTGTGCTGTGGGCTGTGCATGACCGGTTGCCCGTACTCGCTGATCTACTCCGCGCGGCAGACCATCGACCGGTTCGTCGCCCACGGCCGGGTGCGGCACATTTCGGGCACGCTGATTACTGCGGTCGATCAGCCTGCCGGCTGCCCGCCGTCGATCCGCGGCATCGACCTCGCGAGCCGGCACGAGGTGCGCTTCGAGGCCGACCGCGTGTTCGTGGGCGCCGGTGGGCTCGGCAGCACGCGGATCGCGCTCAATTCGCTGAGCGCGCCGCCGAAACAGGTTGACTTACAAGAGTCCATGCAATTTCTGGTCCCCTTCGTTTCCCGGCGCTCCGCGGGCGACCCGCGGGATGGGCAGGATTTCACGCTCAACCAGTTCAACCTGCTGCTGAAGTACGACGACGAGGCCTACACAACCTCACAGGTGCACTGTTATCCGTACAACCCGGCGGTTGCGGCGGCGCTTCCGGACTGGCTGTCGCCGTCGTTGAGCGGTGCTGTGCTCGGCCGCGTCACTGCGGCGCTCGGATACCTGCCGTCCTGGCAGTCGGCGAAGATGAAGGTTGAACTTCGCGCCCGCCACGAAGGCGGTCTGCCGGACATCGCAGTGCGGATCGTGTCCGACCGACGCCCAGCGATGCTGGCCTCGGTGCTACGCCGGCTGACCACACTCGGACCCTTGCTCGACCTGTTCCCGGTGTTGCCGATGGTGCGAGTTTCCGGGCCGGGCAAGAGTTACCACTTCGGCTCGACTTTCCCGCACGGCGACGGCTCGGATCTGCTCGGGCGCATTGGTGCGTTCCGCAACGTCCATTTCATCGACGGTTCGGTACTGCCGTCGGTGCCGTCGACCACATTCACGCTTACCGTGATGGCGAATGCTCACCGAATCGTGTCGGCGAGCCGTTATGTCTGACCCGAGGCGCACTGTTGCGATCACCGGTGCGAACGGATATGTCGGCAGCACACTGCGCGCCGCCTTCGCCGCCGCCGGCTACCGCGTGATTGCGCTACAGCGGTCGGCGCCCGCCGAAGGTGCGGCAGGTGACCACGTGCCCTATTCGCTCGAGCACGGAGTAACGGCACCGCTGCCAGAGGACCTGGGCGCTGTCGTCCACTGCGCCTACGACTTGCGCGCCCGCAACCGCGCCGCGATCGAACGGATCAATGTCGGCGGCACCGAGAAGCTCATCCGCGCGGTAGGAAATATCCCGGTCGTGTTGATCTCATCGATGTCGGCGTACTCGGGCACTCAGCAGATCTACGGCCGGACCAAGCTAGCCTGCGAGGACCTCGTCGCCGCGCACGGCGGGACGTCACTTCGGCTCGGCCTCGTCTACGGCGGCGACGACAAGGGCATGATCGGCGCTTTACGCAAAGTGGCCGCGCTTCCTGTCGTGCCGATGCTGCGGCCGGATTCCTATCAATACGCCGTCCACGCCGAAGACATGGCGAACTGTGTACTGGCGACCGTCGACGAGCCGCCACCACACCGCGTCGTCGGCGTCGCCGACACCCGCCGGGTGCCGTTCAGCGAGATCATCCGAACGTTGCGGATGGCCGTCACAACCAAATCGCTTCGTCCCATCCCGGTGCAGGCCCTACTGCTTTATCGTGCACTGCGCGCTGCTGAGGCGTGCGGCCTGCGCAGCGGGTTTCGCGCCGACTCGCTGCTGGGGCTGATGCATCCTGCACCGAACATCCCGGACGTCGAATATTGGGCAGCGCGGGGTATCTCGCTACGACACTTCGGAGGCGAAGCCCGCATGATCACCGGCGCGGTCGCAAAGATACGTGACGACGAGTAGCGGTCACTCGACCGAAGGAATTAATTGAAGATGACGATCAAATTGTTGTCGGTGTGTAATGTCCGATTGCGGGCCAGCTTCACATACTGAAGAGTGTGACTTTTGTCGGAGAAGTAACTCTGATACCTCACCAAGTCGGCCGGCATCACGTCTTCGATTACATAAATTCCGCCCGCCGCCAGTTTGTGGAAGGAGTTTTCGAACAAGCAGATACCGGCTGTGTAGACATGTAACCCATCGTCGATCATCAAGTCGAAAGACTCCGTGTCGACTGACTTCCAGAGCTCCTGCACAGAACGGGGATCGGTCTGGTCAACATGACGGGTACTGATTCTGCCGTCTTCGAATAGAACAGATCTGTCGATGTCGGCGCCCAGAATACTGGCGTGTGGGAAATAATCCCGCCAAACGCGTAACGATGCACCCGGTTTGCCCTCCTGCCCCATGCTCGAAACCAAATCTGGGTTGTTGGTACCGATGCCACATTCGAATACCTGGCGAACACTGTTGCGGCGTTGATCGAACAGGAGAGAGTAAAAGTCTGCGTAGGTATGCGACGGCCAGTGGTAGGGGTGGCCGGTCGATTTGTTTTCACCCTTGTCCGATCCGTATTCGTCGCAAAGAGCCCCCAGCACCGAGCTAACGTCTTTCTTATAACGGATGACGATCTTGTGGTCGCCGAAGCGGCTTTGAATGCTGGCCAGACCGAACCGGTTAGCCCAGATCCACTCGATGACACTCCGCGGTGCCCGGTCAATCGTGTCGACCGTTCTAGTCATTGCAACTCCCTTGAATTATTCTTGCGTACAAGCTGGTGCGGGACTCCTTCGCTGCGCGTCAGCGCAAATTTGCCACGGGACGTCCTACGTGTGTCGATACCCTCGCGGCACGAAGCGAGTCGAGCAGCACTGCCGCGAGCTGCTTCACTTCGGGCAGATCGAGCAGTGCAAGATGAGCGGCGTCGAGACGGTGCACCGTCAAAGTTCCTTGGTGAAAGGTGTCCCAACCCAACAGCTCTGCCTCCATGAAGGCCGCGGAGCCGTCGCTCACGAACAAGTCCATCGGCAACTCATGTGCAGGCTGCTGATAGCGGCACGTGATCGCTATGGCGCCGGGATAGTCGAAATCGCTCTCTGACCACAGCGCGCCGGGGCCACCCCGAAGCACACGGAGCGCAACCTCGGCATATCTGGCCCACCGCTCACGGGCCGGCTGTCGGCGTAACCGGCGAAGCCGCCATCGCAGAGTTACCTGCGCTTGCAGCAGTTGCGCCAACGAGGGTGCCTCGGCATCGAGGATGCCCAGCCACTCGACTTGCCGGCCGGCAACGCTTGCCTGACGGGCGATTTCGTAGGCCAGCAGGCCCCCGATTGAGTAGCCGGCCAGCGCCAGCGGACCATCCGGCTGCCGGTCACGAATCGTCGAAAGAGCCTGACTGGCAAGCTGTTCGATGGTCACGGATCGGTCGAACCGCCCGCCTGGTTGTTCGGGGATATGCGCGTGCACCGGCTGCGCGTCGCCCCATAGCGCCGTGAAGTGTCTCAAACTCATCGCCGAGGCAAGATCCGCGAATATGAAATGCAACGGCCGGGCGGAGGTGACTTCTGTTATGTTGCCGACATTTTCGGCTTCGATCAATTCTGTGAGTTTTGCGACGGTTCTGCCGTTATCGAGGAACGCGGCAAGTGACAGCGCGACACCGAATTCCTCCTCGACTTCGGAGATCAGCCGGGCCGCCAGTAGCGAATGACCACCTGAGTCAAAGAAGTCGGCGTCGACGTCGGTAACCGGCTTGGCCAGCAGCTCAGCCCACAGCGCAGCGACGCGCTTCTCCTTGTAGTTACCCGGACGCCGGGCGCCGGTGTGAACCGCTGCCTGCAACGACGGCGCAGGCAGCGCGGCTTTGTCGAGCTTCCCGCTGGCGGTTGTCGGGAACGCGCGCAGATGTACGAATTCGCTGGGAATCATGTATTCGGGCAGGCGGCGACGCAGCCAGCTTCGTGCCTGAACGTTGCTCGGACAGCCCCGCTCGCCGACGACGTAGGCGATTAATTGTTGCTCGCCTTTGGACGCTTCGCGAGCGACGACTGCACAGAATTCCACGTCTGGGTGTTCGCCCAGGATGGATTCGACTTCGCCCGGCTCGATGCGAAAGCCGCGGATTTTGAGCTGATCGTCGAGGCGGCCCAGGTGTTGTATTCGGCCGTCGGGTAACGATTTGCCGCGATCACCGGTGCGGTAGATCCGCCCACCTTGGTGAAGCGGGTCCTTCGAGAACCGACGCGTCTGCTCGTCGGGGCGATCGAGGTAGCCGCGACCTACCGCGACGCCGCCGATGACGATCTCACCGGGCACGCCGATCGGTTGGAGTCGTCCACAGTCGTCGGTGACGTACACCCGCACGTTCGGCAAGGGTCGGCCCACCGTGACGGTGTCTCCCTCGGCCAGCCGCGCGACGTTGGTGACGACGGTGGTTTCAGTGGGGCCGTAGGCGTTCCACACCGCCGGGCACCGCTGCAACAGCGCCTTGGCCAGCGCGTCGCTGAGCGTTTCCCCGGCAGCTACCGCCGTCAGGCGACGGTTGCCGCGCCAGCCGGCGGCGACGAGGGCCGCCCAGGTGGTGGGTGTCGCCATCAGGTAGGTCGCACCGCTGTCGGCGATCAGCCGGATTAAAGCGGTGGGGTTCGTCACCTGCGCGGTGGTCGCGAGCACCAGGCGTGCTCCGCACGCCAGCGCGCTGAAGGCGTCGCCGAGCGCCATGTCGAAACTGACCGACGCTACCGACAGGACGGTGTCAGCAGCGGTAACACCGAACTCGCGAAACATGTTGCGCATCAGATTCGTAACGCTGCGATGCTCAATAAGCACCGGCTTAGGGCGCCCGGTGGAGCCGGACGTGCAGATCACGTAGGCCAGGTCGTCAGAAGACACGGTATCTGATTGGGCGTCCCGCCCCGGGCAACGCAGGCCCGTACCGTCAAGGTTGATGACGGTAGTTGTCACCGGGTCCCCGCCTACCGGCCCGTCACGATCGGTCAGCACAATGTTCGCGCCGGTGTCGTTGATGCAGAACGCATTGCGCGCGGCCGGCTGGCAAGGGTCCAGCGGCAGGAACGCCGCTCCGGACTTGAGGACTCCCAAAATGGCCGCCACCAGATCGGTGGTGCGGTCCACGTGCACGGCTACCACCGTGCCGGGCCCGGCGCCTTTCTGCATCAACCGCGAAGCGATGGCCGCCGCGCGGTCGTCCAGTTGCCGGTAGGTCAGTACCGTGTCGCCGACCTGTACCGCTACCGCGTCGGGCGTGCGTTCGACCTGCGAGCTGATGACCTCATGCACGCATTGGGTCGGGATATTTTGCGGCGGAGTGCAACTCGGCTGACCCTGGCGAACGTCTGGAGTAATAAGGTCATGCTCGGCCATCGGTATCCCGGGCGCCGCCGCGACAACCTCGAGCAAGCGGCGCCAATGTGATGCCATTTCGTGTGCCGTGTCACGGTCGAATAAATCCGTGCTGAAGACGAGCCTTCCCTCGAGGTGTCCTTCGGGCCGTTCGTCGAGCTCGACACAGATGTCGAAGTTCACCGCTCGCACGGCGTCACGAACGTCGGATTCCATCACATGCAGTGACCAGTTATCAGCCGGGGAAGTCAGCGGCGGCTGAAAGAGCAACGCTGTCCGGAAAAGCCGATTATCGAACGACAGCGCATCGCTGAGCGCTTCGGTGACCGCGTCACGGATTGTGCTTACCAGTGCGGTAAAGGGCTGTTCGCCGGAAACGTCACACCGCAGAACCACCGGGGTGATACAACAGCCGGCCACCGCCGGCAGGTCGTTGCGGTGGCGAAAATCATGCAGGCTGCCGAAGGTTACCTCGGTGGAGTCGGCATAGCGGTGAAGCCACCATGCGTACGCAGCCGCCAGCACGTGAGAAAGGTTGCCGCCCGCGGTCGAAGCCACTCCGCGCAGCCGTTCGACGGTAGCGCGTTCCACGGTCAGCGGCACCGTCCCACCCGCCGAGGTGCGATGCGGCGGTCCCGGATGATCGAGCGATATCCGGGCGGAGGAAGCTCGAAGGCCAGCCTTGGTTTTCGCGGTATCCAAGCGTAAACCCTCCCTCGGACCCGACCGGCGATCTATCTTCCAACTAGATATCATACTATACAGACTTAAATCTAGCTTTTTGCCTACGTTTGGTTTGATAAAAGTCAGGCCGCTAGCGAGCCCTGATCAACGAGACCGTGTGGTCGACGTAGTTGGTGACGTAGACGGTGCTGGTGTCCGGATCCACCGCAACCGCGTCCGGGCTGTCGCCGACCGTGACGGTGTCGGTGACGGTGTGCGTCGACCCGTCAATCACCGACATCTTGGCATCGGCGAAATCAGTGACGTAGACGTAATGGGTGTCGGGATCTACCGCCACCCCCAACGGGTTGTTGCCGACGCGCACGTCAGCCGCGACCCTATTCGTCGACCCGTCGATCACTGCCACGGTGGGGTGGCCATATATGGCGACGTAGACGGTGTGCGTGGTCGGATCTACCGCCACCCCGGTCGGAGGGTCGCCGACGGGCACGGTAGCGATGACGGTGTTGGTCGACCCGTCTATCACCGACACCATGGCGTCGGCGAGGTTGGTGACGTAGACGTCGTGCGTGCTCGGATCCACTGCCACCCCGAACGGATGGTGGCCGACGGGCACGGTGGCCGTCACCGTGTGCGTCGACCCGTCGATCACCGAGATCGTGTGGTAGCCGGAGTTGGCGACGTAAACCGTGTGGGTGTCCGGGTCGACCGCCAGCCCGGTCGGGGTATTGCCGACCGGCACGGTCGCGATGACCAGGTGAGTGTTTCCGTCGATCACCGACACCGTCTGGTTGTCGGAGTTGGCGACGTAAACGGTGTGGGTGCCCGGATCCGCTGCGACCCCATCCGGGTGGTACCCGACAGGCACGGTGGCGGTGACCGTATGCGTATACCCATCGATCTCCGACACTGTGCCCGGAAGATTGTCGGTGACATAGACGGTGTGCGTGCTCCGATCCACCGCTACCGCGTTCGGGGTGATGCCGACCACCACGTTTTTCTGGTGCGGCGGCTGCGTCAGAAATTTCGACACCCCGAACACCCCGGCGCAGAAGAGTACGAGTACGACCGCCAACAGCGCCTCGAGTTGGGCTGGATTCACGGTGGCCAGGCGCTCGCGGGGGCGTTGCGCGGCCCGCTTCGGCTCGTCTGTGGCTGGCTGTTCGTGCCGGGACGGTTCGAGTGCGGGCGGACTGGGCGTCCGGTGTGTCGGACTTACCGGCCGCTGTCTTCGGTGTTCGGTCCAGGTCAACACGCCGGCGTTGTAGGTCGCCGAAATTTGGGTGCCGTCCGAGTAACGCGGACTTCCGCCGCTTTCCGCATCGAGGCGCGAGCCAGGCAGTGTCGGTGGTGACGTGGCCATCAGCGTCGCATCAAGGTGAATGGCTTTTGGCTCTGCGCTGGAGTCAGCACGAGGTCTGCGGTGCGGCCACAATCGGCAGACGAGTCGCTGTGACGTTGACGCCGGACTTCGCGAAGATACAACCAGGCACCCTGGAAAAGGCCCTTCCTGCCTTCCCGCAGCAGGCTTTCCGGGATCCCCCCCGTCGGCCAGTCCAAGTGCCCGGAGCCGCGATTGGCCAGAATCCGTTTCACCCCCACGGGGACGAACCGGAGAATCCGCCAGACGTACTTGGGCGACGTCAGGATCAAGCTCATGTAGAAGGCTGTGAGACCGGCGGAATTGCCGAAGAATTGGCTGGCGAGCGCCTCGTCGGTCCGGCGGTGGTAGTGCCAGGTGATGGCCGGGGGCCAGTACAGAATCATCGAGCCGTTCTCAAGCGCGAGCGAAAGAGCTCGGGTGTCCTCACCTCCCCTGGTCAAGGTGCCGGCGCCGAGCCGATTGTCGAAGCCGCCGATGGCGTGCAGCGTTTCGGTTCGAAAAGCCATATTTCCGCCGGAGCCGAAAATCGGCAGTGGAAGCAGCGGATCGAGCACCGACGGTGTGCCCGCGAGAAGCGGAACCGGTTCGATGCCACGCCCCTTGTTGAACCCGCCGTAGCGTTCGAAATCGACCTGCGCGCCGGTCTCCAATTCGGCGGGCAGCATCACTCCCGTCACGGCGTCAGGTCGATCTGGAGACGCGAACCCCCGCTTGATCCAGACGATCCAGTCGGGATCGGCTACTTCGTCGTCGTCGATCCACGCAATGAGCTCAGAACGCACAACGGACAGCGCCCGATTCCGGGCACGTGACAAGCCCGGTACGGGCTCATGGATACAGCGCAGCGTTAAACCGTCGACGTCGGTCAGCGTGCGGGCAACCGCGCCGTCGGATGAGTTGTCGACGATCAGCACCTCGAAGGCCGAGTCGGACTGCCCCGCCAGACTGGCCAGGGTCATCCGCAGGCTTTCGGGTCGGTCGCGGGTGCAGATCACTACCGTGAGCGTTACGCCGGGCACCTCCGGCGGTTCAAGCGGTTGCTCAATGCTCAAAGCAGCGAAGCGGTCACGCACCTGCGCGAGGACGATCAACGAGTCGGCTTCAATGTCCAAGAACCGCACTGTTACCGGGCGGCCGTTCCGGCGCACGAGACACCACGCCGTCGCGAACCGCGCGACGTCGACGACTTCGTCACCGTAAGCGCGCGCGATGTCGATGTCGATCACCCAGGCCGGCGCGCGGAGTTCGCCACGCTCGATGTCACGCACAGTGCAGCCCGCGAGTCTGCCGAGGGAAAGTGAGCCCACACCCAACTTTCCCGAACCGCCACCCGGTCGGAACTGCCGGTGCTGGTCGCCAGAGCACGACGCGTGAAGGCAACCGATAGGTCGCCTGCGTTGTCTCGGAGCCGCGTCGCTGCGAAACGCTATGCTTCCTCGTCATCGAGCTCACGACGAAGCTGTCACAAGCAGTCACGAACATACATCTTGGCACACTCTGGTCGTATTATCGAACCTTAAGTTTCTTTTCGTGCATATACAAGACCGTCAGACTTGAACAGCGCCGCCGGGCCAATCCGCTGGCCACGCCCGGTGATCGGACGGCGCCGCGGCAGATCCGGCACACCCGGCTATGCCCCGGCGCTACGGCGAGCAGACGCGGTCTGCGCCGGCTGTTCGCGGGCACGGGTCCGCTACCCGCCCGCCGCGTGACTTCCGGTCTCCAGGTACAACCGCTATATTCCTTGGGTATGTGATATTGGCTTAGTGCATCCTATCGGTATGCCGAACCGCAAGCGCCTCGATTGCTCACGCGCCAGCGTTACGGCAGTCGGCTACCGGAGGATCCGACCTCTGCAGGAAGTAGTTTATGACCAATTCATTCCGTGATTCCGCACCTGTCCGCATATGTTATTACATGCAAACGCACACCAAGCCTGAACAGATCACTCGGTTGGCTGAACTGATAAAGGCCCAAAGCCCCGAGAGCGTACTGCTGATTGAGCACTGCCGCGCCGGCCCGCCGTTGGACTTGGCGCGATTGCATTCTCTACCGAATGTCCATGTGCTGATGGGCCGCGGGGGCTACGGAGATTTCTCCCATGTCGATCGATTCCTCGGTGCTATCGATTGGCTGGATGAGCACGGGATAGAAGTCGATTGGATTCAGAACCTGTCCGGCCAAGATTACCCCCTGCGCCCAATCACTGATATCGAGCATACTTTGAGCACCGCAGCGGTGGACGGATATTTGCAATATATGCCTACCTTTCCCGATCGAACCCCGGCGGACGCCGACTGGGGCGTCGGACTAAAACGTCGCTTGGCCCGTCCCTTCGACATCAAGATGCGCTTCGAATACCGGCACTGGCCGGTCGGCCGGCCTTCAGAGACCAAGCAACGCTGGCTTCGCCCGATAATGGCCTTGAACCTCGTCCAGCCGTGGATTCGAGTAAGTCTTGCGTTTTCGACGATCGCTGTTCGGCGGCGCGAGACTATCTTTGACGATGAGTTTATCTGTTATGGCGGCATGTTCTGGTGTGCCCTCAAGATAGAATGCCTGCGATACCTGCGCACATTCATGAACGAGCATCCAGATATTGTGGCCTACTTTCGGGGCATGGCAGGACCGGACGAAGTGTTCATGCAGACTGTGTTGATCAACTCGGGTCGTTTCAAATTCGATCCCCACGGCACACACTACATGGACTGGACCAACAGCAGAAACAATCATCCCAAAATTCTCGGGCAAGAAGACCTCGAGATGATGCTGGCGAGCGGTGCTTTTTGGGCGCGTAAGTTCGATGCTTCTTCCGATTCTGCGGTGCTCGACTCTCTCGATCATCACGTCCGGGGCACGGCGACTATCGGCGACATGGGCTTGTCGGTAGGCGACGGAAAAGTACTCTCAGAAACGCTTGAAGCAAGCAGCTAAATAGTTAATTCGAAGCCCACCAATTCCGCAGGACCGATTCAGCGAGCTTGCCCCCGATCGCATGATCAAGCGGGGCATAAACTCCGTTGTCGGTCCACCACGCCCACCAGAAGACTCCGGCCCACCAAGGCTGGCCGCTGAAGGTTGCGAGCAACGCCTGATAAGCGGCCGCCTGCTCAGGCTGAGACGGTTTACTGCTGTACTGGTTATTCCATGGCTCCACCGCCGCGCCCGTCAGGCTGGGATAGCCGGCCTCGGTGAAGATGATTCGACGGCCAACGCCGCCCGCGAATGCCGCTATCTGGTCTCGTATCGGAATCCAGGCCGCCTCCAACGCAGAAACGTCCGTTGTCGGCGTGGTGCTCAACGGGAAATAGGCGTCGATCCCGACAAAATCCAGCTGATCCCAGAATGACACCTGTGCGTACTCGTCGGTGTTGGCCGCGTAGACGAGCGGACCGCTGTAGACGGCTTTTATCGCGTTGATGACTGTCAGCCACCTGCCGCGATCTGCGGGACCAGACATGGTTGCGAGCTCGCAACCCACTGAGAACTCCTCGACGCCGTTCTGCTGGGCGATGGTGGCGTAATGGGTCATCATCGACTGGTAGGAGTCGAACCATGCCGCGCGGTTCGACGGGTTCATCTGCCAGCGATTCGTGCCGTCCTGCGGGTCGACATGCGGCTTCAACATGATCTTGAGGCCCTTGCTATGGGCGAGGTCGATCGCTTTCAGCACAGCGGCGTCGGTGACAGTCCAAGCAGCGTCGATCTTGCTGGACGTTCCGGTAACCATCTTCCACGTCGGAGTGAATTGAACCCAGGTTGCGCCGACCCCAGCGATGTCGCTTATTGCGTGTGCGGCGGGGGGGCCTTCATAACCATTCGTCCGCCAAGTCGGCAAGACGAGTCCGCGCTGCTCCACCACCGCGCTCTGCTCGGAGGTCGTCCCCAAGACGGTGCAGGAAAACGTCAGTGCGATCGCCGCAGCGACGACGCCGGGCACAAGGACAACACCGGCGATGATCAGACGCACACGCGGCACGGCGCACCCCGCCGCCGGAAAAGTAGCGGGTTGCCTGACAGCTTTCCCTCAAGTAGTGGGATTACCAAGAGAACCTCCGATAAGTGGTGACGGATCAAAAAGTGCTGATTACCGCGGCGCTGGCTCGCGGCTATCGATTCTTTCAGCTACGGGCGACTTTGCGAGCCCGAAACTGGCTGGTGCCGGCAACGTTCACCGCGCCAGGTCGGGAATCTGCTGCTCCTCTACGCCGAAATTATGCTGTGAGCCCGGAGTCTGCTGAGCAGACCACAGTCGCGCCTTGTGGATGGTCGGCCAGAAGAACGCTGCCTCGATGATCATCGCAGCGCCAAGCGCTATTCCGACACCGGTTACACCACCAAGCTTCAGCCCGAGTTCGACAGCTCCGAGTTCCAGGGCCGTGCCAAGAATTGTCGCCCGCGCGGCGGTGCCCAGCGCGCCCTGTGATATTCGTACCGGAATATAGATGGATTTCACTGCGCTAGCGAATGCACAGGTTGTGAGGGCGATAAGGCAGTAGCGGGCCTGCTCATAACCCGTGCCGAAGAGTGACAGAATCGGACGTGCCAGAATAGGCGCTCCGACGGCGGCGAGGACAGATATCCCTCCGGCCAGTCGGAGTGCCGTGTTCAACCCACGACCGAAGTGCTTGGCATTTCCCCGGTCAAGTGTCAACATCGCGGTAGCGAGATGGCTCGGAATAATCCATATAACGCTCACCAGAAGGAGAGCCGCATAAAACCCCGCATTGACCTCAGCGCCAAGTTGGGCGGCAACCATGACCGGCATAGCCAACCGCGGCGCCTGGGTAGCGACATTGATCCAATGGTAACTGGCTGCAGTGCGCCATATCGGATAGAACCCGCGCAGAGACGGCATGGACTTCAACCATTGATGTGGTGCTTTGGTCCGCAACCCGAGAGTCAGCAACGAAATAAGGTTCCCGAAAAGCCATACGGCGAAGACGACTTGCGGCGACAGACCGACAGCGAACGCCGCGACCGGAAGCGCCGTCAGCTTGGCGAGCGAAAAGACCAGATTGCGGGACACTTGCCGCCCGCTTTGTTGGACTCCGATCAGTGCGCCATCCAGCACTATTGTCACGGTGGTGACGGCTGTGCCCGCACCGAATAGTGCTATACCGATTGGCGTGGCGTAAATCCATTCAGTTGTCGTAGCCGCATTGTGATTGACGACGGCGTATGCAGCCGCAGTCACGAACGTCAAACCGCCGGCGAGCCCGAGACTGGTAACGACAAGACGCTTGACAGCGGCACTGTCGCGTCTTGGAAGTTCGGCAATCAGCAGTGTCTGAAGGCCCAGCGTGCCGAAGGTGGCAATGAGTTGCATCGCAGAGATCACCGCCGATGCGCGACCGACAATTTCGGTGCTGGTGATGTGGGCGGCGAGAGCCCAAAAAACGAAACCAAACCCTGCGGTCACGACTGTTGTGCTGAAAAGTGAGAGCGCGATCCTGATGACCAGGCGGGCGCCAACCTTCGAAGCGTAGCTTCGCTCGAGCCGTACGCTGAGGCGCCGCTTTTCTGTGCTCTGGGCGGCGCAAAAACCGACGCCCGCGTTGTCACCGCCGGGCAAACCACACCGTCCGATACGGCGAGCTTGCCAGTCGGCCCCGATACACAGTGGCGACTGGTTTTTCGCCGGCCACCGCGACAGCGCGGGTCCACACCTGTTTCGGAGCGAGCGTCACTCGTTCCGTTGTCACCTGCGTCCCTGAGTTCAGAACGACGACGAATTCTTCGTTCGACGACTCGTGGCTTTTAATGCCGAACACAGCGCCTTTTGCACCCACCGGAGAATGTTCTGAACCGTCCGGAACGAACCATATTTCGGTGAAAGGCTTGTTCTTGATGTTCGGACCGGTCACAGAAATCGCTAATGCCACGGCCACGGCAAGGACCGAGGCACCGATTTTCACGCCGGAGACCCAGGTCAGGGCGGTGAAATCCGGCCGTTTCAACTTCAGTGAACCGCCGGCGCCACGTGCGCGGGCTACGGCGTAGGCGATGATCGTCGTCGCGAAGGCAAAGGTAACCCAGGCAAACTGCGCCAGGCCTGAGGGAAAGAGATTGAGAACCAGGGCACCGATTACACCGGTCCCCAACGACCAGGCGGTTGTTGCGGTGAACCATGCTGCACCGCTGGCCCGGCGGGGTAGGACCGCGCTCGCTCCAACGACTCCGGTCAGGAGGAAACAGAGGGCTGACCCCGTCAGGGAAGAGATTGCCCGCGGAATGAAAGGCAACACAGAAGCGACGTAACACACTAAGGCGGCCAGTGCGAGGCAATCGAGTTTATCGAGCTTAGCTACCATAGATATCTTGCATACCTCGGAGGTCGTAGAAGTGGTCATAGCCTGAATCGTAGATTCGGGAGATTCCAGGATAATTGTCGAATTTTGAAAGGTCGGCCTCGGTTATCGGCGCTTTTCGCAAATTGGCCATGACATCTGTGCTGAAGTACGTTCGAACTACAGAAGTTTCTCTGGCCATTCGCATATCCACATCCAAATAGGTGGCCGCCTGACCGCCGATAAGCAGTGCGTCCTCCGGGATGAGGCGGTCGGTGTCGTAAAGCGTTCCCGGTCCCTGAACGGGATCCAGCTGGGCCAGTGGCGACAAGATGAAGCTCGAGGTGAGATCGCCGAAGTAGCGGGAACCGGCTTGGAGATTCGCTGCCGCCCACTCTGCTCTGCTGGTGCCGACGTCGTCTATCCCGCTGACGAAGCCCTCGACGTGAAACGGGCCCGGAAGTCGCTGCCACCACTGGGGCAGGCCGGTGGTGACGGAGTGCAGAAGAAGCGCGGCGGCGATTGCCGTCGCACTTACCGGTCCCCATAAGACGGGCGCTGCCCTGGTGCGGCGAGCAGCAGCCACATCTACCAGGCGGTTCAGCACCAGAGCCACTGCCGGCGCGGTGAACAGTGAAACGAAAGTGAGCAAGCGGATCGACAGCTCAGCTCCGTCCGGGTGCCCGCCCTGCGGTGGGGAGCCGACGAACACGCGGATGACTATCATCAGCGCGTATGCCGCAGGCGCTACCCAGATGAATAACCGCTCCGACGGCGGCCGGGAACGCGCCAGACGGAGGCCGATAAGGAGCA
The DNA here is from genome assembly GCA_963808345.1 of uncultured Actinomycetota bacterium. Taxonomy (GTDB): domain Bacteria; phylum Actinomycetota; class Actinomycetes; order Mycobacteriales; family Mycobacteriaceae; genus Mycobacterium. Next base: position 309,519 of record CAWEFM010000004.1, on the reverse strand, counting down.
GCACCAGCGTGAGCGCCACACCGCCAACGTTGAAGACGCGATCGAAAGTCGGGATCGACAGGCCTGTCGGTAGCGGAGCCTTTCCTTCGACCCGCCCGAGTTCGGCTAAGCCACTGCCTATCTGCTCGAAAGCACCACTGAGATAGTCGCGAGTCGTGGTCGCCACTAAGCACATCCAACATCCGACGATGAGCGTCCCCGACGCAGCACACTTAGCCAGCGACAACGCAAGCCCTCGGCTGGCGTCGAACAGCAAAGTCACCGATGCAACGCCTGCCAGGAATCCGACTGTCACCAGCGCCGTCAGGTGATGGGTCATCGCCACGAGTGACACACAGGTAACAAAGCCGGCAAAATTCTGGTAGCGACCGTGCTGATGGCCCGCGAAGCGGATCGCAAAGAAAACAGAGAGCACCAAGAATGGCAGTGCCATGGTCTCATAGACGAAAGATGTATCGAAATAACGGATCTGGGGGCTCAGCAGGAAGATCAGAGCGCCGGTACAGGCGGCGCGTGACGACCCAGAGATCTCTTGAAAGAGCAGCAGGACCGCAGCGGCAAGCAAAAGGTGCGCAACAACGGTGATCACGACGCCGGCTAGGAACGGGCCTATCGACGACACCTGAGCCAACTCGGCCGTGACATTCTCCATGCCGGGGTATTCAGGACTGATTGGCAGGCTGTAATTCGCGGAGAAGAGATGATGTGTCGCAAGGACGTTCAGCAGTGAGCGCCAATGCTGCAATTCGTCGTACCACGTGAACCTATCCGGGCTGTATGCCCACCTTAGGATCGACTGGGCGCCGGCGTACAGCAGCACCAGAAGTTGGCGGTCGCGAGGCGAAGTCGACGGAGTCAGTACGCGAAAGGCCACGAAAGCGAAGATCAGAACCTGCCCGCTCCAGAACAGCGGTGTGGCAAACCCCGCAGCTGCTCTGGCCCGCGCATAGGCCAGGGCTACGAGCAAGACCCCGGTGGCAACGATCAGCAAGGCATTGGGGATGCCGTTGCTTGTTTCTTCAGGCGACGGGTCCGATGAACTTGGGTCGAGCGGGAGGTCATCGATCTCCGAGGACGGTGGCCGAGCCACCTCGACACTGATCATCCAACCGTCACTTGGTATTCCACAGGTGCCGACCTGAAATTGCGTCGACGCATTCCGTGCCGCTCATACCTTCGCCGGCTCATGTCCGTTGGTTGGCACGTACACGATCGCCGGCCGGTACCCGGGCGGGGCGTGTCCGTTCGTCGGGAAACCGGCGGCGGGGACCGGATACCCCGGACCCGATGAGGCTGCCGGTTCGGCCGCCGAATATCCAGCCGCCGGCGGACGCGCGACCACCCTGAGGCGTGATCCGTACTTGCCGGCAGCGGCGCCCGCGGCAGCGGCGGCGCCTATCCCTGCGGCCGGCGACAGCCCCCCGATCGGGAATGGGAAACCGAACCCGCCGCCAAGGTCGGAACTTGGCGGCGACAACGGCACAGCCCCCGGAAGCATCGGCAGCGGTGGCGCGGCCGCCCAAAGCCAATTGGGCGGCACTGACAGCGCGCCCAACGCAGGTGCATCGCCAAGGCTGCCCAAGGCTCCGGAGTCTGCGCCGAACGCCGACCCCAGCCCACCGTCGTCGACCCCGTCAAAGGCGCCCTCGCCTCCGCCGCCGGCAACTCCGGCCCCGCCGTCGGTTCCGTCGCCCGCGCCATCGGCCCCGTCACCCCCTGCCCCTACGTCGCTGCCAGTAGGGGCGGTAAATCCGGCGGTCTCTGCGTTGCCGATGACGGGCGCGAGGGCGTCGACGGCCGCGAACACTCCGAAAAATCCCGGGAGATAAGCGTAGTTCTCGATCGCACTCGTCAGGATGCCTCCGGGGTCGACGCCGGAGAGCCCGCCCAATGACGCCCCGGTGGATGCTCCAGTCGACGCAAGCGAATTCAGGAGCCCCGACAGCCCGGAGTTGGACGACGTGGCGGCGGCCGGCGATGCGAGGCTTTGCAGCGTCGTGGAGATCAGCTGTGACAGTGACGCCTGTGAGGTACCGGCCGCAGTTCCGGCGGCCTGGCTTACTGCGGTGCTCTGCAGGGCTGGTCCGGCCACATTGGTGGTCTGCGGCGCAGCAGTGAACGGCGTCACCTGGGTGGCCGCCGCAGAATTTGCCGCATAGCCGTACATCGCCGCGGCGTCCTGGGCCCACATTTCACCGTACTGAGCCTCGGTGGCCGCGATCGCGGGATTGTTTTGACCGAGCACGTTGGTCGCGATGAGCGTCGCCAGCTGAGCGCGGTTGGCCGCAATCACCGGCGGCGGAACCGTCATCGCGAACGCAGTCTCGTACGCGCTCGCCGCCGCCCGGGCCTGAGCAGCCGCCTGCGTGGCCTGGCCGGCGGTCACGCCGATCCACGCCACATAGGGCGCCACTGCGGCCGTCATGGCCGCTGACGACGGCCCCATCCACGGCCCGCCGGTGAGGCCGGAGATCACCGACCCGTACGAAGACGCCGCGGAGTGCAGTTGAGCGGCCAACCCGTCCCAAGCGGCTGAGGCGGCCAGCATCGACCGCGAACCGGGACCGGCATACATCCGCCCCGAGTTGATCTCCGGCGTCAAAGCCCCGTAGTCCACGCTGAGCCACAGATCTCAGAGGGCCGCAGCCGCGTTAGCGGCCTCGCTGGCCGCGTAAGACTGGGCGCTGATTCCCAGGGCGCTCACAAACAGTTCGTGGATCGCCATGGCTTGAGCGCTGACCGCCTGGTATTGAGCAGCATGCGCAGCGAATTGCGTCGCCGTCAGCACCGACACCTCATCGGCAGCCGCGGGAACCACGCCCGTCGTCGTGCCCGCCGCGTACTCGCTGTCGGCGGCCATTCCAGAGCCCAGACCCTGCAGGGTGCCGGCCGCTGCCGTCAACGCCTCGGGCTGCGCGGTCACGAAAGACATATGTGCTCCTCCTAACGCAAGCAGGCCAGCTGGGGCGGGCCGCGGTTACGGCGAGGACCGGACACGACCCCCGCATACCGTGATGTGTCCGACTAAGCAGCATACGTACTATTCGGCATCATGCAAGCATTTAACCCGACTTTTAGTTTCTTTCAGCGGGCCTCAGCCTACGCATGGACAATAAAGCTCCCGCGAAGCAGGCGTCCGGGCGGCCAGCGTAGCCGCATCGGGCGCGCGAATTAGGTCGTACGAGGGTCGAACCGGCGCTCAGAGACGTTCCGCAACCAGGCACGGCGCGACCACGAGTGCCGTAGAGGCTCGCCGGGCGTCGACATTGCCACCGGTTCACCGCTTGCGGCGCCGCGTCTGGCATGCAATAGTCATCCCGAAAGTATGCTATAGCCGCACGGAGAAGGGTATACGTATGACTGTTAGGGGTAATACCGATGCACAGCAGGAAACTTCCGCGCTTTGCAATCGCCTAGTCTCTGGCAGGGTCAGCGCCCCCTCGGCACCAGCAATACACCACGACCAGGATGGCCGCCGACCATGACTACCGCATCCGCCCCAGACCAAGCCAATGAAAACGGCTCGACGCTACATCTGGCCAGCAGGATCCTGCCAGCCGAACCCCCGGCTACCCGTGCCGAAACCCGGGCGAAGTCCACGGTGCGCCCCAGCGTCAGCCTGGTCATCCCTGTTCGGAACGAGGCCCGCAACATCGCCTCGGTGCTCGAGCAAATCGCAGACGACGTGGACGAGATCATCCTGGTCGACGGCAACTCGACCGACGTGACCGTGATCACAGCGCGGGCCTACCGGCCTGACCTGCGAATCGTGCCTCAGCGAGGTGTCGGAAAGGGCAGCGCTTTGCGCACCGGGTTCGAGACGGCGACCGGCGACTTCATCGTGATGATGGATGCGGACGGCAGCATGTCGCCGCAGGAAATCCGCCACTACGTGCACTTTCTTTCCAACGGCTACGACTTCGTGAAGGGATCGCGGTTCATCAGCGGCGGCGGATCGTTGGACATCACTTTGATCCGCCGGCTCGGAAACCTGTTCTTGCTCACGGCTTTCAACACGGTCTACGACGCCCACCTCACCGATTTGTGCTACGGATTCTGCGCGTTTCACCGCCGTTACCTCGAGCATCTTCGCCTGTCGGCGACCGGCTTCGAAATCGAGGCGGAGATGACCGTGCGTGCCATGCAGGCGGGTCTGCGCATCGCAGAGGTTCCCAGCCTCGAGCTGCCCCGTCGCACAGGTGCGTCGAACCTGCATGCCATCCGCGACGGCATCCGGGTCCTGCGAACCGTGCTGCGTCATCACGACACAGGGGTTTCCGGGCGCCTTTACCAGGCCTTACGGCAAGCCGCCGGGCGACCGGCGGGTCTGCTGGCTGAGGCGACGGCGGGCTGAAAGCGGCCATCGCGTTCGACCTTGTCGTCCAGCGATCGTGCGCGTGCAGTGCTGATGTGATCGCCGCCACTTCCACGGCGCGCGCTGTCACATCGGGATCGGCGGCGGTGTCTCCAGAGCATCAGCGGGTTGCCAAGCCCGCGATGACCCAGGAGGCAGGCAATGACCAAGCGAACCCATGTCGCCGTGATCGGTGGCGGATACGCCGGAATTATGGCCGCAAACCATCTGCGACTGCGAACCGATGTCGACATCACCGTAGTGAACCCTCGACCGGTATTTGTGGAGCGGATTCGGCTGCACCAGGTGGCCGCCGGCAGCGGAACCGCCGTCGTCGACTACAGCACTCTGCTCGGCGAGGGCATCCGGCTAGTCGTCGACGGCGCTGACCGGATCGACAACGCCGATCACACTGTGTTGCTCACCTCCGGCGCGCGGCTGCAATACGACCACCTCATCTATGCCGTCGGCAGCGCCGGCGGATGGACAGTTCCCGGAGCCGCTTCGTTTACCTACGCCGTCGCCGAACTCGAACAGGCCGGACAGTTGCGGCAGGCCCTGGCCGAATTGCACCCGCAAGCACCCGTCACCGTTGTCGGCGGCGGGTTGACCGGCATCGAGACCGCGGCCGAGCTGGCCGAGCAGTACCGGCGAGTGACGCTGGTGTGCGGTGGGGTACTGGGGCCGTCGCTGAGCCGGAGCGGTCGCCGCTCAGTGGCCAAGCGGCTGGCCAAGCTCGGAGTCGATGTGCTCCAGACCGCTGCGGTGGGCGAAGTCCGGCCCGACGCGGCGGTGCTGGGTCCGCCATTTTCTGGCACCGTGTTGCCGAGCGCAATAACGGTGTGGACGGCCGGATTCGGTGTGCCGGATCTCGCCGCACGCAGCGGGCTGCGCACCGACGCGGCTGGCCGACTACTTACTGATGAAACACTCACCAGCGTGGACGACCCCCGCATCGTGGCGGCCGGCGACGCCGCGGCGCCCTCCGGCCGGCCACTGCGGATGAGCTGTCAGGCCGCGATACCCCTTGGTGCGCAGGCGGCGAACACTGTGCTGAGCCACATCGCCGGTCTCCCGGCGGTGCAGCTGAACCAGGGATTCGCCGGTCAATGTCTGAGTCTGGGCCGTAAGCACGGCGTCATCCAGCTCGGCCGCACCGACGACACCCCGGTCAACGCCACCATCGGCGGTCGCGCCGCTGCACCGATCAAGGAAGCGGTCTGTAAAGCCACGCTATGGGCCATCCGCCGCGAGGCCGCCAAGCCGGGTTCTTACCGCTGGCTCAAGGGCGGTCAGCGGGCAGGGCTTATCCGCGAGGCAGCCGCAGTCCGATGACCGCATTCGACGAGCACGCGGAGCGGTTCACGGTGTTGCGGCCGCTGCTGTTCACCATCGCTTACGAAATCCTGGGATCGACAACTGATTCCGACGATGTGCTGCAGGACAGCTTTCTGCGCTGGTCGAAAGTGGACCTGGCGACTGTACGAGACACGAAGTCGTATCTGGCTCAGCTCGTCACGCGGCAGGCATTGAACGCGTTGCGGGCCGGCACCCGGCGGCGCGAGGAATACCTCGGGCCATGGTTGCCCGAGCCGTTGCTGCTCGACGAACACGACGCGTCGACCGATGTGGTACTGGCCGAATCGGTTTCGATGGCGATGCTGGTGTTGTTAGAGACGCTCACTCCGGACGAGCGTGCGGTCTTCGTGCTGCGGGAGGTCTTCGGTTTCACCTACGGCGGCATCGCCGACGCCGTCGGCAAACCGGTGCCGGCTATCCGTCAGATTGCACACCGGGCGCGGGAACATGTTCAGGCACGACGGCGGCGCTTCGGCCCGGTTGACCCTGCGCAGCACGCACGCGTGGCCGCCGAGTTCATCGCGGCAGCGTCTGGCGGTGATGTCGGGGCGGTGATATCGATGCTGGCGCCTGAGGTGGTGTGGACCGCTGACGGCGGCGGCAAGGCCACCGCGGCGCGCCGGCCGGTGGTCGGTGCGCAGAAGGTGGCGGAAGTCGTGGTCGGTTTGATGCGGGTAGCCGCGCGGATCCCCGATCTGCGTGTGCAGACCGTGCTCTGCAACTTCGCACCGGCGGTGTTCTTCTACCGCGACGACCACCTCGAAGGCGTCTACACGATCGAAATAGTCGACGGCAAGATCACCAACCTCTACGCCGTACGCAATCCCGACAAGCTGGCCGCCGCCGCGACCGCACGCGCGATCAGCCGCGGCTGAGTGCTCCGGCCGCTTAGCCGCTGCCCGATGTCTGTCAAGCTGGGACGGTGCGTATCGAGCGGCTCGGCGACCTTGGCACCGCAGCGCAGGTGCTGCGCGCCGTCGGTGCGGCGACCTGCCGACTCGCGCTGCCTCCGCCGGCAGCACTGACAGGTGAGTGGTTCGGTGCGCGGGCCGTCATCGCGCCGAGTGTGCTGGTGCGACCGGTCAAAGCCGCTGATGCGTTCGCTGTTCGGCCCGGCCGCGACAGGACCGCGCTGGGCGGCGGCTGGATCGGCTACCTGTCTTACCCCGATGCGGCCGCAGACGGTGGGGCCGCCCGTGTCCCCGAAGCCGCCGGCGGCTGGACCGACTGCGTGCTGCGCTGCGACCGCGACAGGCAGTGGTGGTATGAGTCCCTGTCCGGCGCGCCGATGCCGCGCTGGCTCGTGGACGCGTTGGCCGCGCCGGCACCCGTCGGTAGCTGCCTGATTGATTGGCGGGACGCCGACCGCTCCGCCCACCGCGCCGGTGTGCTGGCTTGTTTGGACGCTATCGCTGCCGGTGAGGTCTACCAGGCGTGTGTGTGCACGCAGTTCACTGGGACGGTGGCCGGATCACCGCTGGACTTCTTCGTCGAGGCAGTTGCGCGGACCGCACCAGCACGAGCCGCCTTTGTCGCCGGCTCCTGGGGTGCGGTGGCGTCGCTGTCACCGGAGCTGTTTTTGCGTCGACACGGTGAGGTGATTACCTCCAGCCCGATCAAGGGCACGCTGCCGCTGCATGCCCGGCCGTCGGCGCTGCGGGCCTCGGTCAAAGACGTCGCGGAGAACATCATGATCGTGGATCTGGTCCGCAACGATTTCGGCCGGGTGGCGCTCACCGGCACCGTCCGTGTGCCGGAGTTGCTGCGGGTCCAACGCGCACCGGGTGTGTGGCACCTGGTGTCGACGGTGTCGGCGCGCGTGCCGTCCACGCTGCCGACCGCGGCGCTGCTCGACGCCGCCTTCCCGCCCGCCTCAGTCACCGGTACTCCCAAACACCGCGCGCGTCAGCTTATTTCAGGATGGGAACAGCAACGACGCGGCGTGTACTGCGGCGCTGTGGGTTTGGTTTCGCCGGTCGGCGGGTGCGAGTTGAACGTGGCGATCCGCACCGTCGAATTCGACGGCGCCGGCAACGCCGTGCTCGGTTCCGGCGGCGGGATCACCGCCGACTCAGATCCCGACGCCGAATGGGAAGAGTGCCTGGCCAAGGCCGCCCCGATCATCGGGCGCGTGCCCGCGGCGTTCGCCGGAACGGTTAGCGGCTAGGAACTCCGGGACCGCAGCACCGCGTCATAGAGCTCACGTCGGGAGCGGGCTTCCGGATGCGCCGCGACCACTTGGGCGCAAGCGTCTTTCACGCGAAATCCGGTGCTTATCAGGTCGTTCGCTTCGGCTACCAGCGCAGCAAGGTCGGCGCGTGGGATGGCACCAGACAACACGACCGTGATCTCGCCGAGGACTCCCTCGTCCGCCCAGGCGGCCAATTCCTGCAGCGACCCTCGCACCACCTCCTCGTGCACCTTGGTCAGCTCACGGCATACCACCGCACGACGGTCGCCGCCGAGCAGGTCAATGGCGTCGTGGAGGCAAGCGTGCAGGCGGCGCGGCGATTCGAAGAACACGCAAGTCCGGGGCTCGTCGGCCAGTGACGCAAGCCAGGTTCTGCGTGCCGAATGCTTGCGGGGCGCGAAACCCTCGAAACAGAATTTCGCCGACGGCAGTCCGGACACCGCGAGTGCCGTCGTCACCGCCGACGGCCCGGGCAGGCAGATCACCGGCAGACCGGCGTCGACACATGCGACTACCAATCGGTGACCCGGGTCACTGATCAGCGGCGTTCCCGCATCGCTGACCATCAGCACCGTCGCGCCGCTGTGAATCCGCTCGAGAAGGCCGGGGATTCTCGCCTCCTCGTTCTGGTCGAACAGGCTGATGACGTCACCGGTGATCGATACTTCGAGCGATTTGGCCAGCTTCCGGACCCGTCGGGTGTCCTCCGCAGCGACCACGTCAGCGCAGCGCAGCGCGGCGAGCAGCCGCGTTGACGCGTCTGCCGGCTGTCCTAAAGGGGTGGCGCCCAGCAACAGTCGGCCAGCGGTCATGGCGCACAGCCTACGATCGTTGTGATGACCACCGCCGACACCCGCGACATACTCGTCGCCGACGACGAGCTGCCGGCAGCACCGGTCATCAGTCCCGCACCGCTGGCACCGATACCAGATTTTGGGCCGGTCGACCGCTGGTACGGCTGGGCGATCACCGGCGTGGTCACCGCCCTGGCAGCGGTGACGCGCTTCTTCAATCTCGGCTCGCCGACTGACGCCGGGACGCCGATCTTCGACGAGAAGCACTACGCGCCGCAGGCCTGGCAGATGCTGCACAACCACGGGGTGGAGGACAATCCCGGGTTCGGCTTGGTCGTTCATCCGCCGGTCGGCAAGCAGCTGATCGCCCTCGGCGAAGCGGTCTTCGGTTACAACGGGCTGGGCTGGCGGTTCACCGGTGCGCTGCTCGCCGTCGTCATGATCGGCCTCGTGGTGCGGATCGTGCGACGCGTCAGCCGCTCGACGCTGGTCGGCGCCATCGCTGGTCTGCTGTTGATCGCCGACGGTGTCAGCTTCGTCACCGCGCGCACCGCGCTGCTCGACGGCTTCCTCACCTTCTTCGTGGTGGCGGCGTTCGGTGCGCTCATCGTCGACCGCGATCAGGTTCGCGCACGGATGCACATCGCCCTGGCGGAGGGCCGCAGCGCGGAAACGGATTGGGGACCGCGGCTGGGTGTGCGGTGGTGGCGCTTCGGCGCCGGCGTTCTACTCGGATTGGCTTGCGGCACAAAGTGGTCTGGGCTGTATTTCGTGTTGTTCTTCGGGCTGATGTCGCTGGCGTTCGACGTCGCCGCGCGTCGTCAATATCGGGTGCTCAGACCGTGGCTGGGGACGTTACGCCGGGACGCCTTGCCCACCGGTTACGCGCTGCTGCTCATCCCTGTCGGGGTCTATCTGGGTTGCTACGCCCCGTGGTTCGCCTCAGAAACCGCGATCGACCGGCATGAAGTCGGGCAGACGATCGGCCCAAAAGGGTTGTTGCCGTTGCCCGATGCCATCCGCTCGCTGTGGTATTACTCCGGTAAGGCTTTCGAATTTCACGCCGGGCTGACGAACTCGGCGGGCAATCACCATCCTTGGGAGTCCAAGCCGTGGGCCTGGCCGATGTCGTTGCGGCCGGTGTTGTACGCCATCGACCAGCAGAACATTCCGGGGTGCGGCGCGCAGTCGTGCGTGAAAGCGGTGATGCTGGTCGGCACGCCCGCGCTGTGGTGGCTGTCGGTACCAGTTCTGCTGTATGCCTGCTGGCGCGCATTCGTGGGCCGCGACTGGCGGTATGCCGCAGTGCTGGTCGGCTATTGCGCCGGGTGGCTGCCCTGGTTCGCCGACATCGACCGGCAGATGTACTTCTTCTATGCCGCCACGATGGCGCCCTTCCTGGTGATGGCGATCGCGCTGATTCTCGGCGACGTGCTGTACGAGCCGGAACAGAATCCGGAGCGTCGCACGCTTGGCATGATCGCCGCGTCCTGCTACGTGGCGCTGGTGCTGACCAACTTCGCTTGGCTGTTCCCAATTCTCACCGGTCAACCGATCTCACAGTCGACCTGGGACATGGAGATCTGGTTGCCCAGCTGGCGGTGACGATCTGTTGACGCCCAGATTGCCGTCATGGCTGCGGATCAGGCACTGGTCGCGACCATGGCAGCAACTTCGATGCGGTGTCGGTGGCTTGCACCATCCTTGCCTGATGGCGGCCGTCATTCGGGGATCTGAAGCAGTAGTGAGCGGGGCCCTCACCCGCGGACAGTTGCGCTGGAATTACCGTGCGATCTACCGCGATGTGTACCTGCCGAAGCAGAAACCCAGGACGTTGGCGGACAACGTGCTGGCTGCGTGGCTGTGGTCCGGACGTAAAGGAGTCGTTACTGGACGCGCCGCCGCGGCGCTGCACGGCGCCAAGTGGATCGACGAATTCACCTGTGTCGAATTGATCGGACGTTTCAATCACGCACCTCCGGGGATCATCATCCGTCGCGAAGCGCTCAACCCGGATGATGCGACGCAACGGGCGGGACTGCCCGTGACAATTCCCGCACGCACCGCTTTTGATTTGGCCAGACACCTTCCGCGCGACGTCGCCCTCGCCCATCTCGACGCGTTGGCCCGCGCGACGGGTGTGACGGCCGCAGATGTTCTACCGATGATCGATCGCCACAGAGGCGCCAGGGGCGTGCGGCGGTGCAAGGAAGCGCTGACACTGATGGACTCCGGCGCAGAATCACCCAAGGAGAGTTGGCTGCGTCTCGTTATCTACAACGCCGGGCTACCGCGCCCCACCACCCAGATTCGAGTGTCCGAAGGCCGTTTCACCGCCTACCTCGACATGGGCTGGGAAGAACTGATGGTGGCTCTCGAGTATGACGGCGATCATCACCGAACCGATCGGCGACAGTATGTGCTGGACCTTCGGCGCGCGCAGATGCTCGAGCGGCTCGGTTGGCAGGTGATCAGAGTTGTCAACGAGGACCGACCGACTGACGTCGTTCAACGAGTGCGCGCTGCGCTTACCCGACGATGTGCCGCGAAGTTGCCGCCAGGGTCGTGATTCTTCGCCGTTCACAACCACAGCGGCCATCTCGACGCGGCGACACGGCGACGCGGCGTTTCGCGGCCAGTCTAGAGCGGGTCGCGGGCCACCGGACAGGACATGCAACGCGGACCGCCGCGCCCGGTCCCCAACTCCGAAGCCGCGACCGTGAGCACTTCGATGCCGGCGTCCTCCAGACGTGCGTTGGTCCGTGAATTGCGCTCATAGGCGACGACGACGCCGGGTGCCAGTGCCAAGGTGTTGTTGCCGTCGTCCCATTGCTCGCGCTCGGCGACGACAGGGTCCAGGCCGGTGCCGACGACCCGCAACTTCTCGATCCCCATCGCCTCGGCGGCCGCCTCGACGAACGGCGCCGCGTCGCTGATCTGCACCCCGTCGACCGCCCGCTGAATAGTGAAGGCGGACAAACTGTCCGCTACGTTGGCGTACATCACCATCGCATCACTGTCGACCATCGTGCAGACCGTATCCAGATGCATCTGCGCGCGCCGCTGCTCGATCGGCACGGCGAGCACCGTGTGAGCCAGATCGTCGTCAAAGAGGCTGCGGGCCAACGCTTCTGCTCCCGCCGGCGTGGTGCGTTCACCGACACCGACGGCGAGGACGCCGGGCGCGAGCAGCAGCACGTCACCACCCTCGACCGGCGCGGTGCGCGATTCGTAGGCCCGCCGCACGCCGGTGAAGCGGGGGTGGTGGGCGTAGATCAGGTCGGTCAGCGACGTTTCGCGGGCGCGGGCGGGCAGCGCCAACGACGGGATGATCACCCGGGGGCCAACCCAAATCGACGAGTCGCGCGCAAACACCAGATTCGGCAACGGCTCGATGACGAAATCGCCGCCGTGATGCATGCGCCGCACCAGCGACACGTCTGTGTCGGCGTCCGGCGGCAACTCGGTGAACGTCATTCCGGCCATCAAGACGTGAGCCAGGTCGGTCGGGTCCAGGCCCCGCAAATAAGCCGTAAGTTCCTGCGCTAGCGGCAGTCCGAGCCGACGGTCATCTACCGCCGCTCCGATCCCCTGCATCCGGGCGGCTCCGCTCTTCAACGCCTCGGTCAACAGGTCGGAAAGCAGCAGCACTTCAACGCCGCGAGAGCGGAGCACGTCGGCGAACGCGTCGTGCTCGTCTTGCGCCCGCGCGACCCACGGCAACCCGTCGAATAGCAGTTGGTCGTTGTTGCGCGGCGTCAGACGGGCCAACTCCGCGCCGGGCCGGTGCACAATGACCACCCGCAGCGCCCCCACCTCGGAGTCAAGACCCAGGCCACCGCCACTCACCCTAAGCACGTTAACTCCCAACCCCCGTCGCCGCCGCGCATTCGAACGAGCGTGCGATAAGCTGGCGATCGTGGCCGTAGCCGTACAGGAGTCGCTGTTCGAACACAGCGAACGTCGGCTGCTGGGCCGGGGCGCCTGGATCGACCTGCGGTCCGGCTGGCTGACCGACGCCGACGAGCTGTTCGATGCGCTGTTGACGACGGTGCCTTGGCATGCCGAGCGCCGCCAGATGTACGACCGGGTGGTCGACGTCCCGCGACTGGTCAGCTTTTACGATCTCACCACTGACGAGGCGCCGCACCCGCAGCTGGGCCCCCTGCGGCGACGGCTCAACGACATCTACGCCGGCGAACTCGGCGAACCGTTCACCACGGTCGGATTGTGCAAGTACCGCGACGGCTCGGACAGTGTCGCCTGGCACGGCGACACCATCGGCCGCAGCCGCGACGAGGACACCATGGTCGCGATCGTCAGCCTGGGCGCCACCCGCACGTTTGCCATGCGGCCACGCGGCGGGGGCCGGTCGCTGCGGATGCCGCAGGGCCACGGCGACCTGCTTGTGATGGGCGGATCCTGCCAGCGCACGTGGGAGCATGCAGTACCCAAGACGTCGGCGCCCACTGGGCCGCGGGTCAGCATCCAATTTCGGCCCCGCGACGTCCGCTGACTCAATCAGTCCGCACCGCGGCTACCGCAGTTGTGAGCAACTCCCGCGCCCGCGCGGTATTGACCGGAACGACAGGGCGGTCAGTAAGCAGCAGCGAATTGGCGGTGACGATGACCTGGTAGTCACCGAAATGCGCGGAATAGTCGAAGATTTCGCCGCCACTGGGCTTGCCAGCGACCACTGTCTGCACGATTCGGTGCACCCCGAGGGTGCGGGCACCGGCAATCTGCGGCACGTCGACCACTTCGAGCACGCCGCGCACCGGACCGCCGCCGAAGCCGACTTTCTGGCAGCCCGTGCCTGGGTCGCTGAACGGCACCGGCTTCGAGGTCTGCACCGCAATGGCGATGAAGCGGTTGCCGTCGCCCTCGGCGACGACGGCGGCCATGTTGCCCTGCACACCGGGCGGCACCCCTTGCGCAGTGGCGAACTTCGCACAGTCCGCGGGTTCGAACTTCAGTCCCTCCGGCAGTTTCTGCGCCGTCAGGAGCTTCGGATCGATGCCGGTCGGCGCGACGTTGGTGACGTGAAACCCAGGCCCGAAACTGGTCTTCACGTCACCGATCTTGCCGATGTCGGCGGAAGGCGAGGTTGCCGGATGTGCGGCCGAAGTGCAGGCGGTAAACGAGCATACGCAGCCGATCGCGAGCGCGGCCCTGATCATCGTCGTCAATCTACCCAATGCAACCGGGTCAACCGCGTAATGCGGACACCGTTTTCCCGAGCAAGTCGACCGCGAATTGCGTTGGCAACGGTGAGTTCGCCGACCCAGGATCGGTGACCAGCGTGGTGAACGCATAATAGTCGTCCAGGTAGGCGATGAACGTCTGCGCATGTGAACCAATCCGCATGCCACCTTCAGCGGATGTTGTCGTGTCGCTGGCCATCGCGACGGTGTCGGCGCCGTCGATGTGCGGCGGGTCGACGAGCCGGACGTCGGATCGCGCCCGGCCGTTGGTGACGGTCCAGCGCGGGCATCCAGCGACGATGGCCGAGTCCAGCCGCGGAGCCGGAAACTGCGCGACGACCGCGTAGATGATGCCGCCGGCGCCGGACCCTGATACGCCCTGCGCGGATTCAGTGTGGCCGGCGGCCGGGTCAGCCAGCGCCGCGCAGAGCGGCGGGTCAACCGTCCAGCCGCCGCCGAGACCCCAGAGTGTTGCGGGCGCAGCGATACGGGAGACACTGGACACCTCGTATCCGCTGGGCAGGTCGCGGCCGACCCGTTTGATTCTCGACGGGTTGACGCCGTGCCCAGCCGTAGGCGACGTGGCCGAAGATTGTGGCGCCGGGGCCTTCGCACACCCGGATGCCAGCACTATCGCCAAGACGGCGATCCACCGTCGCAGGTCAGCCGACAGCTTGAATCACCTGTCGCGCAACGTGGTTGATCCTGTTAGCCATGTCGCGCCCGATCGGCAGGTGACGTGTGTCGGGCACGTCGATCACCGTGGTGACGACGCCGAGGTCGTCACGCCGCCAGGAAGCACCGAAGCGGTCCATCATCGCGCGCATCGGCAGGTTGTCGGAAAGCATCCGTCCGGAGAACCGCTCGACGCCGCCCACCCGGGCGGCGATCGCCAGCGCGCCGAACAGAAAGGTGCCGACCCCGCGGCCCTGGTAGGCGTCGGCGACGGTGAACGCGATCTCGGCGAGCGTCGGATCATGCTCGTCGCGCACGAAGCGAGCATCAGCGACGGGGTCGACGCCGTCGGTCACCACCCACACGAAGTGGTCGACATAGTCGACCTGGAACAGATAGTCCATGAGTGCGGGGCTGGGAACGCGCGGCGTCATGAACCTGCGGTAGAGCGTGTCGCTGGAGAAGCGGACGTGACCATGCACGGTGCGCTCACTGTCACCGGGCAGCACCGGGCGAAGCGACAGTTCGGTGCCGCCGCGAATCTGGAACGGGATCGGCGTGACGAAGGCGGCCAACCGTTGGCGGACGGTGCGCACCAGGCGTTGCATTATGCCCGGGACGTGCACCATCCGCGCGAACGCCTCGCTGTCACCGATCCAGCCGGTCAGCGGTTCGGTCGTCGATGACGGTCGCTGTACGCGGGATGTGCCGCAGCAGGGCGATCTCGCCGACGATCATGCCGGGCACCACCCGTTCGACGATCGCCGTGTCGTCATCACCGATGTGCGTGATCTCGGCGCTACCCGACGAAACCAGCAGGAAGGAAACGGCTTGTTCACCTTGCCGCATGAGCACTTGGCCGACGGCGGCCTGCAACGGCAGCAGACTCACAGCCAGGGGCATCAGATCGGCGGCGGGACAACCCGTGAAGATGTCCATGCCGGCGAGTTCGTCGACGCGCAATCCGGTCGGTTCGCTCACCGGCACATTCCAGACTTCCCCTCCGCGCTGAGGGCCGCTGCGACCCGACCGTGACCCAGGTTATGGCGTCGGTTCCGGCCGCGGCAAGGAATGGGCCGCGATGCCCTGATCGAGCTGGATGCCTAGTCCGCGGACTGACGCAGCGTCAGTCCTTGCCACGCGGGGGCGGTTGCACCTCGACACCCGACCCCCCATGCTCGGGGCCTGAGCTGGGGTGCTCGGCCGGGACACGGTCGCGGAAGCGGCTCGCCTCACTCGAAGACTCCGCACCGATGCGTCGCTCCCCGCTGTGGTAAGGCCCGGGCTTCGGCCGGGGTTTTCCACCGGGGAACGCCAACCGGAAAATAGTGCGGTGCACGGTGTACCACTGCTTAGAGAACCGCCCAGTGTTATACGGCAATTCGTAGCGCTCGCAGATGTCTTTGATCTTAGGTGCGATCTCGGAGTAGCGGCTACTCGGCATGTCCGGATACAAGTGATGTTCCACCTGGTAACTCAAGTTGCCACTGATGAGGTGGAACAGTGGACTGCCGTCGATGTTCGCCGCGCCGACCAGTTGTCGGACGTACCAACCGCCTCGCGTCTCGTCCTTCACTTCCTCTTCGCTGAACGTGTAAGTCTGGTCGGGGAAATGACCGCAGAAGATGATGGCGTGCGACCACACGTTGCGGATGAGATTGGCCAGCGCATCCGCGGCCAAAGTACGCAGATACGTACTTTCCGCACCAGGCAGCACGCGGTCCAGGAAGGTCGCCGTGGCGCCCATCCGGCCCTTGCTCGAGAATTTTCGAAGCCGCCGACCGACATGCGACTGCGCCGGCTGTTCGATCCGGCCGCGCAGCGCCAACTGGGCAAGCGCGAACGCACCGGCACTGATCACCGGCCAGCCAATGTAATCCTTGATGATCTGGGAGCGTGCCTTACCGGCGATGCCTTTTACGTCCTTGCGGATGTCCGAGAAGGACTTCTCGCCGTGCAGAACTTCCTGGATGTCTAAATCGTGCACTGCCACGCCCCACTCGAACAGCATTGTGAGGAGGAAGTTGTAAAGGGGTTGACCCAGATTGGCCGGGCGCCACTGCTGGTTGGGGTCGATCCGCATGATCTCGTAGCCGAGGTCTTTGTCCTTGCCCCGGATATTCGTATAGGTGTGATGGATGTAGTTGTGTGAGTGTTTCCAGCCCTTAGCGGTCGAGGCGGTGTCCCAGTCCCACACCGAGGAATGGATGTCGGGGTCGTTCATCCAATCCCATTGACCGTGCATCACATTGTGGCCGATCTCCATGTTTTCCAGGATCTTGGCCATCCCCAGACACGCAGTGCCGAGCACCCAAGCGGTCTTCGAGCGCGACGCCAGCAATAGCACCCGGCCCGCCACCACAATCTGGCGTTGCACCGAGATCACCGTCTTGATGTAATGCCGATCGCGCTCACCGAGATCGGCGAAGACCTCGTCGTGAATCGCGTCGAGTTCCTTGGCCAGTTTCTCTAATTCCTGCTCGCCCAACCGGGCGAGCGGGCTTTCCACAGTGGTCACTGCGGCTCCTTCCGATCACAGTTCGAGTTCGACGTCGCCTTCGGCGCCGTTGATACAGATTCGTACGTCCTGCCCGGTGGGCTCGCTGACTTCGCCCGAGCGCAGATCGCGCAGCTTGCCGGACTTCAATGTCCCGACGCAGGTGTGGCAGACTCCGATTCGACAGCCGAAGGCCAGCTCCAGACCGGCTTCCTCGCCGGCTTCCAGAATCGTCGTGCCGCCGTCGCATTGAGTGGTTGTCTCGCTTTCGAGGAAGCGCACTTCGCCGCCCTCGCCGTCACCGCCGTCGCCGCCGATCTTCGGCTGGAACCGCTCGAAGTGCAGGCGATCTGGATCGCCGTTGTTCTCCCAGTGCTCGATCAGCCCATCGAGCAATTCACCCGGACCCGAGCAGAACCCCTCGCGATCGCGCCAGTCCGGAACCAGCTCGTCTAATTCATCCGGCGACATCCGGCCTCGCTCCGAAGTGAGCCGAAGGTCCAACCGCATGTCGTCATGGCGACGATCCAAGTCTTCAAGCAGGGGCAGAAACATGACCTGCTCACGGCTGTGGGCGGAGTGAATGACGACCACATCACCCAGCTGATCGCTGCGATCAAGGCTGCGCAGCATGCTCATGATCGGCGTGATCCCGCTACCTGCGCTGACGAACAGCATCTTCGGCGGCAGCGGCTCCGGCAGCGTGAAAACCCCTTCTATTTCGCCGAGCCGGACCATGTCACCGGGTTGAATCTTTTGAACCAGATAGGGCGACACCACGCCGTCAGGGACCCTCTTAGGCGTAACGCTGATCAGACCATCCTCAGGGTGCGGATCCGAGGTCAGCGAATAGGCCCGCCAGTGGTAACGGCCATCGATGATGACGCCGAGCCGCACGTACTGGCCCGGCTTGTGACCCTGCCATTCGTAACCCGGTCGAATCAGCACACTCGCCGCTTCAGAGCCCTGCGGTTCTATCTGCTCGACTTTCCCGCGGAGCTCCTTCGTCGTCCAGAGCGGGTTGATCATTTCGAGGTAGTCATCTGGGCGCAGTGGACTGAATAGACGTCGCACTGCTCGCAAGAACAGCCGACGACCCCGAGGGACTTGAGGTTCTGCGCCGCGTTCGGCCATGCCTTAACAGTACACAGTCGTGCACCATATACAAACTGAGCTATTGAACACTCTGTCCAACAACAGTTTCCGCCATTAAGTGGTCAAGTTTTTCAAAGACACTTGTTCACTCAGCTGACGAGTTCTGCATTCGGAGCCCGGACGGCTCCGGCGCGCGCGAAAGGGAATCACATCAACGCACACGCGGACCTGCCCGGTCTCTTGCCCCCGCCGGGTCCTGGAAGCCCGAGCAAGCAAGACTTCAGGAATGAACGTTAGCGAAGATCGCTTCCGATCGGCCCGCGAACTGCTGAATACGTCTGCTTCTGTGCGGCACGGTTTTCTCGATGTGCTGGGCGCTTCGACCAGCGCGCCGGTGCCGACGTTCGCCCAGCGTGCGATGAACAGTCCATTGATGGCGACCGTGTACGAACGGCTATGGCGCCCCTTCTCTTTTTACTTGGCCAGCGGCGTCACCACCGGAGCCGAGCAACGCCGAGCCGCTGAAGCTTTGCGGCTTTCGGGCCCGCAGCGACTACTCGACGTGGCGTGCGGGCCGGGCAACTTCACCGGTCAACTGGCAAGAAGCTTGTCACCCGCGGGCGTAGCTATCGGGTTCGACATCTCCGAGCCGATGCTGACTCGGGCGGTGCAGGACAACAGCGGCCCGCAGGTCTGTTATGTGCGCGGCGACGCACACTTCTTGCCTTTCGACGACCAAACTTTCGATGCGGTGTGCTGCTTCGGTGCGCTGTACCTGATGCCTGAGCCGTTCCGGGTCGCCGAGGAGATGGTGCGGGTTGTCACGCCAGGCGGCCGAATTGCGCTGCTGACCAGCTGCGCCCGGGGCGAACAGCCGATCCAGCACGCCATGGCGGTGGGCGCCGGCGTGATCGGGGTGCGGATGTTCGAGCGCAGCGCATTCGTCGACCTGTTCACGTCGGCCGGTTTGGTCGACATCGAACAACACACTCAGCGGGCTCTGCAATTCGTGACGGCCAGCAAGCCGGGCTGCTGACCTCAGCCGCCGTTACGCACGCCTTCCTCAATTTTCTTGCCCAGGTCGGCGTCGACGTTGCGCCAGTACTCGAACACCCGGGACAACACCGGCTCTTTGACGCCTTCCAAGACGTGACCGACAACGTTGTGTACCAGCCTTTCTCGTGCTGCGTCATCGAGCACATCACGAACCAGCGTGCCGGCCTGGCTCCAGTCGTCGTCATCGGGGCGCAGCGTGTAGGCGTGCCGGACCATGTCCCCGTCAGCGAACCAGCGCACCTCCGCGGCCCGGGCCGGGTCGGCCTGCGGCCCGCCGGCGGAATTCGGCGCGTACACCGGGTCGGTGGCGTTGCGAATGCGCATCGCGCCGTCCTTTTGGTAGGAGTGCACCTCGACCTTCGGCGTGTTCACCGGGATCTGCTTGTAGTTGACGCCCAGTCGGGCGCGGTGCGCGTCCGAGTAGGAGAAGCCGCGGGCCAGCAGCATCTTGTCCGGCGAAAGACCGGTGCCAGGGACCATGTTGTTCGGCTCAAACGCGGCCTGCTCCATTTCGGCGTGATAGTCCTCGACATTGCGGTCCAGCACCAGCTTGCCGACCTCGTGCAGCGGGTAGTCGTCGTGCGGCCACACCTTGGTCAGGTCGAACGGGTTCAGCCGGTAGGTCTTCGCGTCCTCAAACGGCATGATCTGCACCTTGAGTGTCCAGCTCGGGTGGTCGCCGCTCTCGATCGCGTTGAACAGGTCGCGCTGGTGGTAGTCACCGTCCTCACCGGCGATGCGGTCAGCGTCCTCCTGCGTCAGGTAGTCGATGCCCTGATCGGTCTTGAAGTGGTATTTCACCCAGAAGATTTCGCCGTCGGCGTTGATCCAGCTGTAGGTGTGGCTGGAGTAACCGTTCATGTGCCGCCAGGACTTCGGGATGCCGCGATCGCCCATCAGCCAGGTCACCTGGTGGGCCGATTCGGGGGACAGCGTCCAAAAGTCCCACTGCATGTTGTGGTCGCGCAGATTGTTGTCCAGCCGCCGCTTTTGGCTGCGGATGAAGTGCTGAAACTTCATCGGGTCGCGCATGAAGAAGACCGGCGTGTTGTTGCCGACCATGTCGAAGTTGCCCTCCGACGTATAGAACTTCAGCGAGAAACCGCGCGGATCCCGCCAGGTGTCTGGGCTGCCGCGCTCACCGGCCACCGTGGAGAACCGGATCAACGTGTCGGTCTTGGTGCCCGGCGCAAAGACCGCGGCGCGGGTGAATCGGCTGACGTCGCCGGTGACCTCGAAGTGCCCGAATGCGCCGCCACCTTTGGCGTGCGGCTGGCGCTCGGGGATGCGCTCCCGGTTGAAGTTGGCCATCTGCTCGATGAGGTAGTGATCCTGCAGCAGGATGGGGCCGTCGGGGCCGATGGTCAACGACTGGTCGTCGCTGGGTGCCGGGGCACCGCCGTCGGTCGTCGTCGGCTTGACTTGGTTGCTCGTCATCAGGCTCCCTCTCTTGAACGCTGGCATTGACAGTACTGCGGCGAAACAAATCGGCGCTGACTTTGTACAGTCCTGCGACGAGGTGGGTAAGGTCTCGCAACGGGTGATGGATCTCGCCGGAGCGTTGCCGCTCGAACCGCCCGCGGGCTGATAGTTCCTACCAGTCGAAGTCGATGGTAGGAATGCGCATGCCGAACGGTGACCAGTCGACAGGCGGCCGCCCCGACACACATCCTGACTTACCGACTCACCCCGATGCACCGCCAGCGAAGCCGCTGCAAAGCCGACTCACCGCAGCACTGTGGGTGTTCGCCGGCGGTGTCGTCGGCACCGCGTTGCGCCGAGCGTTGGAAATTCTTCTGCCTTTTGACGGTGCGCACTGGCCGTGGGCAACGTTCCTGACAAATCTGACGGGCGCATTCCTGCTGGGTGTCCTGCTGGAAGGCTTGGTGCGGGCAGCCGAGAACAGCAAACTGCGGCAACGGATCCGGCTGTGCTGCGGAACCGGAGGTTGTGGAGCTTTCACCACCTACAGCACACTCGCCCTCGAGGTGTCCTTGCTGAGCAGAAACGCACACCTGCCGATCGCAATTGCGTACGGCCTGGGCAGCGTGATCGGCGGCATCGTCGCGGCATGGCTGGGCATCGTGTCCGCAGCCAGCTTTCACCGCGGGCGTTTGCGGACATGATCACCGTTCTGACCCTCCTGTTCGGCGCCGCCGGCGCTGCCAGCCGATTCATCGTCGATGCTTCGGTGAAGCGACGCTGGTCTTCGCGCTTCCCGTGGGCCACGTTCTCGATCAACGCCACCGGGTCGTTTCTGCTGGGCCTGGTGGCCGGTGCAGTGCTGTTTCGCCATCAGCCGGTTGCGTGGCAGACGATCATCGGAACTGGGTTTTGCGGCGGGTA
Organism: uncultured Actinomycetota bacterium; assembly: GCA_963808345.1. Classification (GTDB taxonomy): domain Bacteria; phylum Actinomycetota; class Actinomycetes; order Mycobacteriales; family Mycobacteriaceae; genus Mycobacterium. The sequence goes on along the minus strand of CAWEFM010000004.1, from coordinate 287,948 downwards.
CACAACTTTCAGCACGGCAAGCTTCGAAACCGTCCGCTTGGCCGAGCAGAAACTACGGGTCATGGCGCTGGTCAACGCCCTCGGATCGCTCGTCACATCGGTGGCTGTCTGTGGCGCCGGGCTGGCTCTGGCATGGACGCTGTGACAACGAGGTCAAGGAGGCGACGGCGGTGAGTGATTATTCTGATGACTCCGGACACCTGACGGCGTCGACTGTTGCGCCGCAAATCGTTCTCGGATGGGACCTGCAACCCGGCAGTGCTGCCGCTCTCCAATTCGCAATCGGCCTCGCGCATCGGTTTCGCGCACACCTTCATGTCGTGCATGTCGCCGACGCCGACGACCTTCCGACCGACCCCGACGCCTGCGATTGGGAAGACCAACTCGATCAACGTCTGCTCGCCGACGAAACCGCGGCGCGCGCCGTCCTCGACCGGCTCGACGGGAATTGGACCTACCACGCCGCACACGGGCGACCCGGCGAGGTGATCGCCAACCTGGCCGACGAAACCGGCGCGCTGATGATCGTCGTGGGCGGCCCGCGCGGAGGGATGCACTCGTTCATTGAAACGATTGCAGGACAATCGGTTTCACGGCAACTTACTCGTCGGCACGGTCGCCCGGTGCTGATCGTGCCGGAACCGTGAGAAGGAAGCGGGTAGCGCGACATCAGCGCCTCTCCTATCGCCGCCGAGCTCACAGTGCGCGGCAGAGCTCGCGCTACCCGATCGAGTTTTTGGCAGTGAAGACGCGAGGCTGTCGGAAGTGTTGTGGACTGCGCTGAATTGTGGAGCTATTCGAACCTAGACCTACTCGATGCGAGACTACTGGGGCGTTTGTTGGAGTTTACGACGTTGGCTACGCAACGAAATCGCAGGCCAGACGGTTGGAAGCGTTGGCTAGTTATTCCTGCTGCCGGAGCTACTGCGGACGGCTGCGGACGGGGCTGGCTTCGATTCTGCGGAGAGAGAGCGGGCGCTGGCCATGTGAGGCGTTCGTCTAGCTCGGCAAGGGGGCGCCCCCATCCCTCTTTGCGGCGGGGCGGATGTCACACTGCGACTGATTGACGGCCGTCATTGACGACCGTCATTGGATAGTTGTACGGTGCCAGTATGCGGTCATTGCGCGCCATCCCGGAAGCGGATTCGTCGGCTGGTGGCGGCCGAGAGGCTCGACGGCTCGAAACGCGGGCACGCCTCTTCGACGCCGCACTGACTGAGATAGGGCGGTCCGGCCTGGCGGCTGCCGACGTCACCGCCATTGCCACCGCCGTCGGCGTGGTGCGAGGAACGTTCTACTTCCACTTCCCGACCAAGGAACACGTCTTGGTCGAACTGGAACGAAACGAAGAGGCCAAGATCGTCGCCGAACTTCGCGACGCGCTGGCCGACGATGGCGACTTGGTGTCAATGCTCCTACAGCTGGTACAACACGTATTGGCCGCAGAGCGCCGCTTGGGCCCCACCGTCTTTCGAGACATGTTGGGATTGCACTTCTCGTCGACCCGGCCCGTCCAAGACGAAGTCACCGAGCACCCGTTGGCGGAGTTCTTGTTCGGCGTGATCACCGAAGCACAACGCGCGGGACGGGTTCCCTTGGACGCGGACGTAGGCGAACTCGGAGTGTTCTTCCTGACCGGACTGTTCGCCCTGCTGGCTACTGGCGTGCAGGATTCCCCGACTGCGGATGCCGTATTGAGTCGTTACGTGACAACGATTGTCAAAGGAATGGAGACACGATGACCACCACGGGTATCGACGGCTACCGCGACTTCCTGCGAAGGCGTGACGGAGAAGCCGACCTGCTCAATCGACGCTTGGAGAATCGCGAGCAGTTCTTCAACCACCTTGAAACCAACCCAGTGCGATCAACCCAACCTGCCGACCGAGCGACGTTCCTGCGCAACCTGCGCCGCCGCAAACCCGAACCAGGCTTGGAGCGCAAGATGCTGTTCCTACTGGCCACGGCCAAGCTGAATCAGGCGGAACGATTCGGAGTCGGGCTCGGCGAAACCTACGGAATGAACAGCGACGAGGACCTACCGCCTGAGCGGGTCTACCTCGAACTCGAAGAGCACTACCATACAAGGCTTCTCGCATACGTCTTGGACGCTTTCGACTTGACGTTCCAAGTGGTGCCTCCACCGTTCGTCATGCGCCAGTTCGTTAAGACTGGCGTGTTCCTCCCAGAGCGACTCGGGATCCTGTTCGTCGGTGCGGCGGAGATGGCCGGGTGCGTGATGTTCGACGAACTGCGTCGCGTCGGGATCGAATTGTTCGCCGACGAACCCAAAGTCTGCGAACGGATCGAACTCCTCTACAGCGAGATACTCACCGACGAAGTCGGCCACGTCGGCTACTGCGCCTCACGATGCACCACGGCAGAACGAGCAATCATGCGTCGGCTCTATCCACTGATCGGACGTGTGTTTGCGCGTCAAACCGCCGAAATCAGTCTTCTCATAGATCCCGAGAAGCTCCGCGCCCGCCTCGACCGCCCGTTCGACGTCGACGAACTCACTGCCGGGCTGGACAACGAAACGTATCTCGTCACACATCCATGACGGCACGGGAACCTCGCACCAATTGACCGGGGCGGCTCAGCTCCCCTCGTCGGATAGAACCCGATAAACCGTTGCGCGACTTACTCCTAGCGCGGCGGCGATGGTAGGGGCAGACTCGCCACTGGCGTGCATCCGCTGAGCGAGAGCGGCCTTGGAAGCATCCAGCGCCTTCGGTCGACCGACTGCCTGGCCGCGTGCCCGCGGTGCGTCGCGTGCCGCTGTCCGGCGCTCCCGACGTGAAGGCCGTGCAGCGGATGCTGGGACATGCGAAGGCCTCGATGACTCTCGACATCTACGCCGACCTGTTCGACGAGGTCGCGGGTCGCCTCGACGCGGCAATCCGAGTTACTGCGGACGCTCTGCGGACGGCGGAAGCTCCATAGCGGACTAAACGTGTCCTGACCCTGCTCAAACTTTGTGGAGCTAAGGGGATTCGAACCCCTGACCTACTCGATGCGAACGAGTCGCGCTACCAACTGCGCCATAGCCCCTGACCGCTAGCAGGCTACCAGTCGCGGCCTTTGCGACTCCAATGCCCAAACAGCCGGCAGAATCGTTATTGGCCGGATGCGCGAGGCAAGTCGTACTCGTGATACGCGGCGGGCGCATAACCGAGGTGCTCGAAGATCGGGTCCTCGTCGTCGATCTCCAAGACCGCAGCGCCCGGGCGCCGCAACCGCGACGGGGTCACGTTGAACTCGTGGTCGTGGGTGTTCTCGACGCCATACCGGGAGCGGGCCATCCGTTGCATCCGGCGGCGGCGCAGCCGATCTTCGATGCGGGTCTGTCGACGCAGATATCCCAGGTAAACCGCCGTCAAGCCGGCCACCACTGCGAAGACCGACCACAACGCAGGCGTCAACGAGTAGGCCAGCGACGCCGAGATCACCAAACCGAGCACCATCGTGGTAACCGCACGTCTGCGGAACCGGAATTTGCGAGCGCTGACCGCTGCGGCGGTGTCCGAGTGGTAGCGGCGCTGCCGCGACACGGTAGGGATCGCTGTGGTGGCCGGCTCCTCGACCGGCTCCAGTCCGGACGTGTCGTCGACACCTTCGTAGAGGTCCGCCTCTTCGTCGACCTCGGACTCCGGCGCGACATCGTCGGTTTCGCCTGTGCCGGTCGCCAGGTCGGCGGTCGGTTCTTCCGCCTCCTTGAGCACCTCGGTGACGGCCGCCTGTACGACCGCCTCGACCTCGTCGACGACGACAGCCAACATCGCATCGGTCGACTCGACGCCGCCGGTCGCCAGGGGCGCGGTTTCCCCGTCGGCGATTTCGATGTGATCGTCCGAGACGTCCGGGTGCATCAACTCCGCCGCGGTGACCGTCGCCACAGCCGCCACCGCCACCACCGTCGGCCGCGTCGGCGCACCGTCATCGGCGTTATCGTCGTCGAGGTCGTCGGCGGGATGGGTGTACTGATCTTCGGCGGGTCGCCAGTCGGGGTCGCTGCGGTGGCCCGCGGCGGGTCTGGTCCCTCGGCGCAGCCGAATCCCGTGGGCGGTGTTCAGCACTCGGGTCGACAACGCCACATCACTGGTGCGACGCACCGCATCGCGCTTACTGATCAGCATCGGCACCAACACAAACAGCCAGAGCACGACGAGCGAGATCCAGAGCAGCGATTGCGGAATGCTCGGCATGGTGAATTGCTCCTTTCCCAGCCAGGCTCAACGGGCCGACGCGTTTTCGGCGCGCTGGGGACCAATTACACACCTGTAATTTGCTGACTCGTACCATTCGTCACACGTGTCACATAAGAAACTGGACAGAGTTCCGGAGGTTCGCTAAGCCCAGCTGGCGCCACCGTTGCGCACCAGAGCCGACGTCACCGACCCGTAGACCTCCTCGCTCGTCAGACCCACCAGCAAGTGGTCCCGCCAAGCGCCGTCGACATCGAGGTAACGCCGCAGCAGCCCCTCCTCGCGGAAGCCGACTTTTGCCAGGACCGCCCGGCTGGCCGCATTCTCCGGCCGCACAGTGGCCTCGACCCGGTGCAGGGTGACCGGGCCGAAGCAATGGTCGAGCGCCAACGCCAACGCCCCGGTGGCCACTCCACCACCGGTCGCCGAGCTGGTGACCCAGTAGCCGATCCACGCCGACCGCAAAGCCCCATGGGTGACGTTGCCGATAGTCAGTTGGCCGCAGAACTGTCCGTCGAGCTCGATGGCGTAGGGCAGCATCCGGCCTTTGCGGGCTTCTGAGCGAAGACTCGAACACATTATTGGCCACGACGAAACGGTGTGCCGCACAGTCCACTCCACTCCGGCGCTCGGCTCCCACCGTTCCAGATGGTGGCGGTCGGCCAGGCGGATTCGGCTCCATTGCCCGGCGTCGCGCATGCGCACCGGCCGCAACCGCACCACCCCCGCCGCCACCCGCAGCGGTCCGACGGCCAACGGCCACCCCGGATGCAGAGAGCTGTTGCGCAAAATATTCACCAGCGGTGCCGTCGTCTCGCTCAGCCGCGCTGAGCCAGGAAAGCCGCGTCGACGACCTCCCCGGTGCGGAGTTGTTCGGCTTCGCTCGGAACGACCACCAGACAGTTCGCCTCGGCCAGTGTCGCGAGTAGATGTGACGAGGCGCCCGCCGCTCCGCCAAGGGCCTGCACCAGGTACTCGCCGGTGTCCTGGTCACGCATCAGCTGACCCCGCAGAAACCCTTTGCGCCCGGCGACCGATGTGATCGGCGACAACGTCCGGGCCTGCACGATCCGGCGCATCGGCTGTCGCTTGCCCAGCGACAGCCGGATCAGCGGCCGGACCATCACCTCGAACACCACCAGAGCGCTGACCGGGTTGGCCGGCAGCAGAAAAGTCGGTACGCCTTCGCGACCCAACTGCCCGAAACCCTGAACCGACCCGGGATGCATCGCGATACGGGTGACCTCGATTTCGCCGAGCCCGGTCAGGGCCGAGCGCACCGCCTCGGCCGCCGCCCCGCCGACCGCCCCGGCGATCACCACAATCTCCGCTCGGTTCACTTGTCCCGCAACGACCTCGCGCAGCTTTTCGGGTTCGTTGCTGACGATTCCGACACGGTTCACCTCGGCACCCGCGTCGCGAGCGGCTGCCGCCAGGGCGTAGGAATTGACGTCATATACCTGGCCGTTGCCGGGCGTGCGGGAGATGTCGACCAGCTCCCCGCCCACCGCAAGCACCGACACGCGCGGACGTGGGTGAACCAGCACACGGTCGCGGCCCACCGCGGCCAGCAACCCCACTTGGGCCGCGCCGATAACGGTCCCGGCGCGCACCGCAACATCACCCGGCTGGACGTCGTCGCCGGCGCGCCGCACATAGGCACCCGACGGCACACCGCGCAGCACCCGTACCCGAGACTGCCCACCGTCGGTCCAGCGCAGCGGCAACACCGCGTCGGCCAACGTTGGCAGCGGAGCTCCGGTCTGCACCCTTGCCGCCTGCCTGGGTTGTAGACGGCTCGGCGTGCGCGTACCGGCCGCAATAGACGCCATCACCGGAAGGCTCACTCCGCCGCGCGCCGTGTCGGCGCCGGGGTCGTCGTCGGCATCACCCTCACCGTTGACCGCATCCGCGCCGAACACGTCGACGCTGCGCACCGCATAGCCGTCAATTGCGGCTTGATCGAAACCCGGCAGGGGACGTTCGGTGACCACCTCTTCGGCGCACATCAGTCCTTGCGCCTCGGCGATCGCGACGCGCACCGGCCGGGCTGCGACCGCGGCGGCCGACACCCGGGCCTGCTGCTCTTCCACCGAACGCACAGCGCGCCTTTCTGCCGTCAAAGGGGGCCGGGCCGGTCCGATCGCCTCGATTAATCCTCGGTCAGGCCCAATCGCGCAACCAACCATCGCCGCAATTCAGGGCCGTAGTCGTCGCGATCCAAGGCAAAGTCAACCGCAGCCTTGAGGTAGCCGCCCGGATTTCCCAAGTCGTGTCGAGACCCGTGATGAACCACCGCATGCACCGGATGACCTTCGTCGATGAGCAGCGCGATGGCGTCGGTGAGCTGTATCTCACCCCCGGCGCCGCGTTCGATGCGGCTCAGCGCGTCGAATATGGCGCGGTCGAGCACATACCGGCCAGCCGCCGCATACCTCGACGGCGCCTCCTGCGGCGTCGGCTTCTCGACCATCGCCTTGACCTTCAGCACGTCGAGATTTCCGTAATCGGGCACCGCCTCGACGTCGAACACCCCGTAGGAGCTGACCTCCTCGGGAGCGACCTCGATGGCGCACAACACCGTGCCGCCCAATTCGCAGCGCACCTTCGACATCGCCTCCAGCACGCCGGTCGGCAGCACCAGGTCGTCGGGTAACAGCACCGAAACGGCGTCCTCGTCGGCCGACAGCGTCGATTCCACACAGCTGATGGCGTGACCCAGCCCGAGCGGCTCTCTCTGCACGACGGACTCGACCTTGATCAGCTGGGGAGCGCGGCGCACCTTGGCCAGCATGTCCTTCTTGCCGCGCGCCTCGAGCGTGCCCTCGAGCACCAGGTCTTCGACGAAATGCGCGACCACGCTGTCCTTGCCCTCGGAGGTGACGATCACCAGCCGCTCAGCGCCGGCTTCCGCCGCTTCCGCGGCGACCAGCTCGATACCTGGGGTGTCCACGACGGGCAGCAGCTCCTTGGGCACGGTCTTGGTCGTGGGCAAGAAGCGCGTACCCAGGCCGGCAGCGGGCACCACCGCCGTGCGCGGAATAGAGGCAAGTGAGCGTGACATCGTTCACACCATAATGGCAGGGCAGGCCGGAGTCTGTGTGGCGGTGCCGATGCCAGGGCTGTCATCGTTGACGGATGGCCAACGCGGGTAAGGCCGCCTTGCGTGAGCAGCTGCTGGCGGCACGGCGCTCAGTTCCCGACGTTGTCCGCGCCGCCGAAGCGCGGGCGCTCGGTGAGCATCTCGAATCGGCGGTCGACGACGGCAGTGTGGTGTGCGCGTACGTGCCGGTGGGCGCCGAGCCCGGGACGGTTGGGCTGCTCGACCTGGTGCTCCGCCACGCCGGACGGCTACTGCTGCCCATCGCCCGCACCGACGCTGGCGGGACACCGCTGCCGTTGCGCTGGGCCGAATACCGGCCGGGCCAGCTCGTCGTTACGGGGTTCGGCCTGCTCGAACCGCCTCAGCCGTGGCTTCCGCCGACAGCGCCCGCTGATGCCGACCTGATGCTGGTGCCGGCGCTGGCGGTCGACCGCCGCGGGGTGCGGCTCGGCCGCGGCCGTGGCTTCTATGACCGCTCGCTGGTGCATCGGAATATCCAGGCACCGCTGGTCGCCGTGGTGCGCGACAACGAGGTGGTCGACGAGTTGCCGGCCGAGCCGCATGACATTGCGATGACGCATGCGCTCACGCCTCGACACGGGTTGATCGCCTTGGGCGCTGTGCGGGAATCAGGCTGCGGAAATGGCGGTTCTGGCACTTAAGACGGTAGAGTGCTAACGAATCTGAGACCCGGAGGTTTCTGTGCCGACCTACAGCTATGCGTGCACCGAGTGCGGCAATCGCTTCGATGCAGTGCAGGCTTTCACCGACGACGCGCTGACCAGCTGCCCGCAGTGCTCGGGTCGGCTGCGCAAGCTGTACAACTCCGTCGGGATCGTGTTCAAGGGCAGCGGGTTCTATCGGACCGACAGTCGCGAGTCGGCGAAGACCGCAAGCAACGGCTCGGCCACCAGCGAGTCCGGCAGCAGCTCTGAGAAAACGGAGTCGTCGTCGAGTTCTGGTGAGACGTCCGGTTCCTCCGACAAGTCGACTGCCAAGTCGTCCGCTGACAAGTCGGGAACGCCGACGCCGACGTCGACGCCGCCCGTGAAGTCGACGGCCACCACGTCCGGCTGACGGTTATCCACAACCCGATCGGTGGGTAACGGCCGACACCCAATGTCGCGCCTAGCGTTGCGGAATGCCGGAATCGCTCAATCCCACCCTGCTGAGCCGGCTGTCGCAGACGGTGCGCCCGGATTGGGCGCGCACCATCTTGGCCCGTCGCATCGCTGCCGCCGCTCTCGTCGTGTTGGCCGCGGGGATCGCGCTGCGGCCGGATCACGACGGTGACTTGACACAGGTGCTCGTCGCCGCCCACGACCTCAGCCCCGGCGTAGCACTGAGCGCGGACGACATCCGTCTTGAGAAGCTCTCGATCCAAACGCTTCCCGACGGATCACAAGTCGACGTCAGTGCGGTGGTCGGCTCGACGCTGGCCGGGCCCACCCGCCGCGGCGAGGTGATCACCGACGTCCGGCTGCTGGGCAGTCGGTTGGCCGAGTCAGCGGCCGGACCGGACGCGCGGATCGTGCCACTGCACCCGGCGGACAGCGCGCTGGTTGACTTGGTTCGCCCCGGCGATGTGGTCGACGTGCTGGCCGCCTCGCAAACCGGCCCGGACACCGGACCCGGCACCGACTCCACCACACGTCCCCGCGTAGTGGCGACAAGTGCGATCGTGGTTTCGGTGTCCGCGAGAGCAAAAGGGCAGGCTGCCGGCGACGACCGCGTGGTGCTGGTGGCGCTGCCGGCGGGCGCGGCCAACGCGGTGGCCGCCGCGGCCCTGGTTCAGACGGTGACTTTCACCCTGCACTGAGCGCACCGCTGCGCGGCTGGTCGCTCGCGCAGAACTTGCACTTGTTCGCCGCTTCGGGGATGTCGGACAAGCACGCCGGGCATGCCTTGGTGGCCGGTTCGTCGCCGAACACCGTCACTCCGCGCCGTTTCTGAACGGCCTTGTACGGCAGGACGATGAAGAGATATACGACCGTCAGGAAGACGAGGAAGTAAATGATCGCCGAGATGAACGAGCCGACGTCGAGGAAGGTCTCCTTGTTGCCGGCATCGCCGAGTTGCACGCCCAGGCCGACTTTGCTGCCGGGCTGCGCTGCCGCGACGAGCGGATTGATCACGCTGTCGGTGAATGACTTGACCAAGTTGGAAAAAGCCAAGGCCACGACCAGGCCGACGGCAACGGTGATCACGTCACCGCGCATCACGAAGTCCCTGAATCCCTTCAACACTTCAGCCACCTCTCATCGCAGCGATAAGCCGGGCGACACACCCGAAAAAACGGTATGTCCGCCCACCCGCCATTGCGAGCTTTCGACGTAATTAGTCACCGAGGATTGACCTCGCCGTGACGTGAGAGTTGTTTTCAGCTGCCCTCGGCGCGCCGGGCTCAACTGTGGTGTGGCGGCCGGTTGTCTCTCAACCACTGCTCGTGCTCGTCAGCCGCGTCGGTGTCCCGGTCGTCTGCCGCCGAGTCGTCGTCGGACATCGGCCCGGTCGTCAGATCTCCAGACTCGACAGTTGGCCGATGATCTGGGCGGCCAGCGGATTGAGCGTCGCCATCCCGTCGCGGACCGCGAAACGCGAACCGGCCAGGTTGACCACCAGCGTGCTGCCCGAGATACCGGCCAGTCCGCGGGACAGCCCCGCATCGACAATGCCGGAAGACAAGCCGGACGCCCGGATGGCTTCGGCGATGCCGAGCAGCTCGCGGTCGAGGATCTCGCGGGTGGCTTCCGGGGTGACATCGCGGGGCGTCACACCGGTTCCGCCCACCGAAACAACCAGGTCCACCCCTCCGATGACGGCCGTGTTCAGTGCGTTGCGGATCTCGACCTCGTCGGCGGCAACGGCAACCACACCGTCGACGAGGTAGCCCGCCTCAGTGAGGAGTTCGGTGACCAGAGGGCCGCTGTGGTCCTCGTCGCCGTGGGCGGTGCGATCGTCGACGACCACGACAAGCGCACGCCCGACCAACTCCGGTGGCTTCTCCATGGCTGCAACGGTATATCCGGGCACCGAGCCCGCCGCATCGACTCTGATCACTGTTGGGCCTTGCCCAATGTGACCTGCACTGTCTTCTTCCCGCCCGCAGGATCGTTGAAGGTCAGCGTCACTTTGTCGCCCGGCGCTTTGGAGCGCACCGCGGCGACCAACGCATCGGCGCTGTTGATCGCCCGGTCGTCGACTCGGGTGACGACGGCGCCAGTCGGCACCCCGGCGCCGGCTGCGGCGCCGTCGGGCACCACCTCGACCACCTTGGCGCCCGGCGTGGCTTTGTCATTGGTCACCTGGACGCCCAACGAGGCGTGTGTCGCGGTACCGGTGTTGATCAGCTCGTCGGCGATGCGCTTGGCCTGGTCGACAGGGATGGCGAAGCCCAGACCGATCGAACCGCTCTGGGCGTCGGGGCCGGAATCGCTTCCGAGTGTGGCGATCGCGGAGTTGACGGCGACCAATTGGCCGCTCATGTTGACCAACGCACCTCCGGAGTTGCCAGGGTTGATCGCCGCGTCGGTCTGGATGGCGTCCAGCACGGTGTTCTGGTTACCCGACTCACCGGTGGTCGAGACCGGCCGGTTGAGCGCGCTGACGATGCCGGTGGTCACCGTGCCCTCCAAACCCAACGGCGATCCCACCGCCATCACCGGCTGGCCGACGCGCAGGTTCGCCGACGAACCCAGCGCGATGGGCGACAACCCAGCGATGCCCTGGACCCGAACCACGGCGATGTCACTGGTCGGGTCGGCACCTACCACGGTGAACGGCGCGGTCCGCCCGTCAGAGAATGTGACGGTCGTCTTCGGCGGTTCGCCGGGGCTGCCACCGCCGGGTGCACTATCCCTGGGGCCGCCTCCGCCGGGGCCGCCTCCGCCAGGACCGCCACCGCCAGGGCCGCTGTCTCTGGGCCCGCTGTCTCTGGGCCCGCCTTCCCGGGGTGCACCGCCCCGTCCGCCCGCAGCAGTGGCGACGACGTGGTTGTTGGTCAGGATGAGTCCGTCAGAAGACAGGATGATGCCGGAACCCTCTTCGGATTGCCGACCTACATCGGTCTCGAGCATCACGACGCTGGGAACGACTTTGGCGGCGATCTGTTCGACAGATCCGGAGGGCGCATTCGCGGCAGGGACGCCAGGGGCCGCCCCGGATGACGCGCGGCCGCCCGCACCGGCCGCAGCCTGCCGCTGGTGGTCGACCACCGACGCGACACCGCCGCCGATGCCGGCCGACACCACCGCGATAGCGACCGCACCGGTAGTCAATAAGCCAGCACGCGAACGCTTTTGCGGGCTTCCCGGTGGAGGCGGTCCGCCCAGGGGCATGCGCGGGGCGCCGTACGGCTGCTCATAGGACGGGGGATACGGCGGTTGCGGACGGTAACGCCAGTCGTACTGCTGGGTGGACGTTTGCTGCGGACCGGCACCGCCATAGCCGGGGCCACCCGGATGACCGGCGAAGGTACCGGTCTGAGTGGGCACTGCACCGGTGTGCGTCGGCCCGGAGCCCGGATGAGTCGGCGCAGGACCGATCGGCGACGGCGCAGGACCGGTCGGGGGCGGCGCAGGACGGTACCCCGGCTGCTGCGGCGGTGGCGAATACCTCGGGTGATTCGTCATGTCGCTAAGTCGCTTTTCCTTGATCGTCGGATCGGATTCACAGCTTGAATCCAACAGGGTGATTCCAACAGTATTCGCAGCTACCTTGCCTGGGTGGACTGTGAATCCACTGAGACAACGTTCGTCGCGCCTGGAGAGTTTCCCGCTTTCGCAGCAGACGTAACGTCGAGCTCAGCGTCGTCGTCGGGTTCGGTGCCGGACCCAAAGGTGATCGGTGCGCCGGGCAGCAGGACGAAGAACGATGTTCCCGGCGGTTGGCCCCCCGGGAGAGCGTCTGCGACGCGAAGCGCTCCTCCGTGTTTGAGTACCACCTGTTTCACGATCGCCAGGCCCAAGCCGGAGCCAGGCATCGCCCGCGCGGTCGCCGAGCGGAAGAACCGTTCGAACACCAGGTCGCGTTCGCGCGGCGGAATCCCCGGCCCCTGGTCTGAAACCGAAAGCTCGACGTGCGACGGGTCGACTTGTCGCAGCGTGACACCGACCCGCCCGCCCGGCGGACTCCACTTGGCGGCGTTGTCCATCAGATTCAGCACGGCACGCGACAGTCCGGCGGCATCACCGTAGACCTGCCACGGGATGGTCTGGACATCGAAGTCGACGTCGTTTCGGCGTCGGCGCACCCGTTCCAGGCTGCGGTCCACAATTTCCGACATATCCACCGGCTCGTGCGCCACTTCGCCGGCCTCGTCCCGGGTGAGGTCTACCAAATCGCCGACGAGCGTTGACAATTCTTCGATCTGCGCCAGCACGTCGGCCCGCAGACCGGCCATTTCCTGTTCGGGCAGTTGCGGTGCACCCGGCGCCATCGAGGCCATCAGCAATTCGACATTGGTCCGCAAGGACGTGAGCGGCGTGCGCAGTTCGTGGCCGGCATCGGTGACGAGGCGGGCCTGGCGTTCCCGGGACTCGGCCAGCGCCCGCAGCATGAGGTTGAAAGACTCGGTGAGCCTCGACAACTCGTCGCTGCCGTATACCGGGATCGGCCGCAGGTCATCGGTGCGTGCCACCCGCTCGGCCGCTTCCGTCAGCCGCGCCACCGGGCGCAGGCCGGCGCTGGTGACCATCCCGCCGGCCACCGCGGCCACCGCGACACCGACGCCGCCGACGATGAGCAGCACCACCCGAAGTTCAGTCATGACATGGTCGGTGCGGGCGAGGCTCTTGGAGATCAGCAGGGAGCTGCCGTTCGGCAGGTGGATGGCCAGCACCCGTTGACCGGCCGCTGTCCGCCGCGACATGAACAGCTCGCCGCGGATGACCGCCTTCTCCGGCGGTCCGACCGGGAGTGTCTGGTTCTCCTGATGGGCGGTGTAAATGGTCCGGCCCGGGTTCACCAGCATCGCGTTGACATCCGAATACGCTGTTCCCTCAATGGCTTTCGCGGGATCCAGTGCGAGCGAGCCACTCGCGATCAACAGCTGTGCCCGGCTTTCGAGCTGGTTGTCGAGGTCCTTGTACAGCGCTGCGGAGATCACCGCGTACACGGCGACCGCCATCAAAACGACCACCATCGCCACCATGGACATCGCCAGCACCATCACCCGCCACCGCAGCGACAACGTTGAAGGAGCTTCGCGGGAAGGACGCCGGCGGCGGAACGACACCATCAGGGAGGTGTTTCACGCAGCACGTAACCGACACCGCGCACGGTGTGGATCAGCCGCGGCTCGCCATCGGCTTCAGTCTTGCGGCGCAGATACCCCACATACACTTCCAGGGCGTTGCCCGACGTGGGGAAGTCGAATCCCCAGACCTCTTCGAGGATGCGGCTGCGGGTCAGCACTCGGCGCGGGTTGGCGATCAGCATCTCCAACAGTGCGAACTCGGTGCGGGTCAGGTTGATCTCCCGCGAACCGCGGGTGACTTCCCGGGTGCCCGGATCGAGGGTGAGGTCGGAGAACGCCATCGCCACCGATTCGGCGGTGTCGTCGCTCCTGGTGCGGCGCAGCAAAGCCCGCAGCCGCGCCAGCATCTCTTCGAGAGCGAACGGTTTAGGCAGATAGTCATCGGCGCCGGCGTCCAGGCCGGCGACCCGCTCGGAGACGGAGTCGCGCGCGGTGAGGACCAGAATCGGTAGATCATCGCCGGTGCTGCGCAGTTGACGGCACACCTCCAGCCCGTCCAGCCGGGGCATCATCACGTCGAGCACGACTGCGTCGGGGCGCTCGTTGGTAATCGAATCGAGCGCCTCGACGCCGTCGGCTGCGAGACTGACCGAGTAGCCGTTGAACGAAAGCGATCGGCGCAACGACTCCCGCACTGCACGATCGTCGTCAACGACTAGTATTTGCACGGCCACAGTGTCGTCCAATCCCCTGAGAAAGCGTTAAGAGCCGCTGCTCCGCCCGGCTGTCACCGGGCGGGGCATGCGAAGCGAACTATAAGCGCGAAGCAGGGGGTTTCGGGTGATGTTCCGGTCGGGCGATCTTGCGGGCTACACCCGGGCGAACCGGTTCAGTGCCGATCGAAGTCGATCAGGCCGAGCCGCGCCGCCTTGAGCAGCCGGCGCGGCACTTTGTGCTGCTGACCGGCGACCGTCACGTTGACGAGCTCAGGGCGCTTGGCCTTCCACTGCGCGCGGCGGCTCCGGGTGTTCGCGCGCGACATCCTCCGCTTCGGCACAGCCATGGTCGGGCCTAACTCCTTGGTGGGGGGTTCTGGGCCCCCGTCTTGGATGAGCGGGGAACCACTTGGCTGTAACGATAGCCGGTGACCTGCTACGGGGCCAAAAGCCGCGGCGCCACTGCGATCGATGTGCTTGACGTGGCACCCGCGACACCCGCTAACCTACCGGTTGGTTGGTAATTGACCTGCCCGATCGCCGTCCGGAGGGAGGAACGCGTGGCTTCTTCCTCGAGTGCGGCCGCCGGCGCGTCAGCTCCGGCGCGGATCGGTAATTGCTCGGGTTTCTACGGAGACCGGCATTCGGCAATGCGCGAAATGCTCCTCGGCGGCGAACTGGATTACCTGACCGGCGACTACCTCGCAGAGCTCACGATGTTGATCCTGGGTCGGGACCGGATGAGGCATCCCGAACGCGGCTACGCCAAGACGTTCCTGACCCAACTCGAAGAATGCCTCGGGCTGGCCCACGATCGCGGCGTGCGCATCGTGGCCAACGCCGGTGGCCTCAACCCGGCCGGCCTGGCCGAAGCGGTCCAGGCGCTGTCCGAGCGGCTGGGCGTCCCGACCAGGGTGGCGCACGTGGAGGGCGACGACTTGCATGCCCGTGCCGAACAGTTGGGGCTTGGCACACCGCTGACTGCCAACGCCTACCTGGGTGCGTGGGGCATCGTGGACTGCCTGAACGCCGGCGCCGACGTCGTGGTGACCGGCCGGGTCACCGATGCGTCGGTGACCGTGGGCCCGGCCGCCGCCCACTTCGGCTGGAACCGCAGCGACTACCACCAACTCGCCGGTGCCGTGGTCGCCGGCCACGTCATCGAATGCGGCGTGCAGGCCACCGGCGGCAACTATTCCTTCTTCACCGAGATCCCGGCAATCCCCGGCTTACTCGACGCCGGCTTCCCGCTGGCCGAGATCCACTCTGACGGCTCAGCAATCATCACCAAACATCCCGGCACCGGCGGCCTGGTCAGCGTCGACACCGTCACTGCTCAACTGCTGTACGAGATCACCGGCGCGCGCTACGCCAACCCCGACGTCACCGCCCGCATCGACAGCATCGAGCTGTCGACCGACGGCGCGGATCGGGTGCGGGTCAGCGGTGTCACCGGCGAACCGCCACCGCCCACCCTGAAAGTGTCGCTCAACGGCATCGGGGGTTTCCGCAACACGATGACTTTCGTGTTGACCGGTCTGGACATCGACGCGAAGGCCGAACTGGTGCGACGACAGCTGGAGGCCGCGCTGACCGTCAAGCCGGCCGAGCTGGAGTGGACGCTGGCGCGCACTGACCACCCCGATGCCGAGACCGAGGAGGCCGCCAGCGCATTGCTTCGCTGCGTGGTCCGCGATCCCGATCCGGCCAACGTAGGACGGCAATTCTCTTCCGCGGCAGTTGAATTGGCGCTGGCAAGTTATCCCGGCTTCACTGTCACGGCTCCCCCCGGCGACGGCCAGGTCTACGGCGTCTACACCCCGGGCTACGTCGACGCCACCGCAGTGCCGCACGTCGCCGTCCACGCTGACGGCACGCGCACCGACATCCCCGCCGCCACCGACACCCTCGAGCTGTCGCCCGCCGACCCTTTGCCGTCGCCGGATCCGCTACCGGCGGGTCCCACCAGGCGGGTGCCGCTGGGCCACATCGCCGGCGCCCGCAGCGGAGACAAAGGCGGGTCGGCCAACGTCGGTGTGTGGGTGCGCACCGATGAGCAGTGGCGCTGGCTGGCGCACACGCTCACAGTAGAGCTGTTCAAGAAGCTGCTACCGGAAACCGCCGAACTGCCCGTCACCCGTCACCTGTTGCCCAACCTGCGCGCCGTGAACTTCGTCGTCGACGACATCCTCGGGCAAGGTGTCGCCTACCAGGCGCGGTTCGACCCGCAAGCCAAAGGGCTCGGCGAATGGCTGCGCAGCCGGCGTCTCGACATCCCCGAAGGATTGCTGTGACCATCTGGACCACGCCGGAGCGCGACCAGCTCCGCAAGACGGTGCGCTTTTTCACCGAACGGGAAATTTTGCCGCACGTCGAGGAATGGGAACGCGCCGGCGAACTGCCCCGCGACCTACACCGCCGCGCCGGGGATGCCGGGCTGCTCGGCGCCGGGTTCCCCGAGCGGGTGGGCGGTGGTGACGGCGATGGCGCCGACGCGGTGGTGATTTGCGAGGAACTGCACGAAGCCGGAGCACCCGGCGGTGTGTACGCGTCGCTTTTCACCTGCGGGATCGCGGTGCCGCACATGATTGCCTCCGGCGACACTCGGTTGATCGACACCTTCGTGCGCCCGACGCTGCGTGGCGACAAGATCGGCGCGCTGGCCATTACCGAGCCCGGCGGCGGCTCCGACGTCGGGCATCTGCGCACCACCGCCGTGCGGGACGGCGACCACTTCGTCGTCAACGGCGCGAAAACGTACATCACCTCCGGGGTGCGAGCCGACTTCGTGGTGACCGCTGTGCGCACCGGCGGCCCGGGCGCCGGCGGCGTCTCGCTGCTGGTGGTCGAAAAGGGCACGCCTGGCTTCGAGGTCACCCGCAAGCTGGACAAGATGGGATGGCGGTCCTCCGACACCGCCGAACTGTCGTACACCGACGCACGCGTGCCGGCAATCAACTTGGTCGGTGCCGAGGACACCGGTTTCGTCCAGATCGCGCAAGCTTTCGTCTCCGAGCGCATCGGCCTTGCCGCGCAGGCGTATTCCAGCGCCCAGCGCTGTCTGGAACTGACCGTGCAGTGGTGCCGGGACCGCGAGACTTTCGGCCGGCCATTGATCTCCCGGCAGACTGTGCAGAACACGCTGGCCGAGATGGCCCGCCGCATCGACGTGGCCCGCGTCTATGTCCGCCACGTGGTCGAACGTCAGCTCGCCGGCGAAACCAATTTGATCGCACAGGTCTGCTTCGCCAAGAACACCGCCGTTGAAGCCGGCGAATGGGTGGCTAATCAGGCTGTTCAGCTGTTCGGCGGAATGGGCTACATGACCGAATCCGAAGTCGAACGTCAATACCGCGATATGCGCATCCTCGGCATCGGCGGCGGCACCACCGAGATCATGACCGCGCTGGCCGCCAAGCTGCTGGGCTACCAGGCATGACCTCCCTGCGGTCCACCCTCGACCCGAACACCCCGGCTTACACCGAGGCGGCGTCAGCGCTGTCGGGCAAAGTGAGGGAGCTTGATGCCGAGCTGACAAAGGCGCTCGGCGGCGGCGGCCCGAAGTACGTCGAACGCCACCACGCCCGCGGCAAGCTCACCGCCCGCGAGCGCATCGAGCTGCTCGTCGACGCCGACTCCCCGTTTCTGGAACTCTGCCCGCTGGCGGCGTGGGGCAGCGATTTTCAGGTCGGCGCCAGCGTTGTGGTCGGCATCGGTGCGGTGGCCGGGGTGGAGTGCATGATCGCCGCCAACGACCCGACGGTCAAAGGCGGCACCAGTAATCCGTGGACACTGCGAAAGATACTGCGGGCCAACCAAATCGCGCTTGAGAACCGACTGCCGGTGATCTCGCTGGTGGAGTCGGGCGGAGCGGACCTGCCCACCCAGAAAGAAGTCTTCATCCCGGGCGGCCAGATGTTCCGGGACCTGACCCGGCTGTCGGCGGCCGGGATACCCACCATCGCCCTGGTGTTCGGCAACTCCACCGCCGGCGGGGCTTACGTGCCTGGCATGTCCGACCACGTCGTGATGATCAAAGAACGCTCCAAGGTGTTTCTGGCCGGCCCGCCGCTGGTAAAGATGGCCACCGGTGAGGAATCTGACGACGAGTCTCTCGGCGGCGCCGAAATGCATGCGCGTATCTCGGGGTTGGCGGACTACTTCGCCGCCGACGAACTCGACGCGCTGCGCATCGGACGTCGCATCGTGGCCCGGCTGAACTGGGTGAAACAGGGCCCGTCGCCCGCCGCGGTCACCGAGCCGCTGTTCGATGCCGAAGAGTTGATCGGCATTGTGCCCGCCGACTTACGGATCCCGTTCGACCCGCGCGAAGTGATCGCCCGCATCGTCGACGGCTCGGAATTCGACGAGTTCAAAGCGCTCTACGGCTCGTCGCTGGTGACGGGATGGGCGCGACTGCACGGCTATCCGCTGGGCATCCTGGCCAACGCCCGCGGTGTCTTGTTCAGCGAGGAATCGCAGAAGGCCACCCAGTTCATTCAGCTGGCCAACCGTTCCAACACGCCGCTGCTGTTCTTGCACAACACCACCGGCTACATGGTGGGCAAAGACTACGAGGAAGGCGGGATGATCAAGCATGGCTCGATGATGATCAATGCCGTCTCGAACTCGACGGTGCCGCACATCTCTTTGCTGATCGGCGCTTCCTATGGCGCCGGGCATTACGGCATGTGTGGCCGGGCCTACGATCCGCGCTTCCTGTTCGCCTGGCCGAGCGCGAAAGCGGCGGTGATGGGCGGTGCTCAGTTGGCCGGTGTCATCTCGATTGTCAGCCGCGCGGCGGCGCAGGCCCGCGGACAAACGGTTGACGAGGACGCCGACGCCGCGTTGCGGGCCGCCATCGAGGCGCAGATCGAAGCCGAGTCACTGCCGATGTTCTTGTCCGGGCGCCTCTACGACGACGGCGTCATCGACCCCCGAGACACCCGCACGGTATTGGGGATCTGTCTGTCGGCCATCGCCAACGGCCCGATCGAGGGGACGTCGAACTTCGGCGTCTTCCGGATGTGAGACAGATGCAGATCACCCGAGTACTGGTGGCCAACCGCGGCGAGATCGCCCGGCGGGTGTTCGCCACCTGCCGGCGACTGGGGTTTGGCACCGTGGCGGTCTTCACCGACCCGGACGCCGACGCGCCGCACGTCGCCGAAGCCGATTTCAAAGTGCGCTTGCCGGCCACCAACAGTTACCTGTCCGTCGACGCGATCATCGCCGCCGCACGCGCCGCCGCAGCTGACGCCATCCATCCCGGCTACGGATTCCTCTCGGAGAACGCCGATTTTGCGGCGGCCGTGCACGATGCCGGCCTGACCTGGATCGGCCCGCCGGTCGCAGCGGTGCGGGCGATGGGCTCCAAGATCGAGTCAAAGAAAATGATGGCCGCCGCCGGCGTGCCGGTACTCGACGAACTCGATCCGCAGTCCGTCACCCCGGATCAGTTGCCGGTTCTGGTCAAGGCGTCCGCTGGCGGCGGTGGCCGCGGCATGCGGGTCGTCACCGAATTGCGTTCTCTGGCAGCCGAAGTCGCCGCGGCTCAGCGCGAAGCGCAGTCTGCGTTCGGTGACCCGACAGTGTTCTGCGAGCGCTATCTGCCCACCGGGCACCACGTCGAAGTCCAGGTCCTCGCCGACAGTCACGGAACGGTGTGGGCGGTCGGCGAGCGGGAGTGTTCGATTCAACGCCGCCACCAGAAGATCATCGAAGAGGCGCCGTCACCGCTGGTCGATCGGATGCCGGGTATGCGCGCCAAGCTGTTCGACGCCGCCCGGCTGGCCGCCGGCGCGATCGGTTACACCGGCGCCGGGACGGTGGAATTCCTGGCGGACGATCACGGCGATTTCTACTTCCTCGAGATGAACACCCGTTTGCAGGTGGAACACCCGGTCACCGAGGAAACCACCGGACTCGACCTGGTGGAGCTGCAGCTGGCCGTCGCCGACGGCGCCCGGCTCGATCCCGAACCGCCTGTTGGGCAAGGGCATTCGATCGAAGCCCGGCTGTACGCCGAGGACCCCGCGCGGGGCTGGCAGCCGCAAGCCGGCGCGGTACACCGCACTGAGGTCCCGGGTGTGGCGGCCGAGTTCACCACCTTGGGCCGGCGCACCGGGATCCGGCTGGACTCCGGAATCGTCGACGGCTCGGTGGTGTCGATCCACTACGATCCGATGCTGGCCAAGATCATCTCCTACGCGCCGACCCGCCGGACGGCCGCACTGGTACTCGCCGATGCATTGTCGCGCAGCCACTTACACGGCGTGCGCACCAATCGGGATCTGTTGGTCAACGTGTTGCGGCACCCGGCTTTCCTGGACGGTGCCACCGACACCGCTTTCTTCGACACCCACGGCCTGGCGGAGCTGTCCGCACCGCTGACCGATCCCGCTGCGGTACGGCTGTCGGCTGTCGCGGCGGCCGTCGCCGACGCCGCCCATAACCGTTCGGTCGCAACGGTCCTGGGTTCGATTCCCAGTGGCTGGCGTAATCTGGCGTCGGGTTATCATGTCAAGACATATGTCGACGATGAGGGCGACGAGCACCGGATCGAATACCGTTTCATCAGAAGCGGTTTGGTATTGCCGGGTGACGAGTCGGTGCGCCTGGTGTCCGTTACCCCCGACCATGCGGACCTCGCCGACGGCAGTGGGGTGACGCGCCGCTTCACCGTCGCGCGTTACGGGCCGGATCTCCGCGACGTCTACGTCGATTCACCGCACGGACCGGTCCACTTCACCGCTTTGCCCCGCTACCCCGAGCTCGGTTCGACAGTCGAGCAGGGGTCGTTGGTGGCGCCGATGCCCGGCAACGTGATCCGAGTCGGCGCGCAGGTCGGTGACACGGTCAGCGCCGGCCAGCCGCTGGTGTGGCTGGAAGCGATGAAGATGGAACACACGATCACCGCGCCCGCCGACGGTGTGTTGGCCGAACTCGACGTCGCCCCCGGCCAGCAAGTGGAGGTCGGTGCCGTGCTGGCACGCGTCGAAACCGCCGAGTCCTGAGATTTCAGCAGCAGAAGGGAAACAATCGTGACCGACAACAGCTTCATCGAGAATGAAGACCGCAAGGCGCTGCGCAAGGCGGTGGCCGCGCTGGTCGCCAATTACGGCCAGGAGTACTACCTGGCGAAGGCCCGCGCCCAGCAACACACCGACGAACTATGGCAGGAAGCGGGCCAACTCGGCTTTCTCGGCGTGAACCTGCCTGAGGAGTACGGCGGCGGCGGCGCCGGCATGTACGAGCTGTCGCTGGTGATGGAGGAGATGGCCGCCGCGGGTTGCGGCCTGCTGATGATGGTGGTGTCACCGGCCATCAACGGCACCATCATCAGCAAGTTCGGCACCGACGAGCAAAAACAGCGCTGGCTGCCCGGCCTCGCCGACGGTTCGACCACGATGGCGTTCGCGATCACCGAACCCGACGCTGGATCCAACTCCCACAAGATCACTACCACCGCCCGGCGCGACGGCAGCGACTGGGTCCTGGGCGGCCAGAAGGTCTACATCTCCGGTGTGGACCAGGCACAGGCGGTGCTGGTGGTCGGCCGCACCGAGGAGACCAAGACCGGCAAGCTGCGCCCGGCGCTGTTCGTGGTGCCCACCGACAGCCCGGGCTTCAGCTACACCCCCATCGAGATGGAGCTCATCAGCCCCGAACGTCAATTTCAGGTCTTCATCGACGATGTCCGGCTGCCCGCGGATGCGCTGGTCGGCTCCGAGGACGCCGCAATTGCCCAGCTATTCGCCGGGCTCAACCCCGAACGCATCATGGGTGCGGCCAGCGCCGTGGGTATGGGCCGCTTCGCGATCAACAAAGCCACCGACTACGTCAAGACCCGCAAAGTCTGGTCCACCCCGATCGGCGCACACCAGGGTCTCTCACATCCGTTGGCGCAGAACCACGTCGAAGTCGAACTGGCCAAACTGATGATGCAGAAGGCCGCTACGCTGTACGACTCCGGCGACGACATGGGTGCCGCCGAGGCGGCCAACATGGCCAAATACGCGGCGGGTGAGGCGGCGGCCAAGGCCGTCGACCAGGCAGTGCAGTCGCTGGGCGGCAACGGGCTGACCAAGGAATACGGCATCGCCGCGGCCCTGGCGGCATCCCGGTTGTCGCGCATCGCGCCGGTGAGCCGCGAGATGGTGCTGAACTTCGTCGCGCAGACGTCGCTGGGCCTGCCCCGGTCCTACTGATGGGCGCGCTCGTCGAATACGCGGGTCCCGCGTCCTCGGGTCTACCAGTCGCCCGCCTGACGCTGAACTCACCACATAACCGCAATGCGCTGTCCAAGGCACTCGTCGAGCAGCTGCACGAAGGGTTGCGGGATGCGGCCACCGACGAGACCGTACGTGCGGTTGTGCTCTGCCACACCGGCGGCACGTTCTGCGCAGGTGCCGATCTCAGCGAGGCTTCCGGCGGTGACCCGTTCGACCAGGCGGCCGACCGCGCCCGCGAGTTGACCGCGCTGCTGCGCGCCATCGTCGAATCACCGCTGCCGGTGATCGCCGCAGTCGACGGTCATGTCCGCGCCGGCGGAATGGGTCTGGTGGCCGCCTGCGACATCGCGGTCGCCGGACCGCGCAGCACCTTCGCGCTGACCGAGGCGCGGATCGGGGTGGCACCGGCGATCATCTCGCTGACGTTGCTGCCCAAGATGTCGGCTCGCGCCGCGGCGCGTTACTACTTGACCGGCGAGAAGTTCGACGCCGCCGAAGCGGCTGCCATCGGATTGATCAGCCGGGCCGCCGACGACGTCGATGCCGCGGTCGCCGCCCTGGCCGCGGAGCTGAGCCGCGGATCTCCGCAGGGCCTGGCCGCGTCGAAAGCGCTGACCACCGCGGCCGTGCTGGCCGGTTTCGACCGCGACGCCGAACGGCTCAGCGTGGAATCGGCGCGGCTGTTCGTTTCCGACGAAGCCCGCGAAGGGATGCTCGCTTTCCTGCAGAAACGTCTCCCGCAATGGGCGCCCGGCGGTCCCGCCGGGTAACGACGCAGCCGCAGTTTCTTGTGATCTGCTTGCGGCCGATTCTTCTCGTCGTAGGCTGTTGTTGAGATGAGCGATTCAGCGCCGAATGACGTGCGGGGGGAGTATCCGCGCGCTGCCGATACCGACCGCATCCAGGTGGCGCAGCTGCTGACCGACGCCGCCGCGCGGGTCGGCTGCAGATGAGCGATTACGAAGACCGGCTGACCAAAGCGTATGCCGCGACGACCTACGACGAGCTGGACCGGCTTCGTGCCGATCTGCTGGGTTCGACGTTGAACCCCCGCCGTGGCGGGGTGTGCAAGCCCGCACCGTCGACGCTCCTGCTGGCCATCATGGGGGCGTTCGAACGACGCGGCCGCTGGAACGTGCCCAAGAAATTGACGACCTTCGCGCTGTTTGGCGGCGGGGTGATCGATTTGCGCTACGCCGACTTCACCTCCACCGAGGTCGACATCCGCGTCTACTCCATCATGGGCGGGCAGACCATCCTGCTGCCCCCGGAAGTCAACGTCGACATTCGCGGCCGCGGCGTGATGGGCGGCTTCGACCACGAGGTCAACGGCGAAGGCACGCCGGGCGCACCCAAAGTGACGGTGCGCGGGTTCTCGCTGTGGGGTGGGGTCGGGATCAAGCGGAAAAGCCGCAAATCCGAGGACTGACCGGTCAGCGTCGCCGTCGACGAACCCGCAGGTAGTCGCCGACCACCGCCGCGCCCAGCCCGTCCAGATCCGGAACCACCACGCGGCCCTCGACCCGGCGCGCGACTTGGTCGATGAACCGCGCCAGACCCGGGTCATTGCCCAGCCGGAAAATCGTCACCTGCGCACCGAGCCGCGACATGTCGTCGAAAGCCCGTACGGTGTGGGCGATGGTCCGGGGATGCGGCGGGTAATCAAAAAACACAGTAGAAGACCCGTCACCGTCGACGTCTTCCAGATGCGCGGTCGGTTCACCGTCGGTGACCACCAGCACGACGGGCTGCGCGCCTGGGTGCCGCCGCAGGTGCCGGCCGGCCAGCGCCAGCGCGTGGTGCAAGTTCGTGCCCTGCTCGTAGACGCCTTCCAAGCCGGTCAACTCGGCAGCGGTCACGGTGCGCGCGTACCGGCCGAACGCGATGATCTGCAACGCATCCGAACGGAACCGGGTGCTGACCAAATGGTTGAGCGCCAGCGCAGTTTGTTTCATCGGCAGCCAGCGGTTCTCCATCACCATCGAGAACGAGGTGTCCACCAGCAGTGCGACCGCGGCCTGGGTGCGCGTCTCGGTCTCGGAGATCTCGACGTCGTCGACGGTGAGGTGTATGCGCGCGCCGCGACCGGCTTGCCCCGTTCCGGCTTGCCGCAGCACCGCGTTGGTCAACGTACGGGTGACGTTCCACGGCTCGGTGTCGCCGAACTGCCACGGCCGGGTGGCCCCGGTCAGTTCACCGGCCGCACCGGCACGCCGGTGCTCGCGCTCCCCGTGCCGTCCGGACAGCTGCTGGGCGACGTCGCGCAATGCGGTCTGACCGAGCTGCCGCATCGCCTTGGGCGAGAGCCGCCACTGACCGTCGGAGCTGCGGTTCAGGAAGCCCTGATTGACCAGTGCGCGTTCCAATTCGGCCAGCGTTCGGGCGTTGACCGCGGCTTCATCGCCGAGTTGGCGCGCCAGCGCGTCGAGGTCGACGTCGTCCATGGTCGCGCCCGGGTAACTCTGCGACAGCTGCTCGGCCAACTGCTCGAGTTCGCCGATGTCGGCCAGCGCCTGCGCACCCTCGCCCATGCCCAGCGGGTTGTCGCCGGAGAACTGCGCCGAGCCGTCCCAGTCCTCACCCGGCCGGGCCGACTGCAAGTGGGTGTCCAGCCGGTCCAAGGCCTGCATCAGCGCGGGCGAACCGAATGCCTGCTGCGCCAGCGCGTCCAGCTCCGCGCGCTGCTCCGCGCTTAGGCTGTTGCGGAAACGCTGTGCGGCGGCAGCCCGCTTGGCCAACGAGTCCAGCAACTCCTCCACGTTGCGCGGGTTCTCCGGGAAGAACTCGCCGTGCTTGTCCATGAAGTCCTGGAAGTCCACCTTGGTGTCCTCGCCGCGGCCGTGCTTGTCCAGAAGGCCGTTGAGGTCGTCGAGCATCTCGGTGACCCGCTGGCGGTCTTGGTCGGTGGCGCCTTCCAGCGCCTCCTTCATACCGGCGAACCGTTGGTCGAGCATCTCGCGGCCCAGCAGATCCTTGATCTGCTCGTATTTTTGGCGGGCTTCGCTGCTGCGCCAGTCGTAGTCCGAGAGCTCCTGCACCGCCTTGGCCGGTGACGGCGAAAGCGAATCCAGCTGCAGCTCACCAAACCGCGCATCGTCGTCCAGTGCGCGGGCCAGTTGCTTGCGCTCGGCCAGCACCGCCTCGTCCAGGAGCTTCTTGATCTCCTGCAACGTGCCGTCCAGGTTGTTGTTGCGCAACAGTTCGCGGCGGCGGCGGTTGACCTCGCCGGCCAACCGGTCCGCGCCGGGCATGTTCTGGGTGCCCCGCCGCAGCAGTTCGGACAGGGCGCGGCGCGGCGAGGAGCCCGCCATGACGTCTTGCCCGATCTGTTCGAGCGCCTCGGCCAGGTCCACCGGCGGGGCCAGCGGATCGGGTCCGCCGGTGTAGGCGGAGTAGCGCGAGGAGTGCTGCCTAGCCATAGACGGTTTCGCCTTCTCCCGACACCTTGTCGATGCGCTTGGCCAGGTACAACGCCTCCAACGCCAATTCCAGCGCGGCGGCCCGCTCGCCTTCGGACTGGGCGGCCAGCCGGGTGGCGATTTGGTCGATCACCGGAAGGTCGGGCAGCGCGGCCAGGACGTCTTTCGCCGACACCCGTTCACCGGTGGTGACCGCAGAACCGTTCTCCACCGCGGCGACCAGTGGACCGACGTCGATGCCGCCGAGGGCCTTGGACGCGGTGTCGGCGGTGGCGCGGCGCAAAAGGTGTTCCAGCACCGCCTGCTCGCGGCCCTCCTCGCCGGACTCGAATTCCAACTTGCCGCGCAGCACCTCGATCACCGTGCCCAGATCGACCACCCGGGCCACCGGCTCGGTCTCGCCCAATACAGCGCAGCGATGTCGCGCCGCCGCCGCGACCGTTTCAGCTGCCGCGATTGCGAACCGCGCTGAAACGCCGGAGCGTTGGTCGACGGACCGGGACTCCCGCAGGTACCGCGCGAACCGCGCGATCACCTGCATCAAGTACTCAGGCACCTGGGCGCTGAGATGCGCCTCCTGCCCGATGACGCCCACCTCGGCCTGCAACTCCAGCGGGTAGTGGGTGCGGATCTCAGCGCCGAACCGGTCTTTCAGCGGGGTGATGATGCGACCGCGGTTGGTGTAATCCTCCGGGTTCGCGCTGGCGACCACCAGCACGTCCAGCGGCAGCCGCAGCGTGTACCCGCGAACCTGAATGTCACGTTCCTCCATGACGTTGAGCATCGACACCTGGATGCGCTCGGCGAGGTCCGGCAGCTCGTTGACCGCGACGATGCCGCGGTGCGCCCGCGGGATCAGCCCGTAGGCGATGGTTTCCGGGTCGCCCAGGCTGCGGCCTTCCGCCACTTTGATCGGGTCGATGTCGCCGACCAGGTCAGCCACGCTGGTGTCGGGAGTGGCCAACTTTTCGGTGTAGCGCTCGCTGCGGTGCTTCCAGGCCACCGGCAGGTCGTCGAGTTGCTGTTCGGCTCGCCGGATCGATTCCGGGGTGATCGGCGAATAGGGGTGCTCGCCAAGTTCGGAATCACGAATCACCGGGGTCCACTCGTCGAGCAGACCGGTCAGCGCGCGCAGCAACCTCGTTTTGCCCTGGCCGCGCTCGCCCAGCAGAACGAAGTCGTGACCGGCGATCAGGGCCCGCTCCAGTTGCGGCAGCACGGTGTCGTCAAACCCCAGGATGCCCGGCCAGATGTCCCGCCTTTCTGGGCCTTCCGCCAACGCAGTAAGAAGGTTTTCCCGGATTTCCTGCTTGACACCTCGCTCACGGTGCCCGGCGGCGCGCAATTCGCCGACGGTTCGGGGCAGATTGTTAGATGAGGTCACCACTCCACGCTACGACGCGCTGAACACCAGCGTCATGTCTGCCGGTTCACCGCGCTCAGTGGGCGAAGTGGCGGGCCCCGGTGAGGTAGAGCGTCACGCCGGCGCGTTCTGCTGCCGTGGTCACTTCCGAGTCGCGTACCGAGCCGCCGGGATGCACGATCGCTTGGACACCGGCGGCGGTCAGCGTCTCCAACCCGTCCGGGAACGGGAAGAACGCATCGGATGCCGCTACCGACCCTGGCACCCGCTCACCGGCGCGCTCCACCGCCAGCCGCGCCGCGTCGACGCGGTTGACCTGTCCCATGCCGACACCCACGGTGGCGCCGTCGGCGGCGATCACGATCGCGTTCGACTTGACCGCGCGGCAGACGCGCCAGGCGAACACCAAATCAGCCAGCACCGCCGGCCCGGCCGGCGCCCCGGTCGCAAGCGTCCAGTTTTCAGGGTCGTCCCCCGGCGCGTCGAGGCGGTCCCGCTGCTGCACAAGCAGGCCGCCGCTGACCTGGCGTAACTCGGCAGCGCCGCCGCTCGGCTCACCGGCCACAAGCACCCGGACGTTCTTTTTGCGCGCCAAGGCGTCGACCGCCCCCGGCGCGTAGGCCGGTGCGACGATCACCTCGGTGAAGATGGTGCTGACGTACTCCGCCATCTCCAGGCTGACTTCGGTGTTGGACGCGATCACGCCGCCGAACGCGCTGAGCGGATCACAGTCGTGCGCCTTGCGGTGTGCGTCAGCGACCGAGGTTGACGAGACGGCGATGCCACACGGGTTGGCGTGTTTGATGATCGCCACACAGATCTCTTCGTGGTCGAAGGCTGCCCGCCAGGCCGCGTCCGCGTCGGCAAAGTTGTTGTAGGACATCTCTTTTCCGTGCAGCTGCCCGGCCTGCGCCAGGCCCGGGCGGCTGGCTGAATCGCTGTACAGCGCCGCTTGTTGGTGAGGGTTCTCGCCGTAGCGCAGCAGCGCCGAGCGCCGCCAGCTCTGAGCGAACCACTGGGGGAACGCCGACGCCGGCTGCTCGGGTGCCAGCGTCGAACCCATCCAGCCGGCGACCGCGATGTCGTATTCGGCGGTGTGCCGAAAGGCTAACGCAGCCAGTCGTTTACGTTCGGCGAAAGTGAAGCCGCCGTCGTGCACCGCGGCCAGTACGCCGTCGTATCCGGACGGCTCGACGACCACCGCCACACTCGCGTGATTTTTCGCCGCCGCGCGGACCATCGACGGGCCCCCGATGTCGATCTGCTCGACGCAGTCGTCGATTCCGGCGCCGGATGCCACCGTCTCGCTGAAGGGATAGAGGTTGACGACGACGAGTTCGAACGCGGCAATTCCGAGTTCATCGAGCGCCGCGGCGTGCTCGGGCTTGCGCAGGTCGGCCAGCAGACCGGCGTGCACCCGCGGGTGCAGTGTCTTGACCCGGCCGTCGAGCACCTCGGGGAAGCCGGTGACCTGCTCGACGGGTGTCACCGGGATTCCGCCGTCCGAAATGGTTTTCGCCGTCGACCCGGTCGAGACGATTTCGACACCGGCCCCGTGCAGACCGCGGGCAAGGTCGCCCAGCCCGGTTTTGTCGTAGACGCTGACCAGCGCCCGTCGGATCGGCCTTCTCAGGCAGTGTCCGTCGCCTCCGTGGTCCAGGCTCATCCTATGGTCGCCTTTCGTCCGTACCAGGTGACGCCGCCGGTGGCCAGCGCGGCCACCACATCCACCAGAAGTTGGCGCTCGGCGACCTTGATGCGCTCATGCAAGGTGTCTTCATCGTCGCCGTCGAGGACGGGAATGGCGTGCTGCGCCAAAATCGGGCCGGTGTCGGTGCCGGCGTCCACCAAATGCACCGTGCAGCCAGTCACCTTCACTCCGTAGGCCAGCGCCGCTGCCACGCCGTGCGCGCCGGGAAACGCGGGCAGCAAAGCCGGGTGGGTGTTGACGACACGTCCGCCGAAGGCGGCCAGGTATTGCGGCCCAAGGATTTTCATAAAACCGGCCGACACGACAAGATCGGGTGAGTGCGCTGCGGTGGCTCGGGTCAGCGCTGCGTCCCAGGCGTCCCGGTCGGGATGGTCCGGCAACTCGACGGTGAAGGTGGGCAACGACGCCGCGCGAGCGATTGCGACGGCCGGGCAGTCGCGGTCCGCTCCGACGGCCACCACGCGGGCCGGATAGTCGTTCACGGCGGCGTTCAACAGCGACTTGAGCAGGGAGCCGGTGCCCGAAGCCAGCACGACCAGCCGTGCCGGCGCGCCCGGAGGCAGTTGGAGCGGTTGCGGCACAGGCGGAGTCTAATCGTGAGGTTGCTCAAGGGTGGATTGGGTCGACTGGGCAGACGGCGTTTGCTCGAGGCCCGCGACGAGGC
Organism: uncultured Actinomycetota bacterium; assembly: GCA_963808345.1. Taxonomy (GTDB): domain Bacteria; phylum Actinomycetota; class Actinomycetes; order Mycobacteriales; family Mycobacteriaceae; genus Mycobacterium. The sequence goes on along the minus strand of CAWEFM010000004.1, from coordinate 258,334 downwards.
CGACATCGTCGTCGACATCATCGTGGGGCGCGGACGCCAACTCCTCGTCATCGGGCATCGGCGCCGCAATCGGTGTTGGCTGAGGGGGTTTCGGCGGCTTAGGACGGCGCCTTACTCCACCGGTCATCACGACGGTGATCGCGCCGACGACAGCGAACCAGAAGAACACCGCGAATCCGAACGTGCCCTGATCCACCCCGATGCCGCCGAAATTGCCCAATCGTCCGCCGCCGGCGTAGCCGAGCAGCGCCATCGCCAGCGCCGCACAAACCGCGGCCACCAACAACTTCACCGTCGCCGGCAGCAACGGCAACGGCCGCCGGGCGCACTGTTGTCCGACCGCCACACCCGACGAAGCACCGACGATCAGCAGCGCCACCCACACCGGGCCCAACGGCGGCAACGGCGCCGCTGCGAGCACCGGCAGCGCGGGCAGATCACCACCGAAGACGGCGAACGAGCTGAAGGAGGCGAAGCCCAGGTGCGCGCTGGAGCCCACTGCAACGGCTGCGGTGCCGACGACCACATTCGGCGCGTAGAGCGCCGACAGCACGGTGAGACTGAACTGGCCGAAGACTGAATCGGTGACCGCATACAGCTGATGCATCGTCGCCCAGTGCACGACCAGCGACCCGGCTGTCACCGCAGCGGACAAGCCGAACAACGCCAGCACGCCGGCCTTCGCCGCCCGCAGTGAGCCGCCCAGCCAATCAGGCAGCACCGTCGCGGCCAGCACCCGCTGACCCATCCGGCCGCCCACCCCCAGCGCCGCACCGATCGCGTGCACAACCAGCACACTGCTGAACGCGCGCAACGCGCTCGGTGTTTGCAGCTCGGTGAGCACCGACGCCGCGTCGTGAATGATCGCCAACGCGATGGCAGCGAACAGCAACGGCCCGCCGAGCGCCGATGCCACCACCCACCGAACCACGAACCACGACGCGGTGGCAGACGTGGCCCGCGCCGTCGTGCGGGCAGTCCCCCCGACCATCAGCAGAACCGGCAGCAACGGCATTACGCCCAGCTCACGACCACCGATGGCGATGGGCACGTCATGCACGCCGAGCCACATGCTGGCGATGGCGCCGAGAGCGCCGGTCATATCGCTGTTGGCGATGACCAACTGCAGCAGGGTCACCGCCGCGATGACTACCAAAGCCACCACGGCCGGACCGAACGCGACCCTGAGCAGATCGCGGGCCTGACGCGCGCCCGCTGCTCGCTGGTCTCCCACCGGCGTCACTGCGCGCGCACGGCCCCGACTAGGCGCGAGAGCGCCCGGCTAGGACGGCGTCGGACCGGAGGGTGACGACGGCGACTGAGGCTGCTGGCCGCCATGGGAGGGGTGGCCCTGGCCGGAACCCTGTCCGGAACTGGAGTGCTCGCCGGCATTCCCGGTGCTGTGCGCCTGACTTTCCGCGCCGGAGCCGAATGACTGCGGGGTGCTGAAGCTGGCAAAGCCGGTGGGCGGAGTGGACGTCCCGTGTTCACTCTGGCCGCCCTGCGACGAGCCTTGATGCTGAGCCGAATGCGAGCCCTGTTGCGATCCGTGTTGCTGACCGGCAGCGCTGAATCCGCCGGAAGAAGGCCCTTGCGGGTAGCTGCCGCCACCGTAGGACGGCCCGTAGCCGGACTGCTGAGGCGATTGCTGCGGACCACTGTGCTGTCCATAGGGCGACTGACCCGGCTGACCCGGCTGACCGTAGTAGCCGCCGCCGTATTGCCCATACTGCCCATACTGGCTGTAGCGGTCGTATTTGGGCCGCGGCGTCGGCGGAGTGACCACCCCGGAGTCGAGCAGCAGCGCGCCGACGGCGGTGAGCGCTTGCAACACCGCCAAGCCCACGATGGCCCACAAGGCCCAGCCGGCCGAGACGTTGTCGGAAAGGGTCGAAGCGCGCGCCACCAACAGCAGTGCGCCGAGGACGGCGATCACCGCGACGACGGCCATGTAGTTCCTCGCCTTCGGCAGCAGTCCTGTCGCGGCCAGCAGCGCGGCCAGCAGGGCTAACATCGTGACCGCCGCGCCGTGGTGGCCCGGGCCAGCAGGCGGACCGGCATCGCTGTTGACTTCGAACACCGGACCGAAGCTGAGGAAATAAGCCGCTAAACCCAGCGCGACCACCGCAATGGTCAGGTATTGCGGCAGCTTGCTTGTGTGGTCGTCCGATTTGGCGAACGAGGGCCCCGACGACCCGGACGATTCAGAAGTTCCGTAGGACACACTGGGCTGCCCGGGTTGATATCCCGAACTGCCGGACGAGTAGGTCATTGCTTCTCCTATGCTTCCGGTGCCTTCTGGCGCCGCGACACTCGATGGACCGCTGCGAACGACGCCGTCATCAGCAGTCTTGGCGTCGAGACGCGATTCGCCCATCCACGCTAGCGCACCCGCCGATCGGCGCCGTGCGGCGCACGGCGTGTCACCGCGCCCGCTTGCCCAGGCCAGATGAAACACGTTCTAATTCCTCGCATGGATTACGGGCTCGTGTTGTTCACCAGCGACCGCGGCATCACCCCGGCCTCAGCAGCCAAGCTTGCCGACGACCACGGCTTTCGCACCTTCTATGTGCCCGAGCACACTCACATACCGGTCAAGCGCCAAGCTGCGCATCCGACCACCGGTGATGAGTCGCTGCCCGACGACCGCTACATGCGCACCCTCGATCCGTGGGTGAGTTTGGGTGCGGCTTGCGCGGTCACGTCGCGCGTGCGGCTGGCCACCGCGGTGGCGCTTCCGGTTGAACACGACCCGATCACGCTGGCCAAATCCATCGCCACGTTGGACTACCTGTCCGGCGGCCGGGTCAGCCTCGGGGTCGGATTCGGCTGGAACACCGACGAACTCGCCGACCACGGGGTGCCCGCCGGGCGGCGCCGCACCATGCTGCGCGAATACCTCGAGGCGATGCGGACGCTGTGGACCTGCGAAGAAGCGTCTTACGAAGGCGAATTCGTCAATTTCGGCTCCAGCTGGGCGTGGCCCAAGCCGGTGCAGGCGCGTATCCCGGTGTTGGTCGGCGCCGCGGGGACGGAGAAGAACTTCAAGTGGATCGCGCGCAGCGCTGACGGTTGGATCACCACGCCGCGCGACTTCGACATCGACGAGCCAGTCAGACTGCTGCACGAAAGGTGGGCCGGCGCCGGCCGCGAGGGGGCGCCGCAGATCGTGGCGCTGGATTACAAGCCGGTGCCCGAGAAGCTGGCGCACTGGGCCGAACTCGGCGTCACCGAAGTGCTGTTCGGGTTGCCCGACCGCTCCGAAGACGAAGTCGCCGGCTATGTCGAGAGGCTGGCCGGCAAGCTGGCCGCCGCAGTGTGATTCTCAGCGCAGCGAGCAGCGGTTGCCGTAGTCGAAGGTGCGTACGCTGACCGCCTGCCCCAGCGGTTCCCCGTCGGTGAGCAAAGCGATCAAATCGTCGTCTTCGGTGGTGGCCAGGAACCGGCTGTGGTCGGTGGCGAGTCGGCCGATGACGATACCGGTCAGCCGCCCGTCGTCGCGACGGACCGTGTAAGTCTCGACGGTGCCGCGGCCCTCAGCGTGTTCGGTCACCGCTTCGACGGGTCGCGCGTCGATGTCGGCCTGCAGCTGGGTGCTGCGATCGGCCTTCCACGGCGTGCGGACGGTCGTGTAGACGCCGACCGAGTATTTGCTCAGGATGCCGCCGTTGGCGCCGACGAGGCCGTACTGCCCCGGTGCGGTGCGCGCCGCCGCGACGGTCTCGGCGACGGCGTGCATCGAGTAGTTGTTGCCGGCGCCGCCGAAGAACGGCAGACCACCGGTCAGCGTCAGCCCCCGCGGGTCGTCCGGTGCGATGCCCAGCCCGTCGCAGATGTTGAACACCGGGACGGCAAAGCAGCTGTACAAGTCGAAAGTGGCGACGTCGTCGATGCCGATTCCGGCGACGGCCAGCGCCTCGCGCACGGCCAGCACGGCCGACGGCGCATGACCGAGGTCAGACCGGCCCAGCAGCCGCTGTTCTGCCAGATCGGCGTGGCCGGCCAGATACACCCAGTTGTCCTCGGGCACCCCAAGACGGCGCGCCGCTCCCACCGACATCAGCAGTACTGCGGCGCCCTGATTCACCTGATCGCGGGCCACCAGCAGCCGCGGATAAGGGTCGGCGATAATCCGGTTGCTGTCGGTGACCGTGATGAGTTCTTCGACGGAGCGTTCCACCGGCGCGGCGGCGAACGGATTGCCGGCCGCCACTGTGGTGAAGGGCGCAAACAGCTCGCCCATCCCTCGCAGGTAATCGGCCGGACCCAGCCCGGTGCCGGCGCGGCGCGCATTTTCCAGCAGCGCGTACTGCGTCGGCGCGTCGACCAGGCCGTGCACGACGGTGTAGCGGGAAATCAGCCCGTCCAGGCCGTGGCCGCGGTCGGCGAGCTCGCCGTCGACGTGCTCGGAGAAGTCCGGTTTGTTCTCAGCGTGCGCGAAGTACCGGTTGGTCGAGGTCGCATCGGAGCCGAAGACCAGCGCTACTTCCGATCGGCCGGCAGCGATATCGGCGGCCAGTTCGTTGATCAGCTTCTGCGGGCCTTGCCCGCCGACCACTTCCAAGATGGCACGGGCCGGCTCGGCGTCGATCCGGTTGGCCACCGACCGCGGATAGTTGTTTGACTTGCCCAGCACCGCCTCGGCCGGTCCTGAGATCTCGAACTGCCGCACCCCGGCGACGGTGTCGATCGAGGCGGCCACCTTCGCGACGTCGGCGCCGCAGTCTTCGAGCGCAGACCGTGCGCCCGCGGTGGCCAGCTCGACGGCCGACATCGCGCTGTAGTAAGGATCGTCGATTCGCTCTGCGGCCTGTCCGACGCCGACGACGACGGGGGTGCACGGGTCCTTCATGTGGGCTAATGGCCCTGCAGGATCTTCCGAGCCAGCGCCGCGGTCTCCGAGGGCGTCTTGCCGACTTTGACGCCCGCGGCTTCCAGCGCCTCCTTCTTGGCGGCCGCGGTGCCCGACGAGCCTGACACGATGGCCCCGGCGTGGCCCATCGTCTTGCCCTCAGGAGCGGTGAATCCGGCGACGTAGCCGACGACGGGCTTGGACACGTTGGCCTTGATGTAGTCGGCCGCGCGCTCCTCAGCGTCACCGCCGATCTCGCCGATCATGACGATGAGCTTGGTGTCAGGATCCTTCTCGAACGCCTCGATCGCGTCGATATGGGTGGTGCCGATCACCGGGTCACCGCCGATCCCGATAGACGTGGAGAAGCCGAGATCACGCAGCTCATACATCATCTGGTAGGTCAGCGTTCCGGACTTCGACACCAGGCCGATCGGGCCGGGCCCGGTGATGTTCGCCGGGGTGATGCCTACCAGCGACTGCCCCGGGGTGATGATGCCGGGACAGTTCGGGCCGATGATGCGGGTCTTGCCGCCCTTGGAAAGGTTGTAGGCCCACGCGTAAGCGCTGTCTTGCACCGGGATGCCCTCGGTGATGACGACCAGCAGTCCAATCGCGGCGTCGATCGCCTCGATGATCGCGTCCTTGGCGAACTTCGGCGGCACGAAGATGATCGATACGTCAGCGCCGGTCTGCTCCATGGCCTCGACCACCGAGCCGAACACCGGCAGCTCGACGTCGTTGCCGGCGGCGTCCTTATGGGCCACCTTGGTGCCGGCCTTACGGGCGTTGACGCCGCCGAGGATCTGGGTGCCCGCTTTGAGCATCCGCGCGGTGTGCGCGGTGGCCTCACCGCCGGTGATGCCCTGGACGATGACCTTGGAGTCTGCGGTCAGAAAGATCGCCATCGGTCCCTTTCTTGAGCTAAACGCTGGCGAGCGCGGCGGCCTGGTCGGCGGCCTCGTCCATCGTCGGGACCAACGTCACCAGCGGGTGGTTGGCTTCGGTGAGGATGCGTCTGCCCTCGTCGACGTTGTTGCCGTCGAGGCGGACGACCAGCGGCTTGTTGGCCTCCTCGCCCAGAATCTCCAGGGCCTTGACGATTCCCGTCGCCACCGCGTCACAGGCGGTGATACCGCCGAACACGTTGACGAACACACTTTTAACCTGTTCGTCGCCCAGCACGACGTCCAGACCGGCGGCCATCACCTCAGCCGAGGCGCCGCCGCCGATGTCGAGGAAGTTGGCCGGCTTCACCCCGCCGTGCTGCTCGCCGGCGTAGGCGACGACGTCGAGCGTCGACATGACCAGTCCGGCGCCGTTACCGATGATGCCGACCTCGCCGTTGAGCTTGACGTAGTTGAGGTCGTGCTCCTTGGCTTTGAGTTCCAGCGGATCAGTCGCGTCGCGGTCCTCAAAATCGACATGGCCGGGTTGGCGGAAATCGGCGTTGGCGTCCAACGTGACCTTGCCGTCCAGCGCCAGGATCTGGTTGTCGGGAGTGCGTACCAGCGGATTCACCTCGACCAGCGTGGCGTCTTCGGTGATGAACAGCTCCCACAACTTGGCGATGGTGACCGCGGCGGCATCCAAGACTTCCTCGGGCAGGTGTCCCTGCTTCGCGATCGAGCGCGCCAGCGCCAGATCGACGCCTTGCACGGCGTCGACGGGGACTTTGGCCAGCCGTTCAGGCTTAGTGGCGGCGACCTCTTCGATCTCCACGCCGCCTTCCACCGAGCACATCGCCAGGTAGGTGCGGTGCGCGCGGTCCAGCAGGAAGGAGATGTAGTACTCCTCGGCGATGTCGCTGGCTTCAGCGACCAACAGCTTCTTGACAACGTGCCCCTTGATGTCCAAGCCGAGGATGTTGTTGGCGTGCGTGTAGGCATCGTCGGGCGTCGCCGCAAACTTGACGCCGCCCGCCTTGCCCCGCCCACCGGTTTTGACCTGCGCTTTCACCATGACGGGACGGCCGATTTCCTCGGCGATCGCTCTGGCCTCCTCGGCGTTGTCGGTCACCCGGCCCGGCGTGGTCGGCACGCCCCGCCGGACGAACAATTCTTTCGCCTGGTACTCGAAAAGATCCATGACCACTCTGTCTTCGAAATTTCTCGTTTCGGCTGTTGAGCTTGGGCCGGATTGACAACCGGGCTTGCGGGGAACTGTATCGACAAGGCTGAGCGATTCTGAACGCCGCATCCTTTGATGTGGCGCACGTCACCGCGCGAGGTTCAGTGATTCAGGTCACAATCTCGCGCGGAATGCTGGCTTGTGTTGCCTCTGATGCCGGAACTGGTTAACGTCTCAGGGTCCGAGATAACGCTTTGGTTACGACCCGAGGATTTTTCCGGTTGACCCAGCATCGCTACGCCCGCCGTCCTGTGGCAGGAGTCTCTCGCGAACCCCGTGACCGTCGGCCCGAACTCGGTCGCAATGAAGTCACCGACATCATTCCGTTCAATGAATTCGGGGAGCTCGGTTACCTCGACGACCTCGAATTCAGTGACAACACCGCGTTCGACAAAGAAGCGCAGGTGTTGCGGGCGCCGGAGCTCGATGACCTCAGCGACACCGACGACATCACCCCGCAGTGGTTGGCCGCACCCAGCGCGTCAGGCAACCCGGCGTCCGAAGCTCAGGCTTCCGCACCAGCCCACCGCCTCAGATCCCGCCCGGCCGCCGACATCCCGTGGCAGCGGGGCGGGCAGCACCGCAAGCCGCTCACCGGCGCGACCAGGGGACGGGTGTTGATCACCGCAATGGCCGCCGGGGCCGCCGCTGCAGCGGCGCACGCCGCCACGCACCCGAACGACACCGCCAAAGCTGAGACGGCGCTGGCCGCCGACTCCGCGACGCTCAACAGCGGCCCGACGGCCGCCGCCCGCGGGATGCAGCTGGTCACCATCCGGCCGGCAGCAAATGTCGCCGCTCACAACCAGGAACTCGCCAACGGGGTGGCATTTGCGCAAGAGCGGGCTCAGCGGGAGGCGCGGCTGCAGCAGCCGCTGTTCGTGATGCCGACCAAAGGAATATTCACCTCGAATTTTGGGTACCGCTGGGGCGTGCTACACGCGGGCATCGACCTTGCCAACTCGATCGGCACGCCGATCTACGCCGTATCCGACGGCGTCGTGGTCGCGGCCGGCCCCACCGCCGGTTACGGGATGTGGGTCAAGTTGCGCCATGCGGACGGCACCGTCACGCTCTACGGTCACGTCAACACGACGCTGGTCAGCGTCGGTCAGCGCGTTATGGCGGGCGACCAGATCGCCACGATGGGCAACCGGGGAGATTCCACCGGCCCGCACTTGCACTTCGAGGTGATGTTGGGCGGCACCAACCGAATCGACCCGGTGCCGTGGCTGGCGAAGCGCGGACTCAGCGTCGGCAATTACACCGGTTGACCCGGTGACCCAGCCGCCCAACCTTCCACCCGGCGGGAATCCGCCTCCCCGACCGCCAGACGGTTACGGTCGCGCAGCCCCTCGCGACGAAAATCGCTCGCGCATCATCCGGCGGGCGCCGACCGCGCCGATGCCAGCGATTGCCGACCAGGCTGCCACCACCTACATTCCCCGTCCGTCGCCGGACTTCAAGGGTTCAGCCCGACCGCCGGCGACTGGGCGCCGAGACGCTCCGGTGCGCACTCTTGGCCCGTCGCTGGAACCGAGCGCCAGGACCGCCGTTGGCGCCAGTGCAGTCAGCATTGTCAGCGGCTGGGCCACTTCGGTGATCGCTACCGACCTGATCGCCGGCTGGTGGCGCTCCGACAAGCTGTTCTGCCTCGCAGTGGGTTTCTTGGCGCTGGTGTTCGCAGTCGCCACCGTCTCGGGTGTGATCCTGCTGCTGCAACGCCGTCCGCTCGGTCGCCGGCTGATTGTCGCCGGCGCCGTCGTTGCGTTGCTGACTCAACTCGGGGTATTCCTCACCGATGCCCGTGTCGCCTGGATCGTGTATTTGCTGCCGTTGCTCCCCGTCGCCGGCGCGGCCCTGGCCTTGCATCCAGAGACCAAGCGTTACTTGCCGCAGGAATGACGGTATTAGAGCTTGGCCACCGGAGCGTGATTGTGCATCAGCTTGACCCGGCCCGAGCTGCCGAAGTCGATCAGCGACATCGCCGACTCTCCGACACCGGACACCTCCTCGACCCGGCCCAGCCCGTACTTGTCGTGCGACACCCGATCGCCGGCCTGCAGCGCCAGCAGCGGACGCTTTCCGACTGCAGAGCGCGCCGGTGACGGGCGGGGCGCGCCGAACCTGCCGGCGCCGCTGACCGGCGCACTGAATGAGGGCGCAGCGGCGGTGCGCCGCCACTCGATCAGTTCCTGCGGGATCTCGCGCAAAAACCGCGACTCCGGGTTGAGCATGGGCTGACCCCAGGAGGACCGGACCACGGCCCTGCTCACATACAGCCGGTGCCGGGCCCGGGTGATGCCGACATAAGCCAGTCGCCGTTCCTCGGCGAGCTCACGCGGGTCGTCCAACGACCGCATGTGCGGGAACATCCCGTCCTCCCAGCCGGTCACGAACACCACCGGGAACTCCAGTCCTTTGGCGGTGTGCAACGTCATCAGGGTGACCACACCGGCGCTGTGTTCGGGAATCTGATCGGCGTCGGCGACCAGCGACACCCGTTCCAGAAATTCGGCCAGTACACCGGTGTCCGGCACGTCTTCCTCATCCGAGATCTCGCTGATGTCGTCAAGCTCGGCAGCGTTCGCCCGGTCGGTGCTGAATTCGTGCGCGACGCTGACCAATTCGTTCAGGTTGTCCAGCCGGGCCAGATCCTGCGGATCGGTGGAGGCTTCCAGTTCCATCCGGTATCCGGTCCGGTCCAATACGGCTTCGACCAGGTCGCCGAGATCGTCGGCCAGTTTGGCGCGCAGCTCGTCGAGCAGTTCGACGAAACCGCTAATTAATTTCACTGCGCGGGAATTGAGCAACGGAACTTTGCCTTCAGCAGCCGCTTGCAGCGCATCGGCGAAGCCGGCCCCGGTATTCTCGGCGTACACCGCCACACACGCCTCAGCACGATCACCGATGCCGCGCCGCGGCGTGTTCAGGATGCGCCGCAAGCTGACCGCATCACCGGGATTGTCCAGCACGCGCAGATAAGCGACGATGTCGCGGATCTCTTTGCGTTCGTAGAACCGCACGCCGCCAACGACTTTGTACGGAATGCCCGCGCGGATAAACACCTCTTCCAGCGACCGCGACGAGTTGTTCGTCCGGTAGAACACCGCGACGTCGTCGTAGGTGATGTCACCGCGGTCGACCAGCGCGTCTATCTCGTCGGCGACGAACCGGGCTTCGTCGTGCTCGTTGTCGGCAACGTAACCGACGATCAGCTCCCCTTCACCGGCGTCGGTCCACAACCGTTTGTCGCGGCGCCCGGAATTGCGGGCGATCACCGAGTTGGCCGCCGACAAGATGTTCTGGGTGGAGCGGTAATTCTGTTCCAGCAGAATCGTGGTGGCGTCTGGGTAGTCGCGTTCGAAGTCTTCGATGTTGCGGATGGTGGCGCCCCGGAACGCGTAGATCGACTGATCGGCGTCGCCGACCACGCACAGCTCGCCGGGCGGCACGCCGTCCTCTGCCTCTTGGGGAGCGTTAACGTCACCACCGACCAGTTCACGCACCAGCACGTATTGCGCATGGTTGGTGTCCTGGTATTCGTCGACCAGAACATGGCGGAAGCGGCGCCGGTAGTGCTGGGCGATCTGCGGGAAGGCCTGCAGCACTCCGACCGTCTCGCCGATGAGGTCGTCGAAGTCCAGCGCGTTGGCCGCGCGCAGCCGGCGCTGATATTCAGCGAAGACCGACGCGGTTGTGCGAGCCAGATCATCGGTGCCGTCGGTGAGGTCCGCGATCGCCTTGTCCGGATCGATCAGCTCGTTTTTCAGGTTCGAGATGCAATTGGCCAGCAGACGCGGCGTGTACCGCTTGATATCGAGGCCCATGTCGCGGCCGATCATCTGCAGCAGCCGCCGGGAGTCGTCGGCGTCGTAGATCGAGAAGTTGGAGTTCAGCCCCGGGATGAGCGACGCCTGGTTGCGCAGGATCCGCACGCAGGTCGAGTGGAACGTCGACACCCACATCGATCGGGCACGGTCTCCCACCAGTTGGACCACGCGTTCGCGCATCTCGGCGGCGGCCTTGTTGGTGAAGGTGATGGCCAGGATCTGGCCGGGCCCGACGTCGCGCGCCGCCATCAGGTAGGCGATGCGCCGGGTCAGCACCGCGGTTTTGCCGGAGCCGGCACCGGCGACGATCAGCAGCGGTGAGCCCTCATGCAGCACCGCCTGGCGCTGTTGGGTGTTGAGGCCGTCGAGGAGTTGGTCGGCGTCCGGGACGGATCTGGCAGCGGTCAAATACGCGGTCAAATGCGCCGCTCCTCCTCATCGCTTCGCTCTCATCGTCGCCGGCGACTGATGCCTGTCTAACTTACCGCCGTCCGGCGACAGTTTTGCGCTCACGGCGCCCTTGGTGGCACACTCAAGCCGTGCTCAATGCGCAGCTTCGTCGATTTTTCTTCGGGTACCGGCCAGCGGTACCCGGGGTGTAGCTGCTCGAAGGAAGAGCCCCGCGGTCCGCGTCCGGATCCGGGGCTTGTCTGTTGTGTGAGGCCCGAAGACGGATGAGACCAGAACCCACCAACAGCGACACTACGGAGTCACCTGCCATGACTGTCGACACAACCAACGGACAACTTCCCGACATCGACGATCTGCGCCACGAAATCGACCGGTTGGACGCGGAAATACTCGCCGCGGTCAAGCGCCGCGCCGAAGTGTCCCAGGCGATCGGTAAGGCCCGAATGGCCTCGGGCGGCACCCGACTGGTGCACAGCCGCGAGATGAAGGTCATCGAGCGTTACAGCGAGCTGGGGCCCGAAGGAAAGGACCTGGCGATACTGCTGCTCCGCCTTGGCCGCGGCCGGCTGGGTCACTGAGCGGGCCAGGCGAACCTTTTCGCCCCGCATTCTCTCCGCCGTCGGGCCGCGTGACTATGGTCAAAAGGTATGACTGCCGTCGGACAGATCCCGGACATCTCGGCCACCTCTGCGTGGGATGCACTGCGCAAACACCACGCTCAAATCGGGGAAACCCATCTGCGTGAGTTCTTCGATGACGATCCCGACCGCGGCCGCGAGTTGACGGTAACCGTCGGCGACCTCTACATCGACTACAGCAAGCACCGCATCACCCGCGAGACCATCGACTTGCTCACCGACCTGGCCCGGGCGGCTCACCTCGAGGAGCGCCGCGAGGCGATGTTCGCCGGTGAGCACATCAACACCTCGGAGAACCGCGCTGTGCTGCACGTCGCGCTGCGGCTTCCCCGCGACGCCGAGCTGCTTGTCGACGGGAAAAACGTCGTCGAGGACGTGCACGAGGTGCTCGACCGGATGGGTGAGTTCACCGATCGGCTGCGCAGCGGTGAATGGACCGGTGCCACCGGCGAGCGCATTCGCACCGTCGTCAATATCGGGATCGGCGGTTCGGACCTCGGTCCGGTGATGGTGTATAAGGCGTTGCGCCACTACGTCGATGCCGGCATCTCGGCCCGCTTCGTCTCCAACGTCGATCCCGCCGATCTGATCGCGACGCTGGCTGACTTAGATCCGGCGACAACGATTTTCGTCGTCTCTTCGAAGACGTTCTCCACCCTGGAGACGCTGACCAACGCGACCGCCGCGCGACGCTGGCTGACAGACGCGCTCGGCGACGACGCGGTGGCCAAGCATTTCGTCGCGGTCTCGACAAACGAGAAGCTGGTCGAGGAGTTCGGTATCGACACCGCCAACATGTTCGGCTTCTGGGACTGGGTCGGCGGGCGCTATTCGGTGGATTCGGCAATCGGGCTGTCGGTGATGGCGGCGGTCGGCCGGGAGGGCTTCGCCGACTTCCTGTCCGGCTTCCACCTCGTCGACGAGCATTTCCGGACCGCTCCGTTGCAGGCCAACGCGCCGGCCTTGCTCGGCTTGATCAACGCGTGGTATTCCGGGTTCTTCGGCGCCCAAACCCACGCGGTGCTGCCGTATTCCGATGACCTGGCCCGGTTCCCGGCGTACCTGCAGCAGCTCACCATGGAATCCAACGGCAAGTCCACTCGCGCCGACGGTGACCCGGTCACCACGGACACCGGCGAAATCTTCTGGGGAGAGCCGGGAACCAACGGCCAACACGCCTTTTATCAGTTGCTGCACCAGGGCACCCGGCTGGTGCCCGCCGACTTCATCGGCTTTTCCCAGCCGCTGGAAGACCTGGCAACCGCCGACGGGAGCGGCAGCATGCACGACGTGTTGATGAGCAATTTGTTCGCCCAGACTCAGGTGTTGGCGTTCGGCAAGACCGCCGGGGAAATTGCTGCCGAGGACACGCCCGCCGAGGTGGTGCCGCACAAGGTGATGCCCGGCAACCGGCCGACCACCGCGATCCTGGCCACCCGGCTCACTCCGTCAGTCCTCGGCCAGTTGATCGCGCTCTATGAACATCAGGTGTTCACTGAGGGCGTGCTGTGGGGTATCGACTCGTTCGACCAGTGGGGTGTGGAACTGGGCAAGACGCAGGCCAAAGCACTGGTCCCGGTCATCAGCGACGACGACGCACCGCAGCAGCAGTCGGACAGCTCGACCGACGCCCTGGTGCGCCACTACCGCGCGGAGCGCGGCCGGGCTATTTGAGCCGCTACTTCAGCAGCCGCGACATCCGCCGGTCGGCCAGCACCTTGCCCCCGGTCTGACAGGTCGGACAGTACTGAAAAGACTTGTCCGCGAACGAGATCTCGCGCACGGTGTCACCGCATACCGGGCACGGCAGACCGGTCCGCGCATGCACCCGCAGACCGGAGCGCTTCTCGCCCTTGAGCGTCGCCGCCTTCTGGCCGACCAATCGGCTCACCGCGTCGGTCAGCACCGACACCATCGAATCATGCAGGATCACCACTTGCTCGCCGGTCAGTTTCCCCGCGGTGGCGAACGGCGAAATCCTGGCGACATGCAGGATCTCGTCGCTGTAGGCGTTGCCGATGCCGGCGATCACCTGCTGGTCGGTGAGCACCGTTTTGATGCGGCCGCTGTTGCCGGCCAGCACATCAGCGAGGTCGTCGGGTCCGAGCGAGAGCGCGTCGGGTCCCAGCGCGGCGATCTGCGGCACCTGCTTCGGATCGTCGACGAGCCAGACCGCCAACCGTTTCTGGGTGCCCGCCTCGGTGAGGTCGAAGCCGGATGCCTCGCCCGGCGTACCCAGGTGCACCCGCAACGCGATCGGACCCTTGCCGGGACGCAGCGGCGCGGCGGCCAACTTGTCCGACCACCGCAGCCAACCGGCACGGGAGAGATGAGTGATGAAGAACGACTCGCCGGCCTGTAATCCGAGGTATTTTCCCCACCGCTCGGCGCCGATGACCGGCTGGCCGTGCAGCGCGGTGAGGGGCGGGTCGAAGGTTTTGAGCACCGACAAAGCGGCCACGTCGACACGGCCGATCGGCAAACCGACGGCATGGCGGCGCAGGTGATCGGCCAGCGCTTCGACTTCGGGTAGTTCCGGCATGCCTCTAGTGTGCGCTCACCGGCGCAGCAGATAGGTATCCATGATCCAGCCGTGCCGGGCACGCGCCTCGGCGCGCAGCGCCGCGATCCGGGCACCCACCTCACCGACGGTGCCGGAAACCAGCAGCTCGTCGGCGGTGCCGAGGTACGCACCCCACCAGATCGAGGTGTCGTCGGGGCAGCACCGAAACGAGCAATCGCGGTCGAGCATGACCACAGCGGACCCGGACAGGCCGTGCGCGCGCAGCTGCCGTCCGGTGGTGAGCAGGACGGGTTCACCGATGTCGTTCAGCGGGATGCGGTGCCGGGCTGTCAGCGCCTGCACGGCGGTGATGCCGGGGATGACGTCGTAGCTGAGCTCGACGGGCAGCGCGCCCAGGATGCGCAGGGTGCTGTCGTAGAGCGACGGGTCACCCCAAACCAGGAACGCTCCGACCCCGTCGGCGCCGAGCTCGGTGACGATGGCGTCGGCCCAAACCCGAGCGCGCGCGGCATGCCAGTCCGACACCCCCGACTGGTAGTCGCCGCCTACGGAGCGCTGCACATCGGGCAGCTCGACGAAACGATAGCCGGGCTCCCGGATGAACCGCTGACAGATCTGCCGGCGCACCGCCACCAAATCGCTTTTGGCGTCGCCTTTGTCCATCGCGAAAAACACCTGGGTGTCGTTGAGCGCCTCGATTGCCTGCAAGGTCAGGTAGTCGGAGTTGCCGACGCCGATGCCGATCACGTGGATGTGCCGGCGCGCCATGCTGCCAAAGCCTAATTCGTAGGACGGCGTGACTGCCGGTATCCGGTACCGCGGGTATTGACATCTTCCAGGCGCCGTCCCTAACGTGGCGCTATGAGTACTGCGGTTCAACCCAGTCGCGAAGAGTTCGCCGAGCGTCTGCTCAAGGGTTCGGTCAAGAAGTCCTATCAGCCGGTCGTCGACATCGACTGGGACGCGCCGCTGGACCCGGACAGGTTTTACCTGCCGCCCAAGATCGTGTCGCTCTACGGCACGCCGATGTGGGATCAGATGACCCGCGCGCAGCAGATCGAGCTGTCGCGTCAGGAGTTGGTCAATACGTTGTCGGCGGGCATCTGGTTCGAGAACATCCTCAATCAGGCGCTGCTGCGCAAGCTGATGCACGACGACCCGACCAGCCGAGCCTCGCACTACGCGCTGACCGAACTGGGCGACGAAACCCGGCACATGGTGATGTTCGGCAAGGCCATCGAGCGGGTGGGCGCCAAGCCGGTCCGCCCCCGGCTGTATCACCGCATCATCATCAACACCTTGCCGCTGTTGTTCCGCGGCGCCCTGCTGTGGGTGGCCGCGCTGGTCGGTGAAGAAATCTTCGACGCGCTGCAGCGGCAGATGATGGATGACCCGGAGATGCAACCGATCATTCAGCGACTCATGCGGATTCACGTCGCCGAAGAGGCCCGTCACATCCAGTTCGCCCGCGATGGCGTGCGCAAGCGGGTGGCCGAAATGCCGCGAATGAACCGGTGGTTCATCGCCAACATCAACGGGCTGGGTGGATTGTTTTTCGGCTACCTGTTCACCAACCCGGTACCGTACGCGCGTACCGGTCTGGATCCGCAACAAGCACGCCAGGCCGTGCGCACCAGTCCACACCGTCAACAGGTACAGATCAGCGGATTCGCCTCGCTGGCAGCTTTTCTGACCGAAGTGGGTTTGATGGGTCGGATCGCGCGCCGGCAATGGACCCGCAGCCGGTTCCTGTGAACCGAGCGGCCGTCGCCGTCGTCGGCGCCGGCGCAGCCGGCGTGCGTGCCGCGAATCAGCTGCGTCAGGCCGACATCAGCGGCGTCGTCATCGTCGAGCAGGAAGTCAACGGCTCGATGTTCGATGACGACACCGACAGCTGGGCGTTGAAAACAACCGAGGAAACCTGGCACAGCCGGGTCGTCATCGCCGCCGACGATCAGACTTTCGTCCCATGGATCCCGGAAAGACTGCGTGACAACGAGTTCGAGGGACGAACTCTCCACTCGAGAGCGTGGGACCCGACCTTCGACCCGACCGGCAAGCACATCGCGGTGGTCGGCGGCGACGCCGCCGGCGGCCGGCTGATCGACCACCTGACCGCCCGGGCCGCCGCGGTGAAGGTCTTCAGCCTTCCGCCGCGGCGCGTGGTGCCCGTGTTGACACGTCGCCGCCGCATCCGGCGGCGACAAAGCGCCGAACTTGTCATGTCCCCCATCGACTCGGTGACCGCGACCGGGATCCGCACCTGCGACAGTGTCCACCACGACGTGGACGTCATCGTCTACGCCACCGGGTTGTCGATGCGGGACGGGTTCTCCGCTGTCCCGCAGGACTGGCGCGACGGGATGGAACCTTACGCCGGGGTGGCCGTCCACGGCTTCCCCAACTGGTACTGGCTGACTGGGCCCGATCACGACGCACAGCTGCGCCACATCATCGAATGTCTGCGTTTGATGGAGCGCTCGCACGGCACTCGCATCGAAGTGCGGCGCAGCAGCCAGCAGGTGTTCAACGATCGCGTCCACCTGCGACCGCTGCCGCAGCACGCGGTGGCGCACGCCTACGACGTGTCGAGCGGCGCCGACCGCGCTAAACACGGCTACGACGGCAAGGCGACGCTGACCATCGGCGACACGGAGCGCCGGGTGCAGGTCCGGCTGAGCGGGCACGTCGATCCGCTGGACGGGAGGTACCACTGGCAAGGCACCGTCTTCGACCCGCTGCCCAGCGACGTTCTTCGCCACACCCGGCAGGTAACGCTGGACGCCGGCCAGCGCAGCGTACCCGCCCGAATTACCGAGCAGACCCCTCAAGGCGCTTATTCCATTGCCGGTGTCGGTGCACCACCGTTCGCTCTCGACGGTGTTGAACTGACCGTCTGATAGCCGTCGACGCCGAGACCGCACCTGTCGCTACCGGCGTTCACGGATATCCTCGATGCCGACGGCTGGCCAGACAAGTCGCTCCCGGCATCCTGCAGGAGCGGTACGACTCACTCGCCGACGAGGCGGACCGCGCTCTAGCGGTGTTGGGCACCCGGTTGACCAAGGCCTACGCGGAAAAGGGGAATCAATGACTAGGCCGGCCAGTCGACTATCTGTGCACGCGGAAAAAGTGAACTCCTGTGATCTGCTCACGGTCGGCGGCGTCTTGGACAGCAGCACTTACCTCGAACTACGGAACACCATCATCAAGGCTGCAGTCGAGCAACCGCGGGCCGTGCTTGTCGACGTCACCCGACTGACGGTCTCTGCGCCTTCGGCGTGGTCGGTGTTCACCAGTGCCCACTGGCATGTCAGCACTTGGCCCGATGTGCCGGTCATGCTGGTGTGCGCGCACGAGCAGGAACGAGACGACATCATCCGCAGTGGTGTGTCCCGCTACGTACCGGTGTATGCGTCGGCGGAAACGGCGTGCGCGAGACTCGGCGACCGAGCGCAACCGTTCGCGCGACGATTTCGTGCTGAGCTGCCCGTTAATCCGAACAGCCTGCGGCGTGCGCGCCGGTTGGTGGCCGAGATACTGCTGGAATGGTCACTACCTGAACTCGTCGCGGTCGCGACGGTGATCGCGAACGTCTTCGTCGAGAACGTCTTGGAGCACACCGACGGTGCGCCGGTGTTGCGACTGGAGAGTAAGGGCAGCACAGTTACCGTCGCTGTCGAAGACGGCGATCGCATGCCGCCAGCGCGGCACGAAGATCGAATCACCGGCAGCGAGCGGGTCTCGGGGCTGTCGATCGTCGCTGCCGTGAGCCGGGTGTGGGGCAGTAACCCGACGCCGTCGGGCAAAACGGTGTGGGCGGTGATCGGCCCGGAAAACGAGCTCTGACTCGAGGACAACACGGGAGGCGATGTGCGGTTCAGCTACGCCGAGGCGATGACCGATCCGGCGTTTTACCTTCCCCTTGCCAAGGCAGCTGAGGCCGCTGGTTACTCGAGCATGACGATCCCTGACAGCATCGCCTACCCATTCGAGTCCGACTCGACTTACCCCTACACACCGGACGGCAGCCGCGAGTTCTTGGACGGCAAGCCCTTCATCGAGACTTTCGTACTGACCGCGGCGTTGGGGGCGATGACCACGACGCTGCGGTTCAACTTCTTCGTCCTCAAGCTGCCCATCCGGTCACCGGCGCTGGTGGCCAAGCAAGCCGGTTCGCTGGCGGCGCTGATCGGCAACAGGGTTGGCCTCGGCGTCGGCACCAGCCCGTGGCCCGAGGATTACGACGTCATGGGCGTGCCGTTTGCTCGGCGCGGCAAGCGCATGGACGAATGCATTGCAATCGTGCGCGGCCTGACTTCCGGCGACTACTTCGAATTCCACGGCGAGTTCTACGACATCGCGAAGACGAAGATGACGCCGGCTCCCAGCCAACCGATCCCGATTCTGGTAGGCGGACACGCCGACGCGGCGTTGCGCCGGGCAGCAAGGGCTGACGGCTGGATGCACGGCGGCGGCGACCCGGCAGAACTCGACCAGTTGCTCGCCAAGCTCAAACGGTTCCGTGCGCAAGAAGGCGCCGACGGCCCGTTCGAGATCCATGTCATTTCCGCCGACGGCTTCACCCTCGACGGCGTCAAGCGACTGGAGGACAAAGGCGTCACCGACGTAATCATCGGCTTCCGCATTCCCTACATCATGGGACCGGACACCGAGCCGCTGGCCGCCAAAATCCGCAACCTAAAGACGTTCGCCGAGAATGTGATCGCCCGTACTTAGATCCTCGAGGACCACCGAGCACCCCCGCACGCCGAAGTCCGGTTGCTCGACGAGGTCGCCACGCTCAGCGCCGGAACCAGCCGGTCTACAGGAGCACGGTTGGTACACCACCGAATCGACGCTGCAGGACCTTTTCACCGCAGCTGCGCTGGCGCCTCTGGCCGGCGACGAGCAGGACAGCCCAGCTGTGACGATCAGCTTCGTGCGGGCAGTCAGAAATTAGTGCTTATTGGCGCTATCGCCCCTGTTCAGAGGCTGGTGTGCCGAACGTCACCGCGTCGCTAAGGAAGCGCAGCGGGGTTTGTCTGCTTCCATGGAAGAGTGTCCTGATCGCTTACCCACGATGAGTCGCTGAGCCAACAGCGCCTCGTAGGTGCGATTTTTCGCAGCGCCGCCACTGCTGGTTCTCCGGTCGAGTTGGCCGGGCGCGCAAATTACCGTCTTTGGAGATCTGATGATTACGAGTTTTGAGCCACATCGGTTGGGCCAACCGGTGCCCGCTGACTGGTTGAACCACTTGGGCTGGTTCAGGTTCTACTTCGATGACAACTGTTGGACATGGTCAACGCAGCTAGAGCAGATGCACGGCTACCCACCGGGCAGCACGGCACCGAGCACACGGCTTCTGCTCTCTCACGTCCATCCGAGCGACTATCAGAGGGTCGCTGCCACCTTGCAGGACGTGCGCCGCACACGCGAAGCGTTCAGCTCACGCCACCGCATCGTCGACGTGCATGACCATGTGCACGACGTGGTGATGACCGGTGCACCGCTGCGTGACCTGAACGGAGCGCCGGTGGGTACGCAGGGTTTATGTGTCGACCTGTCAGAGGCGGCCGCGCTGGTTGACCAACGCCGCTATGAACATACGACCAATCAGTTACGAATCCTGAGCGCCGGCAACGGTTATCCCATAGACCGGCGGCAACGCATCCGTGCTGCGACGCGCTGCTGATTCGGATCATTCGGGCACCACTTCGTCGGGCGTCTTATCCGGTCGAAGCCCGCGCCAGCTGGGTTGGCGTAACCGGCCGTCCGAGGTCAGCTCGCTGTAGCGCACCTCCCCCACCAGTATCGGCGTCACGAAGGTCACACCTTTGGCGTCGCGGGTGGGCAGCCGTTGGCTGAACGGCGACTCTCTGGTGTGCAGCGGCGTCAACGTATTTCTCAGGTCACTGAGCGCGTGTTCGGTGAAGCCGGTGCCTACCCGGCCGACGTACTGTAACCCGCCGCCAGCGGGGATGCCCATGAGCAGCGAACCGATTCCGCTGGTTCGTCCGCCTTCACCGGCTCGCCATCCGCCGATCACAACTTCTTGGGTTCTCCAGTGTTTGTCTTTGATCCACGACGCCGAACGGCGACCGGGTTGATAGGTCGAGTCACGCTTTTTGGCGATAACCCCTTCCCAGCCGACGTTCTCAGACTGGGTCAGCGCCTGAGCGCCGTCGCCGGGCAGCGGATCGGGCACAATCAGGTTGCCGTTAACCGCCAAGGCTTCCAGCAGCCGGCGCCGGTCGCGGTAGCCGGCGCGCAGCAGCGAACGGCCGTCCAAATAGAGCAGGTCGAACGCCCAGTATTCGATACGCGTGGCGCGGACCCGATTCTGCATTTGAGAAAAGCTGGGAATCCCGTCTTCATCGAGAGCGACGACCTCGCCGTCGAGCACGACATGGTGATCGGCGAGATCGGCTGCCAAGACCTGTAATTGCGGGAATTCCTTGGTGACGTCGCGCCCGCGGCGTGACCGCAGGCACACCGTGCCGTGGTCGGCTTGGACGAGCAACCGGTAGCCGTCCCATTTGCCTTCGAAAGCCCATTGCCCGGCCTTCAGCTTTTCCACCGATCCTTCGGTGGTCAGCATCGGTGCGAGCGTGTCGAACTCGAAAGCGTGCTGATCTTTCATCCGATGCGCCAGCCACTGGTCGCCCTTGGTCTGAATCAGCGCGTAGCGGCCCGAGATTCGGCTGCCGTGCAAGTCGACGATCACTTCACCTTTTTCGGCGGAGTCCTGGAACTTCTCGGCTTCGTAGGTGCCCGAGTCCCAGATGATTACTTTGCCCGCGCCGTATTCGCCCTTCGGGATGCTGCCTTCGAAGGTGCCGTATTCGAGCGGGTGATCTTCGGTATGCACGGCCAGATGGTTGACCGCCGAGGTGTCGGGCAAGTTCTTCGGGACCGCCCACGACACCAGCACCCCGTCGCGCTCGAGCCGAAAGTCGTAATGCAGCCGCCGAGCGTGGTGTTCCTGGATGACGAATGTGTTGTTGTTTCCTGCATTGGGATTGGCGATCGGCACCGGCTCGGGAGTTTTCGACGCGTCGCGCATGCCGCGGTACTTGGTCAGCCGGTCGCGGATCTTCACATCAGCGTCAAGCGGCGCCAGCAGGTCACCGTCGCGTTCGACGCGGGCGAGCACTTCTTCAAAGCGCAGCTGACGAAGCTTGGGGTCGTCAAGCTCGTCCCAGGTGCGCGGCGCGGCGACCGTAGGTTGCTCGCGGCCGCGCAGCGAGTACGGCGCGATCGTGGTCTTCGATTCGCTGTTCTGGCTCCAGTCGAGGAATATCTTGCCCGCTCTCAGGCTTTTGGTCATCGTCGAGGTGACCAACTTCGGCATCGCCTGTTCGAGTTGCAACGCAACACGTTTGGCCAACACCACCGCTCCCTTGCTGCTGACCGGCTTGTCCAGCGGTGCGTACAAGTGGATTCCTTTGCTGCCGCTGGTGAGCGGGAAGGTGGTGAGTCCAATGTCTGCGATGAGATCGCGGACGGCGCGGGCCACCTCGGTCAGCTGCGACATCTTTACGCCTTCACCCGGGTCGAGGTCGAATACCAATCGGGTTGCCAGACCAGGATTCAGCTCTTCTCCGCTTCGTGTCCACTCGGCGACGAAACGCCACTGCGGCACGTGCACCTCGAGCGCCGCCTGTTGCGCGATCCAGGCCAATGCAAGGGAGCTGTCGATTATCGGGTAGGTCGTGGTGCCGGATCTGTGCGTCACACTTGCGCGCGGCAGCCAGTCGGGCGCCGACGAGGCTAGCTGCTTTTCGAAGAACGACAAATCTTCGACGCCGTTCGGCCAGCGTTTGCGGGTGGCGGCGCGGCCGGCGATATGCGGCACCATCACTTCGGCGATGCTGACGTAGTAGCCGAACACTTCGGCCTTCGTGACCCCGTTGCGCCGGCGACCCGCCGGCGGGTAGAGGATTTTGTCGGGGTTGGTCAACTTCACCTGCGGCCCAGACGTCAAGTCGGGAGGCCAAACCCGCGGTAAATCCATGTTGCCAAAATACGCTTGTGCCCTGGTAGACGCGTATCCGGCAGCTGTTGTGGGCATACTTGCACCCATGCGTTCCATCTGGAAGGGTTCGATCGCGTTCGGGCTGGTGAACGTCCCTGTCAAGGTGTACAGCGCCACCCAGGACCACGACATCAAGTTTCACCAGGTGCACGCCAAGGACAACGGGCGCATCCGGTACAAGCGGGTTTGTGAGGTCTGTGGTGAGGTGGTCGAGTACCGCGACATCGCCCGAGCATTCGAATCCGATGACGGGCAGATGGTGCTCATCACCGACGAGGACATCGCCACCTTGCCCGAAGAACGGAGCCGCGAAATCGAGGTGCTCGAATTCGTGCCGGCCAGTCAGCTCGATCCGATGATGTATGACCGCAGTTACTTCTTGGAGCCTGACTCGAAGGCGGCGAAATCCTATGTGCTGCTGGCGAAGACGTTGGCCGAGACGGATCGGGTGGCGATTGTGCACTTCGCGTTGCGCAACAAGACCCGGCTTGCGGCGTTGCGGGTCAAGGACTTCAGTAAGCGCGACGTGATGGTGGTGCACACATTGTTGTGGCCAGATGAAATACGCGACCCCGATTTTCCGGTGCTCGACAAAAAGGTGGAGATCAAACCGGCGGAGTTGAAGATGGCGGGCCAAGTGGTCGAGTCGATGGCCGACGACTTCAACCCCGACCGTTACCACGACACCTACCAGGAGCAGCTGCAAGAACTGGTGCAGGCCAAACTCGAAGGTGGAGAAGCGTTTACCACCGAGGAGCAACCGACTGAATTGGACGAGACAGAGGATGTCTCTGATCTGCTGGCCAAACTAGAGGCCAGCGTCAAGGCGCGGCCCAGCTCGAACACGTCGGCGACAAAAGCACCGGCGAAGAAAAGCGGCGCGAAAAAGGCTCCGGCGAAGAAAGCAGCCGCCAAGTCCGGATCGAAAACCTGACTGCGTTCGGTCAGAACGGCGGGGGTTCGTCGCCGTCACCCTCGCCGTCGCGGGAGTGCGCCGGATACGTCTGAGCCCGCTGCCACGCCAGTCTGTCGTTGCGGTTGCGGTTGCGTTCTGCCGTGATCCGCTGTGTCCGTTCCTGAGCCCGGGTTCGTCGTCTTGTCGGCATCATCATGGTCTTATTGCTGCAGCGGCCGCCCCGCCGTGTCACCGTATCGGGCACCTCACTGGTGGGCACAGTCAATGCCGGGAAGAGCACCGCACTTCCCGGAGTCGTGACGTAGGTCTGCCCCGACGGCAGCGTCCAAATGATTGTGCCGTCGGGAAGCTGTTTATCTCGCCATTGCCAGAAAGTCTTCAGCAATTGGTGGCATCGACTGGCTGAAGTACCGTTTAGCAGCAAGGGACTTCCGACGGCCGCGCGGCTGCGCCCCAAGGACTCACTTGCCGTCACCTGCGCATCCGGTCAAGAATTCCTTTAGAAACTCCCAAGCACTGCGCACGAACCTCGAGTCATCAATCCACCGGGCCTGCCACATGGGCCCACAACGAAAAGACACGGAGGTGTCGGGGTGAGTCGTCGAAAGAAGTTGGCAGAGCGCGCGCGCCCGTATCTGGAGCCCGGTGAGCAGATTCAAGCGGTCTTTGGGGCGCAGTCGGGTCTATCGCCCTATTTCGTCCAAGGGTATATTTTCGTTTTAGGTTTAGGAGTTTTCATTTTCCCCATTCCTGGGGATATCACCACGGCGCTGTCGGCGGTGCTGTTGGTGACCATGCCGGCCGCTGCCATGGTGGCGTTGTCGATCCCGTTAATTGTGTTCTCTCGCCCCCACCAGGTCGTGGTCACCGATCGAGCGATCCTGGTGCTCGATGTCAAGAGGTGGACGAAGCGGCCCACCCGGCTCCGCCTGCGCCATTCGCGCAACTTTTATTTCGGCCAACTGTCGGGGCTCTGGGGAAAGTTCGTGCTGGACAACACCAAATACTGGGTGCCCAGGCAGCTGCGTAAGGACGTCGCGGCCGCGGATGCCGCGCTGACCCAAATGACGCAGTATCGCCAGTAGGGCCCTGCGACTGCCGCCCCTGAGGCAGCAACCCCGAAGCCTGCCGCCAGCGAGGCTAGTACCCCGATCCGGCTGGCGGCCCGGCCGTGCGGTACTGGGACGGTCAGCGATGGGGCAGCCAGCGCGGCCGCGACCGTACTAACTTACGCCGCCTCGGGACCTGCGGGCCAGCCCAGAAGGTTTTGATCGGACTGTGATACCGATTGACTGAAGTACCCTTTAGCCGCGGGGGCCGCCGACCGCAAGGACCTCGCCAAGAATCTTTCAAGAATCCTGCCGCACCCTACGCATTGTCCGCATTGTCGGCCACCATGACCGACCTCGGTGCATGATGGAGCACATTCGCCAGCGCCGTACTGCGCCCGCTAAGAGCAGTTAGCAAACGGGTCGCGTTGGTGCTGTCGGCTGACCCAACGGTTTGCGGTGGCTCGCTTAGCATTCCCGCCGGGGCGGGTGAGGGAAAGGCCTGGCCGGTGGTTTGGTGGAAGCCTGGCGAGCGAGCACCGCAAGAATCCTCCAAGGCGTCTACGCCACCCTTACCATCATTGCATCGGGACTTGAGAAAGGTTGGTGCGATGGTGCGGGAATTGTCATGGTTCAAGACAAACCTGGTTGGCGGCCTAAGAATTTGGCTTGTGACGCTTCTCTTTCCCGTGACGTTTGTGTCGATCGCAGCTCTCGTATCGGCGGTCAGCAGGCTGTTGCACGGCGAATGGGCATTCGGCATTAAAGCTGCCGGTGTGGCTATCCTCTTGGCCTTCTTGGCGATCCTCTTGGCCTACTTGACCTACATGGCCTATCGCGCGTCCCCCCCACCGACGCCCTGGACCCCATCGCCGGCGAAGTCAATCTCAGCGGGAAATCGCGGCTCAGATTACATTAAGAAATGCTCGGCATGCGGGAAATTTACCCGCGGCGCTAAGGTGTGCAGGATCTGTGGCCACGACCTCACTTCTAACGCGTGAGATGCACCACAGATAAAAACGCGATACACGTCGACACCAGCACCTCGGAGCTTTAAGCAGCGCGCGAAGTCCACGACGGCGAGGTGTAGTCAGTGCGGGCCGTCGTGTTAGTGCTGTCGCGGCGGTGTCGTGGTTGGCTTTAGCCGTTGACGGGCCGCAAAGAAGTGTTCGTCGTCCTCACCTGACAGTGGCACCGACTGGCCGAAATACATTCTTGATCTTGGAACCACCGCTTGTCAGAATCTTGTGTGACCTGCGAGGGCAAGCGATTATCCTTCCGCCATGACATCGAACGTTTCGGGGAAGCTTGCATTCGTTACCGGCGGTGCGTCCGGCATCGGCGCTGCGCTGACGACCAAGCTAGTCGAAGGGGGCGCGGAGGTCTGGATCGCCGATCGTCAGATCGACGCGGCGCAGGAGCTCGCCCAACGCCTCGATAGTGGTGGCGCAAAGGCGCACGCGGTTGAACTCGATGTGCGTAGCTACCCGTCGTTTGAGCGCGCCGTCGCGGAGGTGCTGCAGCAATCGGGGCGGGTCGACTATTTGTTCAACAATGCTGGAATTGGGGTCGGCGGCGAGGTCGACTCATACACGCTCGATGACTGGAACGACGTCTTCGACGTGAACTTGCGCGGTGTGGTGCACGGCATCCAGGCGATCTATCCGATCATGATCCGGCAGCACTCCGGTCACATCGTGAACACGGCCTCTATGGCCGGTCTTGTCACCAGTGCGGGCACGACCAGCTACACCGCCACCAAACACGCCGTCGTCGGGCTCTCGAAGGCGTTGCGGGTGGAGGCCGGCCGCCACGGCGTGCAGGTATCGGTGCTTTGTCCGGGCGTGATCCGGACCCCGATCCTCGTTGGCGGTGAGTACGGACGGCACGACGGGGTCAGCGATAAGGAACTACTCAGATTCTGGGAGGCGTTCCGGCCGATGGCACCCGAAAAGTTCGCCGAGCGCACCCTTCGCGCCGTGTTGCGGGGAGACGCCATCATTGTGGTGCCAGCCTGGTGGAAGGCCTTCTGGTACCTGGAACGTCTCTCGCCGGCCCTATCGATGCGGGCCGCAAGACTACCGCTCAGGCGCCTACGAGAAGCGGAGTCCACCTCCGTCTAATCGCTGCGTGCGCCGCTCAGGCGCACCGGTTCAAACGTCGAGTGCAATCGTCACGGTGCGTAATTCGCCCGCCGGGCGTGCAGTAATGGGTTGCGGCGTAGCCACGTTGGCTAAATTCGGAGGGTGTCGTTTGGTGATGTCACCGATTACGCCGACCAGATTTACGAGATCGCGATGAACTACTTCGGGCAGTACATGTCGTACCTGACCGCCGGCCCGAACGGCACCCGCCGATGGGGAACGTCCAGTACATGCTCAACACAAACACCGGGCAACTCATCACTTCGAGTCTGGGCAACCCGCGCAGAACCAGCACACGCTGACGGTGCCGCAGTGGATGCAAGACGCCTACGGAATGGGCGGTGGCTCAACGAAACTCGGCGTCGGCGAACTCAACATCTACGCTGGCCCGCGTCAATCACTGGCCCGAGATGATGAACCAGGGTATGTGGCAGGTGAATACCGGCAACGTCGGCGCGGCCGTGGCGGCGAACTTCTGACCTGCACCTACACTGAAATCTGTTGACACTTTGTTAACACATCCGCAGATCGTCAACAAAAAGTTGTATGCTGTGTTCATGACTAACGGGATTAGCCCCTCACGGGACGTTCAGGGCGCACTCGAGCGGCTTGAACGAGACATCGCGGAGGCCGAGGAGCGGCTGAACAGTCTTCGCGCGATGCGCCGAAGCGTAGAACTGTTCATTGACGAGTACGGAAACTTGCCCATCTATACAAAGGGCACGAACGGTGCAGTGGCGCATGCGACAACTGCCGGTTCGTTGACTGAACAGATTGTCATGGTCTTCCAGCAGCACCCACGCGAAGAACTCAACGCGGCCGAAGTGTTACGAAAATTGAACGAGGCGGGGGTGAGCGCCGAGCGCGAGCGGGTGCGAGTCGGCCTTTACTACTTGTCCAATAAAGGCCGTTTGGAAAAAGTCGGCCGCGGCCGATTTGCACTAGGGAGGTAATGAGTTTTGCCGCAGGGAACGCGCAGGCTTCCAACACCTGCGCGCCCCTGACGGAAGTCGAACAGGTGACCCCGGGCACCCGTTCGGCGGGGGTTGGTCGGTGGCGTTACGTCTTGCCTGGCGGGCGTCACCGGCCAACTTTCCTTCGAAACTATTTTCGCTGCTAGAGCGGCTGATTTATTGTACGACATGGCGGGAACCGGCCGTAAGTGCCACGTGGACCGCCCGCGTGATAGCAACGGTGCTGGATCTCTGAGCGCGCCAGCAACTCCGCGCGGTCGCGCACGCGCGCGTCGACCCTGGAACGGTGCCCGAGCCACAGCAGCCTGCCAAGCGGAACCGGACGTTTCGACCTCTTGTAATACCGGTTTGGTGAGAGACCTTTTCTAGCCCAGGGCGCGGGAGGCTTTG
This sequence comes from uncultured Actinomycetota bacterium, assembly GCA_963808345.1. Lineage (GTDB taxonomy): Bacteria > Actinomycetota > Actinomycetes > Mycobacteriales > Mycobacteriaceae > Mycobacterium. The sequence goes on along the minus strand of CAWEFM010000004.1, from coordinate 230,435 downwards.
TTGGTTATTACCGCCGTCTCATTGCTTGGCACCCGGCTCAGCTCGCTGCTCGGTCAGAGATCAAGACCGGCCTTGTTATGGTCGACGCACACCTGGTACGGCTTGCCAATCGAGGATTGCGGCGCGAGCAGCACCACGCACTGCGCTCGGTTGCCCTGCGGGTAAAAGTAGGCGGCGCGCAGACCGTCCTTGATCACCAACTCGTAGATGCCTTTTCGACCAGTGGCCTCGCACCACTGCGCACCGTCAGCGCGGGTCCACCACTCGGCACCCTTGCCGACGTTCCATTTCAGCTTGAACTCGGGTGGCGTCTCGTTGGCCGGCATCGGTGTCATCCCTCCTCAGTCCCAGCAGACTATCTCGCTGAACGAGTCCTTTGTCGGTGCTGTTTACGGCAAAGACACTTCAGGTTCGACGCGTGGGTGCGGCCGCCGTCCGCATACGGGACGGTATGGTCGATGTCGCAAGTTACTGCGGGCTGACTACACCCCGGCGCCCGGCAGGTCAGGTCTCGCGACACCGGACAAAGTCGCTTAGTGCAGCCGATGGCACATAGCCCTGTTCCGGCTCAACCTCAACCGGAAGGCTCAGCGGCCGCAGCGTGGCGGACTTGGCCAACTCCGCGATGACCTCCGCCGGGATCAGACCATCGACACCCGCCATGAAGCCCGGCGTGCGACCACTGCCGTCGGCGCTGGCCTGATCGGCAATCACATGGATCACCACATTGCGGTCGCGCAGTCGGCCTTTCGTCGTGGTGCAGGTCTGCCCGCAGGTACACACCAGCCGATGGGCACCGGCAGCCAAGGCGCCGAGCGCGTCGGCACGACGCTGCGCTTTGGTCCGCGGGTCGGCGTCGCAGACGGTGCCGGCCAGCTCGTCTAACCGCCGATTCAGTGCGCGGCCGGTGCTGCCGAACACCTTGCCGTACACCTCCGCCATGCCGGGCTCGGATTCCGTGACATTGAGGTAGCGGTCCTTGAGCTCCTTCTTGGTTCGGCGGATTGCGTCACGGTCAACCCGCGCAACAATGGCGTCGACCCGCATCGCCAGGCTGCGCTGAGTAAGCGACGGCCAACGCGGGGCCCGCGCCGCCACTTCTGTATCCACGTCGGCCAGGGCTTTGTCGTCGGTGATCAGCGCAGTGCGGTAGGCGATCACCTGGAACAGGGTGTAGTTGATCTCACCGGCCGCCAGACGCTGGCCGACCTGCGGCAGTCGCTCGCGGATCACCACAGCGTCACGCAGGTACCCCGATGCCAGGGCCGGGCTGATCCGCAGGGCCGCGGCTAACTCAGCCGCCATCGCGTCCCACAAGTCGGCCGCCCACTCCGGGCGATCACCATACTGTCGTTCACGCAGGCTCATCAGGTCCGCGACCGCGTTCAGTCGCCGGGCGGTGGCCTGCGCCTCGGTGCAGGCAGCAGCGCACACCTGCTCGAGCAATCCAGTCGGCGCAGGGATTCGAACATATGTTCGATAGTACCAGACTCCGTGTAAGGCGTCGACAGCGCTAGAACACGTTCTTGTTACGGTGGCGCCCGTGATCCTGGACAGATTTCGCCTTGACGACCAAGTCGCGGTCGTGACCGGCGCCGGACGCGGGCTCGGCGCGGCCATCGCGGTCGCTTTTGCGGAGGTTGGCGCCGACGTCGTCATCGCGTCCCGAACGCAATCCGAGCTGGAGACGGTCGCCGAACAGGTGCGTGCAATGGCCGTCGCGCCCACGTCGTCGCTGCCGACCTGGCCCACCCGGAGACCACCGCCGAATTGGCCGGTCATGCCGTCGAGGCGTTCGGGCGGCTCGACGTCGTCGTCAACAACGTCGGCGGCACCATGCCCAACGCGCTGCTGAGCACTTCGGCCAAGGACCTGAAGAACGCCTTTACCTTCAATGTGGTCACCGCCCACGCGCTGACGGTTGCCGCGGTGCCGCTCATGCTCGAGCACTCCGGCGGCGGCAGCGTAATCAACATTAGCTCTGCTATCGCCCGGCTGGCCGGACGGGGCTTCGCCGCCTATGGCACGGCCAAAGCCGCACTGGCCCACTACACGCGATTGGCCGCGCTGGACTTGTGCCCCCGGATCCGGGTCAACGCCATCGCCCCGGGCTCGATCGCGACGTCGGCATTGGATGTGGTGGCCTCCAACGACGACCTGCGCCGGCCGATGGAACAGGCGACGCCCTTGCGCCGCCTCGGCGATCCTGCCGAAGTCGCCGCTGCGGCAGTTTATTTGGCTTCGCCTGCGGGCGCTTACCTGACCGGCAAGATGATCGAGGTCGACGGTGGAATCACGTTCCCCAACCTCGACCTGCCCATCCCTGATCTGTGAGGATTGACGGCCGGCCGGATGGGGTAATTTCGCGCGACCTAATTTTTGCTGTCAGACCTCTTTGAAAGACGGTTGGTTGGCCCAGGACACGCTGAGCCGGCCCCGGGCAGGGTTGTACCTCCTCGGGCCGGCGTTCGTCGCCGCAATCGCCTACGTCGACCCCGGCAATGTCGCCGCCAACGTCAGCGCCGGAGCCCACTTCGGCTTCCGGATGCTATGGGTCATCGTCGCGGCCAACCTGATGGCCGGCGTTGTCCAGTACCTCTCGGCCAAGCTCGGTTTGGTCACCGGGCTGTCGCTACCCGAGGCGGTCGGGCGCCAACTGAGCCGCCCGGTCCGCCTCGCCTACTGGGCACAAGCCGAATTAGTGGCGATGGCCACCGATGTGGCCGAGGTGATCGGCGGCGCGATCGCGCTGAAAATCCTGTTCAACCTGCCGCTGCTGCTCGGCGGCCTGCTCACCGGAGCGGTGTCGCTGCTCCTGCTGGCCGTCCAGGACCGGCGCGGACAGCGCTTGTTCGAGCGAGTCATCACCGGGTTACTGATCGTCGTGGCGCTTGGCTTCACCGCCAGTTTCTTCGTCTCCACACCGCCGCCCGGGGCGGTGCTCGGCGGCCTGGTTCCCCGATTCCAGGGCACCGAGAGCGTGTTGCTGGCAGCAGCGATCCTCGGTGCCACCGTCATGCCCCACGCCGTCTATCTGCACTCGGGTTTGGCGCGCGACCGCCACGGGCGGCCGGACGCGGGACCGAGACGACGCAGGCTGCTTCGCATCACCTTGTGGGACGTCGGGTTGGCGATGATGGTTGCCGGTGCCGTCAACGTGGCGATGCTGCTGGTCGCCGCGCTCAACATGCACGGCCGAAGCGGCGGGATCTCCATCGAAGGCGCCTATGCAGCCGTCCGCGATACTGTCAGCCCCACTGTCGCAGTGTTATTCGCGGTCGGATTGTTGGCGTCCGGGTTGGCTTCAGCGTCGGTGGGCGCCTATGCCGGCGCGATGATCATGCAGGGCCTGCTCAACTGGTCGGCCCCAATGGCGTTGCGCCGACTGGTCACGCTTGTCCCGGCGGCGTTGATCCTGGCCAGCGGATTCGACCCGACGCGGGCGTTGGTGCTCTCACAAGTCGTGCTGTCGTTCGGCATACCTTTCGCGTTGCTGCCCCTGGTGCGGCTGACCGGGGATCGGGCGCTGATGGGCGGGGACACCAACCACCGCATCACCAGCGTGATCGGCGGGGCGGTCGCCGTGCTGATTAGTCTTCTCAATGTGGGGTTGATCTTCCTGACAGCAACGAGCTGATGCCGGTCCGCCGGCACGCTTATTTCGCTTATGGTTCGAACCTCTGCAGCCGGCAGATGGCGCGACGCTGCCCCGATGCGATCGACCCCCGACCCGCGGTACTCGGCGAACACGACTGGCTGATCAATCAGCGAGGCGTGGCCACCGTCGAACAGTTCACCGGAACTCAAGTGCACGGTGTGTTGTGGCAGCTTTCTGACCGTGACCTGGCGGCTTTGGACAACTCCGAAGGAGTGCCAGTGCGCTACCGGCGCGACCTTCTGACAGTGTCGACGGCCGACGGCCCTTCTGCTGCCTGGGTTTACATCGATCACCGCGTCAAACCCGGACCGCCGCGGCCAGGTTATCTCGAGCGGATCATCGGCGGCGCCAATGCGCACGGGCTACCCAAACGCTGGATTGAGTTTCTCGCCCGCTGGGACCCCGCCGGCTGGCCGCGCCCGGCGTCCTCACCGACGTCTATTGCGCCCCGTCCTGACCACTACCCGCACGACCACGTCGACGTGGCGGTCGCACTGCACGGCTACGGCCGGTTAGGGCGCCGACCTCGACGTTATCCCGCGGGGGCGAGGCATCAGTCGGCGCGGCTCGGCGCCGGGCGAGGACGGTACATCTCCGGTAACGTCCGCACTGATCCGAGGGCTGGCAACCGCGGCCCGGTCTTGGAGGTAGTAGTGGTCTTTCCCGTATTTCGGTTCGGAGTCGGCATTCGCGCCGTCAAGTCGCGGGCCGCGCTGCAGGAGAAGGCGCGACGGCTGGAAGACGCGGGATTCGACATTCTGTACGTACCCGACCACCTCGGTGCGCCGGCACCGTTTCCGGCGTTGACTGCAATCGCCCAGGCGACCACGACGGCGCGGGTCGGGACGTATGTGCTCAATGCCTGCTTCTACAAGCCGGCGCTGCTGGCCCGTGACGTGGCAGGCCTGGATCTGCTCAGTGACGGCCGCTTCGATGCCGGCCTAGGCGCCGGGTATGTCCGGGAAGAGTTCGAGGCCGCCGAGCTCCCGTTCCCGAGCCCGGGCCGTCGCGTCGAGTACCTCGAACATGTCAGCACCTATTTGAAAAAGCACCAACCGAGCGTGCCGATCCTGATCGCCGGCGGGGGCGACCGGCTGATGAGCGTTGCCGCTCGGCATGCCGACATCGTCGGGCTGACCGGCGCCAGCCCGCACGGTACCGACGACCCGCTCGCCGAGCGCATCGAATTTGTCCACAACGCCGCAGGCGAGCGCTTCGCCAGCCTCGAGTTGAACCTGGCGATCACCGCCGTGTCTCCCGCCGACGGTGGCACACCGGATCTGTCGATGACCCGCAGATATGCGCCGGAGTTGTCTGAACCGGAGTTATTGGCGTTGCCCGGGGTGCTGGGCGGGTCTACGCAGGCGGTCGCCGACAAATTACGGGCCCACCGCGACAACTATGGCGTGACGTCGTTCACAGTGCAGGAAAACAATGTCGACAGCTTCGCAAAGGTGATCGCCGAGCTGCGCTGACCCGTCACGGTAAGCTCCCCCGGTCGGCCCTCGTAGCTCAGGGGATAGAGCACGGCTCTCCTAAAGCCGGTGTCGCAGGTTCGAATCCTGCCGGGGGCACCAAAATCTGATCAGTCACCGCGGGTGTCGACGACTCGCTGCGAGACGTCGATGAGGCGGGTGTTCATGCTTTGGGACAGCTGCCGCAGCATCTCAAACGCACGGATGGCGTCGACGTTGTAGCGCTGCATGATGATGCCCTTGGCCTGGCCGATGACGTCTCTGGTGGTCAGGGCGGATTGGAGTTGCTCGCCTTGGCGGCTGGCGATCAGCGCAGCGGCGGCGTGGGCCGCCAGTACGGAGCCGATGGCTTCGGACTCTCCGTCGAAGGCGTGCGGCTTCATGCTGAAGATGTTCAGCGCCCCTGCGGTGCGGTTGCCGGTGTACAACTTGAACGACAGACTGCTCCGCACCCCGGTCTGACAGACGGCTTGGCTATATTCAGGCCAGCGCTGGTCGGTTCCAAAGTCATCGACTCGGACGATGAGTTGATCGACGGCGGCGTCGATGCACGGTCCGGAGCCGTAGCGCTCCTGCAATTCGTCCAACTCGTAAATCAGTTGCGACGTGCCCTCCAGCGACTCGAATTTGCCGCCTTTGGCAACCAGCAGCACCCCGGCCGTGTCCGCGCTGGGAATCATTTCGACAGCCGCAGTGGTGACGCCGGCAAGCACCTCGCGAACTTTGTGTGGGCCGGCGAACGATCGAGCCAGCTCCGCCATCCTCAAGGCCAGTTCGTGCTCCGATTCGTCTGCCATAGGACTTTTGTTCCCTGCGTCGCCGCTAGATATGCGTTCGATCCGACATTACTGAACCGCAGATCGCATACCAATGTTTGTTGATTGCCGCCGACGGTAATGCGGCTGCGTAGGCGGGTGGGTAGGTCGACCTACGCTCCCGCTCAGGTCTCGTCGGTTCAGCCCGAGAGCCGACGGGACCGTCCGTATCCGCGATTCGGCGACTTCAGCTTCCCCCTGCAGTAGCGTTCGGCTATGAACGTCGAGGTGGTCGGCACGTTTCTGACCACCTTGCCCGAGGACGACGACCATCCCTATCGGACCGGTGCCTGGCGGCCGCAGACCGCCGAGTGGGACGCCGACGACCTGACCGCGGTCGAGGGCGAAATGCCGGACGACCTGGACGGCGTCTATTTGCGCAACACCGAGAACCCGCTGCATCCGGCGTTGCAGGCCTACCACCCGTTCGACGGTGACGGGATGTTGCACATCGTCGGCTTCCGTGACGGAGAAGCGTCCTACCACAACCGCTTCATCCGCACCGACGGCTTCCTTGCCGAAAACGAAGCCGGCGGACCGCTGTGGCCGGGCCTGGCCGAGCCGGTGTCTCTGGCCAAACGCGGCGACGGCTGGGGCGCTCGAGGCTTGTTGAAGGACGCGTCGAGCACCGACGTCGTCGTTCACCGGGGAGTGGCGCTGACCAGCTTCTACCAGTGCGGCGACCTGTATCGCGTTGACCCGTACACCGCCGACAATCTCGGTAAGGAGACCTGGAACGGCCGGTTCCCGTCGGGCTGGGGAGTCTCGGCGCATCCCAAAGTGGACGACAGGAGCGGCGAACTGCTGTTCTTCAACTACAGCAAGGCCGCGCCGTACATGCATTACGGCGTCGTCGACGAACACAACGACCTGGTGCATTATGTCGACGTGCCGTTGCCCGGGCCACGCCTACCGCACGACATGGCGTTCACCGACAACTACGTCATCCTCAACGACTTCCCGCTGTTCTGGGACCCCGAACTACTGAAACGCGACGCGCACGTCGCGCGGTTTCACCCGGACCTGCCGTCGCGCTTCGCGGTGCTGCCCCGGCGCGGGCAGAGCACCGACATCCGCTGGTTTGAAGCCGAGCCGACGTTCGTACTGCACTTTGTCAACGCCTACGAGGACGGCGACGAGATCGTGTTGGACGGGTTCTTCCAGTCCGACCCGGAGCCGGCCGACAACGGCACCGGCACCAGATGGCAACGGGCCTTCCGCTTCCTGGCCCTGGACCGCATGCAGGCCCGGCTGCACCGGTGGCGACTCAACTTGGTCACCGGCGCGGTCAAAGAGGAGCAACGTAGCGACGCCGTCACCGAATTCGGCACGATTAACGCTGAATACGCCGCGCGAGACTACCGCTACACTTACGCCGCGACCGGCAGACCCGGCTGGTTCCTGTTCGACGGTCTGGTCAAACACGATGTGCGCTCCGGCAGCGAGGAAAGCCATCGCTTCGGCGACGGTGTCTACGGAAGCGAGACCGCCATGGCGCCGCGGCTCGGCGCGACGGCAGAGGACGACGGGTATCTGATCACACTGACCACGGACATGGGCGCCGACGCGTCGTATTGTCTGGTCTTCGACGCCGCCCGGCTCGCCGACGGCCCGGTCTGCAAACTCGCACTCCCCGAACGGATTTCCAGCGGCACCCATGCGACGTGGGTCTCCGGCGAGCGGCTACGCCGCTGGCATCCTGTCGCCGGATAAGCTTGCCGCCAACGCCCACACCGAACACCCCAGCGCAGCGATCGCGCCGGCAGCACCGACGTAAAAACCGTACGCAGCTGACAGCGGCGGATGCACGTTGAGGTTGTAGTACCACGCCGTCAACAGCCCGATCATCAGTGAAATAGCAAGCGCCGCAATCGATCCCAGCCGCGCTGACAGGCCCCTGGCGATCAGCGCGCCGGCCACCAGCAACGCCGAAGACAGCAACACGATCAGCTGACCGGCACCAAAACCCGGTGGCAGCCGAAGACTACCGATGCTGCCGCCGATCGCACTCGCCCAGCCGCCCCCCTTGTCAGTAGTCGTCAGCCACGGCAGCCAGGTGCTCAACGAGACGATCGCGGCGAACAGCGCGATCAGCCACCCGGGGCGCAGGCGCGGCATATCAGCGACCCTACTTGTTTCGTGACATTCGCCGCCGGGCACACGCTGGCGATGCCGGACCTGCCCGACTGGGCCCGCCCGCTGGACTTGGCTCCCAACCCCGAAGGCGGTTGGTTTCGTCGGATGTGGGTCAGCGATGTGACCATCGGCCAGTCGGCGCTGCCGCCCGACTACACGGGCCCACGCAGCGCCGGCACGGCGATCCTGTTCCTGCTGATGCCGGGCCAGCAGTCGGCATGGCACACGGTGCGCAGCGCCGAATTGTGGCTGTATCACCGGGGCAGCCCATTGCTGCTCGACAACGGCGCCGATCGGTCCGACGCCACGACGTCTGTGCTCGGCAGTGACATCCTCGCCGGCGAGCTGCCGCAGCTGCTGGTGCCGGCCCGCCACTGGCAGCGGTCCCGGCCACGCGACGACGAGCCGAGCCTGGTCAGCTGTGTGGTGGTGCCCGGATTCGACTACGCCGACCTGGCTCTGGGAGCCAGCTGATCGCGTCAGGCGGGCGAAAACACCTTGACGAACCGTTGCAGCGACTCGCGGATGTCGCCCTTGAGCGTGCCGGCGACCACCATACCGATCGGCCCGAACAGCGCAGGGCCGCCGAGGTGCACGTCGAAGCTCACCACTGACCCGTCTTCGATCGGTTTGATCTTCGCCATCAACTTGACCTTCACTCCGCCTACCCCGTTGCCGTTGAGGGTCATGGCTTCCGGTGGCTTGTAGTGCACAATCGTCCATTTGATGCGGTTGGGCATGCCCATGACCTCGACGATCGATTCGATGACGGCGCCTTTGTCGAGTTGCTCGGGCAGTTTGCTCCGCCAAACCCGGTGGATCGTCAGCCAATCCTTGAAGCGGGACAGGTCAGATGCGTGCGCCCAAGCCTGTTCCGGTGGCAGCGGAACGTCGATCGACCCGGAGAGTTTCGCCATAGCTCAGTTTTCCTCCGCCTTACTGCGCTGACTCGTCAGCTGTGTTTCGGCGTCCAGCCGCCACCACGGATCGACTTCCGCCTGCTCGCCCGCATCGACGCGGCCACCCGGCCGCGGAACAACGACTCGCACGTGCGCGGTTTCCGCCGCGGCCAGCAACCGCTCGATCGGCTCTGCCCACGGGTGCGGCGCCAGCCGGAACGTGCACCAGTGGATCGGCACCAGCAGGCCCGAATCTTCGTCGGTGAGGTCGAGGTGTCCCTGCACGGCCTCTTCGGGATTCATGTGGATATCCGGCCACGACGGGTTGTAAGCGCCGACGGGCATCAGGGTCAAATCGAAGGGCCCGTGCTCAGCACCGATCTCGACGAAGCTGGTCGTGTAACCGCCGTCGCCGGCGAAGTACACGCGGCGGCTCGGGCCGAGCAGCGCCCACGACGCCCACAGGGTGTTGTTGCGGCTGAAGAAGCGCCCCGAGAAGTGCCGTGCCGGGGTGCAGACCAGGGTCAGCTCCGCCAGCTGAGTGCGCTCACCCCAGTCGAGCTCGATGATGCGCTGCTCAGGAATGCCCCAGGCACGCAGATGGGCACCGACACCCAGCGGTACCACGAACGGGGCCCGCTGGCTGCGGGCCAGCGCGAGGATGGTGTCGATGTCGAGGTGGTCGTAATGGTCATGGCTGATAACGACCGCGTCGACGGCGGGCAACGCCTCGAGCTGCAGAGGCGGCGGATGCATGCGCTCCGGCCCGAGGACGTCCGAAGGTGAGCAGCGGTTACTCCATACCGGGTCGGTGAGCACGCGGTAGCCGTCGATCTCCACCAGCGCCGTAGAGTGCCCGAACCAGGTGACGGCCAGCCCACTGGCCGTGCCGTCGATCAGCCTCGGTGTGGCCAGCGGAACGGGACCGGACGGACGGGTGGTGGTGCGGCCACCCAGAAACTCCCTGACGATGAGTCGTTGCTGCTCGCGATCGAAGTTGAACTGTGACGCCGGGTCGACGTTGTGGAAGACACCGTCACGAAAGTGCGGCGATCGCGTGGCCACCGCGCGGATCGCGCCCGGGTCGGCACCCAGCGCAGCGGGCGCGCCGTGCAGTGCGCGCAAGGCCCACCCGCCGGCGGCCAGCGTGGCCGTGCCCGCGGCCATCCTCAAAGCTCCGCGCAGCATAACGATCAGGCTCCTTGAAAGTTGGGCGGTCGTTTCTCCACGCGAGCCACCTGCGCCTCGATCACATCCTGGCTGGCCCACGCCTTATCGAAGAGCTCCTTGTGCACCGGCCACTGGTCTTCGTAGGCCCCGTCGTCGTTGAGCACCCGCTTGGCGTGCTGCAGCGCCAACGGCGCCAGGCCGGCGATCTCGGTGGCCCAGGCTTGCGCATCGGCCACTGTCCCGATCCGGTTGGCCATGCCGGTTTGCAACGCCACCTCGGCGGTCAATTTATCGGCCGCCAGTAGCATTCCCCGGGCCCGGCCGAAACCCACCAGCGAAGACAACCGGCGAATGCTCCAATTGTCCAGCGCCAGGCCGTATCGGGAAGTCGGGAATTGGAAGTAGGCGTCGGGCGCCACCACCCGCAGGTCACAGACCATGGCCAGCTGCAGACCCGCGCCGATCGCCGGGCCGTTGATTGCCCCGATCACCGGCAACGGCGTCGCGTCGATGGCGTGATTCAGCGCTACCAGCCGGTCGGGATAGTCCGCGGCAAACGCATCGCCGGACAAATCGGCACCGGCGCAGAACACGGTTCCCTGGCCGGTCAGCACGATCGCGCGGACGTTCTCGCCGGCGGCTTTGTCCACCGCCTCCCGCAGCTCCTCCACGAGCTGGGAATTGAGCGCGTTGCGCCGCTCCGGGCGCTGCAGCTCGATCGTCAACACGTGGCCCTCGTGGGTGACACCGATCATGGCCGCCAGCCTATTAGCCTCGTCGGCGTGGGCCGGATCGGGACCGATCAACTGCGCGACGCGGTGCTCGACGACGGGTCGTTCATCAGCTGGGACAGCCCGCCGCTCGAATTGGCGACGACCGACTCCTACGCGGAGGAACTGGCCGCCGCCCGCGCCGCGTCCGGTCACGACGAATCCGTGCTGACCGGCGAGGGCCTGATCTTCGGGCGCCGGGTCGCCCTGCTGGTGTGCGACTTCAGTTTCCTGGGCGGCTCGATCGGGGTAGCGGCGGCCGAACGGATCACCGCCGCCGTGCAGCGGGCCACCGCTGAGCGGCTACCGCTGCTGGCATCGCCGTGTTCGGGCGGCACCCGCATGCAGGAAGGCACCGTCGCCTTCCTGCAAATGGTGAAGATCGCCGCGGCTGTCACGCTGCACAAGAGGGCGCATCTGCCCTACCTGGTCTACCTGCGGCATCCGACCACCGGCGGGGTTTTCGCGTCGTGGGGCTCGCTGGGACACGTCACCCTGGCCGAACCCGGTGCCTTGATCGGTCTCCTGGGGCCCCGGGTCTACGAACAGCTCTACGGTGAGCCATTCCCGTCGGGCATCCAGACCGCCGAGAATCTGCGGCACCATGGTGTGCTCGACGACGTCGTGCCGCTCGACGCGCTGCGGTCAACGGTGAACCGCCTGCTCGGCGTCATCGTCGACGATCCGGACGCACCGCCACCGCCGCCGGCGCGCGAACCGAGCCCGGACCTACCGGCGTGGGAATCGGTGACGGCGTCGCGACGAGCGGACCGGCCGGGCGTACGGCATCTGCTGCAGCACGGGGCCGAGCAGCGGGTGTTGCTGTCAGGCATGGACCAGGGAGAGGCCCGTGGCGAGGCGGCGACCATGCTGCTGGCGCTGGCCCGGTTCGCCGGGCAGCCGGTGGTGGTGTTGGGCCAGCAACGAGTGATCGGTGAACTGGTGGGCCCGGTGCGCTGCGCGAAGCGCGGCGCGGCATGGCGCTGGCCGCCGAACTACGTCTGCCGCTGGTGCTGATCATCGACGCCGCCGGCCCGGCGCTGTCGGCGGATGCCGAAGAGGGAGGGCTGTCCGGCGAGATCGCCCGGTGCCTGGCTGACCTGGTGACGCTGGACACCCCGACGGTGTCGGTCCTGCTCGGCCAGGGCAGCGGCGGCCCCGCGCTGGCGCTGGTGCCGGCCGATCGGGTGCTGGCCGCGCTGCACGGCTGGCTCGCGCCGCTGCCGCCCGAAGGTGCCAGCGCGATCGTCTTCCGCGACACCACGCACGCCGCGGAGCTGGCCCAAGACCAGGGCATCCGATCGACTGACCTGCTGGCGTCGGGCATCGTCGACGTCATCGTGCCCGAGCACCCCGACGCCGCCGACGAGCCGGTCGACTTCGCGGCCAGGCTGGCTTCCGCCATCGCCGCCGAGGTGAACGCATTGCGCGCGGTGCCCGACGGCGCGCGGGTGGCAGCCCGACTCGACCGTTACCGGCGCATCGGGTTGCCGGGCCCACGTTAGGGGCGGACGGACCGATCAGCATCCCCCATTCAAGCGGCTCGATCAGGCAAAATGTCTGCCATGGACGCTGGTGTGACCTCACCTCGGGTTTTGGTTGTCGACGACGACTCCGATGTGCTCGCCTCGCTGGAACGCGGGCTGCGGCTGTCCGGCTTCGAGGTCGCCACCGCGGTTGACGGCGCCGAGGCGTTGCGCAGCGCCACCGAGAACCGGCCGGATGCAATTGTGCTGGACATCAACATGCCGGTGCTCGACGGTGTCAGTGTGGTCACCGCGCTACGCGCCATGGACAACGACGTCCCGGTCTGCGTGCTCAGCGCGCGCAGTTCGGTCGACGATCGGGTGGCCGGGCTGGAAGCCGGCGCCGACGACTACCTGGTCAAACCGTTCGTGCTGGCCGAGTTGGTCGCCCGGGTGCGCGCGTTGCTGCGCCGCCGCGGCTCCACCGCCACCTTCTCCTCGGAAACCATCACGGTCGGGCCGTTGGAGGTCGACATTCCCGGTCGTCGTGCCCGGGTCAACGGAATCGACGTCGACCTGACCAAGCGGGAGTTCGACCTGCTCGCGGTGCTCGCCGAGCACAAGACGGCGGTGCTGTCCCGCGCGCAGCTTCTGGAACTGGTGTGGGGTTACGATTTCGCCGCCGACACCAACGTCGTCGACGTGTTCATCGGGTATCTGCGGCGCAAACTGGAGGCCGGCGGTGCGCCCAGGCTGCTGCATACTGTTCGGGGAGTGGGTTTTGTGCTGCGCATGCAGTGACGAGGTGGACGATGAATCTGTTATCCCGGATCTTGACCCGCACGCCGTCGCTGCGTGCGCGCGTGGTGGTCGCGACGGTGATCGGCGCGGCGATTCCGGTGCTGATCGTCGGAACCGTCGTCTGGTTCGGTATCACCAACGACCGCAAGGAGCGGCTGGACCGCCGGCTCGACGAAGCAGCGGGTTTTGCAATCCCGTTCCTGCCGCGTGGCCTTGAGGAAATTCCCCGCTCACCTAACGACGCGGACGCGATGATCACCGTGCGCAACGGCACCCAGGTGACGTCGAATTCGACGGTGGTGCTGCCCGAATTGGCGGCGGGTTACGACGACACCTATGTCAACGGCGTCCGCTACCGGGTGCGGACGGTGAACATCCCGGCGCCGCAGATGATGTCCGTTGAAGTCGGTGCCACCTACGACGAAACCATCGCCGAGACGAACAGCCTGCACCGTCGGGTTGTGTTGATCTGCGCGTTCGCCGTCGGCGCGGCGGCGGTCTTCGCATGGTTGCTGGCCACCTTCGCGGTGCGGCCGTTCAAGCGGCTGGCCCAACAGACCCGAGCTATCGACGCCGGCGACGAGGCGCCGCAGGTCCAGGTGCGGGGCGCCACGGAGGCCGTCGAGATCGCCGAAGCGATCCGCGGCATGCTGCTGCGAATCTGGAACGAGCAGAACCGGACCAAGGAGGCACTGACCTCCGCCCGGGACTTCGCCGCGGTGTCCTCCCACGAACTACGCACCCCGCTGACTGCGATGCGCACCAACCTCGAAGTGCTGGCCACCCTCGACCTACCCGACGACCAGCGCAAAGAAGTACTCAACGACGTCATCCGTACCCAGTCGCGCATCGAGGCCACGCTCAGCGCCCTGGAGCGGTTGGCCCAAGGCGAACTGTCCACCTCCGATGATCACGTGCCGGTCGACATCACCGAACTGCTCGACCGCGCGGCCCACGATGCGATGCGGGTCTACCCGAACCTGGACGTGTCGCTGGTCCCCTCACCGACCTGCATCATCGTGGGAATGCCGGCCGGACTGCGCCTGTCCGTCGACAACGCCATCGCCAACGCCGTCAAGCACGGCGGCGCCACCAGAGTCCAGCTGTCGGCGGCCAGTTCACGGGCAGGTGTGGAGATCGTTGTCGACGACAACGGCACCGGAGTACCCGAGGAGGAGCGCCGCGTGGTGTTCGAGCGGTTCTCCCGTGGTTCGACGGCGTCGCATTCGGGGTCGGGTCTGGGCTTGGCGCTGGTCGCGCAGCAGGCCCAATTACACGGCGGCACAGCAGAGTTGGAGAACAGCCCGCTCGGCGGCGCACGGTTGTTGCTGCGTCTACCCGGGCCAAGCTGACTAGTGCGGGATTTTCGCGGCGATCGCATCGAGAATGTCGACCGCCTGGCTAGTGGTGTCCGGACGGCAAGCGCGGATGTCGATGACCACGTTGCTGCGCGCAGCCAGCGCCCGCTGGCAACCGAAGATCGCGTTGTCGACGCTGGTCTGAGTCATCGACAAGACGCCGCCGGTGTTGGTGACCGGGCCGAAAGTGAACAGCCTGGGCGTCCGCGGCGGCGGCGGCATTGAGGTGACAGTCCGGCCCGAGCACGCCGACCACTGCGCGAACTGGCCGGCGACCACCTTGTTCGCCGCGTCGGCAGTCGGGTAAGCGATCACGGTCTGGTACGCGATGTGCCGCACCGGCTTCTCTTCGGCCCGCAACGTCTGGCTATATGCGCCGGTGTCACCGGTGCCGGCATAGACGCTGCGCTGGCCCGCGTTCCACGCGCTGACGCAATCCGTCTCCGCAATGTCCGGTGGATTGTCGGCCACTAGCGTCGGGCTGCCGGTGGCTTTGCCCATGTCAGCGGCGCCGACGATGCCGGCGACCTGCTCGGCGGGCAGCACCAGACCGGCCAATCCGCGCACAGCCACCGGTGGCGGTGCAATGGGCGAATGTTCACCCGATGACGCCGCGTCGCCTCGATCATGCGCTCGCACATTGAACGTCGCCGCTATCACCACTCCTGCCACCAGGAAGACGGCTGCCAGCGTCCACTGCGGCCAGCGTCGCCTGCCCTCTTGTCGAGGCGAAACCGGCAATGGCAGCGGAATTTGCGTCGTCGTCTCACCGCCAACCGGCGCTTCGCGTCTGACACGACGGATCATCAGCGCGAACGTCAACACCATTCCCAGCGCGAAGGCCAGCACGATCAGCCACCACTGCGGGTGGTTCATCACCGTGGCCCGATCTCAGGCGAGCCGGGCAGGTCCGCGACGGCCTCTTCTTCGCTGGTCCGCCGGACCGCCAGGATGGTGATCACCCAGGCCACCACCGAACCCGCCAGGAAGGCCGTCAGATACCACAACCATTGGCTGAGGAAACTCATCAACTGACCGCGATCTCGACACGACGGTTCTGGGCACGGCCGTCCGGCGTGTCGTTACCGGCGACCGGATTGGCCGCACCCATTCCTCTGGAGGTGAGTTGCTCGCGTGGCACCCCTTTGGCGACGAGGAAGTCAGCGACCTCTTCTGCCCGTTCGGCACTCAGCGGGATGTTGACGCCGTCGTCACCGGTATTGTCGCTGTAGCCGTTGACGACGATTTTCGCTTTCGGGCAGCTCTTCAGTTTGTCTGCGACGCCGGTCAATTCGCGCTCAGCGTCGCCGTTCAGCGTGGTCGCGTTGAGGCCGAACGTGATTGGTTGAGGCAGGGCATTGGCGATGGCCTGCTTGAGGTCCGCGCAGTCGCCTCCTCGGGCACCGCGTATTACGAGCGTGTCCGAGATGTTGAGATTGGGCCAGGTGTCTCGGGCCGCCTGCACGACCGCCTTCTGCTGGTCTGCGGTGGATGCGGTTCCGGCCAGCGTCACGGTGTCGCCCTGCACCGACAGCTTGAAGTCGGGGATGGACGCTGCGGCGGTGAAAACCTGTGCGGCGTCAGCGAAGTCCAGGGCGTAGACGTCTGGATTGATGCCGAGTCGATCAACCAGGCTGACACCTGCAGGCAACGAGCCGTCGACGGCGTCCACCAGCGCCGCTTTGGCCTTCTGGTCGGGAAACTCGCCGCTGAGTGTGATGCTGTCGCCGTCGCGGACCACGGATGCCGGCGCCAAGCCGATCGCCGGCACGTTAAGCCGCGTCGACTGCGGCGGCGGCGGTACGGGCGCGGTCAGCGTCGGAGCCTTGGCGGCGGGGCCGGTGGCCTCGGACACCGGCCGGTCCTGCAAGCCGTAACCGATTGCGCCCAGCAGCAGCGGGATCGCCAAGAGTCCGATCAGCCAACCGAGCCCGAGCGGCCGGCGGTAGAACTTGGTGACGCGCCGCCACTCGGACCCCGACATCAGCCCTCCCCTGCGCTCGAGAAACGGGACCTATCCTAGAGCGGTGGCAGACGACCGTAAACCAACCGATCAAGACACTCTCGCACGCATTCACGATTTGGTAGCCCAGGAGAAAGCGTTGCGAGACCAGCTGCAGAACGGCAGCGTGACCGAGTCTGAGGAGCAAGACCGGCTACGCCGCCTCGAGATCGAGCTCGACCAATGCTGGGATTTATTGCGCCAACGTCGCGCGCTGCGCGAAACCGGCGGTGACCCACGCGAGGCCAGCGTGCGTCCGCCCGAAGAAGTCGAAGGCTACCTGAACTAGCACTGCTGACATGGCAGCCGATTACGACGCGATCGTCGTCGGCGGCGGCCACAACGGGCTGGTCGCAGCGGGTTATCTTGGCCGGGCCGGCCTGCGGGTGCGCCTGCTCGAGCGGCTGGACCAGGTCGGCGGAGCCGCGGTGTCGGCGAGCGTCTTCGACGGCGTGGACGCCCGGCTGTCGCGGTACGCCTATTTGATCAGCCTGCTGCCGCAACGCATTCTCGACGATCTCGGCGTTCGGGTGCGACTGGCCCGGCGACCCTATTCGTCCTACACCCCGGATCCGGCGACCGCCGGCCGCACCGGGCTGCTGATCGGCACACAGTCGACGGCCCACCCGCAGGCGTTCGCCGACTTCTACCGGCGCTGCCGGGCTGTCACCGGACCGCTGTGGCCGACGCTGCTCGAACCGCTACCGACCCGCGGTCAGGCCCGCCGCCGAGTTCTCGGCGGCGGTGATCCTGACGCCTCAGCCGGGTGGCGGTCGATGATGGAGGAGCCGATCGGCCAAGTCATCACCGATGCGGTGCACGATGACCTCGTCCGCGGTGTGATCGCCACTGACGCGCTGATCGGCACCTTCGCCTCCCTCGACGATCCCGGCCTCGCGCAGAACGTGTGCTTCCTCTATCACCTGCTTGGCCAGGGCACCGGCGAATGGCACGTTCCTGTCAGCGGCATGGGCTCGGTGACCGCTGCACTGGCCACCGCAGCAGCCGGTCACAATGTCGAAATCATTACAAATGCAGAAGTTTACGCAGTCAGCCCGGACGGTGAGGTGGCCTACCGCCACCGCGGCGAGGATTGCGGGGTCCACGGTCGTCTCGTGCTGGCCGGTGTCACCCCCACGGTGCTGACCGGTCTGCTGGGCGAACCGGCGCCGCCGTCGGCGCCGGGCGCACAGGTCAAGGTGAACATGCTGGTGCGCCGGCTGCCTCGATTACGCGACCACATGGTGAGATCCGAGCAGGCGTTCAGCGGAACGATGCACATCAACGAGACCTGGACTCAACTCGCGGCGGCCTTTTCCGTCGCAGCGGCCGGACAACTGCCCGACCCGCTGCCCTGCGAGATCTACTGCCACACCTTGACCGACCCGAGCATCCTGTCAGCCGGCCTGCGCGATTCCGGTGTGCACACGCTGACGTTGTTCGGTCTGCACACCCCGCACTCGCTGTGCACCGCCGCCGACCCGGACGCGGTGCGGGCCCAGTTCACCGATTCGGCGCTGCGTTCTTTGAATTCTGTTCTGGCAGAGCCGATCAACGACCTGCTGCTGCTCGACGGAAGCGGCGGGCGGTGCATCGAAACGAAGACCACCCTGGACCTGGAGCGCACGCTGATGATGACCGGCGGCAACATCTTTCACGGTGCACTGAGTTGGCCGTTCGCCGACGACGACGAGACTCTGGCCACACCGGCGCAGCGCTGGGGGGTGGCCACCGCTCACGAACGAATCCTGTTGTGCGGCGCGGGCGCTCGCCGCGGCGGAGCGGTGTCCGGCATCGGCGGCCACAACGCCGCCATGGCCGCTATCGAGTGGCTGGCCGATCGGCGAAATTGAAAGCTCGCACCTGGCCACTCATACTTTTCATGCGTGGCGTCAATCTGGGCGCTGAAATTGACTAACGCGCGTCGAGCGTGGCGTAGTCGCGCTCGCCGTAGCCGGTGTAAATCTGACGCGGACGGCCAATCTTGCTGTCGCCCTCGTCGTGCATCTCACGCCAGTGTGCGATCCAGCCCGGCAGCCGGCCCAGCGCGAACAGCACCGTGAACATCCGCGTCGGAAAACCCAGCGCGCGATAGATGAGCCCAGTGTAAAAGTCGACGTTCGGGTACAGCTTGCGCTCGACGAAGTAGTCGTCGGTCAGCGCCGCCTCTTCGAGTTCCTTGGCGATGTGCAGCAGGTCGTCATCGCCGCCCAGCTTGGCCAGGATCTTGT
The DNA here is from genome assembly GCA_963808345.1 of uncultured Actinomycetota bacterium. Classification (GTDB taxonomy): domain Bacteria; phylum Actinomycetota; class Actinomycetes; order Mycobacteriales; family Mycobacteriaceae; genus Mycobacterium. Next base: position 211,654 of record CAWEFM010000004.1, on the reverse strand, counting down.
CGGCCTGCTCCTTGACGATCCGGGCGCGCGGATCGTAGTTCTTGTACACCCGGTGCCCGAAGCCCATCAGTTTGACGCCGGCTTCGCGGTTCTTCACTTTGCGCACGAATTCGGTGACGTCGTCGTCACTTTCGCGGATCTGCTCGAGCATCTCCAGCACCGCTTGGTTGGCGCCGCCGTGCAGCGGACCCCACAGCGCATTGATGCCGCCCGAGATCGAGGTGAACATGTTGGCCCGCGACGAGCCGACCAGCCGAACCGTCGACGTCGAACAGTTCTGCTCGTGGTCAGCGTGCAAGGTGAACAACATGTCCAGGGCCCGCACGATCTCTGGGTCGGCCTGGTAGGGCTCGGCGGGCAAGCCGAACGTCATCCGCAGGAAATTCTCCACCAGCGACAGCGAATTGTCCGGGTAGAGGAACGGTTGCCCGACGGACTTCTTGTACGCATAGGCGGCGATGGTGGGCAGCTTGGCCAGCAGCCGGATCGTCGACAGGTCCACCTGCTCGCCGTCCACCGGGTCCAGAGCGTCCGGGTAGTACGAGCTCAAGGCGTTGACGACGCTGGACAGCACCGGCATCGGGTGGGCGTTGGGCGGGAAGCCGTCGAAAAAGCGCTTCAGGTCCTCATGCAGCATGGTGTGGCGCTCGATGCGATGGGTGAACGCCGCCAATTGCTCCTCGGTCGGCAATTCACCGTAGATCAACAGGTAGCTGACTTCGATAAAGGTCGACTTCTCGGCGAGCTGCTCGATCGGGTAGCCGCGGTAGCGCAGGATGCCGGCGTCGCCGTCGATGTAGGTGATGGCACTCTTGGTGGACGCGGTGTTGACGAAGCCGTTGTCGAACGTGGTGTAACCGGTCTTGGACAGCAGCGGCCCGAGCGCGATCCCGTCGGCTCCCTCGCTGGCGTGGACGATCTGAAGGTCCAACTCACCACCCGGGTACTGAAGAGTGGCAGAGTCGTCGGTTGCGGCCACTGGAACCCCTTTGCGGTCTCGGCTGATGTTGGCCTTGAAGGTTGCTTACAGCTGAAGGTAGTCGTTATCGGGACGGCGCGCCTGCGCGGGGGCGCAGTCTGGGTCCGGCCGGAATCCGCAATCTTAAAAATTGCAGGCAGGGGAGCTTTACTCAATCTTGACCACCCGTTGAATCGTCTGACCGACGATGGCCGATGTGAGTACGCTTCCATCGACGGAACTGGGGTTTTGGGACCTATCCAGGTCCGACAAGGCGAAGCGCCCGTCATTATCTTGGGCGCCAAACCTCGCGCCATCCTCACGATGCTCGGGCTGCAAGGCGCTGCCGTGGTGTCGGCCGACACGCTCGTCGAGATGCTGTGGGGCGAGAATCCTCCGCGCACCGCGGCCAAGGCCCTGCAGACCCATATCTCCTCGCTACGTCGCGCGCTGGGCGACGGCTTCGTGTTGACCGAAGGCGCGGGATGGACCTTGGCCGAGACAGCGGTCGATGCCTCGCGGTACAAATCGGCCGCCCGACTGGGCCGCGATGCCGCTGCCGCTGGAGACACCAGCGAAGCGGTTGCCCGGTTCGAGGAGGCGCTCGCACTCTGGCGCGGTTTCCCTGAGCTGCCCGATGGCCGGCGCGGAACATCCGAGAAGACGCGGTGGATGGAGGGCCATGCCGCGCTCGTCGAAGATAGGGCCGACGCGTTGCTCGCGGCGGGCCGCGCCGCAGAGATCATCGGCGACCTCGAGGCGGCCGTGGCCGACGCGCCGCTGCGCGAGAGGCGTTGGGGCCAGCTGATGCTCGCGCTTTATCGCGCCGGCAGGCAGGGTGACGCCCTGGGCGCCTATCAACGAGCGCGAGCGCTGCTGGCGGACGAATTGGGAGTAGACCCCAGCCCGGAGCTTCGGCGGCTCGAGGGATCGATCGTCGCGCAAGATACCACCCTGGAAATGCTTGCAACACAGAATCTTCCGTCGGTGACGCGCGCCGTAACTTTTCTGCTCACCGATATCGAGGGCTTACGCCGCGCTCAACCGGCACAAGCTGCCCCCAATTGCGCCGGACATGGTGAGCATCGACCACCGGCGAGGGAGAGCGTTCAAGCCCGGCGACCTGCACGCAATCCTCCAAGCCACATGGGATCTCATGCCGCAAGCCAGAGGTTATGTCGAGGCTGTGCACCGACTCAACGACCTCGGGGCGCTCGTCACATATGTGTGGCGCGAGACGTCGACAGACCGTTTCGATGCGGAATTCCGCGAGATATCACTATCGATGTTCCACGACGACCGGATCAACCGCTGCGAGCTATTCGACGAAGCGGACCTCGATACCGCTCTCGCCCGCTTTGACGAACTGAGCCGGTCTTAAGGTTGCAGGCGTTCGACGTGCTCGCCAACCACGCGAATCCGATTGTGCAGCCGATTCTCTCGGCCCTGCCAGAACTCGACCACCTCGGGCGCGATGCGGTAGCCACCCCAGTTCGGCGGTGCCGGCACGCTGTCGATGTCGGCGAAGCGGTCGGTCACCTCGACGAGCTGACCGAGCAGGTCCGCACGGGATCCGATCGGCCACGACTGGTGCGACGCCCATGCGCCCAGTTGCGAGCCACGGGGCCGCTTGGACCAGTAGTTCTCGGTGTCCTGACGATCGACCCTGGTCACCGGACCGCGGATGTGGAACTGCCGGTTGAGCTGATACCAGGGAAAGGTTGCTGACGCGTACGGCGTCGTTGCCAGCTGGGCGCCCTTGGCCGAGTCGTAGTTGGTGAAAAACGTGATCCCGGCCTCGTCCACGCCTTTGCACAGCACCGATCGGCTCACCGGTCGCCCAGCCTCGACGGTGGCCAACACCATGGCGTTGGGCTCGGCGACTGTCGCCCGCTCGGCGTCAGCGATCCAGTTGCGCAGCAACACAACCCAACCATCGTCGAGCCAGTCGACGTCGAGGTCGGGACTACCGTCTTTTTCCACCGACCCATACTCCACTCGCATCGTCGCTAGATGATCGTTGTCTGGTCCTGCCATCGCGCCAACGCTACCAACGGCCGGCCGGCGTCGTGGTTACCGACCGGTAGTGTCGGGCCGTGACCCAGGTGGGAGGATCGGGTTATGACTGTGACTTCCGCAAGCATTCCGGAGAACTTCGTCTCCGGCCTCGAGGGCGTGGTGGCTTTCACCACCGAAATTGCTGAGCCGGACAAGGACGGCGGCGCCCTGCGCTACCGCGGTGTAGACATCGAAGATCTGGTGGGCCGTCAGGTGACTTTCGGCGAGGCCTGGGCGTTGCTGGTCGACGGCAAGTTCGGTCACGGCCTGCCCCCGGCGGAGCCCTTTCCGTTGCCGATTCACAGCGGCGATGTGCGTGTCGACGTGCAAGCCGGTCTGGCCATGCTGGCACCCATCTGGGGTTACCAGCCACTGCTCGACATCGACGAAGCCACCGCCCGCAACCAGCTCGCCCGGGCGTCGGTGATGGCGCTCTCGTACGTGGCGCAATCGGCCCGCGGCATCTACCAGCCGGCGGTTCCGCAACGCATCATCGACGGATGTTCAACGATCACAGCGCGTTTCATGACCCGCTGGCAGGGTGAGCCGGACCCACGTCACGTCGAAGCTGTCGACGCCTACTGGGTTTCGGCAGCCGAGCACGGCATGAACGCCTCGACTTTCACCGCCCGGGTGATCGCCTCGACCGGCGCGGACGTGGCGGCGGCCCTGTCCGGGGCGATCGGCGCCATGAGCGGTCCGCTGCATGGCGGCGCGCCGGCACGCGTGCTGCCCATGCTCGAAGAGGTCGAACGCACCGGTGATGCCCGGAGTCTGGTCAAGGGCATCTTGGACCGCGGTGAGAAGCTGATGGGCTTCGGGCACCGGGTCTACCGTGCCGAGGATCCGCGGGCTCGGGTGTTGCGAGCAACCGCCGAGCGGTTGGGCGCATCCCGCTACGAGGTCGCGCTGGCGGTGGAGCAGGCAGCGCTGGCCGAACTTCGGGAGCGTCGCCCCGACCGGGCCATCGAAACCAACGTCGAGTTCTGGGCAGCGGTCATCCTGGACTTTGCGCGGGTGCCGGCCAGGATGATGCCCGCCATGTTCACCTGTGGGCGCACCGCCGGATGGTGCGCCCACATCCTAGAGCAGAAGCGGTTGGGCAAACTGGTCCGGCCAGCGGCCATCTACGTCGGGCCGGCGCCGCGCAGCCCGGAATCCGTCGAAGGGTGGGGCGAAGTCCGCAAGGCCGAATAGCGGCTCAGAACACCGCTTTCTGCACCTGGTCGGGTCCGCTGATGTCGCCGTCGGGCAGGTTCTCCAGCGCGTCGAGGATTTCCTTGTCAGCGCCGTTGTCTTTCGCGTGGCCGATCAGGTCCTGCTTCTTGCTGGGGTAGGACGCCCCGGACAGCGCCTTCTGCAGCTCAATGGGATTGGGCATGTTTGCACTCCTGAGCTAATGAACTAATCGGCCAGTACAGGGCTTGGTGTAACCCGTATCGCCCGCTCCGAATCCTGGCGGTCAGGCGAATTGCCGCAGCCGGTCGGCCAGCCGCCGGCGCAGCGGTGGCGGTGGCGCGGCCGCCGCCGCGGCCAGCATGTCGCGCACATCGGTGAACTTGTTGCGCGGACGACCGGCCGACGCGCCCCGGGCTACCTCGGCGGCATCGATGGCGTGCCAGCCGGCGGCGTCGACGACGTCCGGCTGGCGCTCCTGCACGAGTCGGTCCAAGGCGGACGACCGGCAAAGCGGGTCGGCGAGCAGGCCGGCGTTGAAGTCGTCCACCAGCTGCCGAACCGTTTGTGTCGCACACGACTTGTTGGTGCCGATGAATCCGGTCGGGCCGCGTTTGATCCAGCCCGCCACGTAGCTACCGGGCACCGGGCGCCCAAGCTCGGTGTCGATGACGCGGCCACCGTCGTTGGGAACGATGCCCGCGGTGTCGTCGAACGGCAAGCCGGCAATCGGTCTCCCGCGGTAACCGGTCGACGTCAGGACCAAACCGGCGTCGATCACGTGCCGTTCGTTGCTGCCGGTGACGGTGAATTCCACCCCGGTCGCCCGTTGCTCGCCCAGAACCCGCCGCGGGGTGAGCTGGTAAGCAAGCCGGATTCGCCGCTGTGACGTCGGAGTTGTTCTGTTAGCGAGCCTGCTGAGGATCTGCAGCTTCTGCACGGTCAGGGCGTCGGCGTCGGGGTCGCTCAGGTCACGTAGCACCCGCTCGTGATCGTGGTTGTCGACTACGACGTCGGCTGTGCCGGTCAACCCGATCAGCTCGGGCAGCGTGAATGCCGAATGCAGCGGTCCGCGCCGGGCGGCGATCACCACTTCGCGCACGGCGGAGGTGCGCAGTAAGTCCAGTGTCGGGTCGGCGATGTCGGTGCTGGCGAGCTGATCCGGGTCGGCGGTGAGCACCCGCGCGACGTCCAGCGCGACGTTACCGTTGCCGATGATCACTACGCGTTCATGGCTGAGGTCGACAGTTAGATCAGCGAATTCGGGATGCCCGTTGATCCAGGCCACCATCTCGGTGGCGGTCCCGCTGCCGGGCAGGCCCATGCCGCGGATGTCGAGTCGACGGTCGTTGGGCGCTCCGACGGCATAGATCACCGCGTGGTGGTGGGCCAGCAGGTCGGCATGGCTGAGGTGCCGGCCGACTTCGACGTTCAAGTAGAAGTGAAACCCACGTTGTCGGGTGATCCGATCGAACAGCCGGGTGACCTGTTTGGTCTTCTGGTGATCAGGCGCGACTCCGGCGCGAACCAAACCATAAGGGACGGGCAACTTCTCGAACACATTGACCCGAACGCCGTGCTGGGTGAGAAGCTCATCGGCGGCGTACATCGCCGCGGGTCCAGAACCGACGACCGCCACGGTCAGCGGTCCGGCATGACCGCTGCGTAATTGTGGCGCCGGGATCACCGGCGCCAGCTTCGACGTCGGCGGCAACTTCTGATCGGCCGGCCGTTCGGGATAGTGCGACGCGTTCAACGGCACGAACGGCAGCTGCTGCGCAGCCAGCCTGGCTTCGGGAGCTACGGCGTCGACCGGGCAGGCGGCGACGCACGCTCCGCAATCCACGCAGGCCACCGGGTCGATGTAGAGCATCTCTGAGGTGGCGAAATCGGGCTCGTCCGGAGTGGGATGGATGCAGTTCACCGGGCAGGCGAACACACAGGAGCCGTCGTTACAACACGACTGCGTTATGACGTGCGGCATCAGCAACCGATGTATTACGCCGCGGTCAGGTGCCGGCGCTGAGGCTCACTGCGAAAGCGCGAAGGTTTGCCGTTGATCTTGCAGAGCCGCCACATCAGCCGGGCGGCCGGATTCATCAGCCCGGTGTCGTCGGCCAGCATCCGGACGTCGGCGAACATGTCGCGCAACCACTTTCGAGATTTCGGTGACCGGAAGAAGAGTTCCTTTTTGACCTCGCGGGGAATGTCGAACTCATCCCAGAATGCCTTCGGCGGCACCGTAATGGCCTGGCACAACACTCGCATCGTGAGCGGATAGAACAGCGAAATCCAGAACCGCTGAGTCCGTTTCATATGCGGAAGGCGCTTACGCAGGTACTCGTGCGCGAAGGAGATGTGCCGCGCTTCTTCGGCCACGTGGATCGCCATCACCCGTTCCATGATTGGGTGCAACGATTTTCCTTCCCGCAGAACACTTTTCTGCGTGTGGTCGATGGGCTCCTCACCCGCGAGGACGCCGATGAAGAACGCCACCGGCAGCGGGCCAGCGACCAGCGGAACCAACGGCGAGATCCACCGCAGCAGCCGCGGCATCCCCGGGACGTCAGCACCGACGCGGTTCACCATTTCCTGGAACATCATGGTGTGGTTGCACTCTTCGACCGACTCGTGCAGGCAGTAACGGTATTCCGGCGATCCGTTGGGCACCCAGAAGGTGTAGTTCATCAGGCCGCGGATCAGGATCGACTCGAAGTGCAGTCCGACCTTGGCCACGTTGGCCTGCCGCCACATGCCGATCTTGATCTGCCGTTCCTGCGATTGAGCCAAATACCACGGGTGACCACCTAACGGGTCCGTCTTCGGCAGGATCCACCGCGGGTCGTCGTCGAAGACTGCGAAATCTGGTGCATCCCAGTTGATGTCGGTGTAGGGATTGAAGTTTCGCCGCACCGAACCCTCGGAGAGCGTGGTCAGCGTGTCGACGTAATCCTGGTCTTCACGTACTTCCATGTTGCGCCGCCAGCGCCGCATCGTCTTGGTCCGAGCCATGCCGAAGCCTCCTGCCGAGGTTTACAAATGCACGCGTTGTGTACACAGTACCGGAGGTATCGCCTACTTACCAGACCTCGGTCCCCACTTGTGGCCGAGGCGCACGGCTCCGTTCGATTGTGACCCGCGTCACATCGCGGTGCTCACTACGCTGGTGAGCATGGTTGACCAGCTGACGATTCCTGAGGACATCAAACCCCGCGACGGCCGGTTCGGGTCGGGCCCGTCGAAGGTCCGCCCCGAACAACTGCAGGCGCTGGCCACCAGCGCGGCCGGGCTGTTCGGCACGTCGCACCGCCAGGCACCGGTCAAGAACCTGGTCGGCCGGGTGCGCAGGGGATTGACCGAGTTCTTCTCGCTGCCCGACGGATACGAGGTCATCCTGGGCAACGGCGGAGCGACGGCGTTCTGGGACGCAGCAGCTTTCGGTCTGATCGACAAGCGGTCGCTACATCTGGCCTACGGCGAATTCAGCACCAAATTCGCTTCCGCTGTCGCCAACAACCCTTTCGTCGGCGACCCCATTGTGATCAAGGCCGAGCCGGGCAGCGCGCCCGAGCCGCAAAGCGATCCGTCGGTGGACGTCATCGCGTGGGCGCACAACGAGACCTCGACCGGAGTGGCGGTGCCGATCAGCCGTCCAGCCGACTCCGGGGACGCCCTGGTCGTCATCGACGCCACCTCCGGTGCCGGCGGCCTGCCGGTCGACATCAGTGACACCGATGCCTACTACTTCGCGCCGCAGAAGAGCTTCGCCAGCGACGGCGGGCTGTGGCTGGCTGTGCTCAGCCCGGCGGCGCTGAGCCGGATCGAGACGATCGCCGCGTCGGGGCGCTGGGTGCCCGACTTCCTGTCGCTGCCGATCGCCGTCGAAAACAGCCGCAAGGATCAGACCTACAACACGCCGGCGATCGGCACGCTGGTGCTGCTGGCCGAGCAGGTTGATTGGCTGATCGGCAACGGCGGCCTGGACTGGGCGGTCAAGCGCACCGCCGACTCCTCGCAGCGGCTCTACGCGTGGGCACAGGAGCGCTCCTACACCACCCCGTTCGTCGCCGAACCCCGGCTGCGTTCCCAGGTGGTGGGCACGATCGACTTCGTCGACGAGATCGATGCCGGCGCGATCGCCAAGGTGCTGCGGGCAAACGGGATCGTCGACACCGAGCCGTACCGCAAACTCGGCCGCAATCAGCTACGAGTCGCGATGTTTCCCGCCGTGGAGCCCGACGACGTCAGCGCGCTCACCGCGTGCATCGACTGGGTAGTCGAAAGACTCTGATCGACTGGCCAGCGTGTCAGCACCGTCATTGCCGCTAACTGCGTTAAAGTCCGCAGCTGACGGGCCTGGCGCGCCGGTGCGTCAAACAGCCTGCGAGGAGAAGTTATGCGGGAACTCAAGGTCGTTGGACTCGACGTCGATGGCAGAAACATCATCTGCGAGGGCGCACCAGAAAATGGCGGTTCGGCCGACAAATTCAAGGTGTCGATCGACGATCGGCTGCGGGCGGCTGTGCGGGGCGACGGTGCTCGGGTCGCGCAAACCCAAATCGACATCGAGGTCACCAATATGCTCAGTCCCAAAGAGATTCAGGCGCGGATCCGCGCGGGTGCATCCGTCGAGCAGGTGGCCGCAGCGGCCGGCGCGGACATCTCCCGGGTGCAGCGTTTTGCTCATCCGGTTCTGCTGGAACGATCTCGCGCTGCCGAGTTGGCCACCGCCGCGCATCCGGTCCTTGCGGACGGCCCCGCGGTGCTGACGCTGTTGGAGACCGTGGCCGCCGCCCTGATGACTCGTGGCCACAATCCCGACAGCATCCGTTGGGACGCGTGGCGCAACGAAGACGGCCGATGGACCGTGCAGTTGGCGTGGAAGGCCGGCCGTTCGGATAACCTGGCGCACTTCCGCTTCAGTCCCGGCGCCCACGGCGGAACCGTGACCGCCGTCGATGACGGCGCAACCGAGTTGATCGACCCGAGCTTCGAGCGTCCGCTGCGGCCGGTGGCTCCGGTGGCTCAGCTGGACTTCAACGAGTCGGAGACCCTGCCTGCGCCGCAGCCAGAGACGCCAGAAACCGCGTTGGCCGAACACGAACGCGGATCGGCGCGCCCTCGTCGCCGCAAGCCGACCGTGCCGCCGTGGGAAGACGTGCTGCTGGGCGTGCGCTCGTCAGTGCAGCGCTGACTTAGCTGCGCTGCACTGACGCCAACACCAGCAGCGTCAGCCAGGCGCCGATCACCCCGGTTCCCGCCCCGAAGACGAACCAGCGCAGCACCGGCCTGCGCCGCCAGCCCCAGAGGGTAGGCGCCAAGCCACCGACCGCGACGATGTTCAGTCCCACCGCCAACAGGGGATGCACGCGGACCAGTCCGAGGCTGAGCACCACGATGGCCACCCCGGTCACGGCTGCGACGAATCCGGATACCGTCAGGCCCGTCGCCCAAGGGGTGGACTCGCCAGTCACGGCGTGAGCCTAGCCCGAGCCGGGTTATTCAGCCCTAGCCCGGTCGACGATGCGGGCCCGCTCGTAGAACGCCAACGCGGCGGCGGTGGCGACGTTCAGCGAGTCGGTGCCACGTGTCATCGGGATACGGACCTGAAGGTCGCTCATCCGCAAAGCAGTGGCACTCAGCCCGGGCCCCTCGGCGCCGACCAGGATGGCCACCCGATCGTCCCGAACGGTGGCCATCGCCGCCGGCAACGACTGCGCTGAAGCCTCGGGAGTCATCGCCAACAACCGGTATTTGCTGTTCTGCAGCATCTTCAGCTCATCAGGCCACTGCGACGTGCGTGCGTACGGCACCAGCAGCGCGTAACCCATCGACACTCGAACGGCACGCCGGTACAGCGGGTCTGCGCAGCCGCTGCCGAAGACCACCGCGTCGACGCCCAGGCCTGCCGCGTTGCGGAAGATAGCGCCCAGGTTCTCGTGGTCGTTGACGCCCTCGAGGACGGCAACGGTGCGTGCACCGTCAAGCAGCTCGGCGACGCTGGGCTCCGGCACCCGTCGCGCGGCGGCGAGCACTCCGCGGTTGAGGTGAAACCCGACGACGCTGGCCATGACGTCAGCGGATACCCGGTAGTACGGTGCGTCGGCGCTGGACAGGTCGGCCGACAGCTCAGCAAGCCGGCGGTCGGTGCCGAGCAGGGCCAGCGGCGCAAACCGCGAAGCCAGCATGCGCTGCACCACCAGCACGCCTTCGGCGATCACCAGACCCTTACCCGTCGGCAGATCAGGCCGGCGGTCGATGCTGTTCAAGTCGCGAAAATCGTCGAGCCGCGGGTCGTCGGGATCGCTGACGTCGACGACCTCGGTCACGGGCGCCGCTCCTCCCCATCGCTGCGCTCTGAATCGTCGCCGGCGCGGCTCACGGGCGCCGCTCCTCCCCATCGCTGCGCTCTGAATCGTCGCCGGCGCGGCTCACGGGCGCCGCTCCTCCCCATCGCTGCGCTCTGAATCGTCGCCGGCGCGGCTCACGGGCCTTCGTCGACTAACGCCGACATCAGGTCTGCGGCGCTGCGTAACGTGTCCCGGTCGGCACCGTCCAAAGTCGCCAGCCGCTGGGCCAGCCATTCGCGGCTGGCGCGGCGTTCGGTCTCGAGCAGGTCGGCGCCGGCGCCGGATACCGAAACCAGAACCTGTCGGCCGTCGTCGGGGTGCGGCGTGCGGTCGACTAGGCCCGTGTCGGCCAGCGAAGCAATGACCCGGGTCATCGACGGTGGGCGCACCCGCTCCCGAATGGCCAGCGCGCCGGGGGTCATCGGGCCCTCTTTGGACAGCGTCGCCAGTGCCGACATCTGCGAGAGGGTCACCGGTGACTGGGGACGCCGAAAGCGCAGTTGACGAGCCAGCCGCATGACCGCCAGCGACAAGTCGCTGGCCAGCCCGGTATCCCGGTCTAACACAGCTCCCCGTCCATCACAGCGCAGAACGATACGACACCGCCTGCGGTTCCTGCGGCTTTTCTCCTGCGGCGGGCTATCAGCGGTAGCGTTGACTGATGCCGGACCAACGTGCCCATGCACCTGAGCCGCCGCCGTTGCCGGTCTCGCTGCTGCGAGTGTGGCCGGTCATCGTGGTCGGCGTCCTCGGATGGCTAGCCGCAGCCGTCGTCGCATTCACCGAGCCGGCGCTGGCCGGCTGGCGTCCCGCGACGGTGGCGGGCCTGGCCACCGGGCTGATCGGCACCAGTATCTTCTTGTGGCAGCGAGACGCCGCCCGCCGCAATGTCCGCGGTGCACAGACGGGATTCGGAACGGGAGGTTGAGCGATGGCAGCGCCGCTATTGCAAGCACAGATCGAGATCCAAGCGCCCGCGTCGACGGTGTGGCAGCTCATCTCGGACTTCGGCCGGATGCCGCAGTGGAGTCCGCAGTGCCGCTGGATGAAGCCGCTCGGCCCGGTGCGCCGCGGTACGCGCACGATCAACATCAACCGGCGAAACCGCCTGGTCTGGCTTACCACCTGCACGGTCATCGAGGTGATTCCCGAGCAGAGGTTGGCGTTCCGGGTCAACGCCAACAACACGGTCTGGACTTACGAACTGGAGCCGACCGCCAACGGCACCCGGGTGATCGAGAGCCGGCACGCCGAGAACGGCGTCAAGCCCATCTCGAGCCTGTCGGTGAACGCGGTGATGGGCGGGACGGCGAACTTCGAGCGCGAGTTGCTCGACGGGATGAACGCGTCGCTGGCCAACATCAAGGCCGCAGCAGAGAACAGCTAACTCGGCGGCGCTGACTGGGCGACGTCGAGCATCCCATCGTCGTAAGGGTCATGGGCAGGCGAGCCGCTGCCGGCGGGTGCCGGAGTGTCCGAATGCGCGCCGCAACCGTATTCGGACTCAACGACGTGCCCGTCAGCGGACATCGCGTTGCCGCATACCCCGAACAGCCGGCTCAGCGACCCGGCCAACGGTAGGTAGAACCCGCAGTCCCGGCACACCCGTTTCGTCGAGCGAGCCATCTGCGACCCGGGGCCGTAGTCGCCGTCGTGCCAGCGTTGAGCCGCCTCGGCGCGACCCCAAGCGCTCAGCACCTGCCGTCGACCGAGACCCAGTTCGACGGCCACGTCGTCGATCTGCGGATCACCGGTCGCGCTGTAGCCAGGGACCAGCCGGGGGTCGTCCGGCGACGAGGCCAACAGGTCCCCCGGGCTCAGATCCCCGGGCCGGACGCGTTCTTCCCACGGCACCCACTCCGGTGCCAGCAACGCAGTCGGACCGGGAACCAGGACCACCTCGCTGACCGTGGCGTGGTCAGCGGCAGGATGCGCGGCGACCACAACAGCCCACTGCCAGCCCTGGTAGCCCGGCAGATGCGCCAGAAAGCGGTGGGTGGCCGAGGTCAGGTCGTTGTCACCGACGCCCAGGTAATCACCGATTCTGTCCGCTCCGCTGAACTCGGCGATCGCCTCGCGGGCCTGCTCGACTGCACCCAGGAGGATCGCAGCCAACCCTTCCGGCCGGTCGGCGGCGGTCGGTGTGGGCGCGCTGAACTTGGCATTCCCCGTCGACTCGATCATGCTGTCCATCGTCGTCAATTCTGCCGCAACAGGTGGGCGCTCAGCCACACCGACGGCCTGCGCCCGGGTGCGGTCGGTATGGGGGAGAATCGACCGGTGTCCGGCGAACGACGAGCGCCCCGCTTTACGGGTCTGGCGTCGACTGCGGGCGGGCGGCCGCATCTCGGCCCAACCGGCGAGCATCCCGGAATGGCGAACTATCCCGCCGGCGAGACGAGGCAGCAGCGGCCACGCCGACCGCCGCCCATGCCCAGCGCCAATCGTTACCTGCCGCCGCTGAACCGGGAGCAGCAGGATTTTGCCGGGCCCGGCGGGCCGCAGCGTGGTGAGCGGGCGGGCGAACGGATCACCGTGACCCGCGCCGCCGCGCAGCGCAGTCGGGAGATGGGTTCCCGGATGTACTGGCTGGTCCAGCGGGCCGCGACCGCCGACGGTGCCGACAAGTCCGGGCTGACGGCGCTGACCTGGCCGGTGGTCGCCAACTTCGCGGTCGACTCTGCGATGGCCGTCGCGCTGGCGAACACGCTCTTCTTCGCAGCAGCCTCCGGAGAAAGCAAGGACAAAGTCGCGCTGTACCTGCTGATCACGATCGCGCCGTTCGCAGTGGTCGCGCCGTTGATCGGTCCAGCGCTGGACCGGCTGCAGCATGGCCGCCGAGTCGCGCTGGCATTGTCGTTCGCGCTGCGCACTGCCTTGGCGGTGGTGCTGATCTTCAACTACGACGGCGCAACCGGCAGTTACCCGTCCTGGGTGCTGTACCCGTGCGCACTGGCGATGATGGTGCTGTCGAAATCGTTCAGTGTCCTGCGCAGCGCGGTCACCCCGCGAGTCATGCCGCCGAGCATTGATCTGGTGCGGGTCAATGCTCGACTGACCATGTTCGGCCTGCTGGGTGGAACGATCGTCGGCGGCGGTATCGCGGGCGGGATCGAATATCTGTTCACCCACGTATTCGCAATGCCCGGTGCGCTGTTCGTGGTCATCGTGGTCACCGTGGCGGGTGCTTCGCTGTCGATGCGGATTCCGCGCTGGGTCGAGGTGACCGCCGGTGAAGTTCCGACCCAGTTGCGCTACCGCGTCCCGGGCGCGTCGGCGCGACCGAGCTGGCAGCAAGCGGCGAAGGCCGGCGGCGCGTTGCGTCAACCGTTGGGCCGTAACATCATCACCTCGTTGTGGGGCAACAGCACAATCAAGGTGATGGTCGGTTTTTTGTTCCTGTATCCGGCTTTCGTGGCCAAAGCACAACACGCCAGCGGGTGGCGGCAGGTGGCCATCCTCGGACTGATCGGCGCCGCTGCGGCGCTCGGGAATTTCGCGGGCAACTTCACCAGCGCGCGGCTGCGGTTGGGCAGACCCGCGGTGGTGGTGGTGCGCTGCACTGTGGTGGTCACAGTGGCGGCACTGGCGGCCGCGTTGACCGGCAGCTTGTTCGTGGCGGCCGGGGCGACTCTGCTCACGTCGGGTTCCAGTGCCATCGGGAAGGCTTCACTGGATGCCTCGTTGCAAGACGATCTGCCCGAGCAGTCCCGCGCGTCGGCTTTCGGACGTTCCGAGTCGACACTGCAGTTGGCCTGGGTGCTCGGCGGCGCGCTCGGGGTGTTGGTGTACACGGATCTGTGGATCGGTTTCACCGTGATCAGCGCGTTGCTGATGCTGGGCTTGGCGCAGACCGTCGTCAGCTTCCGCGGTGAGTCGTTGATTCCAGGGCTGGGCGGTAACCGGCCGGTGATGGTCGAGCAAGGATGAAATTCCGCAGGCTGGCGGTGCTCGCGGTTGCGGCGCTGGCCTCCGCGGGCACCGGAACCGGCGCGTGGGCACTTGCCCGCGAACATGTTTCACGACAGCCGAAGATCAGTGCTTACTCCGACGGGCATCTGGCCCGGGTGGGTCCGTACCTGTTCTGCAACGTCGTCGACCTCACTGACTGCCAGCGGCCGCAGGAGCAGGGCGAGCTGCCTGTGAGCGATCATGATCCGGTCCAGCTGTCGGTGCCACGGGAGATCGGTCGCGCACCGTGGCGGCTGTTGCGGGTCTATGAGAACCCGGCCAACACCACGTCGACGATCTACCGGCCCGCCAGCCGACTGGCCGTCACCATCCCGACGGTGGATCCGCAGCGCGGCCGGCTGACCGGGATCGCGGTGCAACTGCTGACGCTGGCCTTCGACTCGCGAGGTGAGCTGATCGACGTGCCGCACGCCGAATGGTCGGTGCGAATGGTGTTTTAGCGCCGACCGTCGAGTTGTTGGGCTATATCAGGCGATCCGTGCACAACAAGTCGACATTGGCGCGAAGGTGTCGGTGCTGATCGGCATCGTGGCCGCATGCCCAACCTGCATTGGCCGTTCAGAGGCACCGAAGCGCTGGCCGCCGACCTCCTGACGCCGCACCAACTGCGGACCCGATACGAGCAAGTGCACCGCAACGTCTACGTCGCGCGTGGGCAGAAGTTGACCGCGGTGACGCGGGCGGTCGCTGCAGGGCTGTGGTCCGGTCGGACCGCTACCGCGGCGGGTCTATCCGCGGCTGCGCTGCACCGCACGTTGTGGATCGACGACTGGCTGCCTGCCGAGCTCAACCGGCCCAGCCGCGACAAGCCCCGCAACATCGTGCTGCACAGCGACACGTTGTGGGAGGACGAGGTCTGCGTCCGTGACGGTATTCGCATGACGACGCCGGCACGCACGGCGTTCGATTTAGGACGGCGAAAAGGATTGATCGTTGCGGTGATTCGCCTGGACGCATTGGCGAACGCGACCGGCTTGAAGATTGCCGACGTCGAACTGCTGGCAGACCGTCATCGCGGTGCACGTGGCGTGGTGCAATTGCGGCGGGCACTGTCGATGGCCGACGGGGGTGCCGAGTCACCCTACGAGACCAGGACGCGGTTGGTTCTCGTTGCGGGCGGGCTGCCGCGACCGCAAACACAGATAGAGGTTTTCACCGAGTGGGGGGTGGTGTTGGCGCGCCTGGACATGGGGTGGGCGGAGTGGAAAGTCGCCGCGGAGTTCGACGGCGCACACCATTGGACCGACCCGGCCCAGCGCACTCGCGACATCGATCGGATCGCCGAGTTGGAAGATCGCGGGTGGACCATTGTTCGCGTCAGTGCCGAACTGCTGCGAAACCGTCCGCACGTCGTCGTCGAGCGGGTGCGCCGCGCGCTGGTCGCCGCCGGCTGGCGGCCGTGAAGACCCGCCCAACGTCGAGTCGTTGCGCCAAATGACGAGTTTCCCGGCAACAACTCGACGTTCGGCGGGCTACAAGGCGGGGACCTGCTCGCCGCCGACCGGTGGGCCGGGTGGCGTCCCGTCACCAAACGGTCTGCCGCCCAACGTTTCTCGAGCGTGCGACGTCAGCCAGTCGGTCAGGTCGGGGCCCTTAGGCACGATACCGGTGGGATTGATGTCGGCGTGCACGATGTAGTAGTGCTGCTTGATCTGCCCGAAGTCGATGGTGTCACCGAAGCCCGGCGTCTGGAACAGGTCGCGGGCGTAGGCCCACAACACCGGCATCTCCGACAGCTTCTGTCGGTTGCATTTGAAATGTCCGTGATAGACCGGGTCGAAACGGGCCAGCGTGGTGAACAGTCGGACGTCGGCTTCGGTGATGGTGTCGCCCACCAGGTAACGCTGACCGTCGAGCCGCTCGCTCACCCAGTCCAGCGCGGTGAACAACCGGTCGTAGGCCGCCTCGTAGGCCTGCTGTGAGCCGGCGAAGCCGCAGCGGTACACCCCGTTGTTGATTTCGGTGTAGACCCTTTTGCTCACTTCGTCGATCTCGGCACGAAGCGGCTCGGGGTACAACTGCGGCGCGCCCTCGCGGTGGTAAGCGGTCCACTCGGTGGACAAATCCAGCGTCAGCTGCGCGAAATCGTTGGTCACCACCGCCCCGGTCGGCACATCGACAATCGCCGGGACGGTGATACCTTTCGGATAATCGGTAAACCGTTTGAAATAGGCGTCCCGCAGCCGCGGAATCTGCAGTACCGGGTCGACGCCGCCGGGGTCCAGGTCGAAAGTCCAGCTGCGCTGGTCGTGGACAGGGCCACAGAAACCAATGGAAAGTACCTTTTCCAGCCCCAACAGTCGGCGCACGATGATCGCGCGGTTGGCCCACGGGCATGCGCGGGCGACAATCAGCCGGTAACGATCGGGCTCAACCGGGTAGCCATCGCGCGCGTCGGCGGTGATGCGGGTGGTGATGTAGCCGGTATCCCGGTTGAATTCGCCACCACCGGCCACATAGGAAGCCACCTTGAGCAGCCTACGGCTGCAGCTCCGGTATCAGGTCGAGGAATCGTCGTGCGAGGTTGGGCTCGGTGGACTCACCTGGTTCCCAGTGCGCGATCCAGGGTCCGGTTCCCTCAGACGGGTCGAGGATCCCGTCCTCGAGCCAGGTGAAGCGGCCGTCGAGCACTTCGCGCGTCAGCGCAACGTCGGTGCTGTCTGTGTTGGTCCACAGCGCGTCGAACAGGGCTTGCACCCGCAGGGTGGCTTGCTCGCAGAACGCACCGGCCAATTCGTAAGCCTGCTGGCCGGTCACCTGGTTCGCGACGCGCTGGGATTCGGCACGCACGCAGGCCGCCGACATCGCGAACAACTCCGCACCGATGTCGACGACCCGCCCCAAGAACTGCTGCTTCTGCTCCAGCTTGGCCTGCCAGCGGGCCATCCCGTAGAAGGTGTTGCGCGCTAATTTGCGTGCCGACCGCTCGACGAACCGCAAATGGGTCGCCAGCTTGCCGAATTCCCGGAAGGAGGTCGGGCGCTGACCTTCACCGAAAGCCAACTGCGGCAACCACTTAGCGTAGAAGCCGCTCGCATTGACCGCTGCGGCCGCCTTTCGCCGCAGATCGCTGTCCGGCTTGGCAAGGTCACCGGCGGCCGAGAGATGCGCGTCCACGGCCTCGCGCGCGATCAGCAGCCGCATGATCTCGCTGGATCCCTCGAAGATGCGGTTGATCCGCAGATCCCGCAGCGATTGCTCGACGGGCGCCGCGCGCTCACCGCGAGCGGCCAGGGATGCAGCCGTTTCGTAGCCGCGGCCACCGCGGATCTGCAACAGCTCGTCGGCGATCACGCAGGACATCTCGCTCGACCACAACTTCGCCAGCGCCGCCTCGATCCGGATATCGTTGCGGCCTTCATCGGCCATCTGGCCGGACAGCTCCAGAACCGCGTCGAGCGCGTATGTCGTGGCGGCGATGAAGGCGATCTTGCCGGCCACCGCCTCATGCTTGCCGACCGGCTTGCCCCACTGCACCCGTTCGGCAGACCACTCGCGGGCAATTTTCAGCGACCACTTCGACGCACCGGTGGCGATCGCGGGAATGGCGAGTCGTCCGGCGTTCAAAGTGGTCAGCGCGATCTTCAGGCCGTCGCCTTCGCGTCCGATCAGGTTCTTCTTGGGCACGCGTACGCCATGCAGCCGCGTGACGCCGTTTTCGATTCCGCGCAGCCCCATGAACCGATTGCGCCGCTCAACGGTGATGCCGGGCGAGTCGGCTTCGACCACGAAGGCACTGATCCCGCCTCGGTGCCCTTCGCTTTTAGGGACCGTGGCCATCACCACCAGTAAATCGGCGACTACGCCGTTGGTTGTCCACAGTTTGACGCCCTCGAGTTCGTAGGTCTGCCCGTCGTCGACCGGCGTTGCGGTCGAGGCAAGACGTGCAGGATCGGAGCCCACGTCCGGCTCCGTGAGCAGAAACGCCGAAACGGCGCCGGCCGCACAGCGGGGCAAGAATGTCGCCTTCTGCTCGGGCGTCCCGGCGAGCTTGAGCGGCTCGGGCACACCGATCGACTGGTGCGCCGACAGCAGCGCCCCAAGGCTGGGATGCACACTCGACACCAGCATCAGCGCCCGGTTGTAGCCGACCTGAGACAGGCTCAGGCCGCCGTATTCCGACGGGATCTTCATGCCGAAGCACCCGAGGTTCGCCAAACCTTTGACATATTCACCAGGGATCTCAGCGTCGCGTTCGATTACGGCGCCGTCCACCGTCATGAGGAATTCGCGCAGCTTGTCCAAGAAGGCCTCAGTGCGCGAACCCTCGTCCTTCGAGGGCTGCGGAAACGGGTGGATCAGCTCCAGCGGGAACCGGCCGAGAAACAGTTCCTTGGCGAAGGACGGTTTCTCCCAGCCACTTTCCCGCGACTCCTCGGCAACCGCCCGTGCTTGTTCTTCGGTGACGTGAGCTTGCTGCGTCATTGCGGCCACCCTCTCGTGCCAGGACTCCCAGGACTACCGCTCCCAGTCTGCGGCCAGCGGTGCCTGCACATCACCGATTTGACGATCATGGCGGTTGTGAATCGT
The DNA here is from genome assembly GCA_963808345.1 of uncultured Actinomycetota bacterium. Lineage (GTDB taxonomy): Bacteria > Actinomycetota > Actinomycetes > Mycobacteriales > Mycobacteriaceae > Mycobacterium. The sequence goes on along the minus strand of CAWEFM010000004.1, from coordinate 192,610 downwards.
GCACTGTGGCGACTTGCCAGACTCCTCCTGGGGAAGCGCACGGCCCGCACCGTCGCCGAGCTAAGCGTCCAATTCCTGGGCCACCGCCTTGACCACCTCTGAGACCCGCCGTGCAGTTTTGCGGTCGGGATAACGACCTTTTCGTAACTCGGGCTGCACTGTGCTCTCCAGCAGGGTGATCATGTCTTCGACCATGCCGTGCAGTTCGTCCGGGTTGTGCTTGTGCTCGACGGACGGGGTTTCCCGGCGGCTGCGTGTCAGACTCGGCGGCGGGTCGATCAGTTTGAGGCTCAGCGCTTGCGGGCCCCGCCGACCGGAAGCCACCCCGAATTCGACGCGCTGCCCCGCCTTGAGCCCTTCGACACCAGCAGGCAACGCCGAGGACCGGACGTAAACGTCGTCGCCGTCCTCCTGCGACAGGAAGCCGAAGCCCTTAGCGGCGTCGTACCATTTCACCTTGCCTGTCGGCACTGGTCTCACCTGCTTGTCTGATGATGTCTGAAGATTTTCGAAGGGCCACACAAGGAAGCGTCCCGCCTGCGCAGGACGCTTTTGACTGCTGATGCTACTCGGGTGACCGCCAGCGGAGCATCCCGGTTTCTCGGTAGGGTTGGGGTCACCGTTGGAGGAGAAATGCGCCTGATCCTGAACGTCATCTGGTTGGTCTTCGGCGGCATTTGGCTAGCGCTCGGCTACCTGCTGGCAGCGCTAATCTGCTTTTTGCTCATCATCACCATTCCGTTCGGCTTCGCCGCGCTGCGCATCGCATCGTTCACGTTGTGGCCGTTCGGGCGCACGATTGTCGACAAGCCGGGCGCCGGTGACGGCGCCCTCGTCGGAAACGTGATCTGGATCGTGCTGTGTGGATTTTGGCTGGCCATCGGCCATCTGACGACCGCCGTGGCGATGGCGTTGACTATTGTCGGCCTTCCGCTGGCGTTGGCCAACCTCAAGCTGATCCCGGTTTCGTTAGTGCCGCTGGGCAAGCAAATCGTCCCGGCCGGCTCGTCGCCGCGATCGGATCGGCTGCACATATGAGCGTCACCATGCTGGGGGTGCCGACGGTGCGACGTCGCAGCGGTCACACCGCCGCGACGAGCATGCCCACCGCTGGACCGCTGGTCGACACCTTCGGCCGGGCCGCCACCGACCTGCGGGTGTCGCTGACTGACCGCTGCAATCTGCGCTGCACCTACTGCATGCCGGCGCAGGGCTTGGACTGGCTGCCCGGCGATCAGGTGCTGCGGCCCGACGAGCTGGCCCGGCTGTTGCGCGTCGCGGTCACCCGACTCGGCGTAACCAACGTGCGGTTCACCGGCGGAGAGCCCTTGCTGGCGGGCCACCTCGAACAGGTCATTGCGGCGACTGCCGCACTGCGCCCCCGCCCGGAGATTGCGTTGACCACTAACGGTCTCGGGTTGGCTCACCGGGCCGCCGCGCTGGCCAATGCTGGACTGGACCGCGTCAACGTTTCACTGGACACTTTGGACCGCGTCCAGTTCGCAGCTGTCACGAGGCGAGACCGGCTTGACGACGTGCTGGCCGGCTTGGCGGCGGCGCAGGCCGCCGGGCTGCAGCCGATCAAGGTGAACGCGGTGCTGGTGCCGGGCACCACTGCGGACAGCATCGTCGATCTGCTGCGGTTCTGCCTGCGGGGCGGATATCAGTTGCGGTTGATTGAGCAGATGCCGCTGGACGCCGGGCATCGCTGGCGCCGCGGCGCGGGGCCGAGCACCGACGAGGTGCTGGCGGTGCTGCGGCGGGAGTTTCGGCTGCGAGCAGACCCGGCACCGAGGGGATCGGCGCCTGCTGAGCTGTGGCTCGTCGACGCAGACCGGGATTGCCCCGCCGGCAAGATCGGCGTCATCGCGTCAGTGACCCACGCGTTCTGCTCGCAATGTGACCGCAGTCGGCTGACCGCCGACGGGCAGATCCGCAACTGCCTGTTCGCCGCCGAAGAAACCGACCTTCGGCGGCTGCTGCGCCGAGGCGCGGGTGATGAAGTCATTGAAACGGCCTGGCGTGCCGCAATGTGGCGGAAGGCTGCCGGGCACGGCATCAACGGCCCAGATTTCGTTCAGCCCGACCGCCCGATGAGTGCGATTGGTGGCTGAGCCAGCGGTCAAGCCGACTGACCCGCGCGAGATCCAGGTTTTTGTGCGGTACTTCGCAGCGGCGCGAGCTGCTGCCGGCACCGAGTCCGAGACGCTGACCGTGCGGCCCGGCACCACTGTCGCCGAGGTGGTGCACCGCCTTGCCGAGCGCAACCCGCGACTATCGACGGTGCTGAGCCGCTGCTCTTATCTGTGCGACGGGATCGCCGTTAGCAGCGCGGCGGCGACCGTCCGGACCGTCAAATCCGCAGAGACGGTCGATGTGCTGCCGCCATTCGCCGGCGGATGACTGTGATTTCCGCCACATAACGGTTTGATCACGAGGCGGCAACGGCTCGATTTCGTCGGCGGTGACCTGCGCGGACGCGACCGCTTCCTGGTGTTTTCCGGCTTGCCCGGAGACGAAACGCCGGACTGACCAAAACATGACGGGCTCAAGTTGAGCCGTTACCGTTCTCCGCGGGCACACCGAGCTTCCTTCGGCGGTGCGCCTTCCCTCCTACAGCGCCGAGTTCCATCCAGTAGGCCAGGGAAACCGACACCCGATGGATGGAGGCGGGGGACCCAACGTCCACCCGAATCGGACCTGGAGCCGCCCGCGGCTCCTTGGGGTGAAGCCGACGCCGTTCTTTGCGGTGCGACGTCGGCCGGGCAACCTCTCCAGCCCGAACCCGACAGCTGACCCCGCAGGCGCGTTCAAAGAGAGGATTTGTGCGCACTTATGAGCGGACGGCATCGTAAGCCAAAACAATCGGGCATCAGCGTCGCCAAGATCGCGGTTACCGGAGCTGTGATCGGTGGCGGTGGCGTCGCCTTCGCCGCCAATGCTTTCGCGGCGACCGACAGCGAATGGGACCGAGTAGCCGGCTGTGAATCCGGCGGCAACTGGGCGATCAACACCGGCAACGGGTACCACGGCGGACTTCAGTTCAACCAAGGCACGTGGGCCGCCCACGGCGGCGGTCAATTCGCCCCGTCAGCCAACCAGGCCTCCCGGGCTCAGCAGATCGCGGTCGCCGAGCGGGTCCTGGCAACTCAGGGCCGTGGTGCGTGGCCGGTGTGCGGCCACGGGCTGTCCGCGGCGACCCCGCGCAATGTCCTCGCCGATCCCGCGCCGATCAAACCGGACGCGGAACCTGAGCTCGCTGCGCTGGATGCGCCTGCGCCACCGGAGGACTTGCCGCCCGCTGACGAGCCGGCACCGGCAGTCGAACTAGCCAGTGCCAACGAACCTGCTGCACCCGAGCCCGCTCCGGCCGACGAGCCGGCTCCCGACGAGCCTGTTGCTGTCACCGATCCCGCGCCGGGTGACGAGCCCGCCCCGGCACCGGACGGCCCCGTCGTCGTCGACGCCGCAGCACAGCAACCCGCCGACGCCCTCGATCCCGCGCCGGGCGACGAGCCCGCCCCGGCACCGGACGGCCCCGTCGTCGTCGACGCCGCAGCACAGCAGCCCGCCGACGCCCTCGATCCCGCGCCGGGCGATGAGCCCGAGTCGGCACCTGCCGACGACGCCGCTCCGGGCGATGTCCACCAGGCCGGCACGGTGTCGTCCTGGAGAATCGCGCCAGCGCCATTAGACCCCGCTGCGGCACCGGTCGATCCGATCGTCTCCGCCGGGTCGACAATGCACGACCTGCAGGTGCCGCCTGCTCTCGAGCCGGCGAACATGCCGACCAACGGTCTGCCGGCCGCGCTGCCGAACATCGACGGTGGTTTCGTGCAGAACCTGTGGCAGGCGATCCAGTCGCAGGGCATCAATCCCAACAGCGCCCTGAACAGCCTCGGACAGCTGCGCTAGGCCGATCGCCGCTAACGCTAAGCAGAGCCGACCCATTCGTCGGTTCCGTCGGCGAAGAACTGGTGCTTCCACACCGGCAACTGCTCCTTGATCGCGTCGACCAGCCGGGCACAGGTCTCGAACGCGGCCCGGCGATGGTCGGCGGCAACAGCGGCCACCAGGGCCGCCTCCCCGATCTGCAGGACGCCGACGCGGTGGCTGGCGGCGACGGCCCGCACGTCGGGTGACCGCGCGGCGATGGCGTTGACCACGTCATGGAGCACCTGGCCGGCCGAGGGATGGGCGGAGTACTCCAGCCGCAGCACCGGACGGCCGCTGTCGTGGTTGCGAATAACGCCGACGAAGCCGACCACGGCTCCTGCGGCGTGGTGACCAACCAGGGCCTCGTGCTCGGCCAAGCCGATCAGTTGTCCGGTCAGCTCAGCGCGCAGGACCTGTGGCGCCATCAACCCGAGTGGTTTTTGCCGGCCAGTTGGTCCAGCGCGTGGTCGAGCACGCCGGCGAGCACCGTGAGGCCGTCGCGCACGCCGCCGGGCGAGCCGGGCAGGTTGACGATCAGGGTTCGGCCGGCCACGCCGCATAGGCCGCGCGACAGCACTGAGGTCGGCACTTCCGGCAGCCCGGAGCGCCGGATTGCGTCGGCCAGGCCAGGCACCTCGTAGTCCAGCACGGCTGTGGTCTGAGCCGGGGTGTGATCCGTGGGCGAGATTCCGGTCCCACCGGAGGTAATCACCACGTCAGCACCGGCGCTGACCGCCTCGCGCAGTGCCTGTCCGACCGGCTCGCCGTCGGGAACCACCTGCGGCTGCGCCGAGTCGAACCCACGTTGCCTCAACCAGTCCGCGATGATCGGACCGCTTCGGTCCGCATAGACACCGGCCGCTGCCCGGGTGGAGGCAATGACGATCCGAGCCGAGCGTGGACTGATCACCGCGTCCAGGTTCCGCCGCGTCCGCCGTCTTTGCGCAGGACCCGGATGTCGTCGATAAGGGCGGCCGGGTCCACCGACTTGATCATGTCGTAAAGCGTCAAAGCCGCAACACTGACCGCGGTCAGCGCCTCCATCTCCACCCCCGTGCGGTCGGTGCTGCGCACGGTTGCGCGGATCTCGATGGTCGAGCCTGCCGCGGTGAAGTCGACGTCGACACCGGTTAGCGCCAATTGGTGACACAGCGGGATCAGGTCGCTGGTGCGCTTGGCAGCCAGAATGCCCGCGACCCGCGCGGTGGCCAGCGCATCACCCTTGGGCAGCCCACCGGCAATGATCAGCGACACCACCTCGACACACGTGCGCACGGCGCCGGCCGCTATGGCGGTGCGCCGGGTTGCGTGCTTCTCGGTCACGTCGACCATGTGCGCCTGTCCGCGCTCGTCGACGTGCGAAAGCGCATCGGCGCCCGACACCACTGTCACCGCCTACCGATTGACGACGGTGACCGGGTGAAGGTAGGGCAGGTCGTCGGAAGGCACCGGAAAGTTGACGTCGCCGAAGGGAGACAGGGCACCCACCCGATCGCTCGCCAGCTCACTCACCGGATGATCGTCGGGGTCCGACGCCGGCCACCCATTGTCGACGTATTTGGTTTTCCGCGATTTCTCGTCCGCGTTATCAGCCACGCGTTCCATTCTGACAGGTCTTTGCCGACGGGGTCGGTGTTGGTCGCTCGCGGCGCGCGACCGCCGGGCTGTTTTACGCTGGTCAGCGATGACCGAATACACCCCCGGCGTGGCGCTGGGGTCATGGCTGGCCGACTTGCCCGACGAACGGCTGGTCCGTCTGCTGGAACTGCGGCCGGATCTGGCGCAACCACCGCCGGGCAGCGTCGCCGCGCTGGCCGCCCGCGCTCAGGCCCGGCAATCTGTCAAGGCCGCCTGTGACGAGCTGGATTTCCTGCGCCTGGCGGTAATCGACGCCTTGCTGGTGCTGCGCGCCGATACGACCGGGGTCCCGGTCGCCAAACTGCTCACTGTGGTCGGAGAGCGGGCACCTGAGACAGCTGTGACCGCCGCGTTAGACGACTTGCGCGAACGGGCCCTGGTGTGGGGCGACACTGAAGTACGGGTCGCCGTCGACGCCGGCAGTGGGTTGCCGTGGCATCCCGGGCAGGTGACCCTGGAGGACGAGTCGCGTACGGCGGAGCAAATCGCCGAGTTGCTCGACGATCTCGACGAGCCGCAGTCACAGGTGCTGAACAGGCTGGTCGAGGGTTCGCCGATGGGACGCACCCGGGACGCCGCACCGGGCGCGCCGTCGGACCGGCCGGTGCCGCGCCTGCTGACGGTGGGCCTGCTGCGCCGGATGGATGCGGAGACGGTGATCCTGCCTCGCCAGGTCGGGCATGTGTTGCGGGGCGACCGGTTCGGCCCGGCCCAGCTGACACCGCCCGACCCGGTCGTTGCGACCACCACCTCGGCCGACGTCGACGCCACCGCGGCCGGCGCGGTTGTCGACTTGCTGCGTGAGCTCGACCTGCTGCTCGACACATTCAGCGCCGCACCCGTGCCCGAACTACGCAGCGGCGGCCTCGGGGTACGGGAACTCAAGCGGTTGGCCAAGGTCACCGCAATCAACGATGCACGGTTGGGACTGACCCTCGAACTTGCCGCGGCGGCCGGTCTGATCGCCAGCGGTAAGCCCGACCCGCCTCCGCTTGACGGCGACGGACCGTACTGGGCGCCGACGGTGGCCGCCGACCGGTTCGCCGAGGCGCCTACCGCTGAGCGCTGGCGTCTGCTGGCCAGCACCTGGCTCGACCTGCCGGCCCGTCCGTCATTGATCGGCACCCGAGGGCCGGACGCCAAACCGTATGGCGCGCTGTCAGATTCGGTGTACTCGACGGCGGCCCCGCTGGACCGCCGGCTATTGCTGAGCATGCTGGCCGGGTTGCCGCCCGGCAGCAGAGTTGACGAGAGCTCCGCGTCTACGGCGCTGGTGTGGCGACGGCCGCGATGGGCTAAGCGGCTGCAACCGGGTCCGATCGCAGACCAGCTGGCCGAAGCGCACATGATGGGACTCATCGGTCGCGGGGCGATCAGCACCCCGGGCCGCGCGCTGCTGGCCGGCGACGCCGATGTAGTCGACGCGATGAACCGTGCGCTGCCCAAGCCGATCGACCACTTCCTGGTACAGGCCGATTTGACGGTCGTGGTGCCCGGGCCGTTGAAGCGCGAACTCGCCGAGCAGCTGAACGCCGTCGCTACCGTCGAATCCGCAGGTGTTGCAATGGTTTATCGGGTCAGTGAAGCATCGATCAGGCATGCGCTCGACATCGGCAAGAGCGCCGACGGGCTGCACGCTTTGTTCACCGGGCACTCCAAAACCCCGGTGCCGCAGAGATTGACCTACTTGATCGACGATGTTGCGCGCCGGCACGGGCAGCTGCGCATCGGCATGGCAGCGTCGTTCGTACGGTGTGAAGACCCCACGCTGCTCGCTCAGGCGGTCACCGCGCCCGCCGCCGCCGACGTGCAACTGCGGGTGCTGGCACCGACGGTGGCGATAACGCAGGCACCGATTACCGAAGTGCTGGCCGCGCTACGGGAGGCGGGCTTTGCTCCGGCCGCTGAGGATGCCACCGGCGCCATCGTCGACATCCGCGCCCGCGGTGCCCGGGTGCCCACCCCTCCGCAGCGCCGGCCGTCCCGCCCGATATCGCGCCCGAGCCGCGAGACCTTGAGCGGGGTGGTGGCGGTGTTACGAAAAGTCAGCGCCGCACCGTTCGCTCATACCCGGGTCGATCCGGCTGTCGCGATGTCGCTGCTGCAGCGCGCCGCCCAGGACGGCGACACGGTGGTGATCAGCTACGTCGACGCCGCTGGGCTGGCCACGCAGCGGGTGGTGATGCCGGTGACGGTGGTGGGCGGCCAACTGGTGGCTTTCGATTCGACGTCGGGGCGCGCGCGGGAGTTTGCCATTCACCGCATCACCTCGGTCATGTCCGCCGGCGACGATGCAGAGCGAAGCGATGAGGAGGAGCGGCGGTAAACGTCAGAGGACGGCGACGATGCAGAGCGAAGCGATGAGGAGGAGCGGCGGTAAATGTCAGGGGACGGCGGATAATCATCCGTATGACCAACGACGGACCCCTGATCGTGCAGTCCGACAAAACGGTGCTGCTCGAGGTCGACCACGAGCTTGCCGGCGCAGCACGCGCGGCCATCGCGCCGTTCGCCGAGTTGGAACGCGCGCCAGAACACATCCACACCTACCGGATCACACCGCTGGCGCTGTGGAACGCCCGCGCCGCCGGCCACGACGCCGAGCAAGTGGTCGACGCCCTGGTCAGCTTCTCCCGCTACGCCGTCCCGCAGCCTTTGCTGGTGGATGTTGTCGACACCATGGCCCGCTACGGCCGGCTGCAGTTGGTGAAGCATCCTGCGCACGGTTTGACGCTGATCAGCTATGACCGCGCGGTGCTCGAGGAAGTGCTGCGCAACAAGAAGATTGCACCGATGCTGGGCACCCGTCTCGACGACGACACCGTCATCGTGCATCCAAGCGAGCGTGGCCGGGTCAAGCAGATGCTGCTCAAGATCGGTTGGCCGGCCGAAGACTTGGCCGGTTACGTCAACGGTGAAGCTCACCCGATCAGCCTGCGACAGGACAACTGGCATCTGCGTGACTACCAGGAGCTGGCTGCCGAGTCGTTCTGGGCGGGCGGCTCAGGTGTGGTGGTGTTGCCGTGCGGGGCGGGTAAGACACTGGTCGGTGCGGCCGCGATGGCCAAAGCCAGTGCCACGACGTTGATTCTGGTCACGAACACCGTCGCGGGTCGCCAGTGGAAACGAGAGTTGATGTCGCGCACGTCGCTGACCGAAGACGAGATCGGCGAGTACTCCGGGGAACGCAAGGAGGTCAGACCGGTCACCATCGCGACCTATCAGGTCATCACTCGCCGCACCAAAGGCGAGTATCGCCATCTGGAACTATTCGACACCCGCGACTGGGGGCTGATCATCTACGACGAGGTCCATCTGCTGCCCGCGCCGGTGTTTCGGATGACCGCCGATCTGCAGTCCCGGCGGCGGCTGGGCTTGACCGCCACCCTGATTCGCGAGGACGGTCGCGAAGGCGACGTGTTCTCGCTGATCGGCCCGAAACGCTACGACGCGCCGTGGAAGGACATCGAGGCTCAGGGCTGGATCGCGCCGGCGGAATGCATCGAAGTCCGGGTCACGCTCACCGACAGCGAACGGATGGTATATGCCACCGCCGACGCCGACGAACGCTACCGGGTGTGCTCGACGGCGCATTCGAAGGTCGCCGTCGTTCAGTCGATTCTGGGCAAACACCCCGGCGAGCAGACGCTGGTGATCGGGGCCTACCTGGATCAGCTCGATGAGCTCGGCGTGGTACTCGACGCGCCGGTGATTCAGGGGTCGACCAAGACGGCCGAACGTGAAGCGCTTTACGACGGGTTTCGCCGCGGCGACATCACCACACTCGTGGTGTCCAAAGTGGCCAACTTCTCCATCGACCTGCCGGAAGCCGCTGTGGCGGTTCAGGTTTCAGGTACGTTCGGGTCCCGTCAGGAAGAGGCGCAGCGGTTGGGCCGATTGCTGCGGCCGAAGGCCGACGGCGGCGGCGCGGTGTTCTACTCAGTGGTCGCCCGCGACAGTCTGGACGCCGAGTACGCGGCGCACCGGCAGCGGTTTCTGGCCGAGCAGGGCTACGGCTATGTCATCCGCGACGCCGACGACCTCTTGGGCCCGGCGATTTAAAGGCGAAGAGGACCGCACCCGCCAGAATTCCGATCGTCTGCCGCGAGAAGTCGACAAAACTAGGCCGCCCCAGCGGTATGTTGCTGCTTATTCATGAATTAGGAGCTGCACATGGCGAACATCGGTGAGCATGCCGTCGTTCTCGGGGCGAGCATGAGCGGCCTCCTCGCCGCCAGAGTGCTGTCAGATTTCTACCGGACCGTCACCGTCGTCGAACGCGATGTGTTGCCGACCGAGGTCGCACAGCGGCGCGGCGTACCGCAGGGCAGTCACGTCCATGCGCTCTGGCCTCGTGGTTCGCAGATCCTCGACGAATTGTTCCCCGGCGTGCTGGCCGAGCTGGTGAGCAACGGCTGCGTTGTGTGGGACAACGGCGACTTCTCGAAAGCCATTTTGTCGTTTGGCGGACACCAATTCGTCCGATCGGGAATCATGCGTGGTTTCCAGCCTCGCGATAGTGTGTATTATCCCAGCCGGCCTTTGCTGGAGGACCACGTTCGTCGTTGCGTACGTCTCATTCCAAACGTCACGCTGTTGGAAGGCCACGACGTTGTCGGATTGACCTCTGATGCCGACCGAAGCCACGTCACCGGAGTGCTGGTCACCGCGCACGAAGGCGGCGACCAGCAGTCTCTCACTGCGGATTTGGTGGTGGACGCCACGGGCCGCGGCTCTCGCACACCGTCGTTTTTGGAACACCTGGGCTACGGTCGGCCGGTCGAGCAAGAGGTGGTCGTGCGACTTGTGTATTCGAGCCAATTGCTGCGGATTCCGCCCGGTGAGTACAACGAGGTGCTCACGCTCGTGGGGCCCGTCCCCGGAAGGCCTACCGCGATGGCGTTATTCACCTATGAGCACGACACGTGGTTGCTGACCGTGGTCGGAATGGTCGGACGGGAGCCGCCGGCCGATTTGCCGGGCATGCTGACGTTCATGAAGAACTTCACGCCGCCCCAGGTTCTCGAGGCGCTTCGGCACGCCGAGCCACTCGGTGACGTGACACGGTACCGAACACCGTCCAGCCGCTGGCGCCGTTATGACAAGATGCGCCGATTCCCGGCCGGCCTCTTGGTTTTCGGGGATGCGATATGCAGTTTCAATCCTCTCTACGGCCAAGGTATGACGGTGGCCGCGTTGCAGGCGATGGCGCTCAAGCGCTGCTTGAGCGGCAACCCAGACGGACTTGCCGCTAGGTACTTCCGTGCCGCCGCCAAACCCATCGGGGTGGCGTGGCAACTCGCAGTCGGCGGCGATCTGAACATGCCCGAGGTCAACGGGCCGCGACCCTTGTCGGTGCGGCTGACCAACAAATACGTTGATCGGGTGCAGGCCGCCGCCGAAATCGACAGTGTCGTCGCGACAAACTTCTTCAGGGTCGCCGGCTTCTCCAACCCGCCCGCCAGCCTCATGTACCCACCGACGATGGTCCGCGTTGCGGCGACGAACTGGCGACGCCGGCGACGTCCAGCCGGCACGCCTGGCTGTGTCACGGCGGGCTCATCGCCGGCGACTAGCTGAGCGCGGGGATGACTTCGCGTTCGAACAGCTCGATGCCGGAACGGTCGTACGCGGCCTCCGGGAAATAGCAGATCGCATACTCGCACCCAAGGTCGCGGATCTTCGCGATTCGCTCGATCACCTGTTCCGGTGTGCCCGTGGCCGGATCTGGGCCTCCGCCGGCGGCAACCATCGCGTCGGCGACGGCCTCCGGCACATAGCCGACCATGCGGTCCCGTACTCGCTGCAGCCGGTCTTTGATGTCGGCGTCTGACGTGCCGACGACGGCGGTGAAGTTGGCCGAGCGGACGATGGCGTCGAAGTCAGTGCCCACGTCGCGGCAGTGCTGAGCCAACACTTCGGACTTGTGCGTAAACGCGTCAGGCTCCGGGGTGAAATTGGTGTAATCCGCGTACTTCGCCGCGATCCGCAGCGTCACCTTCTCCCCGCCACCGGCAATCCACAGCGGAATACCGTTGTGCTGCAGGGGTTTCGGCTCCACCATTGCGCCGTCAACCTGATATTCCTTACCGGCAAAGGTCACTTTCCCGTCGCGCCAGGCGTCCCGCATGATCTGCACACCCTCGTCCAGTCGGGCGAGCCGGACGCGGGCCGACGGAAACCCGTATCCGTAGGCCCGCCATTCGTGTTCGTACCAGCCGCCGCCGATGCCCATCTGGATGCGGCCACCGGAGATGATGTCGGCGGTGGCCGCCACCTTCGCCAGGTAGACGGGGTTGCGGTAGCTCATTGCCGTGCACATCTGGCCGAGCTTGATGCGCGAGGTGGTCGCGGCGTACGCCGACATCAGCGTCCACGCCTCGTGGGTGGCCTCCCCGGTCGGCATCGGCACGGTGTGGAAGTGGTCGTATACCCATAGTGAATCCCACCGGCTGCCGTCGGCGTAGGCAGCCAAGTCGCGCATCACCGACCAGTGCTTGACTGGATCGATGCCGACCAGATCGAGTCGCCAACCCTGCGGAATGAAGAGTCCGAAACGCATAGCTGGGACTCTAGCCAGGTCCCGCCCAGCGCGGCCAGCGCACCGAGAACCGACGAGGTAAGCGGGGAGATTGCGACGCGGGTGTTGATATCCGGGCCCGCATCGCCGGGTGCCGCTTCGGCAACGCGTGTAACGCCGGCCGTGTCCGTCTGCAGTGACCCGCCTACCGTGAGGTCATGGCTTCTCGACAAACCTTGTTCCGGATCTTCTACGCCATCGGCTTCACTCCCTGGGACGGCCATCCACAGTCCGCAATGTTGCGAGAACTCATCGAGGGAGCCGACGCTTCACCGGGGTCGGCCCTTGACGTCGGGTGCGGCACGGGAGACTCGTCGATTTACTTGGCTCGGCACGGATGGCAAGTCACCGGGGTCGACTTCACGCCGAAGGCGCTGGCAAAGGCACGCACAAAGGCCCACGCCGCCGGCGTGAAGGTCGGTTTCGTCCACGCAGATGTCACGCGCCTCACTCAAGCCGGCGTCGGTGCGGGCTTCGCTTTGATCGTCGACAACGGCTGTCTGCACAACATGAGCGACGCCGATCGCGACGCGTACGTCGGAGAGGTCAGCGCCGTGGCGGCACCCGGCGCACGACTGTTCATCGTCGCGTTCGTTCCGCGCGGCACGGTGGGCGTGCGCGGGGTCGACCCTAAAGAGATGGAACGACGATTCGTCCGAGGGTGGACCTTGCTGTCCTCCGGCGACGAGAAAGAGTCCGACCGAGCCGACAAACGGCGGGCGCGGTATTACCTATTTCAGCGTCAGACCTGACTCACCTCAGCGAGTCCGGCGGCAGGAACCGCTCGCCGTACTTGGCGGCCAGCTCGCGGGCGCGGGCGACGAACGCACCCTTCCCACCGGGGAAACCGGTGATGTACTGCGCCGAGCCACCGGTCCACGGCGGGAACCCGATCCCCATGATCGAACCGATGTTCGCGTCCGCGGTCGACGTCAACACGCCCTCGTCCAAACACTTCTGCGTCTCCAGCGCCTCGGCAAACAGCATCCGGTCGATCATGTCCTGCAGCGGCGGCTGAGAGGCGCCCGAGTGAAACGTTTCGCGCAGTCCCGACCACAGACCGGTCCGCTTGCCGTCGACGTACTCGTAGAAGCCGGCGCCCTTCAACCTCGACGGCCGTCCGATCTCGATCATCTTCTTGACGACGGCTTCCGCCGGGTGCGGTTCGTAAGTTCCGCCGGCGTCTTCGACGCCCTTGCGGGTCGCAGTCGCGATCTTGTGCATGAGTTCGAGGTTGAGTTCGTCGGAGAGTTGCAGCGGCGGCGCCGGGTAGCCGGCCTGGCTGCCGGCGTGCTCGATGCTGGCCGGCGCGACGCCCTCGCCGAGCATGGCCAGCGCCTCGTTGACGAAGGTGCCGATGACGCGGGAGGTGAAGAACCCGCGGCTGTCGTTAACCACGATCGGGGTCTTGCCGATCGCAAGCGTGTAGTCGATCACCCGGGCCAGCGCCTCGTCGGAGGTTTTCTCACCTCTGATGATCTCCACCAACGGCATCTTGTCCACCGGTGAGAAGAAGTGGATCCCGATGAAGTCCTCCTGGCGTTTGACGCCGGTCGCCAGCCCGGTGATCGGCAGCGTCGAAGTGTTCGAGCCGAGTACCGCATTGGGCTCGACGACGTCTTCGATCTCCTGGAACACCTTGTGCTTGAGGTCCTGGTTTTCGAAAACCGCCTCGATCACGAAGTCGACGCCCTTGAGGTCGCCGGGGTCGGCCGTCGGGGTGATGCGGGCCAGCAGCGCCTTCGACTTCTCTTCCGTGGTGCGACCGCGTTGCAGCGCTTTGGCTTCCAGCTTCTCGGAGTAGCCCTTGCCCTTTTGAGCGGCTTCCGGGCTGACGTCTTTGAGAACCACATCGAAGCCGGCTTTGGCCGAAACGTAGGCGATGCCGGCGCCCATCATGCCCGCACCCAGGACACCGATTTTGTTGATCGGGGTCTTGCCGATGCCTTCGGGCCGCGACCCGCCGGAGTTGATGTGCTGCAGGTCGAAGAAAAACGCCTGAATCATGTTCTTGGCCACCACACCGGTGACCAGCGAAGCGAAGTAGCGGCTTTCGATGCGGGTCGCGGTGTCGAACTCGACCTGGGCACCTTCGACCGCGGCGGCCAGGATGGCCCGCGGCGCCGGCATGGGCGCACCCTTGAGTTGCTTGCGCAGATTCGACGGGAACGACGGCAGGATGGCCGCCAGCGACGGCGACGCCGGGGTACCGCCGGGCATCTTGTAACCCTTTTTGTCCCACGGCTGCTCGTGCGCGTCGGGGTTGGCCTTGATCCACGCCTTGGCGGCGGGCACCAACTCTTCGACGGTCGGCAAAACCTCGTCGATCAGGCCTGTCTCCTTGGCCTTGACCGGCTTGAACCGAGTGCCCTGGGCCAGCACGCCGACGAACGCGTTCTGAATGCCGAGCATCCGTACGGTGCGCGTCACACCGCCCCCGCCGGGCAGCAGTCCCAGCGTCACCTCGGGCAGCCCGATTTGGCTGCCCTTGACGTCGGCGGCGATGCGATGATGACACGCCAGCGCGATCTCCAGTCCCCCACCGAGCGCCGCGCCGTTGATGGCGGCGACGACGGGCTTACCGAAGGTCTCCAAGGTGCGGAGCTGCTTTTTGACGGTCTCCACCGTGTCGAAGAACTGCCCGGCGTCCTCTGGCTTGGCTTTTGCCATGGCGGTCAGGTCGCCACCGGCGAAGAAGGTTTTCTTGGCGCTGGTGATCACCACCCCGATAACCGAATCTTGTTCGGCTACAAGGTGTTCGACGGCTTTGCCCATCGACTCGATGTAGTGTTCGTTCATCACGTTGGCCGACCCCGTGGGGTCGTCCAGGGTCAGCGTGACGATCCCGTCGCCATCCTTGTCCCACGTAATCGTGTTCTCTGCCATCTTCTTTCGACCCTCTTCTCAGACTCGCTCGATGATGGTGGCCACGCCCATCCCACCGCCGATGCACAGCGTCACCAGCGCGCGGCGCGCGTCGCGGCGCTCGAGTTCGTCGACCATGGTGCCGAGAATCATCGCGCCGGTGGCGCCCAGCGGGTGACCCATCGCGATGGCGCCGCCGTTGACGTTGAGCTTCTCATCGGGAATGTTCAGATCTTTCTGGAACTTGAGCACCACCGACGCGAACGCCTCGTTGAGCTCGAACAAGTCGATGTCGTCGACGCTCAGCCCGGCCCGGTCGAGCACCTTGCGGGTCGCCGGCGTCGGTCCGGTCAACATGATGGTGGGCTCGGATCCGCTGGTCGCGGTCGCCACAATGCGCGCCCGCGGCGTGACATTGACGGCAGCCCCCGCCATTTCTGAACCGACCAGCACCAGCGCGGCGCCGTCCACGATGCCGGAACTGTTGCCGCCGGTGTGCACGTGGTTGATGTTCTCCACCCAGTGGTACTTCTGCAGCGCCACGTCGTCGAAACCGCCCAGCGCCGCGATCCCTTCGAAGGCGGGCTTCAGCTTGCCCAGACCCGCCACGGTCGAGTCGGGCCGCATGTGCTCGTCGTGGTCGAGAATCAGCAGGCCGTTCTGATCGCGCACCGGCACCACCGACTTGGCGAAGTAGCCGCCCGACCACGCCGCGGCAGCCTTCTCCTGGCTGCGCACCGCATAGGCGTCGACGTCTTCGCGGGAGAAACCTTCCAGGGTGGCGATCAGGTCCGCACCGATGCCCTGCGGCACGAAACCCAAGTCATAGTTCGTCGCCGGGTCCAGCGCCCACGCACCGCCGTCTGAACCCATCGGCACCCGGCTCATCGACTCCACACCGCCGGCCAGCACCAGATCGTCCCAGCCGGAACGCACCTTCTGCGCGGCGGTGTTCACCGCTTCCAGGCCGGACGCGCAGAACCGGTTGAGCTGCACCCCACCGGTGGTGTCGGGCATCCCGGCGGCCAGCACCGCCGTCCGCGCGATGTCACCGCCCTGATCTCCGACCGGTGTAACCACCCCGAGGATGAGGTCGCTGATCAGCGTCTCGTCCAGGTCGGGGAAACGGTTGCGAAGCTCCTCGATCAACCCGACCACCAGATCCAGTGGCTTGACTTCGTGCAACGATCCGTTGCGCTGCTTGCCGCGCGGTGTGCGGATGGCTTCATAGATGAAGGCTTCTTCGGACATCTGAGCTTCCTCTTCGCGAATGGGTTTGGGAGAACGGTCGAAGATCGTCCAACGGGGAACGCTAGTCCTCCAGCCGACACCCTAACAGGGGCCCCGGCCAACCTGTTGGTTGGGAGACAGCAGCGCCTGAGCGTGACGCCGCAGTCACGCCGAGCGCCGAACGTGACGTTGTGGTCACGCTCGGGCGGGCACCTTTAGGCTCGACCACCATGACGGTGTCGCGGCTGCGGCCCTACGCGACCACAGTGTTCGCCGAGATGTCGGCGCTGGCTGCCCGGGTCGGGGCGGTCAATCTGGGCCAGGGCTTCCCCGACGAAGACGGGCCGCCCGCAATGCTCAAGGCTGCGCAGGACGCGATCTCCGAGGGGGTCAACCAGTATCCGCCGGGCTTGGGCATCGCGCCGCTGCGGCAGGCGGTGGCCGCACAACGCAAACGGGATTACGGCATCCACTACGACTCCGACACCGAGATCCTGGTCACCGTGGGAGCCACCGAGGCCATCGCTGCGGCGGTGCTCGGTCTGGTGGAACCCGGCTCCGACGTCATCTTGATTCAGCCGTTCTACGACTCCTACTCGCCGGTGGTCGCAATGGCCGGTGCGCAGCGCGTGGTTGTGCCAATGACCGTCGACGGCCGCACCTTCAGAACTCGACACCGACGCGCTGCGACGGGCGGTGACACCACGCACCAAGGCGTTGATCGTCAACTCGCCGCACAATCCGACCGGCATGGTGCTCAGCGAGGCCGAGCTCGCCGCGATCGCCGACATTGCCGTGTCCGCCGACCTGCTGGTCATCACCGACGAGGTCTACGAGCATCTGGTGTACTCCTCGCCGCCGGGCCGCCGGCATCTGCCGCTGGCCGGGCTCGACGGCATGGCCGAGCGCACGATCACCATCTCCAGTGCGGCCAAAATGTTCAACTGCACCGGCTGGAAGATCGGCTGGGCGTGTGGTCCTGCGCACTTGCTCGCCGGTCTGCGGGCGGCCAAGCAGTATCTGAGCTACGTCGGCGGGGCGCCCTTCCAGCCGGCGGTCGCCTATGCGCTCAACACCGAACAGGCCTGGGTGGCGGCGTTGCGGGCCTCGCTGCAGCAACGCCGCGACCGGCTGGCTGCCGGGCTGACCGGCATCGGCTTCGACGTGCACGACAGCTTCGGCACCTACTTCGTCTGCGCTGATCCGCGACCGCTCGGCTACCACGACAGCACCGCGTTCTGCGCTGCGCTGCCCGAGAAGGTGGGAGTGGCCGCGATCCCGCTGTCGGCGTTCTGCGATATGGAAGCCGAGCACGCAAGGGTGTGGAATCACTTGGTGCGGTTCACCTTCTGCAAGCGCGACGACACGATCGACGAGGCGATCCGTCGTCTGAGCGCGCTTCGCGACGGACCCGCGATTACTGTCGAGGACCCGCGGCTTGCATGACCCGGTTGCGGAGCCCTTCGGTGGCAGCCTTCAGGACGGTTCGGCGGGCCCGTTTGACCAGAAACTCCGGCAGCGGCGCCGAGGGCTCTAAGGTGATGTCGAAACGCACCCGGGTCTTGTCGACGGCCTCACGCCGCAGCGTGTATTCGACATGCTGCGCATGCTGCTGCAACGTCTTCTGCGCATCCCACACCAACCAGTCCTTGCCCCAGTGGTACTCGAGGACTTCCTGGTCGGTGATGCCGATCACCTTGACGGTCACGTTGACGTGGTGCGGCCGGCCGTCGGGATAGGTATCGACCACTTCAGCACGTTTGTGCACCGACGACCAGGACGTCAATGAGCCGACGTCGGCGAGCGCCTCCAGGATCGCTTCCGGCGGCGCATCGATGACGATCTCCCGAGATGCTTGTACGGCCACTGACCATCAAGCTATCAACGCGGTCCGTCGCCGACAGCTAATCCGTGGTCACCGTTCGATCTCGGTCACTGCAGCGGTGGACTCCCCCGATTTCACCACAGTCGCCGGTCACGCGACCGTCATCAGGTGCCCTTCTTCACACCCAGCACGCGCTTGCGTAATCCTTCTGTCGAGGTGTCCAGTACACCTTTGATGGTGCGTTTGAGCAAAAACCCCGGCAATGGGATCAGTGGGTCGATGGTGATGTCGAATCGCACACGCGTCTTGTCGCCCTCCGGCGTCAACGTGTACGTCGCATCCTGGGACCGCTGCTGGGTGGCGCTGACCAGCGTCCAGCTTACGGTGTTGTCACTCCAGGTGTAGGCGACCACCTGCTCGTCGGTGATGCCCGCCGCTTTGACTTTCATCCTGGCCACCTTGGGGCGCCCGTCATCTGCTCGCTCGACCACTTCCGAGCTTTGATGCGCCGACGACCATTCGGTGAGCGTCTCCAGGTCGGCGATAACATCGAGAATTTCCTCCGCGCTGGCTTCGATGACCACTTCGCGGGACTCCTGGATTGCCATGCCCGGACACTAGCGAGGCAATGTCTCGCCGGGGCTGTTTTCGGTCCGTTGAGCGTACCGTCATTCCGGTGAGTGCTGCCGAACCCGTGTTCACTGTCGGCGACTACCTGCTCGATCGGTTGGCCGAACTCGAGGTTTCCGAGATCTTCGGCGTTCCCGGCGACTACAACCTGGAATTCCTCGACCACGTCGTTGCCCATCCCGACGTCCGATGGGTGGGCAACGCGAATGAACTCAACGCCGGCTACGCCGCCGACGGCTACGGGCGGCTGCGAGGAATGGCGGCTTTGGTGACCACATTCGGCGTCGGTGAACTCTCGGCCGCCAATGCGATCGCAGGTAGCTATGCCGAACATGTGCCGGTGGTGCACATCGTCGGTGGACCCTCGAAGGACGCCCAAGGCACCCGCCGGGCCTTGCATCATTCGCTCGGCGACGGCGACTTCGAGCATTTCCTGCGGATGAGCCGCGAAATCACCTGCGCGCAAGCAGCTCTTATGCCGGCGACGGCGACCCGGGAGATCGACCGCGTGCTCAGTGAAGTGCGGGAACAGAAAAGACCCGGCTACTTGCTGATGGCCACCGATGTGGCGCGGTTTCCCGCCGAGCCGCCCGAGGCGCCGCTACCGCGGTACACCGGCGGCACCAGCCCGCGGGCGTTGGCGTTGTTCGCCGAAGCGGCAACCGAACTGATCGCCGACAACCAAGTGACCGTGCTCGCCGACTTCCTGGTTCATCGCCTGCGGGCCGTCCCCCGCCTGGAGGCGCTGCTGCTCGCCGACGTGGTGCCTTATGCCACGCTGATGTGGGGCAAGAGCATGCTCGACGAGAGCGCCCCGAACTTCCTTGGTATCTATGTCGGCGCCGCCAGCGACGAACCGGTCCGTCGGGCCATCGAGGACGCGCCGGTGCTGGTGACGGCCGGAGTGGTCTTTACCGACATGGTCAGCGGATTCTTCAGCCAGCGCATCGACCCGGCCCGACTCATCGACGTCGGCGTGCAACAAAGCACCGTGGCCGGCCGGGTGTTCGCGCCGCTGCAGATGGAGGCGGCGCTGGACGCGCTTGCCGAAATTCTGTCTCAGCGCCGGATCACCTCACCGCCGGTGACGCCGACTTCGAAGGCCATCAGCACCGAACTACCATCACCGGACACACCGCTGACGCAGAAGCTGTTGTGGGACAGACTTTCAGAGGCGTTGACGCAGGGCAACGTGGTGCTCGCCGATCAGGGCACCTCGTTCTACGGAATGGCCGGCCACCGACTGCCCAAGGGTGTGACTTTCATCGGACAACCGTTGTGGGGGTCGATCGGTTACACCTTGCCCGCCGCGCTCGGAGCCGCACTGGCGCACCCGGACCGAAGGACCGTGCTGCTGATCGGTGACGGAGCTGCGCAATTGACCGTGCAGGATCTGGGTCTCTTCTCTCGGGAGAGACTCGCACCGGTCATTGTTGTCGTCAACAACGACGGGTACACCGTGGAGCGGGCCATTCACGGCGAAACCGCGTCCTACAACGACATCGTGCCGTGGAACTGGTCGCAGATTCCCGTGGCTTTGGGTGTGACCAACCACTTGATCTTTCGGGCGCAGACCTACGGTGAGCTCGACGAGGCATTAACCGCCGCGGCCGGCAATCAAGACCGGATGGTGTTCGTCGAAGCCGTCGTCCCCCGGCTCGACATCCCGGACCTTTTGACCGAATTGACCCGGCCCACTTCACCGGACGGCAGCGCACGCCGGTGAGCGGGCAAATGGTCGGCTACTCCTCGATCCGCATGGAGTCGAAGAAGCGCCCGACGAACACCGGTGGATAAGCGCCAACTCCTGCGGCTGACATCCACTCAGCGGCCGCGTCCGGATGGTCGATCCACTGCCGCGCGTGGTCTTCGTTGTCGACCTGCTGGAGAATCATCACCTCGTGTGAATCGTCGAAAGCTTGATAAATCCAGGTCTTCTGGATGCCCGCCGCTTCGAATCTGTCCAATGCGTGATGCACCTGTTCGACCAAAGACGAGACGTCACCGACTGAGGTCATCACAGCGAGGATGACGGCCGGCGACGCGGCGGACAACGAGTTGGTCAGTTCGATCTTCTCGACCGTCTCACCGGCGAAGACCGCCGGAATGTCGTCGACCCCAACGGCGTCGAACCACTCGAAGAAAACGCGTGACCGCAGCAGATCCACGATGGGCTCGCGGTTACGTACACCGATGGTGACCAGGACACGGCCGAAGTCAGCGATCGAAGTATGCACCACAACGTGGTGGGCGCCGATGTCAGCGAGCGCCGACTTCCGCGACTGCAGAAGCGGCCACACTCGGGCGGGGTCTGGCACGCGGTAATCCGAAGCGATGACCAGAGACCGTTCGGGGTTGCTGTTCACCGCTGAGCTAAATCGGTGTAAAGGACGAAATGAGCCACTTGTCGCCGGCTTTCGTCAAACTGACCAGGACACTGCTCGATGTCAGCGTTGGTTCGGGCCGGTCTGCGCTGAGCGTGCTTTGATTCACGAAAACCAACACCACAGCTGAGGTCGGGTGTAACTCCGAAACGGCCGCACGAACGACCACCGCATTGGTTTTCACCGACTTCTGCTTGGCGGCCGGAGCGACGATCTGCTCAGTAAACTTCGTGTAGTAAGACAAGAAGTCGCCGGTCAGATGCGACTTGGCAGAGGAGAAGTCACGGTCGAGGGTGTCCGGCGAATACGACAGTATGGCGACCGTCCCCTCGGATGCCGCGGCGGTCGCTGCGCGGGCGGCTGCGGCGTCGGTAGCGCGGTCCGGCCGGTACTGAAAATAGAGCAGGCTCCCCGCCAACGCCGCTGAAGCCACAACGAGCAAAGTCAACGAAATGCCCAAAAACCGGCCCCTAACGAGCTGCAACGCACCCGCGATGACGCGCCTTCGCCGTCCGGTTTGGCCACCTTCGATTTCACCCTGATTCACCGGTTCCGCAGCCGGCGCCTCTTGGGCGGAAGACGCTTGCTCAGCGGTCATGGTACGAATTCGACTTTCGACATCTTGAGCTGATCGCCATCGCGGGTCATTGTCACGATCAACCGGAACGTACGCGGATCCTGTTTGGCACCAGCCGCATTGGTCACTTCTGAAGTGGATGCCACCAAAGTTACCGCTGAATTCTTGGTCATCGAATCCCTGTCCAGTGCCACCGCCTGAACAGTGCCTTGCTCGACCACCTTCGATTGTTCGACCACCTTGGTGAAATCGCCTGCCATCTTCGCGAAGTCGTCCTTGAATGAACCGGTGGAATCATCGAGGATGCGTTGCACGCCCTGCTTGGCGTTGTTGAAGTCCAGCGATGTCAGTGTGACGACACTCTGCCGCGCTGCGGCAGAGAACTCAGCCGCGAGCTGTTGCTGCTGAGTCGATTTGCGGTGTTGTAACACCATCCAGACGCTGCCGACGGAGGAGGCGATGATGACGAGGACAGCGACCACTTTGGCGACGGCGGAAAGGTTTGGCCGACGCCGACTTCGGTACCACGAAGACTTGGCCGTCGAAGTGACGAAACTGAGATCGGGCGCGGCTTCCGGCTCAGAACCGACGGCCGCGTCATCGCCGGCTTCGGCCCCGGTTTCGGTTTCGCTCCCGGCTTCGGTTTCTACAGCCTCAGTAGGGGCGGCTTCGGGCTCAACTTCGGGCTGGGGCTCCTCCACCTGGGGCTCAGCAGGTCTTTCGGTCGGCGCTGCGCTGGCCTCAGCGGCTTCCATGAGTTCAGCTTGGCGGCGCAACTGAATGGCCCGGACGCGGGCCCTGGCCGCGGCTGCCATCGCCTCGGCCTCTGCCGCTTCGGCCTCGGCCTGCTCGGCCATCGCGCGGATGTCCGCAGCAGCGCTCGTCGCTCCGTCTTCTGTCACCAACTCCGGCCTCTCGTCAGCAGCGTTACGGCCGACGTCGACGTTCGCGGTTCGCCCGGCCATCCACCTGCCTTCGTCACAGTGCTGCGACCGCCGAATCGCAGCGCCACCTTACTCGACCCGATCTCCGGTTGACAGGTATCTTGCCGTTGCGGCATTGCCCGATGCCCAATGACACTACAGTTCTGCCATGGTCTCTGAAGCCGGCGCTGCGTCGGTGTTGGCCGCCCTGATCACTGCCGTCTTCATCGTGCCTGCGCCCGAGGCGTCGGCATTCTGCGACACGGCGGACTGCGTTCCCAACGTTGCCCGCAACGTCGTGCCGGGCGGACCGTGCGACCCGCAACATCTGTTCGACTTCGGCTTGGATTCCAACTCGCACCCGTTCGTGTGCTCCACGGCGGGACTGTGGGCAGCGGCGGGTCCGTTGGTCGGCGTGACCGAGATTGCCCTGCCGTGTCAGGTGTTGAACGGATCAGCTCAGCAACCTGACGGCTCCGGCCTCAAGTGCGCGCAGGTGAACGACAGCCTGCGCTGGGTGTACCGCGACGACATGCCAGGCTGAGCCTCACCACATCGCTCGCTCGCGAGCGATCCTCAGGCGGTCCGCAAATCGCGCAATCGCCGGCGTTTATGCTGCTCGGGCGATACGCTGATAAGCCTGTCGGGTGCAACAGCGCAGGTCCGTAATCAGGAGCGAAGAAGCGACCGTGGTAGTCAGAAGGCGCGTTCTGTTGAACCTATTTCTGGCAACGCTGCTGTCGATAGTGGGTCAGCTGCCAGCAGCCGTACGGGCGAAGGCCGACGACCCGCCCGTACTGCATCACGTCAAGTACACGCTGACCGCCGCACATCCGATCTACGCCGACATTCATTATCTGGATCAAGAGCCGCCGCTCTTTTCCGACTACAGCCACGATCCCTACGTGTTCGTTCCGGACATTCAGGCCGACGTAGGGCCGAGGACCGCGTGGACCTACGAACTCGACCTGGCCAACCCCTTCCAGTGGGCATTTTTCACCGCCAACGTCGGGCACGAACCCAGCACGCCGATGTTTCACTGCCAACTAATGGTTGACGGTGGAATCGTCGCGATGCAAGACGGCCCCCGAGGCGTCCTCTGTTCGATGCGTCCCTGGTGACCCTCCGCCCGGCGTCACGCCGGGCAATCGTGGCTCGCCCTCGAGCCGGCGCAGGTAGCGCTCGACGGATTGCACCGTCTCGGCATGGCCCGCGGAAACGCCGAGTGCCTGCTCGATCACGAGCACCCGCGACACGCTGGTCATAAGGACCGCCCATACGACAGGCGGCAGTTCCGGCGTCTGGACGCCGTAGCGGTTCAAAGCCGCAGTCACTGCCTCGCACTGTTGGTCACGCAAAACCTCTGCGTAGCGGGCGAGTTCGGCACGCATCGCTTTGCGATGGTTCGCCAGCGCCATAAATTCCAACGTGATCCCGGTGAAGCCAGGATCGGTGCCGATTCTCCACAGCGCCCACAGCGGTTGTGACGACTGCAGTGCCCGCGCCTGCAATTCCAGACTCTGTTCGGCTCGACGGTGCAGCACCGCTAAGAAGAGATCGTCCATCGTCCGGAAGTAGTAGTGCACCAGTTGAGGCTTAAGCCCCGCCCTGCGTGCGAGGCGGCGCGAGGACACGGCGGCATAGCCCTCCTCAAGCATCAAGCGCTCGGCCGCGTCGAGCAGCACGCCCCGATTCTTCGCGTCCGGCGCCCCGACCCGCCGCGCCGATGTCATGCCTCGACTCCAGTCCTGCTGCCATTCGCTTCTTGGGTACGCCGATCGTAACGGCGAGCCGCGGCCTGGCCTTGACCAGGTGTTGACCGCATGCTAAGCAAGTGCTCAGCAGGCGTCGAGGACGTCGATGTGTCAGGAGGCTCGCATTCGATGACGAACTTTGATTCGGTCGACTTCTTCACCGATCCGTCTCTTGTTGCCGATCCTCACCCGTACTTCGACTATTTGCGCGGTATTGGTCCAGTTGCGCAGCTGCCGCACTACGGGGTCGTCGCGGTGACCGGCTACGACGAGGCAACCGCGGTGTACAAGAACAGCGATGCCTTCTCGAACTGCGTCTCAGTGGGTGGACCGTTCCCGCCCCTGCCGTTCAAGCCCGACGGGGACGACCTGACTTCTCAGATCGATCGGCACCGTGAGCAATTCCCGATGTTCGAGCACATGGTGACGATGGACCCGCCGGAGCACACTCGCGCGCGCGCAGTGTTGAGCCGACTGCTGACACCGAACAGGCTGAAGGCAAACGAGAATTTCATGTGGCGCCTCGCCGACCGCCAGCTCGAGGAGTTTCTCGGCAACAGCGAATGTGAGTTCATCGGCGAGTACGCCAAGCCGTTCGCCACCCTGGTGATTGCCGATCTACTCGGCGTTCCAGAAGACGACCACAAAGAGTTCCGTATCGTGCTGGGCGCCGAACGCCCGGGTTCACAGGTGGGCTCGCTCGATCACGACTCCGTCGGCGTCAATCCCCTGGAGTGGCTGGAGGAGAAATTCTGCTCCTACATCGACGACCGGCGGCGTCAACCGCGCGGCGATGTGCTGAGCGCGCTGGCGGCGGCGAAATACCCCGACGGATCCACGCCCGAAGTCATTGAAGTGGTCCGCCCGGCCACACTTCTCTTCGCCGCGGGGCAGGAGACCACCGCCAAGTTGCTCTCCGCCGCCCTTCGGGTACTCGGCGACCGGCCGGATCTGCAGCAGAAGTTACGTGCGGATCGCAGCCTGATCCCCGCTTTCATCGAGGAGTCACTGCGCTTGGAAAGCCCCGTCAAAAGTCACGCCCGGTTGGCCCGAAAAAGCACCACCGTGGGCGGTGTCGAGATCGCCGCCGGCACAGTTGTGATGGTCCTCCCCGGGGCGGCCAACCGCGATCCGCGCCGGTTCACCGATCCGCACGAGTTCCAGCTCGGCCGCAAGAACGTCCGGGAGCACATGGCTTTCGGCCGTGGAATCCATTCCTGCCCCGGCGGTCCACTCGCCCGGGTGGAAGGGCGGGTTTCCCTCGAACGCATACTCGACCGGATGTCTGACATCACTATCGACGAAGCCAGACACGGCCCGGCCGGCGACCGCCGTTACAGTCATGAGCCGACGTACATTCTGAATGGGCTGACCGAACTAAATCTGAAATTCGCCCCGGTCGCCTGAGCTTCGTCAGGTATCGCCGCGAACCCAGGTGGCGTGGCCGTTCTGCGCCACACAGGTGAGGAACAGCCCGTCCGGCGCCTGGGCGACGTAGTACTCAGGCCAGGTTTCACAGCTGGAATTCTCGTCTTTGACTCCAGCCATCGGAGGTGACCGGAACCATCTGGTTTCCCGCCTCCGCGGTGAGCCGCAAAACAGCAGCCGGCCCGGCATTGAAGTGAACGAGATGTCGTAGTCCACGGTGCCGAATACGAAGTAGGTGCTGTTATCACAGGGCGCACCCAACACGATGCCCGGGGTGATACCCGGCGTGCAGGTGGGATAGTCACACACGGTCGGTCCAGCGCCGGCGGACGGCGCTACCAGCAGCCCCGCGCTCATCAACGCGGCAAACAACGCCACGATAAATCGCATTCAATTACTCTGGCACAGCCGGGAATGAAATATTTGCGTTCGGGCGCCCAGGTCAAACCGGTCAGCGCGCGGTCGGGGTATGTGCTGAGGAGTGATAATGAGCCGTACAGCGCCGCTCCTCCAAGGAGGTGACCAATGTCGTCGCAGGAGCGCCTGAGCAGTCCGCCCGACTCCGATCGCAACGAGGACCTCGCCGAGGCCCTGGACGAAGTCGCCCGCGCGGAAGCGCAAGCAAAGCTAGCCCGTGCTCACGCCCTGCGCCTGACCCGGGAGGCTGCCGGAGCATCATCGCCGTCCCCGGTCGACTCATCGGATGATGCGGCGGCCGGCGGCGAAACTGTCACTGCGACAGCCGAAGGCAGCGTTGGTGCGGCGCAGCAAGCGTCGACGAGGTCGGCTCGATGGCGACGGCGCCTGTTGCGGTGGCCCAATCCGAGGTCGATGGCTGTGAGTGCCGCAGTCGTGCTCATCTGTGCCTCGCTGGCAGTGAGCGGTTACGTGAGGTGGTATCACCACGGCACCGTCGACCAGCGGCAGCGCAGCGCGGAGTTCGCCGCAGCGGCCCGGAAAGGCGCTGTGACAGTGATGTCCATCGACGCCGGCAATGCCAGGGAGGACTTTCAACGCATCATCGACGACGCCACGGGTTCGTTCAAGAACGAAATGTTGATCACCGCAAACGATCGTGTCGAGTCGGTTGAGCAATCCAAGCTCAGCACCAAAGCCGTGGTGACCGGCGTCGCTGTCGAGTCGATGACCGAAGATTCGGCGGTAGTGCTGGTAACGGCGAAATCTGAAGTCGTCGCTTCGGGGAATGACAAAGTGCCGTCGCGTTACTGGCGAATGGTGATGACCCTGCAACGAGACGGCGGGCAGCTCAAAATGTCCAAACTCGAGTTCGTCCGGTGACAATCAGGCAGGCTGATCGACAACCAAAACTGTGGCGGCGGCCGAAAATTCGGCGGGCCGTGGCCAGATGGCGGTCAATAGCGTTGTCTTTACTGCTGATCGGCTCGACGGCGTTGGCCGTCGGCCTGTTTGTGGTCGACTACCGTCCGGATTGCGAAACCGACAACGCGTCGGCCCGCGAGGTGATCCGGGTGGCCTCCGAGGGTGCGGTCGCGTTGCTCACCTACTCAGCTGACAACCTGAGCCGCGATTTCGCGAACGCCAAGTCCCGGCTCACCGACGACTTTCAGGACTATTACAAGCGGTTCACCGAACAGATCGTGGCGCCGACTGCTCAGCGGGGACTGACCACCAGCGCCCGCGTCGTTCGAGCCGCCGTATCGGAGCTTCATCCGGACTCAGCCGTTGTGCTGGCGTTCATCGAACAGAAGACGGCAAGCCCCGACAAGCCGGCACCCGCAAGCACCGGGAGCAGCATCCGGATAACGCTGAAAAAGGTGCACCGATCCTGGCTCATCGCCAAGTTCGACGCCCTGTGAGCAGCCCGCGTGCTATTGCCGCGAATCGGTGTCCTGAGCGGCGCCACGGTGTTAACGTCAGCACTCGAAATGCCGCAACGGAAATCCACCGTTCAGCTTTCGGCCCACCACGGTAGCGCGTCGAGGAGCAAGTGATGCGTGCAACGAGCCGGTCAAGCGCAGTCTTGATGACACTGGTCGTGAGCGGCGCGCTGGGTGCGGCACCAGCGGCCCACGCGGAGGGCAACCCGATAAACGGCACGTACGTGGCGACGTCTGTGGGCGAGTGGGCCAAGACCAACGAGACCTTCCAGGACGAGCCGACGGTACGGAGCAAGTGGACCATCAGCTCGTCGTGCCAGACCTACCAGGAGTGCACCGGTCTGGTGACCAGTGATCAAGGGTGGAGTGCGCCGCTGAACATGCACGACGGATCGCTGTGGTATGTCCGCAGGGATGTTGCCAACTGGCGAATCTGCGACGACGGCACCGCTTTCACCGGAAAACAGACCTTCACCTTTACTCCGGTCGGAGCGGACGGCATGGTGCTCACGGGGTCCCCGACGCTGGAGGGGCAGGACAAGACGGTCGGCCCGAGCGGTGCTTGCGGAATCAACAGGTGGTACGTGATCAATATGCCGTTCAGGCTGGACAAGATGGCCTGATCAGCCGGAGTTCGTCCACTCCCCTCAGGTGGGAAGCATGTCCTGCCACTTCTTGGGAGCAGAGCGCCGAATGAGGTTGGCCTGCCGATACAGTTGCCCGTCAGACCCCATGTATTCGCCGGTTTGCGGGTCGTAATGGGTAACCGCCAGCGACGGGCCGGGGCGCGACTTCCCGAAGTCGAATGAGCTTGGTGCAGCCTTCGGCCCTCCTGCTGCGGGGGCGGGCGGCGCTGTGGCCGAATCGGGTACATCCATCGGCGCGAACGGGGGTGGCGGCGCTGGGCGTCCCGCGTTGGCCGGTGGCGGTAACGGCAAGCCCGCCGGCGACGGCATGCCCGGTGGCATCGGTGTGCCGTCCACTGGCCCGAATGTTCTGTCGCGGAAGAAGTTGACCCGGTCATCGGGCGGGATGCCCTGCGCGAGCAGGTTCGGATCCAACGGGTAGGCACCGAACACGTGCTGCCTCATCGCCAGCGGCTCAAATGGCTTGTCGCTGTTGCAGATTTCGACCGTCGGACCGCGCTTCCCTGGATGCCGCATGCAGGGGTAGTTGCGCGCGCCACGCACCGCGACCGGTGAATCCTGCGGCAGTTTGCAGTACAGGTTGTCCGGTGTGTCGACTGTGGTGGTGTCGGCCGGCGAACGCCACTGGTTGGGCGGCAGGAAACCGGTTGTGCATGCCGGCGGATCGCTGATGCTGACGATGAAGTCGCCGCGCGCCATTCCGGTCGGATTTTTGACTTGCGTGAAGGACTGAATCGCGGCCACAAAGGGCGGCAGCAATACCAATACTTGCTCTATCCCGGGATGGTAGGTGACCAGGATCTCGCCCAGGGTGGCCAAGTTGCCGAGCAGGACCGGCAGGGTCGGTTTGACTTGCTCGAGAAGGCGAGACGCCTCGTTCAAAGCGCCTGGCCCGGTATCCAGCAGGGTGCGCAGCTGTGGGTCGTTGGTCACCACTTGGTCGCTGACTCCGGCGAGGCTGCGCGCCCACAACCGGACCGCGTCGGTCGTTTGCGCTTGCGAGTCCAGCAGTGGTGCGGTGTCTTCGGTGAGAGTTCGTGCCCGGTCGGCGATGCCGTTGAGGTCACTGGACACTCGGGCTGACGATTCGACGAGCGAACCGAAATCGTAGCCCGCCCCGTTGAACCCCTTGAATGCCTCGTCGAGTAAAGCGCTGAGCTTGCCCTTGGGAATGCTGTTGATCAGCGTGCTGGTCTTGTCGAGCACCGGCCCGACCGGTTGTGGGATCTCGGCGTCGCGCACGGCGATGACTGACCCGTTGTGCAGGTAGGGCGGCGAGTCGGTCCGTGGCCGCAGATCAACGTATTGTTCGCCGACGGCGGATACGCTGCGCACCTCGGCTTGCAGATCGGCCGGGATTTTCTGCGAAGAGCCAAGCGACAGCGTGGCTTTGGCGCCCCGGGGCGTCAGCGCCATCCCGGTGACCTTGCCGACCTGCACGCCGCGGTAGGTCACGTTGCTGAACTGGTAGAGCCCGCCGCCGGCGGGGAGCTCCAGTGTCACAGTCATCCGGTTGATGCCGAGAAGGGTTGGTGCCTGGATGTAGGTGAAGACCATTACCAACACACCGATGATCCCCACGATCGTGAAGATCACCAGTTGGATCCGGACAAATCGGCTCAGCATCAGCCACTCCCATCCGTCGGTGGGTTTGCCTCAGCCGGCAGAGGTCCGGGCCCGGGTGCGGCCGGAAGTGGCGCACCGAGCGGTGGAACCGGCGCGGTTGCAGAGGCAGGGGCGCCCGGTCCCGGCGGCAGCGGCGGTACCGGCCTGGGTGGTTGGGCATTCGCTGCCGGGCAAGGTCCGACCGCGCCATTGCACGCACCGACCGGCGGAAGCGGGAAGGGTACGCCGTACACCGGCGCGGGCCCCGAGGTCGGTATCAACGGAGAACCGGCGGGTGGCGCCTCCGGTCCTGGAGCATCCGGATGAAGCGGATCGGGGGTGTACTGGTATTGCAGGTACGACGGATCGCCCGGTGCGGGAACGAGCTCGGCGCCCAACCGTTCCCAGTGCGTGCCGAGCAGAAGTTCTCTTCTGAGCGCGGCGTTCGTCAGATCGGCGGTGAAGAATCCGTTCGTATAGTCGCCTCTGACTCCCCGGTCGATGATGTCCTGATTGAACGGCAGGGTCGGCAGATATGACAGGCCCAAGCCGAGATCTGGTCCCACGTCGGCCAGCGCTTGGATCGTCGGCTCGAGATTCTGCAGGTTCTTCACCAGATCAGAGCCGGCGTCGTTGATGAGCCGAGTGGCGGTACCGCTGAACACCCGCAATTTGTCCAAGGCCGTCATGATCCGCGGCCGTTCCGTGACGAGCACGTCGAGTGCCGGCGGTATCTTGCGCAGCGCCGCGTCGATGACGCCGCGCTGCCCGGCCAGCGTGTCGGTCAGCCGGTTCAACCCCTGAATCGAGGCGACGAGGTTGTCCCGTTGCTGATCCAGCGTGCCCACGAACCGGTCGAGGCGGACGAGCAGGTCGCGAACAGCGCCGGCGTTTCCCGACAGGGCCGCGTTGAAGTTATGGATGATGTCGCCGATCTGGGTCAATCCGCCGGAGTTGAGGATGACCGACAGCGACGACAACGTTTGCTCCGTCGACGGATAGGTCGACGACTTGTTCAGCGGAATAGTGGCGCCGGGTTTCAGCCGTCCAGTTCCCTGCTGACCAACAGGCGGGTTCAACTCCAGATGCAAGGATCCCAACAGGCTGGTCTGCCCGACGCTGGCGACCGCGTTGGCGGGCACAACGACATCGTGCTTCACCGAGATCTGCACGTCGGCGTGCCAGGCTTTGACGGTCATCTTGCCCACACTGCCCACTACCACGTCGTCGATCATCACCGGCGAATTCGGCTCCATATTGGCGGCATTGGCGACTTCGACGTGATAGATGTCGGCTCCGGGTCCACGTCCGATCGCACCGGGCAGCGGTAGCGAGGTCAGTCCGTTGAATGCGCATCCGGTTGCGGTGAGCGCGACGCAGCAGCTGGCTACGAGTATTCGCCGCACCAGCATCAGGGCGCTCATGGTTGGGATCCTTCGGCCGGGAGCAGCATGCCCGGCAGGTTCGCCGGCGGCGGGGGCGCTGGCTCTTCGGGCGTAGTCGGCGCGGGCGGCTCGGGCTTCGCCGCTCCCGGTATCCGCCCTAGCGGCACCGATCCCGGCGGTCCCACCGGATCGCCAGGCAGGCCGGTGTACGCAGACACCGCGGGGGGCAGTTCGGGCGGCACCGGCTTCGGGCCTGCGCCGCCGGGGGCCAGCCGCGCTTCGGAGTAGACGATGTTCTGTGGGTCCGCCGACTTGGACAGGAAGATATTCAGTGGTAGATAGAGGAAATTCGAGTTGGGCAGGAAGCCGAAGGCCAAGAACGTGAACGGGTTGACTACCCGCAGCGCCGGGCCGGCGTACTGGGCGCACAATTTTCCCGACTCGGTCGCGGTGACGTTTTCGACGGCGCCCATCTGTGAGCAGATGGCCCACACGGCGTTGGAAAAGTTGTTGAAGGCGAAATTGCCGCGGATAGTGCCGGTGTCGGGGTTGTAGTCTGAGTAGCCGTTGGCCAGCGCGTTCGGCGTGACATGCAGGATGTTTTCCACGGTCATCTTTTGGTTGACCAGGATTTGGGTCAGATCGGTCAGCCGCGTCAGCTGCTCGGAGGTTTTGTCTCGGGTGCCCGCGATGAATCGCTGCACCTCCGGGATCGCCGACGCGAGATTCGTCAGCGCCGCATCCAGGTCGGATCTGTTGTCGTCGAGCACGTTGGTGAGCGTGGCGAGCCGGTTGTTGAACTGCACGAGTTGCTGGCCGCTGTCGCGGAGCGCGGTGACGAAGGTCTGCAGATTCTTGACGGTGTCGACGAGGTTGCCGCTGCTGTCAGAGAGAATCCGCCCCAGCCCGGACAATTGGGTGAGCGTCTGCCGCAGTTTGTCACCGTTGCCGCCCAGGGCATCCGCGGCGCTGTCGATGAAGCGCCCGATCGAGCTGCTCGACACCGTGCTGTTGGGTCCCAAATCGGTGGCCAGCTTCATCAACTGGTCTTTGACCTCGTCCCACTCGACCGGTATCGCGGTGTGTTCCACCGGTATCACGCCACCGTCGCCCATGGTGGGACCGCTCGACCGGTAAGGCGGGGTGAGCTGCACGTAACGGGCGGCCACCAAGTTCTGCGCGACGATCACCGCTTTGGCATTGGCCGGGATGGACACGTCGTTATCCACATGCATGATCATCTTGGCCCGGGTCCCCTCCGGGTGGATGGTGGCGATGTTGCCGACCTTCACACCGGAAACTCGCACGTCGTCGCCCGGATAAATCGCAGTCGCCGTGGTGAAGTAGGCGGTGATCGTCTTCGGGCGCAACAACGTTGTGCGCAGGACTGTTACGGCGCCCACGACGATGATCGCTGACAACAGGAGCGCCAGCCCGATCGTCAAACCTTTACGTGACCTCATGGTGCCTGAGACCCGATCCTTCCGCCGACCGTGCAGCCAGGGCACGGCGGAATGCCGTTGGACGGGAAAGGAACCAGCGCTCGCGGCCCGGCGTTGTCCGGTGGCCGGCCGCCGTTGGAACCCTTCCTGAACCCGAAGTAGAAGTCGAAGAACGGCTGAAGGAAGATTTCGGGAAGGAAAGCATTCGGAATGAACGCACTGTAGTAGTAGCCCGAGGCCACCGCCTCACCCTGGGTGAGCTGATACTTGGCCAGGCCCGGCAGCGCTTTATTGATGCTGTCCCGATTCTTTTCCAACATCGCGGTTACAGAATTCAACTTGTCCAGTGTCGGGGCCAGCTTGGCTTCGTTGTCGTGCACCAGCCCGGACAGTTGTTGAGCCACCGCGGAGGTGTTGGCCAGCAGTTGCACGATCGCCTGGCGACGCGCCACCAGAGTCTGCAGCAGATCATCAGCATTGAGGATCAGCGTGTTGACCTGGTCGCTGCGCTGCGACAGCACCTTAGTCACATCGGCGGCGCCTTTGAGTAACTCGCCAAGTGTCCGGTTGCGGCCGTTGAGGGCTTGAGACAACCGGGTCACCCCGTCGAACGCCGGGCCGAGTTGCGGTGCAATGTGATTCAACGTCGCCGACAGCGTGTCCAGAGAGGCGTTGAGCGACTGGGTGTTCGTTCCCTTGACGTCGGTCGAAAGGTCGCTGAGGGCTTCGTTCAACGAGTAGGGCGAGGACGTGTGCGAAAGGGGAATCACGTCCATCGGGTGCAGCTTGCCGCTGCCAGCGGACTCCAGGGTGAGCACCCGCTGGCCCAGCAGCGATCCGGTTCTGATCTGTGCGGTGGTGTCTGATCCGAGCAGCACCGTCCCTTTCAGAACGAAAGTCACCAGGACATCGCCGTTGTGCAGCTTCATCTTCGACACATTGCCGACTTTGACACCCGACACGGTCACATCGTTGCCCGCGGCAAGACCACCTGCTTCAGAGAACAGCGCCTGGTATCTGACCGCCGTGGCCCGCTGACCCAGCGTATTGACCGACAGACCTACGGCGATGACCAGCACCACCAACACAACGCCGATGA
Source organism: uncultured Actinomycetota bacterium (assembly GCA_963808345.1). Lineage (GTDB taxonomy): Bacteria > Actinomycetota > Actinomycetes > Mycobacteriales > Mycobacteriaceae > Mycobacterium. Next base: position 158,803 of record CAWEFM010000004.1, on the reverse strand, counting down.
ATCCGGACCGGATCAGCGCGGCCCCGCGATACTTGTTCAACGGTTCGCCCGCAATTCTTCTTCACTCGGCTCGGCGCACCTGCCGCCTTCCTGCTTGAACACCGGCACCACCACAGTCCGGTACTGCAGGTCAGAAACGCGCAAGCTGATCTCACACAGGTAATAGGGCAGCCAGCTGCCTGCAGCACCGAGCCGCACCAATTTCCGGTAGTTGTTCGGCAGCTTTTGCAGCGAGACTTCGAGCTGACCCTTCTCAGCATCCAGCAGCGGAGCCAACCGGCTCAGTTGGTTGATGGTGCCGGCCAGCGGCGGGCGGGCGTTGGTCAGCAGGCCCGCAATCGACGCGGTTCCCCGGTCCAGCGAGTCGATCGCGGCCCCGATCGTGTCGCGATCCTGCGACAAGCCGCTGACCAGTCGTTGCAGACGATCCAGCGCCCCGGAGAACTTGTCCCCGTCTTTTTGCAGCGTGCCCACCACCGTGTTGAGATGGTCGATCAGCTGCTCCACCGTTTCGTTGTTGTCGGCCAACGTGTTCGAGAAAGACGATGTCCTCGACAGCAGGGAGTCCAAGCTGCCGCCTTCACCCTGGAAGATTTGCACCAGCGAGGCACTGAGCGCGTTGACATCCTGGGGGTTCAGGCCGGAAATGACGGGTTTCAGTCCGCCCAGCAGCAGATCCAGGTCGAGAGCCGGTGACGTACGGTCGGCGGGGATCTGCGCACCGGCCGGCAACACCTTGGTCGACCCGGGACCGTCGACCAGTTCGAGGTAACGATCGCCCACCAGGTTGAGGTAGCGAACGACGGCACGGGTACCGCTGGTGAGGGCGATGTTGCGGTCGGCGTCGAACTTCACCTCCACCTTCTTGTCGGAGCGCAGCGAAACGCTGTTGACCGTGCCCACCCGGATGCCGGCGACCCGTACGGTCTGTCCGGTTTTCAGTCGCGACACATCGTTGAAAACCGCGGAATACCCGGCCGTGGAACCGGTTCGGTACTGGCTGAAGATGAAGAACAGAAACACCGTCAACAGCACCATCACGGCGGCGAAGGCGCCGAACTTGACGATCATTCCCCGTGAGTTGGTCATCCGGGTTGCCCGATCTGCAGCGTGTTGCGCGGCGGCCCGTCAATCGGCCCGTATAGCAGCTGCTTGAGGGCATCGGAGTTGATCAGCAGTTGCTGGTTGCCGTACTGCCAGGGGTTGGCCCCGACATCGGCGACCACATACGGTGGGGCCACGTCGGGGGGCACGAGGGGCAGTTCGAGGCAATGCGGGCCGCCGGTGGCGGCCACCTTCGGCAAGTTGGAAGGGTACCGATAGCGTTCGGCGCCCCACTGGACACTAAACAAAATCTTGATACCCGGATCAGGCAGCGGTGTAGCTTTCAAGGTCTGCGCAGCACCGGCGATGGTGCACCACAGACCCTGGTGGTACTCGTTGGTCAGGTTCGTCGTCGGCACCAGCATGTGCAAGACATCGGTCAGCGCTTGCCTGTTGCCGCCCACCACATCGTTGCCTATATCGGCCAAGCCGATTGTGCTGACCAGGAAGGCGTCCAGGTTCTGCTGCTCGTCGACGATGGTTTGGCTGATCCTGGTGCCCTTCTCGGCGGTCTTCGCCAGGTTGGCTGCCGCGTCAGCGTAGGCGTTCGCCACTGCGGGCAGCACACTCAGATCGTGGCTCAGCGCCGGCAGGGCCGGATCCTGTTTCGCCAGAAACGAATCGAGATCGCTGAGCATTTGACCGATCTTGTGTCCGCGTCCGTTGATTGCCGAAGAAATCGCGCCGAGAGTCTCGTTGAGTTTGGCGGGATCGACCTTGGCCAGCACCGCCGTCAGCTGCTGGAACACCGTATTGATTTCCACAGTGACCTGTTTGCTTTGCAAAGTCTCGCCGGCGTGCAGTCGTTGCGGTGAGGGATCTTGCGGCGGGACCAACTCCACGAACTTGGCGCCGAACACCGTCGTCGAGGCGATATCGACGAGCACATTGGCGGGAATGAGGCGCAGTTGCGACGGGTCCATCGCCAGGTGCAGCGCCGCTTCGCCATTCGGCTGTGACTCGATTGAGTCGACCTTGCCGACCTGAACGCCGCGCATCTTCACTTTGGCGTCGGCATTCATCACCAGGCCCGCGCGTGGCGATAAAACCGTAACCGGCACGGTCGGAGTGAAAGCACCCCCGAACAAGCCCACGGCAACACCGAAGATTCCGGCGATCACGACGATGGTCGACAGACCCGCCAGTGCCCGTATCCCGTTGCCAGCCATTGCCTTAGTTCCTAACCCGACAGGTTGAAGTTTCCGTTGGTGCCGTAAATGGAAAGCGAGATCAGCAGCGTCACCGAGACGACGACAATCAGCGAAGTACGAACCGCGTTACCGGTCGCGACCCCGACGCCCTCCGGGCCGCCACTGGCGAAATAGCCGTAGTAGGTATGAATCAAGAGCACGGCCAGTGCCATCAGGACCGCCTGCAGAAACGACCAGAGCAGATCGTAGGGATTCAAGAAGGTGTTGAAGTAGTGGTTGTAGAGCCCACCCGATTGGCCGAACAACACAACGGTGGTGAACTGGCTGGCCAAGAACGACAAGATGACAGCGATGCTGTAGAGCGGTGTGATCGCGACCATCCCCGCCACGATCCTGGTGCTGACCAAGTAAGAAATCGGCCGAATGGCCATGGACTCCAACGCATCGACTTCTTCGTTGATCCGCATGGCGCCCAATTGAGCTGTCACGCCGGCGCCGAAGGTGGCCGCCAGGCCGATTCCCGCGACCACCGGTGCCGAGATTCGCACGTTGATGAATGCCGCCAGAAAGCCGGTCAGCGCTTCGATACCGATATTGCCCAGCGAGCTATACCCTTGCACCGCAAGCGTGCCGCCTGCGGCTAACGTCAGGAATCCGACGATGACGACGGTGCCGCCGATCATCGCCAAGGTGCCGGCACCCATGCTGATTTCGGCGATCAGCCGCACTATTTCCCGCCCGTAGTGGGTGATCGCGAAAGGTATTCCGGCAAGCGACCTACCGTAGAACAGCGTGTGGTCGCCAATCCCCTCCACAGCGCTGACCGGTCTGCGCCATTGGCCGAACAGCCTGAACGTCCGGGGATAGGCGGCTTTCAGCACTCTTGTCGTCACGGCAGGTTCCTGGTCACTTCGTGGAAAACCGTATGCCGATGGCAGTGACCACCACATTGACGACGAACAGCGCCATGAATGCGTACACCACGGTTTCGTTGACGGCGTTGCCTACCGCCTTGGCCCCTCCGCCAGAGACGGTTAGGCCGCGATAGCAGGCCACCAACCCGGCGATGAGGCCGAACAGCGCTGCTTTGACACAGGAGATGATCACCTCAGGGACGCCGGTCAACAGTGTGATGCCGGCCGCGAAAGCGCCGGGATTGACGTCTTGAATGAACACCGAGAAGCTGTAACCGCCGAGTATGCCGATGATGACCACCAGGCTGTTCAACAGCAGCGCCACCAGTCCAGAGGCGAGCATGCGCGGGGCCACCAACCGCTGCACCGGATTGATACCCAACACTTCTAATGCGTCGATCTCGTCTCGGATGGTGCGCGAACCCAGGTCCGCACACATCGCGGTGGCGCCCGCACCCGCCACGATCAACACGGTCACCAGCGGCCCGACCTGAGTGACGGCACCGAACGCGGCACCCGCGCCGGAGAGATCTGCTGCGCCCAACTCGCGCAGCAGGATATTGAGAGTGAAACTGACGAGAACAGTGAAGGGTATGGCGACCAACAAGGTCGGAAGCAGTGAAACGCGTGCGATGAACCAGGATTGTTCGAGAAACTCACGTGCCTGGAAGGGTCGTCGAAACAGAAACTTCACCGCGTCTGCCGACATCGCCACCAGCGCTCCGACTGCCTCCATCCCCCCCGACAGGCCTCTCGGCAAACTGAGGCCAGAAGACCAGCGATCCGCCCCCTTACTTGTCATCGACGACTGATCTCGTGACGCCGACAGCGGCCGTTCTGGCCATCGCGCACACTCCTTGCTTGGTGTCGGCTACCGGGCCCTTGGTTGCGGGCTAAGCCCGTCAACTTTTTTTGAGCGTCTGTGATTATGACCCGCGGTGCCGCGTCGCGGAGGCGAATAGGCATTACTTTCCCAAAGCTGATAGTTCGCTGTTGGGCCAGGCATACTCGTGCTCACCGCAGCACGCTGGTAGGTGTGCCAGCGCGTTAGACAGTTGCCTAATGCGCCGGTGGACGGGGTCTTCCGCGCTAAGTGACGGCGCCGGATGTTTTGAGTTCGATGATGCGGTCCCAGTCCAGGCCGAGCTCTGACAGGATCTCCTCAGTTTGCTCGGCGAACCCCGGAGCGGGGCCGGTCTGGGGCGCAGCGACGTTGAATTGAACCGGGTTGGCGACCAAGTCGATCTCACCTGCACGCACCACGTACTCGTTCGCGCGGACCTGCGTGTCGCCGGCCGCCTGCAAGGTGTCCTGCACCGGCGCCCACGGACCCGAAAGTGTGGTGAAGCGCTGGCTCCACTCGGCGAGGGTGCGAGTCGCGATCGCCTTGCTCAGCAGTTCGACCGCTTCGGCGGTGTTGGCGGCGATCAGTTCGGTGCTGGCGAAACGCGGGTCGTCGGCTAGGTCGGGCCGGTCGATGTGCCGGCACACGTCGGCCCAGAACTTGTCCGGCTGCATCATCACCAAGGAGAGGTAGCGTCCATCCGAAGTCGTGTACACCCCCACCAGCGGGTTGATCGGTGAGCCGTGCACTCCGGGCGGCATCGCTTGCAGTCGCTGGTTGAGGTGCACGGTCAGCGCCACCGTGTGTCCCAGCGACCACAGGCCGCTGCCCAGCAGCGACACGTCGACGACCGACGGTTCGCCGGTGCGTTCCCGGCCGAGCAGTGCTGCTGCAATACCGCCGGCGAGGTTGGTTCCCGAGATGGTGTCTCCGTAGGCCGGCCCGGGCGGACCGATCATGCCGTCGGTGCCCGGCGGCGTGACGGTGGCTGCGGTTCCGGCGCGGCACCAGAAGGCGGTCATGTCGTAGCCGCCCTTCTCCGCCTCGTCACCGCGCGGGCCCAGCGCGCTGCCGCGCGCATAGATGATCGTCGGGTTCACCGCGCGGATGTCGTTGACGTCGATGCCGAACTTCCTGCGATGTCCGGGCAGAAAGCTGGTCAAAAAGACATCAGACCGCCGGGCAAGCTCATAGAGCACGTCGCGGCCCTCGGGCACGCTGATGTCGAGCCCGATGCTGCGCTTGCCGCGGTTGGCGTGCTCGATGTTCGGGTTCGGGTCCCCCTCCACACGCAGCAAACCGGTTTGGCGCAGGCCGCGCTGCGGGTCGCCGGTGACCGCATGCTCAACTTTGATCACATCGGCACCCCACTCGGCCAGCACCGCCCCCGCCGATGGGACGAAACCGTACATGGCGACTTCGAGAACCCGGATACCCGCGAGCGGCTTCATCGGGCCGCCGCCTCTGCGGCGGCCGCGCGTCGCACAGTGCCTGCGTCGAACTTCAACAGCATCGCAGCGGCTCCCTCGCTCAGTTGACGTGGGCGAGAATACTATTCTCCCATCGACTCAGCGACAATTTCCTCCGAAGTTTGACGGGCTGGAATCAGCGCGAGAGCTATTGTTGGGGAAAGGCAAACTGCACTGTCACAGATAGCGGATGATAGTTGCTCCAGCAGGTGCGATTACTCATCGAGAGGCTTACTGGAAAACCGTTGACAGGCGGCCAGCGGGATGTCGGGTCAAGAGGTGGTTAGGTGATCGAGCATCCGGACGGCACTCGGACGCCGCTCATCGACGCCAGCGTGCACATCTTCTTCTCGTCCAATTCGGATCTGCGCAGCTTCCTTCGTGAGCCCTTCAGAAGTCGCGGCTTTCCGGACTACGAGTCGGACTGGTACGGAGCCCCGGGCGGCGAATATGCCCAAGGCACTGACAACGGTGAAATCAGATACCCGGGCTCCGACCCGGAAGTTGTTGTTGATCACCTCTTTTCAAAGCGCGGGGTGGACGTGGCTGTGCTGCACCCGATGACGCGCGGCATCATGCCAGACCGCCACCTCGGTAGCGCGCTGCAGGCGGCACACAACGAGATGCTGGTCTCGCGCTGGTTGGATTCCAGCCAGTTCGGTAATCGGTTCTGCGGCACCATCCGCGTCAATCCTGACGACATCAGCGGCGCGCTCCGCGAGATCGACAGATGGCGCGACCATCCGCGCGTGGTGCAGATCGGCGTCCCATTGCAGTCCCGTGAGTTGTACGGCAAACCGCAGTTCTGGCCGCTGTGGGAAGCCGCAGCGGCGGCCAACCTTCCGGTGGCGGTGCACATCGAATCCGGCGAGGGCATCGGGTTTGCACCGACACCGTCGGGACACCCGCAGACTTACGAGCAATACCTCGGATTCATGTCACTGAATTACCTGTACCACCTGATGAACTTGATCGCCGAAGGTGTTTTCGAGCGTTTCCCCGCGCTGAAATTCGTATGGGCCGACGGCGCCGCCGACTTCATCACCCCGTTCATCTGGCGAATGGATACTTTCGGCCGACCGCACCTGGAGCAGACGCCGTGGGCACCGCGGATACCCAGTGACTACTTGCCCGGGCACGTGTACTTCATCGAGGGCAGCCTCGACGGACCGGGCGATGCCGAATTCGCCGGTGAGTGGTTCGGCTTCACCGGCAAGGACGACAAAGTGATGTTCGGTTCCAGCTATCCGCACTGGCACAACGGCGATGCGACCGCGCTGCCCGGCGCGCTGTCCGCCGAGCAGCGCGAGAAGCTCTGCTGGCGCAACGCGGCCGAGCTCTACGGCATAGACATTCCGGCCGACCTCGCTGCACAGTAGAGGGTAAGCAAGGGAGAACACGGTGACGTTGACACACTTTCAGGAGCGGGTGCCGGCCGCCGAACGCATTGCCGTCCGCTGCGTCGACTCTGACGTGCACCCGGTGCCCAAACGCGGCGAGCTCACCCGATACATCCCAGAGCCCTGGCGCAGCCGGTACTTTCTCGACCGCCGGGTCGGTGAGCTCATCTATTACGACGCGCCAGACTATGCACACGCCTACGCGATGCGCGTCGACACCTTCCCGCCCGACGGCGAATTTCCCGGCAGCGACCCGGATATGGCGTTCCGGCAGCTGATCATGGAAGCCGGGTCCGACATCGCGATTCTCGAACCCGGCGCTCGTACAACTCGGCTGCCCGAAGCCAACCAGGCGATGAACATCGCGCTGAACGAGTGGCAAGCCAACCATTGGCTCGACAGCCACAACAACTGGCACGAACGCTGGCGTGGTTCGATCTGCGTGGCCATCGAAGACCCGACCGGGGCCGCCGCGGAGATCGAACGGTGGGCCGGCCAGCCATTTATGGCGCAGATACTTATCAAAGCCGAGCCGCGTCCGTCGTGGGGTCACCGGATGTATGACCCCGTCTGGGCGGCCGCCACCAAGCACGACATCACGGTGAGCTGTCACCTCTCGCGCAGCAGCTACGAGATGTTGCCGATGCCGCCGGTCGGATTCCCCAGTTACAACCACGATTTCATGGTCACCTATTCACTGCTGGCCGCTAACCAGGTGATGAGCCTGATTTTCGACGGCGTCTTCGACCGGTTCCCCACCCTGCGAATAGTGTTCGTTGAACACGCGTTCTCCTGGGTGTTGCCGCTGATGTGGCGGATGGACGCCATCTACCAGGCCCGTAAGTCGCGGATGAGCATCACACGCAAGCCGTCGGAGTATCTCAAGGAACACATCAAGTTCACCACCCAGCCGCTGGACTACCCGGAGGACAAGACCGAGCTGACCCGTGCGCTGGAGTGGATGGAGTGCGACAAGATACTGCTGTACTCATCAGACTATCCGCACTGGACCTTCGACGACCCGCGTTGGTTGATCAAGCACCTACCCAGAGCCGCGCGTGAAGCCGTCATGTACAAGAACGGCATCACGACTTATCACCTGCCGGAGACCGTTCCGGTGCTCGAGGGTCAGGTACGGGTGTCTTAGAATGCCCGACGAGGTCAAGCGGCTCCGGCTCGCCCAGGGCCGTGAGCACACTGTCGCAACGGTTAACGAAATTCCGCCCGGCACACACAAACTGGTGCCGATCGGGCGTCACGGCGTCGGTGTCTACAACATCAACGGCGCCTTCTACGCCATCGCGAATTACTGCCCGCATCAGGGCGGGCCGCTATGTTCGGGCCGCGCCCGAGGCCGCACCATCGTCGACGAGAGTGCCGCGGGTGACGCGGTCATGGTGCGCGATCTGGAATTCATCTACTGCCCCTGGCACCAGTGGGGGTTCGAACTGGCGACCGGCACTACCGCGGTCAAACCGGAGTGGAGCATCCGCACCTATCCGGTTCGGGTCGTGGGCGACGATGTCCTGGTGATGGCGTGAGCACAGGAGTGGTCGGTGCCTTCCATTGAAGTGAACGGCGGCAACGTCGAATACGAGGTTCTCGGCGACGCAGGCGATCTGATCGTTTTGACACCTGGTGGCCGATTCAGCAAGGAGATCAACGGCCTGCGCCCGCTGGCCGAGGCGCTAGCCGACGGCGGCTACCGGGTGCTGCTGTGGGACCGGCCCAATTGCGGTGCATCCGACGTGCAGTTCTACGGGCAGAGTGAATCGCACATGCGAGCAGAAACGCTGCACGGACTGCTGACCGGGCTCGGCGAGGGTCCGTGCATTCTCGCGGGCGGCTCTGGCGGCGCACGCGATTCGATGCTGACCACCATGCTCTATCCCAAGCTCGTCACCAAGCTCGTGGTGTGGAACATCGTCGGTGGTATCTACGGATCTTTCGTATTGGGCTCCTATTACGTCATCCCCAGCATTCAAGCGGCGCGTGCAGCAGGTCTCGAGGGCCTGCTGAACGTGCCGGAGTGGCGTGAACGCGTCGAGGAGAATCCGAACAACAAGCAACGCCTCCTCGGCCTCGACCGGGACGAGTTCTTGAAGGTGATGCTGCGCTGGCTGAATGCGTTCGTGTCGAAGCCCGGGCAAACCATCCCCGGCGTCGACGACGAGATGTTCGACCGAATCACCGTGCCCGCGTTGATTATTCGTGGCGGCGAGAACGATTGGGACCATCCCAAGCGGACATCGCTCGAAGTCGGCTGTCTGATCAAGGGCTCGACGCTCATCGATCCGCCCTGGCCGGAGGATGCCTGGGAACGCGCCGCTGAGGCCCGCGCGGCGGGCATGGTGAAACATTTCAACTTGTTCGATACCTGGGTGCAGGCCGCGCCCCCGATACTCGAATTTCTGGGATCGTGATGTGGCCGTCGAATTCACGTCGCGATGATGCGGACCTCGCAGTTGAGCGCGGCCTCCAGAGCGGTATGGATCCGGCTATCCGGTACCCGCTGGAGACCGGACTCGCGCAGGCTCACGTACACGACGTCGAAGCCGTCCTTGTCCGGTGCGCGCCTGATCTCGCCGCTGAGACCAAATCCGGCGAGCACACCGTGGGCGTCGTCGTCGGTTCCCCTACTGGTGTACGTGACGACTCCGGCCACCGGCGCGGTATCAAAAGCGTTGCTGCACAGCATGACCGCTGTCTTCGTCACAGTTTCGACGTCCACGCCCGCGATCAACAGCGCCACCTCACGCCGGGTGACCGGCATCGCCGCGAGGTCGTTCTCTACCAACTCGGCGCCGGCATCACCGGCGAGGGTGCGAAGCGCAGCCATGCCCTTGGATAGCTGCGGGGCAGTCAGCATTGCACAAGGATCGATATTGACGCGCACCACCGCAGTCCGCATGGGGGCGAGCCTAGCTTGGCTCGAGGTGGGTGCCGCCTGATGGAAGCCACTATCTTGTCGGAGGTCACCGTCGCCGCATGGCCCGGGAGCACTGCCCGACTGCTGCGCGAACCAAACCGCGCAACTGCCGAGCGATACCCGGCTTATCGCGACTTCGGTGGTTACCGGCCTCTGACCGATCCGGACGCCTTGCTCACCGAAGTCGAGAGCAGTGGGTTACGGGGCCGTGGCGGTGCGGGCTTTCCGCTCGGACGCAAACTGCGCACCGTGCGCGACAACGGCCGCCTGGCTCGCACCGGTGCCGTGGTCATCGCGAACGGCGAAGAGGGCGAACCGGCTTCGATCAAGGACCGCTGGCTGCTGCGTCACCGTCCGCACCTGATTCTGGACGGGTTGCGGCTGGCCGCTGCGATGGTGGCCGCCGATCGCGGCTTCGTCTACGTGTCTGACATCAAAGCTGCGCGGGCAGTGAGCACCGCGCTAGGCGAACTCGGTTCGAACGCCTTCGGCGGCACAGGCGTCGCGGTGCGAATGGTCGACCCCGGCTACGTTGCCGGCGAGGAGACCGCCGTTGTGCGCGCGCTCAACGGTGGCCCGGTGAAGCCGACGGACAAACCGCCGCGCCCATACCGGGCCGGTGTCGACGGGCTACCGACTCTGGTCAGCAATGTCGAGACGCTGGCCAACCTGCCATTCGTGCATGAGCACGGCGCGGCGGCTTTCCGCAGTCAGGGCACACCGCAGTCACCCGGCACGTTTCTGGTGACCATCACCGGCGCCGGTCGGCCGCCGGGTCTTTATGAAATTCCGCACGGCTTGCGGTTCGCCGAACTCTCTGAGAAACATGGTCTTTCGTCCGACCGGGTGCGCGGAGCGCTGATGGGTGGATACTTCGCCGGGCTGCTCAACCGTAGGGTGCTCGATGCCAGCTTGGACCACGAGACGTTGCGGGGCCTGGGCAGCGGACTGGGCGCCGGGGCAATCTGTGTCCTCACCGAGGACTGTCCGGTCGCTGTTGCCGCTTCGGTGCTGGCCTATTTCGACCGGGAAAACGCCGGGCAGTGCGGCTCGTGTTTCAACGGCACCGCGGCTATGGCTGCAGCTGCAGCGGCTTTGCGTGACGGTGCGGCCACTGCCGAAGACGTATCCCGGCTGCGGCGCTGGTCGGTGGTGCTGCGTGGTCGCGGTGCCTGCGCGACGCTGGACGCCGCGACCAACACCGCCGGCAGTCTGCTCGACCAGTTTCCCGACGAGGTCAGCCGCCATCTCGACGGCATCTGCGAGTCGTGCGGAGTAGGGCCCTACCGCGCTGCGCGTCCCTACGAGGTGGAGGCGGCGACGCCACCGTGAAAGATCGGATGACGGTGAAACTTGACCGCACCCTCTGTGACGGCTTCGGTGTTTGCGCAAAGCATGCGCCGCAGTACTTTTCACTCGACGACTGGAACTACGCTTCGCTGGTCGGCGACGGCGCCGTTGCTGACGCGGACCGTGACGCGGTGATCCGCGCTCTGCTGGACTGCCCCGTGCACGCGATCACCGAGATCTTCCAGACCGAAAAGAACGCGGCCGACCCGTGATCGCCGCAACATCCACCAGGGCCGACACATGAGCGTAACGCCGCGACCCCGGGTCGTCATCGTCGATGGTGTGCCGATGTCGGCGCTGATTGCCGAAGCACCCCGACCGCGTGCGGTAGTGCTGGCTCTGCACGGCGGCGGCACGACCGCCGCGTACTTCGACTGCCCGGGCCACCCGGCTTTGTCGCTGTTGCGGCTGGGCGCTTCGCTCGGGTTTACGGTGGTCGCACTCGATCGGCCCGGCTACGGTAGTTCTGCCCCCTACCCAGAGGCGATTTCGTTGCCCGAGCAACGGGTCCGCCTCGCCTACGCGGCGCTGGACCGCATCGTCGGCCGATGGCCCAGCGGCGCGGGGATGTTCGTGGTAGCCCACTCCAACGGATGTGAGCTTGCTTTGCGGATGGCCGCCGACGAGCGCGGCGCCGAGTTGCTCGGCCTCGAAATGGCCGGCACTGGAAAGCATTATCATCCGAGCGCCCGCGACGTCTTGAAATCCGCCGGACCCACTTACCGTCCACCCGGCCTAGGTGAGCTGCTCTGGCACCCCACTGCGCTTTATCCGCCCGACGTGCTCGGCGGCATCACGAAGTCGGTCACCGGAGCACCCTACGAGGCGGCCATGGTCGCCACCTGGCCGCGTGCCGACTTTCCCGTACTGGCCGCCCAAGTGCGGGTCCCGGTGCAGTTCAGCGTCGCCGAACACGAAAAGGTGTGGCAGTCCGACCCGGCGGCGCTGGCGGAGATCGCTGCGCTGTTCAGCGCAGCGCCCCGGTTCGTCACCAACCAACAATTCGGCGCGGGCCACAATCTCAGCCTCGGGCACACTGCTGCGGCGTATCACCTGAAGGTGTTGTCGTTCGCCGAGGAGTGTGTCGTCGCGCGGGAACATCCCGCCGTGATACAGCTGGACAGGCAAGCCAATTCGGAGGCCGGGTGATGCGCGTCGGATTCATCGGGTTGGGCAGCCAGGGCGGACCCATGGCGCAGCGCATCATCGAAGCGGGCTATCCGACGACGCTGTGGGCGCGCCGGCCGGCGACGCTGGAGCCCTACGCCGGCACCGCGGCCAAGACCGCCGGGTCACCGGCCGAACTGGCGGTCGACAGCGACCTGGTGTGTTTGTGCGTCGTCGGTGACGCCGACATCGAGCAGGTCACCGACGGCGAGGATGGGGTGCTCTCGACGTTGAAGCCCGGCAGCGCGATTGCCGTGCACAGCACCATTCACCCCAACACCGTGCGTGCGCTCGCTAAAAAGGCTGCCACACAACGCATTTCGATTATCGATGCGCCGGTCAGCGGAGGCGGGCCGGCCGCGGCGGAGGGCCGGTTGCTGATGATGGTGGGCGGGGACACGGCCGTGTTGGAGCGCTGCCGCCCGGTGTTCGAAACCTACGCGAACCCCGTCGTGCACCTCGGCGAGCTGGGCTCCGGCCAGACAACCAAGCTGCTGAACAACCTGCTGTTCACCGCCAACGCGGGGACGGCCGCCTCGGCGCTGGCCTTGGGCGAAGCGCTCGGCGTCTCGCCGCAGCGCCTCACCGAAGTCATTTCCCGCAGCAGTGGAAACAGTTTCGCCCTGAACGTGGTGGGCGGCGTGGGCGGCATCGACGTTATTGCCGGCCACGCCGGGCCGCTTCTGCAGAAAGACGTCCGCCTCGTCGCCGACATCGCCGGGCACTCCTCGGCCGACTGTGGTGCCGTGCTGGACGCGGCCGATGCCGCTCTTTGCATGATGAAACACCCTCGGTGAGGATCGGGTTCGTCGGCGCCGAGCGGATCGGCCGAGACGTTCGCGCGGATGGCTCGACGACCTCATCGAAAAAGCGCTCAAGGTCTGACTCACGTATTTCGCGCACGCTATCGATGTTCTAGCGTTAGCGTTACAGTCACGCATTCCGTCGTAACGGTTCCTGCCGCCAGCCCGCGCTGAGGAGACGCCATGACAAAACCGAAGGTCGTTTTCGATCCGTTCTCCGAGGAGTTCTTCGACAACCCGTTCGACATTTACCGGCGAATGCGCGAAGAAGCTCCGCTCTACTACAGCGAGGAAGGGGATTTCTACGCCCTGACCCGCCATGAGGATGTGGCCGCCGCGTTCAAGGACTACGAGACGTATTCGTCAGCCCGCGGCTGCGACCTGGCGATGGTGCGGTCCGGGGAGGTGCCGCACAAGTCGATTCTCTTCATGGATCCGCCGGAGCACCGGCACATGCGCAGCCTGCTGAACAAGGCGTTCACGCCGCGAGCCATCCAGACGCAGAAAGAGAGCGTGCACGAAACGATCGAAAAGTACCTGAGCAAGGCCGATCCGGATCGATTCGACGTCGTACAGGACTTCTCCGGGCCTTTTCCGGTCGAGGTCATCACCCGGATGGCGGGTGTACCAGAGGAATATCGCCAGCAGGTGCGCCATTGGATCGACACCAGCTTGCACCACGAACCGGGGCAAGCGACAACCGGTGCAGCCGGCATACAGGCCAACATCGACAGCGCGATGTACTACTTCTCGCTCGTTCAGCAGCGCCGCACGGAACCGCAGGACGACATGATCAGCCGATTGATCGCCGCCGAGATACCCGGCGACGACGGCCGGTTACGCAAGCTCGACGACATCGAAATCACCGGCTTCGCCGTGCTTCTGGGTGGTGCGGGTGCCGAGACGGTCACCAAGCTGGTCGGCACCGCGGCGGTGATCTTTGCGCACCACCCCGACCAATGGCACATTCTGCAGGAAAACCGCAGCAAGGTCCCGGCCGCCGTCGAGGAGTTACTGCGCTACGAAGGGCCAGTGCAGTACAACGTTCGGTACACCGTGAAAGAGGCCCATGTCAGCGGCGGCACCATTCCCGCCGGCAAGCCGGTGTTTCTGATCGGGGCGTCGGCCAACCGCGATCCCGAGGCGTTCACCGATGCGGAAGTGTTCGACATCGATCGCGACCGCTCCCAGGCGCAGAACCTGGGCCTCGGATATGGGATCCACAGCTGCCTCGGCGCCGCGCTGGCCCGGATGGAAAGCGCCGTTGCGCTGGACAAATTGCTCGACTTCATGCCCAGTTACGAAGTCAATTGGGATGGACTGCAGCGAGTTCACATGCAAAACGTCGCCGGTTACCAGAACGTGCCGGTGAAGGTCCTTCGTTGAGGAGGCTTGCAGCGATGAAGGTACATGTCGATTTCGGTCTATGTGAGAGCAACGGGGTGTGCATGGGCCTCGCTCCTGACGTGTTTTTGCTCAACGATGACGACACGCTGTCGATCTTGCAGCCCGAGGTCGAGCGGGAGAATCAGAGCGCGGTGCTCGAAGCGGTCCGTCAGTGTCCCCGGCAAGCCATCTCGGTCGAGGGCTAAACGCAGCCGCTGCAGCCGGCTACTGAACCAGCTCGACCAACGTGGCGTTGGCGGTGCCACCACCTTCACACATGGTCTGCAGTCCGTAGCGAATATCGTTGTCGCGCATGTGATGCGCCATGCGTGTCATCAACACCGCACCGGACGCTCCGAGCGGATGGCCCAGCGCGATCGCACCGCCGAGCGGGTTGAGCCGATCGGCTTCGGCGCCGGTTTCGGCGAGCCAGGCCAGTGGTACCGGCGCGAACGCCTCGTTCACCTCGAACACCCCAACTTCTTTCAGCCCGACACCGGCCTTGGCCAGCACCTTTTCGGTAGCCGGGATCGGACCGGTCAGCATCAGCACCGGATCGGCGCCCGTGACCGCGCCCGCGCGGTACCGCACGATCGGCGTCAAACCGAGCTCGAGAGCCATGGCGGCCGTCGTCACCAGCAGACCCGCTGCCCCATCGGAGATCTGCGAGGAATTGCCCGCGTGAATCACACCGTCGTCGACAAAGGCGGGTTTCAGGGCGGCCAGCTTCTCGACGGTCGTGCCGCGCCGCACACCTTCGTCGGCCGCGACGCGCTCATTGTCGACCCACACCGGCACTATCTGAGCTTCGAACTCGCCGCTGTCCTGAGCGGCGGCAGCCCGCTCGTGGCTCAGTACGGAGTACGCGTCGAGCTGACTACGGGTGAAGCCCCACTTCGCGGCGATCTTCTCCGCGGAGATCCCCTGATTGAAGGAGAAATCGTGATAACGCTCAAGCACTGCCGGCCCATACGGCATGCCGCCGGCCCGTGCGGCGCCGAGCGGCACGCGGCTCATGACCTCCACACCGCCGGCGATGACGACATCCTGCTGTCCGGACATCACCGCCTGCACCGCAAAATCCAGAGCCTGCTGGCTGGAGCCACACGCGCGGTTGACCGTCGTTCCAGGAATGGTCTCCGGCCAGCCGGCGGCCAGCACCGAATAGCGGGCGATATTGCTGGACTGGTCACCGATCTGCGAAACACAGCCCCAGATGACGTCGTCAACGACTTTCGGGTCGATAGCGGTTCGTTCGATCAGTTCATTGAGGACCACCGCAGACAAATCGGCCGCATGCATGCCGGATAATCCACCGTTGCGTTTGCCGACCGGGGTACGAACCGCTTCGGCGATCACCGTCTCACGCAATTGTCGGCCTCATCGAACTCGCTGGGAAAATGGTGTACCTGGCCGGCGGCGGGCTACCTTCAGTCCTTGTTGCCGCTGAGTTCTTTGGCACTGGCCGCGAAGTCCGAGAACGACATGCCTGACCGGGTGTCCTTCCGGTGGCTGAGCGCCTGAATCGAAACGTCGTGCCCCTCAGCGGCTTTGCGCAGCGCGCCGACGGTGGCCTGTTCTCGTGTGATGTGCGTGAACGGCTCCCAGGAGTACCAGCGGATTGCGTTCTCGTGCGTCATCTTGTTGATCTCGTCGTCCGGCACGCTGTTGACGCTGAGCACGTCCCACAGTTCCTCGGGCGCGCCCGGCCACATCGAGTCGCTGTGCGGGTAGTCAGCCTCCCACGCAATGTTGTCGATACCGATCATGTTGCGCAGTGCCACACCGACCTTGTCGCTGATGAAGCACGTCAGGAAGTGCTCGCGGAACACGTCGCTGGGCACCTTGTCGCCGAAGTTCTGGTGCGTCCACGTCGAGTGCATCTCGTAGGTACGGTCCGCTCGCTCCAAGAAGTAGGGGATCCAACCGGTGCCGCCCTCGGACAGCGCGACTTTCAGGTCCGGGTAGTCCTTGATCGGTTTGGACCACAACAAGTCCGCGGCGGCCTGCACGATGTTCATCGGCTGCAAGGTGATCATCACGTCCATCGGCGCGTCGGGCGCCGTGATGGCCAGCCGACCTGAGGACCCGATGTGCACATTCATCGTGGTGTTGGTGTCGCACAACGCTTTCCACAGCGGCTCCCAGTGGTCGCTATGAAAACTGGGGTAACCCATCGCGGCCGGGTTCTCGGTGAAGGTCAGCGCGTGCACACCCTTCTTGGACACCCGCCGCACCTCCGCGGCGCACGCCTCGGCGTCCCAAATCACCGGCAGGGCCATCGGAATGAACCGGGCCGGGTAGGCGCCGCACCACTCCTCGATGTGCCAGTCGTTGTAGGCCTGCACCAAGGCCACCGAGAAGTCGTGGTCTTCGGTGGCGAACAGGCGTCCGGCGAAGCCGGGGAAGGACGGGAAGCAGATCGAACCCAGGATGCCGCCGGCGTTCATGTCTTTGATCCGCTCGTCGACGTCGTAGCAGCCCGGGCGGATCTCATCCAGACCCTGCGGCTCGAGCCCGTACTCTTCCTTCGGACGGCCCGCCACCGCGTTCAGCGCGACGTTGGGAATCACCGTGTCGCGGAACTGCCAGGTGTCAGACCCGTCGGCGTTGTGCACCAGACGCGGCGCATCGTCAATGTATCTGGCGGGCAAATGATTGTTGAACATGTCGGGCGGCTCGACGGTGTGGTCGTCGACGCTGATCAAGATCATGTCTTCTTTGTTCACCGGCTGGTCCTTTCCGTCGGGGCGCGACCACACACGGCCGGTAAGTCCCTACCAATGAAAATTAGCTTCTCAGAACACGAGAATCAAGATTCTGCAGTGCCGACCGCATCGCCGCAGGCGTCTTTCGGCCGCTGCGAAAACCCTTGAGTACAGTATTCTCCGAAAAGCAAATCAGCGGTCCGCACAAGTGGCGCAATCTGCGAGTAAGCAACGGAAATACGGGGCCCGGCCAGGGCGCAGCGCGGTCGAGCACTTGTTGGCGTGGCGTCGGTAGGCCGCTGAGCTGCGGGTATCTTCGCTGTACCGGCAACCCTCATGGTACGTTCACCGATTGGCGTCGCTGAGGACTCATTGTAAGTCGTACGATACTGGTCGTGAAGCATTCGCGTACCCACCGTTGGCAAGGAGTTGTCTTGAGTCTCAACCGATTCGGCACAGCGTTCGGTATTTTTGCCGCTGGCACAGCGATGCTGTCCGCATGCGGCAGCGACAACGGCGCGCTCAGTGGCAAACCGTCGTCCGGTTCTTCGACAGCGAACGCGAACTGCGGCGGGAAGAAGAGCTTGAAAGCCAGCGGATCGACAGCGCAGGCCAACGCGATGACCCGCTTCGTCAACGCTTTCCAACAGGCCTGCCCCAATCAGACACTCAACTACACCGCCAACGGCTCTGGCGCGGGCGTGAACGAGTTCGTCGGCAACCAGACCGATTTTGGTGGCTCCGACGTGCCGCTCAGCGCCGACGAGGCGACCAAGGCCCAGCAGCGCTGCGGCTCACCGGCATGGAACCTGCCGGTGGTTTTCGGCCCCATCGCGGTTACCTACAACATCAGCGGCGTGACCGCACTGAACCTCGACGGGCCCACCGCCGCGAAGATCTTCAACGGCGCCATCACCACGTGGAACGATCCGGTGGTCAAGGCGCTCAACGCGAAAACCAACCTGCCCGCCACCCCGATCAACGTCGTTTTCCGCAGCGACGAATCCGGCACCACGGACAACTTCCAGAAATACCTCGACGTCGCGTCCGCGGGCGCGTGGGGCAAGGGCACTGGCAAGGCGTTCAAAGGCGGCGTCGGCGAGGGCGCCAAAGGCAACGACGGCACGTCGGCGGCCATCAAGAACACCGAAGGGTCGATCACCTACAACGAGTGGTCATTCGCCAAGGCGCAGAAGCTGAACATTGCTTCCATCGCCACCTCGGCCGGACCAGAACCGGTGACGATCAGCACCGACACGGTCGGCAAGACGATTGCCGGCGCCAAGATCAATGGCCAAGGCAACGACCTGGTGCTCGACACGACGTCGTTCTATACACCGAACCAGCCAGGCGCGTACCCGATCGTGCTGGCGACCTATGAGATCGTGTGTTCGAAATATCCCGACGCTGCGGTGGGCACGGCCGTCAAAGCGTTTCTGCAGACCACCATCGGTGCCGGACAGAACGGGTTGGCAGACAACGGCTACATCCCGATCCCCGATGCGTTCAAGCCGAGGTTGACGACGGCCATCAACGCCCTCAGCTGATCCGGAGTCGTCGTGACCGATGGACCGCTGACCTGGCGGCCTATTCCAGACGGGATCACGCCTGCCCCCGAGGCGATCGAAGCCGGGGCGGCACGGCGGGGGGATCGGTTGTTCAAGATCGCCGTAGCCGCCGCCGGCTCGACGATCGTGACCGTGATCGCGTTGATCGCGGTGTTTCTGTTGATCCGGGCCGTGCCGTCATTATTGGCGAACCACGCAAATTTTCTCACCAGCGCTGACTTCGACACCGCCAACTCCAACCACCTCGCGTTCGGAATCCGCGATCTGTTCACAGTCACGGTGCTGAGTTCGGCGTTCGCCTTGGTGCTGGCCGTCCCGATCGCGGTCGGCATCGCGGTGTTCTTGACCCAGTACGTGCACACACGGCTGTCGCGCCCGTTCGGCGCGACAGTCGACCTGCTGGCCGCGGTGCCGTCGATCATCTTCGGGCTGTGGGGAATTTTCGTGCTGGCGCCCCAGCTCGAACCGCTCGAGGAGTTGCTCAACCGGCACCTCGACTGGCTATTCCTGTTCAAGGCAGGCAACGTGTCGCTGGTCGGCGGCGGCAACATCTTCACCGGCGGAACGGTGCTTGCGGTGATGATCCTGCCGATCATCTCGTCGGTATCCCGAGAAGTGTTCCGGCAGACCCCGACCATGCAGATCGAAGCGGCACAGGCACTGGGCGCCACCAGATGGGAAGTGGTGCGGATGACGGTGCTGCCCTTCGGCCGCAGCGGCATCGTCGCCGCATCGATGCTGGGTTTGGGCCGCGCCCTTGGTGAAACCGTGGCCGTGCTGATCATCTTGCGCGCAGCTGCCCATCCCGGCAGCTGGTCGCTGTTCGACGGCGGCTACACCTTCGCCTCCAAGATCGCCTCGGCGGCATCAGAATTCAGTGAACCATTGCCGACCGGCGCCTTCATCTCCGCCGGCTTTGTGTTGTTCGTGCTGACTTTTGCCGTCAACGCAGCCGCCCGGGTGATTGCCGGCGGAAAGGTCAACGGATGAGCAGCGTCGGCGACGATGCAAAGCGGAGCGATGAGGAGGAGCGGCGCATATGAGCGCTGCCACCCTCAACCAGCCGGTGAAGGCACCGGCCTTCCGCTCTATCAGCTTCGTGCGGCGTACCAAAAACTACCTCGCCACAACATTCTTCCTTTCGTCCTTCGTGCTCGCGCTGATGCCGCTGCTCTGGCTGCTGGGGGTGGTGGTCGCAAGGGGCTGGTACGCCGTCACCCGATCAGGCTGGTGGACACATTCACTGCGCGGCGTACTGCCCGAGCAGTTCGCCGGCGGGGTGTATCACGCGCTGTACGGCACACTTGCCCAGGCCGCGATGGCCGCGGTGCTGGCCGTGCCGCTGGGACTACTGGCCGCGGTGTATCTGGCTGAGTACAACTCCGATCGTCTGGCGCGAGTGACCACTTTCATGGTCGACGTGCTCGCTGGAGTGCCCTCGATCGTGGCGGCCCTGTTCGTGTTCAGTCTGTGGATTGCGACCTTGGGGTTCGAGCAGAGCGCGTTCGCGGTGTCGCTGGCGTTGGTCCTGCTGATGCTGCCGGTGGTCGTGCGATCGACCGAGGAGATGCTCAAATTGGTCCCCGATGAGCTGCGAGAAGCCAGCTACGCACTGGGCATTTCGAAGTGGAAGACGATCGTACGGATCGTCTTCCCGGTTGCGCTACCCGGAATCATCTCCGGTGTGTTGCTGTCGATCGCGCGCATCATCGGTGAAACCGCGCCGGTGCTGGTGCTGGTCGGGTACAGCCGCTCGATCAATTTCGACATCTTCAACGGGAACATGGCGTCACTGCCGCTGCTGATCTACACCGAATTGACCAATCCTGAGCACGCCGGTTTCCTGCGGGTCTGGGGTGCGGCGCTGACGTTGATCATTGTGGTGGCCGTCATCAACCTGATCGCCGCGGTTGCCATCCGCGTTCTGCCGGGCGGGCGGCGGTAAACCGCAGGTCCGAGTGTCAGCCGCCCGCCAGCCGGACCATCCTGTTGCTGCCCCGGTCGTCTTCTGCGCCATAGAACCACTGGCCGCAAGCTTTTTCTTGCCACTGCAGTCCACCGGCGCCGACGACGGGACTGCCAGGCGATGACGAGATACTGGTGTTGCGCCCGCACGCCGGCAGGACCAGGACGCCGACGATCAGCGCGCTCAACGCTGCGCGTGACCGGTACACCTTCGCAGCACTCCTCAGTGCGCACGGACGTCGAACGGAGTCAGTTGCCTTCGAGGTCGAAATCTTCGTCGTCGTCGACCACCTGTACTGCTTCTTCGTAGGACACGTCGGGAGTGAACAGTTCTGGCTTCAACCCGTCGGACGAAGTGTCATCTTCGGGCTCGCGGCTATCGGACTGCTCATCCGCGCCGGCGTCGGTTTTCGTAGTTCTGCGCTCGCTGAGCCAGTCGCGGCTCAACAGGATCGACCCCGCTACCGCTATTCCGATGGCGATCGCAGCAAGAAAAGAGTTGCTCATGAAGATGGCCACCAGCAAGACGACCATTCCGGTTGCGGCGCAGGCGATTGCGGCGAACAGTGTTAACCACCCCTCTTAAGGAAGCGGCCGCACAAAAAGCCACCCCAAACCCGTGGTTCGTTGGCGCTCGACGCGCCGGGACCCGAATTCAGATAAGCCGAGAAGGATAGTGGTTAACACTTCTGATTCGCCGCTGGCTACCGCAGGCTACCAAGGCGGCGGTTCGTAACTTCGCGAAATTGCCCGACGACGATCATTCCGAGCTGGCAAGGGTGGGCGCGTCGCCTGGTGGAAGATGACCCCGGGTCGACGGGCGGGTTATGGCTGGCCGGTGTCGCGGCCCGTCGGACACACGAATTGATTCGGCGCCGGCGGAAGGCTGCGAATTGCGCAGAAGACGTTGCTAGGTGAATGTTTGTGTCGATGAAATGCGGCCAGGACGGCGGCATCTTCTAGCCCCTATGACAGCCGCCTTAACCCAGGTGCGGGCGCATCGGATGAGCCGCGTCGCCGACAAGCGCAACGGGTCCGCCCGAACGTTGCACCGTTGGGCCAAATCGCGCGTACCCCAGCCGTGCGGCCGGGCCGGCTGTACACACTGACCTGAAGTGACGCGGAAGGCTGGTCAGGCCCGGCACAGTACTTCCCCGTGCGGAATGGCCAGCCAACCGTCCGGGGCGCGAGCCCACGTGCGCCATGCGTCGGAAATCTCGGCGAGGTCGGCGGGTGTCGCTAATTCTGCGTCAAGCAGCTGACGGGCGACCGAAGAGTGCAAGATCCGGTCCGCCCACATTCCGCCCCACCACTCGCGGTCTTCCGGTGTGGCAAAGCACCACACGCTGGCCGTGGGTGAGATGTCTTCGAAACCGGCCTGCTGTGCCCACGACAGTAGGTGGCGTCCTGCGTTCGCCTCGCCGTGGTTCGCCTGCGCCGCCCGTTGGTAAAGCTCCCGCCACCGATCCAGGGCCGGTAGCTGCGGGAACCAGATGAAGCCCGCATAGTCGGCGTCTCGGGCCGCTACGATTCCGCCCGGCTTACAGACTCGCCGCATCTCGCTCAGCGCTCGGACAGGATCAGCGACGTGTTGGAGTACCTGATGGGCGTGCACGACGTCGAAGCCGGCGTCGGGAAACTCAAGCGCCTGCACGTCGGCCGAGGCGAAGGAGAGGTTCGACAAACCGCGGGCATGGGCTTCCGCGCGTGCTGACTCCAGCACCTCGTCGCTGACGTCGACGGCGGTGACCTGACCCGGCGCGACCCGTGCGGCGAGGCCGACGGTGATCGTTCCCGGCCCGCACCCGATGTCGAGCACCGCCTGCCCCGGGCTCAGCTGTCCAACAAGATAGCTCGCGGAGTTCTCCGCAGTGCGCCGGCGATGGGAACGAAGCACCGACTCGTGATGCCCATGTAAGTAGCCGGCCTGGTTCATCGAGTCACCTTCCGGTTCGTCCAGCAGCCTGCAACGCGCGGTCCAGGAAAGCCCGGATTAAAGCCGTCACCTCGTCGAGGGCCGACTCGAGCAAGAAGTGCCCGCCGTCGAGAAGATGGATATCGGCATCAGGCAGGTCGTCGGCGAAGGCTTGGGCACCCGCTGGACCGAAAATTTCGTCACCGCATCCCCATACTGCCAACAACGGAACCCGAGTGTTCCGAAAGTAGTCGTGCAAGCGCGGGTACAGCGCCGAGTTCGTCGCGTAGTCCAAGAACAGTTTCAGCTGCACCTCGTCGTTGCCCGGCCGTGAGATAAGTGCGTAATCGTGATACCAGGATTCGGGGTTGACCACGGTTTCGTCCGGAACGCCGGTCAGGTACTGCCACCGCGTCGCCTCCAACGTCAGGAATTGACGCACCGCGGTCTCTGTCTCGGCGGTCCGTTCACGCTGGAAGGCCCACACCGTCTTCCAGAAGCTCTCGACGAAACCCGCGTCGTAGCCGTTGCCGTTCTGACTGACGATCGCAGTGATCGACGACGGGTCGTTCAGGGCGAGCCGCCACCCGATCGGTGCACCATAGTCCTGCACATAGATTGCGTAGCGCTCGATTCCCAGGCCGCCCACGAGGCCGGCCGTCAGAGCGGCCAGCCCGTCGAAGGTGTAGTCGAACTCGTCCACTGCAGGCGCGTCGGACAACCCGAAGCCCAAATGATCGGGCGCGAGTAGGTGGTAGCGATCGGCCAGGGCGGGCAGCAGATCACGGAACATGTAAGAGCTGGTCGGAAAGCCGTGCAACAGCAGCAAAGCCGGTGCGCCCGGCCGGCCGGCTTCGCGGTAGAACAGTCGGTGACCGTCGACGGTGGCGTAGCGGTGATGGACAACCGGCATGATGGGCTCCTCGTGGTCGTCTAACACGGATAAATGGGTTGTTCGTCCCAGTATGCAACCTGCGGGCTCGATGGCGCAGTGAATTTACTCGGCCGGTCCCGTGGACACGGCAGCTGCGTCTGGGGCCATATTTTGGGATGCCTCACCCACAAATCTGGCAAGGACTCCGGCCACGAGTTGAACGGAGAGCTGCGGTGGGTAATGCATTGGACAACAAGACGGTCGTGGTGGTCGGTCGCGGAAGCGGTATCGCCCGAGCTATCAAGCTGCGGGCTGGATCTGAAGGCGCGCAAGTCGTCGTCGCCGGTCGCGATGAAGCCGAACTTGCCGCCCAGTACGCAGATCCGGGAATCAGCCAAGGTCATCGGTCCGACCATGCTCGCCAAGTACTCTGCGCCGCAAATCAATCACGGTGGTGCTGTTTGCGATGAGAAACACCTTTCCCACCGGTGTGACTTCG
Source organism: uncultured Actinomycetota bacterium (assembly GCA_963808345.1). Lineage (GTDB taxonomy): Bacteria > Actinomycetota > Actinomycetes > Mycobacteriales > Mycobacteriaceae > Mycobacterium. Next base: position 134,757 of record CAWEFM010000004.1, on the reverse strand, counting down.
AAGGTCGACGGCGGCGAACCGCTGACCTGAAGAAAGGACGTTATTCATGGCAGCGCCTGCACTACCGCCCACTGCGGTGCTCGTCCACGGGGCGCAGGCTGACGGCTCGAGCTGGAGTCCGGTGATCACCGATCTCCGGCGTGCAGGAATCGCCGTCACCGCAGCCCCAATTCCGTTGACCTCCTCGGCCGATGATGTCGATGCGCTCAACCGGACAATCGACAGAACGTCCGGACCCGTGGTCCTGGCTGCCCACGCCTACGCCGGCGCGATTCATGGCCGAACGCATGCAGGCGCGTATGCGTTCACACGACGTCGACCATGCGCCGCTGATCAGCCGGCCGACAGTCGTCATCGACATCCTGCGCGAGGCAATCAATCATGTCGCCACCGACCTTGAAAAGGAAGGGCAGTGACCGCGTTGCCGACCGCGCCGGCGGTGGTGCGCGAACAAGCCGGTGGCGACACCATGCGCGCCATCATCTTGGCGGAGTTCGGTGGCCTGGACAGCTTGGTCTACACCGACATCCCCAAGCCGCTGCCGAAGGACGGCGAAGTTGTCATCCAAGTGAAAGCGTTCGGTTATCAACCACGCCGAAATACACATGCGCCGCGGAGAATGGGCAGAAGCCGCCGAGGTCAGCGGCATCGAATGCGTCGGCATCGTCGATGCATGCCCGGGTGGAGAGTTTCCGGTCGGCGCCAAGGTGGCGGCCCTGATGGGCGGGCTGGGGCGGACGATCAACGGCAGCTACGCCGAATACACCCGCGTGTGCGCCGCGAACGTCGCCTTCGTTGATTCCGAGCTGCCCTGGTCGCAGCTGGCAGCGCTGCCGGAAACCTACGCGATCGCGTGGGACTGACGGCCGACCAAGCCGCGGAGAATGGGCCGCTTCTCCCAATTAAGGTCTGCCGGCCGGTAGCCTGGCGCCGTGGCTGATTCCCTCGCGTCCGATGAGCGGTTTACTGCCAAGGGCAGAGCCACCAGAGAGCGGATCATCAAAGCGGCCGCGGAACTGATCCTTGCTCAAAGCGTTTCGGCGATGAACATCGACACTGTGCGCAAGCTGGCGTCGGTCAGCGGTTCGCAGATCGCGCACTACTTCACCGACAAGCAAGAATTGATCCGTGCCGTCATCGCATGTCAGATCCAAGTGGTGTTGAACTTTCACCGCCAGCCAAAGCTCGGCGGCCTCGAGACGTTCGACGATTTCGAGCGCTGGATCCGGTTGAACATCCGCTACTTGAGACGAATCGGCTACAGCGGGACACCCACCTATCACGCGTTGGTAGGGCAGCTGACCAAATCCGACGACGCCACCCGTGCGGCACTTGGGTCCGGTTACCGGCAGTGGGTCCACCTGCTCGAGAAGTCGATCCAACGGATGAAAGACAACAAGGTGCTGATCGCCGACGCCGATCCGCGCCAACTCGCCATGGTCATCGTCAGTGCTCACCAGGGCGGCAACACTTTGGCTTTCGCTTACCAGCAGGAGTGGCCGCACGTCGATGCGATTCGGTTCGCGGTCAATCATTTGCGCGGCTTCGCCGCGAACCCGGCCGAGCGCGCGGCGCGGCCGCCGCGCCGCATGCGTCGATGGAGCTGAGCGCCTAATGTCCGACAAGCCAGTCCCACGGTTGACCCGGAAGGGTATTGCCACCCGGGCACGCATCATCGACAACGCGGCCAAGCTGATGTTCACCCACGGCGTCGCCGGAACCAGCATCGACGACGTCCGCCGAAGCGCCGCTGTCAGCGGCTCGCAGATCACCCATTACTTCGAGGACAAGCAGGCTCTGATACGCCAGGTCGTCGCCGCACGCCGCAGCGACGTCAAGAACTTCCACGCTCAACCGCGGCTCGGCGCGCTCGCCACATTCGAGGCGCTGCAAGCGTGGGCCGATGCGTGCGCCGCCGACCTGCCCAGCGTCTACTGCGTGGGGGGATGTGTCTACGGCTCACTGGTGGGTGAGCTGATCGAGGCTGACGACGACACGAGGGCAGATCTGGCCGACGGGTACGACGAATGGCTGGCGTTGTTTCACACCGGCCTTGCGGCGATGCGTCGGCGCGGGGATCTGCGACCGGACGCCGACCCCCGGCACCTCGCTGTCGCTCTGGTCGCTGCCCATCAAGGCGGAGCGATGCTCAGTCACACAACAGGCAGCCCCGAACCGATGCGCGCGGCGCTTTACGCCGCTGTCGACTATGTTGGTTCGTTCGCCGCCGATTCCAGGCAAGCCAGAGGCGTTGTTTCCAAACAAGTCTCGCGACGCCGCAGGTCCGGTGTTAATCCCTGAACTCGTCGCGTCAGTCCACCGGGACGTCAAGAATCGGCCGCTGCGCACCGGAGCCCGGACCATCGAAATGCCACCACTCCCCCGAATAGACGTTCAGCCCGCCGATGTTCATCGCCTGGCGAAGGCGGCCACGATTCGCCTGAGCCGCCGCACTGACTCCGGCGGTAGCGAACGCTGTTGCGCGCGAACTGAAGTCGTCGAAGTCGGTGCCCATATCGAGCAGACACCGCCCGGTGAGCTGCCGTTCTGGCGCACATCGGCCTGGCCGGCCGGCAACTGTCAAGTCAACCGAGCGTCCGGCCTCGTGGCTGCTCGCAAAGGACCCCGGCCGAGCGACCCAAGCGGGATTCGGGACGACCCGAAACAGCTCGCCCTGCACGTCATGTGGCCGATAGCAGTCCCAGAACACCAGCACCTCTCCCGACGGTCGCAACACGTCAGCCGCTACGGCCAGACCATCGGCCAGCGACTGGTGCACCAGGCAACGCGCATCCGCGGGATACAACGGGGCGCCGGTGAAATTGTTCGGCGTGGCATACCGCAGATTGATGATCGCGTCGGTCACGACGCTGCGCACATCGACGAAGCCCGCCGCCTGCGCCGCCGCGCTGACCGGTGGAACGTCCGCGCCGGCGGGGGCACCGCAGCGCAACCCGCCGCCCGCGACGATCATTGCGACGAGCAGCCCGCGCAGGAATCGCATCGCTAGATCGGCGTCAAACCGGAGAAGCTTGCGTTTCGTTGCGTTCGGCATCCGGCGCCTCACCGAACCTGCCCAGTACCAGCGTTCCGGCCACCGCCACGGCAAAGCCTGCCACGACGACCCAGCCGAATCCGTCGCGTGTGCGATCGCCCAGCCACACCACTCCGACAAGCGCCGGCCCGACCGTCTCCCCGACGACCATCCCGGCCACGGCCGTCGTCACCGATCCGCGCTGCAGCGCAGAGGTCAGCAACAAGAAACCTGCGGCCCCACCCGCGAGCACCGCATACAGCGCCGGGTTGGTGTAGAAGGCGGCCTTCCTGGGATCGATCTGATCGAGCAGACGCACCGCGATTTCGACGACCCCGAACCCGCTGCCCGCACCCAGGCCGAGCGTGACAGCACGCGCGCGGTCACCCAATCGGCCCCCGACAGCTCCGGCAACGAACACCGCTGCAGTCACACCCAGCAGAGCCCACCCGAGACCGGCCGGGCCGTGCCGGGAACCTTCGGGGCCGGCGGCCACGCCCAACATCGCCAGGCCCGCACACACCACGCCCACCGCGGTCCACTCGACCCTGGACACCCGCACCGAAAGAACCCAGGCGGCCAGGATCGCGGTAACCGCCAGCGAGGCGGCTATCGCGGCGGCAACAACATAAATCGGCACCAGACGCAGCGCCACCACCTGGAGCAGGAAGCCAATGCCGTCGAGACCGAGCCCGGCGACATACCGCCATTGACGGGCAGCGCGTAACAGCAGTGCGGCGTCCACGCCAGAGCCGCTGCCGGCCTGTACCGAACGAGTGGCTGCGGCCTGCAATACCGACGCCGCGCCGTAACAGACCGAGCAGCACAATGCCAGCAGCAAGCCGATCAACACAGTTAGACGATACGAGATGGCTCAGTTCGCTCCACCAGGCAGGACTCCTGAAATCGGGACCGGCAGGTTGCCGTTGGCCACCGACGTCATGAAAGCGGGACACTGCGCCCGGATCGCCATCCCAGCCAGGAAACCGGCGATGGGCGGGGCGGCACCGCCGCGACCGCTGACCTGCGCAGCGCTGCTGGCCAGGCTGCTTCCCGGTTGAACGAGCATCGGGCAGATCGACTGCCCCATCTGCGCTATCGCATCACTGATGGGGTTCCCGCCGTCACCACCGATGTTGTCCAGCACCGAGCCGGCAGGATCAGTGCCCGGGTCAGCGTGGGCCGGGCTGGACGACGCCATGGCGGCAGTCAAGACAGCCACGGTGACGAGGAAGGGGCGCAGCACGCTGGCGGCGGTCGCAATGAAGTTCACCGGGTCTGCTCGTCTCCGGTCGATCGCCACCCGGGTTCGCCGGAGGATCATCGGGCGGCTAGAAGAAACGCGTCCTGGGCTTGTTCCCAGCGTCAGTGCGGTCATGTCGAGCTCCTGTTCTCCCGCCTTGGCCTACGCCACGAGGCGGCGATGTTCACTTCGGTAACGGTGAGCATCATCGGTCACACCCGCAACACGACTAGATAACCCCGCGCACCCACCGCGTGTCGATACTGCGATCGGTGAGACTTGAATGAGACATTTCTTAGTTTTGAAGAAAACCACTAAGAATCGACCGATTTGATCGGTTTGCCGTTATGCGAGCGGCCGCCGTGTCCGCAGACCGCCATTCCCTGACTCGGGCTGAGGTGCCCGTCAGAAGGGAATCGGCAGGAACGACTCGATGCCGAAGCCTGCGATTGCATCAGTCAGCGGGACGCGTGAAGTCACCCAAGGGCGTCACGAACGTGTCGGCGAAGGTGTTCGCGCCGGCAGACGAGACGATGTCGGAATAGACGTTCGCAAAGCCGCTGTCGCCCAAAGTGTTGATGTCGAACACCGAGCCGGCCTGCGGCGCGTCAGCGCTCGTCGCAGAGACGACACGTATCGCCTCGTCGGTATCTCCGATCAAGACAGAGGCGGTACTCACGTCGGCATCAAGTGTCGGGGTGTCCGCGAGGCCATTCACGTCGAACGTCTGGGTTCCCTGAATAGCGACGTCCAAGGGCGGAACGCCGTTCACTCCGGTCAACGCTTCGGTGCCTGCCACTGGCACGATCGTTTCGCCGCCGGACAACGGAATCCCCGCGGCATTCGCATCGGCAACTGCTGCCGCGTCGAAGACGACGGGGACATCGACACTCCCGAAGGGAGTCACCAAGGTGTCCGTCACGACGTCTCCCCCACCGGTCGAGGGGATGGCGGAGTACTCGTTTTCCAAGCCGTCACCGAAGGAGATGGTGTTGAACACCGAACCGACCGGCGGAACGTCGCCGGTGGTGGTGCCGACGGTGCCTGTGGCGCCTGCGGTCGAGGTGACCAGGAGTTCGTCGGTGGTAAAGCCGAAAGCGTCCGAGGTAGTGGTTACGTCACCATCAAAGGGTCCGCCCACTGCACCCAGAGGCGTGTCGTGCAGACCGGTCAGCTGATACTGCATGGCGACGTCTAGTGGCGGAAGCCCGCTGACGGCGGTGGGATTGGCGCCTTCGGGCAAATCCTGGAAAGCGTCGGCCAGGGCAGCGGGCAGACCTGCGGCTGCATCGAATGCGATCGGAATGTTGATGTCGCCGAAAGGCGTCACCAGGGTGTCGGAGATGACGTTGCCGCCGGATGTGGTCGAGGCCAGGTCGGAGTAGATGTTCGCGTAACCGCTGTCACCACCCAGGCTGTAGTAATCGAACACCGATCCGACCGGCGGCACGTCGCCCGCAGCGGTGCCCACCGTACCCGTTGTGCCGGCTGTCGAGGTGACGACGAGTTCTTCGTTGGTGTTGCCGAAGAGATCGGTCGCGGCGCTCTCATCGGCAATGAAGGTCCCGCCCAGGTGGTCGGTGGTGGCGTCATTGACGGCGAACACTTGGTATCCCTGCAGGCTCGCGTCCACCGCCGGCGGAGCGGTTTCCAATCCGTAGAGGCCGGTGATCGTCTCAGCGGAAGGTTCGGATCGGGAACGATCGTGTAATCGTCAGCAAAGGCCACGGCCATCGGAAGAAATGCAATGCCCAGCAAGCCGCCCGCGGCCGCGCCTACGGCACGAGTGATACAACGGCGATTCATCCTAGCGGCTCCGTCAATTCAGTAGTTGCCGCCGAGCCTAACCGGTCGCTGCTGTTCAGGTGACCCAGCTTGAGAAGTTGTTCTAACACTCAGACTGCCCTTATCTTGCGTTCTCAACTGATTTCGCGGGACAGCCCGAATGCGTCGTAAATGAAGCCGAGGTCACCTCTGATGCGCTCGGGCGACATCCCGAACTGGTCGGGCGAGTGTGCGTGCCGGCTAACGTAGCTGCGCTGCCGCTGCGCCTGTGCCCGCACCTCCTCTTTGAACGCCTCGCTGGGCTCGATTTCGATGAACTCGAGGATGCGAGCCATCGTCGGCTCGAGGTTGCCCAGGAGATCCTCATAGCGCACGACGCACAGATTCTGCTCGGGAATCCGGCCGGCCGACTGCGCGTCGTAAAAGCTGCGCAACATGCTGCACGACGCCTGATACAGATTCTCGATCCAATTGCGCTGACTTTCCTCGCTGGTGCGATTCCAGACGTCGTAGGCGTTTTCCAGCACGCTTGCCAGCAAAGACATTCCCGACGGTATGACCTCGACCGGATCGCGGATTACGTAGACCAGCCGGCAATCGGGGTATCGCCGCAGCAACGCATCCAAGCGCATCGTGAGCATGCTGGTCTTGGCCAGGACGCGGTTGCAGCGCTTGAGTGTCAGGTTCCGCCGCCAGCACGCCTCGTGATAACGGAAGAAGCGCTCCTCGTCGTGCGCCGTCACGCCTTCGATACCGAACTCGCGCTGAGACAATTCGCTGCCCCAGGTGTCCTGCCAGGCGAGGAAGTACGCCCAGGCGAATGGACCGTCGAGCGTCCGGAAGAACCACATGACGTCGTCGGTTTCGATTCCGCGAAGGCTGGTGTCGTGCACGTCGGACGGGTGGTAGCGCGCAGGCGACAACTCTGCCCATATGCGGGACGACTCGGCGGAGTAGCTTGCGGGCAGTGATTGCCGGGAACAGCATTTCCCACAGCTCGAACGCGGCCATGTCGCCGGCGCCCAGCAGCAGCCGATGCAGGAAGGTGGTACCGCTGCGCGGGTTGCCGATGATGAAGATCGGCCGGTCGATCGGCTGCTTGCGGTGGCCGGGGAAAATCAGGTGGTCCAGCGCGAGCGTGGTCGCTGAGACGGCTTGCCGCACCTGCAGCAGGGCGAAGGCTCCGAGTGGGCGCAGCCGGTACCCGAAGGTTCTGCTGATCGCACCGTACAAACGGAGGTAACGCCGCATCCGTCAGTCCCACACCGCGGCGGCTGCCACGATGGTGAATCCGGAAGCGGCGCTGGTGATGACGAGTTTGTCGCCGCTGTGGACGCTGCCGTGCTTGAGGCGGTAATCGAGCGCGACGGCCCACGATGTGCTGGCGGTGTTTCCGAACAGCGAGTGGGTGTGCACGCGTGCTTCGGGCCGCGCACCGAGCTCGTCGAACACCCGCTCCAGAATCGCCTCGCTGGGCTGGTGGAGTATGTAGTGGTCGACGACCTGCGGCGACCATCCGGCGGCGTCGACAAGTGACCGGACCTCGGGCGGCACATGAACCGCGAGCGCGAATAATTCTTTCGAGTGCGATACGAAGGGGCCGTCGACAGGCGCCGTGCAAAGCCCATAGTGCTCGGACAGCGTTTTGTGACGGATCTCGACGAGCCGCGCGCTGCCGGCGGGCAGCGGCTCCCGCGTTACCAGTAACGCGGCGGCGGCATTTCCCAGCGTCAGGCCCGCAGCGCGGACCGCCACATCCTCAACCGACTGGATGTCATAGCTGATGTGGTCGCGCATCAGTTCACCGGCGCACACCAGCGCCGTGCGGAGTTCATCGTGCAGGGCGAAGTAGCCGGCCACGACGTGCAGGGCCTCCACCAGTCCGGCGCACGCACAAGTGACGTCCATGGCGTGCAGCGGCGCGGCGCCGAGGCGCCCGGCGACTTCAGCCGCTGTCGCCGGCTCGAAAGCCTCGCGGGCGATTCCGCCGTAGACCAGCAGGTCGACCTCGGAGGCGTCGACGCCGTTCTCCCAAAGGCAGGCGGTCGCTGCGCGTGCCGCGAACTCGCCGGGCGATAGCGAGAGGTCGGGCTCGATGTAACGAACCTGGGTGTTGCACCGGTCGAACACGTACCGGATGCCCTGCTCGATCGAGCCCCAGTCGGAGGCCGGGCCGTGAAACGCTTCGCGGACACGCGCGAGTACTTGGTCGTTGTCGAGTGCCGCATCGGGGGTAACGACCGCGGGCCGCGAGAAGTAGATATGGGGAAGGTTCATGCGGCGGAACCCCGCGCCGCGTTGACTGGCATCTGCGCCAGCCGCGTGAACTCGCCAGTAGAACCTGCTGACCGCTCCTGCCGCGAACTCACTTCGAACCTCGAGACATTCGTGACCCCCTCTTGAATTACACTGCGGCTCAATGGCTTTGTTATAGCCAAAAATACCCCGCCCGTTCGCTGTGGCGAAATCTTCTGCGCACATCGGCCCCAAGATGTGCGGCCGGAGCATGACTACAGCAAACAATGAGATGTCGGTAAACAATGCCGCTGACCAGAGATCTCGCCGCCAATATGACGACTCCACAACTTTAGCAGGGTCGAATGCTGGTGGCCGAGGGCGAGAGGGCGAACCCATTCCATGTGCCGGTTCCGTCGGATTCGCACGCCATAGCGATATAGCATTCGGCCGTCACATGCTTCGACCTTGGAGTTCTTCTCGTGATTGTCCGCAGAACGGTAGGCGTCGCCGCGGTGCTGCTCGGAGTAATCGGTGCGACCGCTGAGCCTTCAGCGTCCGCCGCGCCGTCGGGCGAGCAACCGGGCGCCCCGTGTGCCGGTCCTGGCGCGACATCGGCGGACGGGACGCTGACCTGTTCCGCCCAAGCTGGTATCTGGATGCACAAGGGTCTCCCGGTCGTAGAACCTGGCCAGCCGTGCACCACACTCGGCGACGTCACGTACGGGCCCCGCGAGCACATTGTCACGTGCCGCCCGAATGGTTCTGGACTCGCTTGGGAACCGTGACGGCCGAGTCGTAGAAACCCCACTTTAGAGTGATGCCGACCAAGATTAAGGCGCCCGGGCTGCTCAGCGGGTAAGCCTCTGAACCGCGGGGCTACTCAGTTTCCGCGAGACGTATCGATTGGTGCGGTATTCGCAAAGGTTCGGCGTCAGCCATGAGCATCTTGAACACGGCGTGAACTTTCAGCACAGGAGTGATCACACGCCACAGGTGTTAACCCGATTATTTGACCGCTCTGAGGAGCAGTTACGAAATCGTGACACCACAACTCTGTAACGGTACTGTCCTCCCAACTCGGGATGCCTCACCGAACAAAACCAAGCCTCAGCGGTCGTGCGGCACGTGTCGGGGTCTGCCACCAGATCGAGGGCCGCCGACGACAGGAGAACTCCGATGAAGAAGAAGCTGCTTGCAGCGGGCGCTACGGCGGCCTTCATTGCAAGTGCGCCACTGGCTTATGCCTTTCCGACGCCGGTCGTGCCCACGCCACAGCCGGTTGAGCCACACGGGCCGGTGGGCGGATTCTCGGGGGGACCCGGCTCGATTTTTGCGCCCCGGATCCAGCATGCGCCCGCGGTCGAACCTTCCGCGCCCGTGCAGGCGCCCGCGCCGGTCGAACCCCCCGTACAAGCGCCTGCGCCGGTGCAAACGCCAGTGCAGGTTCAAGCGCCAGCATCAGTTCCAGAGACTGCGCCGGTCCAACAGCAGCCGGAGCAGCTTCCGAAATCAGTTGAGCAACCTAGCCTGGCGCCCACTGCCGAGCAGCCCGTGCCACCGAAACCGGAACAGAAGGTGACTCCCGAGCCGCAAAGCCCCGCGACCTTAATTCAGGCGCCGACGCAGCAACCGAAGGCTGATCCCCAACCGCCGCAGAACGTGAGCACCCCGGCACCTAATGACGGCGTTTCGCCGCGACATGCTGATGTGCTGTCGCCCAGCGCATCCGAGCACCCGCAAAACTCGCCGGAGGCGCCCAAGGCAGTCGACGGCCCATCAGTGCTGCCCGGTCCGGCTATCAAGCCTCAGCCCGCTTCACCGCAAGAGCCCGCGGCTTCGCAGACCAGTGCGCCCAAGCCCCTTACGGTGCCCAAACCACAGCCGCTGACCGCTGAGCAGGATGCGGTCGATGCGGCCCAGGCTGTGCCGCCGCGGCACATCGATCCGGTCGCACCGCCTCCGCCGCCGCCCGGTTTGATCGTCGATCCGGTTAGACAAGCCGAGCAGATCAGCGCTCGTGCGCCGCAGGGCGACCGGGACGACCTAGGTGTCATGCGACCACACCGGTGGACCTACGTCGACCACGACGTTGACGGCCATCCCCGGTTTTACAACCCGATGCTCAGGGACATGACGCTCCGCTACTTCTACGGCGGCGCGTACCGCGATGTGTTTGTCGCTGCCGGAGCAAACATAGTGCTCGACATCATCGAAGCCGGCGTCTTCCCGTTCACCGCGGTCGGCGGCGATTACGTCACTACCGGTGCGTTTACCGCCGGGGGCATGGAGCCAACCACCTACGAGAATGTGGCGGCCGACGTGGTCAACGCAGGGCGCACGGTTCAGGTTGGTTCTGTGCAGTTGATCGGCCACGATGAGACACGGCCTCCCGGTGAGCAAGATGCGATGATGGTCGACGGCTCGACCTTGGCTTACGGAACTGTTCGTGACCCGGCCCATGTGGAAATTAATAAGGTCCAGACGCTGCCCGGAGTGGGGCCGGTAGACGACGGCACCCACTGGGTCAACACCGCGTCGGTGAGCCCGATGCCGAAGTCCCACTTCCGCACTTGGGCGCTGGGCGGCTCGCTAGCGGCTCTGCTGGCATCGGCAGGAGCGATTGCGGGCGTCTTCATGCGCCGGCGCCGGAATCCGGTTGCCCAGCCGGCAGTCGCGTACAGCTACGACCCACACGAACCCACGCAGTGGATGAATGGGCCGTACAACTGACGACCGACCGCGGAATTTTCGGTGAGACGCAGGTGCCGAACGATCGGCCAGACAGTGACCGATGTGCCTGGGCTCGGAGCAGAAGCAATCTAATAGCGCCCTGAAGTGGGCTGATAACTGGCAGCCAGGGCCGGGATCGAACCGGCGACCTTCCGCTTTTCAGGCGGACTTCAGACTGACACCCATGTAGTCAACTGGTCAGCGCGGTTGTAAACCCCCGATTTGGGCGGCTTGGAGCACCTGGTCCGGTGGTTTGGCCCCATTTCGGCCCCATGAAAGAAGCGACGCGCCGATGATCGGAGCAGTACTCGCGATGTGATCGGCGGCGGAATTGCGCGTCGAGGTCTTGGCCGGTGGTGCTGACTCGGGCGTAACCGAGATCGCCGTCATTTTGAAGACTGTCTTATCGCCCGGTGACATCGGGAATTAAAGACACGCGCTGTGAGACAAGATCTGAGACTCCGCGACCTGCTGATTTGCGACAGAGAGCGGGCCGCGACGAATCGTCTCATTTTTCTGGAAACGAGACAGCACAACCTGACCAAGTGCCGCTGTTTTTGGCCGGGGCCTGCGAATCAGTCGGGGTCGATTCGATACATTTCGGCCGCGCCGAATCTGGCCGGTACACCGAGCTCTTCGGCCACGGCGGTGATGGCGTCGTTGCCGATCTGGAGATCGACGTGGCCGTCGTCGGAGAAGTACGGCGCGATGAACTGCTCGTAGTGACTGCGGACCTCGGCAACGGTGTGCCTGCCTAGAAACCCGTGATGCATGTGGCCCACGGCGACGTCGGGCTGGTGCACGATGGTGTTCAAAGCCCGTCGGTTGGCTCTGACGACGGCGTGCAGCGCCGGGCTGTCGAGCGGCAGGTGAGTCGAGTCCACTGCGATTCCGACGGTCGGCACCTGGAAGTGGTCTCCGATCCAGCCCAGCACCTTCAGGCCGTACTCGTCGGCCACCTGCTCGGGTGCCATCGTGCTTCCGACCAATGCCGCGTCGATCGAGCCATCGCGCAGCTTGCGCAGGTCCATGCCGTAGTCATCGGGCGGGCGGGCGATGCTGATGACGTCGCGATCGGGATCGATACCGTTGCGGCGCAGCACGATGCGACCGAAGCATCCCGGCGCGGTGTGGGGGGCGTGGATGGCGAGGCGGCGGCCGCGCAAGTCCTGCAGCGACGACATGTCGCCCTGCCCGAGGAACCAGAACAACGGTTGATGAGTGTTGACGGTGACCCCCGTCCACGGGATGTCGTCGGTCAGTCGAGACAGCATCGACCGGCCCAAGCCGATCGTTGCGCCCCGCCGCAGGCGCTCGATGTCCCAGGCGGTGCCGTCGTGCAAGGCGACGTGCACGCCTTCGTCGGAGTAGTAGCCCTCTTGGTCGGCGACGTATGCCACCAGCTCTTCGTGGATACCGCGGCCCACGTAGGCGAGGTCGAAAGTGTGCATGGTGGTCTCCTAGTCCATCGCCAAGCCGCCGTTGACCGGCGCAGACGTGCCGGTCATGAAGCCGCTGGCATCATCCGCATAGAAGGCGATGACCCTGGCCACGTCCTCGGGCTGGGCTATCCGGCCCAGCGGGGTTGCTGCGATGATCCGAGCTCTGACGGGCTCGGGCACCGTGGTGGATATCTCGGTGCCCACCATGCCCGGGGAGACCACGTTCACCGTGACGCCGTGCGGGCCGAGCTCCTGGGCCACGTAACGCGCGAACGCCGTGACCGCCGCCTTGGATGCGCCTAGCGCGATCATCCCTTCCCGGGGATTCCGGGCCAGATTGGTCCCGAGATGCACGATCCGGCCATAACCCTTGTCGATCATCCCTGGCGTCACGGCCCGGGTCAGGGTGAACGCAGCCAGCATTTCGTTTTGCAGCTTGCCGCCGAATTCCGCCCAGGTGAACTCCTGAAATGGCTTGATGGCGTAGGGAATCAGAACGGCGTTGACCAGGACGTCGACCGTTCCCCACTGCGCGGACACGGCTTCCATCAGCCGGTCGACCTCGTCGGGTACGCAGACGTCGGCCCTGAATGCCATGGCTTCGCCGCCCGCGGCGCGGATCGCCTCGACGACAGTCGTCGCATCGGCGTCGCTGGACCGGTAGTTCACCACCACCCGCATACCGCGGGCCGCCAGCAGCTGCGAGGTCGCAGCGCCGATGCCGCGACTGCCACCGGCCACCAGGGCGACCTTGGCGAGACTTGTGTCCATTGTTCACCGGTCCTTCCGACTCGTCGGCCCGACGCCACCGACCTAGACGTCAACATAAGACCACTCGCCCGGCCCATGCAGTAGGTCGCGCGACTCACGGCTCCACCCGAACGAACACATACACCACGCGACACCCGATCGAAGCCTCATACGGCCGTACCGGACCCGGGCTAACACACGATCAGGTCGAGTCGCCGCGGTGACCCGCGGGCGGCGGTCTGCTGAGACAAGAAGTGATCACTCTCTTTTCTCTGCATACGGGACTGCTGGGCAGTTTCCCACCGTCACCCGGCGGAAGCCGCAGCCATGGTCACTCCCGCGGGCTCGCACCCGCGCGGCGTCGTACCCCGGCCAGCACGTCGTCGGCGGCGCGGAACTGCAGGCGGAGTACCCGCCCGGCCTGGACGGTGAAGTCGAAGGCGACCTTGACCTCGCCGCGCTGGATCCAAGCGGCGCCCGGGCGGTCCTCAACGAATACCGGGAAGGCAGCCGCGGCAGCGCCGTTGAAGAAGCTGGCCACCTCATCAGGGCCCTCCAGGCGGGTCGGCGTGCCGAGCGCGCTCGCGGCCGCGTCGGCGGAGACCACCGCGTCGGGAGCGAGCAGCTCCAGCAGCCGGGTGAAGTCACCCTCGCGGGCCGCGGCCATGAAGGCGTCCACGATCTCCCAGTCGGCGAGGGCATCCTCGGGCGCGGCCGGGCGCACCTTGGCGCGAGCCCGAGAGGCCAGCTTGCGCGCCGCGACCGGCGTCGTGTCGAGCATCGAGGCGATCAACTCGAAGTCAACACCGAAGCTGTCGTGCAGCACAAAGGCCACCCGCTCGGCGGGCGTTAGGCGGTCGAGCACCACCTGCAGCGCGATGCCGACGGTGTCTGCCAGCACCACTTCGTCGGCCGGGTCGGGTGCCGTCGCCTCGACCTCAATCGACTCCGTCGGCACCGGCGTACGCGCCCGCAGCCGGTCGAGGCACAGCCGCGATATCACCGTGGTGAGCCAGCCCGGCAAGTTGTCGATTGGCTCGTCGGTGGCGTGCAGCCGCAGCCACGCCTGCTGCACGACGTCCTGGGCCGCGTTGGCGTCGTCCATGATCCGCGCGGCGATGCGCTGCAGGCGAGGACGCTCGGCCTCGAAGCCGTCGCGGAGCTGATCGTCGCTCACCATGGCGGTCACACTTTCGTCGTCGGGTGCGTCACCACTCTGACGCACCCGGACCGCCCGGTGTGACCAGAGGAGGAAGACCCTTCGTGAAGACCATGACCTGCAAGGACCTCGGTGGCCCCTGCGAGCTCGCGCACCGCGGTGAAAGCGCCGACGAGATCATCAAGGCACAGGACCAACACCTCAAGGAACTCGTGAAGGCCGGCGATGACGCCCACGCGCCCGCCCGCGACGACATGAAGGGCCGCTGGCGCCACCCGATGAAGTCGATTAGCTGGTACAACGGCGTCAAGAAGCGGTTCGCCGAGCTGCCGGAGAGATGACGCTAGCGAGGGTATCGCTGTGATCGGGCACGGTATGCGTCTGCGCGGCTGAACACGCCGACGATGATGACTCGTTGGTTCTCGTCGTCGATCCTGTAGATCACGCGGTAGGTGCCGCGGCGGACGCTGTGGCGGTCATTCAACGGTGGCCGTAGCTGCTTGCCAACGCGGTGGGGTTATCGAGCAGCGGACCAATGATGAACTCATAGGCAGCGAACGCTACCGCTTCCGGAAGCTATTCGGCTAGTTGTCTTTTCGCGGTTGGGGCGACTACCAACTCGTATCGCCGAACGGTCACGCCCTAGCTTGGCGCGCTTGCATCGCCGCGGCAAGGCTGTCCTGGTTCTCCCCTTCTTCACGGGCTAGCTCAGCATCGGCGTCGTTGAGCGCCTGCAGCGCTCCTGCGTCGGACAGCACCGCGATGGTTTCCTCAAGTGACTCCAGATCGTCGACGGCAAGAAGGACCGCCACAGGACGTCCGTGTACCGTGACCATGATCCGCTCGTGCTGATCGCCGACACGGGCCACCAACTCCGACAGATGCGCCTTCGTCTCGGCGAGTGAACTGACCTCAGACATAGTCATAAGTATGACCAGTAATTCGCGTTGCTTCTAGCGAAGGCGCAACGTGTAGATCGTGAGACGGGAAATGATCGATCGCGATTTATCTCTATAAATGAGATCTGATAGACGCCCGTGAAGGTAGGGGCAGTACTGCCAGCCCGCTGGCACTGAAATCAGTAGTAGCGCGCGATAGCGCGGGTGTGCCTGGAATGGCTCGTAGGGCTGGCCGCCGGAGACTGGGGCGTTCAAAGCGCATCATGAGGTGCCACTATGTCCTCGCGGATGATGTCCGCACCCGTTGGAACGGAGCTGAAGTGTTCGTTTTCATGACCTTGCACTATCCGGCCGCCGAAGCCGTCGAAGCTCTCGCCGAAGGCATGGCGCAGATGCGCGGCTGGATGGAAAGCCAACCCGGTTGCCTCGGTGTGGAGCCACCTCTTCTCAGCGAAGACCGCAGCTGTTTGGTCGGCTACTCGCGCTGGGAAAACAAGAAAGCACTTCTCGCCACCGGCATCGACCTCGACGCGTTGCTTGAAACTCCCAGTAGCGAGCTACGTCCGCGCCAACCATACTTTCTGACCAGTTCATCCGACGGGTTCGCTTAATGCGCGATCACCAAGTACGACAGAGACTGATTCGTAGCAATTTCCTACAACTGAGACGGTGGCAGGTGGGCACTCCGACGGCGATCCGTCCGCAATGAGTTTGGCCCGAATGACAGGTCTCTCCTGGAGACCTAATCAAAAGGAGTTGTGTCCATGTCGATCGAGCATGTCTTGACTGTAGTTCCTGTGACCGACTTGGAGAGGAGTCGCCGCTGGTACGAATCACTATTTGGGCGAGCGGCCGATAACAATCCAATGCCAAATCTCGTTGAGTGGCAGCTAATTCCGGGTGCATGGATACAGGTGTTCGTCGACGAGCAACGTGCTGGCTCAACCTTGGTCAACTTCGCTGTCGAGGATCTGGATGCCCACATCGATGAGTTAAAAAAGCGTGGTCATGAGCCGGGCGAGATTGTCGAGGCAAACAAGGAGGTGCGGTTGTCAACGATGATCGACCCTGATTCGAACATGATCCGGCTCATTGGCGGCTTCCGAGTCAGATATTGACCCGTTTCTGGTCCCCGCCGACAACCGTCCACGAGAGACAGGATTTGATCGGTCGCGTTTGTATAGAAACGAGACCGGGCTCAAAAGTCCCAGCGTCGGCGAGCGTATAGATAGAAATCACTCCTTTTGAAAGGCCGTAATCGTCACGTGCCCTGGAGTGTCAGTTCCGGTCGAAAAGTGAGCAGGTGATTCCGGGGTGGTTTCTAGTCATCGTCGCAACAGTTGATGGTCTGGTGAGGTTAGCAGCGCGGTGAAAAGTTCGGCGGGACTGCAGTCTTCGAGGGTGTGGCGGGGTCGATTATTGATCTCGTATTCGACAGCGCGCAGATGGCCGGGTGTGTAGGTGCTTAGGCTGGTGCCCTTCGGGAAATATTGGCCTAGCAGCCCGTTCGCGTTCTCGTTGCTACCGCGCTGCCAGGGCGAGCGGGAGTCGCAAAAGTAGACCGACACGCCGAGGTCTGCGGTGATGTCGGTGTGCCGGGCCATTTCGATGCCCTGATCCCAGGTGATTGATCGGATCAAGTTCGGTGGCAGGCCACCCATGGTCGTGGCGATCGCGATGCGCAGGGAGTCGGCGTCACGGGTGCGAAGGTGCATCAGCCGGATTAGGCGCGTCTGGCGCTCGACGAGGGTCCCGATCG
The DNA here is from genome assembly GCA_963808345.1 of uncultured Actinomycetota bacterium. GTDB lineage: Bacteria > Actinomycetota > Actinomycetes > Mycobacteriales > Mycobacteriaceae > Mycobacterium. The sequence goes on along the minus strand of CAWEFM010000004.1, from coordinate 117,718 downwards.
CCGAGCGCTGGTTCTTGCCGACGATAAGGTCTCCCTCCCAGTGCCCTGCCTGGCTGCGGTCAGCTGGAGCGAATGGCCGCTGATGAACCGACAACATCGGCTGGGCGGACCTCGGACGGCGCCGACCCGGCCGTTGATGTGCGCGGCGATGAGTCCTGCCGGTGCGCAACGGACCCCGGTGTAGCGATGTGACCTGTGGCGGCCGAATCAAGCGCGAATCGGGCTGATACACAGCCTGATAGATGCTTTCATGGCACAACCACATCAGTCGGTCCTCGGGGTACTCGCGTCGCAGGTGTCGGGCGATCTGTTGCCGGCTCCACCGTTGAGCGAGCAGCTCGGCGATCAGGTCGTGGCCTGACCCCGTTTGGTTGATCCAGATCGAGTGAGAGTCTTGCTGCCCAAGGATGCGGGCAGGAAAGGCTCGATGACGATGACGACGAGGAAGAGACACAGTCCGGAGCAGGTCGTGCGCAAGCTGGCGACCGCGGATCGGATGCTGGGTGAAGGCAACGACATTGCGGACGTCTGCCGCGAGCTCGGGGTGTCGGAGCAGACGTACTACCGCTGGCGTAACCAGTTCGGCGGGCTGAAGGCCGACGACGCGAAACGTCTGAAGGAACTCGAGCGGGAGAACTCCACGCTCAAGCGTCTGCTGGCCGATGCGGAGTTGGAGAAGGCCGCGTTGAAGGAGATCGCCAAGGGAAACTTCTAAGCCCGGAACGCCGGCGGGCAGCCGTTCACCGCCTCATCACCGCGATGGGTGTGTCGGAGCGGTTTGCCTGCCGGGTGACCGGGCAGAACCGAACCACCCAGCGCCATCAGCGAGCCGCAGCGACCCCGGCCGACCCCGATGCCAGGCTGCGGAGCTGGCTTCGCCAGTACGCGAAAGACCATCCACGCCGGGGGTTTCGCCCCGCCTACCACGACGCCCGTGCCGAGGGCTGGATGGTGAACCACAAGAAGATCCAGCGGCTGTGGCGCGACGAGGGCCTGCGGGTGCCGCAGCGCCGACGGCGCAAACGCCTGGGCACCTCCACCGCGCTTGCGCTGCCGACCGCGTATGCGCCAAACAGGGTGTGGGCGGTGGACTTCCAGTTCGACGCCACCACCGACGGCCGCCCGATCAAGATTGTGTCCGTCATCGATGAGCACACCCGTGAATGCCTGGGCGGTCTGGTCGACCGCTCGATCACCGCCGAGGTGCTCATCGACGAACTCGACCGCCTCGCTTCCAGCCGCGGCTATCCCAGCGTGCTGCGCTGCGACAACGGCCCCGAATTGGCTTGTGACGCGATGGCCGACTGGGCCAGCGAACGCGTCGGCCTGGCCTTCATTCCGCCCGGCCAGCCCTGGCGCAATGGATACATAGAGTCGTTCAACGCCCGCGTCCGCGACGAATGCCTCAACATCAACATCTTCTGGTCCCTGATCCACGCGCGGGTCGTGATCGCCGACTAGAAGCAGGAATACAACCACCACCGGCGGCACTCCGCCCTGGGCTACCAGGCCCCGGCCAGCTACGCCGCCGTCTGCACCCACCGTTGAAACGACTCTCACACCTGGACCCGTTTGGGGGTCCCGTCCGTCCGCGTCGGGCCGGAATCACTGCTGCCGTAACGCATCGGTGCTACGGATTGCGACGTAACACGTTGTGTCGCAATGGGAGCGCGGTGACGCCGACGACGCCGATGGTCTTGACGCCTGTTTCGTTGCTTTCTGGCGCCCCAGCTCCAACCCTCATGGCGCACGAGGGTGCGACCAGATGGAGACGGGCCGGGTTGGGGCCACTTCTGACGGCCGAAGCCAGCCGAACTTGGGGTGTCCAAACGAGCGACATTCGGAGGTGACCGTTGCCGAGTCGCGTTTGGTCAAAGAGGGTTTGGTCGACGTCCAACAACTGGCACCGCCCGCCCAGTGGACGTTCGCAACGAACTGGCCAGGCACTTCGATTACCGGCGACATACACCGTACAACTGTGCACGCTGCTGCGGCTGCCGGCACGGGTCGCTGCGGCATCACCGGCTGCGGTGGAACGTCTTGCCGCGCGTTTGGGGATTCCGGTGGAGGCGCTGGAGGGGCGGCGGGGCTGGATCACCCGTCGCGAGGCTCGAGCATCGGCAGCAGCACGTTGCGCACGAGCGCGACGATCGTCTCGTCGTCGTCAAGCGTGATTGTTCCCTCACGGGTGAGGAGGAGCGAGATCGCGAGCCGCGCGAGCACCTCGGCGGCCTGGTCGACGTCGGCTGGCGCAGCACGCCCGGCGTGCACTTCGGTGCGCAGCCGCTGACCGATCAACTCGCGGTACAGCGCAAGCGCCGCCGTGCCGTCGATGGTGAGCAGCGGCAGCAGCACCTCGGGTTCGCTGCGCAGCAGGCGGTCGAACAGCGCGTGCCCGCGGACGAAGTTCACGGCGAACGAGAAGCCGAGCACGACCCGCTGCTCGAGGGTCTGCTCACGCTCCCAGACACGGTCGAGCTCGGCCATGCCGCGACGGATCTCGCGTGCGATCACGACCCCGACGAGCCCTTGCTTGCTCTGAAAGCGCCGGAATACGGTCATCTTCGAGACGCCGGCTCGGCGCGCGACATCGTCGATTGTCGCGCGGCGGATCCCGTACTCGGCGAACATCTCGAACGCCGCCGCCGCAACGCGGTCGACGGTCGCGTCCTCGCCCGGTGCCGGGCCTCGGTCGAGCTGCGCGATTGACAGCGCCATTGACTGCATGTTTGATGTTATCAAATGACGCACTCGATAACACAACAGATGGTTGACCTGCCGCGGCTGCGTACTCCGGCGCTCCTCAACGCAGCCGAGTACTGGCTGGCGCCCGAGCGCTTCGCCCGGCGCTGCGAGTCGCTCGGCGACCGCTTTCTCGTGGCGATGCCCGCATCGCGGCCGTGGCTGTGCCTCACCCACCCCGACGACATCAAGCGCGTGTTCAGCGCCGACACCGGCGTGCTGTGCCTCGGCGCCGCGCTTGCAAAGAATTCGCCGCATCCGCTCGTCCTCGGCCCGACCGGGCTGACGAACGTCGACGGTGACGAGCACATGCGCAGTCGCAAGATGCAGCTGCCGCCGTTCCGCGCCCGGGCGCTTGCCGAGTACGAGAACGTCATGGAGCGCAAGACCGAAGACGCGCTTGCGCGCTGGCCGTACGGACGGCCGACCCGTGCCGACTCCCATATGCAGGCGATCTCGCTGGAGGTGATCATCGCCGTGGTCTTCGGCGTCACCGACCCCGACCGCGTCGAGCGCCTGCGCGCGGCAACACTGGCGCTGATGCGCGTGGGCAACTCGCGGCGGTTCTTCGTGCAGACGATGATCGTCACTGCCCGCAACAAGGGATGGGGCGGTCCTTTCCCGCGCATACGCGCCGCGATGGCCGCGGTCGACGCGATCGTGCTCGAAGAGGCCGCCGAGCGGCGCCACCGCGGTGACCTCGACCAGGACGACGTCCTCGGGATGTTCCTGCGCGCCCACGACGCGAACGGCAAACCGATGCCCGACAGCGAGCTCTGTGACGCGATGCGCACACTGCTGCTCGGCGGACACGAGACCACGGCCTCCACGCTCGCGTGGATCCTCGAGCGCGTCACCCGCCACCCCGACGAGCTCGCGCGCCTCGAGGCGGCGGCCCTCGCCGGCGACGACGACTACATCGACGCCGTTATCAAGGAGGCGATGCGTCTGCGCCCGGTGTTCCCGATCACGGGGCGGCTCGCCTCCGAGGACTTCGCGTTGGGTGATCTCACGATCCCCGCCGGCACCCTCATCATCCCGCACATCACCCTGGTGCACCGCCGCCCCGACCTCTATCCCGACCCGCTCACGTTCCGCCCGCAGCGCTTCCTCGACAGCCGCGCCGGGACCTACACGTGGATCCCGTTCGGGGGCGGAGCAAGACGCTGCATCGGCGCCGCGTTCTCGCTCGTCGAAATGCGGATCGTGCTGCGCACAATGCTCCGCCACGCGCGGCTGCTCCCGACGAACCGGCGCGCCGAACGCGTCGCACGACACACGGTCACGATCGCCCCCGCCCGCGGCGCGACCGTCACGCTCAAACGGCGGCCACCCTTCGCGCACCTTGACGAGCCCGGTACCACGCACCTACACGCACCGGTCGTTTAGCCGGATCCACCCTTCAGCCTTCGCAAAACACGCGCTGCCGACCGAAGTGTGAAACAGGCTGGCCTCAGCCGCCGTTAATTTGGCGGATGTTCGGTGGATCCGGCCTGGGCCGTAGAGCCACCAGCTCCGGCCAGCTACGCTGCCGTCTGTACCCACCGATGGACCACTCTCACTAACCGTGGATCAGTTGTCGGGGTCCGGCCAGTCGCACAAGCCGGGTTTCTTGTCGACTCGCCGCTGGTGACGGCGGGCTCGGCGCTGGACCGCCCAGCGGTGGGCTTCAAACGGCCGGTACTGACCGTCGCAGCGGCTGTTGCGGCGCAACTCCCTCGATACGGTCGATGGTGCCCGGCCAAGCGTGGCGGCGATCTGCCGAACACTCATGCCGGCGCGGCGCAGATCGGAAATGCCGATGCGCTCCTCTTCGGATAGATAGCGATCGCTGATTTGGCGCACAGCCAAACGATCGAGTGCGGGCACGAATCCCACGACCTCGCCACGCCGATAGGTTTTGTACCCTCGCGCCCAATTGTTTGCTGCGGTACGGGATACACCGACTTCGCGACCCGCCGCCGAGATGGACCAGCCCCGGGCACGCAGCTCCATAAATCGCTCACGCTTGGCGGCCTGCCGCCGCCGGCCCGGACCTTTTTTCACGCGACGCGACGATGACAACACAACCTCCAGAACTTAGAGAAGTGTTGCGACCGTCCCTAGAAACCACCCTGGAACAGGCTGCTCAGAATTCGGCCGGAACCGACACATGACGAGAACAGGAACTCTGTGACCGCGACGGCCGCGTTGAGCGCGAGCCGTGCATGGCGCTTTTCGACAGCGGCCTTGGTGGAACGCCCATGTCCTGTGCCGGCACTATTACGCAGTTCGGCAAGGCTTTGAACTGACGCGCTCAAACCACGCAGGAGTCCCACCACGGCCTCGCTCGCTTTCGCGTCTTTAGGCACCGAGTCGCTGCGGAAGTCTAGTGCGCGGGAGCCGGGCTCGTCGACGTGCTCATGGAAGTCTCCGGGAATGATGATGTGCAGCGACAGCTTTGAATAAGGACGGCAAGTCGTCACGACCCGGATACGCCACGCCGCGGGCATGAGTACCGATTCGACGAGTTCCTTGCACGAGCCGATGGCAGCTTCAGGATAATCACCGAGCCGTCGCTCGATCCGCCGTAGGTGTCGGTCAAGGGTGTGGCGATCTCCTAGTGTCGCTTCGTCACGGGTGAGTACCGCTGGGCGGTCACCGTGGAAGCTGTCGATCCGACGGGCACCGTAGATCTTCCGTCCGCTGATTTCGCCGTCTGCGTAGAGCTCGTACCCATCAGCAGAAAGCGCCTCGTTGATCTTGGCAATCATGACTTCAGCGACCGCGGTGTTGCGCCGAACGCTCGGATGCACTGTGCGCACGACAAAGCGGAGGAACTCGTCATCGGGGCCGTGGAGGAGGTTGAATCGTTCGTCTCCGAAAACCCACTCATCGCCACAGTCGTAGTTGTTTATCCGATGCTGACGGATGCCCTCACTCGCCGTCTTGAATGTGTAGTCGGTGCTAGGAAGCCGTTGAGGTCGAGAGCGGCGCGAGGAAACTGAGTTCGTCCAGACGTCCAGCCCAGAGCATCTGTGGCTCAAGGGTGAGGATGTCAGCAAAATCCTGCCGCGTCAGAACAGAAGTGGCCTGGCTACCGCGGCGCGGCAGCGATCGACCAAGACGTTGAGGAGCCATAAGGCGAGTATCGGCGTCGGTCGTCTCGGGCACCCGGCAAGTCGTTCAACATGGCACTTAAGGCTAGAAATGAGACGCGCAATGAGCTGGGATATCGGCTGGATGACTAGTGCTCTGAACCCTCTCTCGTTTTTAGAAACGAGACATCGCTCGGAGGCCGGGGCCGGCCCCCGCAGGCGGTCATGCTGGCCCGCTCGATCAGCTTCACCGCCCACGCACTACGCGCCCACCGCCGCGCCGCACCACGTTGAGTGACTCCCAAATCCGTGGTCAAACGAATCGATTGTGCGGCAGACGGGAGACGAGACTCAGCTAGCTGCCCGAGCCGTATGGCCGAGTGATGATCTCCAGGTAGTGGCCGGCGGGATCGCGGAAATAGACCCCGCGGCCGCCGTCGTTGTGGTTGATCTCGCCGGGCCGTGCACCGCGCGGGTCGGCCCAGTGCTCGAGTGCCCTCGAACGGATCCGGCTGTAGATTTCGTCGAAGTCGTCCTCGGAGACCAGGAAGGCATAGTGCTGGGGCGGGATTTCTTCGGCGCCGGCATCGGCGTAGTCCAGGCTTGCGTGGTGTTCGAGCCGGACCACCAGGAAGTGTCCGAACGGTGTCGGACTCGGCAGCCCGAACAACTCGGCGAAGAAGGCCGCGGATTTCTGCTTGTCCTTGGCGGCGACAATGGTGTGGTTGAAGCTGATGGGCATGACGGAACCCCCTGTGTGGTTCGGCGCCTCCAATGCCTGACGCAGGCCGCCACCGGCACGCGACGCTGTTCTCAGTCAACCAGTTTCGGCCGGGCGGTCGCACGGCGTGGCCGGAGAGGAGCCATACCGCAGCTGATCCCCGGCCCGATTGTCCGACAGCAGCGCTTTGTCCAGTTCGGGCGGCGGGCCAGTTTGCCGCTGACGGTGTCGAGAAAGATCTGTTCGCAGCCGGCGGCGGCATAGCGTCGCGCTGGGCCTCGGGAAGCTAGTCGCGGGTCGATACCCGCCCGCCGATTTTCACGACGAGCACCGTAACGCCAACCCCGGCAAAGTTGACGTTGCCGCGGACACGGCACCCGTTGCACCGTCCACCAGCACAGACGGTGCGACCGACCTGATGTCTCACCAACGATCGTCATGAAACCGAGATATTGTAGGCAAACTCGATACGTGGGAGGTTCTGTGACCAAACCATCAGCGCAGGCGGCGGTCGTCATGTGGCTCGGGGCCTCGGCCGCCGCATTAGTAACGCAAGGCGTGTTTCCGAGACGGTTCGCCCGGGACACCGCATGGGGCTACAACGGCGGCTGGCAACGCGAAATCGCGGTTTGGAACCTCGGCACTATCGTCGCCGGAATCGGGATATCAGCATCGGGCCACGAGCCAGCACGAGCCCAACTCCGAGGTCTCATGGTGCTGTCCGCGTTATTCGCCCTCAACCACCTCGCGGCCGCATTACGTGCACCCAAGAGCTGGAGCAACTGGATCGGTGCGGGCGCGAACATCGCCGGACTGGCAACGGGCGTGCCAGCGCTGCTGATCCCCCACCGACACACCTCAGACGCATAGACGGACCGGAATTGATTCAACCCAGCAGAACTTACGCTCACCTACCGCAGCGGTGCATCGAGGAGAATCGGATAGTGCGAAACGACGACGCGGACGGGTTTTTCGGGCAGTAGCCGCCCCGTGCCATTAAGCCGTTCGCACTAATCGAGAACTTTGAATGTGACGGTTGACTGAAAGCCTTAGGAGGAAATCTATGTCAGGAACGGAAATGATTCGGTGACGGTGACGTTGAGCGCTTCTTGTCGCATGGTGGAATTGGGTCCGAGCATGGTGGCCAATTGCGCTTCGAATTCTCGGCACGCGGCGATCAACGGTGCAGCGAACTTACGCAACACGGCATCGGTAAGCTTAGCTTCGGGGCCGGCGATCGCCAAGGATGCCAGCGGGCTGCTGTCTTCGGGGTCGAGCAGAGGCGCCGCGATTCCGCTGACGCCTTGATGGTTGGCGCTGTGGCTGGTGGCATATCCGTCGCGGCGAATACGGCGCAGCCGAGCTTCAGTCGGTCGTGGTTGGCTGGTGAGCCGACTTGCGACGATGGCCTCGATGTCGGCCGGGGCGAGATAAGCGAGAATTACCAAACCGCTGCAGCCGGTGGTCAATGGTGCGCGCTCGCCGACACGCACCGCTTGGCTCAGCTCCCAGTCGGTGGTCTGGGCCCGAAGGGCCAGTACACGATGCGCTCCGCTGCGCAGATGCAAAGTGGCGGTATGCGACGAAAGTTCTGCCAGCCGGTTCAAGACCGGCACGGCTCGGCGGAGCAGGGCCGGTCGAGGACCAATCAGCGATGCCAACCCGATACTGCGGCCGCCGACGCGATATCCCGCGCGACCGACATGATCGACGTATCCCGCCTCCTGTAAAGCCCGCAGAGTTCGGTAGGTTCTCGGCTTACCCAGACCGGTAGTGGCCGCCAGCGAGTCGAGGCTGGCAGGTTGATTCGCCGCAGCGAGCGTCTCGATGACCTGCAGCGCACGAAGCGCCCCCTGGCCACCTGCGGAACCGTCCACCATGCCCTATCGGTTGCGCATACTGAAACCCACATTGCAGAGGTTACCCTCGCCGCCGCGCCTGGACCTCCGACGTCGGCCGCTTCCTGCGATGGCTGCTGTGCGGGCGGCCCCGCAACAATGACACCGACGCCTCTTTCGGTTGCACATAGTGAAACCTGCATAGCGGATGCTGCGTCCCAAGCCGGAGGCTGATCGTAGCAAATCGCGGACCGCGCGATTGGTTTGACAAGGAGGATCGGCAGATGGCGAGCAATACCCGCCCGATGGCGTTGATCGCGTTCCTGCAGGCGCAGAACTGCTCGAATTACGTTGGCTCATGGCGTCACCCGGGCTCGATCCCCGACTTCTTATCGGCGGAGTACTTCCAGCGGATCGCCCGGACGCTGGAGGACGGCCGATTCGACATGGCTTTCTTCGACGACCGGCTGGCCATGCCCGAAATCTATGGCCGCAACGCCGATCTCGCAGTCGAGCACGGCATCCGCGCGGTCAAACTCGACCCGACGGTCGCGTTGATGGCGATGGCCGCCGCCTCAACCCATCTCGGGTTGGGAGCGACCTATTCGACCACCTATCACGAACCGTTCCACGTGGCCCGGCTGTTCGCCACCTTGGATCACCTCACCGGCGGCCGGGTGGCCTGGAACATCGTCACCTCCCTCAACGACGCCGAGGCCGCCAATTTCGGCCGCTCAGTTCACCTGGACCACGACGAACGCTACGACCGCGCCGACGAGTTCGTCGAGCTGGTGACCCGCATGTGGACGTCCTGGCAGGCCGACGCACTGATCGTAGATAAGGACGGCGACCGGTTCGCCGACCCGACCAAGGTCACCGCGATCGAGCACACCGGCAAGTACTTCGACGTCCACGGCACCTTCACGGTGCCGCGCTCCGCGCAGGGCCATCCGGTGCTGCTGCAGGCCGGCCAGAGTGGGCGGGGCATGGCGTTCGCCGGCAAATGGGCCGAGGTGGTGTTTGCCGCCTACCGGGCCAAAGAGCCCGGCGTCGCGCAGTACCGGGCGCTCAAACAAGCCGTGGCCGACGCCGGGCGAGACCCCGACTCAGTGGTAGTGGCACCGGCGGTCGGGGTGATCACCGGCGAAACCGACGACATCGTGGCCGAGAAGCTGCGCCTGCTCGACGGCTTGGCCCGCCCCGAAGACGGGTTGGCGTTGCTGTGCGAAACCCTCAACGTGGATTTCTCCGACCGGCCTGTCGATGAGCCCTTCACCGACGCCGAACTTGCGAGCATGTCGTGGCACAGCCTGCGCGACGGGGTGATTCGGGCCAGCGGGAAAGCCAACCCGTCGGTGCGTGACTTCGTCGAGGTCTCCGGGCGCGGCACGCTGCGGGAGGCGCCGATGTTCGCCGGCACTCCCGAGAAGGTGGCCGACCAGCTCGAGGACTGGTTCGGGGACTGCTGCGACGGGTTCGTCATGGCCGCCGGTGCCGTCCCGGGCTCCTATGAGGACTTCACCCGGCTGGTCGTGCCGGTGCTGCGCCGCCGCGGCCTGGTGCCCGAACGCTACGAGGGCGCCACGTTGCGCGAGAACATGGGTTTGGCGCCGATAGCGCAGCCGGCATGACGGCGTTGACCACCATCCTGACCCCGACCGGGATGCTCGGCTACGGCTACCCCGAACAGGATTTCTGGGATTGCATTGGGCGGGGAGTCGATGCCGTTGTGGTCGACTCCGGTTCCACCGACCCCGGCCCGTATCTGCTGGGCCGCGGCGAGCTGCTGGTCGACGAATCGGCCTACATCCGCGATCTGGCCCCCATGCTGGCCGCCACCGCGCGCCACGGCATCCCGCTGCTGGTCACCTCCGCCGGCGGCGCCGGTACCGCCGCGCAGGTCGACCGGATGGCCGAACTGATCGCCGGCATCGCCGAACGCGACGGCCACCGGCTCACCCTGGCCCGGATGTACTGCGACATCGACGCCGAGGTCGTCATCGAGCGGCTGAAAAACGGTGACATCGCACCTAACGTGCGCGGCGAGCTGCCCACGGCCGACGACGTCAACGCGTGCACCGCGATCGTCGCCCAAGTCGGCGCCGAGCCCTTCGCGCCGTTGCTCGCCCAGGGCGTCGACGTCATCGTCGCCGGCCGAGCCTATGACCCTGCACCGCACGCCGCTTGGAGCATCGCCAAGGGCGTCGATCCCGGAATCGCGTGGCATGCCGGCAAGATCCTCGAATGCGGCGGCGCCTGCTGCGAACCCAAGGGCAGCGGTGTGCTGGCGACCCTGTATCGCGACGCCTTCGAGCTGACACCGATGAGTCCGGGCGCGCGCTGCACTCCGTTGTCGGTGGCCGCCCACACCCTCTACGAAAAAGCGCGGCCCGACCTATTGCCCGGACCCGACGGCGTGCTCGACCTGACCGGCTGCACCTACACCGCCGTCGACGAGCGCACCGTGCGGGTCACCGGCAGCCGCCACCACCCGGCGCAGCCGCCGACCTTGAAACTGGAGGGTGCCGCGGTGACCGGGCATCGCGCCATGTTCATCGGCGGCGTGCGCGACCCGATCCTCATCGCCGGGCTCGACACCTTCCTGGGCACCCTGCGCACCCACCTGACCGCGCTGTGGCCCCAACTCGGTGACGGCGCCGCGCAGCTGCACTTCCACGTCTACGGCCGCGACGCCGTGATGGGGGAGCGCGAACCCGTACACGCCAACCCGCACGAAGTCGGCATCCTCGGCGAAATCACCGCTCCCACACCCGAATTGGCCAAAGCCATCTGCAGCATGGCCCGCATCGGCGTGCTGCATCTGCCCTACCCCGGGCAGGTTGCCACCGCCGGCAACCTGGCCCTGCCGCTGAACCCGATGGACAACCTCATCGGCCCGGTGTGCGCCTTCCGTGTCTACCACGTCATGCGGGCCGACGGCCTACAGCCGACCCGAACGTCCATCCAGCAGATCGGCACGCCATGACCGCGCTCCGCGACCTGGCACAGGTGATTCGCAGCAAGAACGCCGGCCCTTATGAGATCACGTTCGACGTCCTGTTCACCGACCCGAACAACTACCGCCGCGTCCGTGACAGCGGTGCGCTGACCAAAGACACCGTGGCTGCGCTCTACGGGTTATCCGAGCGCGACATCACCTACGCCGACTGGTTCGAACCCGCGCTGGCGTTCAAATTCACCATCATCCGCCCGGGCGACCAGGGCGGAATCGGCGAACGCGACACCTTCGGCGCTCAACAACACGCCCCACTGCTGGACCTACCCATCCCAGGAGACCATCGATGATTCCCACCAATCTCGGCACCGAGGCCTTGGCCGCGCAACTCGCCGACACCGTGACCGCGCTGAGCTGGCACGACGTTCCGGAACCGGTACGGGCAACCGCGAAACTGCACATCCTCGACGCACTGGGCGTGGCGCTGGCCGCCACCGGCATGGACTTCGGTCACGCCATCCACCGTGCCGGCGGGCGCCTCGGGCACGGCGACGAGGCCCACGCGCTCGGATTCGGCACCCCGCTGCCGGCGGCATCGGCGGCCCTGGTCAACGGGACGCTGATCCACGGCCTGGACTTTGATGACACCCACATCGGCGCCATCTACCACGCCACCGCCCCCGCGCTGGCCGCCGCGCTGGCCATCGGCGAAGAACAGCACACCGATGGTGAGCGGCTGCTGCTGGCCTACATCATCGGCCTCGAGGTGGGATGTCGGCTCGCTGCGGCCGGCGCCGGGCAGTTCCACGGCCGCGGCTTTCACCCGACCGGCATCGCCGGCGCTTTCGCCGCCGTGTGCACCACCGCGGTGCTGCGCGGCTTCGACGCCGACACGCTGACCAGCGCGCTGGGCCTGTGCGGCAGCCAGGCCGCGGGAATCCTGGAGCTGCACGGATCGTGGCTCAAGCGCATGCACCCGGGCTGGGCCGCCCACGCCGGGATCGCCGCCGCCACCATGGCGCAAGCCGGATTCCGCGGACCTGCCACCGTTTTCGAAGGTGCGGGTGGGCTCTACGCCAGCCACCTGGGCCACACCGTTACCGCCGACGACCTCGGCTTGGCAGATCTGGGCATCGGGTGGATGAGCACCGGCATCGCGCTCAAGCCCTACCCGTGCTGCCACTTCACCCACGCCTTCGCCGACGCCGCCACCGGTGTGCTGAGCGACCTGGGTCGCGACCGGCTGCGGGCCGAGGACATCACGGGCATCGAATGCCCCACCGCGCCGGCCCTGCTCCCCATGGTCACCGAACCCACCGAGAAGAAGGTCGCACCTAAAACCATCTACGACGCCTTATTCAGCGTCCAGTACGTGGTCGCCACCGCCCTGTCCGGGCGACCTGTCGACCTGGCCGCGTTCTACGACCGACCCCTCGACGACCCCGAGATTTTGGCGCTGGCCGCCCGCACCACCTGCCCGCCCGATCCGGACAGCGACTTCCCCACCCACTTCCCCGGAGAAGTCCTGGTCCACCTCAGCGACGGCCGCACCGCCCGCCGGCGCATTCCCGCCAGCCACGGCACACCCGAGGATCCCCTCACCGACGTGGAGGTCCACGCCAAATTCCACGCCAACGCCGCGCGCGTCATCGACACCGACCAGACCCACCGGATCGCCGGCCTCGTCGACGCGCTCGACCAACTGCCCGCCGCAACCGCACTTGTCGACGCCTGCGTCATCCCCGGCCCATCCAGCGACGCGACGCCGTCGTAGATCACCTCGAGCGCCAAGGATCAGTAATGACCAGTGCCGCCTCAGCCACCGGTCGCCCGCACGACCCGGCGCACTTCCGCCGCGTGCTGGGCCACTATCCGACCGGTGTCAGCATCATCACCGCCCTCGACGACCAAGGCGGCCCGCTGGGCATGGTCGTCGGGTCGTTCACCTCGGTATCGATGGATCCACCGCTGGTCGCGTTCTTCGCCATGGTCACCTCCCGCAGCTATGCGCAGATTCGGCTCGCCGGCCGCTTCTGCGTCAACGTGCTCGCCGCCGACCAGGAGCCGTTGTGCCGGGCCTTCGCTTCCCACGATGTCGACAAATTCGCCGGCATCACCTGGCACGCTGCGCGCACCGGAAGCCCCATTCTCGATGATGCGGTGGCCTGGATCGACTGCGAAATCGAGGCCATCCACTCCGCCGGTGACCACGAGGTCGTCATCGGGCGGGTTGTCAACCTTGACGTCGCCGCACCGCGGCCCTCGTTGTTGTTCTTCCAGGGCGGATACGGCAGCTTTTCACCTCACTCACTTATGCTGCGCGACAGGCAGTTTGCCACCCAACTCCAACTGCTCGACAAAGCACGACCCCTCATGGAGGCTGTCGCGACGCGAACCGGAACACAAGTTGTCGCCACGCACTGCGACGGGACCGAACTGACCCTGCTGGCCAGCGCGGGAACCGCCACCGACCCGCGGATCACCCAAGTCGCCATCGGTCAGCGTCTGCCCGTCAAGCCTCCCATCGGCATCTGGTGGATGGCCTTCGCCGGCGACGCCGACGTGGCCGGCTACCTCGCCGACCTGAAACCCGCGATCCGCGATCGCTGCCGCGACACCCTCACCCAAATCCGGCAACGCGGCTTCGCGGTCGGCTCGTCCAGCGTGCAAGGCCAACTCGGCGATCTGCTCGAACGCAACCTCACCACACCGCCGACATTCGGCGGGCCGTCAGTTGCTTTGCCGCCCATGCATTTCGAGCCGCCAGCCTACAACCCTGCACGCGTGACACCCGATGCCCGAGTCGGCGACGCGCCCGACGTCGTGAACCTGTGGGCCCCGTCGTTCGACGCCGCAGGCAAACCCGGCCTCGGATTCGCGCTCACCGGGTTTCCAGTCGACACCCCGCTGCTGTCACACGCCGACGCCCTGCTCGAACTCACCCGCGAAGTCACCCGCCTCGCGGCGCAGTGACGAGAGAGGTTGCAATGATCGCCACCGCCACCGAAGCGCGCGAGCACTCGATGCAACAAATACACTGGTGCTCAACGCTTTCGATACCACCTTCAGCTGGCACTAGGCTATCGCCGGTCCGGCCCGCGAATCTGGACGGCCGAAGCGGCGTCCTTGCGGCAACAGCAGCCACTTCACGCTTTGACGGCATTGAGCGGGCCGTCACCGACATTGCTGCCGGCCGCTCCGTCGTGCTGCTCGACGACACCGGGTCCGCGACCCAAGGCGACCTCGTCATCGCTGCACAAAAGGCGACAACCGAACTGGTGGCATTCATGGTCCGCCACGGCAGCGGATTCATTACCGTGCCCATGCCCGCAGGCGACTGCGAACGCCTTGCGCTGCCGCCGATGCACACCGTATGGGACCGCGGACGTGCGCCCGCCTACACCGTCACCGTGGACGCCTCCAGCGGCATCCGGACCGGGATCTCGGCGTCAGACCGGGCCATGACGATCCGGGTACTCGCCGACGCGTCAACCGCTGCTGACGACCTCACCCGGCCCGGACACGTCGTGCCGCTGCGAACCAATGACGGCGGCGGACTGACCCGTCCGGGCCGGCCGGAGGCCGCCGTGGAGCTGGCGCGCGCCGCCGGGCTGCGGCCCGCCAGCGCGACCTGCGCCATCGTTAGCACAGCTGACCCCACCACTATGGCCGCAGCCGACGAATTGCGACGCTTCGCGGCCCGCCACAGGCTGGCCATCGTCTCGCTTACCGAGCTCATCGAGTGGCGGCACGAACGAGCAAACGATATTCCTCGCTGCGCCGGCACTGCCATAGTCGAACAATCCGAAATTCAGACACAACACGGCGAAGATAACAGTCCGCGGCCCGACAGGAGAGTGACAAGATGAGTGACCACACCTACCGCGTAATCGAGGTCGTCGGGACTTCCCCCGACGGCGTCTCCGCCGCCATCCGCAACGGCCTGTCCCGCGTGGCGGAGACAACGCGCAACGTCAACTGGTTCGAGGTTGAGTCAGTCCGCGGCGTCGTCGACAACGGGGCCATCAGCCATTACCAGGTCACGATGAAGGTCGGTTTCCGTATCGAGGACACCACAAGCTAAGCGCGACCGACAAGGACCTGGTCACTCGCAATTCTCTACATAGGCCGCCGGAACCCGCTGGCCGCGCTTTACCCGCACAGCAGCAGACCGGGCAAAGGTGAGCATTCCCGTAGTACTGAGACAGCCGGACAGCCAAGAAATGAGCCGGGAGATTTGTGGTCGAATCCATTTGCTGAACCTAAAGTCAGGCGTGCCTAACTTTCGTATTCGCCCCTGCGATCAGCGTAAATAGGCGGCCGGCACTATTTTATTCGAAGTTCACGACGTTGCTGATAGTGGCAATTGCTGGGTAACTTGGCCTGGGGGGTCGGGGATCGACCGTGATGGTCGACATCCAACGATCGCAGTACAGACCAAGCAAGGCAGCAGCGCAGCCCACAGCCGCGGCCCGCTTGTTCGTGACAAGTAGGGGTAGCCCGTGTCGTTCTTGCCATTGCGTGCCACCACGACGGCGTTCGAGGCAGACGTCCCCGCGCACAACGGCGCGCAGCCCGCGAAAGCGGCGGTACGCCCGGGTTCCGCCCCCGGTGACGGGCTGCTTTGGGCGGCCCGGACAGCAATGGTGGGTGTCAACGTCGCCGGGCTGACCGTCGCGGTCATCGGCCGAACGGTGCGCTTGCCGCGGGCTCCGATCGCGGTGGAAGCCGCGGTGTCGTTGGCCAGCGACCAACCGTGGCTGCGCGGGCTGATCGAGGACCGGATCGGCGCCGGGGCGACCGAGAGCGTGCTGTCGTTGGCCACCACCGTCGCACACACCCTCACCTTGTCACCGGCGAAGCTGTCGGTGGATCTGGTGGTGCAGGTGCTCAAGACCACCGAACGTAACGCCAGGCAACAGGCGTGGGCCCGCCATGAGCCGGTCCTGGCCGAGAAGGTCAACCGGTCGGAGCGTTCGCGACCTACCCGTGCGGTGCCGGCACCGGCGGCACCAGCGCAACGCCACACCAAACGTGTCGCGGTCGTGCAGGCGGCTAGCACCGCGTTGATTGGTGCCGCCAGCGGCAACCTCGCGATGGCTTCGACCGCGGCGGTGGTGACGGCCCCCAAAGCAATGCGCGCCACCTGCGAGGCGTTCGCGGCGACACTTGGCCGACAGCTCGCCGACCGGGACGTGGCATTGCCGGTGCGGCCGGCGGGTTTACGCCGCCTGGGCAGCATCGACACCCTGCTCATCGATCCCCGAGTGCTGTGCAACGCCGATCTACGGGTGGTGCGGGTTCGCGGCGCGGGCGACGGTGACCTGTCGACCGCCTGGAGTCAGGCTCAGCAACTGTTCGACCAGCCCGCTCTGGCTCCCGGCTGGCACCGCGTTCCCGGGCTGGCGGCCGCGACATCCGGCCGCCAGCGGGCGGTCGAGGCGCTGATCTTGCCCGCGCATCACCGGTTGGCTTCGGCGGTGCTGACCGAGGCACGCGGATCCGGGGTGGAGCTGGCCACCGTCGACCTGCATGCCCTCGGAGAGCTGCGGCCTGCTTTTGATGACATCCGGCCGGTCGCCGATGGTGCCATCGACAAGGCACTGGCCGATGCGCTGGCCGATCTGCAACAGGCCGGCCGCACCGTGGCGGTGCTGGCCGCGGCCGAGGCGCCGGCACTCTCGGGCGCGGATGTGGCTCTGGGGCTGATTGCGAGGACCAGCGTCCCCACGCCCGTGCATGCGGACCTACTGTTGTTCGACCTGGCCGGGGCGTGGCAGGTGCTGCATGCATTGCCTGCGGCGCGCACGGCTAACCGCAACGGGATGGCGATCTCGACCGGCGCCTCGGCACTGGGCGGGCTGCTGATGGTGCCCGGTGTGCGCGGCTGGCGCGGTCCGGACCCGGTGACCGTCGGGGCAGCGGCCGGGCTGCTTTCGGGTTACCTGCTGGCCCGGCGGGTCGCCGGCGCACCGGTGCCCCGACCTGCCCCCGCCTACGAATGGCACGCGATGTCGCCCCAGCAGGTGCGCCAGGTGCTGGCGGCCGAGGCCGCATCATCGCGGTCCGATCAGGCCCGTCCCGGTCCGGCCAGCCCGCCGGGCGGCTTGTGGCAATTCCTTCGCGCCACCCGCACCGAGCTGGCCGACCCGCTGACCCCGGTGATTGCGTTGTGCTCGGCGGCGACCGCGGTGCTGGGTTCGCCGATCGACGCGGTCATCGTTGGCACGGCGTTGGTTGGCAACGCCATGATCGCCGCCGCCCAACAGCTGCGAGCCGAGAACCGGCTCAACCGCCTGCTGGCCCAACAAACCCAGCCGGCACGCACCGTCACCACCGGCCCCGACAACACCCCCGCCTACCATGCAGTTCCCCCCGAACACCTACAACCCGGTGATGTCATCGAGGTGCGCGGCAATGAAGTGGTGCCCGCCGATGCCCGGGTGATCGAGGAAACCGACGTCGAAGTCGACGAATCGTCACTGACCGGTGAATCACTGCCGGTGGGCAAGCAGGTCAACGCCACACCGGGTGCTGAACTGGCCGACCGGCACTGCATGCTCTACGCCGGAACCACCGTGGTGGCCGGGACAGCGACCGCGATCGTCACCGCGGTTGGCGCCGACACCACGCCGCGCCGCGCCGCCGAGCTGGCCTCCGGCGACCTGCCAGAGGTCGGCCTGCAACGCCAGCTCAGTGAACTTTCCCGCCGCGCCTTTCCGGCAGCCTTCGGCGGCGGTGCCCTCGTCGGGGCGCTGGGACTGTTGCGGGGCGCAGGCTTGCGCCAAGCGTTGAGTAACGCGATCGCCGTCGCGGTAGCAGCAACCCCAGAAGGGCTGCCGCTGATGGCCACCCTCGCCCAGTACGCCTCGGCGCGACGACTCAGCGGCACCGGAGCGCTGGTGCGGGCACCACGCTCGGTGGAGGCACTCGGGCGCCTCGACGTGGTGTGCTTCGACAAAACCGGCACCCTGAGCCAGAACCGTCTTCGGGTCACCGGTGTGCACCCGGTGGCGGGGGCATCACCCGATGAGGTGTTGCGCTGCGCCGCCCAAGCAGCACCGGCACCCGACAGCGCCCACCACGCCCACGCCACCGACCAGGCAATCATCGCCGCGGCAGCCACAGCCGGCTGTGCAGCCCCAGCCGGCGACGGCCACAACCTAGGAGCGCACTTGCCGTTCCGCTCCGGGCGATCCTTCTCGGCATCGGTGTCAGGTAGGCAGCTCAGCGTCAAGGGCGCCCCGGAAGTGGTGCTGGCGGCTTGTCCAGATGCCGGCGCCGACGTCGAGGACACGGTCGCCGGGCTGGCGGCGTCCGGGCTGCGAGTGATCGCAGTAGCCCGCCGACAACTCGAGGATCAACAGCTGGAGTCGCTGCGGGAAGACCCCGACAGCATCGTCGAGCTGTGCAGCACCGGTTTGGTGCTGACCGGATTCCTCGGCCTCGCCGATACCCCACGCGCTGAGGCGCCGCAACTGCTGGCCGACCTAGAGGCGCGGGGCGTGGCCATCCGGCTGATCACCGGTGATCATCCCGTCACCGCCACAGCCATCGCCGAAGAGCTGGGCATGCCGGTGCACGCCGACAAGGTGATCACCGGTGCCGAATGGAACGAGTTGTCCCGCAAAGAACGCGAACACGCAGTCGGTGAGCGGGTGATCTTCGCCCGGATGTCACCGGAGAACAAAGTGCAGGTCGTCCAAACCCTCAAAAAGACCGGGCGGGTGTGCGCCATGGTCGGCGACGGCGCCAACGACGCCGCCGCGATCCGGACCGCCACCGTCGGAATCGGCGTCGTCGCCGGCGGCAGCGACGCCGCCCACATCACCGCCGACATCGTGCTCACCGACGGCCGCATCGGCTCGCTGATAGACGCCATCGACGAGGGCCGCCGACTCTGGCGGGGGGTGCAGGCCGCCGTGGCAGGACTGCTCGGCGGCAACGCCGGCGAAGTGATCTTCACCGTCATCGGAAGCGCGCTCACCGGGAACACGCCACTAAACCCCCGCCAGCTGCTGCTGATGAACATGATCACCGACGCACTGCCGGCAACGGCCGTCGCCGCCAGCACCCCCGCCGGCCCGATTCAGCACGATGGACGCGGACTCGACGAGCAAGCACTGTGGCGTGCGGTGGCCGTGCGCGGGGCGATCACCGGCGCGGTGGGCACTGCGGCGTGGGCCATGGCCCGCATCACCGGCCGACCGCAACGGGCCGCCACCGTGGCCCTGATCGCGCTGGTCTCCGTCGAGCTCGGCCAGATGCTGGTGGACTCACACGCGCCGCTGGTGGTGGCCACCGCCATCGGTTCGTTTGCGGTGTTCGTCGCGATGGTCAACACTCCGGGGATCAGCCAGCTGCTCGGCTGCACCCCGATCGGCCCACTGGGCTGGGCACAGGGATTGGGATCCGCAGTAGCCGCCATCACCGCATTGGCCGTCCTGAAACGAACGGGCCACCAGTACGGACTACCGGTGGGCTAACCGACCGCAACGAACGCCGGTCCTAACACCATCGATCTAGCGGCAACACGTTTCAACGGCGTAGACGGCGGTGCCACGACCAATGCTTCAGTGGCGCTTCCCGTGCTCAATGCCAAGCCCGCAAAGTACCCGCTGCCGCACGCATCTCTAGGCGCGTGGTCACTAATCTCATGCGCTTCCTTCAAAGATTTGGTCGGAGAAGCCCTGATGGCTCAGGCTCAGGCGACGAGGGTCCGCCCAGACGTTGCGTGTGTACCCGCGGCGGAAGACGGCGATTCGACCGAACGACCACGAGGTGCGAGACAACCAGCGGCAGACGCTGTGTGGGGCGGTAGGTGAACACCGCCGAGTGGCCAGCTGCTTTGGGGTTAGAGCTCGATGCCGTAGTCAGTGCCTTGCTCACGACCTCGGTCGTGGCTGAGGTGTTGGTCCAGCCAGCGCACCCGCCCGACGCGCTCGTCGTGTGCGGCATCGATCCCTTGACGGTATGTCCGTTGTCGGCTGCGCACGCCGTTATCCCGCCGGTTGAGCAGGTGTTGCACCCGCTCGGGCAGCTGCCCGCGGTGCTCGGTTTGGGCGGCGATGTCATGCGCGGTGCGGGCTTGGTTGTCGCGGTTACCGATAATGGCGCGGACAAGGTGGGCGGCCTGGCGGCTGGTGCCGCGGCGTGCCACGTGCACACCGGGCTCCTCAAGATGTTCGTGTTCGGTTTCCCCAGCCATCCGTTCATAGAGGTAGGCCTGGTTGGTGTCGCGGCCGCGGATCAACGCCACATACAGCAGGTTGCGGGTGGTGTGCTCGCCGAGCACGGCGTGGGTAGTGTCGGCGGTCACCCCTTGGGCCGAGTGCACGGTGACCGCATACCCATGGGTGACATTCTCTTTGAGATAGTCACCGGTGAAAGCGAGCCGGGCGCCGTCGGCGAGCCGCCGGGCGGCGATGCGATCGTGACGGCGTAAACCCGCCAGCGCTGCCCGTTGCGCACCGGATCAGCGGTCTGGGCGAAGTCGGTGGCGTCATGGACTGGGATGGCCGGCTCATTGCGGCGGCTGAGGATCACATCGCCCACCGCCACCCGATGCCCACGGGCCGCGGTCACGATCGGGGCGTCGGCGGTGATGGTGTCGCCGTGGATGCGCCGGTTCAGGGCATCGCACACGTCTTTGGTGTCACAGATCAGCAGCGCATCCTTGCCGGCGGCAACATCGGCGCGATAGCCGTTCAGCGCGTCGGCGGCAATGGCGATCAAATCCCCGGCGTGCAGCCGGTCGCGGCGGGCGATACCACTGCACGGCCCGGCTCACGGGGGCCGGGCCGCCGTCGCGCACCGCCAGCGACGCTGACCGTTCGGCGGGGTCGTGCATGCGCCACACTTCCGACAACTGTTGCGTCCAGGGCAGAGTTGGGCGAACATGCCGCCGCGTGCCTTGACCGGTGCGAGTTGATGGGCATCGCCGACCAGCACGGTTTTGGTCCCGGCGGCGGTGGTTGCGGCCAGTAGTCGGCGTAGCTCGTCGGTGCCGACCATGGCGGCTTCATCGACGACAACCAGATCCAGATGGCCCAACTGCAAGCTCCCATCAGCCAGTGAGGACAGGGCTTTGGCGACGGTGTAACCGGTGTCACCGGCGCCTTCGCGCATCGCGACATCGACGGCGTTGCCGGTCGGGGCCACCACAATCACCTTGGCGTCAAAACGGCGCCGCGCCATCGCCGCCAGCGCGCGCATCGAGGTGGTTTTACCCGCCCCGGCCGGCGCGCTCAACGGGCACACCAGCTGCTCCGAACTGGCAATGGTGGTGACCACGCGGGCCTGATCGGGCGACAACCCGTCGGTGTCGCCGTCCCGCACCCACAACGCAGCCCGAACGTCGCGAGCATCAACCAAGTCCAAGACGGCGCGTTCCTCGGCCAGAAACGCCTCCAGGGTGAACCGTTCATGGCCTTCGCGCTGATGGGCTAACCGGGGCGCGCTGACCCGCACACCGAGCCCGTCGACGGCGGCCTCCACCAACTGCCGCGGGGAGCGCGCATCCCCTTCGATGTCGATCGGCAGTTGCGCCCCGAGGAGCTCGACGAGGTCGGCGCGGGTGAACACCGCCTTCTCCATCGCCTCGGCCGCACCCAACAATCGCTGTCGATCCAAGGGCGCGGTGCCGGTCGCGAGCTGCGCGCGGAGGGCCTGCACCGCAGCGCGGTGCGCGGCCCGATCCAACCCGCGCGGATCGGTGGCCCACATCTGGCGCAGTTGTGCCCAGGCAAGGAGTTCGGGTTTGGCCGGGCGGGTGGCTTCCTGCGCCGCCGCCAGCTGCGCCGCCGTGAGTCCCTTGCGCGCATCGACGACCACCAAATGGTGGGCGGCCCATTGCCGTAGCGCGCTGGCCCGGGTCGACCACGCCGCGATGCACCGCGGGTCGACACCGGCGACTTCGGCCATCCCGGTTGCCGGGTCAACCGGTTCCCATTCCACCCCAACGAAGCGATTAAGTTCGCGACGCAAGGTGGCTTGATAAATCACGCCGGCCGCTTTGGCTTCGTGAAACAGCGACGTGCCATCGATCGAGACCAGTTTGCCGTCGGCGCGGGCTTGGCGATTCGGCACAATCACGTGCGTATGGAGGTGTGGATCGCCGGCTCGCGAGGTTTCGTGTTGGTAAGCGATCGCCACCAACCCGGGTGACCGCACGAGGTCTTTTTCCCCGGTGGCCGAGTTGTGGATTCGGGTGTAGCCGGCATGGGCTGCGAGGTATTCCAGCGCCTCAGATAGCGCGATGGTGTGCGCGTCAACGACCGCCTTGTGCACCACCTCGTCGCCGTGGATTGCCCGAACCAGCGACACACTTTTCGGGGCGCAAAACGTCAGATCGAAGCCGTGCACACCGCGGGTTCCGAACGGCCGCCCGGACGCTCCGTTGGGTGCGACGCCGTCGTCGAGCCAGCGCTGCACGTCATCAGAATCGGCCGTCCCGCCGGTGCGCTGAATATCAGTCAAACCAACGAGTTTGGCCGTCGTGCGGGTGTCGCCGGCGCACAGCCAGACCGCAGTACGGGTGTCGTTTTCGGAGTAGTACTCCCCCAGCCCGCCACCGGAGCGCTGAGCATCGATGGCGGCCGAACCAGCGGCGCGAGCGGTGTCGTTGTAATAGTTGATCGACCACCGCGACAGCTTGGCAATTGTCAACATCACTTACCCGCCCGAGCACCCAAACCGCCTGACGCACAACCCCGGCGGCGGCACACCATGTGTGTGCTACCACCAATCTCGCACACCAATGTGCAAATGTGCCATGGCGAAAAGTTGTGTATTCCAGCAGTTCGCGAAGAAGGGAACCTTAAGATCTGTTGTGAGCAAGTGGTTTCGGATGACTGAGGCAGGAATGAGCGTAACGGTTGAGTCGGACAAACCAGAGGGTGTTGACGGCGATGCTCAAGTCGTATTGTCGAACCGACGGAAGACCAAGAATTTCGTGTCGTCCGGCCACCGCGCCAGAATGCTTCTGCGGGTGTGAGCCAACCGCACATAAACGCCGCGCCGACGCCGCCGAGACGGTAAGTCGATGTTGGAGCTGCGATCGGCGGGTCGCGTCTGCCGGGAGTCCCGACGCAAGTGCGAAACTGCGAGGCCAGTTCAAGGACTAGTCACGCGCGGAGCTTCGTGCTTCGCCGTGATCGGTCCCCTGCACTCCAAGTGCGCAATAGAGCGACCTCGGTTAGACCTTTCGGCGGCCTACTCCGCCGGATCCCCACTCCACCCTCCGCGCGCCGCGGCCGCGATGTCGTAGGTTGTTGAAATAATCACCATCGAGATGGGAGGTGTGACTCAATTGCCTGCCATCACCGATGACCTGCGATTCACAGTTCCGCTGTACACGCTGACCGACGCTTCGCGTCACCTTGTGGTCCCCCGTTCGACATTGGAGACGTGGGCGAACGGGTACGAACGCCGGCCGACGGCGCGCCCCGTCGTGAAGCGAGAACCCATCATCACGGCATTGCCGGCACGCCGAGGACTAGCGACGCTGCCTTTCGTCGGCATGGCCGAGGCGTATGTCCTTAACGCGTTCCGTCGCGCAGGGGTACCGATGCAGCGGATCCGACCTTCGATCGACTGGTTACTGGATAACGTCGGACCACATGCCTTGGCTTCACGCGACCTCTACACCGACGGCGCCGAAGTGCTGTGGAATTTCGCGCAACGTTCCGGTGAAGGCAGCCCCGACGACCGGGTCGTCAAGCACCTCATCGTCCCTCGGTCTGGGCAATACGTGTTCAAAGATATCGTTCAGCACTATCTGCAGCAGATCCGCTTCGAGGACGACAAGTACGCCGGCCTGATCCGGCTGCCGCAATTTGGCGAAGCCAACGTCGTGCTGGATCCTTCCCGAGGCTATGGCCAGCCGGTGTTCGACCTCAGTGGCACGCGGGTGGCCGACGCCCTAGGCCCGCTTCGCGCGGGTGAGACCTTCGAGGCTGTCGCGGCCGATTACGGCGTTTCGGTGAGCAATTTGCGTGACGCCCTTGACGCCACCGCCGCCTGACGCGGCTACTGTGCTTGGCGCTCTGCCACACGTCTTCGTCGACCGCAGTCTCGGCGCCGTGCAACTGCCTATGCTGCTCAGACAGGCCGGATTCGTTCTCACCACGATGCGTGAGCACTACGGCGAAGCTCACGCGCAACAAGTCGCTGACGTCGAGTGGATCACGCTGACTGCCGGGCGAGGCTGAATCGGGTTTCACAAAGACGCCGAGATTCGCCGCAACGAGGTCGAGCGACAAGCAGTCCTCGACACGGGCGCACGCATGTTTTGCGTGCCGCGCGCCGACATCACCGCTGCTGACGCGGCATCTCGTTTCGTCCGGAACCTCGGCGCGATCGCCGCCGCAGCGCGAGAACCCGGCCCCTACATCTACTCCGTGCTACACAGCGGCATCACCAGACTTGATCTTCGTCGATGAGGTGCTCACACGACATGCGTTTCATGGCTGCGCAACTGAAGCGCAGAGACAGGATCTGACCGGCCTGCCTTCCAAACCGAGACATCGTTGCCATCCGCGGCCGGCCAGGGCACTCATCCTCGAGATTGAATCAGAATGACTATCGCAGATGCACACACCTGTGGTTCATGATCCACCTGTGGTGTTTTTCGAGCCTTGCACGTGGGGAGAAGGATCGGATCATGGAGAACAACGGCGGGTACCGGAGGGAGATGCTGACCGCCAACCAAGTGCGTGAGCTGACCGGCGTACCGGTATCGACATTGCACGACTGGGCCGCGAAGCGAGAACACGGGATTCAAGCCCCAGGACCCCATCACGTCAGGTTGAGCGGTCGCCATCGGCGTTGGACGCGTGGCGATGTCGACGACTGGGTGGAATCGGTGCGCGTCTGAGCGACGACCGTCTACGGTGGTGTAACGACGAACTCGCGGCGTCGAATACTCAACTCCTGCAATAAACCTCAGGTAAACCATGGCTATCAAGCGGCTGGAGAAGCGGTGGACCCGCGCGGGGGCAGAACCCAGCTTCGCCCCGTCTACCGCTCCTGGCTTGCGTCCCGACCCGATCTCAGCGCCAAGGTGCGTCGCGGATACGAAGACAATTGGCGACTGCGGATCGAGCCACGCTTCGCTGACTGGCCGATCGGAAAAATCGATCACGAGTCAATTCAGCTGTGGGTCAACGAGATGTCCGACGGCGGACTCAGTCCGCGGACTCTTCGTTGGACGCACTCGGTGCTCAAGATGACGCTGGACCATGCGGTCGATGAAGGCCATCTTCTCGGGAAGAATCCCGCCTCCCGAACAAAGTTCCCGCCGATGCGCGACACCACCCACGTCTACCTGACGGCTGGCGAGGTCGCGGTCCTAGCCCGCGCATGCGGGGATCCGGCGACGTCGTGTCGATTCTGGCCTATACCGGTCTGCGGTTCGGTGAACTCACCGGGCTCAACGTCGAGGACGTCGAGCTGGACGCGCGCCGCATTCGGGTGCGCCGCTCGATTACACAGGTCGGCGGCAAGCTCGTAGAAGGCAATCCGAAATCGAAGGCCGGGCGGCGGTCCGTTCCAATCCCTCAACGTTTGGTCCCGCTACTCAAGGGACGCATCGACGGCCGTGCACCCGGAGCGCCGGCCATCGCGTCGCCAAGAGGCTCCCGGCTGGGGCTAGAAAATTGGAAGCGCTCGGTCCGCTGGCCGACGACGATCGTCCAGGTCGGCCGAGACAAACTTCGGGTGGCACGATTTGCGGCACACCTACGCATCGTTGTCGCGGCGGGCCGGAGCCGACCTTCGCCTGCTTCAAAAGGCGATGGGCCACGCTTCGATCACCGTGACCGCGCATACCTACGCCGACCTCTTTGACGAGGAGCTTGACGATATCGCTGCTGCCCTCGATGCGCTGGGCGACCTCGCATAAAGAGGCAGCGGTCCCTGGCTTGGCTGGCACGCGCGGGGCTGCCAGTTGCTCGCACGCGGGCGACCTTCAGCTCAAAGCAAACCCATCCTGCGCCGCGCAGTTGGCCCCATTCTGGCCCCATGCACGGGTCGGAGCGGACGGGGTGCTCTGAGCAGGCGGCGAAACTAAGGCCCTGAACTGGACTGATACTTTGTGGCCAGGGCCGGGATCGAACCGGCGACCTTCCGCTTTTCAGGCGGACGCTCGTACCGACTGAGCTACCTGGCCGGAGGGGGCACCGTGTGCCTCGCCGGAATTGGCGACCCTGACGGGACTCGAACCCGCGACCTCCGCCGTGACAGGGCGGCGCGCTAACCAACTGCGCCACAGGGCCTCGCTGTTGAAACCTGCTCCGCGTCACCGCGTCGCAGTACCCCCTACGGGATTCGAACCCGCGCTACCGCCTTGAAAGGGCGGCGTCCTAGGCCGCTAGACGAAGGGGGCCAGAACCGAATCTCTCCGGGGCACTCGCAACAAGTCACGTTGGGAGCCAAGTCAGCTTAGGGCACCACAGACCCAATCCTCAAACGCATACCAGTGATGCCGCCAAGTATCCTTTGTGCGTCGCGCCCCTATAGCTCAGTTGGTAGAGCTACGGACTTTTAATCCGCAGGTCCTAGGTTCGAGTCCTAGTGGGGGCACTAAATCGGTGTATGACCTCGGGTGATGCTTGACAATTACTTCGGCTGATCGGCCAGCGCCATCGCCTCAATCAGCGGTCAACACCACCGGAAAAGGACCGCGGTCATTCGGTAGGTCTCCGGCGAAGCAAGGTGAGTCGCCGATGAGTGTCGGCGGATCACTCACGGGATCTTTCGCCATGACGTGCAGGATGTAGCCGTCCGGGGCGTAACCGAAGCGGTTCGGTTTGCGAAATCCGTCGCGCTCGATGACATACCAGCCCCAGTGTTTCCAGATGTCACCTATTTCAGCGACGATGCCGGTGGGATCGACACCGGCCGGAAGGCCGAGTTCACCAATCGTTGAGAACGATTTGGGGGGAATGCCGGTGCTCACGTCTTTGCAGGGCGGCGTGTTGGTGCCGCCGCTGTAGCGGGTCGCGTCCAATGTAGTTGCCGGCGGCAGGGCTTGCAGGGTCTCCTTGAGGTAGCCGATCAGGGTGTCTTGAGCTTGCTGCTGACTGGTCGGGATTACTGGACGTTGTGTCCAGCCCGGCGGTGGGGGCGAAGCGGCTGTCACGTCAGGTCCTCCGAGGATCGTCGCGCCAGTGGGCGTGGGCGGGCCGAGTCGATTGTGCTGACCGCACCCGATGCAAAGCATCACTCCCAGCAGCAGAGTGGTGATGACACCGGCTCGCACAATGACACGAATCATCGAGGTCCGATGACGAATGGCGGTGGCTTGCCCGCGATGATTGCCCCCATATTCTGCAGCGCCGGATTTTCCGGGCTCCAATAGCTGCTGTGCGCGTCGATGCTGGGAAGACCGAGCGGGCCAGCAGGTCCCGGATCTGCCTGCAGACCGATGGCACCGAACCCCGAGCCGTCCGGTTCCGGTCCGAGCGTCCACTGGGTGCCGGCGCCGGCCAGGCCGATGATGTCGTTTCGTGCGCGCATGGCGAAGACGTGCCCGCCAGGACCGACGCTCAGGTCGCCAGCATGGTCGACGAGCATGCCGGGGCTGCCGACGGCGATGACGTTGGTGGCGTCGAGCTGGTGTCCACCGGAGGCGGCTGCGCCTACCACGGTCGAGCCGTAGCTGTGCCCGATCACGGTGTCAATTGATGGCGCTCCGACGTGCGAGGCGCGCTGTCCGGCTTCGAACGCATCGAGGTCGGCCGCACCTGCCCGCGCCAAATCTGGAAAGTCTGCGTGGTCAAGGCCCATCGGCCGGTCGTAGCCCAACCACGTCGTCACCGACACGTCTCCCGGCCGCAAATTGTGGTCAGCGTCAAGCGTGGCGTTGTACATGGCCAGCGACTTATTATCAGCGCCGTCCACAGTCGTTAAGTCTTGGCCGGTGCCGGGCACCAGGATGGCATTGCGCTTCGCGGTGTCGGGATTGTTGATTGCGATTGCGCCGTGCCCCCATTGGTCGAGTTGGCCCAAGTAGCGTTTCGGTCCGCTCTTGTTCAACGTCGCTTCGATGTTTTTGTAGCCCTGCAGGTGATTTCGGGCCGCCGCTAACTGCGTCTGCAGGGCGTAGATCGCGCCGTCGTCAGCGTTTCGGGCGCCCATCAGCTCGTCTAGGCTGTGTTGCATCCGGTCGACGTCGGCTTGGGTCTGCTGCTCGAGCTCGGGCAGGTGCAACCGGTTGTAGTGATCCTTTCCAAGATGATCCGCGGGATCCCACGGCATCCCATCATGATTGCCGATGTCATGGTCTTGGTTGTAGAGCCAGTCCTTCTCGTCCGGGGTGAGCTTGTTCCAGAGATCGGCGAACTTTTTCGGGTCTTCGGGCATCGGCTTGGACAGCGCATCCTGGATCCCGGGTCGGTTGTCGTGCGGTCCTGCAGGAATCGGGGCGTCACCGTCGGCCATATTGATCGCGGCTGCCAGCTCCGCGTCCACGACGTTAGCCTTGGCCAGGATCCCGTCGAGGCGTGGCTGTAATTGCATTTCAGCGATGAGGGCTTCCATCGGCGGACCGTTGAAAGTCGAACTCGGGACCACCTTGTTGGTCAGTCGGTCGATTGTCATATGCAGTTTGTCCGCGTCGTCGCGCAGCGTGCGCAATTCGGACTGCACGTGTTCGATGTCATCGGCGGCTTCACCCGCCGCCTGGGCAACTGCCAGTGACTCGTTGCCGTGGGCGTCAAGGTCCTGGCGAATCGAGGCGTTGGTGTGCTTTCTGGCTTCGGCGGTAGCGCCCTCCCAGGTGTCGAACACTACCAAGGAACTCAATTCACGCGACGCTGCCAGAGTTGCCTGACCGCGAGCGTTGGCTGCGTGAAACACTTCGCGCACCGCCTCCGCGCTCCACCTATCTATATCGGCCACTGTCAAGGTCACGAGTCATGCCCGGACAGGCCCACCCGCGCCGTCGAGGAACGCACGCAACTTTTCGGCGTTCTCGCGCTCCGTCGCCGAAAACGTGGTCCCGTCCGTGTTCAAATCGACCGAGTGATCACCGACGCGGGTGAGCAATCTTCGCGAGGTCTCGAGCCAGGTCGCCGTTCTGGTGTGCAACGCCTCCGCAGAACTGCCCACCCACCCTGGCTGCGCGGCCTCTATCCGGTTATCCGACGACAAGTGGGCGGTCGCCAAATCCTCTCCTTGTCCGCTGACGTGCGCCGCCGAAAGCACCAATGCCTCCAAGTCGACCTGAATTTTTTCCACAGCCGCCATCGTCGCCACCTTGCAGAACGGGAAGTGTTCATTACGATTTAACAGCCTCGAGACGTGGTCGCAAGTCGCCAATTCTGAGCCGCCGCGCTGGCACGCCGTGCATTGAGCCCACTTTCAGCGCCATATGCCTGACGTTCGATTCTCTGGGTACTTTCAGGCCATGAATGGTTTATCACGGCGTTCATTCGGCAAGCTTGCGGCCGGTTTGAGTGAGTTGGGCACGGTCGGCGCCGTGGGCGTCGCGACGGCCTGCGGCTCCAAGCCGGTCTCGGCGCCTTCAAAGCCCGCTGCTCCTCCGCCCCCATCCTCGAGCCCGGCGGTCGGCTATGTGCTGTCCCACGAGCAGTTCACCACCTCCCAGCTGGTCGACCAGGCTGTGGCCGCCGAGCGGGCCGGGTTCCGGTACTTGTGGACCAGCGACCACATTCAGCCGTGGCAGGACAACGAGGGCCATTCGATGTTCCCGTGGATAACGCTGGCTTTGGTAGGGCAATCAACCATCCACATCCCCTTCGGCACCGGCGTCACCTGCCCCACCTACCGCTACCACCCCAGCGTGGTCGCCCAGGCGTTCGCTTCGCTGGCGACTTTGCACCCCGGACGGGTGTTCCTCGGCGTGGGCACCGGTGAGCGCCTCAACGAGCAGGCCGCCACCACGCAGTTCGGCTCCTACCAAGAACGGCACGACCGCCTGGCCGAAGCCATCGACCTGATCCGCCAGCTGTGGAGCGGCCGGCGGATCTCATTCCAGGGTCGTTATTTTCAGACCAATCACCTGAAGCTGTATGACCCGCCGCCATCACCGCCGCCGATCTTTGTCGCGGCGGGTGGGCCCAAGAGCGCGCGTTTGGCCGGTCAGTACGGTGACGGCTGGATCACCCAGGCGGGCGACGTCAAGAACCAGAAGTTGCTGGACGCCTTCACCCAGGGCGCGAAGGATTCCAACCGCGATCCCGCCACTCTGGGCAAGCGTGCGGAGATGTTCGCCGTCGTCGGCGACACCAACGAAATCGACCGCGCCGCCGAGCAATGGCGTTTCACCGCTGGTGCGGTGGACCAGCCCAACCCCGTCGACATCCAACGGGCCGCGGAAGCTAACCCGCTGGACAAGGTGATCAGCGGCTGGGTAACCGGCACCGACCCAACGGTCCACCTTTCTAAGGTCCAATCGGTGCTCGACGCCGGCGCCACGCCGTTCGTGCATTTCCCGCAGCGAGACCCCGCCGTCGCGATTGACTTCTACCGCACCCGGGTGTTACCCCACCTGCACTGAGGGCTGCTGCAGCTCGGCGTGTAGATAGGTGACGTCGGAGAAAGCGGCCGCGACGTCGTCATCGGGATACTCGAAGCCGTTGTCGGCGTGCAGCTGCGCAACCGTGCGCGCCGACACCTGCCAGCCGCGCTGACCCAAATAGTCGATGATGTGGCTGCGCTCGTAGTGGTAGACGAGTTCGTTGAAGTCGACCACATCAAAACCGAGCTCACTCATCCGATCGTGGTGAGCACGCCAGCGCTCGTCGGCGAAAATCGTTGTGTCGGGCACGAATTCAGAAGCCAGTCGACTTCCTGCAACGCTCAGTGCGGTGATGTTGTCGAACAGGCCATCCTGCGCCTCGGGCGGCAGGTAAACCACCAGCCCTTCAGCGGTCCACGCGGAAGTGGCGTGCGGGTCGAACCCGGCTGCTTGCAACGCCGCCGGCCAATCGTCGCGCAGGTCCACCCCGACGGCCCGCCGTTCCGCCGTCGGTTCGGCACCCAAGCTGCTCAACGTCGAGGTCTTGAAGTCGATGACCTCTGGCAGGTCGACCTCGTAAACGACCGTCCCCGCGGGCCAGGGCAACCGGTAAGCCCGCGCGTCCAAGCCGGACGCCAGGATGACGGCCTGTCGGATGCCGGCGTGTGTCGCGTCGAGAAAGAACTGGTCGTAGAACCGGGTGCGCACCGCCATGCCGCGCGCCATGCGGTCCGGGTCGAACTCGGAATCGTCACCGACGGGAATCGTTCCGTCCACCAGTCGGGTGTAGACGTCGATGCCGACTGCCCTTACCAGCGGCGCGGCGAAAGGATCGTCGATCAACGGATCTGGGCCGGCGGCGGCGAGCGCACGCTGAGCGGCGACCATCGTCGCGGTCACCCCGACACCCGTCGCGAGATCCCAGCTGTCGCTCTCGGTGCGCGCCATCGCGACCCCCATCTCAAAGTTGCAATTAATATAGACCGGCTAGTTATCAAGTGCGCCGAAAATGGAAGGCGCGGCGCCTGCCGACGCGCTACGAGCCCCGTGACGCTGCTGTCGAGGTGCACCAGTCCTGGCGAGAACGCAACGGCGGCGAGCGACTGCGTCGCCGCGGCTTCGCACGCCTGATGTCGTCGCCGGTCAGAGGTTCGGGCAGTAATGCTTCGGGTTGTCGCGCTCGTCGAGCGGCGGCAGGTTGCGCGCCGGGGTGTGCACCAGCGGCGTATCGGCTGGGATCCGCCCGGTGACACGGTCCCACCCAGCCCGTGCTCGCGGGTGCATTCGGGCCCGCCGCGGCAGACAACTGAAGGCCAGGTAGACCAGGCCGCCGAAGCGGCGATGCAGCCACTCGTCACGGCGCGTCCACGGATAGCCCATCAGCCGGCGCACCGGTGGATCGTAGAGACCGACGGTCACCCAGACGAAGAACGGCGCCAAAAGTCGACGTTGAGCGGCCCACAGCCGATCCGGAAGCCACTGCGCGAACGGCGGTTTAGGCAACTCGGTCAGGTTGAGCACCTCGCGCGCCGCCCAGTTGTTCTCCAGCACGTCGTGGCACATGTGGGCCCAGTAGATCTGAAAGTCCTCCCACGTTTCGGGAACCGACCGCATACTCATGCCGTACATCCGGTACCACTCGACATGCTCGTCGAAAAGTTGCCGTTTCTGCGCTTCGGTCAAGCCGCCGCAGAACCGTTCGGCCACATGCAGAGTGCCCACGAAGAAGGTGGAATGCGCCCAGTAGAAGACCTCGGGATTCAAAGCGTGATAGCGACGGCCCAAATCGTCGGCGCCCTTGATGTCGAGGTGATAGTCGCGCACTTCGGCCCCGGTCACCGGCGAACGGTCGCCGTCGAACACCACCCCGCCGATCGGATAGAGCGATCGCAGCAGTCGCTGCCAGCGTTCCCGGAAGAAAGTAGAGTGCTGTTCGACGGCCGCCCCCAGTTGCGGGTGCATGTTCTGCATGGAACCTGCCCACGGGCCCTGCAACAAGCCGCGCCAGTCACCGAAGTACCGCCACGTCAGGGAATCCCGACCCAACGGCCCGGGCGGCGCGCCGTACCCCAGCGGCGAGACCGGGCAACCGCCGGCCAGCCCCTGACCTCCGTCGGCGTCGGTGGCCAGCAGAGGTGCGTCGGACATCTCACTAGCCTAAAAGTCAGTTCTCTTCCGGTCGCCGCCGGGGAACCACAAAATCTTGTCGCCACACTGCATGAAACTTGAATGTCACCGGCATACACAGATATATTGACTGCAACCGACGGACACAGATAACTGGGAGGGCGCTGTGCCGGATCCTCAAGACTTGGACCTGCTGCACGAACTCGAGCCGGTGGTCGAGAGTAACCTCAACCGGCACTTACGGATGCACAAGAGTTGGAACCCGCACGACTACATTCCATGGTCGGACGGCAAAAACTTCTACGCGCTGGGCGGTCAGGACTGGGAGCCCGGTCAGTCCCAGCTCACTGACGTCGCGCAGGTGGCCATGGTCCAAAACCTGATGACCGAGGACAACCTGCCGTCCTATCACCGCGAGATCGCCATGAGCTTCGGCATGGACGGCGCCTGGGGGCAGTGGATCAACCGCTGGACCGCCGAGGAGAACCGGCACGGGATCGCCCTGCGTGACTACCTGGTGGTGACCCGCGCGGTCGACCCGGTCGAGTTGGAGAAGTTGCGCCTGGAGGTGGTGAACCGGGGTTTCAGTCCGGGCCAGAACCAGCAAGGCGATCTGCTGGCGGAGAACCTGTTCGATTCGGTGATCTACGTGACGTTCCAGGAGCTTGCGACCCGCGTCTCGCACCGCAACACCGGTAAGGCGTGCCAGGAGACGATCGCCGACCAACTGCTGGCCAAGATCTCGCAGGACGAGAACCTGCATATGATTTTCTACCGCGACGTCAGCGAAGCCGGCTTGGAGATCGCACCGAACAGGGCGATGCATTCGTTGCACCGGGTGCTGCGCAACTTCAAGATGCCCGGGTTCTCGGTGCCGGAGTTTCGCCGCAAGGCGGTGATGATCGCTGTGGGCGGCGTATACGATTTACGCATCCACCTCGACGAGGTTGTGATGCCGGTGCTTAAGAAGTGGCGAATCTTCGAGCGCGAGGACTTCACCGGCAAGGCCGCCGAACTGCGCGATGACCTGGCCGTGTTGATCAAGGAACTCGAGGTCGCCTGCGACAAGTTCGAGATCTCCAAGCACCGCCAGCTCGAGCGGGAAGCCCGCACGGGCAAGCGGATCAGCGCGCTGGAATTGCACAACACGGCGGGCAAGCTCGTGATGAGCCGGCGGTAGCCGGCGTTGCGCATCGGCCCGATCGAGCTCGCCAGCCCGGTCGTGCTGGCACCGATGGCCGGGGTCACCAATGTGGCTTTCCGCACGCTGTGCCGCGAAATCGAGCAGGCACGCGTCGGGACGGTCAGCGGACTTTACGTGTGCGAGATGGTGACCGCCCGCGCGCTGGTCGAGCGTCATCCCGCCACGCTGCACATGACGACGTTCGCTGATGACGAGACGCCGCGCTCGCTTCAGCTCTACACCGTCGATCCCGCGACCACCTACGCGGCGGTGAAGATGATCGCCGACGAAGACCTCGCTGACCACGTCGACATGAACTTCGGCTGTCCGGTGCCCAAGGTCACCCGCCGCGGCGGCGGTGCGGCGCTGCCCTTCAAGCGGCGGCTGTTCGGTCAGATCGTGGCGGCCGCCGTACGCGCGACCGCTGGCACCGAAATCCCCGTCACCGTCAAATTTCGCACCGGTATCGACGAAGCCCATCACACCCACCTGGACGCCGGTCGCATCGCCGAGCTCGAAGGCGCCGCCGCTGTGGCGCTGCATGCCCGCACCGCAGCGCAGCGCTATTCCGGGATGGCGGACTGGGCCGAAATCGGCCGGCTCAAACAACATGTGCGCACGATTCCAGTGCTCGGCAACGGTGACATCTTCGACGCCAGTGACGCGCTGACAATGATGGCCACCACCGGGTGCGACGGTGTCGTGATCGGCCGGGGTTGCTTGGGCCGGCCCTGGCTGTTCGCCGAACTGTCGGCCGCCTTCACCGGAAACCCGGCGCCCGCAGCTCCCGCGCTGGGCGAAGTCGCCGCCGTCATCCGGCTCCACGCCGGCCTGCTCGCCGCGCATTTCGGCGAGGACAAAGGCCTGCGCGACCTCCGCAAACACATCGGCTGGTACCTGCACGGCTTCCCCGCCGGCTCGGATCTGCGCCGGGCGCTGGCGCTGGTGAAAAGCATCGACGAACTCGACCGGCTGCTCGAACAGCTCGATGCCGACGTCGCCTTCCCGGTGGCCGCCACCGGGCCGCGGGGCCGACAAGGCTCTCCGGCTCGGGTGGCATTACCCGACGAATGGCTCGCCGACCGCGACGACTGCACCGTGCCGGCCGGTGCCGACGTCATGCACTCCGGCGGTTGAACCCGCTGTCACGTTGCCGGCACCTCCCTTATCGCGTTTCTGGGCTCGTCTCAGTACCATGTGGATCTTGTTGCAAAGCAATCCGCAGGTGGCCGGCCCGGCTTCCGCCGCGGGACTGCGAAAACGACGGCGCGACCTGTCGGTTGCGTGGGTTTGCAGTGCTGCCACCCCGGCATTTTGCTGATGGATGCGCACGAACATGGGCACCTGATCTGCAGTTCGGAGGCCGGTAAAACATGAGTGACGGCGACGACGGCGCCGCTGAGGCCACTCGTGTGGATGTTGGCGCCCTCGACAAGAAAGAGGTACGTCCCCCGACGGCGCCGCGTCCGCTCGGCGCCGCGCCGTGGGAACGCTTCCAGCAGCAGTCCAACGTCCAGACCGGATCTTTTGCCGTCACCGCTGCCGTGGACCGATCCGCCACACCACCCACCGAGCCGGCCGAAGCGTTCAGCGACAGCGCAGGCAGTCACGCGGGGGGCGAACTCACCGTCGCCGAACTGATCGCAAAGGTCGGCGGCGTGCCGGCCAAGCGGCCCCGCCGGCACCATGCAGCGCCGGGAGCCGACGCCACCGCGACGCTTGCAGCCGTATCCGACGAAGCCGACGAGTTCGGCTTTGAGCACGACCGCGGACGGGACACTTCTGGACATTCACCGGCAAGGGCGTACGCCGATGAGTTGCCCGAGCCCGACCCGGCTTATCCGCCGGGGCCCGAACCCGAGGAGGACTTCGGCTTTACGGAGACCGACGACGCAGCCCTCGTCGAAACCGAGTCGGATTACGACGCCCCAGACTCTGAAGGCCGACGCCGACGGCCGCTGCTGCTGGCTGGACGGTCACTCGCGGCGCTGATCGCGGTACTGAGCCTGGCCTTGACCGGCGGGGCCTACCAGTGGAGCGCTTCGAAAAACAACCGGTTGAACACGGTCAGCGCGCTGGATCCGCACTCGCGCGACGTCCTCAACCCTGGTGGCCAGTTCGGCGACGAGAACTTCCTGATCGTCGGCATGGACACCCGCGCCGGAGCGAACAGTCAGATCGGCGCGGGCGACACCGACGACGCCGGGGGCGCGCGCTCGGACACCATGATGCTGGTCAACATCCCGGCCAACCGTAAACGCGTGGTGGCGGTGTCCTTCCCGCGCGATCTGGCGATCACACCGGTGCGCTGCGAGGCCTGGAATCCCGACACCGGCGCCTACGGGCCGCTGTATGACGACAAGACTCGGACGTGGGGTCCTGACATGGTCTACACCGAGACCAAACTCAACTCGGCGTTCTCCTTCGGCGGCCCGAAATGCCTGGTCAAGGTCATCCAGAAGTTGTCCGGGCTGAGCATCAACCGTTTCATGGCGATCGACTTCGTCGGTTTCTCCAAAATGGTCGACGCATTGGGCGGCGTCGAGGTGTGCTCAACCACCCCGCTGCACGACTACGAATTGGGCACCGTCCTCGAGCACTCCGGCCGGCAGGTCGTTGACGGGACGACCGCACTGAACTATGTGCGGGCGCGCCAAGTGACCACCGAGGACAACGGCGACTACGGGCGCATCAAACGCCAGCAGCTGTTCTTGTCGTCGCTGCTGCGATCACTGATCTCCAGAGACACGTTCTTCTCGCTGGGCAAGCTGAACAACGTCGTCAACACGTTCATCAACGACAGCTACGTCGACAACGTCAAGACCAGAGACCTGGTAGACCTCGGTCAATCGGTGCAGGGGCTGACCGCTGGGCACATCACCTTCGTGACCATCCCGACCACCGGTATCACCGACGAGGACGGCAACGAGCCGCCGCGCACCGCCGACGTGCGGGCGTTATTCGACGCGATCATCAACGACGACCCGCTGCCGGGTGAAAACGACGCGAACGCGCGAGACCTGGGTCCGCCGTCGGCCAAGACCCGCTCGACAACCAGCAAAGCGCCACCACCGAGCCGCACCGGCCAGCCGCACCCCGACCAGGTGCAGGCGGTGACGACCTCACCGCAGGACGTCACCGTGCAGGTCTCCAACGCGACCGGCAGAACCGGATTAGCGACGACCGCCACCAACGAGTTGGAGCAGCGCGGCTTCACCGTGATGTCGCCGGACGACTACCGGAAAACGGTGAACTCGACCACCGTGTTCTTTTCACCCGGCAATGAGCAAGCCGCCGCGACGGTCGCCACGACGTTAGCGAATTCGAAGGTCGAGCGGGTGACCGGCATCGGAAGCCTGGTGCAGGTGGTGTTAGGTCCGGACTTTCGGGCCGTCACTGCTCCTCCGCCCGCAGGGTCGTCGGTCAGCATGTTGGTCAACCACAACACCAGTAGCGCCCCGACCAAGCTGCCTGAGGACCTGACCGTCACCAACGCCGCCGACACTCGCTGCGAGTGACAGCACCGGTCTGACTCTTCATCGTCGTGCCACCTGACGCCTAGCGCCGTTTCCCGCTGCTGAGGACGTATTCTTAGACGATGCGGACCGCATACCACGAGCAGCTCACCGAGTTGACCGACCAGCTCGGCGAGATGTGCCGGCTGGCCGGGGTGGCCATGGAACACGCGACGCAGGCGCTGCTGCAGGCCGATCTGGAGCAGGCCGAGCAGGTGTTCTTCGACCACGAGGAGATCGCGATGCTCAGCGGCCGAGCCGAGGAGAACGCGTTCGTGTTGCTGGCGCTGCAGGCGCCAGTCGCCGGCGATTTGCGCGCGATCGTCAGCGCCATCCAGATGGTCGCCGACATCGACCGGATGGGCGCGCTGGCTTTGCACGTCGCCAAAATCGCCCGCCGGCGCCATCCTCAGCACGCCTTACCTGAAGAGGTCAACGGATACTTCGCGGAAATGGGAAGGGTCGCTGTCGAGTTGGGCAACAGCGCGCAGGAGGTGCTGCTGTCGCGGGACCCGGACAAGGCCGCCCGTATTCGTGAAGAAGACGACGCGATGGACCACCTGCACCGGCACCTGTTTACGGTGCTGATGGACAAGGAATGGAAGCACGGCGTGGCTTCTGCGGTGGATGTGACGCTGCTGGGCCGGTTCTACGAGCGTTTCGCCGATCACGCCGTCCAAGTGGCAAGGCGTGTCATCTTCCAGGCCACCGGCAGGTTCCCCGACGACGACACGCTGGCGGCGGCGCACTAGTCGTTCTCAGCCGAAGCGGCCGGAGATGTAGTCCTCGGTGGCTTTCTGGGTGGGATTGGAAAAGATCTTTTCGGTGTCGTCGATCTCCACGAGCCGCCCCGGCTTCCCGACGGCTTCGAGGTTGAAGAATGCGGTCTGATCGCTCACCCGGGCGGCTTGTTGCATGTTGTGGGTGACGATCACGATGGTGTAGTCCTGCTTCAGGTCGGCGATGAGGTCCTCGATGGCCATCGTCGAGATGGGATCGAGCGCCGAACACGGCTCGTCCATGAGCAGCACATCGGGTTGCACCGCAATGGCGCGCGCGATGCACAGCCGTTGCTGTTGACCCCCAGACAACCCGCCGCCCGGCTTGTCCAGCCGGTCCTTGACCTCGTCCCATAGGTTCGCACCTCGCAGGGAGTACTCGGCGGTCTCGTCGAGCACTTTGTTCTTGCGCACCCCCTGCAGCTTCAGACCGGCAACCACGTTGTCTCGAATCGACATCGTGGGAAAAGGATTCGGACGCTGGAACACCATGCCGATGGCCCGCCGCACGCCGACGGGATCAGTGCCTGAGGAATAGATATCGTCGTCGTCGAGCATGACTGTGCCCTCGACCCGTGCACCGGGAATGACTTCGTGCATCCGGTTGAGCGTGCGCAGCACCGTCGTCTTGCCGCAGCCGGATGGGCCGATGAATGCGGTCACACTGCGCGGCAGCACCGACAGTGAGACACCGGCGACTGCGTGAAACGCTCCGTAGTAGATGTTGACGTCTTTGAGGTCTAACCGCTTGGCCACTAAATCTCCTGCCTCAATCCTTTAAGCGAAAATTTCTTCGCTACTAGTCTGGCGCCGACATTGATGATGCCGATCAACGTGATCAGCGTCAGCGCAGCGCCCCACAGTCGATCGGTCGGGATGGGATAGGCACCCGCACCGGCCGATGTTTGGTCGTAGATCATGCTCGGCAATGACCCCATGAAACCGCTGAATAAGTCGAAGTTCATCGACTGCGAGTAACCGACCAGGATCAGCAACGGGGCCGTCTCACCCATCACCCTGGCGAACGCCAGCAGGATTCCGGTCAGGATGCCGGACATCCCCGCCGGAATCACGATTCGGAATATCGTTTTCCATTTCGGTATGCCCAGCGCGTAACCAGCCTCGCGCAGATCCATCGGGACGATCCGTAGCATCTCCTCGGTCGCCCGCACAATCACCGGGATCATCAGCAGCGCCAACGCCAGCGAGACCGCCAATCCCGATCGAGAAAAACCCAACACGGAGACCCACAGCGTGTAGACGAACAATGCCGCCACGATCGAGGGCACCCCGCTGAGGATGTCCACCATGAACGAGGTCCGCTTGGCCAGCCACGTGTCGCCGCCGTATTCGACTACGTAAATGGCGACCAGCAGACCGATCGGGATGGCGATCGCCGCAGATACCAGCCCTTGCAGCGCCGTACCGATTATGGCGTGGTAGGCGCCGCCGCCGGGCACGAATGCCGTCAAACCGGCCTGCGAATGCGTCCACCACGTGCTGGAGATCAGCGACCGAAGCCCTTGGCTGATCACCGAGTACAGCACCCATGCCAGGGGCACCAGAACAATCACAATGGAGCATGTCACCAGCAGGGTCGCGAGGGTGTTGACGAGCCGACGACGTAGGCTGGCGCCTCCGAGTCTGCGCGCCTTGACGGGGCGGTCCAATATCGACGTCATCGGCGGGCTTTCCCGGCCAGGACGGCCCGCGCCAGCGCATTGGCCATCAACGTCAGCAAGAACAGCACTAGGCCGGCGGCGATGTAGGCGCCCGCCTTGTACTGGTTGGTGAATTCCGAAGCAGTGGCCGCGATCTTTGTGGCGAAGGTGTAGCCGGCATCGAACAGCGACCAGCCGAACGCCTTTTGCGTGCTGCGCAGAATGATCAGCAATGCGACCGTCTCGCCGAATGCTCGCCCCAGACCGAGCATTGCGCCGCTGATGTACCCGGACCGGCCGAATGGCAGCACCGTTGTCTTGACCACTTCCCAACGGGTGGCTCCGAGTGCCAGCGCAGCTTCGATCTGGCCGTGCGGCGTCTGGATGAACACCTCGCGAGTGACTGCGGTAATGATCGGCACAACCATTATCGCCAGCACGATGCCGGCGGTGAAGACGGTGCCGCCGCCGGCCACCGACGCGTTACCGGTTGCGAACAGGAAGAACGAGCCCAGATGGTCGTTTAGCCCGGTCGCGATCCCCCGCAGCCGTGGTGCCAGTACGTACAAGCCCCACACGCCGTAGATGACCGACGGCACCGCGGCCAGCAGGTCAACCAGGTAGGCGAGCGGCGCCGCGGCACGTCGCGGCGCGTACTGGGTGAGGAAGATTGCGACGCCCAGCGCTACCGGCATGGCCAAGAGCAGTGCGAAAAGCGATACGAACACCGTCACTTGAACCAATTTGAAAATGCCGAAATGCATCGCGGAGGGGTCCGTGGTGATCCAGTTGCCGCCATAACGGAAGAAGTTCTCGTGGTCGCGAGCCAGCGCGGGGACTGCGCGCCACAACAGAAATACACCGATGGCGCCAATCAAGGCGACCATGAAGAGACCCGAAGCGCTTGACGAACCTCGTAGCAAGCGATCGCCAAGGCGGTGCTTGCGTTTGCCCCAGAGGCGGGTCGGCGTCAGCATCGGCTCGAAAAGACGTGCAGCTGCAGTACCCGAAGCTGCGTCGGCTGGATTTGGCGGTGACACTCCGGACCTCATCGATCTCGTCGCTGTTGGTTCTCTATCCATCTTGTCGCACACGCCGTCGACCTCGGGTCGATCAGTCGGTTACTCGATAGCGCTGATCGCAGTCACCAGCCGCTGCTTGAAATCTATCCGGCAGCGGGATGTAGCCGGCCGATGAAAGCCCGCTTTGACCGTTGTCGGCCGCCACCGTCAGAAAGGATGTGACGCCGGCGGAGGTGGCACGGTCATAGCCCTTGGAACACACGATTTCATAACTCGCCAACACCAACGGATAGACACCGGATTCGTTCGTGCCGTACATCGAATTCAAATCCAGCACCAAATCGTTCCCCTTCCCGGCGAACATCGCGGCGTCGACGGCCCTGCGGGCGGTGCCGACGGTGAGCGCCACAGGCCCGCTGCCGGAGTCGATGCGGGCGTACGGTGCGTTCGCCTGATCAGCGAAACTCTCCTCGACGTAGCCAATGGCGCCAGGCGTGCTTTGCACGGCTTGCACGACACCGGCAGACTTCTGTGCACCCTCCCCGACACCACCCTGGAACTCGGTGCCCACGCCTTTGGTCCAGCTCTGCGGTGCCGCGGCGGTCAGGTATTGCTGAAAGTTGTCAGTGGTACCCGATGAGTCGGCCCGGTAGATGGGCGTGACCTTCTCGCCGGGCAGGGCCACACCGCGATTGAGCGCTGCGATGGCCGGGTCGTCCCACCGCGTGATCGCCCCGCTGAATATCTTGGCCAGCAGGTCACCGTTGACCACGAGCGGGTTGACGCCCTCAAGGTGGTAGGCCAGCGCGATAGGCCCGAACACCAACGGCAGGTGCCAGGCAGGATTACCCCGGCAACGCTGCACCGCCTGGTCGACCTGCGTAGTTGCCAGCGGCGTATCGGCACCCGCGAAATCGATATGGCCGGCCACGAACTGCTCCCGACCGGCGCCCGAGCCGGTTGGGTTGTACAACACGCTCTTACCCGGACATAGCCGCCCCCAGGCTTGGTCGAATAATGCCATTGCGTTCAGTTGAGCGGTGGACCCTTCCGCAGTCAGCCGGTTCTTACCGCCGCAGTCCACCGGGCCGACCGATGGTCCGGAAGTGAACGTGTGACCGCCGACGTTGTCGTCGC
Organism: uncultured Actinomycetota bacterium; assembly: GCA_963808345.1. GTDB lineage: Bacteria > Actinomycetota > Actinomycetes > Mycobacteriales > Mycobacteriaceae > Mycobacterium. Next base: position 75,477 of record CAWEFM010000004.1, on the reverse strand, counting down.
TGCCGCAACCGGCCAGCATGAGGCCGGCCAGCGACGCGGCAGCGAGCGCCCTGCCCACCGTGTGACCTGTCACCGATCTCGCTTTCTCCGCTTCTCACACGCCGGATCACCCGGAGAAAATGTGAGCGCCCGTGGTGACCATGATCGCTTTGGTGAGTGAACCGCGGATGAACAGCTTCGCTAGGACGCGACGGGTCGGTCAATCGCCTGCCGTTGCCGCCGCATAAGCGGTGTCGACGCTGTAGACGGTGAAGCCCAGTCCTTCGTAGGTGTGCACCGCGGCGGTGTTGTCCGATTCGACGTAAAGCATCACGGTGGGGTCGGGCGCGTCGGCGAGCCGCCGCGCCAGCGCGGCCACACCGATCGAGGTCAGCAATTGCCCCAAGCCGCGACCCTGCGCAGACGGGTCGACACCGACGACATAGACCTCGCCAAGGCCCGGCTTGTCCATATGCACCTTTGTCCAGTGAAAACCCAGCAGCTTGCCGCTGGCGTCGTCGACGGCCAAAAACAGGCCATGCGGGTCGAACCAGGATTCGGCGCGCCGCTCGGCCAGTTGGGACGAAGTCCAGCCGCTTTGTTCGGGGTGGCTGCGAAACGCGGCGTTGTTGACCCGCAGCAAATCGGCGTCGTCGTCTGGGCCGGTATAGGTGCGGATTCGGACGCCGTCGGGAACCGCAGGCTCGGGAGTGCCGAGCAGCGAACGTCGCATCTGCATCAGTTCCCGCACCGCGACCAGGCCGAGCGCCGAGGCCGTCGCCTTTGCCGGGTGCAAAGTTCCGTGCGCCCAGAACCGGTTGCGGCCGGCTGTTTTCTCCAGCGCGGCACGCGCCATGGTTGCGCCGATACCGCGCCGACGTGCTTGTGGGTGCACCACCAGCTCCGCCATCGCCGACGCACCACCGCGGGCCGGTGCAAGGTTGAGATAGCCCACCGCGGTGCCGTTCGCGCCGTCGGTGACCACCAGATGCTCAGTCTGCCGTTGAGCGAGATCGCGCAGAACTTGCTCGCCTACTGGTGTCACCTTGTCGGCAACTCGTGCTTCTTCGACCAGTTCGCGCACCTGCTGCTGCTCGTCGGCGTCCAGCGCCGGCCGCCAGTCAGCCCAAGTCACTGGCTGCGCAGCGGGTCGAAGATCGGTTCTCGCAGCGATTCAGCGCTGCCATCGGTGTCGGCCGCATTGTCGGGCTGCGAGTTCGCGCTCCGGCCGCGGGCCGGGCGGACCGCCTTGTATCCGACGTTGCGGACCGTGCCGATCAGCGCCTCGTGTTCGGGGCCGAGCTTGGCCCGCAGCCGTCGCACGTGCACGTCGACAGTCCGGGTACCACCGAAGAAGTCGTAACCCCAGACCTCGTGCAGCAGCTGCGCCCGGGTGAAGACGCGGCCGGCGTGCTGCGCCAGATACTTCAGCAGCTCGAACTCCTTGTATGTGAGGTCGAGCGGACGGCCGCGCAACCGCGCGGTGTAGGTGCCCTCGTCGATCACCAACTCACCGAGGTTGACCTTATCCAAGTTGTCCTGGTCGGCTTGGCCGCCGCGACGACCGACGATCAACCGCAGCCGAGCGTCGATCTCTGCAGGGCCGGTGCTGGGCAGCAGGATTTCGTCGAGACCCCATTCCGGGTTGACGGCCACCAGGCCGCCTTCGGTCACCACGGCCACAACCGGAATAGGTCTGCCGGTGGCGCCCAGCAGCCGGCACAAGCTGCGCCCAGCCGGCAGATCCTGGCGCGCGTCGACGATCACAGCGTCCGCGGTGCCCGCTTCCAGCAGCGAGGAAACGTCGGCCGGTGCCATCCGCACAGTGTGGGACAGCAGCGACAACGACGGCAGAACCGAATCGCTGTGCGGGTCCGCGCTCAGCACCAATAGATCCAACAAGCCCCTCCAGCGTCGTGGGACGCAGGTTTCATCTGACCAAACTTCCCAAGACCCATGGCGACATGTGTAGTTAGCGGCCAGGTCACCTAACTTTAGCGTGCTACCTGCTGTTTAGCCTGGCGAACAACCCTCTGCCCAACGTCGACTTGTTGGGCGACTCCGCAAATCTCGGCCCGACAAGTCGACGTTGGCGGTGTTGAATCACAATGTCCAGATGCGCAAGGTGCTGCTCGGCGCGGCGGTATCAGCAACGGTCGTGGCGGTCGGCGCCGTTGCAGCCGTCGGCATCGACTTCGGCACCAGCATCTACGCCGAATATCAATTGTCGGTCGCAGTTCGACGCGCCACACAGCTGGGCTCTGATCCGTTCGTCGCAATTTTGGGTTTTCCGTTCATAACTCAGGCCTTGAACGACCACTTTGGGGAGGTGGAGATCAAAGCCAACGCCGTCGACCATTCGGTGGTGGGCAAGGCCACCTTGGAGGCCACCATGCACTCGGTCGACTTGACCGAGACGTCGTGGCTGGTCAGCCCGCAGGCGAAGCTGCCCGTCGGCAAATTGGAGAGCCGAATCATCATCGACTCGGTGCACCTGGGGCGCTACCTGGGCATCAGCGACCTGATGGTCGAGGCGCCACCCCAGGAGACCAACGACGCGACCGGCGGCACCACCGAATCGGGGATCTCCAACAGCCACGGGCTGGTGTTCAGCGGCACCCCGAGGTCGGCGAACTTCGACAAGCGGGTCAGCGTCTCGGTGGACCTGTCGATGGCCGGCCCCGACCACAGCACGCTGGTGTTGACGCCCACCGGCATCCTGACCGGTCCGGACACCGCCAACCAACAGGTTCCCAGCGACAAGCGGGAAGCGGTGCTCGCGGCGTTCCGTCAGCCGGTGCCTGAGCAGAGGCTGCCGTTCGGAGTGACACCGACCAGCCAAGGCGCGCGCGGCTCGGACGTCATCATCGAAGGCATCACCGCAGGAGTAACCATCGCACTCGATGAGTTCAAAGAGTCATGATGACCTTCCTCCGGGGTGAGAAGACGGGCACGTGATCACCGCGATCGTCGCGATAGTGGCCGCCGTAGGCCTGGCGCTGCTGACCGGCTGGCTGCTGACGCGCAGATCGGGTCACTTCCGGGAAATCGAGCCGGGACCCGGTGCCGGCGGTGACGGCCCCGACACCGCCGGCTTGGGCCTTTCCCAAGATGGGCCGACCGTCGTGCACTTCAGCGCACCCTGGTGTGGGCAATGCAACCAGGTACGCCGCGTGGTGCAGCAAGTCTGCGATGACCTCGGTGACGTTGCCCACCTCGAAATCGATTTAAATTCCGATCCCGGTGCGGCGCAAAAATTCTCGGTGCTTTCACTACCGGCCACGCTGATCTTCGACGCCGACGGACATCAGCGTTACCGGACTGCCGGTATTCCGAAACCCGCTGATCTGCGGTCTGCGCTCGAACCGCTGTTAGCTTGACCGCCGTGAGATTGGGTAAGCTATCCGACGTGTTCGCCCGCCTTGAGCTCCTGCTCACCAAGCGTCGCGCAGTTGATCTGTGTCGCACCGCGGGCTGTCGCTGTTGTTGTAGCTGCTGAGTCGCCGCGCGTTCGTGTGCCGCGCTCGGAGCAGCCATTCTGGCGTGCCTCCACCCATTCGTGCATGAAGAGCAGGAGCAGTCCCAATGTCGACCACGATCCCCGCCCAGGTCGATGTCCGCGGTCCTCGTTTCGTCGCGTGGATCACCACTGCTGTGCTGGTGAGCACGCTGATCAGCTCGGCGATCAACAGTTTGGCGGCCACCCTCATTCTGGTGGTGCAGGCCGTCGTCTTCGCAATCGGCGCGGTGGTCGGACCCCAACGGCACCCTTACGGCCTGATTTTCGCCAACCTCATCGCGCCCCGGCTGGGACCGGTCCGGGATCGTGAACCGGTGCCGCCGCTGAAGTTTGCCCAGCTCGTCGGCCTCATCTTCGCCGTCGTCGGCGTCGCCGGGTTCGCGACCGGCGCGCTTTACGTCGGTGTCGTCGCCACCGGGGCTGCGCTGGTCGCCGCCTTGCTCAACGCCGCCTTCGGCATCTGTCTGGGCTGCCAGATCTATCCGCTCGTTGTTCGCCTCCGACCTACTCCTAAAGCCGCCGAAACCGCGTAATCAACATCGCAAGCAATCGAAAGGACTTTGCAATGGCACGCTCCGACGTCCTGGTCTCCGCTGACTGGGCCGAGAGCAATCTCGACGCCGCCGACCTCGTCTTCGTGGAAGTCGACGAGGACACCAGCGCCTACGACGGCGGCCACATCCCTGGCGCCGTGAAGCTGGACTGGCGTACCGATCTGCAGGATCCCGTCCGACGTGACTTCGTCGACGCCCAGCAGTTCTCCAAGCTGTTGAGCGACCGTGGCATCTCCAACGACGACACCGTGATCCTCTACGGCGGCAACAACAACTGGTTTGCCGCCTACGCCTACTGGTACTTCAAGGTGTACGGCCACTCGCAGGTAAAACTTCTCGACGGCGGCCGCAAGAAGTGGGAGCTGGACGGCCGCGCGCTGTCATCGGACAAAGTGAGCCGCCCGGCGACCTCCTACTCGGCCGCCGCGCCGGACAGGTCGATCAGGGCGTTCCGCGACGAGGTCATCGAGGCTATCAACGTCAAGAATCTGGTCGACGTCCGCTCACCGGATGAGTTTTCCGGCAAGATTTTGGCGCCGGCGCATCTGCCGCAAGAGCAGAGCCAGCGGCCGGGCCACATTCCGGGCGCGATCAACGTGCCGTGGAGCAAGGCGGCCAACGAAGACGGCACGTTCAAATCCGACGAGGACCTGGCCAAGCTGTACGCCGCCGCCGGTCTCGACGGCTCGAAGGAAACGATTGCGTACTGCCGCATCGGAGAACGGTCCTCACACACCTGGTTCGTGCTGCGCGAGCTGCTCGGACACCAGAACGTCAAGAACTACGACGGTAGTTGGACGGAATACGGCTCCCTGGTGGGCGCCCCGATCGAGTTGGGAAGCTAGGTATATGTGCTCTGCACCGAAGCAAGGACAGACGTTGTCGGCCAGCGTCGACTTGGAGAAGGAGACGGTCATCACCGGCCGGGTCGTCGACAACTCCGGCCAGGCCGTCGGCGGCGCGTTCGTGCGGCTGCTGGACTCTTCCGGTGAGTTCACCGCCGAGGTCGTCGCCTCGGCCACCGGTGATTTCCGGTTCTTCGCCGCACCTGGTTCGTGGACGGTGCGTGCACTGTCGGCGTCCGGCAACGGGGACGCGGTGATGTCGCCGTCCGGCCCCGGAATCCACGAGGTGGACATCAAGATCGCCTGAACCGGCGGGTTGGGCCGGAGAGTCCGGCTCCTCCTCATCGCGCTCCGCGCTCTGCATCGTCGCCCGACTGGGCCGAGAGTCCGGCTCCTCCTCATCGCGCTCCGCGCTCTGCATCGTCGCCCGACTGGGCCGAGAGTCCGGCTCCTCCTCATCGCGCTCCGCGCTCTGCATCGTCGCCCGACTAAACTCTTCGGCGTGGTGCTGTTGTTCGAGATCATGCTGGTGGTGGCTGTCGTGCTCATCGCGTGGTTCGCGCTGTACGCGCTGTACCGGCTGGTGACCGACGAATCGTGACTTCCGGAGACAACGCGGCCGGGCCGGTCCGCTCCACTGATTCGGCAGACCGTGCCGTGGCGGCAGCCGCCGAGCGAGCTAAGACGACCGCCGGCCGCAACATTCCGGTCTTCGAAGACCTGCCGATTCCGGCCGATACCGCCAACTTGCGCGAGGGCGCCAACCTCGATGACACGCTGTTGGCGCTGCTGCCGCTGGTCGGTGTGTGGCGCGGCGAAGGTGAGGGCCGCGGACCGCACGGCGACTACCGGTTCGGCCAGCAGATCGTCGTCTCCCATGACGGCGGCCACTACCTAAACTGGGAGGCCCGCTCCTGGCGGTTGACCGGATCTGGCGACTACGAAGGCCACGACCTGCGCGAGACCGGCTTTTGGCGGTTCGCCACCGATCCGCTCGACCCGACCGAATCACAGGCCATCGAGCTATTACTGGCGCATTCGGCCGGTTACGTCGAACTGTTCTACGGCCGGCCGCGTAATCAGTCGTCATGGGAGCTGGTTACTGATGCGCTGGCATGCAGCAAGACGGGTGAGCTGGTCGGCGGGGCCAAACGGCTCTACGGCATCGTCGAGGGCGGTGATTTGGCTTACGTCGAGGAGCGGGTGGACGCCGACGGCGGTCTGGTGCCGCACCTGTCCGCACGGTTGTCGCGCTTCGTCGGCTGACGCCGGCGACGATGCAGAGCGACGCAATGAGGAGGAGCGGCGCCTCTGTCTGAGCCCGGGCCCAGACATGGAACGGCCCCCGAGCCGAAGTTCCTGGTTGGACGAACAGGAGGCTCGGGGGCCGGGTGACTGCGTGGAATTCGCCAGCGCGGTAATGCTGGGGTCTTTCCAGCCGGGCGCTGCTTAGCGCGCAGCCACCTCACATGTCCATAAACCTATCAATTTCTTGGACCACCTCCTTCCTTGTGTACAGCCGAAGGTACCGGTTCACCGCCACGGCGACAACCGATTTCACCGATCGCTGACGACGGCGGCGTCGACGAGCTCGGCGAACTCGGCGGCGATCCCCGGATGCGGCAGCCGGCGGCCGTCGAGAGTGTGCACCCGCGCAGCCAGCGTCATGCTCGACACCAGCCAAATCCCCTCAGCCATGGCCAGATCGCCCGGACGCAGGGCACGGTAGTCGCAGTCGTACCCCTTGGCGCGGGCCACCTGGAAGAGGGCTTGCTGAGTCGTGCCGCGCAGGATCGGATACCACGGCGGCGGGGTCAGTAACTCGATACCGTCTCCGCCGTCTTCCCCTCGGGCGGCGATCACCACCGTGGAACGCGGCCCTTCGAGGATGTAGCCGTCCGAGCTGACGAAGATGACGTCGCCGGCGCCTTGGCGGGCCGCGTGCCGGAGTGCAGCCATATTGACTGCGTAGGACAGCGTTTTGGCGCTGGCCAGCAGCCACGGCATGGCGTCGACGCCGCTGGCGGGCAGACCGTACGGCAGCGTGATTGCCGCGATGCCGTCGCGCCGCGCGCCCGCCACGCGTTCAGCCACCGGGTTGACCGTCACATAAGTCGTTGGCGCCGAGCCGCTTTCGCGTCCGCGGCTGTACACCAGCCGCATTGCTCCCTCGTCGCTGGTGCTTGCTGCCCACTGTCGTGCCGCTAGGTCGATGGCGTCCCGCCAGCTGTCCAGCTCCGGTGACGGCAGGTCGGTCAGCTTCGCCGAGTGCGTCAGCCGGTCCAGGTGCGCTTCGATCAGGCAGGCGCGGCCGTCGCGCACCAGCAACGTCTCGAAGACACCGTCACCGCGTACCGCAGCGAGGTCGTCGGCGCACAGCAGCGGCGTGTCAGGCGCGAGTACCCGGCCGTCGAGTGTGACGAGCACACCGTGCTGGCTGACCATGGACCAGAAGCTTATCCCGGCCGAGCGTGACGCTGAGCTGACGTCCGACCGTGAAGCTGGCCGCACATTCGGCGGGCCAGAAGACACCTCGAAGGGCCCGTAGCATTGATACGTGTCAGCTGTTCCCGCACCTGAAACCGGACCAGACGCTGGCGGGGTCTGGCATTACGGCGACCCGCTCGGCGAACAACGTGCAGCCCAGATCGGAGCAGTGCTGGTCGACCGTTCCCACCGCGCGGTGCTGACCTTGACCGGCGCCGACCGGCAGACGTGGCTGCACACCATCTCGACCCAACACGTCAGTGCCCCGCCGGAAGGCGCCAGCACACAGAACCTCAGCCTGGATGGACAGGGTCGCGTCGAAGACCATTGGATCGAGACCGAACTGGGCGGTGCCACCCACCTCGACACCGAACCATGGCGAGGTGAGCCGCTGCTGACCTACCTGCGCAAGATGGTGTTCTGGTCCGACGTCAGCGCCGACGCGGCTGACATGGCGGTGCTTTCGCTGCTCGGCCCCGGCCTGACCGACCAACCGGTGCTTGACGCGCTCGGCGTCGACGCCCTGCCCGCCGAAATGACCGCAGTGCCGTTGGCAGGCGGTGCCATCCTCCGGCGGATGCCGGGGGTGACACCCGCGCAGATCGAACTGGACCTGCTGGTGCCGCGGCTGGAGTCGGCCGGCTGGCGGCAACGTCTGACTCAGGCCGAAGTCCGCCCCGCAGGAGTTTGGGCGTACGAGGCGCACCGGGTGGCGGCTCGACGACCCCGGCTCGGGGTGGACACCGATGAGCGCACCATCCCGCATGAAGTGGGCTGGATCGGCGGACCCGGGCTCGGCGCCGTCCATCTCGACAAGGGCTGCTATCGCGGCCAGGAAACCGTCGCTCGTGTACACAACCTGGGCAAGCCGCCGCGGATGCTGGTGCTGCTGCACCTCGACGGCTCGGTCGACCGGCCGTCCACCGGCGATCCGGTGCTGGCCGGCGGCCGAGCGGTCGGCCGCCTCGGCACTGTGGTCGACCACGTCGATCTGGGCCCGGTCGCACTTGCCCTGGTGAAGCGTGGGCTGACGGCGGACATCGCCTTGGTCAGCGGCGGTGACGCCGCCGTTGCCGCGGTGATCGACCCGGATTCGCTGCCGCCCGCTGACCCGGCCGGCGCCGGCCGGCTCGCCGTCGAACGGCTGCGCGGCTCGACCCGGTGACAGGCCTCGCAGTGGGGTAGGGCGTCCCAGCGCAGGGCCATCGGGCACGGTAAGCTACACGGCAGGACAAAACACACACCAAGATCGGAGCCGCCTACTCGTTGGGCCGCTCCGTTATTGCGCGAGGGGGTTCCCCCATGGGCCGCGGCCGGGCGAAGGCGAAGCAGACCAAGGTTGCTCGAGAACTCAAATACAGCTCTCCGCAGACCGATTTCGACCGTCTTCAGCGCGAGCTGTCGGGGTCGGGGGCTGACGATTCTGATGCACTGGACGGCGACGGCCGGCTCTCGGACGACCCGTGGGCTAGCGACGAGTGGCGTCGTTGAAGCTTTTCTGACCGGAGCAGCCGGTCAGAATCTCGGATGCTCGGCCACCAGTGTGGCGCGTGGGCCTTCCTTCCCGCCCTTGCTGACAGTTCCCAGCACCCAGCAGTCCAGGTGCCGTGCGGTCAAGATCGCCAAGGCCCGGTCGGTGTCCTCCGGCGCGACGACGGCGATCATCCCGACGCCCATGTTGAACGTCTTCTCCATCTCCGCACGCATCACCCGGCCCCGCTGAGCGATCATCGCGAAGACCGGCGCAGGTGTCCAGGTGCCGCGGTCGACCTCGGCCAGCAGTCCCTGCGGGATCACGCGTTCCAGGTTGCCGGCCAACCCGCCGCCGGTGACATGGCAGAACGTACGGACCTGGGTCTCAGCGGCCAGCGCCAGACAGTCCTTGGCGTAGATCCGGGTCGGCTCGAGTAGCTCTTCGCCGAGCGTGCGGCCGAACTCCTCGACGTAGCCCGCGAGATTCATCCGGTCGATTTCCAGCAGAACCGCGCGAGCCAGCGAGTACCCGTTGGAATGCAGACCCGATGAACCCAACCCAATGATGACGTCGCCGGGCTTGACCCGGTCGGGGCCCAGCACGTCGTCGGCTTCGACGACGCCGACGCCGGTCGCCGAGATGTCGTAGTGGTCTGGTTCGATCAGCCCGGGATGTTCGGCGGTTTCACCGCCGAGCAGCGCACAACCCGCGCGCATACAGCCGTCGGCGATTCCCCCGACGATGGCGTTCAAACGCTCGGGAACGATCCGGCCCAAAGCGATGTAGTCGAGCAGAAACAACGGCTCGGCACCACAGACGACGAGGTCGTCGACCACCATGGCCACCAGATCCAGGCCGACCGTGTCATGTTTGTCCATCGCCTGCGCGACGGCCAGTTTCGTGCCGACTCCGTCGCTGGAGGCCGCCAAAAGTGGTTCCCGGTAGTCGCCGCGCAGCGCGAACAGGCCCGCGAAACCGCCCAGCTTGCTGCGCACCTCAGGCCTGGTCGCCTTGGATGCAAGCGGCTTGAACAGTTCGACAGCGCGCTCACCGGCTTTGATGTCCACCCCGGCCGATGCATAAGTGACGCCGCGAACGCCCGAATAGTGTCCGGGACTCTTACCGGTGTCCGTCATCGGCTTAAAGGCTACCGGTCGGCGCCCACCGGCATCGGCGACTCGGACGGCAAACTCTGGCCGCTAGGGACGACGCAGGGCTTCTTCAGCGCCGAGCGACGCGTCACCGGCCAGCGTGGCGGCACCGGCCTCGCGGGCGGCGTTGGCGAGCATGTGCTCGACGACGTTCTTGCCTAGCGCGGAACCGCTGGGCAGCTCGATCGGGTACTTGCCGTCGTAGCAGGCGGTGCACAGTCGCGAAGTGGGCTGCTCGGTGGCGGCAACCAGCCCCCGCAGCGAGATGTAGCCCAGCGTGTCGGCGTTGATCGCGTGCCGAACCGCTTCGATCATCTCGCTCTCGTCCTCGACAGCGTTGGCGATCAACTCCGCGGGCGACGGGAAGTCGATGCCGTAGAAGCACGGCCACTTGACCGGCGGCGAAGCGATCCGCACGTGCACCTCGACGGCGCCGGCTTCCCGCAGCATCCGCACCAGCGCGCGCTGGGTGTTGCCCCGCACAATCGAGTCGTCGACGACGACGAGTCGCTTACCGCGGATCACCTCTTTCAGCGGGTTCAGCTTCAACCTGATCCCGAGCTGGCGGATGGTTTGCGACGGCTGGATGAAGGTGCGCCCGACGTAGGCGTTTTTCATCAGACCCTGTCCGAACGGGATGTTGGACTCCTGCGCGTAACCGACCGCGGCGGGTGTGCCGGACTCCGGCACGCCGATCACCAGGTCGGCGTCGATCGGGTGTTCGCGGGCCAACCGGCGGCCGATTTCCAGGCGGGCGCCGTGCACCGAGCGGCCGGCGATGGTGCTGTCCGGCCGGGCCAGGTAGACGTACTCGAAGATGCAGCCCTTGGGTGCAGGGTTGGCGAAACGGGTGGAGCGCACTCCGTCGGCATCGATGGCCAGCAGCTCACCCGGCTCGATGTCGCGGACGAACGAGGCGCCGACGATGTCCAGCGCGGCGGTCTCCGACGCCACCACCCAGCCGCGGTCCAGGCGCCCGAGCGACAAGGGTCGCACGCCGTGCGGGTCGCGGCAGGCGTAAAGGGTGTTTTCGTCCATGAAGGTCAGGCAGAAGGCGCCGCGGACGGTCGGGAGGAGTTTCAGTGCAGCCTGCTCCAGGCTGGAATCGGCCGCGCCGTGGGCCAGTAGCGCGCCGAGCATGTCGGAATCCGTCGTCGCGGCGCCGGGGGCCCGGCTGTTGATCAGCCCCGCCTCACGGGCACGCGCGACGAGCTCGGCGCTGTTGACCAGGTTGCCGTTGTGCCCTAACGCCACTCCGGTACCGGCTGCGGTGTTTCGGAAGACCGGCTGCGCGTTTTCCCAGGTGGTGTTGCCGGAGGTGGAGTAGCGGGTGTGCCCGATGGCGACGTGGCCCTCCATGGCCGCCAACGTCTGCTCCTCGAAGACCTGGCTGACCAGCCCCAGATCTTTGAACACCAAGACCTGTGACCCGTCGGCCACGGCGATGCCGGCGGCCTCCTGACCGCGGTGCTGCAGGGCGTACAGGCCGTAATAGGTCAGCTTGGCGACGTCTTCGCCGGGGGCCCAAACTCCGAATACGCCGCACTCTTCACCGGGCGGGTTCTCGTCGACGATTGGCTGTTGAGCGGTCACAGTGGGGCGGCTCCCTGGGCGGTTTGGTGACGTACCGGAGTCTACGGAAACGACGGTCACGACTGCGAATGGAGACGGCGTGTTGCCTGCCGGTCAACCGCATTTCCACGCCGATGATTCTCTAAAGCCTTCAGGTATCACATCTGTCGCAGGGGTCACAGGTCAACCGGGCCAGCTTGACCAGCGGCAGCCAGGTGCCGATGTCGCCGGCGCGAGAACCGCTGAGCTGCAGCACGCCCGATCGCTGCGCGGTCGCAAAGTCCAGCAATCCGGTGGCGAGCAACAACCACGTCCGCGCGTCGGCCTCGACCACATTGGGCGGTGTGCCCCGACTGTGCCGCGGCCCGGCAACGCACTGCACCGCCACGAACGGGGGCACCCGCACTTCGACGCTGGCGCCTGGGGCTTGCGCAGCCAGTGTGCGGGCGGTGAGCCGCACTGCGGCCGCCAATTTCGGGCGGTCAGGAGTCGGGCTGTTGCCGTCGCGCAACCAGACCTCGACCGCCAAGACGGCCCGGCGGGTTTCATCCGGATCGGCTTGCTGACGGGCGCCCATATCTCAGGGTCTCAAGAATCGCAGGTCGCGGCGTCAGCGGCGAGATCTGGACGGAATCGGCGGGCACGCCGCTGCACAGTCAGCGCCGCCGCCGCCGCGGTCTCGTTGATCGCCAGGTGCGCCAGCATCGGTGCCGCCAGGCTGCCGGAACGCTCGGCCAGCCACCCGAACCACCAGCCCGCGACGCCGGTAGACAGCACGATCGGTGCCACCGGCTCACCGGCAGTGCGGGCGTCCACGACATGACTGAGCCCGAAAGTAATGGCCTGCAGCAGCCGGCCGCCCGGGGCGCCGAACGCGCGCGCCGCCGCAGTGTGCAGGGCCGCACGGTAGGCGGCTTCCTCGGCCCACACGGTGCCCAGCGGTATCCGCACCGCCAGCCATTGCAGCACCGAATCGGGCGATTCCCGGGCAGCCATCGACCGGCGCACCGCCGGCACCGACACCGCGGTGACCACCGCGCCGGCCGCGACAGCTCCTGCCGTAAACCCCCAACGCAGCCCCGACCACAGCCGCGGCGGACGCAGTCCGACCGGGGCGCTGGTTGTCGCCACCAGCACTCCGCCGAACACGACCTGCGCCAACACCCGCCAGGGCATCGGCAACCGCGGGCTGGTGAAGCTCCACCCGACCAGGAGGACCGCCAAAGCCGGCGCAAGGCACATCAGGATGCGGGTCCGGGAACTGCCTCGGACCGGTTGAGCGCGGTGCGTGTCCGGTCGGTGTCGGCGGGGGTCCAGCCGTCCGGCGGCAGCACGGCCGCCCAACCGTCGAGAACCATGTCGCCATAATTGTGGCCGTGACCGCCCGGCATCCCTTCGGCTTCCGTCAGGTCGGCGCTGACCTGCCAAAACGTCACCACCGGGTACCAGTCCATGGCCGCGGTGCGGTCTCGTCCCGGGCGTTCTACGAGCCAGTCCGGCCGGCTTAACAGCAGGTCGGGTGACCACCACACCACCGGATCGGACGGGTGCTGAAGGAACAGCACGCGGGTGCCGTCCCACGGTCGACCTGCGACGCCGGCGATGTCGGCGGGACGGTTGGCTTCGGAGAACCGCACAGTTCGACCGTTGTCGTAGCGAGGATTCACCTCCGGTGTGCCGGGGTCACGGCGGGCGACCACCGCATGCCACAGCGGACTGGACTGCGGCGGGCCCACCCACAGCACGGCGCTGAACCCCATCTTCGAGACGTCGGGCAGGTAACCGAAAGCGGCCTGACCGGCCATCGAACCGAGGCTTTCTCCATAGAGCACCAGTTGTGGTCGGTGCTCAGCCGGCCACTGCTGCCAGCGCTGATGGATGCTGTCGACCAACAGCCGGCCGGAATTCTGCGACTTCTGCTGGTCGGCCAGGAATGAGATCCAGCTCGGCAGAAAGGAATACTGCACACCCACCATCGCGGTGTCGCCGTTGTACATCATCTCTACCGAGCTGGCCGCCGCCGGGTCGATCCAGCCGGTGCCGGTGGTCGGAACGATGATCAGCAGTTTGCGGTCGACCGCACGGGTGCGCTCGAGTTCACCCAGCAACACCTGCATGCGTCCCTCGTTGCTGTCGGCGGTTTCCAGCCCGGCGTAGATGCGGATCGGCTCCTTGGCTGGCCGGCCGTTGAGCCGGGTCAGCGCAGCGGCGTGCGGACCGCCGGCGACGAAGTTGCGTCCCTGCAAGCCAAGGGAGTCCCACGGCGCCAACGAGGTGGGGCTGCCGGACTTCTCCGGTAACAGCGGTGGCGAAAGACCGGCACTGGTGGTGTCGTCGCGCGGCTGGAAGATAGCGTTGGCGCCGGCGAAGAACCCGCGCACCAGAACGCCGTTGAACAATGCGATCAAAAGCGCCACCACGATCGTTGTGCCGAGGAAGAGCGCGACCTCGTCGTTGAGATGCCATCGTCTGATCAGCGCCCTGGCCAGCAGTCTGATGGCGTCGATGATCACCCGAGACGTTGACACCAGCAGCGCGGCGATAACGACGGACAGCATCAGCGTGCGCAGATACCCCGGGGTGGCCGGCCCCTGAATGCCCATCAGCGCCGACACTTGCCGCTGCCAGGCCGCCGCCGGGATCAGCATCAGCACACACGCCGTCGGCGATGCCACGACGACGGTCGCCTTCAGCCAGAATTGTGCTTGCCGACTCGGCGGCCACCACTGGACGTTGCGCAGCACGAGGCGGTACACCGCTTTGCCGATCACCACACCCAGGCCGTAGCCGATCGCGGCGTTGATGCCGCCGATCAGCCCTTGGAACAGCCAGCTGCGGGGCAGCAGCGACGGCGTCAGCGATAAGCAGAAGAACAGCGCGCCGACCGCGACGCCGGTGAACCTCAGCCGCAGCAGGCTCCACGCCCACACCACCAGTGGGTGGCGCTCGGGCGGGTGCGCGGCAGATGTCGCCGATGCGCCGGTCGTGTGGTCCACGGACGCACTCAACCGAACAGCCTCGGCAGCGCTCCTTCGAACGTGTCGCGCAGTTCGGTCAGCGGGACGCTGAACAAGCCTTGCACCTCGAGCACATCCGAGTCGTGATCGACCACACCGATGCGTACGGCCGGTAACCCGCGGGCGGCGCACAGGGCAAGGAATCGGCTTTCGTCCTCGCGCGGCGCGGCCACCAGCACCCGGCCCGAGGATTCGGCGAACAACGCGACGAAGGGGTCGCTGCCTTCGGGAAGGGTGACGCGACAACCTGTTTCGCCGGCCAGCGCCGCTTCCACAATCGCCTGCGCGAGGCCGCCCTCCGACAGGTCGTGCGCCGCGGACAGCAGGCCGTCCGATGCCGCCGCGCTCAAAACCTCAGCCAGTAACCGTTCGCGGTCCAAGTCGACGGTCGGCGGCTGCCCGCCGAGATGCCCGGCGCTCACCTGGGCCCACACCGAGCCGTCGAATTCGTCCCGGGTGTCGCCGAGCAGCAGCAGCGTTTCACCCGGATGGTTGCCCAAGGAAGCCGGCAGACGTCGACTCACATCTTCTATGACGCCGAGCACTCCGACAACCGGGGTGGGGTGAATCGCCGTCGACCCGGTCTGGTTGTAGAAGCTGACGTTGCCGCCGGTCACTGGAATGCCAAGGCTTGCACAGCCATCGGCCAGCCCGCGGACCGCCTGAGCGAATTGCCACATCACTCCCGGGTCCTCCGGGGAGCCGAAGTTGAGACAGTTGGTGACGGCGACCGGGGTGGCGCCGGTGACGGCGACGTTGCGGTAGGCCTCGGCCAGCGCGAGCTGGGCACCGGTGTAGGGATCGAGCATGGTGTAGCGCCCGGACGCGTCGGTCGACACCGCTATACCGCGGCCGGTCGACTCGTCGATGCGCAGCATCCCGCTGTCGGCGTACTCGGCCAGCACGGTGTTGCCACGCACGTAGCGGTCGTACTGCTCGGTGATGAATGCTCGGCTGCACAAATGCGGACTGCCCAGTAGCGCAAGCAGAGTCGCGCGCAACTCCGCCCCGGTGACAGGCCGGGGCAGGTCGCGCGAATGGCCGGCGTTCAGCGCGTCTTGGAAGTCGGGCCGCGCGACCGGGCGCTGATACACCGGACCCTGGTGCGCCACGGTGCGCGGCGGCACGTCGACGACCGTCTCGCCGCGCCAGGTGATGCGCAGTCGGTCACCGTCGGTGACCTCCCCGACGACGGTGGCCAGCACCTCCCATTTCCGGCATACCGACAGGAAGGCGTCGACGTTGTCGGGTGTGACCACCGCGCACATCCGCTCCTGCGACTCGCTGCACAGCACTTCGGCGGGAGTCATGCTCTGCGTTCGCAGCGGTACGGTACTCAGTTCGACCGTCATACCGCCGTCGCCGGCGGATGCCAATTCCGAAGTGGCACAGGCTAATCCGGCACCGCCGAGATCCTGGATGCCGACGACCAGGTTGGCGGCGTACAGCTCCAGGCAGCACTCGATGAGCACCTTTTCCATGAACGGGTCGCCCACCTGGACCGACGGCAGCTTCTTCCGAGATCCGCTTGCCGGATCGAGCCTCGATCCAGTCCGGCTTCCTTCCTCGTCCGCGCCGAACGTCTCGGATGCCAGGACCGAAACGCCGCCGATGCCGTCCAGACCGGTTCGCGCGCCGAACAAGATGATCTTGTTGCCGGTGCCCGATGCGAACGCCAGGTGCAGGTCTTCCTTGCGCAGCACCCCGACGCACAACGCGTTGACCAACGGGTTTCCGGCGTAGCAGGCGTCGAATACGGTTTCACCGCCGATGTTGGGCAAGCCCAGCGAATTGCCGTAGCCGCCGATACCGCGCACCACCCCGTCGAGCACCCGGCGGGTGTCCTGGGCGTCGGCCGCTCCGAACCGGAGCTGGTCCATCACGGCGACCGGCCGGGCGCCCATCGCCATGATGTCGCGAACGATCCCGCCAACTCCGGTGGCCGCGCCCTGGTACGGCTCGACGTAGGACGGGTGATTGTGGGATTCGACTTTGAAGGTGACCGCCCAACCGTCACCGATGTCGACGACGCCGGCGTTCTCCCCGATGCCGGCCAGCATCCCGGCGCGCATCTGCTCGGTGGTCGTCTCACCGAAGTAGCGCAGGTGCACCTTGGAGGATTTGTAGGAGCAGTGCTCGCTCCACATCACCGAGTACACGGCCAGTTCGGCGTCGGTGGGCCGGCGTCCCAGGATCTCGCGGATGCGCCGGTATTCGTCCTCTTTGAGGCCCAGTTCGCGATACGGCTGGGGCTGATCGGGGGTGGCCGTGGCCGACTCGACGGTATCGACTGCCTGAGTGAGCCCGGACGTCACGGGGACAGTCTAGGTTCCGCGTCGTGCGCGGCGCGTAGGACATCGAGTCTGCGCTGGCGGCGCCGAGACTGCATCCACGTCGCGAATTCGAGATGGCTGCGGCGCGCTGACCGCAGGCTCGATCAAGCCACCTCGCTCGATCCGCCGGCGCTCTGGTCACTCGGGTGACAGAAACGCCTGGAGGGCCGCCGCGTAGGCCGCAACGTCGTCGGCGCCCATGAATTCCCGCGCCGAGTGCATGGCCAGCTGCGGGGCGCCGACGTCGACAGTCGGGATGCCGGTGCGCGCCGCGGTCAACGGGCCGATCGTCGAACCGCACGGCAGGTCAGCGCGGTGTTCGTAGCGCTGCAGCGGGACGCCGGCCTGCCGGCACGCCAGCGCGAAGGTCGCGGCGGTGCGACCGTCGGTGGCGTAACGCAGGTTGGGCTGCACTTTGAGCACCGGACCACCATTGATCGCGATGGGGTGACCGGGCTCGTGCCGTTCCGGGTAATTGGGATGCGTCGCGTGCGCCATGTCCGCCGAGGCCACCGTGGAACCGGCCAACCGGCGCAGGAAGTCTTCCCGGCTGCCGCCAGCGGCCAGCACGATGCGTTCCAAGACGGTCAGCAGCAGCTCGGATTGGGCGCCGTGATCGGAGGTGGAACCGACTTCCTCGTGGTCGAACAGCGCCAGCACCGGCAGATAGCGCCGCGGCTCGGCTGCCAGCAACGCGTGCAGCCCCGCATAGCAGCTGGCCTGATTGTCCAACCGCGGCGCGCTGACGAAATCACCGTCGGCCCCGGACACTGTGGACGCCGTGAGATCGTGAGTCATCAGGTCCGCGCCCAGCACCTCACCGGCGCCGACTCCAGCCAGCCCGGCGACGTAATCAACAAAGAAACGGGTGGTATCCCCGGCTCCCCACACGGCGTTGACGTGGCGTTGCGGATCCAGGGTCAGCGATTTGCGGTCCTCGGCCAGGTGAATAGCCAGCTGCGGCACCCGCAGGATCGGCGCGTCGACACGCACGAGCAGATGCGCGATGCCGTCATCGGTGCGGTCGTCGCGCACCGACAGTCGGCCGCTGATACCCAGATCGCGGTCCAGCCAGGAGTTCAGCCAGGCGCCGCCGTACGGTTCCAGCGCCACCAGCTGCCAACCGGCGACCACTCGGTCAGGATGCTGTTTGACCCGCAGGTTGGGGCTGTCGGTGTGCGCACCGATCACCCGGAATGCCCTCTCGGTGTCCCCACCGCTGTTCCAGGCCACCACCGAGCCGGCGCGTACGACGAAGAATGTGCCCGTGCTCGGCCACCCGTCGGCCTCAAACAACTCGGTGTAACCGGCGGCGGCCAGCGCTTGCGCCACCGTCGCGCACACGTGAAAAGGCGAGGGGGACGCATCGATGAATTCACACAGGCCCGCCGCCGAAGCCGCCATGGCCCTATCTTTTCATCACGGTGTTGTCAGGAACGTTAGGGTCAGACGTGCCCGACGCGCTGCCGGACATCTGCGGACAGTCTGAAAGGAAGACCTCGATGAACAACCTGTACCGCGAGCTGGCGCCGGTCACCGAAGAAGCTTGGGAAGAGATCGAGTCGGAAGCGACACGCACGTTCAAACGCCACATCGCGGGGCGCCGCGTGGTTGACGTGAACGAACCGGGTGGCCCTGTCGTCGCGGCGGTCGGCACCGGTCGGCTCCTCGACGTAGAAGCGCCCACCGACGGCGTCGTCGCGCACCTTCGGGCAAGCAAACCCCTTGTGCGCCTACGTGTCCCGTTTACGTTGTCGCGCAGCGAAGTCGACGCCGTGGAACGCGGCTCCCAGGACTCCGACTGGGATCCGGTCAAAGACGCCGCCAAGAAGTTGGCGTGCGTCGAAGACCGGACCATCTTCGAGGGCTATGCCGCAGCGTCGATCGAAGGCATCCGCAGATCCAGCTCCAATCCGCCGCTGACCCTGCCCTCCGATGTCCGCGACCTTCCCGATGTCACCAGCCAGGCTCTTTCCGTGCTGCGGCTGGCCGGTGTCGACGGCCCCTACTCGGTGCTTCTGTCGGCCGACGTGTACACCGAAGTCAGCGAGACAACCGAACACGGTTACCCGATCCGAGAACATCTGCGTCGACTGGTCGACGGTGACATCATCTGGGCGCCCGCAATCGACGGCGCCTTCGTGTTGACCACCCGGGGAGGTGATTTCGACCTGCAGCTGGGCACCGACGTCTCGATCGGCTATCTCAACCACGACGCCGAGACGGTGCGGTTGTACCTTCAGGAGACGCTCACCTTTCTGGCCTACACCGCCGAAGCGTCAGTCTGTCTGAGCGTTTGATCTCCGGCAAAGCGGAGGGCCTGGCTTACTGCGACGTGGCGCAAGCCAGCCGGTCATCGGAGGAATGATCAGAACCTGTGGATGGTCCTCTCAATAGTCGCGTTAACGCAGATCGCTGGGTCAACGTCGGGCTGGGCACTTATCCGGGGTCTGCCCAGCAGCGGGACCAGTGGTCGAGCGGTTCGAGCGCCGCCCGGAGAGCTCGTCCGACATCGGTCAGCTCATAGCGTTGATCCTCGGTCTGGGTGATGAGGGCTGCGTCGGTGAGTTCGCCGAGGCGCACGTAGAGAACGCTCGGGGACATCCCGTCGCAGCGGTCCCTGAGGGTGCGCGCACCGATCGGACCGTCGCGTAGCTCCCATAGCACCCGCAGTGACCATCGCCGGCCGAGAAGGTCGAGGGCCGCCAGGAGGGGACGGCCGGTTGTTGAGCCGCGGACCGGTAGGCCGGGTACGGCGGTGGATTGACGTTTCGTTTTCCGTAACGTAGGTTGCTGTGTCATGGTTACGGAAACAGTAACACCGAGGATCGCTCCGTTGCAGCCGCCCTACGATCCGCCGATCGATGCCCAGCTGCAGAAGATGATGCCGCCCGGGGTCCCGCCGATCGCTCTGTTCCGCACCTTCGCCCGAAACATGCCGATGGTTGAGGCTATGAGCACCTGGGGCAGCTATGAGCTGAGCGGCAGACTGTCGCTGGGGATGCGTGATCGCGAGGTCGTGATCGACCGGACCTGCGCGCGCTGTGGCTGCGAGTACGAGTGGGGCGTCCACGTCACGTTCTTCGCCGAGCGTGTTGGCCTCAGCAAGGGCCAGATCGTGTCGCTCACCGTCGGCAGCGCCGACGATTTCTGCTGGGACGAGCAACGCGACCGCCTGCTCATCCGAGCCGTCGATGCCCTACACGACAGGGCCGACATTCCTGATGACCTTTGGCGCCAACTTGCGGCTACTTTCAGTGAGGCCAACCTGTTGGACTTTCTGTTTCTCTGCGGCTGGTACCACGCCATTAGCTTCGTGGCCCGGTGCGCCCGAGTCCCGCTAGAGCCCGGCGCGCCCACGTTCGCCTCTGTCGCTGACGCAGCCGGAGCACGGTGATGACCGACACCGCAAGATACGACGGCGAGCTTGCCGCGACACAAAGCCCGTCCCACATGTGGCGATCACCCGAGCTGGGCACGCGCCGACGCGTGCCGCCATTCGACACGCTTCCCCAAGTAGCTGCCGACCCCGGCAAATTGCGCGATCTTCTCCGTGCCCCTGAGGACTCCGCTGCCCGAACAAGCCCTTTGGCCTATGGGAAGCTCATTAAGCACATGATTCCCGAGGAAGTTTTCGACAGCTACGTCCTGCCCAGCCTTCGAAATCCCGAAATATTACGTGACGCAGCAAAAGTGTGGTCGTCGGCCCGCTCTGAACCCGTCCATGAGGCCGGCCGGCGACTGATCGCTGGCGATGGTCCACCCGTCCTGTTCGCCTGGTCGCGAGAAGATTCCGTTTTCCCCGTCGACCATGCCCGCCGATTCGCCGCCGAACTCGCACAGGGGCACGTCAAACTCGTCACGGACGCGTACGCATTCGCACCCGAGGACCAACCCGCGCAACTGGCCCAGATCATCGGAGACTTCGCCTCCCCCAGCGAAGGATCTTCCACCTCCGAGCACGGACCACCACTGGCCACGCCCAACTCAATGAGAAGTCGCGAGACACGCTGATTCACAAGTGTTGGCTATTTCTCCGGTCATGGCGTCAACGATCGCAGTCTCATTCAGCCTGCACGGCCGATGAGTGCGATCGGCGGCTCATCAACGCCGCACTGGCACGAAATTCTGGGAAAGCGAGTCGCGTTGTGTTCGGACCGGCCGTCGAAACCGCCTCACCACATCTTCGGGGTGGACGCGACGTCCCAGAGGGCCATTGTTCTTGAACCGATAGGTGAGTGTCGACCCTCCGCTTAAGAAGCCAGGCGTCTGAAAGTTAAGCGAGGCGCTCGACGGGGGCGCCGTCAGCGGTGTTGGGCGGGATCAGCGCGAGGCCTCGGCGCCCGACGAGGGCCGCTAGGTGGGAGGTCGGATTGTGGCCGGTTGCCACCCACGTCCCCATGCCGCCGGGCTCAACGGGAACGATGCGCCAGCGGTCCGCTCGCGGAAAACCGCAGACCGGAATGAGGTCGATCGAAGCGGGCGCGGCGCCGGTCAGGGCGTCGACGAGGGCTGGCCCCATCAACGCTGCTCCGGCGACCGCGGCCAGCGGATTGCCGCCCAAGCCAAGTAGTACCCGTCCGCGCGGCAGGCCAGGGTCGCTGGGCAGCGTCGCGACGAGCAGGGACCCGCCAGGTCGCACGTCGACGCCGTCGACCACAACGATGCCGCGGGCGCTTTCAATCGCGCCTCGCAGGTGATCGGCTACACCGCGACCAGTGGCCCCGATGACGACCACCAGATCCGCCTTCCCTGTCAGCGCCGAACACAGCGTGTCGAGGTCATCCGGTAAGTGCGCGCCGGTGCTGACAGAGGCGCCCAGCGCACGCAGTCGGGCGGCGACCGGCCCTGCGGCCGCCTCTGGCAGCAGCAGACGTCCCCGATCGCCAGTCGCACCGATCGCGGCGATCTCGTCACCCGAGGTGTGCAGCACAACTTGCACCGGTCCGCGCAGCGCGAGCCGGTGCACGCCAGCCGACCGGGCCAGCGACACCAGTGCCTCGTCGACTCGCGTACCGGAGACAGCCAGGACCGTGCCGGCGGTCCACTCACTGCCTCGCCGGCGGGTGTCGTCGCGGATGCAATCTTCGCGGCTTTTCTCGGACAGCATGTTTGGGGAAAGTACGACCTCCTCGTCGCGAATTACCCGCTCGGCGCCCGCGGGCAACCGAGCGCCGGTCGCGATACGACGAGCGTGCCCACCTTTCAGCGTTGCGCCGCCGTCCCCGGCGCGAACGGCGGCCTCCTCCGGTGTCCAGGGACCAGACCCCGCGACGGCCCAGCCGTCCATCGCCGACGCGTCGAAGGGCGGAAATGGCGCGGCGGCCGTGAGCGGTTCGGCGAGCACACCACCGACCGCCTCCTCCAGGCTGCGCTCGTCGGGGATCAACAGGGCGAGCGCGGCTCGGACAGCGGCCCGGGCACCGTCGGGCGTGCCATCAGCGCGGGCACGCGCCGCAGCGAGCTGGTCAGGGGTGTCGACATCGGCGACGCCGCCCACCCTGCAGGTCGCCGCGCCGTGGGGCAGTAGGTCGCGCACCCGCGGTGGGGCGGCGGCCAGCGCAGATGCCAGCGCCGCCGAATCCCAGACGGCGGTCAGGTACTGAAGGTGTCCGCTGTCGTCGACCGCGAGTGCGACGGGGGCGTCGCCGCGTGCCGCCGCTAGCGCCGTCACTGCGGCCGGGGTGATCCGCGGCAGATCGGCTGCCAGCACCGCCACGTCGGCCGGTCCGTCGGGAAACACCGCGAGACCCGCGGCAATCGCGGCCACCGGGCCGGAACCGGGCGGATCCTCACGCAGCACGGTCACCTCATCGGGCACTTCTCTGGGCGGTCCGACCACCACCACCGCGTCCGCCCCGGCCACCGCGGCAAGCGCAATGTCCAGTAACCGTCGCCCGCCAACCCGCTGCTCGGGCTTGTCGACGCCTAGGCGTCGGGACGCGCCGCCGGCTAGGATAATGGCTCGGAGCGGACGACCATGGCCGGTCACGGCGGCGACCCTTTCATTTGGCGCGGTCTCACGTCTGCCAGCTAGGGCCATAACACAATGCGCAGTTGACGCCGGTTACCTCTGGGCGAACACCACGCAATCGTGCAAGCACCCTTTCGCGGCCGACGGGGAGTCAGAAGCGGCCTCGCGGTGCAGCAGTGCACGAGTCGGCACGATACGGAGCCAACCCGTCTCGTCACCGGAGTCGGTCACCTCGGCTTTGCCGTCAACGATGAGCGAGTAAGCGCCCAGCTCTTGTGGGGGCCACAACAGTGTGGCGTCACTACGGTAAGCGAGGTTACTGCAGCTGCGCCCGCCGATCACCCCAACGTCGACGACGCCGTCGCCTAAGACCGGATCGACGGTCACCGTGTGCACACGGTAGTCGTCGCTGACGGTGAGGAGATAAGCAAATGTGTAGTCACCCATAGCGGCGGCCAGGCGATCAAAGTCAACTTTTCGCATACCCACGTAAGCGAGTGTAGAAAGCCGTTGGGTTTTCAGGCCATTCCGCACAGGCAGAAATGCTGCTTGCCGCTCAGTCACCGACTCAGCCTGCTTCCTCGCCACGTTATTCACCGCCATTCGCTGGCTTTTCACCTGGCCGCGCCGCGGCAGCCGCGGGGATTAATCAGGCCCGATGCAGCGCGTCCACCGTCGCGGCATCGCTACCGTTGCCACAAAGTTTCGGACCCTAGACGCCGGGTATGCCGCTCGAATGGTGCTCATCGACCGGATCGCAGAGCCGTGGGGCACGCGAACACCGTACGAACCGGGCCAGCGGTGGCCGCAGCGGATTGACAACTACCTGGCCGACGGGGTCAGTGCTGAATCGGTGGATCGGTGGGTGCAGTCTGCAGCGGTGTTGCACTCCAACGGCGACGGACTCGATATCGCCGTGAAAGACGGTCGCATTGTCGGGGTTCGCGGGCGTGCCGTCGATCGAGTCAATCATGGCCGCCTCGATCCGAAAGATCTGTTCGGTTGGCAAGCCAACGCATCCCGGGAACGACTTAGCACTCCCCTAATCCGGACGAGCGGCACGTTGCGGGCCTGCGACTGGAACACCGCAATGCAGCGGATTGTGGACCGCAGCCGAAGATTGCTCGGCAGTCGAGGTCCAGGCTCGATCGGCTTCTACACCTCTGGGCAACTGTTTTTAGAGGAGTACTACACCCAAGGCGTGATTGCCCACGGCGCAATCGGCACCAACCATGTCGATGGCAACACGCGGCTGTGCACGGCGACAGCGGCTGAGGCGCTCAAAGAATCATTCGGCAGCGACGGGCAACCAGGTTCCTACACCGATGTCGACCATGCCGACGTCATCGCGCTGTTTGGACACAATGTCGCCGAAACGCAGGCCGTGTTGTGGATGCGGATGCTTGACCGCCTTGCCGGCAACGTACCGCCGGCCATCGTCTGCGTCGACCCGCGGCTCACGCCGGTCGCCCGGCACGCCACGGTTCACTTGGCGCCCTTGCCGGGAACCAATCTGGCATTGATGAATGGGCTGCTGCACGAGATCCTCGCTCATGACTGGGTGGACCACCACTACATCAACACGTGCACAGTAGGTTTCGACGAGTTAGAAAAACAAGTCAAACAGTTCCGGCCGGAGCGAGCCGCCGAAATTTGCGGTGTACCCGCCGACGATATCCGGCGCGCGGCGCGGCTTTTGGGCACCGCCGAGCGCTTGCTTTCCACTGTGCTTCAAGGCTTCTACCAGTCTCATCAGGCCACCGCGGCCGCTGTTCAAGTGAACAATTTACATCTGGTGCGGGGCATGCTTGGCAAACCGGGTTGTGGAGTGCTGCAGATGAACGGGCAACCCACAGCGGAAAACACTCGTGAGTGCGGTGCCGACGGGGATCTGGCCGGATTCCGCAACTGGTCCAACGACGGCCACGTAGAAGAACTTTCGACCTTATGGAACGTGGAGCAACGGCAGATTCCGCATTACGCGCCGCCAACGCACGCCATGCAGATTTTCCGGTTCGCCGAAGAGGGCTCGCTGCGGATGTTGTGGGTGACTGCAACCAATCCCGCGGTCTCGCTCCCGGAGCTGGCGCGCATCCGCCGAATCCTATCCCAAGAACGGCTGTTCCTGGTCGTGCAGGATATCTTCATGACAGAAACCGCCGAGCTCGCCGACGTGGTGCTGCCTGCCGCAGCTTGGGGCGAAAAGACGGGCACGTTTACCAATGCCGACCGTACTGTGCACCTCTCAGAAAAGGCCGTGGAGCCGCCGGGTTCGGCTCGCAGCGACCTCGACATCTTCCTCGACTATGCACGACGAATGGATTTTCGCGACAAGGACGGTCAGCCACTTCCGCCGTGGACGGATGCGGAGTCGGCCTTTGAAGCATGGAAGAGATGCAGCGCCGGGCGGCCCTGCGATTACACCGGACTGACCTACGCAAAGTTGCGCGGCGGTAGCGGAATTCAATGGCCATGTAACGCCGAGCATCCCGATGGTACTGAGCGGCTCTACAGCGACGGACGATTCTGGGCCGCACCCGATTACTGCGAATCGTACGGAAAAGATTTGATTACCGGCGCTCCGTTTGAAGCCACCGAATATCGTGCGATGAATCCGGCAGGCAAAGCAATCATCCGAGCTGCTGAGTACGTGCCAGCCCACGAGCGACCGACACCGGAGTATCCATTCGTGCTGATTACGGGGCGCACCCTGTACCACTTCCATACTCGAACCAAGACAGCTCGGACGCCGCAGCTCCAGCAAGCCGCACCGGAGGTGTGGGTGGAAGTCTCCCAGCCGGACGCGGAACATCTCGGCATCAGCGAGTCGGACGCTGTGGAGATCTGCACGCCACGCGGCACAATCACTTGTGCGGCTCGGATCAGTGGTATCCGCGTGGGCGTACTGTTCGTGCCGTTCCACTACGGATATTGGGATGTCGGCAACGGCCAGAATAGTCTTGGCAGTCATCAACGTGCCGGCAACGAGCTCACGATCACCGATTGGGATCCGGTGTCCAAGCAACCTCTCTTCAAGACTGCGGCCGCGCAGCTGCTGAAAGCACGGCCGCCCAGCCACAGCCATCCAACAGGTGATGCCTGTGCTGTACCGACGACGGCGGCATCCGCCCCAATCAATGGCGCGGTGCCGGCCACCGTGGGCGGGGCGGCGGCCATGACGAGTGAATCGCTAAGCGGCAGTTAGCAATGAGAATCACGCTGGCGATTCGCGAGCTGCATCGCTCAGAACGCAAGCTTGCCCACACACTCAATGTGGTCGCCGCACGACAGCACAGCAACCAGGACATTTGTCATCTGGCGCACGACTTGGCCGGATGGTCGCAAAGTCATCTCGAGGAGCTGGCCGTCCATGGCCGCAACTACGGTCTCCGCTTGTCCGCGCATCCGCGGACTGACGCAATCACCGGTTCTATCCAAACTCAGATCAGCGTTAGGTTGCGGCACCGCCGCTCACCGGCGTTGCTGCTGCTCGCCGACTTGCGGCGGATACACCGGCTTGCTGCCGGAACGTCGTTGGACTGGGAATTGCTCGGCCAGGCAGCTCAGGCCGCCCACAATGAGGAAATGCTGCGTCTGACGTCACGTTGTCACCCGGAGACTCTACGCCAAATGCGCTGGGCCAACGCGATGCTCAAGGAGTTGTCACCGCAAGCGTTGACCAGCTGAACCCTCGACACACTAACCGCTTTTACTTCACGATGGTCAAGGTGGCCCATTGCCCAGGATCTCGCGGATCGCGTCGACATTCGCTCACATCGAGTGACAAATGCCAAAGTCGCACTGGACTCAGGCTGGCACTGCAGTTGCGGCGACGTTCGTCATCCATTAGGGCTCAGGCCGCCAGGACGCAGTCCAGCGCGGAGTAGAACAGGCCGAGCCCGTCGTCGGACGGACCGGTCAGGCCTTCGATGGCATGCTCAGGGTGCGGCATAAGACCCACGACGCGGCCGTTGGCCGAACTGACTCCGGCGATGTCGCGCAATGACCCGTTCGGGTTGCCGGCGTAGCGGAACACCACGCGGCCATCGCCTTCCAGTTCGTCGAGGATCTGCTGCGGCGCCACATACCGACCCTCACCGGATTTCAGCGGCACCAGGAGATTGGCGCCCTGCTCGAAGCGGGAGGTCCAGGCGGTCGAGGTCGACGCCACCTGCAGCCACACGTCGCGGCAGACGAAATGCAGACCGGCGTTGCGGGTCAGCGCGCCGGGTAACAGTCCGGCTTCACACAGCACCTGAAAGCCGTTGCAGATCCCCAACACCGGCAGTCCTTGACCCGCGGCGCTGATCACTTCACCCATCACCGGGGCGAACCGGGCGATGGCCCCGGCACGCAGGTAGTCGCCGTAGGAGAACCCGCCGGGCACGACGACCGCGTCGACGCCTTTGAGGTCGGCGTCGGCGTGCCACAGGCCGACCGGTTCAGCACCGACGAAACGTGCCGCCCGGGCAGCGTCGACGTCGTCGAGTGTGCCGGGGAAGGTGATGATGCCGATGCGCGCCGTCACAGCGCCTCCCGCGTCACTGTCCAGTCCTCGATGACGGTGTTGGCCAACAGCGATTCCGCGATCTCGGCGAGCTGCGAATCGTCGATGCTGTCGTCAACATCCAACTCGAACCGCTTGCCCTGCCTGACGTTTGAGACACCGGCATGGCCGAGCCGGCCCAGTGCACCGACGATTGCCTGACCTTGGGGATCGAGAATCTCCGCTTTGGGCATCACATGCACAACCACCCGGGACACGGGCGCTCCTCGCTGTCAAAAATCGATTGCTCGCCGCCGACTCTACCGGGTTGGCAACGATCGAAGCCGTTGCGCGTAAGAATCGTAGCCATGCAACTGACACATTTCGGTCATTCCTGTCTGCTCGCCGACTTCGGCCACACCACCATCTTGTTTGACCCGGGCAACTTCTCGCACGGATTCGAGGGCATCACCGGGCTGTCGGCCATCCTGATCACCCATCAGCACCCCGACCACGTCGACGCCGAACGGCTACCCGCGCTGCGCGACGCCAACCCCGACGCCCCGGTGTACGCCGACCCGCAAACCGCCGCCCAGCTCGGCGACCCGGTTCTGCCGGTGCACGTCGGCGACGAGCTGCAGGTGGGGCAGCTCAGCATTCGGGCGGTCGGGGGTAAGCACGCGGTGATACATCCCGAACTGCCTGTCATCGAGAACATTTCGTTTCTGGTCGGCGACGGTGACCATTCGGCTCGTTTGATGCACCCCGGCGACGCCTTATTCGTCCCTGACGAGCCGGTGGATGTGCTGGCGACCCCTGCGGCCGCGCCTTGGATGAAGGTGTCTGAGGCCGTCGACTATTTGCGCGCGGTCGCCCCGCAGCGCGCCGTGCCCATCCATCAGGCGATCATCAACCCCGACGCCCGGGGTATCTACTACGGGCGGCTGAGCGAGATGACCGACGCCGACTTCCAGGTGCTGCCCGAAGAAACCGGCGTCACCTTCTAGCCCTGCGGCGCCCAGCGTGAAGTTAGCGTCACGTTCGGCGCCGAGCGTGCTGCCAGCGTCACGTTCGGTGGCCGTCAGGCGAGGTCGGCGGCGGCGCCGCGACCGGCGGCACGTCCGGAAAAGATGCAGCCGCCGAGAAACGTGCCCTCCAACGCCCGATAGCCGTGCACGCCACCGCCGCCGAAGCCGGCCACCTCGCCGGCTGCGTACAACCCGTCGAACGGCGTGCCGTCCGCCTTGAGCACTCGTGAGTCCAGGTCGGTTTCCAAACCGCCGAGCGTCTTTCGGGTCAGGATGTGTAGCTTCACCGCGATCAGCGGCCCGGCTTTGGGGTCGGTCAGCCGGTGTGGGCCCACCACCCGGCCCAGCCGGTCGCCCAGGTAGTTGCGTGCGGTCCGGATCGAATTGATCTGACTGTCTTTGCTGAATCGGTTGGTGACCTCGCGATCGCGCGCCGTCACCTCCGCGGCCACCGTCGCATAATCCAGCGGCTTCACATCAGGCAGCTTGTTCATCGCGTATACCAGATCGCGCAGCGACTCGGCGCTGACGAAGTCGATGCCCCGGTCGAGGAACGCCTGCACCGGCCCGGGCGGCCCGGACCGAGCCCGCGACCGCAGCAACTGGCGCACGCTGCGGCCGGTCAGGTCGGGATTCTGCTCCTGGCCGGACAAAGCGAACTCTTTCTCGATGATTCGGGCGTTTAAGACGAACCAGCTGTAGTCATGGCCGGAACGAGCGATGTACTCCAGCGTGCCCAGAGTGTCGAAGCCCGGATACAGCGGAACGGGCAGCCGCTGTCCGTTGGCGTCCAGCCACAGCGACGACGGTCCCGGAATGATCCGGATGCCATGGGCCGGCCAGATCGGATCGTAGTTGGTAATGCCTTCGACGTAGTGCCACATGCGGTCTCGGTTGATCACCCGCGCGCCGGCTGTTTCGGTGATTCCGATCATCCGGCCGTCGACGTGGGCGGGCACCCCGCTCAACAGCTGCCCGGGGACCCGTCCCATCCGCTTCGGCCAGTTCTCCCGCACCAAATCGTGATTGCCCCCGATACCACCGCTGGTCACGATCACCGCCGAAGCGTGAAACTCGAACTCAGCAATGGCTTTTCGCGACGATGCCACACCGCGGGCTGCGTCCGTCGGCTCCAGCACGCTGCCCCGCACGCCGGTGACAGCACCGCCTTGGATGATCAGCTCGTCGACGCGGTGGCGATGCCCGAAGCGAATTCTGCGCCGGTCCCGCAGCTGGCGGGCAAAGATCTCGACCAGCGCCGGACCCGTTCCCCAGGTGATGTGGAACCGCGGAACCGAATTGCCGCATCCGCGGGCGTCGTATCCGCCGCGTTCGGCCCAGCCGACCAACGGGAAGATCCGCAGGCCGCGCTCACGCAACCAGCTGCGTTTCTCCCCTGCGGCGAAGTCGACGTAGGCCTGCGCCCATTGCCGAGGCCAGTAGTCCTCGGGCCGGTCGAAGCCAGCAGTGTCCAGCCAATCCTGCAAAGCCAGTTCACAACTGTCGCGTACCCCCAACCGGCGCTGCTCCGGGCTGTCGACGAAAAACAGGCCGCCGAACGACCAGAAAGCCTGTGCACCGAGGTTGGCGCTGTTTTCCTGGTCGAGGATGAACACGTGCAGACCGCGGTCGGCCAGCTCGCAGGCGGCCACCAGTCCGGCCAGCCCAGCTCCGACGATGATGACGTCAGCGGTCTGACCCGCTGACCCGGCCCGGGTATCGTTCATGCCGCTACAGGGTAACGACCCGGGCGATCAAGCTGCGTCCAGCACCGCCCGTTGAGCCCGCCACTGGTAGACGGTCGGGGTGGCCTGGTGCAGCAGAGCCAGATCCACGGCGTCGAGCATCGCCTGCAGCGGGCCGGTCTTGCGCAGCTGCGGCGCGGCCACCGCGACCCGCACGACTCCGCCCCGGCGAGCCATCCGCTCAGCCGACATCACCAGCATCCGGCACCACCACGGCTCCGTCAGGAACCCTTCGCCGATGCCCAGCACCCGGGCGCGCACAGTGGTCTGCCGGACCAGGTCGGTCATCCCGTGCAGTGCCGCGAGCAACCGGAAGCCGTTGTGCGGCAACGCCTGCACTGTTCCCGGCGATACCGTCCAACCCGGCGCGGCGAACAGCCGGGTGCGCAGTCCCAGATGCTCGAGCACCCGGTCGGCGGCCATCAGGCGCAAGTTGGCCTCGTGCGTCGGCAGCGCCGCGAACTCGCCGCGCCGCTTCTTAGTCGCCGCCTCGTCATAGCCGTGCAACAACACCGCGTCACCCCCGGCGCGCCGGGCGGCCAGCCACTTCGCGGTGCCCGGATCCCGGTCGAGGCGGTATCCCCCTTTGAGTCGCGGCGCGACCAGCAGCGACACCGGCACCTCCCGGGTGTCCATCTGTCCACAGAAGGCGTCGACATCGGCGAGGGTGCGCTCGCTGATCCCCGACACCGAGACAATCAACTGTCCTGACACACCTTCATTCTGGCGATGGCAGGTTTACGGACGGTGAAATCTATGCAGATGTCTGGCGTCGGATTTGCTCTGAGAGAGCCGCCGAAGGCGGCATCAAGTCGCCGCAAACCAGCGTGGTCCGCTCCCTGTTGTCATTAGTCTGACAGCCGTGGTGAACCGCGCCGTCGACCCGCAGTCGCCCGCTGAGCTGACCGACGCCGAACGCACCTATCCCGACCGACTCGACGCGCGGCTCTTGCGGATCGCAGGCGTGTGCGTGATCGCCACGGTGATGTCAATCTTGGACACTACGGTCGTCAGCGTCGCGCAGCGCACGTTCATCGAGAAGTTCGACTCCACCCAGGCCGTGGTGGCGTGGACGATGACCGGTTACACGCTGGCGCTGGCCACGGTGATCCCGCTTACCGGTTGGGCCGCTGACCGGCTCGGCACCAAGCGGCTGTTCATGGGCTCGGTGCTGGCGTTCACCGCCGGCTCGCTACTGTGCGCCGCAGCACCGAACATCGAGTCACTCATCGGGTTCCGGGTGCTGCAGGGCCTCGCCGGCGGCATGCTGATGCCGCTCGGCTTCACCATCTTGACCCACCAAGCCGGGCCCAAGCGGCTCGGCCGCCTGATGGCGGTGCTGTCCTTCCCGATGCTGTTGGGCCCGATCTGTGGACCGATCCTCGGGGGCTGGCTGATCGACTCTTACGGCTGGGAGTGGATTTTCGGGATCAATTTGCCGATCGGCGTCATCACGTTCGTCCTGGCGGCCGTCGTGTTTCCGAAAGACCGGCCGTCTCCCTCCGAGACCTTCGACTTCGTCGGCATGCTGCTGCTCTCGCCGGGCCTGGCGACGTTCCTCTACGGAGTGTCGTCGCTGCCGGCGCGCGACACGGTGACTGACCGCCATGTCTGGATTCCCGCTGCCATCGGCGCAACGTTGATCTGCGGATTCGTCGCCCACGCGCTGAACCGCGCCGATCATCCGCTGATCAATCTGCGGTTGTTCTCCAACCGGGTCTTCACGCTGGCCAACTCAGCGATGTTCGTCTACGGGTCAGCTTTTTTCGGCGCCGCCCTGCTGTTCCCCAGTTACTTCCAGCAGGTGCTCCACCAAACGCCCTATCAGTCCGGCGTGCATATGATTCCGCAGAGTCTGGGCGCGATGTTGACCATGCCGCTCGCCGGGACGTTCATGGACAAGCGCGGCCCGGGCAAGGCGGTGCTGGTCGGCCTCGCACTGATCGCTGCCGGTATGGGCATGTTCGCCTACGGTGCCTGGGCGCAGACCGGCTACCGGCCGACGCTGCTGGCCGGGTTGGTGGTTCTGGGGCTCGGCATGGGTTCGGTCATGACGCCGCTGTCCGGGTCGGCGATGCAGGCCCTCAGTCCCCACCAGATCGCGCGCGGCTCGACGCTGATCAGCGTCAACTTTCAGGTGGCGGGTTCGGTGGGGACGGCGCTGATGTCGGTGATCCTGACCAACCGATTCAACCGCAGTCAGAACATTTCGGCGTTCAATCAACTCGCAGCCCGCGAGGGCACCGCCGCCCGACAGGGGGTGCGGCTGGACCCGTCGGCGATACCACCTCAGGCCCTCGCGCCGGACTTCACGACCACCGTGCTGCACGAGCTGTCGCGGGCCTACACCGTGGTGTTCGTGGTTGCCGTGGTTCTGGTGGTGTCGACCTACATTCCGGCGGCGTTCTTGCCGCGCAAACAGGTGGTTCCCATGCGGCCCTCTGAACCACTGCTCTAGACCGCAATAGAATCTTCGACATGTCCGGCGCCGACTTCCTTCAATCGGCGGTCTATCTGTATCACAAGACTTCTGTTCTCGATCGCGATGTCGCCGTATTGCGCGACGCAGGTTACCGGGTCCTGCAGACTGACGCGTTGAGCTGGGCGAGTGCAGCCGACATGCACCGAGATGTCGCGGAGATATTTCGCTTTCCCGCGCACTATGGATGCAATTGGGACGCGCTGAACGACTGTTTGGGAGACGTTCGTGCGTTCTACTGGAATGTTCCAGAAGGCACGTTGCGAGTTGTGCTGGTTCTGTGGCACTTCGATGCATTTGCGGCGAAGTGCCCGGATGACGCCCACTTGTTGCTTGACATCTTTGCCAGCAATCAGCGCGACGCTTTGATCGTCGGCGATCACTTGATTTGTCTTGCACAGTCGGATGATCCGAGCCTGCAGCTGGCACCGGTCGGGGCTTCTGCTCCGCAGTGGAATCGCGACGAGTGGTTGAATCGCAACCGCGGTTTATAGCGGCCCGTCGCCGTAGTGCTCGCTGTCAGCGGTGGCCAGCAGCCAAGCGTACTGGTAGCCAACCTCTTTCCACTGCTCGTAACGACCACTGATACCGCCGTGCCCCGCGCTCATCTGCGTCTTGAGCAGCACTGGGTTGCCGTCGATGTTGGCGTGGCGCAGCGCTGCCACCCACTTCGCCGGCTCGACGTAGTACACCCTGGTGTCGTTGAGCGACGTCATCACCAGCATCGCCGGATATTTGGCGACCGTGACGTTTTCGTAGGGCGAGTAGGACTTCATGTAGAAGTAGACGTCGCTGTCCTGCAGCGGATTTCCCCATTCTTCCCATTCGGTGACCGTCAGCGGTAGCTTCGGATCGAGGATGGTGGTCAGCGGATCAACGAACGGAACCCGGGCCAGGATCCCGGCGAACAGCTCGGGAGCCAAATTCGCGACCGCGCCTACCAGCAGGCCCCCTGCACTGCCGCCCGATGCCACCAGCCGCTCCGGCCGAGTGAGCCCCGAGTCCACGAGATGCTCTGCAACAGCAACGAAGTCGGTGAAGGTGTTCTTCTTCTCCAGCAACTTTCCGTGCTCGTACCAAAGCCGGCCCATCTCGCCGCCACCGCGGACGTGGGCGATGACGTACACCATGCCGCGGTCGAGCAGCGACAACCGGGCGATGCTGAACCGCGGGTCTTCGCACATCTCGTAGGCGCCGTAACCGTAAACAATTGCAGGCGAAGGAAATTTAATGCCCGCGCGGTGAACGATCGATACCGGGATCAAAGTGCCGTCCTCGGCGTGTGCCCAATCGCGGCGTTCGACGTAATCGGCGCGCGAGTAGTCACCAAGGACCGGTTGCTCGCGCAGCAGGGTGCGCTCGCCGGTGCGCAGATCCAAATCGTAGATCCGCGTCGGCGTCACGAATGACCCCGCTCCGATGCGCAACTTGGGTGAGTCCCAGTTCGGGTTCCCGCCGAGTCCGGCTGACATCAGCTCGGAGTCGAACGAGATCTCTTCGGGTCGTCCATAATCGCCGCTCCCGTCGATGGGCCACAGCTGAATCCGCGGCAAGGCCTCGCGGCGGTAGCTGATCACCAGATGGCCGGCGAAGGCGTCGACGCCGTCCAACCTGACGTCCTCGCGGTGCGGGATCAGGGTGCGTTGCGTGGTCGGGTCGGCCACGGGGGCTTCGACTAGGGTGAAATTCACCGCGCCGTCGTTGTGCAGAATCAAGAATCGGTTCTCGCCTCCGACGACAGCGTGCTCGACGGAATACTCGACGCCCTCGCGGCGCGGCAGCACGGGGATGAAGTCGGCCTCCGGGTCAGCGGCGTCTGCGTAGCGAATCTCCGAGGTGATGGCCGAACCCGACGCAATCACCACATAGGCATCGCTGCGGGTGCGGCCCGCCGCCACCCAGAAACGTTCGTCGGGTTCGTGAAACACCTTCTCCGCCCGCAACCCCGCACTGAGCCGGTGTCGCCACACCGTATCCGGCCGCCATGCCTCGTCGACGGTGACGTAATACACCGTGCGGCTGTCGGTGGCCCAGGTCACCCCGGCACCAATACCGACGATCTCGTCGTCGTACTGCGTGCCTGTGCGTAAATCTCTGAACCGCATGGTGTATCGCTCATCGCCCACCAAGTCGACCGAATAAGCCAAGACGTTGCCGTCCGGACTGACACCGGCTGCGCCGAGCGCGAAAAACTCGTGCCCCTCGGCCTCGACGTTCTCGTCGAGAAGTAACTGCTCGTCGGGAATCTCGGTGTGCTCGTCGAAAACCGGCGGGTCCCAGTCACTGGCATCGGTTACTGCACAACGACAGTGGACACCGTACTGCTTGCCTTCGAAGCTGCGGGCGTAATACCACCAGTGGCCTCGGCGAATCGGCACCGACAGGTCGGTTTCCTTGGTGCGCGCTTTGATCTCGTCGAAGATCTTCTGCCGCAATGTTTCCAGCTGCGCGGTGGTTTGATCGGCGTAGCAGTTCTCGGCGTCGAGGTAGGCGATAACCTCCGGATCGCTCTTCTCGCGAAGCCACTCGTAGGGGTCGGTGAACACGTCGCCGTGAAACTCGCGCCTGCTATCCACCCGTTTCGCTACCGGCGGCATAGCACCATCGCTCATGCGCCCGGCCCGATCCAGTCGTCGAAACGCAATCCGGAGATCCGTTCGTAAGCTTCGATGTAGCGCGCGCGGGTCGCCTTGACGATGTCGTCCGGCAGTGCGGGCGGTGGCTGTGAGCCGGCGCGGTCCCAACCGGAATGCGGACCGGTGAGCCAGTTGCGGACGAATTGTTTATCGAAGCTGGCTTGTATCAAACCCTCTCGATAGTCATCGGCCGGCCAGTAACGAGACGAATCCGGTGTGAACACCTCGTCGGCGAGCACCAGGTTGCCCTGCGCGTCGACACCGAACTCGAATTTAGTGTCAGCGATGATGATTCCCTTCGTCAGGGCGTGGTCGGCGGCCTGCACATAGGTCTGAAGCGTACGGTCGCGCAGCTGGTTGGCGCGCACCGCGCCCACGATCTCGATCGCCCGGCCGAACGGGATGTTCTCATCGTGTTGTCCGAGCTCAGCCTTGGTCGCCGGAGTGAACAGCGGATTGGCGAACCTGCTCGCTTCGACCAAACCCGGTGGCAACGGGACTCCGCAGACGGTACCGGTCCGCTGATAGTCCAGCAGTCCAGAGCCAGTCAGGTAGCCCCGTGCCACGCATTCAACCGGGAGCATCTCCAGCTGTCGCACGACCAGCGCGCGGCCGAGCACCTCGTCGGGGATGCGCGGGTCGTCGGGCGGCCCGGCCAGGTGATTAGCGGTCGTGACGAAGTCGAAGAAGAAGACGCTCATCGCGGTCAGGATGCGACCCTTGTCCGGGATCGTGCTGTCCAGGACGTAATCGAACGCCGAGATCCGGTCCGTCGCGACGAACAGCAAATGCTCGTCGTCGATGCGATACAGCTCGCGAACTTTGCCGCTGGCCAGGTGCTGATAGTCGGACACAGCGGGACGCATCGCGTCAGCCTAACTGCCTGGTTTAAGCCAACTCAGCAGCCAACCACGGAACAGGCCTGTGCTGGGATCAGGCTATGACTTTGCGGTTGCTGCCCTACGCCACCAGACCCGGCCGACTGCTGGCCCAGCTTTTCAGCGATACCGTCGTGTCGCTGTGGACTGCGGTGTGGGTGCTCGTCGGGATGGCGGTGCACAGCGCGATCGCGGCCATCGCCGATGCCGGGCGGCAAGTCGAGCACGGCGCCACCGGCGTCGGGCGCAACCTGGCCTCAGCGGGACACAGCGCCCAACACATCCCGCTGGTGGGCGGCGCGGTCAGCAAACCGCTCACCGCCGCAAGCGACGCCGCCCGCGACATCGCCGGAGCTGGGCACAGTCTCGACACCACCGCAACGTGGCTGTCGGTGTTGCTGGCGCTGGCCGTGGCGGCCCCGCCGATCCTGGCGGTCGCAATGCCGTGGCTCGTCCTGCGGCTGCGGTTCTTTCGGCGCAAGTTGACCGTGACCGCGTTGGCCGCGACGCCGGCCGGTGAGCAGCTGTTGGCGTTGCGGGCGCTGGCGAATCGACCGTTGCGCAAGCTGACCACCGTCAGCGCCGACCCGGTCGGCGCCTGGCGCCGCGAGGATCCGGCCATCATCCACGGCTTGGCCGGTCTCGAGCTGCGTTCGGCCGGTATCGCGGTGCGCGAACGCGGCCCCAGTCAACGCTGAACGGCGTGCCGTAACCGCAGCAGCCCGGCGACGACCACGATCAGCCACACCGCGAACGCATTCCAGAAGAACACCAACGAAACTGTCTGCATCGAACGAAGGTTAAGTTCGAGCGCCGAGGCGAAGGTGGCCACCGAGTACATGCCCAGCGGAAACACCAGCGTCCACCACACGCCGCTGAACTGCAGCAGCTTCGGCCGTTGACTGATGCGGTGCAGCCCGAAGTAGATCAACGGCGGAATCCATAGGGTGGCCGCCACCCAGGTCACCACGGTGAGGGCCCGGACACCGTCGGCCAGCCAGTCGGGCGCAACTCGATGAATGTTGTCTCCGGCCAGGGTGGCGATTGCCAGCGCTCCCATCAGGATCCAGGTGTCGGGCTCAAATCCTTGGCGGTCCTGTCGTTCGGCTACAGCGCGCCATAGAACGAGAAAGGTCATGAGACCATAGATGCCGATTGCCGATAACCAGATAGGCGCCGAAACCAGCAACCACCAACGATGGCCGGTGTAGTAGGCCATACGCGCCGTCACGATCGCCAAGCCCGACGAGCCGACGCTGGCCAGCTCCCATGCGCCATGGACACGATCGCGCAGCGCCCTCCACCCGTGCGCCGACATGTCACGCGCAGATAGCACGATCAGCACCAGCCAGGAACACACCGTGACCGCACCGAGTAGCCGCAGCACCACCAGATGCGATGTCAACCGCGTGTCCAACACCGCGCACGCGGCGACGAAAGTGAATAGCCGCAGCGTCACATCGGGGTCGCGGAGATCCCAGGACGCAACCCGGCGCCGCACCGCGACGGTTGCCATCACCAGCGCTATCAAAATCGCCAAAACGAGGGAGGCCAGCACGCCGAGTGCGTCACCGATCCGCCAATAGTGATGATTACGCGCGGCGATCGAAAGGATCCCGGTCGCCATCACGACCGAAAACACGTCGGCCGTCGGCTCGACATCGGCAAGCCGGATCCTCACGTCGCGGCAAACACTTTCACGACGAGACGCCGGATCTGCGAGTGCCGCGGGGCCACCGACCAGAACCCTTCGCCGTCCGGCGTGTGTTCGGTGGGCTCATGCCAGTACACCGGAGCGACCCGGCGATGCAGCGTGGAGTCGATCTTCGACAGCTGCGCAGCGGTCTTGGTGCTTGTCACGGCGTTACAGAATGGCGCCCGGCGTGTATTTGGCCGCGTCCGGGTAGCGGCCGACCAGCGCGTCGACCGCCGCGACCACCTCGTCGATCTGACCGGCGGCGGCGCCGGTGAAGGCCCGCCGGTCGTCCAGCGCGGCGTCGAGCTGTTCGCGGTTCAGCGGCAGTCGCGGGTCGGCGGCCAGCCGGTCCAGCAGATCGGGTTCAGCGCCGCATTCCCGCATGGCCAAGGCCGTCGCGATGGCGTGCTCTTTGATCACCTGGTGCGCGGCTTCCCGACCGATTCCGGCACGTACAGCGGCGATCAGCACCTTCGTGGTGGCCAGGAACGGCAGATAGCGTTCCAGTTCGCGCTGGATGACCGCCGGGTAGGCCCCGAACTCGTCGAGCACGGTGAGGAAGGTTTCGGTCTGCCCGTCGACGGCGAAGAAACTGTCGGGCAGCGCCACCCTGCGCACCACAGAGCAGAACACATCGCCCTCGTTCCACTGGGCGCCGGCCAGTTCGGCCGCCATCGACGCATATCCGCGCAGCACGACCTGCAGCCCGTTCACCCGTTCGCAGTTGCGGGTGTTCATCTTGTGCGGCATGGCCGACGACCCGACCTGCCCGGGCGCGAACCCCTCGGTGACCAGTTCGTGTCCGGCCATCAGCCGGATGGTGTGCGCCAGCGACGACGGGCCCGCACCGAACTGCACCAGCGCCGACACCACCTCGTGGTCGAGCGATCGGGGATACACCTGCCCGACGCTGTGCAATACCGTCGTGAAGCCCAGGAACTCCGCTATCAGGCGTTCCAGCTGGGCCAGCTTCGTCGGGTCGCCGCCGAGCAGGTCGAGCATGTCCTGCGCGGTGCCCACCGGGCCTTTGATTCCGCGCAGCGGATA
This sequence comes from uncultured Actinomycetota bacterium, assembly GCA_963808345.1. Lineage (GTDB taxonomy): Bacteria > Actinomycetota > Actinomycetes > Mycobacteriales > Mycobacteriaceae > Mycobacterium. Next base: position 36,576 of record CAWEFM010000004.1, on the reverse strand, counting down.
GCGGTCGATCAGTTCCCGCAGCCGGGTCAACGCGACCAGCGTCTCCTCAGCCGCCGACGCGAAGCGCTTACCCAAAGTGGTGGTTTGTGCCGCGACGTTGTGGCTGCGTCCGGTCATCACCAGGTCGCGGTAGGTCACCGCCCGCTCGGCCAGTCGTGCCAACACCGCTACCCCGTGCGCGAACACCAGTTCCAGTGACCGGCGGATCTGCAGCTGTTCGACGTTCTCGGTCAGGTCGCGACTGGTCATGCCCTTGTGCACATGCTCGTGTCCGGCCAACGCGTTGAACTCCTCGATGCGCGCCTTGACGTCGTGGCGCAGCACCTGTTCGCGGGCAGTTATCGAGGACAGGTCGACGTCGTCGACCACCCGCTCGTAGTCGCCGATCACCTCGTGCGGCAGCTCTACGCCCAGCGCCGCCTGCGCGCGCAGCACCGCCAGCCACAGCCGCCGCTCAGCGACGACTTTGGCCTCCGGCGACCAGATCGCCACCATCTCGGCACTGGCGTACCGGCCGGCCAGCACGTTCGGGATGCTCACAACGTCACAGCTTAGAGGCCGCCGGCAGGCTCATCCGGTGAGATCGGCAGCGTCGGCGAGCTCCGCGCCGCGGCCGGTGAGCCGACGCTTGACCAGCAGGGTGACCGCACTCAACACCGCACCGCTGACGACCAGGATCGCGGCGAGCAGGTACTGCTGGCCGGGCCGGCCGGACAGCGGCGTCACCAGATAAAGCGAGGACAGGCAACCGACGACCGGCAGCGCTGTCGGCGTGGAGAAGTGCCGGCGGCGGGTCGCCTCGGTGTCACGTCGCAGCACCAGCACCGCGACGTTGACCATCGCGAACACCCCAAGCAGCAGCAGCGATGTGGTGCCGCCGAGCACCGCGATCGCGTTGCTGTTGGCGAACGCCGTGACGTAGAGAATGACCCCGAACGCGATCGCGGTGGTGCCCAGGATCGCCACCCAGGGCGTTCTGCGGACGGCGCTGACTGCGCCCAGAATCGGCGGCAACACCTTCTGGCGGGCCATGCCGTAGATCAGTCGGCTGGCCATCAGCATGTTGATCAGCGCGGTGTTGGAGACGGCGACCATCGAGATGTAGGGCACCAGGTCTTTGATCGGCAGGCCCGGCGCTCCCGCCTGCACCACGTCGACCAGCGGCGTTTCGCTGGACTTCAGGGCGCCTACTGGGACCAGAGCCACCGCGACGACCGCTACCACCAGGTAGACGGCGCCGGCGATGCCCAGCCCGGTCAACAGCACTTTGGGAAATGTGCGGACCGGATCTTTGGTCTCCTCGGCCATGTTGACCGAGTCTTCGAAGCCGACCATCGCGAAGAACGCCAGCGACGTCGCGGTGGTGACGGCCAGGAAGATGTTCTTGTCGGCGGCGGTGTCGAACGCAACGACACGACTCAAGTCGACGCCGTGACCGGCCGCCACCGCCCACACCCCGACCAGGATCACCAGCAGCAGGCCGGAGAACTCGATCGCGGACAAGACGACGTTGAGCCGTACGCTGTGGCCCACCCCGCGCAGGTTTACCGCGGCCAGCACCGTCATGAAGAGCACGGCGATGACAACGTCGCCCGCGGTGCCCCGGCCGACGTGGAAAGCGACGACGAAGTTGGCGGCGAAGAACCGTGACGCGGTGGCCGCCGAGGTGATGCCCGCGCACATCACCACGAAGGCGACCAGGAAGGTGAAGAAGGGACGGCCGAACGCCTTCTGCGCGTACAGCGCCGCGCCGGCAGCCTGCGGGTATTTGGTCACCAGTTCCAGGTAACTCAACGCGGTGACCGCCGCGATCAGGAACGCCAGCAGGAACGGAACCCAGGCCGCGCCACCGACTTGGGCAGCGACGTCGCCGACCAGCGCGTAGATACCGGTGCCCATGATGTCGCCGATGATGAACAGCAGCAGCAGACCAGGCCCCATGACTCGGCGTAGCCGCGGCTCTTGCTCGGCATCGTCAGACTCTTCGGACGCGTTCATGGGCACCTTCCGGGTTCGCCGGCGATTTTCGCCATCGGTCTCGGGCGAACCACCTTCGGTGGCCTAGACGGCTACAGCTTCAGATGTGCACCGCGTGATGTTCGTGCGGCGCAAGCACATCGATGACTTCGATCAGCGTAGCCCGTGCCGCTGCACGCGGCACCGGCTCGTCTTCGACAAGGGCGCAGATCACCGCACCGTCGACCGCGCAGATCAGCTTGCCGACCAATTCGATGCGCACCGAGCGACCGGACCGCTCGATCGCTTCGGCAATCGCGTCGGTCCGCTGGCGCACGTTGCGGCGCTGGATCTTCCGCAACGCCGGTTGACGGGCGCAGGCGATGTAGCGCTCATACCGCGATATCAGCTGCTCGGTCTGCCCAGGGCCGGGCTCGTCGTCGACCAGCAGGTCGACCAACACATCGGCGGTGCTTTCCGCTCCGCGCCGGCGCCGGGACACGGCGGCGACCCGGGCGCGCAGCTGCGCCACCTCGAGCATGCCGATGTGTTCGACCGCGCTGATGATCAGATCGTCCAGCGACGAAAAGTAATAGGTCGTCGACGCCAAGGGCAGACCTGCCCGGCGGGCGACGGCGCGGTGGCGCACCGCTTCGAACCCGCCCTCGCACAGCAGCTCGGCGGCGGCGCTGACCAGCGCGTACCGTCGTCGTTCTCCCTTAGGAGTGACTGCCGAGGTCACGCCTAGTAATGCTGCCAGTCAGTTTGGTGCCGCATGGCCCTTTCGGGACAAACGGCTGTCGACGGCTCGGAGAGCGGCGCCTTCGAACGCGCCGCCGGAGCGGCGCATTCTAAGATGCGTTGCATGCCGCAACTGTCCCGACGCGCCGTGCTGCGCCTGTGTGCCGGCGCGGCGGCCGGGGGGCTCGGCGGTTATGGGCTCGACGTGCTGGCGCAGTCCCGGACCTCCTCAGCCGCGCCGGCATGGGCGACGGGATTCCGCTCCCCGCTGGCGCCGCCCGCGCCGTCAGAGCCGGCCCCGGCACCTGTCGCGGCGCCAACGATGGCGGCCGGCTCGTTCGTCTCGGCGGCACGCGGCGGGGTCACGACCAATTGGGCAATCGCCCGTCCGCCCGGTCAAACCAAGCCGTTGCGGCCGGTGATCGCGCTGCACGGCAAGGGCAGCGACGCGGCCACGGTGATGGCCGGCGGCGTCGAGCAGGGCCTGGCTCATGCCGTCAACTCAGGCCTGCCGCCGTTCGCGGTCGTCGCCGTCGACGGCGGCGGAAGTTACTGGCACAAGAGAGCCTCCGGTGAGGACTCCGGCGCCATGGTGCTGGGCGAGCTCATCCCGCTGCTTGACACCCAGGGCCTCGACACCTCCCGGGTGGCGTTTTTGGGCTGGTCGATGGGTGGTTACGGCGCGTTGCTGCTCGGCGGCCGGCTCGGGCCGGCCCGCACCGCGTCGATCTGCGCGGTGAGCCCAGCCCTGTGGCTTTCGCCGGGAGCAACTGCACCGGGTGCCTTCGACGGCGCCGATGACTGGTCGGCGAACTCGGTGTTCGGCATGCCCGCACTGGCGTCCATCCCGATTCGCGTCGACTGTGGTGACAGCGATCCGTTCTACGGCGCGACGAAGCAATTCGTGGCCCAGTTGCCCAACCCTCCGGCGGGAGGCTTCTCACCCGGTGGGCATGACGCATCCTTCTGGAGCGCTCAGCTGCCCGCCGAACTGATTTGGACGGCACCGCTGCTGACGGCCTGAGCAGCGCCCGGCCGCTAGGAGTTCACCTTAGCGGTGTATAGTGCACAACTGTTCACTTGAATGTGCAGGGGGGCTGCTGTCAGGGCGCCGGAAGGATTGCGCAGATGTCGTTTTCACTCGAGCTTTCCGAAGACGTGATCCACGTCCGAGACTGGGTACACGAGTTTGCCGCCGAGGTCATGCGGCCGGCCGCCGCGGAATGGGACGAACGCGAAGAGACTCCGTGGCCGATCATCCAGGAGGCGGCCAAGGTCGGCCTGTACTCCATCGAGCTGTTCGCCGAGCAATCCGCGGAACCCAGCGGGCTGGGCTTGTTGACGGTGTTCGAGGAAATGTTCTGGGGTGACGCCGGGATCGCGTTGTCGATCCTGGGCACCGGGCTGGCCGTCGCGTCGCTGGCCGCCCACGGCACGCCGGAACAGATCGGCGAGTGGGCGCCACAGATGTTCGGCACCGTCGATGACCCGAAGCTGGGATCGTTCTGCTCGTCGGAGCCGGCTGCGGGCTCAGACGTCGGCGCGATCCTGACCCGAGCGCGCTACGACGAAGCCACCGACGAGTGGGTGCTCAACGGAACCAAGACCTGGGCCACCAACGGCGGTATCGCGAACGTGCACATCGTGGTGGCGTCGGTGTATCCCGAGCTGGGTTCGCGCGGCCAGGCGACGTTCATCATTCCGCCGGACACTCCGGGTTTCAAGCAGGGTCAGAAGTTCCTCAAGCACGGCATCCGAGCTTCGCACACCGCCGAGGTGGTGCTGGAGGACGTCCGGATCCCCGGGCGGTTGCTGGTGGGCGGCAAGGAGAAGTTCGAGCACCGGGTCGCGAAGGTGCGGGAAGGGAAGCGCGCCGCGGGTCAGGCGGCGATGGCGACGTTCGAGCGCACCCGGCCCACGGTTGGGGCGATGGCGCTGGGAGTGGCTCGCGCCGCCTACGAGTACGCCTTGGAGTATGCCCAGCAGCGTGAGCAGTTCGGCCGCAAGATCGGTGATTTCCAGGCCATCGGATTCAAGTTGGCTGACATGAAGGCCAGGATCGACGCGTCGCGGATGCTGGTGTGGCGCGCCGGCTGGATGGCCCGCAACAAAAAGCCGTTCCTCAACGCTGAAGGATCGATGGCGAAGCTGGTGGCCAGTGAGGCTGCGGTGTACGTCACCGAGGAAGCGATCCAAATCCTCGGGGGTAACGGCTACACCCGCGAGTATCCGGTGGAGCGCATGCACCGCGACGCGAAGATCTTCACGATCTTCGAAGGCACCAGCGAGATTCAGCGGCTCGTCATGGCTAGGGCGGTCACCGGCCTGCCGCTGCGCTGAGGGCTCTGCGAGCGAGACCTGATCGCCCGGCTCCTCCTCATCGCGCTACGCGCTCTGCATCGTCGCCGGTCTAGACCTCGACGACGACTGCGCCGCCCTGACCACCGCCGGCGCACATCGCGGCGACCCCGATTCCGCCGCCGCGCCGGCCCAGTTCGTGCACCAGTGTGGTCAGCATCCGAGCGCCGGTTGCTGCGATCGGGTGACCAAGGCTGCAACCGCTGCCGTAAACGTTGACCCGGCCTTCGTCCAGGTCCCATTCCCGGCACGCGGCGATCGGCACCGACGCGAACGCCTCATTGATCTCCCACAAAGTGACGTCGGACGCGGACAGCCCGGCGCGGTCGAGCACTTTGCCGATCACCCGCACCGCCGCCAGTCCGGTGTCACGCGGCTCGACCGCCGCCGCCGCCCAAGCCTTGACCGCACCCAGCACAGTCAGGCCGGCCGACTCGGCGTATCCGTCATCGACCAGGGTGAGCGCGGCGGCTGCGTCATTGATGCCGCTGCTGTTGCCCGCGGTGATGGAGAACCCGTCGATCTCCGGGTGCAACACCTTCAGCGACGCCAACTTCTCCAGGCTGGTGTTGCGGCGCGGGTGCTCGTCGACGCTGAAGTCGACGAACCCGCCGTCGGAGCCCTGAATCTTCAGCGGAACGATCTCGTCGGCGAAAGCACCGTCGTCGATCGCCGCGACGGCGCGTTGATGCGAGCGCAGCGCCCAGGCATCCATGTCTTCGCGACTGATTCCGGCGGCTTGCGCGGTGTTCCATCCGACGGTGATCGACATGTCGCGCGCGGGCGCGTCGGCGGTCGCCGGATGCGAAGAAGGGATCCACTGTTTTTCGAACTCCACAGTGGGACCCGGTATGCGCCACTTCATCAGCGGCCCCGTCGATAGTGACTGCACCCCGCCGGCCACCACAGCCCGTTCGGCGCCGGAGCCGATCTGGGCCGCCGCATTGGCGACGGCGGTCAAGCTGCCCGCGCAGTGTCTGTTGACGGCCTGGCCCGGCACCGAGAACAGGTCCGAAGCCGCCGCGGCGTAGCGTGCCAGATCACCTCCGCCATAATGCGATTCGGCGAAAATCACGTCGTCGACGGCTGTCGGCTCGACACCGGATCGCCGGATGGACTCCTGCAGGATGGTGGTCGCGAGCACTTCGGCCGGCGTGTTGACCAGCGAGCCCTTGAAAGACGTTGCGATCGCGGTTCGCACCGCACTGACGATGACAGGCTTGGGCATGTCGTCAACCTTAGACACCGGATCACGCTTGCACGGCATAGTCGGTTAGGTGGCCGCACTCTTCGGGTTGAGGCTGGTCAGGTGTCCGCTCTCGACACCGGTGGCAGGGTCGAGCTGACAGTCGATGATCGCCGGCTGCCCCGATGCGACAGCCTCAGCCAGCGCGGACCTCAGCTCTGTCGGGGTGGTGACGTGATACCCATTGCCGCCGAACGCTTCTGCGATCAGTTCATGGCGCGCTCGGGCGCACAGGACCGTAGGCGCGGGATCGGTAGTGTTGCCTGCTTGCTCGTCACCGCGGTAAACCCCGCCGTTATTCAGGATCAAGACGGTGATCGGTAGCCGGTAGCGGCATATTGTCTCGAACTCCATTCCGCTGAAGCCGAACGCGCTGTCACCTTCGATCGCGACGACCGGGTGCCCGGTCTCGACCGCCGTGGCGACGGCGTAGCCCAGACCGATCCCCATCACCCCCCAGGTTCCGCTGTCAAGCCGGTGCCGGGGCACGTCCATGTCGATCACGTTGCGGGCGACGTCCAAAGCGTTGGCGCCCTCGTTCACCACATAGACCTCCGGGTGTTCGGCCAGCACGTCACGAATAGTGCGCAAGGCGTTGAAGAACCGCATCGGGTCGGGATCGTCGGCCAGCCGTTCGAGCATTGCGGCCTCGTTGTGCGCCTTGCGCTCGGCGAGTTCGCTGGTCCAGGCGGCCGGCACTCCGAAAGGCCGGGTCTGCGAACGATCCAGCAGCGCTGCGAGCACCGAATCGATGTCGCCGTTCAGCGGTGCCGCGATCGGCCGGTTGCTGTCGAACTCCGATGCCTCGATGTCGACTTGGATGAACCGCACGTCAGCAGACCACGGCGGTGCCTGCCCGTGGCCGAGCAGCCAGTTCAGTCGGGCACCCACCAGCAGCACCACATCGGCACGGGACAGTGCCGTCGAGCGCGCCCTCGCGACGGACTGCGGATGGGAATCCGGCAGCAGCCCTTTGGCCATCGACATCGGCAGAAACGGAATACCGGTCGACTCGACGAAGGCGCGGATCGTCTTTTCCACCTGGGCGTACGCGGCGCCTTTACCCAACACAATCAGCGGTCGCTCCGCCTGCGCCAGCAGGCCCAAGGCGCGGTCAACCGCCTCGGGCGCGGGCAACTGCCGCGGCGCCGGGTCGACGACTCGCCAAATCGTGGCGGCCGCAGCGCCGGCGTCGATCGCCTCGGCGAGCACCGCGCCCGGAATGTCGAGGTACACGCCGCCGGGCCGACCGGAGACCGCGGTGCGAATCGCGCGAGCGACACCGATTCCGATGTCCTCCACCCGGCCGATCCGGTAGGCCGCCTTCGCGAACGGCCGGGCCGCGGCGAGCTGGTCGAGTTCCTCGTAGTCGCCGCGCTGCAAGTCCACGATCGAGCGCTCACTCGAACCGGCGAGGTGGATCATCGGAAAACAGTTGATCGTGGCGTTGGCCAGCGCCACCAGGCCGTTGAGGAAACCCGGGCCGGAGACCGTCAAGCAGACGCCGGGCCGCTGGGTGAGGAAGCCTGCGGCGGCAGCTGCGTTGCCGGCCGACGTCTCGTGCCGGAAGCCGATGAAACGGATACCGGAGTTCTGCGCTACCCGGGCGAGGTCGGTGATCGGAATGCCCACCAGCCCGTAGATCGTGCCGATGCCGTTGAGCTTCAGAGCGTCGGCCAGCAGATGAAAGCCGTCGGTCAGCTTGGCGCTCGCCGAGGGTGCGGTCATTGGTGACACTCCTCTGTGATCGGGTACTCGCTGTGCTGTTGTACCCACTCCGGCAGCGGGTCCGGAAGGAAGGTCGACCATGACGACCGAAGTCACCTCTTCGAGTTCACCCATCGCCGATCTGCTCGGCACCGCGGCAAGTCGCCGCCCCGAGGCCACCGCACTGGTGGTCACCGCCGACCGGACGCCGATCCGCTACGGTTCGTTGACCCGGCTGATCGACGACCTGGCCGAACAACTGGCCAGCACAGACCTGCGGCCCGGCGACCGGGTCGGTTTGCGTTCGCCCAGTGGCGCGGCATTCGTCGTCGCACTGTTCGCAGCGTCACGCGCAGGCTTGATCGCGGTGCCGCTGAATCCTGTACTTCCCGCGGCCGACCAGTACGCCAGGATCCAGGCGGCCGGAGCACGAGTCGTCCTGGTCGGCGGCCACGAGTCGGCCCTGGTCCGCGATGCGAGCTTTCCGTCTTGGCCCGTCTCGGTGACCGTCGGAGCAGGCGATGTCCGCGTCGAACTCGACACTTCGGCCAAGCCGTACCCGCCAGCGACGGCCCCCGACGACCTCAGGCCCGATGACGCTCTGATCATGTTCACCGGCGGTACCACCGGAGCGCCGAAGATGGTCCCGTGGACGCATGACAACATCGCGCACTCGATCCGCAACGTCATCGCCACCTACGGGCTCGGCCCGGACGATTCGACGGTCGCGGTGATGCCGCTGTTCCACGGGCACGGGCTGATCGCCACCCTGCTGTCGACGCTGGCGTCGGGCGGCGCCGTGCTGGTTCCGGCCCGCGGGCGGTTCTCCGCGGACACGTTCGCCGATGACGTCCGCGCCGCCCACGCCACCTGGTTCACCGCGGTGCCGACAATTCATCAAATCTTGCTCGGCAACGGCGCAATCGTGGCCCGTTCCGTCGACGGCGGGCTGCGCTTCCTTCGCAGCTGCAGTGCGGCGTTGCGCCCGGACACGGCCGAAGCGCTGCAGACGCAGTTCTCGGCACCGGTGCTCAGCGCCTATGGCATGACCGAGGCCACCCACCAGGTGGCCAGCACCGGTGGCGACGACAAGCTCACGACCGGCCTGGTCGGGCGGCCGACCGGAGTGGAGTGTCGGATCGTCGGACATGACGGCCGGACCTGCTCTTCGGACGGTGCCGGCGAGATCTGGGTGCGCGGGCCCACCGTGGTGCGCGGCTACCTGGCCAATCCCACCGCGACCGCACAGACCTTCACCGACGGCTGGCTGCACACCGGCGACTTGGGGTCGCTGTCGGCGGCCGGGGAGCTGACGCTGCACGGCCGCATCAAAGAACTGATCAACCGCGGTGGGGAGAAGATCTCGCCGGAGCGAGTGGAGGGCGTCCTCGCCGGTCACCCAAGAGTCGTGGAGGCCGCCGTGTTCGGCGTCCCAGACCGGCTCTACGGGGAGACCGTCGCCGCGGTGATCGTGCCCAAGCAGTCGGCTGCGCCGACGCCCGGTGAACTCAGCGAGTACTGCCGCGCCTGGCTGGCCCCCTTCGAGGTACCGGCCAGTATCGAGGTGACCGACGAGTTACCGCACACCGCAAAGGGTTCTGTTGATCGCCGGGCGGTGGCGCAACGGTTCGGGAAAGCAGTCTGAAGCGGTGCCGCCGTTTGACTGGGAGCTCCCCTACGCCTGGCCGCGCACACCGGTTCTGGCAGCCAACGTGGTGTGCACCTCGCAACCGCTCGCCGCGCAAGCAGGTCTGCGGATGCTCGCCGACGGCGGCAGCGCGGTCGACGCGGCGGTGGCCACCGCGATCGCGCTCACGGTGGTGGAGCCGGTGTCCAACGGCATCGGCTCGGACGCCTTCGCCGTCGTCTGGGACGGCCAGCAATTACACGGACTCAACGCCTCGGGCCGCTCCCCTGCGGCTTGGACGCCGGCGTACTTCGGCGGCAACGGTGTTCCCGCACTGGGCTGGGATTCGGTCACCGTACCCGGTGCGGTGTCCGCCTGGGTCGAGCTGCACGCCAAGTTCGGCCGGCTTCGGTTCGAGCGGCTCTTCGATGCTGCCATCAGCTACGCCCGTAGCGGCTACTTGGTGTCGCCGATGATCTCGGCGCAGTGGGCGGCCCAAGTGCCGCTGTTCGCGTCGCAGCCCGGCTTCGCCGAAACGTTCATGCCCGACGGGCGGGCGCCTCGGCCCGGTGAGCTGGTCAGCCTGCCCGATCACGCGACCACGCTGGAGCAGATCGCCGCGACGAACGGCGCGGCGTTTTATCGCGGAGAATTGGCGGCTGCACTCGAGGCACACGCGGCCGGCAACGGCGGCGCTCTGCGCGCCTCCGACCTTGCGGCTCATCGTGCTGACTGGGTCGACACCGTCAGCGTCGATTACCGCGGATACACCATCCACGAGATACCGCCGAACGGTCAGGGCATCGTTGCGCTGATCGCCCTGGGAATACTCGAGCACTTCGACATGTCATCGCTGGCAGCCGATTCTGTTGACGGCGTGCACCTTCAGATCGAAGCGGTGAAATTGGCTTTCGCCGACGCGCAAGCCTATGTCGGCGATCTCGAGCACATGTCGGTGCGGCCTGAGCAACTCCTCGACAAGGGCTATCTTGAGCAGCGCGCGGCGTTGATCGATCCCCAGCGAGCTGCGCCGGCGGCTGCGGGCACACCCCGCGGCGGCACTGTGTATCTCACCGCCGCCGACGCTTCCGGAATGATGGTGTCGATGATCCAGTCGAATTTCATGGGATTTGGCTCTGGCGTGGTGGTGCCCGGCACCGGAATCGCGCTGCAGAATCGGGGCACGAATTTCGTCGCGAAAGAGGGCCATCCGAACCAAGTCGGACCTGGCAAGCGTCCGTTCCACACCATCATCCCGGGTTTTGTCACCAAAGACGGTGCGCCGGTGATGAGTTTCGGGGTGATGGGCGGTCAGATGCAACCGCAGGGACACGTTCAGGTGTTGGTACGCGTGATCGACCACGGCCAGAACCCGCAGGCGGCGTGCGACGGCCCCCGCTTCCGGTGGGTGCAGGGACTGGAAGTGTGCTGCGAGCGTGGTTTTCCGCAGTCGACGGTGAACGAGCTGCAGCGGCGCGGGCATCGACTGGTGACCGTGGACGACTACAACCAATTCGGCAGCTGTCAAGCGATCTGGCGGCTCGACGACGGATACCTCGCGGTGAGCGATCCGCGCCGAGACGGGCAGGCCGCGGCACTCTAGACACGAATCCGGCCCTGGGCCGCCGCCAAGCCGATGTCGGTACGAAAGTGACCGCCCAGCAACTGAATCGATTTGATGGTGTCGTAGGCAGCCGAGCGGGCCGCGGTTAGATCCCTACCCGTTCCGACCACCGACAGCACCCGACCACCCGAGGAGACGATCTCACCGTCGTCGCGGCGAGCGGTTCCGGCGTGCAACACCCCGTCGGCTTCCGCGCCGATGATGACGTCACCGAGCCGCGGCCGGCCGGGATAGTGCTCCGCCGCCAGCACCACCGTCACCGCCGCACCGTCTCGCCAATGCAGCTCGCCGAAGTCCGCCAAATCGCCGGCGGCAGCCGAGTGCAGCAGCTGACCCAGCGGCGATTCGAGTAACGCCAGTATCGACTGCGTTTCCGGATCGCCGAAGCGGCAGTTGAATTCAATCACCGCCGGCCCGTTCGAGGTGATCGCGAGACCGGCATACAGTAGACCGGTGAACGGGCAGCCGCGTCGAAATAGCTCTTTCGCAACGGGTTTCACGATTCGGCTGACCGCGTCGTGGTAAGCCTCAGTGGGCAGCCATGGCAGCGGTGCGTAGGCACCCATGCCGCCGGTGTTGGGTCCGCTGTCACCGTCACCGACCCGTTTGAAATCCTGGGCCGCCAATAGTGGGACCACAATCGTGCCGTCGACGATGCAGAATAGCGACACCTCGGGACCGTCGAGAAAGGACTCCAACAGCACCGGGTGTCCGGCGTCGAGCAGGCTCGCGGCGTGCGCGCGCGCGACCGCCCGCTCCGGCGTCACGACCACCCCCTTGCCCGCGGCGAGCCGGTCATCTTTCACCACCCAGGCCGGCTCGCCGGCGCCTGGCCCGAACCGATCGATGGCCGCATCCAAGTTCGCTGGATTGTCGACCAGTTCGCCGGCAGCGGTGCGCACACCGGCCGCGGCCATCACCTCCTTGGCGAACGCCTTGGAGCCCTCGATGCGGGCGGCTTCCTTGCTGGGCCCGAAACAGGCGATGCCGGCGTCGCGTACTGCGTCGGCGACCCCGAGCACCAGCGGCACCTCCGGACCGATGATGACCAGGTCGGACTGCAGGTTGCGGGCGAGCGCCACGACCTCTTCGGCGGACAGGATGTCGACCGTATGCTGCTCGGCCATCGACGCGGTGCCTGCGTTACCGGGAGCGATCGCCAGCGCGTCGACCTGCGGATCACGGCGCAACGCCAAAAGCAGCGCATGTTCACGGGCACCCGAACCGATCACCAGAACGCGCACGAGGCCACCTTATCGGGCAGTTAAGTGCGGTGGCGTTGCGCGAGCTAGCCAGGCGTCACAGCAGCCAGCTAGTCCAGCGTCTTGCCGGTGTGCATTTTCACCGCGTCGTTGACGTTCGCCTTCTTATCCTCAGCACCGCCCTTCGCCGCGGCCTTCTGGCGCTTCGCCACGACGCTGTCGACCGCGCCGTTGAGCGCGGAGCCCAGCGGAAAACCGAGGTAGTGAGTAAGGAAGACGGCCATCTCCTTGAGCTCTGTTTCCGTGAGTTCTCCGTTGAGCAGTGCGGCGTTGATCTGGATCTCGGCCAGGTCGCGTTTGCCGACGGCCGTCACCGCCGTCAGCGTCATGATGCGCTTGTCCCGCATCGACAGCCCTGGCCGAGTCCAGACAGCACCGAACAGGTGATCGACGGTCAGGTCGAAGTACGGGTCGCCCTCGATGTCGGGCATTTCCCAGCCGTACACCTCGTTCATTTTCTCGAGGCCCTTGCGGCGAATATCGTCCATCAGGTCTCTTTCTCTGTGTGCGGTACTCCCAGACCGTTAGCCAGTCGTTCCCGCGCGATCTCGGCCAACGGCAGGTCCACTGACATCACCCGGCCCAACGCCAATGCCAAGCTCAGGTCCTTTTCTCCCAGGTCGCGCGCGTGCGAGAACGGCTGATAGAGGAAGCTTTCCGGTGCAATAGGCTTCATGTCGTCGCGGTACATGATCGAACCGGCGCCGCCTGTTATGGCATCGGTGTGACGCACCACTTTCCCCAGATCTTGCAGGTTTAGGCCGCACTCTTCAGCCAACCTCGATGCCTCAGCTGCGGCAGCGAACGAAATGTAATGAATCATGTTGCGCGCCAACTTCATCCGCGTTCCAGCGCCTGGCTGACCGGCATGGACCACCAGCGACGCCCACAGCGAGAACGGCTCCTCGACCAATGCGAACGCCTCGTCGGTTGCCCCCACCATGGTAGCCAACTCGCCCTTCTTGGCAGCACGTCCACCGCCGCTGACCGGCGCGTCCACGATGTGAATGTCATGTTCCTTCAGCTGTTGCCACAAATCGACGGCGGTGGTGTCGCTGATCGTGGAGTGGATCGCGATGACCGTGCCGGGTTTGGCGTGGGCGGCCAGTTCGCCGACGACATCGCGCACCTGCTCGTCGTTGAGAACGGTGACGCTGATGAGGTCAGCGTCGGCGACGTCGGACACACTGTCGGCGAGCCCGGCGCCGGCTTCGGCCAGCGGCGTCATCGCCTCGGCTCGCACGTCGTAGACCGTCAGGCCGCCGGGCCAGTTGACGAGGCGCTTGGCCATCGGCGCGCCCATGTTGCCCAGCCCGATGTAGCCCAACTTCATGACCGGATGATCTGTCCGCCGTCGACATTGAAGATCTGTCCGGTGATCCAGGACGCCTCGTCGGACAGCAAGAACAGGCACATCCCGATGAGGTCGCCTGGAGTTCCCATCCGAGACAACGGAAGTCCCTTGACGATGTCGTCGACCATTTCTTTGGGCGTAGTGGTCCGGTTGGCTTCGGTGTCGATCGGGCCGGGCGCAATGGCGTTGATCCGGATGTTGCGGCCACCCAGTTCGCGCGAAAGCTGTTGCGTCAAACCGTTGATGCCGACCTTGGCCAGGCCGTAGAAGTTGGCGTACAGCCACGCCGCGGTGGACGACTGGTTGACAATCGCCCCGCCGCCGCGCTTGGTCATCTTCTTGTAGACCGCGCGGGTGCACCACAGTGCGCCGTCGAGGTTGACGCTCATGAACCGCTTGTAGTACTCGGGGTCGACGCTGAGCAAGAAGTCGAGTTTCATGCCGCCGAAGATGGCGGCATTGTTGACCAGAAAGTCGATACCGCCGAATTCGGCCAGCGTGCGGTCGGCCATCGCGTTGGCGGAGTCCGGGTCGGAAACATCGACCGGGATGCTGATCGCGGTGCCACCGTCAGCGCTGATCTGCTTGGCCACACTTTGCGCGGCCTCGTCGTTGATGTCGGCCACGACGACGGCCGCACCTTCACGGGCCAGCGCTTCGGCGTACGCCTGGCCGATGCCGCCGCCGGAGCCCGTGACGATCGCAACTTTGTTCTCGAACCGCCCCATGCCATACCTCTCCGGCCGAGTGGCCACTTATCGCACGCTTTTGGCGGAATGCTGCGCCCTGATTGGCCACTCGAGATCAAACCGCTGTCGCAACGACCTTGGTCTCGAGATACTCCTCGAACCCGGCCAAACCCATCTCCCGGCCGTTGCCGGACTGCTTGTATCCGCCGAACGGCGCGTCGGCGGAATACCAGACACCGCCGTTGACGTTGACGGTGCCCACCCGCAGTCGCGACGCCACCCCGGCCGCCCGCTTCGTGTCGGCGCCGAACACGGTGCCCGACAACCCATACGGGGAATCGTTGGCGATCCGCACTGCGTCGTCGTCACCGTCGTGGGCGATCACCGTGAGGACCGGACCGAAAATCTCCTCGCGCGCGACCCGGGCGTCATTCGTGAGCCCGGCGATCACGGTGGGCTCGATGAAGAAGCCGGTCGCCCGGTCGGCGGGCCGGCCACCACCGCAGGCGAAGGTTCCGCCTTCGCTGGTCGCCGAATCGAGATAACCCAGCACTCGGTCGCGCTGGCGTGCTGAGATCAACGGCCCGCAGACTGTGCCGGCGTCGTCGGGATCACCGGGCTTGATCGACGACATGGTTCCCGCGGCGATCGCGACCGCCTCGTCGTAGCTGTGACGCGGCACCACCAGTCGGGTGGTGATCGCACAGCCCTGGCCGGCGTGCATCGAGGCGGTGAAGGCCGACATCGAGCACGCTCCGGCCAGATCGGCGTCGTCGAGCACGATGAACGCCGATTTGCCGCCCAGCTCTAGGAACACCTTTTTGATGGTGGCGGCGGCGTCGGCCATGACGCTGCGGCCGGTGGCCGTCGAGCCGGTGAACGACACCATGTCCACCCGAGAATCTTTGGCCAGCAGCGCACCGACACTGTGGTCGCTGGAGGTGACGATGTTGACAACGCCCGGCGGGATGTCGGTGTGATCGACGATCAATTCGCCGAGAACCGCGGCGCACCACGGGGTGTCGGGTGCGGGTTTGAGCACGATGGTGTTGCCGGCCGCCAGCGCCGGACCCAGTTTGGCCAGGTTGATTTGATGCGGGAAGTTCCACGGTGTGATTGCACCGACCACCCCGACAGCTTCCCTGGCGATGGTGCGGCGGGTGGGAATGCCCATCGGCGCGGCTTGTCCCAGATCCTGGCTCCACTCGTAGCCTTCGGCGGTGTCGGCTGGGAAGGTGAGGTCGGCGACCGGCCCTTCGAGTTGCGCGACGGTGGTCAGCATCCGCGGGGCGCCGACCTCGGCGATGGTGATTTCGCGGAGTTCTTCGACGTGTGCACGCATCGCCTGCTGCAGCTGCCGTAGACAGCGCACCCGCAACTCGGTGTTGCGTGACCAGTCGGTGTGGTCAAAAGCCCGTCGGGCCGCGTCGATGGCCCGGCTCATGTCGTCGGCGTTGGCGTCGGCGGCGCTGCCGAGCACTTCCTCGGTGGCCGGGTTGATGGTTGGAAAGGTGCCCGCGCTGCTGGCCGACAACTTGCCGTCGATGAGCAGTGCGCTCACACCATCCGCCAACAAAGCCATATCCCGCTCCCGCCGCACGTTGAAGGATCTGGTGGACACATGTCCGGTTGCGTCAGTAGAACGATAGCCGCCGCAGCGCTGGAGGCGCAAGAGCCGGTTGACCACCTGAGCGATCAGCGCGGTTCGGTCCAATACAAGCTGCATGTTTCACTTCGGACTTGCCTGCCTGGGTGGCCATCAGATAACTTGGACAAGTGTCCAGCGATGCAGTGATCGCGATCACGTCCAGCGATCTCCCGCCCAAGGCGCCGCGCAACCGCAGGCAAGAGGAGACCTTTCGCAAGGTGTTGGCCGCCGGGATGGAAACCCTGCGCGAGAAGTCCTATGCCGACCTGACCGTGCGCACGGTCGCCGCCCGCGCCAAGGTAGCCCCGGCAACCGCTTACACCTACTTCTCTTCGAAGAATCATCTGATCGCCGAGGTGTACCTCGACTTGGTGCGACAGGTCCCGTTCTTCACCGACGTCAATGAACCTATGCCGACCCGGGTGAACAAGGCACTGCGTCATCTGGCGCTGGTGGTCGCCGACGAACCCGAAGTCGCCGCGGCCTGCACGACGGCGCTGCTCGGCGGCAGTGCCGATCCTGCGGTGCGCACCGTCCGCGACCGGATCGGCGCGGAAATTCATCGCCGCATCATTTCGGCGATCGGTCCGGACGCTGATCCGCGCACGGTGTCGGCGTTGGAGATGACGTTTTTCGGTGCGCTGGTCAACGCCGCCAGTGGGGCCTTCACCTACCACCAGATCGCCGACCGGTTGGCCTATGTCGTCGGCCTCGTCCTGCCCGGCGACCGGAAAGATCACCGATGACCGTTCAGACCGACAAGCCGCTGCTCGATCCATACGACTACGACTTTCACGAGGATCCTTACCCGTACTACAAGCGGTTACGAGACGAAGCGCCGCTGTACCACAATGACGAGCTCGGCTTTTGGGCGCTGTCCCGTCATCGCGACGTGCTTCACGGTTTCCGCAACAGCACCGCGTTGTCCAACCGCGACGGCGTCTCGCTGGACCCGGTGTCGCGCGGACCGCACGCGGCCAAGACGATGTCGTTCCTGGCGATGGACGATCCCGCCCACCTGCGGCTGCGCACGCTGGTGTCGAAAGGCTTCACGCCGCGCCGGATCCGGGAACTCGAGCCGCGGGTCATCGAACTCGCGGTGCAACACCTCGACGCGATGCTCGACAAGGCGGCGGCCGGCCAGACCGTCGACTACGTCGCAGAGTTCGCCGGCAAATTGCCGATGGACGTGATCTCTGAGCTGATGGGCGTGCCGGTGGCTGACCGCGACCGGATCCGCGCCCTGGCCGACGGTGTGATGCACCGCGATGACGGGGTGAACGACGTGCCGGCGTCGGCGATTGAAGCGTCGATCGACTTGATCGTCTACTACCAGCAGATGATCGCCGAGCGCCGCTCGAAGCCCAGCCACGATCTGACCTCGGCCCTGCTGGACGCCGAGATCGACGGCGACCGGCTCACCGACGACGAAATCCTCGGCTTCTTGTTTCTGATGGTGATCGCCGGCAACGAAACGACCACGAAACTGTTAGCCAACGCCGCTTTTTGGGGTCACAAGAACCCCGACCAACTGACACCGGTCTACACCGACTTGTCGCTGATTCCGCAGTGGGTGGAAGAAACCCTGCGCTACGACACGTCGAGCCAAATCCTGGCCCGAACTCTCGCGTCAGACCTCGACCTCTACGACACCGTCGTTCCCGCCGGTGACGTCCTGTTGCTGCTGCCGGGTTCGGCTCACCGCGACGAGCGGGTGTTCGACAACCCCGACGAATACCTGATCGGACGCGACATCGGTTCCAAGCTCGTGAGTTTCGGCAGCGGAGCCCATTTCTGCCTGGGTGCTCACCTGGCCCGGATGGAGGCCCGGGTAGCTCTCACCGAGTTGTTCAGGCGCATCCGCGGCTATCAGATCGACGAAGCCAACGCCGTTCGCGTCCACTCCAGCAACGTCCGTGGTTTCGCTCACCTGCCGATGAGCGTGGCGGTGGCTTGAATGCCGCGCTTTGATCCGCACCCGGTTCGTCGTCCTGCCATTGTCGCCGGCGCCTCCTCCGGTATCGGCGCGGCCACCGCCGTCGAGCTTGCGGCACACGGTTTTCCGGTGGCCCTCGGTGCACGACGTCTCGACAAGTGCCAGGAGCTCGCCAAGACCATCCGCGCCGAAGGAGGGGAGGCGATCGCGCTACCCCTCGATGTCACCGACCCCGAGTCGGTCAAAGGATTCCTTCATCAGGCCGCCGAACAACTCGGGGATATCGAGGTGCTCGTCACCGGCGCCGGCGACACCTACTTCGGCAGACTGCACGAAATCGACACCGACGCTTTCGAGTCGCAGATCCAAGTACATCTCATCGGCGCGAACCGGTTGACCACTGCAGTGCTTCCCGGAATGATCGACCGCCAGCGCGGTGATCTCATTTTCGTCGGATCAGATGTCGCACTGCGTCAGCGCCCGCATATGGGTGCCTACGGGGCGGCGAAATCCGCTTTGCTGGCGATGGTCACCAACCTGCAGATGGAACTCGAAGGCAGCGGGGTGCGGGCCTCGATCGTGCACCCCGGGCCTACCAAGACTGCCATGGGCTGGAGTCTGCCGCCCGAGGCAATCGGTCAGGCGCTCGAAGACTGGGCCAAGTGGGGCCAGGCCCGCCACGACTACTTCCTGCGGGCATCTGACCTGGCCCGGGCCATCACCTTCGTCGCAGAGACCCCTCGCGGCGGGTTCGTCGCCAACATGGAAATACAGCCTGAGGCGCCGCTGTCCGCGACCACGGACCGCCAGCAACTCAAACTGGACGAAAAGGCTTTGAACTCATGACTTCGCGAAACGACGATGCGGCGCGAGACACGAGCGCCGGTGAGGAGTGAGCAGATGACCACTGCTGTGGTGCCCCGGGTTTCGGGCGGCGAAGAAGAACACGGTCACCTCGAGGAGTTCCGGACCGATCCGATCGGTTTGATGCGGCGAACCCGTACGGAGTGCGGCAACGTCGGCTGGTTCCAGTTGGCAGACAAGCACGTGATTCTGCTGTCGGGCGCCGAGGCCAACGAATTCTTCTTTCGCTCGGCCGACGAAGATCTCGACCAGGCCGAGGCTTACCCGTTCATGACCCCGATCTTCGGCAAAGGCGTGGTCTTCGACGCCAGTCCGGAGCGGCGGAAGGAAATGCTGCACAACTCGGCGCTGCGCGGCGAGCACATGAAGGGCCACGCGGCCACCATCGAGGGCGAAGTGAAGCGGATGATCGCCGGCTGGGGCGACGAGGGTGAAATCGACCTGCTCGACTTCTTCGCCGAGCTCACCATCTACACCTCGACGGCCTGTCTGATCGGGCGCAAGTTCCGCAATCAGCTCGATTCACGGTTTGCGCACTACTACCACGAATTGGAGCGTGGCACCGATCCGCTCTGCTACGTCGACGCCTACCTGCCCATCGAGAGCTTCCAGCGCCGCGACCAGGCCCGCAAAAACTTGGTCGCGTTGGTGCAAGACATCATGAATCAGCGGATCGCCAACCCACCCGACAGCAAGAGTGACCGGGACATGCTTGACGTGCTGGTCTCGATCAAGGACGACAACGGCGAGCCGCGATTCTCCGCCGACGAGGTAACCGGCATGTTCATCTCACTGATGTTCGCCGGACACCACACCAGTTCGGGCACATCGGCGTGGACCCTGATCGAACTGATCCGCCACCCCGAGGTTTACGCCGAAGTGCTCGCCGAGCTCGTGGAGCTCTACGCCGACGGCCAGGAGGTCAGTTTTCATGCGCTGCGCCAGATCCCGAAGCTGGACAATGTGGTCAAGGAAACCCTTCGGCTGCACCCGCCTCTGATCATCCTGATGCGGGTGGCCAAGGGCGAGTTCGAGGTCGAAGGCTTCCCGATCCGCGACGGCGACTATGTCGCTGCGTCCCCGGCGATTTCCAATCGCATCCCCGAGGACTTTCCCGACCCTGACGCGTTCAACCCGGACCGGTACAACAAGCCGGAGCAGGCCGACATCGCGAACCGGTGGACGTGGATCCCTTTCGGTGCCGGGCGGCACCGCTGCGTAGGCGCGGCGTTCGCCACCATGCAGATCAAGGCGATCTTCTCAGTCCTGTTACGTGAGTATCGATTCGAGGTGGCGCAACCTGCCGACAGCTACCGCAACGACCACTCGAAGATGGTGGTGCAACTGGCCCAGCCCGCCAAGGTGCGCTACCGCCGGATCGCGTCGAAGGCTTGACCATGGGCTACCGCATCGAAGTCGACTTCGATCTGTGCCAGGGCCATGCCATGTGCGAACTGGAAGCGCCCGACTTTTTTCAGGTGCCCAACCGGGGCAAAGTCGAGATCCTCGATGCCGAGCCACCCGAAGAAGCTCGGGACGAAGTCGAACGGGCAGTCGAGATGTGCCCGACACAGGCCCTGTTCATCAAGCGAAAAGAGGATTGACGATGTCATTCAAGACGTCTTTCGAACGCGCAGAACTCGACGACTGGGTGCAGTCCTGGCTGCAGGCCAACAAAAATTGTGAGCAGGCCGGTGACTGGACACCGCTGATCGACTTCTACGCAGCCGACGCCACTTACGGCTGGAACATCGGGCCCAAAGAAGACGTGATGTGCGTCGGGCGCGACGAGATCCGGGACATCGCGCTGGGCCTGGAGATGGAGGGGCTCGAGAACTGGCAGTACCCGTACCAGAAGGTGATCGTCGACGACCGGCAGGGCGAGATCGTCGGTTTCTGGAAGCAGGTGGTCGTCGATGGCGAGGGCGGCACTCAAGAGATTTACGGCATCGGCGGGAGCTGGTTTCGGCTCAGCGCGGACAAACTCATCGAATGGCAGCGGGACTTCTTCGACTTCGGTCACGTCTCGACGCTCTACATTGCGCTGATGAAAGACGGGAAGCTGTCGGCAGGCATGCAGAAGCGCATCGAGCGCGGCCTGGCCGGTGAAAAGCTTCCCGGCTACTACCCTTTGGGCCAGACCCCCGTGCCGATCTGGTGATCACTGGCCGCTCCGCGTGAGACGCAGATCACCTGCTGACCTACACTCAACCAAGCGGTTGCTTGCGGGGAGCTCGGGCCGTTCCTAACCGACGTTCAACGACGAAAGCAGGTTCACGGTGAAGACCAAAGGCGCACTGATCTGGGAATTCAACCAGCCGTGGTCCATCGAGGAAATCGAGATCGGCGACCCGCACAAAGACGAGGTCAAGATCCAGATGGAAGCGGCCGGCATGTGCCACTCCGACCACCACCTGGTGACTGGCGGGATCCCAATGGCCGGCTTCCCGGTGCTCGGTGGGCATGAGGGCGCGGGCATCGTCACCGAGGTGGGCCCAGGGGTGGACGACATCGCGCCGGGTGACCATGTGGTGTTGTCGTTCATCCCGTCGTGCGGCCACTGTCCGACCTGCCAGGCTGGCATGCGCAACCTGTGCGACTTGGGCGCCGGGCTGCTGGGCGGCGCGACGGTTTCCGACGGCACCTTCCGCATCCAGGCGCGCGGAAAGGACGTCTTCCCGATGACCCTGCTGGGCACGTTCTCCCCGTACATGGTGGTGCACCGCAGCTCAGTGGTGAAGATCGACCCGTCGGTGCCCTTCGAGGTGGCCGCGTTGGTGGGTTGCGGGGTCACCACCGGCTACGGCTCGGCTGTTCGCGCCGCGGACCTCCGGCCGGGTCAGGACGCCGCCATCGTCGGTGTCGGCGGAGTCGGCATGGCCGCGCTGCAGGGCGCCGTGGCCGCCGGCGCCCGCTACATCTTCGCGATCGACCCGGTGGAGTGGAAGCGTGACCAGGCGCTGAAATTCGGTGCGACGCATGTCTACCCCGATATCAACGCCGCCCTGATGGGGGTTGCGGAAGTCTCATACGGTCTGATGGCCCACAAAGTCATCGTCACCGTCGGCGAGTTGCAGGGCGCCGATGTCGACAGTTATCTGAACCTGACCGCCAAGGGCGGCACCTGCGTATTGACCGCGATCGGCAGCCTGTTGGACACCAACGTCAACTTGAACCTGGCGATGCTGACGTTGATGCAGAAGAATCTGCAGGGCACCATCTTCGGCGGCGGCAACCCGCAATTCGACATTCCGCAGCTGCTGTCGATGTACAAAGCCGGCAAGCTTAACCTCGATGACATGATCACCAGTCAGTACAAGCTCGAGCAGATCAACGACGGTTACCAAGACATGTTGGAAGGCAAGAACATTCGCGGCGTCATCCGTTACACCGACGCGGACCGGTAGCAGCATGTCGCAGGAAACGCTCGAGCAGTCACCGGCGCTGACCGCCTCGCAATCGTCGTGGCGCTGTGCGCAGGCCCACGACCGCGAGGGCTGGCTGGCTTTGATGGCCGACGACGTCGTCATCGAAGACCCCATCGGCAAGTCCGTCACCAACCCCGACGGCACCGGCGTTCGCGGTAAAAACGAGGTGGCGGCGTTCTTCGACACCAATATCGCCGCCAACCAGCTCACCATCACCTGCGAGGAAAGCTTTCCGTCCAGTTCGCCGAACGAGATCGCCCATATCTATGGTGCTGCGCAGCAAGTTCGACAACGGATTGACCAGCACCGTGCGCGGTGTCTTCACCTACCGGGTCGACGACGAAGGTCTTATCACCAACATGCGCGGTTACTGGAACCTCGATGTGATGACCTTCGGCAACGACGAGTGAGCGAGGCCGACCCGCAATTGCTTGCCGGGCTCGGCGCTGCCATCGTCGTCGGCCCATAGGCTGGACTGCATGGCCACCCTGTTCAGCAAGATCATCAACGGAGAACTGCCCGGCCGGTTTGTCTACGAGGACGACGACATCGTCGCGTTCCTGACGATTCAGCCCATGACGCAGGGCCACACGTTGGTGGTGCCGCGCGCCGAGATCGACCAGTGGCAAGAACTCGACCAGGTGGTGTTCGGACGGGTGATGGCGGTGGCGCAGCTGATCGGGAAAGCGGTGTGCCGCGCGTTCAGTGCTGATCGCGCCGGGCTGATCATCGCGGGGCTTGAGGTGCCGCATCTGCACGTCCATGTGTTCCCGGCGCGCGAGCTGAGCGATTTCGGCTTCGCCAACGTCGACACCGATCCGTCGCCCGAGTCGCTGGACGAAGCTCAGACCAAGATCAAAGAGGCTCTCGCGCAGCTGGTTTGAGCTGTCGGCGTCAGCCCGGCGGCGATCGCGAGCGCGGCTGAAAGCCGGGCGACGCGGGTCGCCGCCATCAGCCCGGCGGCGATCGCGAGCGCGGCTGAAAGCCGGGCGACGCGGGTCGTCGGCGTCAGCCGACGTGCGCGGGTACGTCGGTGACTCGTGGCAAGCTCACGTGGAAACAACAGCCCTGGCCGGGTGCGGTGTTCACCGTGACTCTGCCGCCGTGAGCGTGCACGAGCGAGTCGACGATCGACAGCCCCAGTCCGGTGCCGCCGCTGCTGCGCGCCCGTGACATGTCGGTGCGGTAAAACCGCTCGAACACCCGTTGAGCATCTTCCTGGCTCATGCCGGGGCCCTTGTCGGCGACCTCCAGCACTGCATCGCCGCCGTCGGTGCCGACCCGCACCGTGATGTCGGCGGTCTCCGGGGTGTGCTGCAGCGCGTTGGCAACCAGGTTGCTCAACACCTGACGCAGCCGGGCCTCGTCGCCGAACACCTCCGGGGTGCCTGGGCCGTCGACAACCTCCATGGCGATGTGACGTTTGGGGGCGATCGATTGTGCGTCGTGCACGGCGTCGGTGGCGAGCGCGAGCAGGTCCAGCCGCCGTCGTTCCAGCGGGCGTTGCGCATCCAGCCGGGCCAGCAGCAGCAGATCTTCGACCAGCAAACCCATTCGGCGCGACTCGCTTTCGATGCGAGACATCAGCATCTCGACGTCGCGGGCCGCGCCTTGGCGGTACAACTCGGCGAAGCCGCGGATGGTGGTCAGCGGTGTGCGCAGCTCATGGCTCGCGTCGGTAATGAATCGGCGCATCCGCTCCTCGGAGGTGCGGGCCTTCTCCGCCGAGGACTCCGAGGACGCCACGGCACGTTGGATCTGGGCGAGCATGCCGTTGAGCGCCAACGACAGCCGCCCCACTTCGGTGCGCGGATCTCGTTCAGGTACGCGGCGATCCAACTGTCCGGCCGCGATCGCCGCGGCGGTGCGCTCGACTTCGGTCAGCGGACGCAGGCTGCGATTCACCACCGCGTACCCGGCGATGCCCAGCACCAGCAGCACGGCCGCACCGATGCCGACCTGCAGCCACAGCAGTGAGCGCACGGTGTGCTGGACGTCGGAAAGGTCGATGGCCACCGTGATGAGCTCACCGTGCGGGCCGCGGACCGTCATGGACCGCCATCGCACTTCAGAACCGTTGACCGAACCGACGGTCGTCGGGTAGGGACCGACGTTGTTGTTGGCCGGCAGAGCCGGCTCGGCGTCGCGGTCGTTGCCGGCCATCCAGATGCGGCCATCTCGGGCCAGGCCGCGCACGTAGAACTTCGACGGCGGGCGCCCGGGATTTGGGCTGTCATTCGAGCCGGGCAGCAATCGCCGGGGAGCCAGTGCCCAGCCGCGAGACGCGTCGAGCAGCGTCTGATCGACCCGGCTGATGAGGCTGTGCCGCAAGATTGAGGTGACCGCGACTCCGGATGCCGCCAGGCCGCAGGTCACCAGGATCAAGGTGGCCGCTACAAGCCCCAACCGAAGCGGCAATCCTCCTCGACGTTGCGTCATGTTCGTATTGTTCGCCTAGTGCGCGCTTCCTGATCGCCTGAATGGGTCGACGTTCACCGCGGCTCCCGCAAGACGTAACCAACCCCGCGCAAGGTGTGCAGCAACCGCCGCTCGCCGGTGTCGATTTTGCGGCGCAGATACGACACATAGGACTCGACGACGTTGACGTCCCCACCGAAGTCGTACCGCCAGACGTGGTCGAGAATCTTCGGCTTGCTCAGCACGGTGCCGGCGTTGATGACGAAGTAGCGCAGCAGCGTGAACTCAGTGGGAGACAACGACACTGGCTCACCGGCTTTCCACACCTCGTGAGTGTCCTCGTCGAGCTCGATGTCGGCGAAGGTCAGCCGGGCGTTGCGCGGCTCGGTGCTGCCCTTGCCGGTGCGTCGCAGGATGACCCGTAGGCGAGCGACGACCTCTTCCAGGCTGAACGGTTTGGTGACGTAGTCGTCGCCGCCGAGGGTCAATCCGGCGATCTTGTCCTGCAGTGAGTCGCGGGCGGTCAAGAACAACGCGGGCGCGTCGATGCCGTCGGCGCGCAGCCGGCGCAACACCCCGAAGCCGTCCATGCCGGGCATCATCACGTCGAGGATGACCGCGTCGGGGTGCACCTCGCGGGCGCGGTCCAGCGCCGCCGCCCCATTCGTGGCCGTGTGGACTTCGAAGCCCTGAAATTTGAGGCTCACCGATAAAAGCTCGACGATGTTGTCTTCGTCATCGACGACGAGGACACGTGCCTCCGGTGTCGTTTCAGTTGCGCCGAGCACTGGCATCTGTCTATTTGCCCTTATTCAGCTGTGGACAGCCACGACGGCGGCTGTGCGGGCGCTGTGAATTTGGTGCGAACCGGTTGCCGACGGCTCGGCCTGCGCCGCGAATACACTCGGGGGATGAGTTTCGGCAAAAGCTTGGCGGCCGTGGCCACTGCTCCCGCGCGGGTGGGGCTTGCCGCTGCTGATGCTGGTCTGGGCGTCGCGGCGTCGGCGGTTGGTCTGGCCAAGCGAGCCGTCGCTGAAGTCGACGGGCAGCCACCGGGAAATACGGTCGCTCACATGCTGGGGATCGACGATGCGCTAGGGCGGGCCAACCGGCTGGCCCGACTGCTGGACGACGACGCCCCGCTGGGGCGCGCGCTCGCGCCGGATGGCCCGATGGACCGGCTGCTGCGTCCCGGCGGCGTCGTCGACATGCTGACCGCGCCGGGCGGCTTGCTCGACCGGCTGACCGCCGAAGGCGGTGGCCTCGAGCGTGCTTTGAAGCCCGGCGGCCTGGTGGATCAGCTGGTTGCCGACGACGGGCTCATCGAACGGCTGCTCGCCGAGGACGGGCTGATTGTTCGGCTGCTTGCCGAGGGCGGTCTGGTCGACAAGTTGACGGCACGCAATGGTCCGCTGGAACAGCTCGCCAACGTCGCCGACACACTGAACCGCTTGACCCCGGGGATGGAGGCGCTGGCGCCGACCATCGAGACCCTCCAGGACGCCGTCATGTCGCTGACCCTGATGATCAACCCGCTGAGCAACATCGCCGACCGCATCCCGCTGCCCGGGCGGCGGGCGACGCGGCGGCCGGGGCCGCGGGCGGTACGTTCGCAGCGGATTGTCGACCAGGACCGGGCGGGCCCCGACGGCATATGAACTGTGCGGTCCCCGCACCGAGCGTCACGCCAGCGTGCCATCCAGCGGTGTTCGCCGGCCTGCCCGGCCACCGTCACGCCAGCGTGACTCTCGCGGTTATCAGCCACTACCCTGACGTCGTTAGACCGGCCTCCTTAGCTCAGTGGTAGAGCACTCGCCTTGTAAGCGAGCGGTCGTCAGTTCAATCCTGACAGGGGGCTCTCAAACTGTAGAAGCTCCGTGCTGGTACACGGCTTTTCGCGCCGCATGTGCGTGTGTTTACGCTTCTCTTGGCCCACATTTCGGCCACACTTTCGGCAACAGACCTGAGGTCTTAATCGACAGATCGGCGTACACGTCGAGTGTCATCGCCGCGCCCACGCGGCCAACACCTGGCGAAATACCTGGCGAGGTTTCGACCGTGACCGAGCCACGGCCCGGCTACCCGCGACCGTAGAAGTCCCGAACGGGTAGTGTTCCCGGCCATGTGGGGCTCTTTGCTGGGGCTGGCGCTTTTGCTGACGCTCCATCCGGTCCGCCTCGGCGTCATTCTTCTCATGATCTCCCGGCCACGACCAATGCAAAACCTGTTCGCCTATTGGGCGGGCTGCGCGATAGCGGGCTTTTATACCTTGCTGGTTCCGCTGGTGGTGCTGCACGTCACACCAGTCTTCGACTCCTTTGTAATGAAGTTTGCCCACCCGACAGCGAACTCCACCATCCGCCACGTTGAGATCGGCATGGGCGCGCTCACGCTAGTGATCGCCGCGGCTTTGGGAGTGCGCTTCGCGACGCGTCAACTGGCCCACCCGAAGGGCCGCCACGGGGCGCACCAGGAGGCATCGGGCACGTCGACGCTGGTGCCGGACTCAAACACACCGACGGCAATCTCGCGGCTGCTGGGCACCACCCCGGATGCGGCGACGGAGGGCGGATCATCTGTAATCCGGCGGCTGCTCAGGCGCGTCCGCAGTGCGTGGGAAAACGGTTCGGTGTGGGTAGCCTTCGTGATCGGCGTCGCAATAATGGGGCCAAGCCTCGACGGGGCTGTCTTCGTGCTCGCTATCATCGTGGCCTCGGGAGCCTCGTTCGGCGTGCAGATCACTGCCGCAATGACATTCGTCATCGCGATGCTTACGATCGAAGAGATCATTCTCGTCAGCAATCTGGCCAGGCCGGCTAAAACCCAACAGTTCCTGCGACGGCTGCAGGACTGGGCGCAGGCTCACCGACGGAAGCTCACGGTAGCCATCCTCGCAGTGGTTGGTGTCTCGCTGATAACCCAGGGCATGGGCGGAGCCTGAGGCACCAGTCGGCGACCGAGGGCGCGGCACTTCTCGCTTGTTTACCGCTGACGCTGCATGACGGTGAGCGCATCGCGCAGCAGCAATCCAAAGCAGGTCAAAGGCTTCGGTTTCCTTTGCGGGAAGGCCCGCTAGCGCGCCGTGGCACTACACATCAAAACCTCGGCCCTCTTCCAGCCTCTGGCGCAGACTCTTCGGCCGTATATCGGTCCAATTCTGTTCGATGTACTCCAGACACGCAGCGCGGTCCGCTTCGCCGTAAACCACCCGCCAGCCGGCTGGAACGTCGGCGAAGGCCGGCCACAGGCTGTGTTGTTCCTCGTTGTTGACCAAGACGAAAAAGCTGCCATTGTCGTCGTCAAACGGATTGACGCTCATCGGTCCTCCAGACCGTCTGGTTGACATTAGTCTGGGCGAAACATACCGGAGGCCAACAGGATCGGTCCGGTTTTCGACGAAGTCCTTAATTCGAGCTATCAGGACTCCTGACACAGCCCAGGTATTGGTCCGCGGCGCACGGATCCGGCGGTGACGACTTTCGAATGGGATGAAGGCCAGGTTCGGCCGAGCGCCACAGTGTCCTTGTCGTAGAACCGCATCCTTCCGCGAGTCCGCGATATCGACTCGGATCTCGATTCGGCGCTCGGTGCCACGGAAGTACTGCGATGTCTGGCCGTCATTTTCTTCTCAGACGGAGGCTTCGATCGCGTCGGTGCGGCTGGAAGAAGTTCATGCCGCACCGCCAACGGGTCTTGAACAGGGCTGAGCTACGGTCTTGTGCTCAAGTTGTCAGGTCTTTGTTTCGCGCAGTCGAATCGGAGAGGAGACCGACGCAGGTAGCGGTCAGTCGGGTGAGCGCGGATGTGAACTCGAGGTTGCACTCGGGGGTGGGACCTCCGGCGCGTAGGCGTCGGTCAGCCCCTGCGGGGGGTGGGCGATCTGCACAAGGGGTCCGCCAATGAGCGGGCGGCAAGAAAGACGTCGAGTGCGCGGCTTGTAGGAGCGCCGCCGCACGTTGACGCTTCTTCTCTCCCGTGCGTGTGCGCCCGAAGGCAAGCCGGACCACCGCCAGAGGAAAACGCACGCGACGTGATTTGTGGGTGATGCGGGCGACGGTTCCGTGCCCTTACACACGTGTTCGCGCGACGTTCGGTATCGCGTTGGGAAAGACCCGATGTAGAGGTCATCAGGGTGGTTTACTCATCTAGATCGGGTGCCGCTATCCCGAGGCGCCGCTCGCTTACAGTGACCGCCGCCTGGCCAGCCTGCGACGCCCACCGCATCCGAGGTGCCGCTGGGCGGCGGATCGCAGCCGATGCGTAGTTGCATGTTCGAGCGGATGACTTGGAGCCGGGTATGGAACCGGATAGAGGGGATTTGCGATTTTCGGGGTTTTGAGGCGGCTCTGGGTTCCGCTGGTCATATTGGTGGTGATCGGTGCCGGAGGATTGACCGTGTCGAGGCTGCACGGCATCTTCGGCTCTGAGAAGCGCCCCTCGTATGCCGACACCAAAATCAACGACACCAAACCTTTCGACCCCAAGCAGCTGACGTACGAGGTCTTCGGCCCCCCAGGCACCGTGGCCAACATCAGCTATTTCGACGTCGATGGTGACCCGCGGCTTGTTAAGGGAGCAAGCCTGCCATGGTCGTTGAAGTTCGCGATCACGCAGGCGGCGGTGGCGGGAAGTCTCGTCGCACAGGGCGATAGTGACAGTATCGGCTGCCGCGTCGTGGTGGACGGTGAAGTCAAGGCCGAACGAATATCGAACGAAGTGAACGCCTTTACCTTCTGCACGCTGAAGGTGGCATGAGTGAGGAACATGGGTAACGAACACACCACGCCACCATTCGTAGCGCGTATGATCCGTCGATTTTCGGTGCCGATCATCTTGGCGTGGTTGGCGATCACCGTCATCATTAATATCGGCGTCCCCCCACTGGAGCAGGTCGAGAAAGAGCATTCAGTATCGCTGAGTCCCAAAGATGCGCCGTCGTTCAAGGCGATGACGCGCATGGGCGCGGATTTCAAGGAATCTAATTCTGACAGTGTGACGATGATCGTCTTGGAGAGTCAGCAACCCCTCGGCGACGATGCTCACCAGTACTACAATCGTTTGATTCGTCAGTTGAAAGACGATCCCACTCATGTGCAGCACATCCAGGATTTCTGGGGGGATCCACTTACGGCGGCCGCCGCGCAAAGCGCCGATGGTAAGGGCACGTATGTGATAGTGGACCTCTCCGGTAACGTGGGCCACAGCTCGGCGAACGAATCGGTGCAAGCCGTCGAAAAAATTGTGAACCAAACGCCGGCCCCGCCCGGGGTCAAGGCCTATGTCACCGGCCCGGCGGCGCTCGCTGCGGATATGGTCAGCAGTGGCGACAAGACGCTCATCTTAACCACGGCGGTAAGCCTCGCAGTGATCTTCTTTATGCTGCTCCTCGTCTACCGTTCGGTTATCACCGTAATTCTTTTATTACTGATGGTCGGGATAGAATTGCAGGTGGCCCGGGGAATCGTTGCGTTCCTCGGCGATCACCAGGTTGTTGGTCTTACTACCTACGCCATCAATCTACTGGTATCCATCGGGATCGCGGCTGGAACAGACTACGGGATATTCTTCTTCGGTCGATATCAAGAGGCACGTCAGGCCGGCGAGGATCGGGTGACCGCTTACTACACCACATATCGCGGGGTCGCGCCCGTTGTCTTGGCCTCCGGTTTAACTATCGCCGGAGCGGTTTTCTGCCTGAGCTTTGCCCGACTGCCCTATTTCCAGCCTCTGGGTGTCCCTTGTGCGGTCGGCATATTGGTCGCTGTGGCGGTCGCGCTCACGCTGGTTCCGGCGGTTCTTGCTGTCGGAAGCCGTTTCGGTCTGTTCGAGCGCAAGCGGAAGATCAGGGCCCGTGGATGGCGGCGGGTAGGCACGGCCATCGTTCGGTGGCCCGCGCCCATTCTCGCCGCGACGTGCGCGATCGCGCTGATCGGGCTACTGACACTGCCGGGATACAAAGCCAGCTACAATGACGAAAAGTACATCCCTAAAGATATTCCCGCCAGCCTGGGCTTGACGGCCGCAGAGCGACATTTTCCCCCGGCACGAATGATGGTGCCCGACATTCTGTTGCTCGAGACCGATCACGATATGCGCAATCCGGCAGATTTCCTGGTTTTGAATAAATTAGCAAAGGGTATCTTC
This sequence comes from uncultured Actinomycetota bacterium, assembly GCA_963808345.1. GTDB lineage: Bacteria > Actinomycetota > Actinomycetes > Mycobacteriales > Mycobacteriaceae > Mycobacterium. The sequence goes on along the minus strand of CAWEFM010000004.1, from coordinate 5,574 downwards.
GCCGTTCCAGGCATTTCCATGGTGCAGGCCATAACTCGGCCCGAGGGAACTCCGATCGAGCACACGTCGATACCGTTTATGCTCAGCATGTCGCAGGCGGGCCAGCTGCAAAATATGAGCTTTATGAAAGAACGCATGAACGACATGCTGAAGCAGGCCGACGAGATGGCGATGACGATCAACCTAATGCAGCATATGTATGACCTGATGCAACAGCTCTCGAACGCGACTCATCGCACGATTGCTCAAACGAAAGAGATCGAAGGTATCACCGATGAATTACGGGATCACATTGCAGATTTTGAGGATTTCTTTCGACCAATCCGCAGCTACTTCTACTGGGAGAAGCACTGCTATGACATTCCCATCTGCTGGTCGTTGAGGTCCATATGGGATACGTTTGACGGAGTTGACGAGATTAGCGATAAAATGCAGGATCTCGTGAAGAATCTGGACAATCTCGACGTGGTCATGCCGCAGCTGCTCACCCAGTTTCCGCCGATGATCGAGACTCTGAAGAGCATGCAGACCATGATGCTAACGATGCACAGCACCATGTCCGGGGTGTTCGACCAGATGGACAGCTCGAGCGATAACGCGACAGCTATGGGGAAAGCTTTCGACACTGCCAAAAACGACGACTCCTTCTACCTGCCGCCGGAGCTTTTCAAGGACAAAGACTTTAAACGAGTAATGAAAGTGTTTCTTTCGCCGGACGGGAAGGCCGTCCGTATGCTCATTTCGCAAAGCGGCGATCCCGCGACGCCCGAAGGCATCTCGCGAGTCGACGCGATAAAAACCGCCGCCGAGGAGGCGCTCAAGGGAACTCCGCTAGAAGATTCCAAGATTTACCTAACCGGCACCGCAGCGATGGTGAAAGACTTGGTGGACGGATCCAAATACGATCTACTTATCGCGGGAATTGCTGCACTCTGCCTGATCTTCACCATCATGCTGATAATGACGCGAAGTTTTATTGCCGCCCTGGTTATCGTGGGTACGGTGGCACTTTCGTTGGGCGCATCGTTTGGGCTGTCGGTGCTGGTCTGGCAGTACATCCTGGGCATACAGATACACTGGGTGGTGCTCGCGATGTCTGTGATCATTCTTTTGGCAGTGGGGTCTGACTATAATTTGCTGCTGGTCTCGCGGATGAAAGAGGAAATAGCCGCCGGAATAAATACGGGCATCATCCGCGCAATGGGCGGCACCGGCAAGGTCGTGACGTCCGCAGGCCTGGTGTTCGCCTTAACCATGATGTCCATGGCGGTCAGCGATCTAGTCATTCTCGGTCAGCTGGGAACCACCATCGGTCTCGGTCTGCTGTTCGACACACTGGTCGTACGCGGGTTCATCACGCCGTCGATCGCCGCGCTGCTGGGGCGCTGGTTCTGGTGGCCGCAACAAGTACGCCCCCGACCCGCCAGTGCCCTACTTCGGCCCCCAGGACCCCGCTCGGTGGTTCGTTCCTTGTTAGTGAGACAGTGAACGCGTTCACCTTCTGCTTGTTGAAGCCCGCATGAGCACCGAACGCGGCCAGCCGCAGTTCGCGGCGCGGATAATTCGCAAGTTCTCGCTGTTCATCATTTTGGCTTGGGTGGCGCTGACTCTGACCCTAACTTTGGCAGTTCCGTCGCTGGAGCAGGTCGGGCAGCGGCATTCCGTCCCAATGAGTCCCCAAAACGCCCCGTCGGTGCAGGCCATGATGCGCATGGGCAAGGACTTCAAAGAATCCGACTCGGACAGTTTCGCGATGGTCGTACTGGAGGGACAGCAGCCGCTCGGCGATGATTCTCATAAGTACTATGCCGGATTGATTCGTGAGTTAAGAGCTGATCCGAAGCATGTGGAGCATGTGCAGGATTTATGGGGAGATCGACTCACGGCGGCGGGCGCGCAAAGCCCCGACGGCAAGGCCGCGTATGTGCAATTGAATCTGGCCGGCAATCAAGGCACGGCCTTGGGGGACGAATCCGTGGACGCGGTCCGGAATATCATAAAGCGGATGCCGCCGCCTCACGTGGTCAAGGTGTATGTTACCGGCCCGGCACCGCTCGTTTCGGATATGCACCACAGTGGTGACAAGTCCATTCTGAAAATCACCGCGGTAAGCGTCGTAATGATCTTCACGATGCTGCTCCTTGTCTATCGTTCGGTCATCACCGTGGTTCTGCTGTTGGTCATGGTTGGGATCGAATTAGGCGCAGCCCGGGGAATCGTTGCGTTTCTCGGCCATAACGATATTCTTGTACTTTCGACGTTTGCAATTAATCTGCTGGTCTCCCTCGGGATCGCGGCCGGAACCGATTACGGGATATTCTTCTTCGGTCGGTATCAAGAGGCGCGTCAGGCCGGCCTGGACCCGGAAACGTCCTACTACGCCACATACCGTGGGGTCGCTCCCGTTGTCCTGGCTTCCGGGTTGACGATCGCCGGGGCAATCTTCTGCCTAAGCTTTGCCCATATGCCCTACTTTCAGACTTTGGGCATCCCATGCGCAATCGGCATGCTCGTTGCGGTCGCGGTCGCACTGACGTTGGTTCCGGCGGTTCTGGCCGTCGGAAGTGGCTTCGGGCTTTTCGAGCCTAAGCGCAGCATCGGGGCTGGCCGATGGCGCCGGGTCGGCACCGCGATTGTTCGCTGGCCGGTGCCTATTCTGGCTGCCACTTGCGCGATCGCGCTGATCGGTCTGCTGACACTGCCGGGCTATAAAACAAGCTACAACGACCGGCTGTATATACCCGAAAATATTCCGGCAAATTTGGGGTATGCGGCCGCCGATCGCCATTTCTCCCAGGCACGAATGATGCCCGAAATCCTACTGATCGAATCAGATCACGATATGCGCAATCCAGCGGACTTCCTGGTATTGAACAAATTAGCCAAGGGAGTTTTCCGGGTTCGAGGAATCTCCCGGGTGCAGGGCATCACCCGACCCGAGGGAACTCCGATCGAACACACGTCGATACCGTTTCTGCTCAGCATGCAAAACGCCAGCCAGCTGCAAACCCTGGAGTTTCAGAAAAACAGCATGAACGACATACTCAAGCTGGCCGACGAGCTGGCGAAAATGACCGATCGAATGCAAAGCATTTACGAACTCATACAAAAGCTCGCCGACACGACTCATCAGATGGTCGGCGAAACGCGTGACCTGACGGCGATCACGGAAGACCTAAGAGATCATATCGCGGATTTCGAGGATTTCTTTCGACCAATCCGCAGCTACTTCTACTGGGAAAAGCACTGTTACGACATTCCCATCTGCTGGTCGCTGAGATCCATATTTGATTCAATCGACGGTATTGACGAGATTAGCGATAAGCTGCATGATTTGGTCACAAACTTCAATCAATTGGATGCGCTTCTGCCACAGATGGTCCGGTATTTCCCGCCGCTGATGGCAACCATCCAGACGGCGCGGACCATGATGCTGACCATGCACAGCACCATGTCCGGGATCTTCGCCGAGATGGACGACAATAGCCAGAACGCCACCACGATGGGAAAGGCGTTCGACGCCGCGAGGAACGACGATTCCTTCTATCTGCCTCCGGAAATTTTCAAGAATACGGACTTCCAGCGCGCGATGAATTCATTTCTTTCTCCAGATGGGAAAGCGGCTCGATTCACAATTTCGCATAGGGGCGATCCCGCGACGTCCGAGGGCATCGCCCGTATCGATCGGATAAAGAGGGCGGCCGAGGAGGCGCTCAAGGGGACACCTCTGGCGAACGCCAAGATCTATCTCGCAGGCACCGCGTCGACCGCGAAGGACTGGCGAGACGGGTCCAAATACGATCTCTTGATTGCGGGAATTGCTTCGCTTTGCCTTATTTTCGTCATCATGCTCATCATCACGCGAAGTTTTGTGGCCGCACTGGTTATCGTGGGTACGGTGGCACTTTCGTTGGGCGCATCGTTTGGGCTGTCTGTGCTGGCCTGGCAGTATATTCTGGGTATCGAATTGCATTGGATGGTGCTGGCGATGTCGGTCATCATCCTTTTGGCGGTGGGTTCTGACTATAACCTGTTGTTGGTATCTCGGTTCAAAGAGGAAATAGCCGCTGGCCTAAATACCGGTATCATCCGCGCGATGGGCGGCACCGGTAAGGTCGTCACCTCGGCAGGGCTGGTGTTTGCTTTCACTATGGGCTCGATGGTGGTCAGTGATTTGCGGATTATCGGTCAGATCGGTACCACCATCGGCCTGGGACTGTTGTTCGACACCTTGGTCGTGCGGGCGTTCATGACACCGTCTATCGCCGCGCTGCTGGGACGTTGGTTCTGGTGGCCGCAGATAGTTCGTCCGCGCCCGGCCAGTCAACTGCTTCGGCCTAACGAGCCGCGTCCGCTGGTACGGTCCGGCGCCATGTCGAGTTAACGTCGGTACCTGACGTGGCGCATGACCTCGGCATAACGCGGCGACATCTGACCACGCTCGAGCATCGCCGTACCGGGCGCACCGTGCAGGAGTGATCATCGAACGCGCATAACAGAAGCGTGAACCTTACTGATGCGATGGGATATTCCGGTGCAACAGGTCGCCAGGCGGGCAGGGATGGCCGATCCCGGATATATCAGCAGGTTGTTTCACCGGATGCACGGCACCTGCCTCGGCAGCCGGCGTGGTCGGCCGTTGTCGAGTCACCTTTTGCGTCGTCGGCTTGTCAGTAGGGACGAAGCCTGATAATTCTTGCGATAGGGAGAGATCATGCTCATCACATATCTTAAGCCTCCAATGAAGATTTGAGTTGTTGGCCGTAAAGGCTGAGCGATTCGGCAGTCAGCATATCTTCATGTCTGCAGTCGATCGAGTACTCGGTAATGTGGCCAGCAACATAAGGCCGCCAACTTTTTAGAAGAGACGAACTCAGAATCTTCTCATCCGTCAAAGCAGAAAATATGGTCGTATTACCATCGAAAACACCGGGTTCGTGAGCTCGATGCAGCGCGATGCTACTACTAAGTGTTTGAACAGTCGAATCCAGAAGCTGCTTGTATCGAGAAAATTCTACGGCTCCTCGTTCGCGGACTAGTTCTTCTACCTGCTGGTAGGTAAGCGGACCATCCTGTTCTGGAATATCTACATCATAGAACCCCAAGACTTCTTTCAAGACTTCTTCCAGTATGAGCTTCTCGTGTAAGGCATGGGTGACGCTGTCGATAGTGGGTCGAGCGTCGAGAATGATGAGGGATGCGATTATGCATCCGCGTCGCTGGAGCTCGATAGCAAGTTCATGCGCGACGACGCCGCCAAAAGACCAGCCGAGAAGATTGTAGGGCCCGGTAGGATAAACCCCTTGGATTCTGTCGGCATAGTTTTTCGCCATATCGCGAATTGACCGCGGTTCAGCTTCTTCGCCCTGCAGGGTTCGTTGAATTCCGATGATCGGGCGGTCCAAGTATTTACCAAGAGGTCGATACGGCCAACTCACCCCGCCCGCGGGATGAATGCAGAACAGCGGAACGCCGGTACCCTCTTTGAGGACCTCAACGGGGACTACTTCCACCTCGCTCGCACGTTTGCCCAACTGCTGGCTCAAGCTTCTAACGGACGGCGCCTGAAACAAG